>NZ_LAHA01000007.1:10971-186130 GCF_002608075.1 Nostoc linckia z4
AGGGGAAAGGGGAAAGGGAAAAGGGGAAGGGGGAAAGGGAAAAGGGGAAGGGGGAAAGGGGAAGAGGGAAGGGGGAAGGAAGATTTTCAGGCTTTCAAGGTGTTGTTTTTGCTCTTTGCTCGTCAGGATAAATACTATAAAGTTAGTACAAAACTCAAAAATATAGGCCTAAAGTATTATTTATACGTCATTCTCAACTCTTGAGCAAAAATATCAACGTATCCAAAAGCAGTTGATAGCCGGGGCGATCGCTCTTGGTGGTGTTTTCATAATTGGCACTTTGTGGTACTCGTTAGTGGAGGGCTGGTCATGGGAAGATGCAGCTTATATGACGGTCATCACCTTAGCTACCGTGGGATATGGAGAAACCCATCCATTGGGTAGCCGAGGACGGTTGTTTACAATTGCCCTGATTTTGTTGGGTGTAGTCAATATCGGTTACATTGTCAACAGATTTACAGAAGCAATTATTGAAGGCTACTTTCAACAAGGAATTCGACTACAACAACAGAGGCGGTTAATGGAATCCCTATCAGAACACTACATCATCTGCGGATTTAGTCGGACTGGTCGCCAAATTGCCAAGGAATTTAGAGCAGAAGGTGTACCCTTTGTAGTCATTGATTCGGAGATGGAATCTGTGCAAAGGGCGCAATCAGAGGGTTATACGGTATACCAAGGTGATGCAACGTTAGATGATACACTTTTGAAGGTGGGCATTCAAAGAGCAGTTTGTCTGGTTGCGGCGCTGCCTTCTGATGCTGAAAATTTATATACTGTTTTGTCAGCAAAAACGCTTAACCCAGAAATTCGGGCGATCGCTCGCGCCAGTACGGAAGAAGCTTTACAAAAGTTACAACGTGGTGGCGCAGATGAAGTAATTTCACCATATATTACTGGTGGAAAGCGGATGGCGGCTGCGGCTCTGAGGCCGCAAGTTTTGGACTTTGTAGATGGAATTTTGACTGGTGCAGACCGCCAGTTGTACATGGAAGAATTTTTACTCGACCCGGCTTTTTGTCCTTTTGTTGGTCAAACTTTACAAAAAGCGAGATTGCGATCGCAAACTGGGGCATTAGTGCTGGCAATTCGCCGCCTTGATGGTACTTTAATCGGCGGCCCCACCGGCGATACGGTGTTAATGCCGGGAGACCGGCTAATTGGTATGGGTACAGCTGAGCAGTTGCGTAACCTCAACCAAATTCTCGGCCCGATTAATTATAAACAACTGCGACGACCGAAAAATAGCTGATACAGCAGATTTCAGGGAAATGAGGTACAAATGCTAAAAACAAAGCCATATACCAGGAGACTTTCAACCTGTTCCTCGTTAAGAGTTCCCTGTTTCCTGCTGTAATTTGCTTTTTTATACTAAACGCTCCATTTGCAATGATTATTCCCTAATTGGGTAAATTTGCTTCCATTGGGATGCTTCCGTTTTTTATTTCTGGTCAATAGATGTATTAGCAGCCTTGAATTCCTGACCTTTCTGAATCTTTAAAACTTCAAGTTGTATACCTCTAGAAATAGCTTCATTAAATGCATTGTTTAAACGAGCTAAAGATTCATCAAAAGAATAACTACTGCCTCCGTAGACCATAGCAGCGGTTTTGTCGTCTAGTTCTACCAAATTTTCTTTTGTGATAAAATTTTCTACATTTATTCTGTTCATTTTAAATAATACTTTTTACAGCTATTTTGGTTAGAAAAATTATATATTAGACCCGAATTGATTACAAGCCATAGGACGGCACGGCTCATAATCCTTACCCAGAATATGTTTTAGGCATTTTTCATATATATTAAATATCCTCTAACCAGCGCAAAATACTAACTTTACTTTCTACCAAGCCTTTATAAATTAATGATTCTGGTGTCATAGACTCAATTGCAGCATAAAGTTTAGAATTTAATATTGAATCTTTTTTAACTACAGCACAATCTCTAAAGTAAGTACGAATAGTAAACAGCGCTGCTTCATATTCTGGTATTCCCCAAATTACCTGTCGCTCAATTCGCAGATAAAGCCTGGGATTTTGCAAATCAAAGTTTCTACCTTGCCATTGGCTAACTGACACATTAGGCGGTGGTTCGGGATGGTGGTTGAGGCGGGTATCGGTACTCAAACCCCAAGCAAAACGCACCATAGGTTTGTGGGTAATCATTGTATTAGCGATCGCTTTCCCTCGGCGATTTATTTTTTCCATACCCGCCACCGGTGCATGTATTTTGGCAAAATCCTGACCAATTTTTTTTTCGGCTGACCAGTGGTTGGGATAGCACAGATGGACTGCACTCAAGAAGCTGTTACCATCAGCTAAACGACAAATAATTCCTAAATCTTCTTGTACCTGTGCTGCTAAAGCATCAAGAGTAGAAGCGTAAGGAGGGACAAATTGGCTACCTTCAACTTTTTGTAACTGTAGCTGTGCATCGAAATAAAGTGTTTCTTTGGTGAGTCGGCTATGAAATTTGAGGGTGTTATCTATTAACTTTTCGCACTTAAAATAATTTGGGTGTTCTTGGGTGAGACGATTAATTATTAAACGAGCGATCGCACTAGCCACAGCTTGAGAATAATTGCAAGTTTGGTAATACTTACTCAATCTTTCCTCACGAGCTAAAAGCTTAGCTTGACGGTAGTCGCTAAAATTATCATCAATTTGAAATACCTGGCCATCAACCTGAGTGTTACCTAAACAGCAACCAAAGGGCATCATCCCTGGCTTAACTTCATAGCGTCCACTCATCAGGGGAAAGTAGTAAGCCGCATTATCAACAGCTTCCACCGTCCTAACTTCTTGGAACAAGTTGTTTAGAGACACAAATTTATAATCTTTGTTTGATTTTTCAATTTCCAATATAAAAGAAGAGGGAGAGGTTCTGATAAGCGCAAGCCCCTAACTACACTAGCGTGGTTGTTAACTATCAACAGTCAACAGTCAACAATCTAATCGATTAACGAGTGTTCTATTCGTACTAAATCCATCCTTTGGTTTCCTCATCATTTAATAATCTTTTCAATTTGAGATACTCCCTTTGTGCGGCTTGTAGGATGTGTTTCATCATCACTGGTTCATCGGTGTCGGCTGCTGTAAAAGCGGCATTCATGGCAATATTGCGGATATTACCGCCAGCAACCTTGAGTTGTGCTAATTTTTCGTAGTCTAAACCTTGGGTGGGTGTTTGAGGGGGGAAAATGCGCTGCCAAATTTCACTACGTGAGGAGGCTTCTGGGAAGGGAAAGGCAACCAAAAAGCGGATACGGCGTAGAAAAGCAGAATCTAAAGCATTTTTTAAATTTGTAGTCAAAATCGCCAAACCTTGATATGCTTCCATACGTTGGAGTAAATAAGATACTTCTACATTGGCATGGCGATCGCGGCTATCTTGAACTTCTGTACGTTTGCCAAATAAAGCATCTGCTTCATCAAATAGCAAGATTACTCCTCCGGTTTCCGCTGCTGTGAATATCCGCTCTAAATTCTTTTCTGTTTCACCTATATATTTACTGACTACGGCACTAAGATCGATGCGGTAAAGATCGAGACGAAATTGATTTGCTAATACCTCTGCTGCCATCGTTTTACCAGTTCCGCTTTCCCCGTGGAAGAGGGCGCTAATCCCTAAACCACGGCTACCTTTGCCAGCAAAACCCCATTCTTGGTAAACTTTCGCTCGTTGTCGCAGTTGAGTAGCCATATCTGCAAGTACCTGGCGTTGTTGTTCGGGTAACACTAAGTCATCCCAAGTGGCGGATGTATCTATGCGTTGGGCTAAACCATCAATGTGAGGGCGGGCTTGATGGCGGCAAAAATCCCACAGTAAGTTAGCGTCGAGAGTGTCAGCTGCTTTTTGAAGTTGGAATTGCAGACAAGCTGCTTGAATGGTGGCGTTACTGAGGTTAAATTGAGATACTAACTTGGTAATTTCTCCATTGAATTGTTTGGCTGCTGTACCAAGATGGGTTGCCCAAATTCCTGCTTGTTCTTGATAGCTCAGTTGCGGTACATCAAAGGTAATCAGATGATTTTGTTTAGCGTATAGTCGTTGTCCACTGGAAATAATCACAGGTGTTTGCAGATGTTCCACAAACTGAGAAACAGGGAAAGCAGGTTTTGGTTCGTTGGGGAAAATATCATCGCACTCAAGTAACAGCAGACTATTATTTAATAACGCTTCTCTTTCCCAACGTTGTTTAATTTGGTAAATTTCGTTGGGCGATTGGCTAAGCACCACCGCAGACATAACATGCAAATTATAGCCAAGGCGAATCGATACAGCTTTGGCAATGGCATATTTAGCGGTTATTTCCCCACCACACAATTGCAACGCCAAAGAAGAGGAGGAAAGCTCAGACCAAATAGTAACTAATTGTTCTACAATCTTTTCCTGGGAGGGAGCTAAGGGTATTTGCTCAAGGTGGAGGGGAAGGGGATGAACAAAACCGATTAATTGCTCGTCAAAAGCTGCTTCTCCCACAAGATAACTGAGAATTCGTGGATTGATGCGGAGGGGGGCTTGGGTGAGGGTAAAGCCCGTACCAATTTCAATTAATTTCCAGGATTGTAAGGGATTTTGCCCAGAAACCACAGACAAACTAGCTTGGGGAAAAGTGGTTAAAGCTAAGGCAAGGGTAGGATAATTGAGTTGCGGATTTCCCTGGAGTTTGGCACATAGTTGGCCGAGGGTGGGGTCAATTTCCAAAGCTGTGCATAAAAGCAGGATATCCCGTTCAAATTCCGTGAGGTAGAACAGGCGACATAAATTTGCTAAGGCGGATGTAGGTAATATTGTTTCGGTGGTTAGGGGCTGTGGCGCTTTATTTTCCAGCTTATTTTCTAGATATTGACGGATATAGCCAGTAGCTTGAATAAGTGTAGCAAGGTTTTCTTGATGCCAATGGGATATGGGGGATGTTTTCATAAGGCTTGAGAACTCCGATAATCGCCTATGATAAAACCAGTTCCACCCAGTTCATAGAGCCGTACCCTGCGGGAAGGCAGAGCCTACGCCCTTACGCTCGTATTCATATCACAAATAAAATGAAATGGTATAAGTCCTGAGTTCTAAAAGGTTCGTAGTAAGCACTTTAGTGCTTAAAAATCAAGGACTAAAGTCCTGACTACGAACATTTTTTTCTACAAAATTAATGCTATGAACCACTAGTAGTTCGCCAAGTCAACTTAGCGGGGAAAAGGGTAAAGGGGAAAGGGAAAAGGTTTTAAATCCCTTACCCTTTTCCCCTTTCCCTTTCCCCAGCCCTCACCCAGCAAAATTAATGGGACAGAGCACTAGGTGTACTTAGTAATCTTTGGTTAGATGCAAAGTAAAGGTCACTCAATTCTGCCAAAGAAACATCAGTGTGGGATTGTGGATTACGGAAGTAGGAATGGATGGGAAGGAATTCAGCGCGGGGGCGCGTTTTTGCTGAAGACACAATTTGTTCAAGCAAATTCAGGTAGTTTTCAGCAGTACATTCCCAGGTGTATGTCTTTAATACTCGTTGCTGACCAGCTTGGGCAAAATACTCCCACTCGTTGACATCACATAACAACCGCTCCAAGCCCCGCGCAATATCAGCAGGATCTTCTGGGTCAACGAGTACGCCATATTCCTTATTTCCCTGTCGCAAGCTTTCGCTAGGGCCGCCATTTTTGGTTGCTACCACCGGTAAACCTGCTACTGCTGCTTCTAAGGGAGCAAGTCCAAAGGGTTCGTAGAGTGCAGTCAGCGCAAATACCGAACGGCGTTTAACCATAAATCGATATGCTGCTGCTAGTGATTCTTGAGATTGATTTGGCAAGCCAAATGCAGTGATTTTTCCCCACAAGTCGTTTTCTTTGACTACCTCTCGAATGGGGGCTAATACTTCCTCCGTTATGTCGTCGCCAGTCGCCTCTCGTAAAGGATCGTCCAGTCCCCCTGTGAGTAACATTAAGTTAGCTCGTTCCTGGAGTGTGGGACTCATGGCGAAAGCTTGCACCAGACCTAATATATTTTTTTTCAGTTCTAATCGACTAGATGCGATGATTGCTGGCAAATCTTGACGTGACTGGGCAATATCTCGCGCCAATCGTTCCTGAATGAATTCCTGGGTAGCTTCCTCGTTTTCGGAACGCGCCTTTGCACCGAAAATCGAAAAATCTGCTCCTGGTGGAATCACTGCAAAGCGATCGTCGTTGTCTACATCCACTGCACCACCATAAACTGGATGAGAATACTGTTCAAAACGTTCGAGTCGCGTGCTAGTGATATTAATAGCCGAGCGATTCATACTCAAGCGTTCGGCTAAAATGCGATATTTGAAGTGGAATTGCTCGTTGATTTCTGTAATATTCTCCGGAGTGACCTCTAGTTTGTCCATTTTTTGAGCGCCGAGAGAATGAGCGGTAAAGGTAAAAGGTATGCCTGCCTTTTCCTCAATCAAAACACCACACAGTCCTCCATCACCGTAGTGGGCAGTCATGGCATCGGGTAAGCCGCCTTCTTGTTGATAGAATTGCAAGATGTTGGTTACCCAATCTTTAACTAGGTGAGGCCACAATAACTCTTTAGGTAAAAATTCTTTTGGCCCGGCTGTTAATCGGATAATCCGGACATTATCTACCCCTGGATAGGTGTCAATTACTTCAGCAAATTCTGGCCACTCCGGGTCAATAATTTGACGGGTGAGAATATCAACTTTGTGTCCCTGCTGAGCTATGGCTATAGCCACTTGCTTAACGTAGATCAGCTGACCACCAAAATCTGGGTGTTTGGTTATGTGACTATTGCCAGAATCAAAATTGCCTTGAGGGTTGAGAAATCCAATGTGCATCGCCCACTTCCTAATACAAATTAATTTCTACTAGAGGTTTTTGCCAAACATGGCAGCAGAACACTTTAGTGAGCTTGTTAAAACTCTCAAGACTCAAAAACACAAATAGCCAAGGTGTACACAAATACAAATGAGAAGTAAGTCAAAGGACTTTTATTGATTCCCTTCAACTTCAACCCGGCCAATCCGCGCATTTTCCTATGTTTAAGTTAATCGCTACTGTACTTGGCGTACATATACCCAATGGTATAAATCCTATGGCGATCGCTAACTTCTACTATTCTTTCTTGATACTGAATTAAACTACCACCCCTTCTAATTGTTCATCTGTTAATTCATATAATTGGCGTAACTTATCTAATTTTTCATCATCAGCTTGCCAGAAACCGCGGCCGTGTGCTTCTAACATTCTGCCTACAATATTGCGGAAAGCTTCGGGATTTGCTTGGCGTAATTTCTCAGCCATTTCTGCATCTAAAGCATAAGTATCAGCCGCTTGGTCATAAACCCAATTATCGGTAAAATCGGCAGTACCACCCCAACCAATTAACGCCGTCATGCGTTGAGAAATTTCAAATGCACCACCCGAACCTTGATTAGCCATTGCTTGGGCCCATTTAGGATTTACTAATTTACTGCGATATTCAATTCTGAGTAAATCGTCTAAATTGCGGGGGGTAGTATCTTTAGAGAAACTTTCTACAAAACTGGTTGTAACTTTTTGATTGCGTTGTTTTTCTGCTGCCTTTTTCAAACCGCCGGTATTAGCGTAATATTCTTGAATATCAGTTAAACCATATTCTACCGAATCGATTTCTTGAACGATGCGATCGCTTGTTTTTAATAATGCATTCAAAACTTCCGGTCTCGCTTGACCTTTATCGTTTCTACCATAGCTAAAAACATTCCGACTTTGCCAAGTATTCCCCAATTCTTCACCAGATTCCCAGTTACCATCAACTACTTTATCGTTCACCAAAGAACCAAAATCACCCGCCGGATTAGAAAACAATCTCGCCGACGCATTTTCTACACCTTGCGCCTGCAAAACTAAAGCATGTTTTCTAATAAAATTTTCTTCTTCCGATTCATCAACATCAGCCGCCCGTTGAAACAAATCATCCAACAATTCAATAATATTCACAAAACTATCGCGGAAAATTCCTGATAAATTTCCCAACACATCAATGCGGGGATGTCCAACTTCCGCCAAAGGTTTTAATTCATAACGAACAATTCGCCCAGTTCCTTCCTTTACAGGTGCAGCCCCCACCAATTCCAACAGAATTCCTAATGATTCACCCTTGGTTTTAATCGCATCTAATCCCCATAACATCACCGCCACAGTTTCCGGATATTTGCCATATTCTGCCAAATGCTGGGCAATAATCTTTTTCGCAATTTCCCTTCCCCTTTCATAAGCCCCAGGCGAAGGCATTCGATAAGGATCTAAAGCATGAATATTCCTCCCAGTTGGTAACACACCAACTCCATCCCGCAACAAATCACCACCAGGCGCAGGCGGAATATATTCCCCATTCAATCCCCTTAACAAATTCGTTAATTCATCCGTAGATTGCATTAACAAATCCCTGATTAATCTCTCCTCCTCTTCTCTGTGTTCTCTGCTTCTCTGTGGTTCGTTTCTTCCTTCCTCTTCCCCAAAATAAGCCTCCAAATACGAAGCCAATTTCTCCTCACTCGGTCTTTCCCCCAAAGTATGTAACCCCGAAGAAAATAACCGATTTTCTAAAACTTGCAAATATTCATATAACTCCACCAAATAATCTTCAAAAGCATGATTGCTAAACATGCGGATATTTTCCGGACTAAAGGCAATTCCCAACTGTTTCGCATCTTCAAAGGGGCAATCGGCATCTAAACCAGTGTCCACAATTTTCTTACAAATCACCGACTTGAGAGCATAATTTTTTTGGGTATCTTCTCGATATTCCGAGATTAAATCTCGCAATGCCATTAATTCCTTATACAAACCTGCACGTCCATAAGGTGGTACATTATGGGAAATTAACACACCATAACCGCGACGTTTTGCCAAAATCGACTCCGAAGGATTATTGGCAGCATATATATATAAATTGGGCAAATTTCCTAACAAAATATCCGACCAAGAATAGCCAGTATTTCCCAAAGGAGAACCAGGCAACCATTCCACAGTACCATGCATTCCAAAATGAACTATGGCA
The DNA here is from genome assembly GCF_002608075.1 of Nostoc linckia z4. Taxonomy (GTDB): domain Bacteria; phylum Cyanobacteriota; class Cyanobacteriia; order Cyanobacteriales; family Nostocaceae; genus Nostoc; species Nostoc linckia. The sequence goes on from NZ_LAHA01000007.1 coordinate 19,999, forward strand.
TCAGCTTGAAACTCATTTTGCAGCCATTTATAGTAAGCAGCATATTGGGGATGGGGCGTTAAATCCCGTTCAAACATTAACCGCATGGGGTCGCCTTGAATTCCCAATGGTGGTTGTACGCCTATCCACACATTTCCTAATTGCACACCATTAATTTGGAATTCATCACCATAGGTTTTAATACCAGTTCCGGTGAGAGATTTCCATTGTTTTTCGATGCGAGATGTTCGCAGATATCCCAGCCATTTTTCTAATGTGCGGACGTTGACAGTATTTGTGGGGTGGACATCTTGTCCGCCATTCTCAAAGGGCAGGCGAGACGACTGCCCCACAAGCGAATTGTCTTCATCTGCTTCTTTTACCAAGCGAATTAATTCTTCGCCATCTTCTGGTAAATCTCCAATGGTGTAACCTTGGTCTTTGAGTGCAGCAAGAAACTTCAAAAGGCTACGGGGGACATTTAATAATGCAGCTGTGCCCACAGCCCCGTAACCTGGAGGAAAGCCATATAAAATGATGGCTATTTTTCGTTCCGATGCAGGTTTTTGCCGTAAAGCTACCCAGCTTTTCACCCTACCAATTAATCGCTGCACCCGTTCGGGAACTAAATAAATGTTTTCGCCCACTAAACCGCCAAGGGGAACGGTATCAATTGCGCCATCCAATTCTGGTAAAGCATACAAGACGACACTTTGCAAGCCACCGATTCCTTGACGCGTCCAGGAGTATATATCTTGAATTAATAGTGGTGCTGCAACAATATAAGGTACATTCTTGGCAGTGAGGATGCGCTTTGCTACATCTACCTGACGGCCTGCTTCCATTGAACCAGCAGGGCCACCCACCAGAGGAAAGCCAATTGTGGAAACTATCGCGTCTACCTTTACTGCTTCAGTTGAAAGTGAGGGCGTTTCGATATTACCTAATTTTCGTTGCCCAATTTCATAGTCCGTTGTCATCCAATCTCGTACCGCCACATGTCCTTCCACGCCGTTAATGAAAATCGGCAAAGGAATTAACCCGGCTGCTTCAAAACGGCGAATTAATTGCGGAATGTATGGTTGTTTTGTAATAACGTGTTTGCGGTAAAGAAGAATGCCTATAACTGGAGAGTGGGAAATTTTTTCTATGCTTTCTTTTTGATACCATTCCAAATATTCACGGGGCGATGCAAAAAACCCCGGATAGTCGGGATGCAGTAATCCCATATTCGGCGTTTCCACTGGCGGGGGAATGTCGCCGACTTTTAAACCCAAGTATTTTTCTGCCAGTGTCCAGAATAATGAAGCTACGTTTTCAGAACCGCCGGCATTCCAGTAACCATAGATAATTAGCCAGTTGCGTAAGTCTTGGACTTTTTGCACTGGTATGTATTTCAGGAGTTTCGGGCCAATTTTTAAGAAGCTGATGTAACCAGCGAGTTTGTCTTCTTCCCTTCCATTGCTAAATTTATCGAGGATGAATTTAACTGGTTTGGGCATTCCTTTGGGTTTATCGCCAATGGCAAAATCCCCCAGCTTGGTTAAACTCATTAATTCCAAGGCTGACTCAAACACCAGTCGGATGGGAATTTGGGCAATGCGATCGCGCAACCACACAACCTGGTCATAATCAAATAGTAAACTACCAAAAAACACATCCGCGCCATCGAGTGCTGCTTGTACTTCCTGGCGCTTGCTTGTAAGATCGCGATCGCTAAATACCCGAATATCCAACTGGGGACAGCCGGAGTTAGCCAAAAAAGCCGCTTTTCTGTATAAGTCGGCGTTAAATGATTCAAACCCAGCAACCAAGACGATGCGTTTCATGCCCATAAGGAAATTTTTCTTCACTTAAATTTTAAACGCGCTTCCAAGCTGATTGTTATACTAATCTGCGTTGTCAAAGGTAATTCTAACTCTGGGGAGATGGGAGAAATGCTATTGGAAAATTTTCAAATACTGCTAAAGGATGATTCAACTATAGGACTCATATTTGATTTGTGTGAAGCTAGTAGTACGCCAAGGCAACTTAGCGGGGGAAAGGGGAAAGGGGAAAGGGGAAAGGTTTTAAATCCCTTACCCTTTTCCCTTTAACCTTTACCCAACCCCACTTAACATTTTTGGGTCTTTTTACCTGTTCGGTGTTCTGTGTCTCTATGAGTAGTTCTTTCAATCAAACTAGATTCCTATAAGTACATTTGTCATAGCTTTCTACTTTTAACAAGCGTTATTATCTGAATAATGGGGGTAATTGCTGCATTTCAATTTATTGCAAGAATTACTAGGTGATTCTCGATTTTGATAAATTATGAGGGTTGTGTTTTTTCTAGCAATTTTTCTTTCTGGAATCTCTGGATTTAACCTAAAAATCTTTGATTACCTTTGGCATAGAAATTTATTTTTATGTCAGGTTACTAATGCTTAAAATAATGCAATATTTTTCAAAAAAAAACTTGAAAAACAAGTATTAACAAAATTTTTTATTTATAATTTTAAGAGTTTTGGACTAGTGTAAACAGAAGTCAATTGAGGATGGAATCATGAAATTTGGAATTGATAGCGGCCATAATTGTCCACCAGACACGGGAGCTAGAGGAATCAAAGTTGAGGATAATTTAACTTTAGATGTCGGCAATAGAGTTATAACCAAGTTGAGAGCTTTAGGACATGACGTTGTAGTATGTAAACCAAGTAGTGCGAACACAGTCACCGAATCACTTTCAAAAAGATGTGCTACAGCCAACGCCAGTAGAGTCGATACTTATGTCTCGATTCATTTTAATGCCTTTAACGGACAAGCTAATGGCACAGAAGTCTTTGCAACCAGTGACGCTGGAAGAAAAATTGCTAAACCTGTATTAGATGAAATCGTCAAATTGGGATTTTTTAATCGCGGCGTTAAAAGCGGTTCCCATTTGTATGTTCTCAAAAATACAAATATGCCTGCCATTCTTATAGAGTGTTGCTTTATTGATTCGGCAAAAGATATGAATCTTTTTAATCCAGAAGCAATGGCCAATTCCATCGTCAAAGGTTTAACTGGTACACTGCCAACAAGCCCAGTTACCCCAGTACCAGACGAAGAAGACAATATAGATACTACTATTAAGAGACTGCAACAAAACTTAAATCGACTGAAAGTAACTGATAAAAATGGTAAAACCTTAGTGGAAGATGGCATCAACGGCGCTAACACCAAATCTGCCACAGAAAAATTTCAGACTATTATCGGAGTGCAGCCTACTGGAATTGCCGATACAAATACCTGGAATGCCATAAATGTAATTTTGGCAAAACGAATCATTCGGGTAAACCATGCTGGAGGCGCAGTTGTCAGATACTTACAATACCGTGTAGGTGTTGAAGTTGATGGTGTTTACGGGCCACAAACAGAAGCTGCAATTAAAAACTTTCAAAGGCAAAACGGTTTGGAAGCCGATGGAATTGTTGGGCCTGCTAGTTGGCAGAAGTTAATTGGTTAAACTCAAGGTGTTTGAAGTTTAAAGTATGAAGGATGAGTTTACTGTTGACTGTCTTGTAATTCATACTTCATACTTTATGCTTCAACTTTGAGTGTGACTAACCACGGTTCCGTTCTAGCAGTAGCATCATTAACAAACTTAATAAAATTTGCTGTTCTTGGCGATCGCTGAGTTGATCCACAGCTTTGATGATAAATTTTCTAGAGAGGAAAGTGGGGATTTTCTCCAAACGCATCACAATTGTGCCATCATCTCGGCTCACCAAGTACACTGGATTAAAAACATAACCAGTGAACAAACCCAGAATTGGAATTTCTGCAAACAGGGCATCAGCAACTTTCACCCACGGGTTTTTCTCCTGGATGTTCAAAGTAGTGGTTTCGCCATCAAAAATGTCATAACGCGCACGCCAAATAGATTTTAATCCCCGTCGTTTTACTGAACCAATGTAACTACCATTACTATCTGTAAAGTCATAGCGTGCGGAGAAGTCAATAATCCGGTCTGCTTTGATGTAGTATAAGGGACGAGTTTGCTCTCCATCCGCAAAGATTGTAATTGCTTCCTTGAGCTTGAAGAGTTTCTGTTTAACATAGAAAATCAAATTATTTTGAGCATCAACAACAGATATTTGTGGTGCCAATGCCCACAATTTAAAGGTGAGTTCCAGAGGATATTGCATAGTTTTGGACTAGACAAGAAAATATGACTTTATTAATCCCAATTGTGGGGGAAAAGTAACATTGTTAGGTCATTTCCATCGCAACAGTGGATAGTCGTATGGGGCATAGAGCATCTTTCAAGGGTTGGTATTTAAAAAAGCCATAGATAAGCAAGTAAAATGCTTATCAGATAGGGGACAGCAGAAATACCAGTGTGGAACTTCTGGATGCTCCAGGGTGTGTAGGAGGAGAAATGCAGGTAGGAAAAAGTAAGGAATTAAGGCTTTCCACCACATCGTGGTGGCAATGCTCCTGTCAATTGGTCTATCTTACACAACTTTTTCATTACGATCGCCCGCAAACTTGGTTTGCGAACTATTCCTCAAACACAACGTGCCCTATCTAACCAACTGCACAAAGTTTTTTCTTTCTTTGTATGAAACCACCCTGCTCCCCGCTTGCGGGGAGGGGAGGTTTTGCGCTAGCAAAGCCGGGGTGGGATCAATACGGTTCGGATAAGCAGTATGAACTTACCTTGTGGTCTGGGAAAAGGTTAATGGTTCGACAAGCTCACCAACCGGGGTAAGGGGATTTGGATGTATTTGAAACCTTTCCCCTTTCCCCTTTTCCCTTTAACCGAACCATATTGGGGGTGGGATGACTGGGGATTAGTTAGTAATGGAGTAAGTTTGCTCTAACGTCATTACAAGGGTTTTACGTTAACTTGACACCAACGGTGAGGACACCAATCCCACAATAAAATCTATTACAACATTTTAGCCTTGCCACGCCACTACATTTATTTACATTACGTATGACGTTTTTTTTAGGTTGAGCTACTTATCAACAAAATGACTTTTCAAACATGCTTTGATAATTGTTATATTTTTCTCTAAAAAAATAATATACTACAAATAAATATTGTATATCATACATTCTATCAGTTACTAAAAAGTATAATTTTTAATTTTATATAAACAATATGACAATTTTTGATAATTTGATTGAAATTAACATATCTAAAAATTAGTAAATCTGCGATTATGAAGATGTTTAAAGAATCCTAAAAATGGGGTTTCGCTGCATGGCTAAATCTGAATTAATGGCATCTTTACAGCGGGCTTATAAAATTGCCAGAACATCACTGAAAACCGGCGTTCCCACAGATGAAATAGTTGACATTTTAAAACAAAAAACCACTCGCCGCCGCTTACTTTATGGAGGTTTGGGGTTGGCAAGTGCATTGGCTACAGCTACCTGGGGTAATGGCCGTGATTCTGCGGCTTTTGCAACAATTCCCAAAGTGCTGATAGTGGGTGCGGGAATTGCTGGTTTGACTGCTGCTTATCGCTTGCGTCAGGTTGGGGTTCCTGTGGACATCATCGAGGCCAGAGGCAGTGTTGGTGGTCGGATGCGTAGTTTAGCCAACGCGGCTGGTACTGGTGTGACAGTGGAAATAGGTGGAGAATTCATCGATACAGATCATAGAAAATTGCGATCGCTTGCTCAAGAACTGGGTTTAACAACCATCGATTTACTGGCTAGCGATAAAGCATTAGTACCAGAAATATGGTATTTTCAAGGTCGGAAAATTTCTGAATTAGAAATTATTAATTACTTTATTCCTTTAGCAGAAAAAATTGAAGCAGATTTAACTGCCATTGGTGATGGAGATGTGACTTTTCGCTCTTACAATCAGGCGGCTTTCATATTAGATAATACCTCCATTGCAGATTATTTGGAGCAAGCACAAATTAACCCCATTCTCCAAGAATTGCTCAAGTTATCTTACACCACAGAATATGGTCGAGAAGCCACAGAACAATCTTGTTTAAATTTAATATTTTTAATTGGCACTAACACCGATATATTCTCAGTTTACGGCGAAAGTGATGAACGTTTCACGATTCGTGGAGGTAACGACCAAGTACCGCGTTTACTAGCCAATTATGTAGCCAATGTTCTGCAAACCGACACAGAATTAGAAGCTATCCGTATTCTTTCCGATGGTCGTTATCGAGTTAGTTTGCGGTCTGGGTATAGAACCTTCGATCGCACCTATGAAAGAATATTACTGACATTGCCTTTTACCACCTTGCGTTTAGTGCAATTGGATGTGGATTTACCAGCATTTAAAAAGAAAGCGATCGCCCAATTAGGATATGGTACAAATGCCAAATTAATTACAGCCTATCAACAAAGATTGTGGCGTACTCAATATAATTCCACAGGAGCGACATTTACCGATTTAGAATTTCAAACTACATGGGAACCAACTCGCTACGAAAAACGCACCAAAGGTCTAATTACTAACTTTACCGGTGGCGAACATGGTTTATCTTTGGGCAAAGGTTCCGCAGAATTTCAAGCTCAAAAATTTTTACCACAATTAGATAAAATTTTCCCCGGAATTCAAAACCTGCGTCAAGGTGAAGCCATTCGCGCCTACTGGCCCGGAGAAAAATACACACGAGCTTCCTATGCTTGTTATTTAGTCGGACAATGGACAAGCATCGCCGGAGCAGAACAAAAACGCATAGGTAATCTATTTTTTGCTGGCGAACACTGTTCTTTATCCTACCAAGGATACATGGAAGGCGGGTGTGCCACAGGTGAAGTTGCAGCTCGAAGAATCCTCAAAGATTTAGGTTTCCGCAATATCCCTGCTTCACAAGAGTCAATTAATACCAATCAACTACATCGTTATCGAAAAATACCCAGGGCGCAACGTTTTTCTGATGATTTCACAGAATAGTAGTTTGCCAAGTTCACTGGGAGGGGCAAAGGGGAAAGGGCAAAGGGGAAAGGGCAAAGGGGAAAGGGCAAAGGGGAAAGGGCAAAGGGGAAAGGTTTTAAATCTTCACCTTTACCCCTTCCCCTGTCCCCAGACCTCACCCAGCATTTTTGGGTTGGTAGACCAATAGTGATTTGTTTCATTAATTTTGTAGGAAAAAATGTTCGTAGTAAGGACTTTAGTCCTTGATTTTTAAGTACTTTACTGCTTACTACGAACCCATCAGAACTAATGCGACAAACCACTAAATCTAACCCGCAAACCATCCTTCGGGCGATTAGGAATTCCCATTGTGTCTAAATTTTGATTGGGTAAGATTTCCCAATCATAGCTGCGTAGCAAATGAGCAGCGATAATTTTCATTTCCATTTTGGCAAAAGCTATGCCAATGCAAACACGTGGCCCCCCACCAAAACCAACTAAACTAAAGGGATATTGTTTGTGTTCTTGACGTTGGGGACTAAAGCGGTCTGGGTCAAAACGCTCTGGTTGAGAGTAAATTTCTGGTAGGCGATGAGTTAGTGCAATGGCATAACATAATTGCCAACCAGCAGGAACATGAAAACCTTTAAATTCAAATTCTTTAACAACACCACGAAATCCCGCGCCAACTGACGGACGCAGCCTTTCAACTTCCCATAAAACTTGGTCTAAATAAGGCATTTGCCCCAGCTGTTCTAAAGTTACAGAACTAGCATCAGCAAATTTTAGTTGTTCTTCCCTGGCGCGTTGCAGTACCTCTGGATGACGGGCTAATTCTAAACACAACCAAGTCAACATTGTAGTTGTGGTGTCATGTCCGGCAAAAAGTAATAGTACGGCTTGGGCGATGAGTTCTTTTTCACTGAGACTGTTACCATCTTCATCTTGGGCTTGTACCAACAAACTCAGAGCATCTTTAGTTGGGTTTTGTTGGCGTTCTCTCACCACCTGAGTTACATGCTCTAAAATTTGATTGCGAGCTGCTATGGCTTTACCAAATTTGGTAAATGGTAAAGGCAATGGATTAATTGCAAACAAGCCACTAGACAAAGTTGTAAACAAATTACTCAAGCGCGCACCTCCAGCCCCAGGAGGCGTACCCAATAATAATTCACTAGCAATATCGAATGTTAGTTGTTTAAATTCCCCAAACCAGCTGAACTCCTGCTGCTTTTCCCACTTTTGCAGATAACTGCGGGTGATATCTTCCATTGTGCTGACATAATGTGCCAATGCCGGCCCGTGCAACGCCGGCATCATCAAGCGGCGATTTTTGCGATGTTCCTTTCCATCTTGCAAAAAAAGTGATTCCCCCAGCAATATCCTGAAATTGGCAGGCCATCCCTCGCGCCAAGAAAAATTCTCTGTATGGCTTGACAAAACAAACTCTAAGGCCTCTGGCCCCACCATGAATACAGTTGGTCTACCAAAAATATGTGATTTGAAGATAGACCCATACTTTTGATAGCGTTTTTTACCAAACTGGCGGTCAAAAAAAAAGGAAAGTGTTTCACCTAATCCAGGTAAACCAAAGCTTCCAGGAGGAATTTGATTACTTTTCATCTTGTTATAAACTTAATATCAATCACAGCCAATATTAAAAAACAAAGCGATCGCAGAATTCGGATATTACAGCAATTTTCAGGTAAATACACCACGCACTAAGGGCGCAAAGTCTTGCACCCCTACAACAGATGTGGTTCAAATAGATAAAAACTGCTGTAATTACAGTCTACTGAAGATAATTTTAAAAGTCCCAAATCGGCATTGCCAAATCTAGTAGTTCGCCAAGTGAACTTGGCTTTTTAAAGGGGAAAGGGAAAATACCAAACATGCACCCCCTTTCCCCTTTTCCCTTTCCCCTTTCCCCTTTCCCCTTTCCCCTTTTCCCCTTCCCTTTTTCCCGACTTCTCTTAGAAGTCTAATTTACTATCTTTTACTCTGTCCCAGTTTTTTAGATATCAATGGGTTAACGATATCAAGTATCTGCTGTACTATCTTCGGTGCAAGCAATACAATAGCCACTGTATAAGTTATTGCACCTAACACTATGCAAATAACTAATAATGTTTGTATGTTAACAACATTTCTCAACAACTCCTTAGTTGCAAAAATTACACCTGTCATAGCCAGGACTCCAGTTAATGGAATCACGTACTGCTGTAGATAAGTAGTCAATTTAATACCAATGAGTTTGCGAATAAACCACAAATCTACAGGTGTCAACAAATAACTACGAATTACATAAACTGCTGCCACAGCGACAATTCCCCAGTGTACAGCAATGGCAAAACCGATAACATTCGCTATGGAATGCATAAAGTTTAGCCTCAGTTTCCAAGCTGGTTTACCCATCGCTGTGATTACAGTGGTGTGGAAGTAGGCAACTGAGTGAACAATTCCAATAAAGGCGAGTATTTGCATCACTGGAATACTTGGCAACCATTGTTCTCCGAATAAAACTCTGACTAATTCGGGTGCTAGTGCTGCCATGCCCAAAAAGGCTGGAAAAGAAATGAAGCTAGTAAGTTGGGTTACTTTGTAGAAACCACTTCTCAACTTTTCAGGTTCTTGCTGTAACCTAGAAAACGCAGGCATCGCTACCTGATTGATTACACCAGTTAATAACTGGGTAATAATTAACAGTAAACGGTAAGCGACGGAGTAATAACCCAAAGCAACTGGGCCTAAAAAATAACCTATCAGTAAGTCATCGGATCTGCGATTAACAAAGTTGAGTATTTGAGTGCCAACTACATTAATACCGAAGGAAAATAATTCTCCAAAATGTTTTTGAGAAAACTTGAATCTCGGTCGCCAATTGCTAGCCGACCAAAGAACTATCACCTTCACCAAACTATTTACTAACTGCTGACTAACTAGACTCCAAACACCAAAGCCCATAAAAGCCATGACCACGCCAACCACGCCACCGACGCATACCGCTACGAGTTCGCGTACCGCTAAGGGTTTGAAATCCAGGTTACGTTGAAAAATTGCTTCCTGAGTACTACTGAGGGAAATAATTAGAAAGCTGAGAGACAGCCAGCGAATGATTGGTGTTAACTGCGGTTGAGAGAAAAAGTCGGCAACTAATCCAGCCGACGCAATACTCAAACCTGTCATCACCAAACCGATACCCAAGTTAGTCCAAAAGGCTGTATCCAGATGTTCTGGTTCCAGTTCCTTACGTTGGATAATCGCTACAGAAAATCCTTGGTCAAGGAAAATAGTTACAAATGCCAGGAATATACTAGCTGAAGCAACTAAACCAAAGGTCTCAGGCCCAAGCAGACGGGCAAGCAGCGCAAAAACAACAAAAGCGATCGCTTGGCGTCCCCAATTCTGAATTGCAGACCAAAATACGCCTTTTAATGCCTTCTGTTGAAAATTCGATGATTTTTTGGGTGGTTCCATTGGTTAAGTCTCTAAAAAAATTAATTCCTTCTGCTTGTACTGATATAGCCACAACGATGGTTGTGATTTTTGCCAGCAAAAAACTGTTACTGCAATTAACTAAATCCCTTCATATCAGGCTTGTTAAATAAATTACATCAAAAATACTCAAACATTCTTCCACCTTGGGGCGAAAGTGCCAGAAATATCCTTGATTGAGAATAATGTTCTGTGTATGTTTAGGCATTCTTGTTGACAAGTGTCTTCAAGCACATGTTTCCTAACAATACCCTATTATGATTTTGGATTTAATCAGCTAATTTTTCCTGACTGGAATTAGAAACTCCAAATTTGACAGGTATCAAAATATCATCAATGAACTACAAAGTTAAATATATGACATAAAGTATTTTTTTACTCATTTAATTTAAGTATATTACTCACATTGTAGCTATCCTAACGCATCAAGCCTTAGTAACTAAAATCTAATACTCACGGAATTGCAAAAAATCAATTATTGAATTTTTGGTATCAAAATAGCTTTTTTTGGCTGTGTTAGCTTTTCCCATGTCTTAAAAGCAATGGGATATTTTTCTATTTATAAGGTTCAATATCCTCAGTCAGCCTTAAAAAACAGAAAATTTATCAAAGCTTTAAATTCTAATGGGTTAGAGATAGTAATTTGGGGTGGGAGTGGGGAGTGATATTATGTCCGGTTGAAGACTTATTATTAGGACTGACGCTCTTACGCGGGGAATTTTTTTGATAAGTGATTAGGCGGACATGATATGACGCACAAGAGAGAGATTTTGATAATCAGTGATTATCCGAAGTTGATATAAAACGTAGTTTTTGCTGTAGAGAGATGGAAAATAAAAATTATGAAATTACGTTTGATGAATGCAAATTGCCAAGCTCAAAAACTTAACACCAAGGATTTTCAGCCTTTTTTATTGTAAATTCGTGTCCATTGGGTTTCGTTCATCAAGTCATATCGTGTCTGAGTGGGATGCAATGGCTGTGGGAATCATAACTAATTATGCGGATATGATATCAACTTGGGAGAATTTTAAATTATCAATAAATAGAGGTGAATTTGATATATTTTTAAACAATATATGATAAAATCAGGCGCATTTCAGAGAACTCCAAAAAATCAATTATTTCAGTGAAAGCGTTGACTGTGGACTGTCAACGGTCAACAGTCAACACTCTTCTATGGAATATTTTTTGGCGTTGCATAATTGCGGGATGATTTGAGAATTTGCATCAAAATATAATCCCCGCGTCTCCGTGTCTTTGCGTCCCCGTGTCCCCGCGTCTCTATGTCTCCATGTCTCCGTGTCAGCCTAAATCATCCCATTATTCAGCAACGCCTATTTTTTTACTTGGAAGTCCCTTACTGCTAAATCTCTACCAGGACTTACGCAAAAATAACGTAATTGGGTCATTACGAGCGATAGCGTACTCCTACACAGAAGCAAGCTACGCACAGCGTCTCGTAGAGAAGTAATCCCCCCTAACGCTGGGATTGCTTCCCTACACTCCGTTTCGGTCGCAATGACAATATCGACGTTGCGTAAGTCCTATCTACTTCAAAATAAATCTAAATCCGTTACAGCACCAACACTACTAGAAGATACTAATTTGGCATATTTAGCCAACACGCCTTTAGTGTAACGTGGTGTAGGAGGTTGCCAATTAGCACGGCGACGCGCTAATTCTTCATCGGAGACGTTTAATTGCAATAAACGAGCTGGTGCATCAATGGTAATGCTATCGCCTTCTTGGACAAGAGCGATCGCACCTCCAACTGCTGCTTCTGGTGCAACATGACCAACCACCATCCCATAGGTACCACCAGAGAATCGCCCGTCAGTAATTAATCCTACGGCATCTCCCAAGCCAGCACCAATAATTGCCGAAGTGGGAGCCAACATTTCTCGCATTCCAGGGCCGCCCTTTGGCCCTTCGTAGCGAATCACTAAAATATCCCCTGGTTGAATTTTACCCGCCAAAATCGCATCCAAGGAAGCTTCTTCTGATTCAAATACCCGTGCGGGCCCAGTGATTACTGGCTTTTTCACCCCGGTAATTTTAGCTACTGCTCCTTCTGTTGCTAGATTGCCTCTGAGAATAGCTAAATGTCCTTGGGGATACATGGGGTTATTCCAAGGACGAATGACATCTTGGTTGGCAGACGGTTCCTCTGGAATATCTGCTAATATCTCTGCAATGGTTTGTCCGCTAATTGTAATGCAGTCTGGATGTAGTAAATCATGCACAAGTAGCATTTTCATGACTTGGGGAATGCCTCCAGCTTTGTGCAAGTCAGTAGCTACATATCTGCCACTTGGTTTTAAATCACACAAAACGGGGACGCGACCGCGAATAGTTTCAAAGTCGTCTATGGTTAACTCTACCTCTGCGGCACGAGCGATCGCTAAGAAATGCAACACTGCATTTGTGGAACCACCCACCGCCATAATTACAGAAATAGCGTTTTCTATGGATTTGCGGGTAATAATTTGTCGGGGTAAGATTTGTTTTCTGATGGCTTCCACCAACACAAATGCCGATTTTTCGGTACTATCAGCTTTTTCGGCATCTTCCGCAGCCATTGTGGAGGAATAAGGCAAACTCATACCCAGCGCCTCGAAAGCAGAAGACATGGTATTGGCTGTGTACATCCCACCACAGGAACCAGCACCAGGACAAGCGCGACTTTCAACTTCTAATAATTCTTTGTCGTCAATTTTCCCAGCACTGTATTGACCGACGGCTTCAAAAGAACTAACAACCGTTAAATCCCGTCCGTTGTAGTGACCAGGTTTAATGGTGCCACCATAAACAAAGATAGCTGGAATATTCATCCGCGCCATGGCCAGCATTGCCCCTGGCATGTTTTTATCACAACCACCAATGGCCAGTAAACCATCCATACTTTGCCCAGTACAGGCGGTTTCAATGGAATCAGCAATCACTTCTCGCGACACCAGGGAATATTTCATCCCTTCAGTTCCCATTGAAATCCCATCACTAATGGTAATTGTCCCGAACAATTGCGGCATCGCCCCAGCCGCTTTAATCCCAACTTCTGCCCGTTGTGCGAGTGTATTAATCCCCATGTTACAGGGGGTGATTGTACTATAACCATTGGCAATGCCCACAATGGCTTTGTTGAAATCTTCATCTTTAAAACCAACTGCACGCAGCATAGCTCGATTTGGCGATCGCTGCACTCCTTGGGTAACAATTTGGCTTCTCAAATTCTCCGACATCTTTTTTCCTTTCGTGCCATCATCGCAACTGTCGCGATTATATTACCTGATTTTCTCATGCCTGGGCAGCGCGATGGAGCTTAGACTTCTAAGAGAAGTAGGGAAAAGGGGAAGGGGAAAGGGGAAAGGGAAAGGGGGAAAGGGTAAAGGGGGAAAGGGAAAGGGGGAAGGGGGAAAGGTTTGGTATTTTCCCTTTCCCCAATAAAGATGCATCCCTTTGACCACAAGAGTGCAAAAAGAATTGAGTGCAAGAGGTCTGATGTATTTGAAACCTTTACCCTTTCACTTTTCCCCTTTACCCTTTACCCTTTCCCCTTTCCCCTTTACCCTTTCACCTTTCCCCTTTACCCTTCCCCCTTTCCCCTTTACCCTTTACCCTTTCCCCTTTCCCCAATTTGGAAGTTCCTTAAAGAATAATGTCGCTTCCTGCCAATCCTGCTGCTACGGAAAGCGCCGGTGTTCCCACTAATTGAATCTCAAAGTCAGCAGCAAGACCCGCATTGACGTTACCTTGGAGAATACCTCCAAAATAACGAAGTTGACCAACTCCGGTGAATGCACCAGCGCCGATGAAACTAAAGGCTTGGTTACCTGCTAACAATGTATTGGCGTCAATGGTGGAAAGATCGATTTGATCGCCTAGTCCAAAACCATTGCCAGAGAAGCCATTGATAACATCCCGAAGCACACCAGGTTGACTTTCAGTAATTGAGTTGAAGTCAAAAACATCGTTACCGGTTCCTCCGGTGAGAACATCAGTTCCGTTACCACCAGTAATGGTATCGTTGCCAGCACCGCCATTAATGTTATCGTTGCCATTACCACCGGATAATTGGTTATTTTGACCGTCACCAATAATGCTGTCATTGGCATTTGTACCAATGACGTTATCAAAGTTCACCGCAGTAAATGACAATGTTCCCAAAACAGGAACGTTATTAGCAGCCAAACTTTGGGTTTGCAGGTTAACAGTGATGGATACTCCAGGTAAAGATGCCGATGCATCTATAGTGTTATTTGCAACACTGGCATTTGCAATCACATTTTCGACTTTAAAGAGTTGGTCTTGCCCGAATCCGCCAGCTTTTTGAACTGTTCCAACACCTGACAAGGTAATGCTTTGATTCAGTTGACTGTAGTTTGCGGTATCAATACCATCTCCACCATTAATGCTGTCGTTGCCTAGACTAGCTATGAATGTGTCATTACCAGCACCGCCATTGAGGGTATCGTTGCCACCACCACCATTGATAGTATCGTTACCACCATTACCGTTGATAATATTATTGCTTGAGGAGCCAATAATCGTTTCACCACCTTGGCTACCTTCAACGTTCTCGAAACTCAGGATAGTTTCAGTGTTACCGCCGCTAACAGAGGTTACACCTGTAGCCAAGTTGATGGTGACTACTCCATCAGCAAAGGTGATGCCTGAGTAATCAATTGTGTCAACGCCAGTTCCACCATTATGAACATCGAAGTTCACAAAGTCGGTATCAATCACGCGATCGTTGCCGCTACCTCCATTGGTGGTGTCAGCTCCATCGCCACCATTGATGGTATCGTTACCGCCATTACCATTAAGGACATTAGTCGCTGAGGAACCAATGATTGTCTCACCACCTTGGCTACCTTCGACGTTCTCAAAGTTACTGATAGTTTCAGTATTACCATTACTAACAGAAGTCACGCCTGTAGCCAAGTTAATGGTGACTACTCCATCCGCAAAGGTGATACCAGAATAATCAATTGTATCGATACCAGCCCCGCCATTATGATTATCAAAGTTGACGAAGTCAGTATCAACAATGCGATCGTTGCCATTGCCGCCATTGGTGGTGTCAGCCCCAGCGCCACCATTGATGGTATCGTTACCATCTAACCCAGATAACACGTTATTGCCACTGTTACCGTTAATAACGTTGTTTCGAGCGTTACCTGTACCGTTAATTGCTGCACTTCCTGTTAATGTCAGATTTTCCAGGTTAGCACTCAAACTGTAGGTTACCGAAGACTGTACGGTGTCTACACCGCCTAAAGCATCACCAAATACTTCAGAAGCAACATCGAAAATGCTGTCTACGATGTAGAGGTCATCGTTGTCCCCTCCATCCATGTTGTCGTTGCCTGTACCGCCATTGAGGGTATCGTTGCCATTACCGCCTCTGAGGGTATCGTTACCAATACCACCAACAAGGCTATCATTACCATTACCACCAACAAGGCTATCATTACCACTACCACCGTTGAGGGTATCGTTGCCGTCACCGCCATCAATTGTATCGTTACCGCCATTGCCGTTGAGAACATTATTCACAGAGGAGCCAATGATTGTCTCACCGCCCTGACTACCTTCCACGTTTTCAAAGCTAGTGATGATTTCAGTATTACCATTAGTTACTGAGGTCACACCTGTTGCTAGGTTGATGGTTACTACT
Source organism: Nostoc linckia z4 (assembly GCF_002608075.1). Classification (GTDB taxonomy): domain Bacteria; phylum Cyanobacteriota; class Cyanobacteriia; order Cyanobacteriales; family Nostocaceae; genus Nostoc; species Nostoc linckia. The sequence goes on from NZ_LAHA01000007.1 coordinate 36,015, forward strand.
CCATCAGCAAAGGTGATGCCTGAATAATCAATTGTGTCAGTACCAGATCCACCATTATGATTATCGAAGTTCACAAAATCAGTATCAATAATGCGATCGTTACCAGTGCCTCCATTGGTAGAGTCCGCCCCAGCACCGGCATTGATGGTATCGTTACCAGAGACACTATTGGCATTACCACCAACAGCCCAGCCAAATATCGAATCACTTGCTGAAGTTCCAGATAACAAATCACCATTTGTAGTGCCAAAAATAACTGCCATAATATTGCTCCTTAATTAATAGTGTAAATAAATAGCCTCATCACTTCCTGACAAAGAAACGAACAGGAAAATGAACAGATAGCCATACCAAACCTGATTGAGGCAGGTCTTTGCTACCAAATCTTCAGATTTAAAAAGCAGTGCATATATAGATAATGTTGGCATCAAAAATTCTGCCAGCATTAATGTTGGTTGTTGATATCTTCACTGGTTATCAGACCAGACTGTGAAGAAAGAAGCAACTTTTTTTGTCTGCAACTGTGTGTATTTCTAAGATGCTATTACTTTATGTCAGAGTAATAGATGATGATAGTACCCTCAGGGGTACTATTTCTGTTGGTGGAAGAATAAGCCAGTGGAACATCAGGCAATATAGAGTCGCCAATTATAGTATATTTATACTATACTGCCAACGTATTTGTAAGCCGCTCGACATTTAAATTGCACCATCCAACCTACAACAGTCTTCACAAATTCAGGACTTACGCAAAAATAACGTAATTCCGTCATGACGAGCGATAGCGTACTCCTAAACAGAAGCAAGCTACGCACAGCGTCTCGTAGAGAAGTAATCCCCCCTGACGCTGGGATTGCTTTCCTACACTGCGTTTCGGTCGCAATGACAATATCGGCGTTGCCTAAGTCCTAAAATTAAAATATCCAAGCTAAATATGAAAAAGCCGATTGAATTTGTGAAAATGCAAAATCTAAAATCCAAAATCTAAAATTGATTGTTTTATGCAAAAAAATAACAAAATTGCTGTTGAATTTCGCAATGTTACCTTTAGCCGCAATCATCGCCCTTTAGTGTCAAATCTCAACTTTAGTATCAGCCAAGGAGAAGCACTAGTATTACTCGGTCGTAGTGGTAGCGGCAAAACTACAACAATGAAGTTAATTAATCGCCTATTCACACCTACACAAGGAGAAGTTTTATTTGATGGTATTCCTACAACTGAATGGAATGAAATTCAACTACGGCGAAAAATTGGTTATGTAATTCAAGAAATTGGTTTATTTCCTCATTTTACTGTAGAAAGGAATGTGGGTTTAGTTCCTTCTTTAGAAGGTTGGCAACCAAAAAAAATTAAAACGCGGGTTTATGAATTATTGCAATTAGTAGGTTTAGAACCTACTAAATTTGCAATGCGTTATCCACAGGAACTTTCGGGAGGACAACGGCAAAGAGTCGGTGTCGCCAGAGCTTTAGCAGCAGATCCACCAGTATTATTAATGGATGAACCCTTTGGCGCACTCGATCCAATTACCCGTATAGAAATTCAACAAGAATTCCGGAATTTGCAACAAGAATTAGGCAAAACAGTTGTTTTTGTCACCCACGATATTCAAGAAGCTTTTATTTTGGCATCTAGAATTGGTTTAATGTATGGCGGAGAATTGGTAGTATTGGGGACAAAAGATGAATTTATGCAATCTCAACATCCAGAAAGCCTTGCTTTTATGGCATGTTTACCAGACTTAAAAAATGCGTAATAAGGAAACTTATGAAAATTATGCTGAATTATGACTTGTAATTTATGAAAAATTTTTTCCTCGTTAAGTATGCACCAGAAATTCTTCAACATACTCTAGAACACTTTTTTTTAGTAGGCATTGCCATTGGAATTGCCATATTAGTGGGGATTCCATTAGGTATTTTAATTACACGTAAAACTTCTTGGCGTAAACCAATTCTCAGCATAGCCAACATTCTGCAAACTATCCCTAGTTTGGCGCTATTTGGCTTACTTATTCCCATTGCCGGCATTGGTGTAGTACCTGCAATTGTGGCTTTAACTTTATATTCTTTTTTACCAATAATTCGCAACACTTACACAGGAATAACTGGGGTAGATGCAGCAATTCGCGAAGCTGCCAGAGGTATGGGAATGACAGACAGACAATTATTATTACAAGTTGAGATTCCCTTAGCCATGAAAGTAATTCTAGCGGGGATACGAGTAGCAACTGTGATTGCTGTTGGTACTGCTACCATCGCAGCTGCAATTGGGGCTGGTGGGTTGGGAGTATTTATTTTTCGTGGGATATCACTAGTTAATGGTGAGTTAATTTTAGCTGGTGCTATTCCAGCAGCGGTAATTGCATTACTGGCTGATTTAGCAATTGGGTGGATAGAAAATCAATTAAAAATAGGCATAGATGAGTAGCAAATTAGGGGTCATATATATAGGAATTCGGTTTGATATTTGAAATGATTTGCGTAGTCAGGCAAAAGGCAACAGGCAACAGGCAATAGGGTTTCAGAGAATATAGGTATACGGAGTTATTTTCAAAAATCAAATAGGAGTCCTATATAAATGTAGAGACTAGCAATTACTAGTCTCTACCAACAATTTTTTGTGTAGCAAGGCTTTGCGCCCCTACCGCGTGGCCTATTTACCTGAAAATTGCTGTAAAAAAAGAATGTCACAGATACACACTGCAAAAACCTGATTCGATGGGCTTTCTTAATGTGTAAATTTTGAATTGGTATGAGAATTTAGAGTTAGAACTGGGTGAAAAATATCCTAATATGAACTAGGTGTACTTTGTTCCATTTGCTTGCGGAGGCTGAGTGGTCTCATATCAGTCCAAACTTCATCAATGTAAGCCAAACACTCTTCTTTAGAGCCAGTTTTGCCAGCATCTTTCCAGCCAAGAGGAACCTCTCTATCGGCTGGCCATATCGAATACATCTCTTCAGAGTTTACTACAACTTTGTAAACTGTCTTATCTACAGATGCATCAGTAGTTGTTGTCATCAGAACATTCGTACTGCTGAAATTAAAAGCAAAAGCAGGGGTTACTGGCCATGAAAAGACAATAGAAAGCAGAACACTAGCTACAACTGCTAGTTTGACGATCGCATTCTTCATAATTCAACTTATTTGTATTTTGTTGATACCGAAAGTTATTTTGTGACTTTTATTATCAAAGTGCAAGGACAGATAAGACAGTTAAGACAGTTAAGCAAATTTTTCATAAAAATTAAAGAATAATACCAATTTTGGATTTTTAATTTTAGATTCAAAGCCTTTACTAAAAAGCCGTTCCAAGAATTTGAAGCAATACTTCCTATGTCAATTTGGTATAAATTCTGTTTTTACTGGGACAGATTAGACGCTTGAGAGTTACTTCTCGATTGACTTTGATTTTCAGGTAAATGAACCAGATTATTTGTATATTAGTCCATCCCATTAATTTTGCGACAGACCGCTAGTCTGTTTTTCCTATTTGCTCTTCTTTTTGAAGTTGATGTTTTTGCCAGTTGTACTTTCGCAAATTAGTTTGCCACGACTCCATATAAGTGTAAAAAACTGGCGTTAAATAAAGCGTGAGAAACTGCGAGAACACTAAGCCGCCAACAACTGCTAAACCAAGGGGACGGCGTGTATCTGCTCCGGCTCCCAAACCAAGGGCGATGGGCAATGTACCCATTAGTGCTGCCATTGTGGTCATCATAATTGGGCGGAATCTCACCAAGCAGGCTTGATAAATTGCATCATAGGGAGTTTTCCCTTCTTGACGAGCTTCAATTGCAAAGTCAACCATCATGATCCCATTTTTCTTGACAATGCCAACCAGTAAAATGATGCCCACAAAGGCATAAATATTTAAGTCAACATCAAATATTAACAAAGTTAGCAGTGCCCCAAACCCAGCAGAAGGTAAGCTCGAAAGAATAGTCAGCGGATGAATGAAGTTCTCATAGAGAATTCCCAAGACAATATAAATTACGAAAATGGCAACCAGCAGTAGTATTCCTAAACCCTGAATTGAAGATTGGAACGCCTGGGCTGAACCTTGAAAGCCTGTACTAATAGTTGCTGGTAGTATTTGCCGAGAAATTTGTTCAATTTTTCCAGTAACATTACTTAGCGATATTCCAGGTTTGAGATTAAAAGAAAAGGTAACAGAAGCTAGTTGTCCTTTATGGTTAATAGTCAACGGCCCTACATCTTTAGTTAAAGTTGCTACAGCATTTAAAGGCACAAGTTGTCCATTGGGGGCACGAATCGAAAGCAAATCTAGGGCTTGGGAATTTTGTTGATATTTTGGTTCCACCCCCATAATCACTTGGTATTGACTGTCAGAGGCGTAGATAGTAGAAACTTGACGAGTACCATAGGCATTACTCAGGGCAGTTTCGATTTGATTAACAGTCAAACCCAGAGCCGACGCTTGGTCGCGGTTGATGTCTACTTTGACCTGGGGATTCTTGATTTGTAAGTCGCTGTTGACATCTTGTAATTCTGACAAGTTGCGGAGTTGATTTTCTAGAAGTGGAGCGTATTGATAAAGCTCTTGAATATTGGGACTTTGGAGAGTAAATTGATACTGCGCTTTTGTTTGTTGCCCGCCAATATTGATGGCAGGGGGATTTTGTAAGAAGACTTTGATTCCAGGTACACTTGACAACTTCGGTCGAAGTTCCTCCACTATTTCATCGGCACTGAGGTGGCGCTCGTGGCGGGGCTTGAGTTCGATTAACAGCCGTCCACTGTTAGCAGAGGCATTTGGGCCGCCGGCTCCCACACTGGAATTAATGGAATCGACATTAGGATCGCGGTAAGCGATCGCAGCTACAGCCTGTTGATGTTTTACCATTTCATCAAAGGAAATATCCTCTGATGCTTGAGTAGTTGCAGTAATTTGCCCTACATCAGCGTTGGGAACAAATCCTTTAGGTACAACGATAAATAGATAGATAGTCGCTACAAGAATTGCCCCTGAAATCACCATTGTTGTTCGGTGATACTTGAGCGATATCTTCAAACTCCAATCGTATCCCCGCAACAACAAATCAAAGAAACTTTCCGAAATATTGTAGAGACGAGTCTGGAAATTTTGGATTTTAGATTTTGGATTTTGGATTTGGGCATCGGGCGTTTCTCCCCCTGCTCCCCCTGCCTCCCCATCTCCCCATCTCCCCATCTCCCCATCTCCCTCATTCCCCTGATGATGAGGTGGACGCAAAAATCTAGAACACAGCATTGGCGTTAAGCTCAGGGAAATTACGCCAGAAACTAAGATGGCAACGCTGATGGTAACGGCAAACTCACGGAACAGTCGCCCTAAAATGCCTTCCATGAACAGTATAGGGATAAATACTGCTACCAAGGAAATGGTCATTGATAAAATTGTGAAACCAATTTCTCTAGAACCATTAAGGGCTGCTTCCAAACGACTTTCGCCCATTTCCATGTGGCGGACAATATTTTCTAGCATGACTACAGCATCATCCACCACGAAACCCACTGATAAAGTTAACGCCATCAGCGATAAGTTATCCAGGGAATAGCCAAGCAGCAGCATGACTGCAAAGGTGGCTACGATTGATAGCGGTACTGCCAAACTGGGAATGACTGTAGCCGAGATATTGCGAAGAAAGAGAAAAATTACCAGTACTACCAAAGCGATGGTGAGTAACAGCGTGAATTGTACATCATCTACGGATTCGCGAATTGATTGGGAGCGATCGTAGAGAATATTCATGTTCACAGCCGCCGGAATCTGTTTTTGGAAAGTGGGTAGCAGTTTTTTAATTGCATCCACCACCTCCACGGTATTAGTTCCCGGTTGGCGCTGAATTGCCAGAACGATCGCCCGCACGCCAGGATTTTGGATTTGGGTATGGGGAGTGCTGAGTGAGGAGTTAGGAGTTAGGAGTTGGGAGTTATTCTTTTTATTTCCTCCTGTCCCCATCTGTCCTATTTTCTGCTCTTTATTACCCTGTTTTGTCGGAAAATACCAGCTGGCAATCTTATCATTCTCAACGCTATCGAGTACTTGACCGAGTTCGCTTAGCTGCACGGGTGCGCCGTTTTGATAAGTTACAGTTAGGGAGCGATAGCTGGCGGCATCGTTGAGTTGGCCGTTGGCTTGAATTGTATAGTTCTGTTGCTGTCCGTAAAGTGTGCCGGTTGGTAGGTTGACATTTCCGTTAGCGATCGCATCAGCCACTTCATCGATGCCAATGCCTTTAGCACTCAATGATTCTGGATCGAGCTGAATCCTTACCGCGTACTTTTGCGAGCCGTACACCTGCACTTGCGCCACCCCATCCACCATTGACAAACGTTGTGCCAACAGTGTTTCGGCGTACTTATCTACTGTTGACAGCGGCAAAATAGATGAATTCAAGGAGATATAGAGGACTGGTTGATCTGCTGGGTTTACCTTGCGGAAAGAAGGGGGATTGGGCATATTAGTCGGTAACTGCCTCGCCGCTTTAGAAATAGCAGACTGTACATCCTGTGCAGCTCCGTCAATATCCCGATTCAAGTCAAATTGCAGCGTAATTTGTGCGCTACCCAAAGAGCTAGTAGAGTTCATTGAACTCAATCCGGCGATGCTAGAAAACTGCTGCTCTAAAGGAGTTGCAACGGAAGAAGCCATTGTTTCTGGACTGGCTCCAGGCAGGTTAGCCGTTACCTGGAGTGTCGGATAATCCACATTGGGCAAGTCACTAACAGGTAGCTGTTGGTAACTCATCAGTCCAAATATTAAGACGCCAACCATCACTAGGGTTGTCATGATTGGACGCCGGATGAATAGCTGGGAAATGTTCATGTGAGGAGTTAGGAGTTAGGAGTTAGGAGTTAGGAGTTAGGAGTTAGGAGTTAAGAGTTAAGAGTTAAGAGTGAGGAGTTAAGAGTTATTATTTTCCCCTCTGCCCCCTGCTCCCTGCCCCCCTGCTTTCCCTCCTACTTCGGGTTTCACCTGCACTGTGGCACCAGGTACTAGGTTGAATTGTCCATCGGTGACGATTTGCTCGCCTGGTTGCAAGCCTTGTTTGATTGCTGTTTGGTTGCCAATGGTGTCGCCTACGGTAATTGGACGCATTTCTACTGTTTTGTCTGGTTTGACTACAAATACAAATTGCCCTTGCTGTCCGGTTTGCACTGCTTGGGAAGGCACTGTTATGACATTGCGTTCTTCGGTTAGTTTGAGGACTACGTTGACAAACTGCCCTGGAACTAATCGTTCATCTGTGTTGGTAAATGTGGCTTTGAGTTGAATTGTGCCTGTTTGGGTATTAAGTCCGCTATCAACAAAGGTTAGTTCACCCCGTATCGGACGCCCTGTGTCTTTTGGAGGTATGGCAATGACTTCTAATTTGCCGTTAGCACTGTACTTCTTCAAATCTGGGAGTAACCTTTGAGGAATAGAAAAGGTCACGTAAATCGGTCGGATTTGGCTGATGGTAATTAATGGATCGGTGGCGTTGGCTTCTACCAAGTTGCCTCGATCGAGCTTCAGACTACCTGTACGTCCGGTAATTGGTGAGTAGATGGAACTGTAGGAAAGCTGAATTTTGGCATTGGCGATGGCAGCTTCGTCTGCTACTACTGCCGCTTGGGCGTTTTGCACGTCTGCTTGGGCTGCGGCTACGGCTGCTTGAGCGTCTGCGACACCGTTGCGATCTGCGTTCACTGTTGCCCGTTGAGCATCTGCTGTGGTTTGAAACTGATCTGCTTGTTCTTTGCTGATTGCCCCTTCCTTGAGTAAGCTGTTGTATCTTTTGGCCTGGACATCTGCGTTGGTGGCTTGGGCAACATCCTTGGCGACATTGGCTTTTGCTTGGTTGACTTGGGCGATCGCTTTCGTCACATTTGCCTGTGCCTGTTTCACCTGGGCTAAATCTTTGGCTTTAGCAGCATTAGCTTGCATCAGCGCTGCTTCTAAGGAACGGGAATCAATTTTAAATAACAAGTCTCCTTTCTTGACGTTCTGTCCCTGCTGAAAATAAACTCCAGTCAGTTGCCCGCCTACTTGGGACTTGACAGATACCGTGGAATATGCTTCTACTGTTCCCGTAGCCGATAGCTGTATTGGAATAGTTTTTTGAGTTGCAGTGGTAACCACCACTGGCACAGCCCGCTTTTTACCTGCTTGTTTGCCACTTGATTGAGCTTCGGAAGCGTTACAGGCAGAACATAAGTATGTCAAACCTAATATCACAAGCCATAACCGTCCTCTTGGAATCAAGCCAAAAAGACGAGGAATCATTTGAGTAACTAGAAATACAGGGGTTTTCGTCTTAATGGAGATGAAACAACGCATATTAAAAAATTAAAGGAAAGGGAAAGCACAGATATGTAGTAGTAAAGCAATGGTTTGAATATAGTCAACCAAAACTAAGCGACTGCATTAGCGATCGCCTGCTTTTAGTTGGTACTTAATTATCACAATGAGTGTCACCTATTTCCCTAAAGTAGGGTTTGTTGCCAAACATTGCATTTTCCGCAAAATCGTTGCGATCGATTTTTAGTGGATTCACTTAATATTAGTATTTCTAACTATTAGCGTACTAAATAATTTATTTTTTAGCTTAGCTCTTAAGAAGGAAATTTGTGTGAAGCTGGCTTGACATTCGTATGAATATCTGATGACATTTTGTCAATAATTTAATTCCAAATATCTGATTATTTATAGTTACTGTTAATTAAAAAATTTATAGCGATTCCCAGTTAAGTGAGGTACAGATACTATTTTGAAACCCTCCAGGGATGTGCAGTAAAGCGCAGCAAAAAGTCTGTAGCTTGCTTCCCACAGGTGCGCCGGCTTGGGGCGATAGAGTAGCGATTCGCTGTGCTTGCATGTATCTGGCTTCTCTTCTCTACGAGACGCTGCGCGAACGACGAACAGAACTTTTCAAGACAGAGGTACGCAGAGATTTGTACCCAGTAAACTAGGAAACGCTAAGGAAAAACTAAAAAATGAAAAAGTATTGTTTAAAATAGCAATACTTTGCCAATTAGAGGTTAACTTAATGAGATGTAGTGAGGCATTTAAAATGTTAATTCATTCGTTCATAAAATATAAGTTTGTTATTTTTGTATCAGTTTTTATTTTATTAGCAAATCCATTTAAAGTTATAGCCAGTTATGACCCCACTTTTACTAATTATCTAGAACAAATCAAGGATAAACTTCCCTCAGGATGGCAGATGCGTTTACCCTCTAAAATTCGTGTTAATAATTTAGTAGATGGAAAAAATAAGCAGTATTTAATTCGAGTTATTTGGGAAAACTCTTCATCCCGATTAACAGTTAATGTCTTTAGTTGTGACACTGGTGAATTATCTTGTTTGGTGGGTAGTTTTTCAGTAGATAGCAATACTTCAGTAAATGCCCAACAAGCATTTAAAAAACATAAATTAGCAGCAGCACCTATTACCCTAAAAGATGGTATCCAAGGATATTTCTTTGATGAATTAAAACAACAGCCTTCAACTGAATTTTCCTCAGTAATGTGGGAGCAAGAGGGTTTCCTCTATACCGTCGAATTTAATGCTCAAGAACGTCAAAATATTTTATATATGGCCTCTTCGATGGCCAAAGAGACACCAATTTATAGTGCGGTAGTTTCTACTGACACGAGATCTGAAGTTAATCAAACGGTATCTACTTCTCCATCTACTCCGTCAAATATTATCCAGCCTCAAGAAACTGTTAACAAGAAATACCTACTTCTGAATTTGAGCGATCGCCGTGTATATGTGTATAAAGATGGAAAATTACAAGCCAGTTATCCAGTTGCAATAGGCCGTTCCGGGTGGGAAACTCCTACTGGAACATTCGCAGTCATCAATATGGAACAAAATCCTATTTGGCAGAATCCTTTCACCCAAGAAATTATTCCAGCCGGTTCTCAAAATCCTCTAGGAGTTGCTTGGATTGGTTTTTTGTCGAATGGAGGTGCAGAAATTGGATTTCATGGTACTACCAATGAGAAATTAATCGGACAAGCTGTTTCTCACGGCTGCGTTCGGATGCGAAATCAAGACATCTTAAAATTATATCAACAGGTAACTATCGGTATGCCTGTCAAGGTAGTTCCGTAATGTAATCGTGATTAGTATCAATTTTTTTTTGCAGTGATGCAAAAATTTAGTATTATCGAAAATTAGATTTATTGTTATTTTGTATATTCAACTATAGGCGTATTCTCTAGCTTAATATTATCTGAAACGTTTGTTAAAATTATTGTTTTAGCTTGAGAAAACGCTATAGGACGATTACCAGAATTTAGATTTACTAGTTCAATACGTAACTGTTTAATACCTTGCTTTTGATTGGGAAGTGGTGGTTTATTAGCAAATTCAAAAATAGTTTGGACAGTTTTATTTTTACCAAAATCAACATCAATTTGCATCGGTTTATTTTTGACATTTATCACTTGATATTTTGCTTCGACACCAAAAAGTCCAAACTGAGATTTGTTAATGATAAATAATTTGTTATCCTCAGTAAAAATATAAAACATAGTTTCATTTGAAGATGGATCTTTTCCTTGCCACTTACCCTTGAGTTCTTTAATTACATCTTCCTCTGCTGTAGATTGCTCATTTGTCTCAGGTTTTTGATTTTGGTCAGAGGAATTAGTTGCGTCAGGTTTTTGATTTTGGTCAGAAGAATTAGTTGTCTCAGGTTTTTGATTTTGGTTAGAAGAATTATGTTCTGGATTAGTAGAAGTTTGAGCTAAGGAACCTGTTGGTGTAGCGATTGCCTGAAAACTCAAATTTGGCTCTAAAACAAGCAACATACTCCAACATAAACCAATTAAAAATTTTTTGTTTGGAATAAAAAATAAGACTGCCAAATTTTTCATAAATCGTACAATTTTTAAATTATAATTCAATTGGGAAAAATGCATTGACTTGATAGACATAACAACCTTTTGAGTATTGATTGAAGTACCACAGATTAATTTTGGATTTCCATTGAGAAATCATTACTATTTACCAACAACGTCCAGAGCGACCACTGGCAAGACAAGGATTAGTAATTGGAGGATTCTTTTTGCCAGTCGAAGAGTTATTAGGATTAGGTGTAGGCGTAGAATTGTTAGTTGAAGAGTTATCAGGATTAGGCGTAGGGTTAGAACTAGTAGTTGAAGAGTTATCAGGATTAGGCGTAGGGTTAGAACTAGTAGTTGAAGAATTATCAGGATTAGGCGTAGGGTTAGAACTAGTAGTTGAAGAATTATCAGGATTAGGTGTAGGCGTAGAATTGTTAGTTGAAGAGTTATCAAGACTTGGCGCAGAGATAGAACTGGTAGTTGAAGAGTTATTGCTATTATTCGCAAAATTAGAACGTCCAGTGCCTAAGTTCTCTAAAGCTTGTTTAACAGCTGGAATTTCTTCAGCTTTTTTTAGAAAAGATTCAATAGCGATGCCTCCACCGTCTCGTTGATGAATACCTACCAAGCTACCATTTTTGTTAACTACAGCACCACCACTACCACCACCACTAGTCCAAACCCCATCATATTTTATCTGCATGACTGGACTCAAATTAGCATAACCATTAAATTTCCCAATCTTACAGAAAAACTTTACCTTTGCCTCATTTCCATCCTGGAACTTAGGCCAACCAGCCACATAAACTATATCTTTTCCCAGCTGTAATTGTTTTGATTCTCCTAAAGGCAAAAAATCGGTAGTTAATGGAGTCTTTGATTCAAGTTGAATAATAGCTATATCATCAGATTTAGGAGAATTGTCTAATCGACGAAATTCTAGAGGATTATTATTACTATTTGGAAAATTTGCATAAACGTTAGTTGATGGGATATTACTAGTAAGAACATGACCGACAGAAAAGGCATATAGAGTTTTATTATCTTGGGCAAATAAGACAGCAGTGCCATAAGGTGAAGGTTTTAATTGAAACCCTTCTGAGAAATAGATAACCAGCAAATTTTTTTTCACACTTGCCTGAATTTCAGCAGGGCAAGTTGTTGTTTCTGTTTGTGAACTAGGTTGTGCCATCCCAATGTACGAATTGGAAAAAATAAAGGCACTACTGATTAATGCTGTGTGAATAATTAAACTTAATTTCATATTTCAGTCTTCTTTTACCAAGTTTTTTTACATCGAGTTGTTAGTCAATTTTAGTTTGACATCAAAACTTCTGGAGGAACCATTTTGAGAAAGTCATTTAGAGGAATTACATCTCCTGTTGAGGAATGAATCCCAATTAAATTGCCTGATTCATCAAGTATAATCCCGCTGCTGAGATTAATAGAATTGTTGTACATTAGTTTGGCTTCATTTTGCGAATTTACTACTTTTGTTAGTTTGCTTGGAGTTATATTCAATTGAATAGTTTTACCTAGAATAGTCGCACCAATTATATAAATAGAAGATTCTGGAGTTAAAGTATTGGGACTATAAGAATATCTTATAAATGGAACTTGATAATTTATAGAACTACTGAATTGTAATAAAGCTAATTTTAAATCGGGTCGGTTGCTAATAATCTTAGCTGGATATTGTTTTGTATCTAATTGATTATAAGTTCCTACTTCATAATAATCCTGAGTAAAAACCACATTAGAATTAGTTAAAACATAGTAAATTCCACCATGTTTTTTAGCAATTATAACTCCAGTACCAGAAAATTTAGTGGAGTCTGACAAGCTAGGTCTAATAATTTTGACTGTAATTTGTGCTGCTAATTTTTGTATATTTTCATTAGAAGCCTGCGATCCCAAAACCACAGGAGTTTTGATAGTTGTTGGTAGTGGGATACTAGTAACATTGTTACTATCTCTTTTTAAAGATAAAAACTGTAAGTCACGATGATTAACAATTGTTTGAATGGGAATTGCCCAACTTGAAGATTTTAAGACTTCTAGAGGTTCCGGAACTTGGGTTCCATCTCTATATAAATAGAGATTGCGGTTCACAAAAATGGCGGGTCTACCTTTACCATTAATACCAACGACTTTACCTTGTTCATTAAACAGTGGCCCTCCGCTCATCCCGTTTTGAACCTCTAGGTAATACCCCAATTGATAACCTTGTTTCATCGGCGCTTTAAGTTGAAGAGAAACATCTGCTAAGGAGGTGCAGAAAATGTTTCCTCTTTTGTGAGGGGGATTAGGAGTCATCGGAAAACCAGCAGCCAAAACTTTTTGTCCTTGTCTCCATTGTTCAATTTCAGCTGTTTGGTAGGATATTAAAGGGCTATTAAATTGTAAAATAGCTAAATCTAAATCGTTTTCAGCAGAACTATTTTTGCTAAAGATTTTGGAGACATTAGCTTCATAGGTCTGGTAATTGTTGCCGTCAAAAACTTGGATAGGGTAGCTTTTTTTATTCCCTTTGAGGACATGTCTATTTGTTAGGATGTAATAAACCGTACCTCGCTTTTGAATTAAAATACCTGAACCCCAAAATTCTCCATCTAATATTCTGACGGTATTTATTTTTGCAAGTTTACACAAGTTGCTCTCAGATAGAGGAATAGATGACTTCTGAGTTAAACTAAGCTGAAAAATAATTTGAGCTAATACAAGAAAATTAGGAGTTTCAATTAGTCGCATAAGTAACACGCTACTAAGTCCAACTCCTAATATGAATAAACGCCAGTTCATTTTTTGATTTGTTTACAGGATATGTTCATTTGTTCAATCTATACCTGATGTTAATTCCAACCAAATTAGGGTGATAGTTTTACTTAAGAATAGTTAGTTGGATCTTCGGCAAAGTCCGTTTCTCCCCCTTATACAACCACCGTCATAGGTGGAAGGTTCTTTAGGTCGGAGATTTTGGTTCATTTTGAAAACATCAATGATAAGAAACCCTTCTCTCATTTTTGTCAATCCTCCTGATTCTAGTAGTTCTCGTGTCGTTCTTTCTTCGGTTTGAGCCGCAATTTGCTCGATCGCTGGTTGGGCATCTTTTCGTGATTTGAGAGTATATAGTATTTGTCTATCAGGACACGTAATAGGTTTGCTTGTCTGAACTCTTGAGGCACACAGAACAGGTAGCCCAGCTTGAGCAGCATCCGAGCCAGAGGTACCAGGAACAATAAAATTCAAGTTGTTATCTTGCCTATTCTGCTCAAATTTTTGGGAAACCTTCTGACAACGTTCCTGAGGTGTTGCAACCTTAGAAAAGTAATTAGATACCCACAATATAAATACTAGTTCGCTAGTACCAGATTGATAAATGGTGGCTGGATCTTTACCACTAGTCCCACAATAGTAATACCCTGGTATACTTTGAGCCGTGCTGGTTTGGGTAACAATCGCAAGGCTACCGAAGGCCACAGCGATCGCAGTTATTTTTCGTGTAATAAATTTAAGTCTCATCGTTTACTCAATGCTCCTATGGAAATCAAATAGAAAGCTGCAAGAGCTTGAGTCTATTTTCGGTTACAAATCACCAAATTTAATGATTTTTGCATATAATTCACGTATTTTTTATAAAAACTCTAATTGATATTTTTCTCCGGACGAAAATTATTTTTTACACAAACCGAGAACCCCTCTTGAACAGTCAAATGGAGTTGTATAAGGCTTAAATGTCCGCCAATAACTAGCAATAAGAGCTAGACAAGCAGCCACAGCACTTACAACAACTGATACTAAAGTAATGTATACAACCACTGGCCGCTCTGAGGGTTTAAGATTTCGGGACATTTTCATTCGCTTCAGCAATTTCAGCGATACTTTATGATTGATATTATACGGTTTATATATACGCATTAGTGAAATTTACATTACACTTTTTGAAATATTTTATTAAGTATTTTTAACTACGATTAAGTATTTTATTTATCATAATTCAAATTTAAAAATCTTGTCCTACGAGTGTGAATGTAAAAACCCCGCTCTGCAAGAGTGTAGAGCGGGGTAGTTAGTAGTTATATGTAAATACAGCGTGAGTTCGGGTTTTTTTCTTGCTCAAGGACTACTCAAGTCAAGTAGCTTAATAGGTAAATTTATAGAAAGCCAAAGATATTAAGCTATGCGTAGTACTTCAAATTAAGGTAGGCATAGACCTGTAGCGCCAATACCATCTCCAGTTGCACATTTTTTGCGAATATCTGTAATTTCATTATTGATTCGTCCAATTTGGCGATCGCATTTTTCAATTTGCTCCTTTCCTGGCTCCAAAATCAAAGATTTAGAGTAATCTAAAATAATTCTATTAAGTTTTTCTAACGCTAGATCGTATTCAGCTTTAATTTTGTTTAGTTGTGAAATCCGTCTAGTTTGACCCTGTTGAAATTGTTCTAAGGCTTGATCTGCTGTATTCACTACGATCGCAGCTTCATTCAATAACTTTTGAGCTTTTTGTTCGTAGTCTAAACGTTTTTCTAAATTGCTCAATAGACTCCTATAAGAAGATAAATGCTCCTGTAACTTCACCGCAAGAGCGTTAGTAGCAGAAATTGACTCTAGAGTATTTATTGCCTTCTTCAAAACACTTTCTGATTCCTGAAGATCCTTAATACTTTTAGCATTGTCCATCAGTTTAATTGCTATTTGAGCAAAACCTTCTGCTTGAGTCAGTTGTTCTTGTACCTGTACTTTGCCTGTAGGTGTGGGTGTAGGTGTGGGTGTAGGTGTGGGTGTAGGTGTAGGTGTGGGTGTAGGTATTGTAGGTGTGGGTATGGGTGGCGGAGGTGGTGGCGGAGGCGGAGGCGGTGGTAGTATTGAGGTAATTCTACTCAATAGGAAAATTCCAAATACTGCACATAAACTAATAACGACATAAACTATTATCGCTGCTTGATTCCATGCTCTAATTTGCTTAACATCTCCCTTGCATTTAGGACAGGTGGTTGTATCTCCTAAATCTTCTTTTGCAACAAATTTAGGACAGTCATGTTCAGCGTCTCCTTTACATACAGTTTTAACAATTGGTCTTAAGTGGAGAAATTTCATTTTATTCAAAACTCTTTGCGTAAATAAATTACAACACGATTAGCTATTTTTTGATATTTCTGATATACAGAACTGTCTCTTCCATATTCTTGAAAACGTTCGCCAACACAAATTTTAAGTTGATTCTCTATTTTTTGTAAAACTTCATAATTAAGACGTGCATCCTGACATTTTTTCATGAATTTATCTGTTAATAACTCACGAGCAGTTCTAACTTGTTCGTTAATAGGATGATTGGCAATAGAATCATTTATAAAAATTGTAAAAACCTCATCCCATTGGTATCCTAGTACATAAGATTGAATTCCAATCAGCCCATCTTGTTCAAATTCATAGCGAATTTCATTTCTATTAGTTTGTTGATTTTTGATAAAACTTATCCAACCAAACGCGCGAGCTAGAACAAAAACTTCTTCAGCATTTTGAATTTGTTGCTGTTGCTGTTGTGTTAGCAGATAAAGATTATACAGATTAGGCACAACTTTTTTATCAATATGTAATGCCTGTTGATGCGGGTAACTTTCATAACGCTGCTTTAAAGTTGATAAACATTCGATAAAACGTAGAGGAAAGGCTTTCTTTTCTTGCAAAAAAGTAATTCTATTTCCATCATTAGCGTTATGAGTTTGATAAACTCCCACAGATTTTATATCGTCTATTACTACAAGATGGTTAGGACGGCCTTCATGTCCGATTTGTCCTTGATTCTTATCTAGATTGGGAACACTTATAATCTCAACCGATGTTGGAACTATTTGCGTATCAAGCTGTACTTCTGACGGAGCAAATTTCAGAAAAGATGTAGATAATCTTTTAACATCATTTAAAATTTGCTGGCGTTCTTCGCTGTTAGGATATTGATTAATAAATTTATCATAGAGTGTAAATTTACTGACGTTTGCTGGAAAAGTTTCGCTGCATACCCAATCATAAGCCGTTTGATACAAAAATCTTTCTAGATTGTGTTGTTTAATTATTTGCGTCAAATCTAAATCTTGTTGTCCTAGATTAATCCGAATCCGATTTTCGATTTCAGATTTGATAGTTTGATTATTGACTTGATTAGTTAGCTCTTCTAAGCCTATTTCATTAAAGATAACTTTACCGTTTTCTTGAGTTCCCTTACTTAATTGTTCTAGTAAATCTTTTAATATGCCATTGAGTTTATTGAGTAGTTGCTCGGCTAGATTTTTCCAGGTTCCTAAATCTTCTTGAATTTTATCGATTTCAGGAATTATTTTCCCTAAAAAATTTAATGCGTATTTATTAGCTTTCAGACCCGCAAGGGTTATTAAATAATCTTTAAGTTTATCACTAATCTCCTTACGATCTTGCTGAAAAGTCAGATATAAAAGGCCAACTTCCCTTTTTTTAACTGCGTCAAGAACTTTAGCTAAATTTTGCCTGCTTCTGGTAACTCTTTGCTCGTATCTATCATTAGATTGTTCGCCCAATCTAGCTTTAAATTCATCTATTATTAGCTTTAATTCCGATATAAATTTTTCAGTATATTCGATGCCAAAATCAGGATTAATTAAATAACTTGTTATCTTTTCTCTGGTGAGATTAACTGCAACTTCAACCGCTCCTTTAGCATCTTTATCTAGTTGTTGATAAAAATTAACTATGCCTATTCCTCTAAATTTTTCTTCTATATTTGTACGGATTATCTCAGTATTATCTCCTAATTTTCTTGCAGCAATTCCACTTAATTCTCTATCTATTTGGTTATTTATTTCAACTTCATAGTTAAAATAACTCTTATTTCCAAAAGGATCGCTATCTCCCAGCAAATGAGAGAGAGAAAGACGAATGCTATCTAGCTCAGTTTTTACTCGTTCATTAATATTTTTGGGATAATTTGTTTCAGCAGTCCAAGAAAAGACAACAATTGTAGCAAGTTTATAAGCTAAACACTTATAAATTGCTTCTCTAGGATAGCTAACAGTTGAAATGCCAAATGTTGAAAAATAAGAAGCGTGTTGATCTCCTGTTACTGGATCTCTTTTTAGATTTCCTAATGATGGGTTGTCCATAATAGCATCAACCCGATCTGCTGCTTCTCCACCTTGAATGTTTAAAAAGAGTCTCTGAGCAATTAATAGGGGTAAACTAGCCAAGTCAATAACTGTACCATCAGAATTGCGAGGTTCTAAAAGATAGCAATTATTATAGGGAACTTTCTCTGGTGCAAATGGATAATAATTTAGTTCTTTTAAGGCAGCATAAGCATTAGAATGATAACGTTCATGCCAACCTGTGATTGCAAGAGGTGGAATGACAAAAAAACCATAAAATTTATTTTGGTTATTCCCTTTTTGGTATAAATGCCAATTTTCTAAATCCCAAGAAAAAGGTAAAAACATACCACTTCCTGTTCCACCACTTAGTCCACAAATGAGATAAAATCTCCAATCTGTCAATTCTCTATGAGAGTGATTTAAAGCGTCATAGCAATTAGTACAAGCCTGTTGTACTCTTTGTTTATTTTCACTAAATTCATAAATCAGTCTGCCATAGGCACGAATACCTTTAGCTCCATTACCAGGTTCACCGATGTAATTACTAATAGTTGGAAGCCAAGCATCAATATCTGGATAATTTACTGAATTCTGTACTAATGGGCCAAGACGATCCCCTGTGATAATTATTTTTTCAGCAGGTGTCAAACTAATATTTTTACCTAGTACCGACCAATTATGTCGAGTAATATCATTAATATCTGTATCTATATAAAGAAATTTAACTGCTGATACTTCTGATGCTTGTAATCCCTGTTCATAGCGTTCTACAATCAGCCTACGAATTTCACGAATCGCTGTCAGTCCTGTTCCACCAATGCCAATAATGAGCGTTTTTTTCATAATTTATCACTAATTAGTAGAGTCTTAGGTTAGCTGTTGCAAATGCTGAAAAGGCTTTCGAGGATAAAGTTCACCTTTAGTATGAACTGAGGCGCAATATCAAAATGTGTGGACTAGAGTTACTGTCCACATTTATAGATTGGTATTTAAAACAGTCTTTATTCGGCAATCACACAACCAAATTAATACATCATTATTATGGGGTCAATAGACTGCTACTATTATTCACCTATAGTTCATAGTTCAAGGTTGCTTTGTAACACTGTTTGGTGTAGAAAATAAATAAAATTTTAGACTCCAAGTATCTCAAAGCCTTGATAAATCGTCAGTAGTTCAGGGCGATTAAAAAATAAAGTTTTAGAATTGAGGGTAACTCTGACTAGACAACCATAACTCAAAAATCTAGAAGTATGGAAAAACCACAAGGTTGCAAGTGGCCTTTGAGATACGTAGAGACCAAACAAAAGGCTTACCGTAGGGCAAGCCAATAAGAAGTCGAGAAATTGGATGATTTATTGTTTTGAGTTCCCTAACGCTCTTTCATCACTCTCTCTAGAGAAAAAAGCAATAATCCTTACTAAACAGGACTTATATCATGTCCGCTTGATTACTTATTAAACCCGAAAAACCCCAAAGAGCCAAAGCTACGCTTTGTCTCCCCTTAGCAAGGGGTGGGGTGCAATGGCTGTGGGAATCATAACTAATTATGCGGACATGATATTACAGCCAAAAGAAATAATTTTAGCCATAATATTAGAAAATAAAGCTCCAAACCCAGTTTATGTCTGTAGTTGAAAACTTAGCTGAGATTTTTATTTGACCAGAGTGATTTAAAAGCGCTAAGCTCAATCTACAAAAAAATGATGAAGGTTTTGGTGGGTGCTAAGTTCAATATTTTGTTCAAGCAGCGCAAACAAAAGGGGCAGACTTAGAACCCGCCCCTTTTGGTTGTGATATGCTGCGCCCAACGGCTGTTGCTATGAGCTTTAAACTATTAACTAAATCCACCATATCTTGTAAAGAAAGTGCTTGACGGGCGTCAGAAACAGATTTTTCTGGTTCTGGGTGACATTCAATTATTAACCCATCTGCACCGCAAGCGATCGCAGCTCTAGCTACCGGCGCTACTAATTCCCGTTTACCTACGGCATGGGAAGGATCTACAATCACAGGCAGGTGAGTTATTTGTTTGAGTGCTGCTACTGCACCTAAATCTAGAACGTTGCGGGTGTAATCATCGAAGCTGCGGATACCCCTTTCACACAACACCACATCAGGATTCCCATGACTGAGAATATATTCAGCAGCCATCACGAATTCTTCAATTGTCGCTGCTAAACCACGCTTGAGCAGTATGGGTTTGCCAGCTTGCCCTAAAGCTTTGAGCAAATCGAAGTTTTGCATATTGCGGCTACCAACTTGCAGCATATCAGCGTAAGCCGCCACAGATTCAATTTGGGAAATTGACATCACCTCAGTGACAACTGGCATATTGTACTGCGATCGCACCCCCGCCAAAATTTCCAATCCTTGCTCCCCCATACCTTGGAAAGCGTAGGGAGATGTCCGGGGTTTGTAGACACCACCACGCAAAGCTTGTACCGATGCAGTAGATAGCTTTTGGGCTACTGTCTCCATTTGTTCCCAGCTTTCAACCGTACAAGGGCCACCGATAATTACCAATTCCTCACCACCGAAAGCAACTTTTTCTGAAAGTTTAACGATTGTCTGATGGTTGGGATGAGATTGTGCAGCCAGTTTAGCGTTAATCATGGTTTAATTCTCCTAAGAAATTGAGTATTTGGAATTGAAAGTGTTGACCGTTGACTGTTGACTGTTGACCGTTGACTGTTGACTGTTGACTGTTTAGCAAGGAGTCAAGAATTATTCTTTCCATGCCCAATGCCCAATGCCCAATGCCCAATGCCCAATGCCCCATGCCCCATGCCCCATGCCCTAATAAAAAAACCCAGAACCTTGGAAAGTTCCGGGCGCGTTGTGCTTTATCGGCATTACGCTATTTACCCGGAACTGACTCTGGGCCAAAAGTAAAAGCCGTAAAACCAACTACTGAAATAACTCGTCACAATGAAATTCTCCTTAAAAAACAAAAACCGCAGAGTTCGCTCTGCGGTTCACCGGGGGGTTTCCATGTGGAAACTTAATTCACCGCCGGTGAACCACCCTAAACCAGAAATAAAAATAGGAATTTGTGTTAAACATTGGCGAGGCGTTTTAGCTGGAAAATTTAACTAAACTAGATAAATCTATGTATAGTAACATTAACAAAAGGAATTAGTGTTGTCAAGACCCCCACAACAGCTAAAAAAGCGATAAACTCAGTACAACTGGGGGAATCAAGACTATAAGCATTTCTTCATGAAATGCTTGGTGTAGGTTGCTTTTTGTAGAGGAGTCACCAAAATTCACTCATCAAGCTTGTTCTGATGCCTATGACAAGTCGTCTTTTGCGCGTCTAGGCTCAAAAGTGGCGCATCGTACCTGAAATGAGTTTTCAGATTTTTCTTTGAATTTAGACGCTTACATTTTAAGCTTTTTTATCCTCAATTTCCCAGAATTTGTATCATGAAGTTTTCGTTGATTGTTTGCCTAGAAGAAGAAAGTGGCTTGCCATACGACGTTGTGATAGTTATATAACTTTACAAGTATTGGTATGTCATAACTAAATAAATAGTGTAAATAATCAAAAATCAATGAAAAAACTTGAAAAGTCCAGATGAATAGATACAGCAAATTTACAGTGGCATAGCCTTTCAAAAATTGGGAAAGCTACGATTCCAAAATCAAAACATCTAATTTTCCTGACTTTTGTTTTTACCTTGCGAAAGCTAATTACAGACAATTGAGAAATGGCATACATTATTCTTTCCCAAGTCTTTATTCAGCAGATCAACTTTTTAGAATCAACAGTTTCATTATGCCCAGTCCCAAAATCTTAGCCAAATCTTTTGACTATCATGGAGTTTACCCCTGCCCAGTCTGTCGGATAGGTAAGATTTCTCACATGCCATTGATGGAAGCGATGGCTTGTGACTTTTGCCAAGAGATTTTTACGGTGAATCTAGAACTACAGCAAATCAAGATGCCTTCTAGGCAACCACCCTTGGTTTGGCGTTGGAATGGCTTTAGTTGGACAGAAGCCCAGTTAGAAGGGGTGGAATTGGGTTGGGGTTATGGACTAGCTGCTATAGCTTTTGTAGTCCTTCCTACTACTCTCATTGGCATAGTAGCTTATTATTTTCCTCCTAATATCAACGAGCCGATTACGTGGATGCCATATATTTGGACAATATTAACTTTCCTGTCACATTTATCAATTATTGTTTGGATTTTTATTGAAGTTTATCAAATTCCAGTTGCTGCATATTTGAGAGCGATCGCTCGATGGAGAAATGGGGAGATGGGGAGATGAGGGGGATGGGGAGATGGGGGGATGGGGAGACTTGTACTGAGCGGAGCCGAAGTATGGGGGAGACGCGGGGACGCGGGGACTCGGAGAATAACCAATCCCCATGCCCCATGCCCCATGCTCCATGCCCAATGCCCAATGCCCAAATAATAAAACATGCAGCCGATAGACCGCTGCATAACTCATAATTAAGTTGATTGTGTACCAAAATGACGTATGAGCGATCTGGAGCGGTACTATAGAATTTTGGAGTTAGAGCCTGGGGCAACGCTTGAGGAAGTGAACCAGGCTTATAAAGATTTAGTCTTTGTTTGGCATCCGGATCGCATTCCGAAGGAAAATCTCCGCTTACAACAAAAGGCACAGGATAAGCTCAAAGCAATTAATGAAGCTCGTGAAAAATTGCGCTCTGTAAAAACCAAGCATCAAAGCACACAGAAGCCATCGCCATCACCGTTTCATTATGAAACAACATCTCAAATTAAGCAGCCACCGTCAAAGCACAATCCAGATTTGAGTGGTAAAGACTATAGTCGAGCAAATTTGAGCAATAAAGACTTATCTGGCAGAAATCTCAGTTATGCCAACTTGAGCGGTGCTAATCTCAGCGATACTTTTATGCACAAAGTTAATCTCAGAGGAGCGAATTTATCTGAAGCTAATTTGTTTCGAGCCAACTTACTTTTAGCGGATCTCAGGGAAGCAAATTTACGTGCTGCTAATTTAATTGGTGCGGATCTTAGTGGAGCCGATTTACGGGGAGCCGATTTAACTGGAGCGCGAATTCGTTCTGGTGAAAGGCTTCTGGTTAAACTAATTGGTGCTAATTTAGCTGGAGCAATTATGCCTGATGGTGCGATTCATCAGTGATAGGGCAATATGCTTGGGTTAAGAAAGTTTGTTTGTGGAGGTAAGGGAACAGGGAATGGGGAATAGGGAATAGGGGAAGAAAAAACAGGTTTATCTTAACTGTATTGAGTGATGGCAAAGACGCAAAAACGTTCGCTAAATCAAGATTCATCCAAGCTATTTTCAATCCAAAATCTAAAATCCAAAATCCAAAATTGTATTACTCGCGCAGTGCGTAACCTACGCCACGTACTGTGTGAATTAGGCGTTTTTCCTTATTTTCTTCTAATTTCAGGCGTAGATAACGAATATAGACTTCGATAATATTAGAATCACCCATGAAGTCGTAACCCCAAACTTTTTCAAGAATTTGGTCTCTGGTAAATACTTGACGGGGATGTGAAAGCAAATATTCTAATAAATCAAATTCTTTTGCTGTTAATTCAATGCTTCTTTTACCACGAAATACTTGACGAGTGCGGCGATTTAAGCTTAAGTCTTCAAACTGTAATAAGTCTTCGTCGGTTTCTTGAGTACGGCGTAAATGAGCGCGGATTCTTGCTAGTAGTTCTTCTATACTGAAGGGTTTGACTACATAATCATCGGCTCCTGCATCTAATCCGGCGACGCGATCGCTAACTTCATCTTTTGCTGTCAATAAAATTACTGGTACTGTGTTACCTGTGGCTCGCAAACGACGGCAAATTTCCACACCTGAGAGTCCTGGTAACATCCAATCAAGGACGGCTAAATCTGGCGACGACTCCCGCGCCAAAGTCAATCCAGTAATTCCATCATGGGCTATGCTAACTTTGTATCCTTCACTACTCAGTTCTAATTCCACAAATCGTGCTAGTTTGACTTCATCTTCGACTAAAAGAATGTGTGCTGTCATTTTTTACTCCTAAATAAATGATTTCAAAATAAAGATGTTAAATTGACCTAGCTGTAATATATTTGATACCAAAATTTATATATCGTTCGCACTTTAATATGTATGAGCGTCAGAAAAATGAGTTTTTGCTGAATAAAGTGATAATTTTTGCTGAAAAACTGTAAAACCTGATTTTGCAAGCTTTTTTGTACCGTCTCAATTAAAATATTTTTCTCATAAAATTAACCTGGAAATCTCAGAATACTTTAATTAATGCATCAGCTAAAACTCAGTGTGATGTTGGAATCTAATCATTAAGAAGTTTAGTTGATACAAAAGCGAGGATTCGATAATGAAAGGTTTAATTTTTGGTAGTTTATCTGCTTTAATACTCACTACATCTACTGCGGCTATGGCTACACCTGTAAAGTATCAACAATCAAATTCTGATACACATACAGTTTCTCAAATTGCATTGAAGGTAAAGGTTCCTCATATCACTAATTCTGGTGTCAGAAATGATACTCATTTTATTAGAGTAGCAGTAGTTGGTATGTCTTTACAAGATTTAATGATTTCCCTACCAAGCCAGATGGAAAGCTTTAATAAAGTTAGAATTGTAAACCAGTCTGGACAAGAAATTGCAGCTAAAACAGAGATTAGTAAAGAACGTGTGTCAATCACTTTTGACCAGCCTGTAAATTCTGGTGGTTCTGTGGAAGTACAATTTACTGGCGTACAAAGAAGAATTCCACTTGAAAAAATCTTACTCTATGGAGTAACTGCAAAAAGAGTTGGATTAAACGGAGATATTCCTATTGGAACAGCCAGAATTGATATTCCTGATAAAGGTTAGAAGTGAGAATTCAGGAGTCAGAATTCAGAATTCAGGAGTCAGAATTCAGGAGTCAGGAGTCAGGAGTCAGAATTCAGGAGTCAGGAGTCAGGAGTCAGAAGTCATATATTTTAAGTGCGGACTTTGTTAGTCAAATCCGCACTTTTACATATAGAATAGCGTGCAAGTTAATAAAGAATATCTTTTCAAATTAAAAAACAGATACAAACCAATACGCTTAAATTAAAGGCTAATTATACAAAATCGTGGGTTTACAAGACGCGATAAATCGCCATTGTTACAAGTGTTTTGGTCTTATTTTAACTGTTTTGAAATATAAACTAATACACTTTACTGAAAACTTTGTTCTGACTTCTGAATTCTGACTTCTGAATTCTGACTTCTATTTAATTAAATTGGTAAAGTAATTGTAAAAATACTCCCTTCTCCTAATTTGGATTGTACGCTGACATTACCACCCATACCTTCTACAAGTGTCTTGACGATTGATAAACCTAAACCAGAACCTCCAGTAGTATGAGAGCGAGATTCATCTACGCGGTAAAATCTTTCAAAAATACGTGCTTGATGTTGTAGAGGAATTCCATAACCGTTGTCACAAACTTGAATAATTACTTTACCTGGAAGTTGGTCTAATTTAAAAATTATAGGCGTACCAGCTTCCGAATATTTTACAGCATTATCAATTAAATTCAGTAATACTTGTTTGAGACGACTGTAGTCTACTTTTGCTTCAATTGGATAAATTGTAGACTCAATATTAATTTGGCGATCGCTATATTTTTCTGCCATCACTACAATTTCTTCAACTAAGTCATTTAAAATATAAGATTTCATTTGAAAATGTAGGTGACCACTATCTGCTCTTGCTAAATCAAGTAAATCTTGTAGCAGGCGAATAGTACGTTCGGCTTCTGATGCAGCAGTTTCTAAAGCTTCTTGTTGAGTTTGAGTTAAGTTATTTTGCCGCCGTAAAACGCTTTGTAAGTAACCGTGTACAATTGTCAAAGGTGTACGTAATTCGTGAGAAACATTACTGACAAATTCTTTTTCTTGCTCCCACGATTGCGAAAGACGCGACAGTAACATAGTTAAAGTTTGAGCTAATTCTTTAACTTCGCTTGGTGCATTATCGAGATATAATTGTGGTTCTCCTAAATCTTCTGGGGAAATCACAGCAGCCATTTGATTTAGCTGACGCAAAGGCTGTAGGGAATGCTTAATATAAATGGCGATCGCAACTGTTAAAATAATAATTGCAAACACACTAATCATCACTAAACTCCGTACCATCGCCACTAACATTTTCTGTTCGCGGGTAATATCTTTAGCTATAAATAAATTCCCCAGTAACCTACCCTGCACTTCTATAGAACTACCACATAAAATAAAATAATTTTGATTAATTTGATAAACTTGTGCTTTAATTGGCATTTTCGTTAAAGACATTAACTCCGATACCAGAGAATTAGATAATAAAGTTAAAGTACTAGATTGTACCAAAATTTGATTTTCCGAATTTTTTACCCATAATAATGTATTGTGATTCGTTAAGTTATTGATAGCCTTCTGTAACCCGGTTTCAGGTTGCATCATTTCACTATAAATTTGTACATCTCGCGGTAAACGTTTAGCTACTTGTTCTATATTATGTTTATGATTATCAATTAAAACTTCTTGGGTTTTCCAACTCGTCCATGTAGCCACACCACCTAATACTAAAGCCGAAAAGCCAGCTATACCAAACGTTAGGCGTAACTGTAATGAAAATGGGTCTAGATTTAGCCAATTTTTTTTTATTTGCTTCACTGTTTTAATATTTTGAAAAATAAAATTGTGAGTAGAGAATAGCGTATATTAAGTTTTAATTTTTAGCTAAGTAAAACGACTTGAAAAAACCAAACTATGTGAAGTAATCTAAAAAGCTTGGTCTAAATAGTTCGTAGTAAGGACTTTAGTCCTTATTAAAGGACTGAAGTCCTTATTACAAACCTTTAATTATTTACACCATTCTACTTATGGCTAACCTACAAAAATTAGTTATTGCCAAAATTTTGCTGTCTTTTATTGTACTTTTATTTCAATTTTGATAGTCTCTCTAATTATAATTTATATGTAATTCATCTCAATTAAATTAATTTTGTCTGAGAATTACCTGAAAATTTTTTAAATACACGATTTCCGCAAAAATCAGGTAATTTCGTGATTACGAGAGATAGCGTAGTCATCCCCCCTGACGCTATGATTGCTTTCCTACGCTTTGTTTTGCTTGCAATGACAATATTGACAGTGCGTAAGTCTTCAAATCAACTGAACTTTTTTAAAGACAATAACCCTGGTGATTAAACAAACCAGGGTTATGAACGATTGTTTTGTGAATAAAAACTGAATTTTA
The DNA here is from genome assembly GCF_002608075.1 of Nostoc linckia z4. Classification (GTDB taxonomy): domain Bacteria; phylum Cyanobacteriota; class Cyanobacteriia; order Cyanobacteriales; family Nostocaceae; genus Nostoc; species Nostoc linckia. The sequence goes on from NZ_LAHA01000007.1 coordinate 63,236, forward strand.
GTAAGATATTTTTACCTGAGAACATTTTGTTTGCTGGGCTTGAATTTTCTGTTGAATCCCTGGTGGTAAGCCAGGTTTAATTTTGGTATAAAGACGAGCAAATTCCCGCACATAATGAGCAGCAACAATTGGATTTTCAATGACTAAAAGTGTCTCGTCGTTACCGTTATTGGCTGCATCAGACCAATTATGAGAACCTGTAATTACTGTTCGATTATCAATAACGGAAAACTTATGATGTAATAAATCTCCTTTTGGTAATGTAGGTACGCCTACAGTGGTAATTGGATTTTTCCAAGGATGATTGTCAAGTTCATATTTACATTTATTACTGAGAGCAACTCCCATCATATCTAATGCTTCGCTATAAGGACGATAAGCAAATTGTGGCTCAATTAAAGCTCGAATTTGGACATTTTGTTGATGTCGATTTTCCAAGATATTAGCTAGACGCTGTTCGGAAAAGACAAATAAAGCCAAATCAATAGATTTTGTTGCTGAATCTAAAGTTTTGCCAATTAAACCATTACTACTATGACTCCAAGGTTGAGTAGGAGAAGTAGGAGAAAACTGCACAGTAATTTTGGTTTGATTTAATGTGATTTGTTGGGGTAAGCGTTGTGGTTTTTTAAGGCCAAATCGACTATCTGGCTTACCTCCTGGGCCGTCGCCCCACATAATGTTAAACTCTTGTGTAAATAAAGATGCTAATTCTGGGCTATCAATTTGCAATAAATTATTGGCATTCCCTAAACTGCTAGGATTTGTATAATCACCAAAAGTATCGCTCAAGGTGAAATTGGCGGAAGTAATAATTACAATGCGATTATCTACAATTACAAACTTATGGTGCATTAAACTACTACCAGCTGAACCATCTGCTTTATCGTCCAGCCAGGGAATGTTTGCATTTTGTAAAATTATTAAAGCATCTCTTTGATTTATTTCTGCGGGAGTTAGTTGATTGTCGTGGTTAATATCGATGAATTGATAAAATTCTTGATAGCGTTCTCGCTCTCTTTTATCTAATTTACTTACTTCTTCTGGTGTAAAACTACTCCAAGGTCGGCTATAGGTATTTTCTAAAATTAACCTGACTTTAACTCCAGCTTTTTGTCTATCAACCAATGCCTGGGCGATTTTAGGTAAACGTAATTCTTGCACAGCTACATCTATTGTAGATTTAGCTTGAGAAATAGCATCAACAATTTGTTTTTCTAAGTCATCTCCCAACCGAGTTTGCTGGCGGTAAGCTTCTTGATATTCTGAAGCTTGAGAATGGTTAAAGTAAACTTTAACTAAGGGATCTTGTGGTAAAGCTGCTAGAAGTTTATTAGATGACTGGACTCGTTGACAACCGGCGAGGGCAAATATCGGTAAAAAGATATATAAAAAAAACCTTTGTCTAGATAAAAGTTGCACTGTAATCTGTTAAAAGTGGATTGAGAGGGGACATGTTTATCATTCCCAAAATTTGGGGTTATGAGATGAAGTAAAAAAATAGCTTTCCCAGGCAAGAAAAACTCACTCGAACATCCAAAATTACAGAGATTTTCTCAGATTTGCTAAAAAAATCAGCAGCCTATTGCCAGCGTGTGTTCTCATCATTATCGGTTATATGCAAATTTATCTAGATTACAGTGCGACTACTCCCACTCGCAAAGAAGCGATCGCAGTTATGCAAACAATCCTCACTCAACAGTGGGGGAATCCTTCTAGCTTACATGAGTGGGGAAAACGGGCTGCAACGGTTGTGGAACAAGCCAGAATCCAAGTTGCTTGCTTAATTAACGCCGCCACTCCAGAATCGATTGTTTTTACCTCTGGGGGTACTGAAGCAAATAATCTAGCAATTATGGGTGTGGCTCGCTTGTATACTGTTCCGCGACATATAATTATCTCCAGTGTCGAGCATTCTGCAATTTCTGAGACAGCGCGATTGTTGGAAATATGGGGTTGGGAAGTTACACGCTTAGATGTAGATACCAAAGGTAAAGTCAACCCCTTGGACTTAAAGGCGGCATTGCGACATAATACAGTGTTGGTTTCCATAATTTACGGTCAAAGTGAAGTTGGCACTGTACAACCAATTGCAGAATTGGGAAAAATTGCGCGATCGCATGGTGCTTTGTTTCATACAGATGCAGTGCAAGCTGCGGGACGTTTAGGCATAGATGTACAAGAACTTCCAGTAGATTTACTTAGCCTTGCCAGTCATAAAATCTATGGCCCCCAAGGTGTAGGCGCGCTGTATGTCCGTCCTGGCGTAGAATTGATGCCTTTATTATGTGGTGGCGGGCAAGAAATGGGATTGCGTTCTGGTACACAAGCAGTACCGATAATTGCCGGCTTTGGTGTTGCAGCTGAATTAATAGCAGAGGAATTACCAAAAGAAACACCACGGTTGATTCAGCTACGCGATCGCGCCTTTGACCAATTAGCTGAAATTCCTGGTTTAATTCCTACAGGGGATACCTGCGATCGTTTACCTCATCATGTGAGTCTGTGCTTAGAATACGCCGATGGCGAAAAACTCAGCGGTAAAACCTTAGTAAAACAGCTAAATCTTGCAGGTATTGGTATTAGTGCCGGTGCTGCTTGTCATAGTGGAAAACTCAGCCCAAGTCCCATATTGTTAGCAATGGGTTATTCCGAAAAAGCCGCCTTGGGCGGAATTCGCATCACATTAGGGCGTGATACCACCGAAGCCGACATTGATTGGACAACAATGGTATTAAAGCAAGTTTTAAAGAGACTAACCCCAGATTTATCTATTATCAAGCGTTGAGTTTTCTAACTAAAATTTCAGGCGTTGTTGAGAGACTATTTATTCTGATTCTCTTTATAGAGAAGGAGATTGGATTTCGGTTTCAGGATTGCAGGGTTTTGTACAGGTAATGAATATTGGATTTAGAACTACAACCTTGCATGTCTACCAATGGGGTTCCATTGTCAAAATGCCCAACTCTAGGATGATTACCGGAATTGTAGAAAATTGGTCACAAAATCCTGGTGAAGAATTAAAGTGGGGTATTAGTTTAACTCTCAAAATTGATAATATTTCTGCCCAACAAACTGCCAAAATTTGCAATGCTATTCGCGAAACACCTTCGTATATTCAGGGATTATCGCAAGAGATAATTGTCCGTTTTTCCAGAATTGAAAATAATGCTCGTGTCATTAACATTGTTGCCTTTGTTAATGATGATAAGCTTTATTATGATGCTGAGAAAAATTTGAATTTAGCTATCTTAGAAATCTTAGAAAAAGAAAGTATTGATTTCTTGTACGTGGATCTCCGAACCGATCCAGAAAAATATAAACAGAATCAGCTAGCAGCTAATAACTAATTTCATACCAAAAAAAGCTGTGAATGATGGTGGCTAGTAGTCTACCAACCCAAAAATGTTAGGTGGAGGTTGGGTAAAGGTTAAAGGCAAAAGGGGAAGGATAAAAAATATGAGTCCCTTTTCCCTTTCCCCCTTCCCCTTTAACCGAACTGTATTGGGGGTGGGGTGACGCGGATGGTGATGGTAAGCGAGAAAATTTCAAATCCTGCTTTAGCAAGGGTTTCACATTGCGTTTGTGTTGGTGCTAACGAAAATCACAGCCAATGCTGGAACAATAGAAGTAATGCTAAACCAACGATAATAAATCATGAGTGAACTTCCCAATAGTCTTGAAGATGCGATCGCCCAATCTCAGACAGCTGTCCAAGCCGCCCTTGCCGATGGTTGTAATCGCCTACAAGTTGATTTCCTGTTCCCAGAACTGAAACTCATGCCCGTGGCAGAACAATTTGTGCCGTTGTTTGCTGAATACGATTCTCGCTTGAAGATTTTCTTTGCTGATGCTGGGGCTGCGGCCTTAGCCCGCCGCGATTGGGCTGATGCACCATTTCAAATTTTGGATATCGGGACGGGGAGGGCTGCTTCGTTGCAAACAAAAATCCAGCCAGAGGATGAAATTTTCTTATTTATCTCTCCCACTTCCGTAGAAGTACCACAGTTAGAAAAGTTATGTGACGAAATTGGCGATCGCCCTTTAGTATTTTTAAATCCCCGCCTTGAAGATTCGGGAACTGTGGGTATTGGTTACGCAGCTAGAAAAATCCGCGATCGCTTCATTAATACCATTGAATCCGCCTATTACCTGCGGCCGATAGACGATCAAACCGCTTTATATCGCTGCTACCCAGGACAGTGGGAAATTTGGGTAGAAAACGGTGGTGAATATCAAAAAATTGCCGAATTACCCACAAAACCATCGGGGGATGAGTTGGATCTCATCCTGATGAAGGGACAACCCCAAACAACAACCAACGCTATACCAGCAAGAAAGCCGAATGTGTTTAAGAGTTTACAACGGTTTTTAAAAGCTTTGAGTAGTTAGGAAAAAGCAGAGGTAGCAGGAGAAAACTTAATCGCCTGCTGCCTCATTGTCAATTTTCTATTACTATGAAATTTCCTTAACTAGCCGGGAACTCCAAGGACACCAGAAGCCACCTGGTAAAAATGGGCCGCCTGCCTCATCTAAATGGTCTTCGGTGTATTCAATTGAAGCATCACAAACTTCTATCGCCACTTGAAAGAAATTGATAGACGCTGGGTCTAATTGGTAACTCCAACCTGGATTGTATGCGGCTGGTCTTTTTATGATTCTTCCGTATATATGGGTTGTATCTTTTTCTTTTCCACTGAGTATATCCCTCGCTTGTTGAATTTTACTCTCATCAGTAAGTTCCACAACAAATTGACCGCGAGAAGGTGGAGTTTCAAATACAAATCTGGCAGGAGTAGCGGCGTATGATGGTGAACTAAAACCCATAGCAAGGATAGCTACAACAGCCAACACAGTTAGTACTCGACGGATTAATTTTCTTGCGATCGCAATCATAATTTTCCCTATGTAGGTACAAATGTTGCGAGTAAGCTAACACGATCGAGAAAGTTACACAAGGACAGTTAAGACAGTTAAGACAGTTAAGAAAAAATTATTAAAAAAAATCAGAATTGTATGGAAAACTCAGTTTTTGCACGTGGGAAATTTGGGTAAAAAACGGCGGCGATTATCAAAACATTGCCGAATTACCCACAAAACCATCAGGTGATGAATTGGACTCATCCTGATGAAGGGACATGTCCAGTAAATTACTTGTGATATGTCATTGCGAGTGCAACGAAGTGGAACGACGCAATCGCAAGAATTCTGCGATTACTTCACTTCGCTATCGCTACGTACCCTGCGGGAACGCCAAGGGCGAACGTAATGACAAGCATTTAGCCGGACTTGATATTATATGGAAAAGTCTACGGAAAATCTAACTTCCAAACCAAGAATTCAAAGTCTCTCTCCTCGCAGGAGAGAGATTTAGAGAGAGGTTTTCCAGATACCGTGAAAAGTTAGGTTGATTGTTGGCTAGTATTTCCTTCTCAAATAGAAATTTAATGTTGAAAACCCTATACATTGTGCGACATTGCCAAGCAGTTGGTCAGGAACCTGACGCGCCTCTGACATCAGAAGGGTATATTTTGCCAAAATGCTGTCCGAACAATAAGAGTTAGGAATTTTAATATTAACTCCTAACTCCTAACTCCTAACTTTTTTAATTTGCTTGCAACGGCGCATTCAAGATTTTTTCAATGCGATCGCGTGTTTCTAGAATATGCGCTTTGGTATATTCATCATCAGAATTAACATCTTTGAGTTTCTCATCCAACTGTTTGAGTTTATACCATGCCAAAGTGCGAGCATCTTCTGGAACGTATTCTTTTCGCAAGACCATATTGCTTAAAATGTCTAAATACTTTCTCTGCAAGCCTCGCCGCAAGCTAGCAATCTTCATTGGTTTACCTTTTGGTTTGATGACTTCCGTCCAAATACCTGACTGTAATGTGTCAAATAATTCTGGAAGAGTCAATGCATTTTCTGGCTTACTTTTAAGTTCGATATCCTTGAGACGCGAAAGGCGATCGCCAGAGAGTAAATCTCGCAACACAGAACCCTGCAACAATAATACTAAATCGTGAATTGGATAATCCAAGCGACCAACTTGGGGATAACTACCCCAATGTCGCCAACGGGAAGGTGCTAATTTATTCAGTAGTTCTGGGGAAAAGCTGAGGGCATCTTCGGCAAATAGATATTTTTGCAGTGTTTCTAAAGCCTGACGTTGTTGATCTACTGGTACTGGTTCAAATGGTAATCGGCGTTGGCTAACTTCCAAGGGGATTTCGTTGGGGCGGACGCGGTAGAAAGACTGCCCGCCGATGTATTTTGTGGTGTAGTATATTTGCTGAAAATAGTTACCCAATACTGTAGTAAAACGTTCGCTGACATCGCTGTAACTATCTCCATCCACAGGGAAACGTTTATCCAGACGATCCCACATAACACGGGAATTATTCAATTGCCACTGAGAATAAAGTAGCACGTTGCCGCTATTATCCCAGGCATCAGCAGTTGGGTCGAGGTCATACACATCTTCGTCGGTGGAATAACTCAATTCAGGTTTGTAAGATTGTGCAGCAATTTCTTGTAAAACTTGCTTTTCTCCTATTGCATTTGATGTCTGAATTGGTATGTAGCCGTACTTAATCGCCCATTCATCATAAGGCCCCACCATACTAGGAAAGTAATCTCCCTGTTTTGTACCTTGGGGGGCAATGTTTGGGGGAATATAATCCATTACCGAAGTCGTCAAACCTTTAGTTTTGGTAATTTCTGTATTATTCATTTCTTCTGGTGGTAGCAAGGTACTACCACGGAAGTTATGGCGTAAACCAAGGGTATGTCCGACTTCGTGGGCGATGATTAAACGCAAATATTGGTTAATATATTCTTTCACCTGGATTTGATTGGGTGTAGTATCTGGCAGCAGTGACATTGCCAAGGAACCAAAGGCAAATTGATTCGCTGCTTCCATGCCATAACACAAATCGTACTCCCCTGCCATTTTAGATAAATGACGCAAAAACCCTTGACTTTGCTGGGGTACATTCCGATCTTTGGCATTTAAACCATTGGCGCAAAGTAAACGATTTTGCATCAATGCCGTTAAAGTAGTGGTATTTTGTGTATTTTGTACTTCGTTGGGTTGGATAATTTTGCGATATTCATTCTTGAGTGCCCGCACAAAACTAGCATCTACAATAATGTCTGCATCTAAAATTTCTCCGGTCAATGGATTAACACGCGATGGCCCCATTGCAAAGTATCCGTCTACCGTGTTAATCCAGCGAATCGTGTTGTAACGAATATCTGCTGGATCCCAAGTGGCGTCATCTGGCATTTGGCGGGCTTCAATGGCGTCCTTGAATCCGGCTTTGAGGAAGGCTTTGTTCCACATAACGATGCCTTCTTTAATGGCATCGCGGTATTCTAAGGGCACAGCGTTATCAATCCAAAAGACAATAGGTTTTTTGGGACGAGAAATTGCTGCTTTTGGGTCTTCTTTTTCCAAGTTCCAGCGGTTGATGTAACGCACAAAAGAATCGCCGCGATCGTCTTTGGATAAATCTTGGTAAGCGGTGATAAAATAGCCGATGCGATCGTCGGCAATGCGGGGGCGATAATTATTATCGGCAAGTTGAGAGAGGCTGTAGTGGATGCGTAACGTAAAACCACGGTTATCAGCTAGTGAGGCAAAGCTTGGCACTTCACTGTCTTTACCACTACCACCGGAGAAATTTAACACAGATTCAACTTCTATGTTTTGGGGAAAAGCTTTAGAATTACCGAAATATGACTGGTCTGTGGTTCCTGGAACTCCTAAACTTGAAGATAATCCCGCTAAGTCTGTGAGTAACAAATCCCCCAGGTCAATGAGAATGGTTTTGCGTTGCGGATGAATGCTTTTAATAGAAATATTATAGAGAACAGAGTCACTAAAGGAACGGGCAAGCGATCGCGCCTGCGGATCTCCCTCACGAGTCCGGAAATTGACATTGCGAATCACAAATTGTAAATTATTATCCACTTGCCGGAAATAAAACAAAAAATCTTGCAAAGGCATCCCGCTGTAAATACCCCGTTCGCCAATGCCCGATTCCAAGGTTGCCGCAGCCAGAAAATTTTTATTTAGTTGCTCTGGTTTAATTTCTAAATAAATTTTATTCTTTTCTTTATTTTGATAAAGGGTAAACAATCCTCCCTGCTTCACAGTATCTTTGATTACTTCATCAAAGGCTTGTAAATCATCCTTTGCTTCTGGTTTAGTACTAGAATTCGGTTTGGAATTCGGTTTTTGTGATGGTTTGATAACTTGTAAAAATGGTTGCTGTGTTATTTTTTTTAGGTCTTTTACTACCCACATAAAGGGTTGAGGCTCTACCTGTTGATGTTGATTAACTACCCAAACTTGCCCTGCTGCTAGTCTCTGTTGGGGACGGCTATTGCTATTTTTTAGTGATAAGCTTGAGTTTTTGTTGGAAAAAGTTTCGGTCTTTGAAGGGTGATGAGACTTTTGTTTACTTGTTAATACTGTCTGATGTTCGCTAGATAACTCCGAATTTACTTTATTCACAGCCAATGACTTGGCATTAGTCGTTACTATTCCTAAAAACAAACCTTGTAACAAAATCACATAAAAGCCAAATCTGGTCATTGCATTCATCCCCAATAACTATCTTTCGTTAAGTTTTAACTTTTGCAAAGGTACGCAGCCCTTGTGGTGTTGATTCAATACCTGCTTTATATCCAGCAGCAAAGTTTGACTTCAATTTTAATTGTCATTTTTTCGATTTTTTGTGTTGTTTTGCAGTAGTATTTTTCCTAATAATTGCGTCTCTCACAAAGAGTAAGTATTATTTTTACATCACACCAGTAAATATCGTGGGAAAAAAATATAACGAATTTGTCAAGACCGCAAAATTATGTGATTTTTGAAATAATTTTTCACTTGACAATTTATTGACATTAACAGTATCAGTTTTAGGCTGAAAACGCCTTCTAGCAGTACCTATGACAAGTCACACTACAAATTTAGAAAGCATATAATAGTAAATATTTATACGAGTATCTTCATCATGGGAACAAAACTAACTTAGTTCAGGATTATCGCAACAATTACTTTAAATGTATCAACGGACACAGAAATGTCAACATATTTATCTCAAGTCTGGAAACTGCTGATAAATTATGTGAGGGGTACAAGGTTACAACAGATGTCAAAAACTGCATCTTTGGAAACCGAAGCAGTTTTGCCTCTAAGAAAAAATATTAAAGAACCAGACGAAAGCCTTAAATTTGTTCAAGATTATTTGCCTGAATATTTATTGTGTGAAAAACTGCAAAAAAGTATCCAAAAATGGACATTAACAGGGAAAACTGAGAACTCTAACATAGACGAAAAGATATTGAGTAGGCAACCTGCTGGGTTATGCTTTGCAGTTAGCGATCGCCAACTACATGAAGAGATTTACAATTTACTGGGTGAAGCGGCGCTGAAACCCGAAATAGTCAACCAACTAATGGAATTGGTGGTTACAGATCGAAAAATCAACCCAGAACTACTTTTTTGGCGGTTAGAAGATTTTTATCGTCGTTGGTGTCAGGGAGAATTTATTGATGCCACACCAGAGGATAACCTACCTCAGAAAAAAATGTTACAGTTGGCAGCAAAAAATGTGGCGATCGGACTCAGACAGGTAGATGTATATACAGGGCTAAACGTCCTGATTTTACTACTAGAGTTACACCGCTACGCCCAAGAACAAGACCGACTCAAACAAAAAATTATTTTTTATCCTTCAGCTCAACCAGACACAGATAATTTTTTCACATCCGAACTACTGCGAATTGTTAACTACAGCGATGCCCTAGCAATTGGGAACTTTAGCACCATAATCGGGCAATTTCTCAAAAGTGGTAACTTTATCGGTGCTTACCTCGGCGATGCTAACCTCACCGGGGTAGACTTTAGCAACGCCAACCTCAGCCGTGCTTACCTTGGGGATGCCAACTTAACAGGAGTCAACTTTTGCGGTGCTAACCTGACCGCAGCAAACCTTGGCGATGCCAACCTCAGCGCAGCCAACCTCAGTGGTGCTAACCTCAGTGGTGCCGACCTCAGCAGCGCCAACCTCAGCGGTGCTAACCTCAGCGGTGCTAACCTCAGCGGTGCTAACCTCAGCCGCGCTGACCTTAGTAGTGCTAACCTCACTCGTGCCAACTTGAAAAGCGCCGACCTCAACCGCGCCGACCTCAGCAGTACCAACCTCAACTGTACTGACTTTAGTAACGCCATCCTTTTCGGTGCTAATTTGAGTGACGCCAACCTCAGCAGCGCCAACCTCAGCCATGCTGACCTTTGCCGTGGCGACCTCAGCGGTGCTGACTTGAGTCACGCCATCCTTAACGGTACGAACCTCAGCGACACAATTCTTTTCAGTACCAATCTGAAGGGCGCTATCCTCGTCGCCGCCGACCTCAGTTATGCCAAACTCAACGGCGCTAAGCTGAACAACGCCAGACTCGACGGTGCAATGTTCTTAGGTGCAGACCTCAGCAGCACAGACCTGAGTCGAGTCACTCTTAACGAAGCCGACCTCAGCGGTGTAATTCTCAACGACGCCGACCTCAGTGGTGCAGACCTCACCGACGCCATACTTTTTGGCACAGACCTCAGCTATGCCAACCTAAATAATGCCAACCTCAGCGGCAGTAACCTCAGTGGTGCGATGCTCAATGGTGCAAATCTGAGCCATAGTAATCTCAGTAGCGCCATTCTTGGAGGTGCTGACCTCAGCGACGCCAACATGGAACAAATGACCTGGGGTCAAAAGCAGCAGTGGGAAAGTGTACGGGGATTAGACACAGCAGTTAATGTGCCAGAGGCGTTGAAGGAAGAGTTGGGGTTGAAGTGAGGTGAGGGAAAGAGGAAGGGGGAAGGGGGAAAGGGGAARGGGGAAAGGGGAAGGGGAAAGGTTTCAAACACATCCAAATCCCCTTAACCCTTGATTTTTTCCCAGACTACAAGGGAAGTTTATACTGCTTGTCCGAACCGTATTGGGGACACGGGGAAATTTTTAGTCTTTGCGTTATTTGTAGTTGGTTATTCTCGTAGAAGAATTTTCAAGTTCAGAACACAAGTGTTTTGGTTGACAACACAACTACTTTGGTTAACAACACAAGTGCTTTGGTTAATAACACAAGTATTTTGGTCAACAACACAAGTATTTTGGTCAACAACACAAGTGTTTTGGTTCACAACACAAGTATTTTGGTCAACAACACAAGTATTTTGGTTCACAACACAAGTGTTTTGGTTCACAATACCAAATTAATAGGATAATGCGATCGCTATTTCTCTTCCTCTGTGTCCTCTGCGCCTCGGCGGTTCGTCATTCTTAATACACCCCATCAACCCTAAACTTTAGACTAGACTTTAAATACCAGTAATTATACGAATCCAAGCGAATGAAAAAGCGCTTATCACAAATATGGCAGCAGTTGAGGACATCCTTTTCGGTAGGAGAGACTGTAAACACCACAGTTGAAACTGGCCAAGCAGTTTTAGAAGCCGCAAAAACCCTTCAAGAACAAGGTGCCAGCATAGAACTCTTAAAACCTCTCCTGCAAAACTCATCCTCACTGCTAGATGTGTTGTGTTCGCCCTTAGCACAGGTGGTAGGTGCGGGTTTGCCATTCGTACCGCTAGGAATTGCCTTGCTGAAGTTTTCCCGCGACATAACTCAACAAGATCCTTCTTTAGCAGATTGTGTATTTATACTTAGTAAAGTAGCTTATTTAGAAAGTACCAAAGAAATTTTATCCTTATATTCATCTATTCAATTGAATGATGACACCAATATTAATCAAGCACTAACCAAACAACTACAAAAACTCAACGATATTGAATTAGATTATAAAAGTGCAAGCAAAGCTGTAACCTGTTTCCATGAATCAGAATTAGCCATAGCATTTAATGAAGTATTATTTGCACGATTAGAAGCAGCAAACATTCCCAACAATAATATTAATATTTTGACTCAAAGAGTAGCTTGGAATACTCATCGCTACATAATTCAAGCCTGGATAGAATCAGGTGATGCTATTAAAAATATAATTCAGCCTTCTTTTGGAGACTGGCAGAAAGAACAGCAAAAGTTCTCTAGCATTGATGAATACCTAAAAATTCATATTGCTAGCAAGCCATTAGAGCAAGTTTTTGACGAGAGTTTCTCATTTAAAGATATTTATGTACCTTTAAAAATCAAACCTGTAAATACAAATGGTGAAATAGATAAAAAAGCAGACTTTTTAGATTTAGAAACATGGGCTAAGGAAATTCTTCTAAATCCAAGTAAGCTAGAACAAGTGATGTTTGTTCAAGGAGGCCCAGGAAGAGGTAAAAGTGTCTTTTGTCGGATGTTTTCTGATTGGGTGCGGCAGCATTTACATCCAATTTGGACACCGATTTTAATTCGGTTACGAGATTTAGACTCCTTCGAGCAGCGTTTAGAAAACACTTTACAAGCAGAACTGAAAATTAGTTTTATTCAAAACGATAAAAATTGGTTAACAAATAAAAACACCCGTTTCTTGTTTATCCTTGATGGGTTTGATGAATTGCATATTGAGGCTAGAACCAACCTCAACCTAGAAGCATTTATCAAACAAGTATCTGGATTTCAGCAGGAGTGTAAAAATTACCAGGAAATGAGACATCGAGTATTAATTACTGGTAGGTCGATGTCTTTACAAGGTATTCCTCACTTGCCTCGTAATTTAGAGCGAGTGGAAATTGTCGAAATGGATGGACAACTCCAACAAAAATGGTTAGATAAATGGGAAGAATTACCAGCCAATAAAGGAAAAACCGCAGCCTTTGGACAGTTTTTACAAAGTGATAAATGTCCATCTGAGGTGAAAAACTTAGCCCAAGAGCCGCTGTTACTTTATTTGTTAGCAGCAATGTATCGAGATGGGAAATTGGCAATTGATAAATTAGAGCAAGCGAATCAACGCACAGCCAAAATTATAATTTACCAGGAGGCTTTAAACTGGGTACTGACGAAACAGCGTTCCGAAGCGGATGGCACTAATTTAAATACTGAGTTAACCCAACAGAAACCCGAAGATTTAAAACGTATTCTTACAGAAGCGGCTGTTTGTGTTGTGCAGTCGGGAGGCGAATTCGCTTCTATGTCAATGTTAGAAGCACGTTTACAAGATGACGAAACAGCAAAAGCTCTCATTGAAAAAGCTAAAGAAAAACTGGGTAACGAAGCTCTCAAAACAGCTTTAGCTGCTTTTTACATTCGTCCTGCTGATAAACAAGAAGGTGGGGTTGAGTTTTTTCATAAGAGTTTTGGCGAATTTCTCTTTGCTGAACGCTTGAAAACACGCCTGAAAGCTTGGACGCAATACTACGAAGCTGAAGACGGAAGACAACTAGTTATTCCTGAAGCCCAAATGAATTGGCAAATTTATGATTTATTGGGTTTTGGTAGACTCACACCAGAAATTATGGAATATTTGATGGGGTTGCTGACTGAAAATCAAAGTTTTCCTTGGGAACAGTTATTTAAACGCTTAGAAAAGTTTTATGGTAACTGGTGTAAGGGAAAATTTATTGACTCTGCTGAAGAGACTTTGCCTCAAAAAAAGCTGCGACAGTTGCAAAAGTATGGAATTCAAGAGCTAGGTCAGCGCCAGATAGATATTTATGCAGGGTTGAATGTGATGGTTTTGCTTTTGGAGTTGAACCGCTATGCTCAAGAACGAGATGATCTGAAAAAAGAAATTATCTTCTATCTGTCTGGTCAACCACAAAAAAATTCTTTGACATACCAACTGGTTCGCATCATTAACTACAGTGATTGCATTCAGTTGGGAACTTTTAATAGTGTAGTTGGGCAATTCCTCAGGGGCGCAGACCTCAGCCGCCCAGACCTCAGGGGTGCAAACCTCAGCCGCGCAGACCTCAACGACGCAGACCTCAACGACGCAGACCTCAGGGGCGCAGACCTCAGTGCCGCAGACCTCAGTGCCGCAGACCTCAGTGCCGCAGACCTCAGGGGCGYAGACCTCAGCCGCGCAGACCTCAGTGGCGCAGACCTCAGTGGCGCAGACCTCAGCGGTGCAGACCTCAGGAGCGCAAACCTCATCAGCGCAGACCTCAGAGGCGCAGATCTCAGCGGCGCAGATCTTAGCGGCACAGACCTCAGGGGCGCAGATCTCAGCGGCACAGACCTCAGGGGCGCAGACCTCAGCGGTGCAGACCTCAGCGGTGCAGACCTCAGCGGCGCATACCTCAGCGGCACAGATTTCAGCGATAAAGTTTTTGGAGATATCCGCTGGGATGAAAATACAAAATGGGATTATGTCAAAGGGCTGGATACAGCAGGGAATGTGCCAGAAGCCTTAAAACAACAGTTGGGGTTGAGTTTAGAAGAAGTATGAGGAAAGGAGTAGGAGAAAATTATTCATTACGATTCTTGTTTGTATGCAACACACTGTAGGGACGCACAGCTGTGCGCCCCTACGAATCGGTGTATTTTACTCAATTGATAAAATTTCACCGTCATCATTCGAGTTGCAAACTCGATTTTTCTACTTCCAATGCCAAAAGATGGGCATCTTCCCTTGAACAATCACCAATACTACCTCAAAGCTGGTTCTGAGAATGCTAACTGCACAACAGAGGGCTATGTCCCGCTTGCTAGAGTGTGAGTCGTTCACGTAAAATATAGTGCCATTGTTCCGGCAGTTCTCATGATATCATCTGCGTCGTTCGACACGTTAGAGTCTTTACAGGCGGATATCGCTGAATTAATCGTTCGTCTACCGACATTAAAAAATCGGCAATTTATTCAGCAAGCACTTGCTACTATTGTTCGCCTTGCTGATACTGAAATTGAGCGCCTTGATTGGAAAATCTTGTCGGCTGCGCTGGCAGATATGGAGCGAGGTTTCCAGCTGTTTTATGATTACCGACATGTTCGTAAAGTCACCATTTTTGGTTCTGCTCGTCTCGCAACAGATACACCAGAATACCAAATGGCGCTGGAGTTTGCTCGCTGTGTAACTAAATTAGGATTTATGGTGATGACCGGTGGCGGCGGCGGAATCATGCAGGCGGGTCACGAAGGTGCAGGACGAGAAAATTCTTTTGGCTTGAATATTCAGTTACCCTTTGAACAGGAAGCCAACCCATTTATAGATGGCGATCCTAAGCTAATTCACTTTAAATATTTCTTTACCCGCAAGCTGTTTCTTTTGAAAGAAAGTGATGCTGTGGCTTTGTTTGCTGGGGGCTTTGGTACTCAAGATGAAGCTTTTGAATGTATGACATTAAGCCAAACTGGTAAATTTGGCCCCGTACCTTTGGTTTTAATTGACCACCCCGGTGGTGATTACTGGCGCTCTTGGAGCGAATATATTGATAAGCAATTGGTTCATAAAGGTCTTGTCAGTCCTGACGATCCCAGCCTTTACACAGTGACAGACAACTTGGATGTGGCTTGTGATGCCATCACCCGTTTTTACCAGGTTTACCATTCTAGCCGCTACGTTGGCGATCGATTAGTCATTCGTCTCAAAACAGATTTATCAGATGCCCAAGTCGAGCAACTGAATACTGAATTTAATGACATTATTATCCAAGGAAGAATTGAAAAAAGTCAAGCTTTACCCCAAGAAGCTCAAGATGAAACTGTTGAATTACCCCGATTGATTTTGTATTTCAATCAACGAGATTTAGGGCGTTTGTATCAGATGATTGCAATAATTAATCAGATGGGTACTCCTTCACTGGAAGATGCAGCACATCCCGAAAGAAAGTAAGATTTATGGGTGGATTTTTCCACCCGTACCCCAATATTTTTGACGCCGTAAAAATAAATACAGGACTTACGCAAGTGTCACAAAAAATAAATTTTTTTTGCTTGTAGTAAGGACTTCAGTCCTTATTAGAGGACTAAAGTCCTTACTACAAACTTAAAATAATATGCCAGTTGCGTAAGTCCTATAAATAAAAAGGTTCAGGATTAAACAATCAAAAGTAAATCTGAATTCTGTTAATGCAGCGGGGCATAGCCCATTCTGAATTCTGACTCCTATTTTATAATCTTACCTCTATATTTATTTGTTTTATTTTAAGTAAATATAGGACTCCTATTTGATTTTTGAACAAGATTCAGTACACATCTATACCCTTCTTTTCTGTTCCCTGTTCCCTATTCCCTGTTCCCTACCTACGCAGATAATTTCAGGAATCAAATCGGATTACTATAGTCATGATTAAATCTAAGATGTCATTGCGAGCGAAGCGAAGCAATCGCAAAGTCTCTGGGATTGCTTCGCTTCGCTCTCTACGAGACGCTACGCGAACGCAATGACAGAACATATTATATTTATTTATGTCCATCTACTTATCAAAATTTTCGTGATTTATTTAGTACTTTCAATCTATTTTGACTTGAATATAATATTATTAAAAACAAAATTAAAAATTAAGCATTATATCATTGAATTATTTATGATTTGTGGCTGAATAAATGATTTTAATTTGACCACCAAATCGTTTGTAAAAAAAAATAACGAATTGGTGATTTTATAGCTAATACCAATTCTGTATGAAGATGCGCCAAACTATATGCAAAACAAACCGCAAAGGGCGCATTCGCGCAGCGTCTCGTCAGAGAAGGACACAAAGAAAGAAAGAAAATTAGGCGCACGCTCACAAAGAAATGGTATAAGTTATCCCATTGAAAATATGAATTTACATATCTAATGAAAAGTTAAATCAGAGGGCAGACGATCGCTAAAAATTCCCAATCATGCCCACAGCTTTTTAATTGGTGCAGCTTGTTCTGATGAATGGCGATCGCAATTCAAAGAACTAGAAAAAAATCACTGTGAAAATTAATCGAAAAAATGATTCAATATGGCAATGCAATTCGCTCTATCTACTTTATACTGGCTTTCAAGAGACGTGACTCTTGTAGTTCGTCTTTTTTTGGTAAAAAGTGTAACGAAAATCAAGTAATTAAACTTACTTCCCCATGAAAAAAACACCAGTTATGATGACTCAATCCCGAACGCGATAAAAAAACGTGTATATTAGCACAGTAAATAATACATTAACATCCTAAAACCGACATAGAGGAATAAAATATGCTGGAAATACTGGGTTCTGGTTTGGTGTCACTTTGGCTAGAAATGGCTGGGGTACACATCAAGCCTCTAGATGCCTTAGATGCATTGGCTTGGCAAAGTAGCCCCGGCTTAGTTCTCGCCCCCGATCCAAATCCAGCTGGGGCAACTACAGTACAGGCATATCTCAAGGAATTAATCACAGCCAAGGTGGTAGGACAAAATCTGGCTGAAAGTCAGGGCATTTGGATGCAGTCAGGGCCGATGCTCATGGCAAATCATCAAGGCACAACACCTCTACCAGCAGCTTCTTTAACTAAAATTGCCACTTCATTAGTTTCTTTGAAAACCTGGGGGCCAGACCACCAATTTGATACTTTGGTAAGTGTCACTGGGCCAATGGTAAATGGCGTTGTGCAAGGCGATTTGGTAATTACTGGTGGCGGCGATCCGATGTTTGTTTGGGAAGAAGCGATCGCCCTTGGTAATACTCTCAATAAAATGGGTATCAAGCAAGTAAAAGGAAATTTGGTCATTACTGGCAATTTCGCCATGAATTTCCAACGTCAGCCGATGCTGGCGGGTCTCATACTCAAGCAAACACTCAATTCTGCCACTTGGGGTCGCCCCGCTAATTACATATATTCCATCATGCCCAAGGGAACCCCCAAGCCGAAAGTCGTAATTGCCGGTGCTGTGAAATTTGAAGCACAACCAAACCCCCGACAAACTTTGTTGGTGCGTCATCGTTCGTTACCTCTAAAGCAATTGATTAAGGAAATGAACGTTTATAGCAACAATGAAATGGCAGAGATGTTGGCAGAGTCAGTGGGAGGAGCTGCTGTAGTACAATCAACTGCTGCTTATCTTGCCAGAGTACCGCAATCGGAAATTCAGTTAATCAATGGTTCTGGACTGGGGACAGAAAATCGCATTTCTCCAAGAGCTGCTTGTTCTATGCTCATGGCCATTCAACAGCAAGCAAGCGCCCATCAACTAAATCTCGCTGACTTATTTCCCATGTCTGGATTCGATCGCCGGGGCACACTCCACTCTAGACACCTCCCCTCTGCTACTGTAATTAAAACAGGCACTCTCCGCGATGTCAGCGCTTTAGCCGGAGTCATGCCCACCCGCGATCGCGGTTTGGTTTGGTTTGCCATCATCAACCGTGGTACAAATGTCTGGAGTTTACGTACTGAACAAGACCAACTTTTGCAACGTGTTGTCCAACAATTACAAGTACCTGCAAGCGTTCCCACTGCCCTCACTCCCCATTCAGCCATCAACTCTTTACCCCAGCTAGGTGCAACCACTCGCAACGAAATTTTATTCCCCGGTTAGTTTATTTTTAATTGAGCCACCATTTCAGAGAAGATTGTTAATTGTTGACGGTTGACTGTTCGCTGTGAACGGTCAACCCCAAAACCGGAATCATTTCTTTTTTGCAGCTCCTGAGAGGAGATTCCTGGGTAAAAACCAATACGCTTCGGTTAAGAAAGATCCTCTGTGAAGGTAAGGGAACAGGGAACGGGAAACAGGGGAAAGAAAAAACAGGCTTATCTCAGCTGTATTGGGGTAAAAACCGAACTTGTAAAGTGTAAATCCCCATAATAGCTTTTGGGGTAAATTTTCCATTAATTTGATTAGAGAACTCCAAAAATAAACAACAACTAAAAGTAGTTGATTGTTGACCGTTAACTGCGAACCGTCAACGGTCAACAATCGCAATAAATTTGTAAAAATAATTGTAAATAGATTTTTTACGACTAAGTAACAATTGAGCCTCTAAGTTTAGGTTGTGATTATGCGATTTCCCAAATTACCCAGGTCTATGCGTCAATTCGGCACTCATGTATTAGCGATCGCGCTAGGAGTTGTACTCACAATCAGCACATTACAGGTGTTGCCCTCCCAAGCCGAACCTGCCCCCATTGCTCCCAGTGTGGATAGTCCAGAAATCATTGCCCAACGACAATCACCAGCAACTTCCGCCATTGGTAGCAATAGCTTTGTTACCGCAGCAGTTAATCGTGTGGGCACAGCAGTAGTCCGTATTGATACTGAACGTACAATTACTCGCCGCATCGATCCATTTTTACAAGACCCCTTTTTCCGGCGCTTTTTTGGCGATGGTTTACCCCAACAAATGCCTTCTGAACAGCTGCGGGGTTTGGGTTCGGGTTTCATTATTGACAAGAGTGGGTTAGTTTTGACTAATGCTCACGTGGTGGATAAAGCTGATAAGGTAACAGTCCGGCTCAAAGATGGCCGCACCTTTGAGGGCAAAGTCCAAGGAATTGATGAAGTTACAGATTTAGCTGTAGTCAAGATTAACGCAGGTAACAATTTACCAGTAGCGCCCCTTGGTTCTTCGAGTAACGTACAAGTGGGAGACTGGGCGATCGCAGTTGGCAATCCTTTGGGATTTGATAACACTGTTACTTTGGGAATTGTCAGCACCCTCAAACGTTCCAGCGCCCAAGTGGGTATTAGTGACAAGCGTTTAGACTTTATTCAAACAGACGCCGCCATTAACCCCGGTAACTCTGGCGGGCCGTTGTTAAATGAACGAGGGGAAGTAATTGGTATCAACACCGCCATTCGTCCTGATGCAATGGGTATTGGCTTTGCTATTCCCATTGATAAAGCCAAAGCCATAGCCTCTGCACTGCAAAGAGATGGCAAAGTTGCTCACCCCTATTTAGGTGTGCAAATGGTCACCTTGACACCCGAACTTGCCAAGCAAAATAACAACGATCCCAATTCTCCCATTCAGATACCAGAAATTAATGGTGTTTTTGTTATGCAAGTTGTTCCCAATTCTCCAGCCGCATCTGCGGGTATTCGACGGGGGGATATAATTGTTCAAGTCGATGGAAAACCAATTACCAGCGCTGAACAATTACAGAATCTTGTAGAAGACAGTCGCCTTGGACAAGTATTACAAGTCAAGGTACAACGGGGTAATCAGACACAGCAAATTTCAATCCGCACAGGTGAATTGCAAAACGCTTCTTAATTGCAACATAGCCGATTGATTATCGTAGGGGCGCACAGCTGTGCGCCCTTACAGCATTTTTGTTGTATCAAATTTAAGTTAGAAAAATTATGTTTATTTTACAAGAGGCGATCGCTTGTCCTCTTTGTCATCAATCTTTAGCCGCCACACCACAGCACTGTGATACTTGCCACAATTACTTCCAAAAGGAACTCCAAAAAACTCCTTCATCGTTGATGGATTTAACCCCAGAAGCCGCACACCAACAGATAAAAGGCAATGCCATTCAAGCAAAACCTTTACGCACACAATTATTCCGTTCTCCTATAATTTCTTTTTTTTATGAACGCGTCCTACCACCAATTTGGGCAGCAGGACTGCGTAACCCTGGTGGTATTGATGTAGAGTTCGCCCAATGTACACAATTCTTTGGTGAAAACCCTGGAATCGTAGCAGATATTAGTTGCGGTACGGGTATTATGGCGCGACGCCTAGCACTGACAGGGAAGTGCAAACAAATCCTCGCTGTAGATTATTCGGAGGCAATGCTGTCACAGTTACAACAACAAATGAAATTAGATGGCATTTCATCCTCTGAAATCATAGTCATTCGTGGCGATGTTGAAGCACTACCTTTGGCGTCAGATTCCATAGATGCAATTTACGCTGGAGCCGCAATGCATTGCTGGCCTAATGCGGAAGAAGGAATTCACAACATTTACCGAGTGTTGCGTAGGGGTGGCAAATTGTTTGCGACTACTTTTCTCAAGCCATTTCCTAGCATTGTTTTTCGATTCTTTTCTGTAGACGAACTACGACATATTTTACTGAGGGCAGGCTTTAATTCCGAATACGTGCAGATAGAAGCTCGCGGACTTTATGCAATCATCCGATGTATTAAGTAATTCCTTATGATTTGTCCTTTTTGGCATCAGGAATTTGAGTTATTAAATATGAGAGCTATGTCTAAGGACAAGCCGCTCCGCGTCTAGGCAATTATAATACTTACAGAAAATAGCAGAAATCAATTGCATTCGTGCAGGGTCTAATTTTAGAGTAGTTAATAGCCGCAAACATTCTGCTTTTACTTGCGGGCGTTCTTGCGGTGAAATATTCATTTTTGCCATTAATGCTGCTGCAACTGGGTTTTGTTGGGTTAAATAATCTCGCCAACTAATTCTGTTTAATTGAATTCCTGCAAATTCAAACTTTAGTACATCTAAATTAGGAAACGTAATGCTGTGTATTTTTGGTTCTGGTCTGAGTGGTTCATCAAAAGAGAAAATTACTACGGGATAAATTGGTAAATCGTATTTTTCGTAAAGTCTGGCAAAGTATTTAAACATTCGTTTAGTGAAATCTTGCTGTGTATAAGATTGAGATTCCACATGAATTAAGAAAAAAGTATCTTTTTCTTGATATTTGACTTTTGCAAGTAAATCTATAATTTTTTTATCTCCGGCAGTCACATCGACAAGTACTTCCTCTGGTAAAAATTGAATGGAGTTTTTATCTATATCACAGGCAATATCAGGAAGAAATAGCTCGATGAATTCAGTAAAAAATGTAGAAATTAATTCTTTAAATAAGCGGTCACGATCGATAGTCATAATTTCTTCAATATAACTTTTGATTATGCTATCATTAGAGGGTAATTGACCGCCGTAGGTATTAGCTAAATAAACTATCTTAGTGGACAAAATCCATTCCCAAACAGTAAGTGCTATCTTCGTGAAATAAATCTTTGACACGAACAATTAGAGACGCGATTTATGGCGTCTTAAAAAAACAATTATCTACACCAATCACTACTGTTGATTAACCCCTGCCTTTTTTCAAGACACTCTACCAACAACTTTCAATCATTTACCAACAACCACTACTAGACCTTCATGAGCTAGCGATGCTTCAGGAAAAGCAGATTTGACATAGGCTTGAACTTTGTCTAGAAAATCATCATGGTCATCTGGGTGGTGATGAGAAATCACTAATCGTCTAACGCCACCATCTAGAGCCACATTGACTGCAACTTGCCAAAGTAAATCAGCAGAGTCATGGTCGTGAGATGTTGGCGGAGTGTAGGTAGCATTGGCAATCAACAAGTCAACACCTCGAACAAACTCTAAAATTCGCTCTCGTTCTACTTGGTCTGCATTTTGGTGCAAATCTGTGACGTAGGCAACACTATATTCCTGCCAACTCACTCGGTAGCCCATTGAACGCTGAGTTTGATTGATTAATGCAGTTGTAATAATCACATCATCTAGCTTCAGGTCGCTATCTGGAGTGAGATTGTAAAACTGTAATTCCGACTGCATTACCTGTAAAGGGTAAGGAAAGTGCGGCTGGAGCATCTGGTCGCACAGACATTGTTTAATTGAGGCACTATTTGAGGCAGCTGTGCCGTAAATATGGAAGCAATTTTCAGGAATAAATGCGGGAGCAAAAAAGGGAAAACCTTGAATGCGGTTAGATTGGGAATTGGTAAAAAATAAATGTGCTTCTAGTGGTTCTTGTACTTCTTGCCAAGTTTTACCAAGTATCCGTAAGCCAGTACCGCCATCAAAAATCAAGCGTTTTCCGGCTACATGCATTTCTACACAAGCAGTATTACCACCATAACGACTGGTGTTTTCGCTGGGAGTGGGAATCAAACCCCTGACACCCCAGAACTTTACTAGAAACTGACCTGCTGGACTATTGAGCAAGCTAGTTGATTTTTGAGGTATGTAACTCTCGGAACCCGACAACTCAAAATTAGACATTTTTTTTGAAATTAGACCTTACTGAGCAGGTCATCATAGCGCCGCACTTCTAAGAGCCTGTTGTTTTCGTCCACAATGACTACTGTAGGTGAGTAGCTTTTTAACTCCTCTGGAGTGAACTGCCCGTAAGTCATTATAATCAAGCGATCGCCAATAATGCCTAGACGTGCCGCAGCCCCATTTAACTCAATGATTCCTGAATTAGCTGGAGCCGGGATTGCATAAGTAATAAAGCGCTCGCCATTGGCATTATTCACCACTTGCACTTGCTCATAGGGTAAGATGCCAGCTTTTTCTAGTAGGATGCGATCGATACTGATACTACCCACATAGTTAATATTCGCCCCAGTAAGGGTGCAGTTATGAATTTTTGCCAAAAGGAGAGTGCGCTGCATTTTGATTTGGGGTTAGTGGCAGTTTTGCGATCTGTAACAAGCGAAAGTTATCAAAGGTGAGAAGTTTGGAGTGAGGAGTGAGGAGTGAGGAGTTTGGAGTGAGAAGTTTGGAGTGATGAGTGAGAAGTGAGGAATAAAAATTCATAACTCTTAACTTTTAACTCCTAACTGTTAATTCTCAACTCTCAACTCCTAACTACTAACTCTCAACTCCTAACTCCTAACTCCTAACTCTTAACTCTTCTATTATGCTTTATAAGCTTTGACGGATTTTTCGACTAAAGCAGCAACCTTATCTACATCTTGCCAACCGAGAATTTCAGTTACCTTTTTTTCCAAATTTTTATAACTACGGAAAAATTCAGCAATTTCATCCAAACGGTGTGGTGCTACGTCTTTCAGGGATTTTACATTAGCGTAGCGTGGGTCTTTGTCTGGAACACAAAGAATTTTTTCGTCGCGATCGCCTCCGTCAACCATCTCCAAAAAGCCAATTGGCCGTGCAGCAATAATGCAGCCTGGAAAGGTTGGTTCATCAACGATCACCATCCCATCTAAAGGATCGCCATCATCAGCCAAAGTATTTGGTACAAAGCCGTAGTCATAGGGATATTTCACCGACGAATAAAGTACTCGGTCTAGAGCAAAAGCTTCTAGTTCCTTGTCATATTCGTATTTATTTTTACTCCCACCAACAATTTCAATCAGAACGTTGATTAGGCCTGGTTTTGGTTGAGCAGGAATACGAGATAAGTCCACAAAAAACTCCTCTGATAACCGTAGATTATGGGGGCACTCAGCTTCACTCCCCGTGTAGAATTTTAGGGCAATATGGATCTCTTCCCAATAGATGGGAGTGTTGACTGTTGACTGATGACTGTTGAGTTAAGAGTTAGGAGTTAGGAGTTGAGAATTATTCTCCTTGTCTCCCTTATCTCCCTTGTCTCCCCATCTCCCCATCTCCCCATACTTCGGCTCCGCTCAGTACAAGTCTCCCCACCTCCCCATCTCCCCACCCCCTTACCCCAAACAATGGAAAAAGCGTTGCGAGCTAAACTTCGCAACGCTTTTTCCAAAAGGGTAGTAGGAATTTGCACTCTACAGCACTCGAACAAACGCAAGCATTAGTCAAACAGTTTTAGACATTGCTTGTGTTGTTTGTTAATCTTTGGTTTCTTGTAGGTTTTGGATCGCGGGTTGCTGGTTATTTTGAACATCATTTGAAGAATAATGCGCTATGACAAATACCGGTAGAGTAAGAGTCAACAAAGCGATCGCAGTTCCCACAATGTCTGCCAACCTGTGTGAGTATGTGTCGGCAGAACTGGCAGACGGACTATTTGAATTCATACAATATTCAAGTTATTCGGATTGTTGTGTACGTTGACTTTCAAAAGAGACTTTTGAAGTTATTTTAGCTAGTTTTAAACTCTGAGAGATGTAGCATTGAACTAGCTAAACCACTTTTATAACTGTCATAATAGCGATTTTATACATCCCATTCGGAACACAAAGTTACACCAAAATACATCATGTTAAATTTGACGATCGGTATTTTCAATTCTTTATCTGTGTTGTCTAATTAATTGCATAGTCATAACCTTTGCTGGCAGCATCATAGGTTACATTTTTTTCCCTGCTAAAAGATTAATTAGAAAAACGTATCTTTTAGATACTTCATAATTATAACATCTTTCAACGCCTTTGGTTTGCTTATCTTCATATAATTGAGAATTTGTAATATGGAATACAAAATTGTAAAAACAATGAAAGATATTTCTAATTTTTGATTGTTCTATATTAGTTACATTCAAAAATATTTGACACTAGAGAAAAAACGGTAGCAAATAATTTTTAACATTTTTCATCATCACCGAATAAATACAGAGCTATCATCTGTCTGATGTAGGATATATTCAGTAATATCACTAAATGAATATTTTCTAATTTAAATTTCTGAGTCTATTGATAGTCGTAGCAGATTTGTCAATCTATATATAGGTAGAAATCAAAACTAAATAAACTTAGGTTACAATACGGTTCGGTTAAAGGGGAAAGGGGAAAGGGGAAAGGTTTTAAATACATCCAAATCCCCTTACCCCTTAACCCCTTCGGGGTTCGCCAGTCGCTCATGGGGGAAACCCCCAAGACCGCGCTGGCTCACCTTTTCCCAGGCCACAAGGGAAGTTCATACTGCTTATCCGAATCGTATTGACTTAGGTTAGGGTTAACTTTAGGTTAAATTTTGGGGTTAAGCCAAGGCAGTTGGGAGATTAACAAGATGATATAGCAGTCCGATTTGATTAATGAATCGGTCTGTATGGGCAGGCAAGAGGCAATAGGCAACAGGGTTATAAAACAATACAACCAAAACACTTGTAGAGACGGGGATTTATCGCGTCTGGTAAAACCCACAAATTTTTACCACTAGCCCTTAACTAAACCGTATTGGGGCATAGGGGACAGTCAACAGTCATCTCCCCATATTCCCAAAGTTAGAATTACCTTTGATAACGCAGATTTGCATAAGAGTTTGTTTGTATAACTCTATGGCACAACAATTGTTATGCGCTTATTTTCTATAAGGCTTTGAGTTGGCGATTTCGCACGCGTTCGGGGCTTCCAGTGGGAATTGCAGCAATTAATTTTTGTGTATATTCTTGTTGAGGTTCTTGGTAGATGCTTTCGGCTGTTCCTTGTTCGACAATTTGACCGCGATTCATGACTAAAATGCGATCGCTCATGAATTTGACTACGCTTAAATCATGGGAAATAAAAATGTAAGTCAGCTGAAAATCTGATTGCAATTCTTTAAGAAGATTTAATACTTGTGCTTGTACAGAAACATCGAGCGCTGAAACTGATTCATCGCAAATAATAAATTTGGGATTTAATGCCAAAGAACGGGCGATGCAAATTCGCTGGCGTTGACCGCCAGAAAACTGATGAGGATAGCGGTTCATTGCATCTGCACTCAAACCCACTCGTTCTAAAAGTTCGGCTACGCGTTCCCGTCGTTGTTGTTTTGTCTTCCCAACTGAGTGAATAAATAACGGTTCCATCACCGCGTCCCCAACCTTCATCCGTGGGTCGAGGGAACTAAAGGGATTTTGGAAGACTATTTGCATTTCCCGCCGCAATTTTTGTAATGGTTCTCCTTTGAGATTGGTAATATCTTGTCGGTCAAAGATAATCTGACCGCTCATTGGTTCAATTAATCGCAGCAAGGTTCTACCAAGGGTCGTTTTGCCACAACCAGATTCTCCCACCAATCCCACAGTTTCCCCTGGTTTAACATTAAAGGAAACACCATTTACTGCCATGCTGTAGCGTTTAGTACCACCAAAGATTCCACGTACTGGAAAACCAACTTTTAAATTGCGAATTTCTAATAGGGGTTCTTTCTGTTCTAAGTTTACCAACCTTGCAGCCATCTCTTGGCTGCTTACTTGTGGAGGTTGTGTAGGTTCTTTTGGCTGAATTACTATTTGTCCTGTAGGTGTTTCTTCTACACTCATGTAGTCAGAAACCGTCAGTAATTTTTCGGGACGGCGGTCAAGGGTGGGGCGACAAGCTATTAAGCCTTTAGTGTATGGGTGTTGGGGATTGGTAAAAATTTGCTCAGAAGTGCCAGATTCGACGATTTTGCCTTTGTACATTACCGCGACTTGGTCAGCAATTTCAGAAATTAGCCCCAAGTCGTGGGTGATGAAAATCATCGCCATGTCACGGCTTTGCTGCAATTCTCGCAACAATTCCAAAATTGTTGCTTGTACAGTTACGTCCAAGGCTGTGGTTGGTTCATCCGCAATTAAAATTAATGGGTTGCAAGAAATTGCCATTGCAATCATCACC
The DNA here is from genome assembly GCF_002608075.1 of Nostoc linckia z4. Lineage (GTDB taxonomy): Bacteria > Cyanobacteriota > Cyanobacteriia > Cyanobacteriales > Nostocaceae > Nostoc > Nostoc linckia. Next base: position 90,352 of record NZ_LAHA01000007.1, read on the forward strand.
CGTTGCAACTGACCCCCAGAAAGTTCATGCGGGTAGCGTTCCAGCATGGCTTCTTTGTGTTCTTTAACCAACTGTGCCAACTTTGGCGTATCTGGTTTCGATGAATTGGCGTTGGTTTGATGCCAAGTTTCAATATACTGTTGTTGGATCTCTTCATCGCTAGGTAAAAGTTTTACCTCTTGTAGACCGGCGATCGCAATTTGTCTAGCTTCGGCAGCTGAGACATTTTGATGCCGCATAATTGCTTCTGTGAGTTGAAATCCAATGTTATAAACCGGATTCAGGGAACTCATGGGTTCCTGAAAAATCATAGCAATGTCGCCACCACGATGTAGCTGCATTTCTTCAGGCGACAATTTGACTAAATCCATCGCCTTGGCATTTTCTTGAGGACGAAACAAGATTTCACCACCAGCCACTCTACCGGGAGTCTGCAATAAACCCATCACAGCTAAGGATGTGACTGATTTGCCGCTTCCAGACTCTCCTACTATCCCCAGAGTCTCACCTCGACGCAATTCAAAGGAAATACCATCCAAAGCTCTGACGATATTGCCATCACCGGGAAATTCAACTTGTAGATTGCGAACCTCTAGGACAGTTTCTCTCATAGGAGTCGGGTAGGAGTTTTAACTGAAAATTATTTGGATTTTAACAGTAGTTTTGATGAGTATGTCAGTTTTTCCACTGCTGACATCATACTTTCCACAATATACACGCATCTCCAATGTAGAACTGCTTGGAATTTGCGGAAATTGCCATCACCTCATAGTATCTTATGTTTCCATGACTTCAGTGTTTACATCACTTTGCATCACGAATAAAACAGCCAGATAGCCTAAGGGCATAGGCTCCAGCTTACCGTAGAGTACCACCCTACGACCTTAGAGGTTCTTGCATGTGTATCAAGAGATATTCACAGCAATTTTCAGGTAAATAAACCACCTTGTAGGGGCGAACGGTTGTTCGCCCCAAACGGTTGTTCGCCCCGAAGGGTTGTTTGCCCCGAACGGTTGTTCGCCCCCACCAGAAATTGTGGTTCAAATAGATGAATTTTTACAACCGCAGACAAAAAAAATAGCACATCTTAAAAGATGGCTATTTCTAGAAACTGTCTAACCGTAATGATTAGTTAGCAAGTTGAATACACGTGAATTAGCAACTTTAGAACGGAATATCATCTGGGTCTGGTTCTTCTGGTTTCACTGCTGGGTAGGTGGTTCGTTCGTAATTCGCAGGTTGGGGTGTGGGTTCATAATTTGTCGGGGGAGTAACGCCAACAGGACTTGGTGCTGGGGTAGGTGCTGGACGTTGCGACTCGTAAGTGGAGAAATTTGTCTCTGGCTGACGAGATGGTGGTGCTTGTCGTGGCGACGAAGTTTCAGTAAATGATGGGGTTGGTGTTGACGAGAAGGATGTAGTATTAAAACTGCTGCCGACTGATTGAATTTGTTGTACTGTTAATTCAGCGCGTTTTTCTTTAAAACCTTCTTGACGGTCAACAGTATTCATACTCAAACGTCCCACCAAAATCACGCGATCGCCTTGATGATAATTTTGCTGAATTTCTGTTGCTAAATTCCCCCAACCAACAACTTTGAGAGTTGCTGGCGGGTCTTCTGGTTTTTGGGAATTGGGAAATTGTACTAACATTTCCGTGACTCCCAGATTATCTGCTGTGTAGCGCAGTTGCGGCTCGTTAATAATTTCCGCCATTAAAACGCAGCTGTTCATTAAGATTCCTCCTGACTGTAAAAAGTGCCTCTTAAAAAAGAGGAGATTTTTCTATATAGTGCCAATTAATATGAAGAAGAATTCAGAATTCAGAACTCAGAATTCAGAATTGAAAATTATTCTTTGTCAGTAATGAAGATTTGCCATATCAAAAACCAGAAAATTGAAAATTTGATTTAATGTTTCAGCTTTAATTCATCCACCACGAGTTACACATTTAATTCTGAGTTCTGAATTCTGAGTTCTGAATTCTGACTCCTGAATTCTGAGTTCTGAATTCTGAGTTCTGAATTCTGACTCCTGAATTCTGAATTCCATTCTTAGCATAAAAGCCAAGCGATCGCTTTGAACAGCATTAAGTATGCTGTTCGCCGCTTCCGCCTGACTGAGATGAGCATTGAATTCTGCATTTGAGTAGTATAATTGTACCATTCATTGCTAACATATCAAAAATTCTCAGCAAAAATTAAGTTTTCACGTGAACGGGAAAAACACCCAAACCAATCAACCTTCCTGGGAGGTCGCGCAAGATAGGTAAGCGTAAAAATGCAGGTGGTACAAAGGTGCGGTTTGAGGTGAGAACAGGGGCAAATACCCGCTTTTGGACAAAAGTTTGAAACGCCTGAATGATGCGTGTGGGTAACTCCCGTTGCTGTTGTACTTTTGCCAGGTCACTAAGTTGTACTTGTCGGTTCTTGAGTGGTTGAGTGAGTACGTTCGCCGCCACTACAGCATCTTGAATTGCGTAGTTAATGCCAACTCCGCCAACTGGAGACATGGTATGTGCAGCATCACCGATGAGTAATAATCCTGGACGATACCAGCGTTTGACGCGACTGGATTCCACTGAGAGAAAGGCTACTTGCGACCAATCATGTAAATTTGCGATCCGTTGCTGGAATTCCGGCACGACTTCCACAATAGATTTTTTTAATTCTTCCAAACCCGCAGCCCGGAGTTTTTGATAACCGCCTTTAGGAATCACATAGGCAACTTGCCACTCATCGCCACGGTCAAGCATGGCGATAATCTGACCTTGACCAAAGCGCCCCATTCCCCCCTCAGGATCTTCTGGCTGACGAGGAAGGCGGAACCAGAGGACATCCATTGGTGGAGAGGTATCAATGGACTCAAATTCACCCAAATTTCGTAAACGTGAGTGACGACCATCTGCGCCAACAGTGAGAATTGCCCGGACTTCATGCCAACCACCGCCTCCGCGATAGCGCACACCATGAACCACGCCATTTTCTGTAATTAATTCGTGGACATTTGCACCCATCACCAGATGGAAACTCGGATATTTTTGGGCTTCTTGGGTGATGAACTCCAGGAATTTCACCTGGGGAAGCATCGTAATATAGGGGTAGTGGGTTTTTAAATGGCTAAAATCAGCCAATGTCACAGAATCTTCAGGAGTTTGAATACTTAGGCGGCGGATTTTGGTATGGGGAAGTTGTAGCAAGCGATCGCTTAATTCCAATTCTTCCATAATTTCCATCACCGATGGATGAATTGTATCGCCACGAAAATCGCGATCGAAATCTTTATGCGCTTCCAATAACATCACAGAAATGCCTTGACGCGCCAGCAATAAGCTTAATACAACCCCCCCTGGCCCTCCACCTACAATACAACAATCAGTGGTTTGTACGTCTACAATGTCATGAGCAGCGTTAACATCTGGTTCTTGAGAAGAATTTGTAGGTATATGGGTAGTCATGACAACACCTCTTAACAGCCCTAAAATTCAGGGTAGTTTGCTTTTTATGGTGTAAGCTATTTTTTTAACTTTTCGTATTCACATAATTAGTCATTGGTCATGAGTCATTAGTCCAATGCCCAATGCCCAATTCCCAATTCCCAATTCCTAATCAAATAATTAGTTGTGGCCGAAGTTGTATTAGAAAACGTTTATAAAAGTTTTTCCCCGCGTCAAGGGGAAAGTGTGACCTCACAAACTCAATCTCCTCTCAAAGCAGGGGAAAAAACTGATGCAAGCCGAGAACGTGCAGAAAGCATCAATGTTTTGCGGCGGATTAACTTGACCATCGCAGATGGAGAATTTATGGTGCTGGTGGGCCCTTCTGGTTGTGGCAAAAGTACCTTGCTGCGGTTAATCGCTGGGTTAGAAGGGATTACAGGAGGTAATATTTGGTTAGGCGATCGCTTAATTAATGATTTACCACCAAAAGAACGCGACATCGCAATGGTTTTCCAAAATTACGCCCTCTATCCCCACATGACGGTGTATGACAATATCGCCTTCGGGTTACGCCGCAGGGGAGGGGAAAAAGAAGACGCCGGGACGCGGGGACGCGGGGACGCAGTGAGTTTTTTTGCGTCAGTGTTCTCAGTTTGGGCTGAAAATTTCCTTGTGGGGGCCACAAGAAAGTTACCGAAAGGACTGCGTTATATTTCTGACAAAGAAAGGGTTGTAGACGAACGGGTGCGTAGTGTTGCCCAATTGTTACAAATCGAAACATTGCTGAAACGGTTACCGAAACAGCTATCGGGGGGACAAAGACAGCGAGTTGCATTAGGAAGGGCGATCGCTCGGAATCCTCAAGTATTCTTAATGGATGAACCGCTTTCTAACTTAGACGCTAAATTGCGGGCGGAAACCCGCGCCCAAATTGTGAAATTGCAGCGCCAATTAGGGACAACGACGATTTACGTCACCCACGACCAAACCGAAGCGATGACAATGGGCGATCGCATTGCGATTATGTCTGAAGGTAAAATTCAGCAAGTTGCTTCCCCATTAGAAATTTACAATCATCCTGCCAACCTTTTTGTCGCAGAGTTCATTGGTTCGCCACCAATGAATTTTATTCCCGTAGAATTTCATGCCCCGCTATTAATTACCCATTCCCATTTTCGTTTTACACTTCCAGAAATTTGGGCAAATTCTTTACAAAAATATGATGGCAAAACTTTAATTTTAGGCATTCGCCCAGAACACTTAAACTTGAGTCTACCTGCTACTAAAAATCTACCCGTGCAAGTGGATTTAGTAGAAAATTTAGGTAACGATTCCTTTCTTGCTGTTAAGATTGCTGAACCTGATTCTCAACCGAAATCTATCAGCAATTATCTCCAAGTACGAATACCACCAGAGCGATTTGTCCAAGTTGGCGAACAACTTTGGTTGTCTTTAAATCCAGAGAAAATTCACTTTTTTGACCCCGAAACTGAATTGGCGATATTTCCCTAAAACTAAACTGAAAAACATCTAAATTGCATAATCAAATCAATCTCTTGTGGGGTGGGCATCTTACCTGCCCTAATTATAAATTTAACAAAATAAAAATATGTTAAAAGATATTATTGCAGTAGAACCGAGAGAAAATTATCAACTATATATCCGTTTTGAAGACGAGGTAGAAGGAATACTTGATATAAATAAGCTAATTAAATTCACAGGTGTTTTTGCACCTTTGCAAGATAAAAAATACTTTGCTCAGGTTGAATTAAACCACGAATTAGTCACAATCCAATGGCCATCGGGAGCCGACCTCGATCCAGATGTACTTTATGCAGTGATTAGCGATCGCCCTATTCCTAAGTATAAGTTAAGTCGTAGTGCTTGATAGAAAAATTTTGAATTAGCGATCGCACCCTCGATATATACTTAACAAAGCTTTCGCCGTCCCTTCTGGCAAGCATTACAAGCAGAAGTTTTCGGTTCAAAATCAATACAACCAATAGCTTGTTCTGTACAAGCTTTTTTTGGATGTACAGTACATTTAAGGCGGTAATCATTCGTAAAATAATCACAACCAGAACATGGAATTTGATGCAGCCTTTTTAAATGAATTATTCCTTTCTTCAAGGTTAACCAAACACTCGAAACACATACAATCAAAATTGTCCAAGTGCAAAAGGCACACAAAATCATAGCTAACATTGGTTGTCCTCATAACAATTCCAAAAAAATGCCCGCAGTTCACTGCGTTTCACCGCAGGCATAGGAGTTTATTTAGCTAGCGTTGAACGAATTTAGGATTCAGCAGTCATAATTCACAATCATTTGCTCAGTCAAGGACTACAAAATCCAAAATCTAATTAAGCATTAACTTGACGAGATGAACGCCAAGAATGCCAAACGTAACCTAAGAACGCCAATACACCAAGGAAAAACTGAATATCTGCTAATCCCAGACGTTCTGTTCCGTAAAATTCTGTTGGAAAAACTGTCGTGTTATATGCCACAAATGCCGCAGAAATCCAAGCCATCAAAGCTAAACCAAGCAAGCTGTAAGAAAGAATTTCTTCACCGCTTTCAATTGGCAAAATTCGTCTCACCCACCCAAAAGGCTGGACAAGAATATGCCACACACCACCAGTAATTAAGATAAAACTAATCCAAATGTGACCGCCAATGACATCTTCTAAGTTGTCAACACTTGCCATTCCTAAAGGCGTCCAATTACCATCTTTCAGACCAACTAAGTAACCAAAAATTGTCGCTGGGTTTAAATTAGGATTGGTAATTAAGCGGACATTTTGTACATTACTATCATAAATGCCACCAAAAACCGTGGCTTTTAGTACTAGCAAAAATGCGCCCAAACCGAGAATAATTAAGTGATGACCTAAAATTAAACCCAATTGCTTGGCGTCGTTCCATTCATAGTGAAATTTTGCTGCTTGTCCGCCAGCATTATATAAAATTGCTGGAGCGCGAAAAACATGAAAAAGTCCACCTGCACCCAACACAGCAGATGCAACTAAATGCAAAATACCAATTATAAAATACGGATAGGTATTGACTACTCCACCACCAGCACCTACACCCCAGCCCAAAGTAGCTAAATGAGGTAATAGAATTAACCCCTGTTCATACATTGGTATCCCAGGAACAAAACGCGTAACTTCAGATATTGTAATTGCTCCTGCCCAAAACATAATCAAGCCTGCATGAGCAATGTGAGCGCCCAATAATTGACCAGACAAATCAATTAAACGAGCATTACCCACTAACCAAGATAAATTCGTGTCTTCTGCTAAGGTTCTCTCAGTTGAAATTGTCATAGTTACATACCCTGATGAGCATTTTGAATTTTGAATTTTGGATTTTAGATTGTGATAATCCAAAATCCAAAATCTAAAATCTAAAATTTTTACGATTCGCTACCTATGGCATTTAAGGCCTTTTCAATTCGGCTAAAATCAACGCCAATTGCTCGTAAGGCGTGCCACAGATGACCTTGCAGGAAGAAGAAAGCTAGGAAGAAGTGAGCATTCGCTAACCATGCTCTAGAAGTGTAACCGCCGTTAGGTAACTTAATACTGTCGGCAAAATATGGGCTAACTCCAAGTTTGACTTCCAAAGGAGCGCCATAAAATTCCACGGGATAAGCTAAGGTATTCACTGCACAAAAGTAAGCTGCAACAAATCCCGCTAAGGCAATACCACCTAAAGAATAGGAAAGAATCGCTTCACCGGAGAAAATTAAAAGCTTTTTCGCCCAAGGTAAAGGTTCTATGAGGATGTGCCAAATACCACCACCAATGAGTAACAAACCTACGTAGATATGACCGCCGATTAAATCTTCTAAGTTGTTAACAGTGGCAAAGTGGGTTTGGTAGCCATAGATAACCAACGGGTTGAGGGTGGGGTCAGTGACAACTCGGACATCGTGAATTGTGGAGTCGTATATTCCTCCCCAAAACATGGCTTTTCCCACCAAAAGTAAAGCACCTACTCCCAAGAAAATTAGGTGATGCCCTAAGATGAAACCAAGTTTTTTCGGGTCATCCCATGTAAAGTGAAATTTACGAGCGCGACCAGTGGCGTCTTTTAAGTTTTTTGGAGCTTTAAAGGTGTGGAAAAGTGCGCCTGCACCAAGCACAGCTGAGGAAATTAGGTGCAAAGCGCCGATAACAAAATAGGGGTAAGTATTGATTACCTGACCGCCTTCACCCACACCAAAACCCAAAGTAGCTAAGTGGGGTAGCAAAATTAGTCCCTGTTCCCCCATCGGTACATCGGGGTTGTAGCGAGAGATTTCAAACCATGTAAACGCCCCAGCCCACAGTGTTGTCAGCGCTGCTTGTGCCACGTGAGCGCCGATAAATAAGCCAGAGAGGTTGGCGAAGCGGGCGTTACCATTCCACCAATCAAATTCGACGTTGGGATTACCGTATGTCTGCATTGTTAAGCTACTTCGTATTTGTTGCTAATAATACTCAACTAATTGATTCTGATTTCAGCAGTTAAATGTCTCGTTAGTGCAGCAAATCAGTTGCTATCCATTAGGATATGAAGCTTTTTAGCTTGTATAGAGAGCTTCTTCCAATTGGTAGCAGGTGCTATTGATTGTCGTCAGACATCGCTGCTAATTGCCAATCATTGAGATTACAAATTTAGTTTATTGAAAATTATTCTTATTAGTCAATGCTCTTTACAAAACTTAATCCTTAAAAAGAAGAATTCAGAATTTACGTCTGATGTGAATTATCCAAATCAACGAAATATCAATAATTATCCGTTCTGTAAAAATATTGCAATTGCTAGTAGGCTGTCCCATTAGTTCTGAAAAGTTCGTAGTAACCACTTTAGTGCTTAAAAATTAAGAACTAAAGTGCTTGCTATAAACATTTTTATTAATGGGACAGACTACTAGTCTGTACAACGATTCATTTGCCTGTGTATTCTTGTTAAAAATAAATAGAAAATTAAGCAGTAAAAACGAAGCAATAGTATTAACTACTGCCGCTCTAACTGCTCTTAGCTATCAAAAATATCAGTAGTAATTGATTCAGAATCTAGAATTATGAATTCTTCTTCAAAACTAACTTTTGGAAGTGCTAAAGGATAGTGTAGATGCTTCTACAAAATGGGAATCGTGGTGTTCCCAAAAATCCAAAATTTGTTCGCCAACCTCTTGCGGATAAAAGTAGTGAAAGAAATGATAGCCTTGTGGGCATTCCCAGAGTTTATCTTCTGGTTTCAACCAATTTAACCAATCATGCAATGCAGGCGAGTTAACAATTGGATCGGTTTTGCAGCCGCATATCATCATGGGCATAGAAACTCCACCTTTTGGTAAATAAACTAACTTAAATAAAGAGTGTGGACTGGGAGATTGTTCTAAATCTTTATCTAAGGCAGCGACTAATTTTTTAGCAGTTTTAGCTGGTTGATTGCCAAAAAGACTGCGAACGTTGCTTGCCAAAATTTGCTCGCGGCTGATGCTAAAAAGTTGTCGTTGAAAGTAATAGTGAGCGTGCCAAGTGTTGGCGGGTTGAGATGCTACAGCTAGTAGAGTTAGCGATCGCACTTTTTGGGGATACCGTCGAGCAAAGCTCAAAGCCATCGTACCACCCATACCATGTCCTGCTAAATGCACAGAGCGATCGCTGTATTCTAAAAATTCATACAACAACTCTACACCCTGGTCTATGGAACTACCTTCATCTATATTTTGTAGGTATTCCCAATGGGCAATTCTCCTATACTTAGATAAATATCCAACTAATGGTTGATCGAAACGCTGTAAAACAGAACTGGCACTCAACCACAAAACATCAAATGAATCAGACATAAATACCTATAACTTCTCAATTATCAATTTGTAAGAAAGAATTCAGGAGTCAGAATTCAGAATTCAGAATGATTGGAAAATCAAGCTAACTAGAATTTCTTGATTTTTTAAAATTGTCAAGGGTGTTAACTATTCTGACTTCTGAATTCTGAATTTTGACTTCTTTATAGGCGTACAATCGTACACCCCGAATTTCTACAAACCAAATTCTGTCTTCAATTGAGCGACCCAAGTTTTAATTCGTTCATCTGTTAAATCAGATTGGCTACCTGTATCAAGTGCCAAACCCACAAACTTGCCATTTTTTACAGCTCTAGATTCATTAAAGTCATATCCATCTGTTGGCCAATAGCCAACGGTTTTCCCACCTCGTTGAGAAATTTTTTCTTCCAGAATTCCGATGGCATCTTGGAAGTTATCTGCATAGCCAAATTGGTCTCCATCACCAAAATAGGCGACTAACTTACCATTAAAATTGATGTCATCGAGATCGGAGAAAAAGCTTTCCCAATCGCTTTGGAGTTGACCAATATCCCAAGTAGGAGAGCCAATAATTAGCAATTCATACTCATCAAAAGTGGAAGTATCAGCTTCATAAATGGGATGTAATGTGACAACATCACCACCAAACTCATCTCGAATTTGTTCGGCAGCAGATTCAGTGTTACCGGTTTGAGTACCGTAGAATAGACCAATTTTTTTAGACATGGTGACACCTCATATATGGATTGGCAATGCAATAATTCATGCAACGATACCCATACCAATTTGCATCTCAATCAAAAATCTCAAATCCAAAATGGTATGGTTTATCCAACTCAGAAAAATAAACTGCTATTACTTAATACTTAACAGCAGGAAGGCAAATAAGGCTCCTCCACAGCTACCTATCGTCCACCCAGCATTGAATTCGCTCCAAGATTTAGCTGTTTTCAAATTTTGGGGTAGTTCTCCTTGGGCAGGTTTGCGCCCTTGGAACGATACACTGCCATACAGCCACAAGCAAATCGATAAAATCAACAACAAACCGATGGTGGCAATTAGTCCTGCTTGGTTTGCTAACTCTGTATCCCTTAGTGGCCCTAGTTTGACAAACGGCCCAATCAAGAAATAACCGTGGGCCATACCAATTTCCAGCCCCCTGGAAAAGGAAGATAATCCTTGGCGGTAAATAGGAAGATTTGCTAACAAGTCCAGCGTGATATCAGAAGTATTCACTGGCGTATGTAAATTTCCGATTTCCGGTATCCCCGCAGCATTGACAACTCCCTGCTGAAAATCAAGTCCGGCGGCTGTGACGCGTACTCTCAATGCGTGCCAAATATGACCAGCTAAAAATACAATTGCCAGAGCAAAGTGACTCGTTGCTAGCCAAGTGCGAACAGTAATTATTCCTGATGCTGTGGTACTCAATCCCAACGGCCCATAGAAAACTGTGGGATAAACGGTATCATTGACGGTGACAAAGTATGCTGCCAACAAACCCATGTAAGCCAAAGCACCCAGACTATAGGATAGGTAAGCCTCACCAGACCAAAACAACACTTTTTTCGCCCAAGGAAAAGGCTTGGTGAAAATGTGCCAAAATCCTCCAGCAATGCAAAGTATTCCTACCCAAATATGTCCGCCGATGACATCTTCTAGGTTGTTAACTGCTGCTATTCCTTGTTGGCCAAAAGCACCAAACAGATAGCCAAAAATCCGACTTGGATTAAGAGTTGGTTCAGTAATGACGCGTACAGATGCCACTGCTGGATCGTAAAGACCGCCCCAAAATAAAGCTTTTGCCACCAATAACCAAGCCCCTAACCCCAACAACAGTAAATGAATACCGATGATGGTGGTCATCTTGTCTTCATCTTTCCAGTCGTAGCCAAAGAAGCCAAAAAACGAGTTATTTTCAGGTAACACTTCGGGGCCTAAAACGGCATGATAAATCCCGCCTGCACCAAGTACAGCAGAACTAATTAGATGTAAAACACCGATGGCAAAATACGGATAAGTATCAATAATTTGGCCGCCATCACCAACACCAAATCCCAAAGTTGCTAGATGTGGCAGTAAGATTAACCCCTGCTCATACATCGGTCGGCCAGAGTCGTATTTGGTGAGTTCAAACAAAGTCATGGCTCCGGCCCACAGAGCAATCAACCCAGCATGAGCAACATGAGCGCCTAAAAGTTTACCGGAGAGGTTAATAAATCGGGCATTACCAGCCCACCAACTGGATTGTTGGGGGTTTATGGTTGCAGTTGTCATGGTTAAATTGCCTCCCCACGAGTTGCACGTATGACTCTCCAGGTACGGAAGTCAAATCCAGCAGCACGTAGGGCGTGCCAGAGATGTCCTTGAAGAAAGAAAAAGCCCAGCCAGAAATGAGCATTGGCCAGCCAAACACGAGAGGATAGTAAATTTCCACTCTGGAAATAGGGAAAGCGGTCAAACCCAATACTCAAGGCTGGGCCATAAAATTCGGGTGGATAAGCTAGGGTGTTGACACAGACAAAATAAGCAGCAATAAAACCCATGAGAGCTAAAGCACCCAAACTGTAAGAAAGATATGCTTCTCCTGACCAGATAAAAAGCTGCTTTGCCCAGCCGAAAGGTTGAGTAGTAATGTGCCAGATACCACCGGTAATGCAGAGAATACCCACCCAAATATGACCGCCTACCAAGTCTTCTAGATTATTCACTCCAGCAATCCAGTGCTGGCCACCACCACCGAACAAATAGCCAAAAATAACTACGGAGTTCAAAGTAGGGTTAGAAACTATTCGCACTTCACCCACCGTAGCATCGTACAAGCCGCCAAAGAACATAGCTTTGGCAACTAGTAAGCCTGCTCCCACACCGAGCAACACTAGGTGAATACCTAAAATCGTAGTCATTTTATTCGCATCTTCCCAGCGATAGCCAAAGAAGGAAAATCTTTGTTCTAAAATGGCGGGGCCGCGTAGGGCATGGAAAATGCCGCCAAGTCCCAGAAAGGCAGAGCTAATTAAGTGCAATGCTCCAATGACGAAGTAGGGATAGGTATCTACTATTTGTCCGCCACTGCCTACACCCCAACCGAGGGTTGCCAGATGCGGCAATAGAATTAAGCCCTGTTCGTACATTGGTTGCGATCGATGGAAGTGAGCAAGTTCAAATAGGGTGGTTGCACCAGCCCAGAGAACAATTAAGCCCGCATGAGCAACGTGAGCGCCCAAAAGTCGTCCTGAGAGGTTAGTTAACCGAGCATTCCCCGCCCACCAGGGAATTGACTCTGGTTTTTGAACAGCCACGTTTGTCATGGCTTTATCTCCTGAGAAAGTTTGCAACTAGCTGAAATATATCGTTAGCTTAATGAATATCTATATCAATAAGCCTGAGGATATCCTACCAGAGTTATTGATAAATATTTTCATTTGTCGAGAATAAACTTTTGTAAAGTATTTCAGCTACTAATACTAAGTCGAAAACTAACAGCGACGGCTATCTTTGCATCAATACAGCACATATTTTTGTGTTGACTGTTGACGGTTAAGTGGTCAGCACTCAACGAATTTGGCAAGTGAGTGTGGAATTTAAAGGGGTAATAGCCGATGCAGTTTGATTTGGGAGGAAGTTGTGCGATCGCCTCCTTGGGATAAACTACATTAAACCGATAAACTTACAGTAGTTTTATTTTAAGGGTGACTAGCCGACTGTGCAAGAAAATAGTTTCTTGTGGTCAAAGGGGAAAGGTTAAAGGGGAAAGGGGAAAGGGAAAATACCAAACCTTTCCCCCTTTCCCCTTCCCTTTTCCCAACTTCTGCAAGAAGTCTGATATCTTCACCAAATATTCCCAGTTATTACTGATTTAAAATAACACATCGGTAAATGAAGCTAGATGAAGTGAGCTTTTTGCCGATATATGAAATTAACCCAAATACTAAAAATAGCTGTAATTCCTGTTTTGAGTGGATTTACCTTCGTCTCTGCTTCAAATACAGCCCTCGCTGACTATTTAAACAGTCAGGGTTCGGGGGGTGATTATCGCTATGAATTATGGTCTAGTGATGATAACAGCAGGTACTACTTAAAAATTTGGTTATATGAAGCAAGTCCAACAAGTAGCCCACACACTACAACTAGAGGATTCGATTCTACTAGGGAAGCTTTAATTTATTTTGATTGCAATTACGCCGAGAGAAGTTTACCAGAATGTCCTCGCTGATAATTCACGTCTGAATGCGCCCTGTAGAGACGTTGCAGTGCAACGTCTCTACAACGATAAATCAAGGGTTTTGGCGTCTAATCCACATAATGCGTCAATTAGAAATTACACTTCTGCGGGTTGATATTCTTCTTGTCTTTCCACAAAAGTCTGGACGCGGGTGCGGTAGTTTCTTACAGTCTCGTCTACCCAATCGCGATCGTTGCTATTTGCGTACAAATGTACTAAAGGTTCGCTGGCATCTGGTAAAACTAACAGCCAACTGTCATCGTAGGGTTGGCAAATTTTCACGCCATCGATGAGTTCTAGATTTTGGGCTGGGTGAGTTTCCACCAAGTAACGCATTAAAGCACCTTTGGCTGTCCAAGGACAGCGTACTGTATAGGTTTTGTGAATTACGCGGGGCAATTCTGACCTTGCAGTGGCAAGCGATCGCTCTTGTATCGTCAACATCTCAATGATCTTCGCAATGCAGAACATGGAATCAAATCCCGGATGCAGTTGCGGGAAAATAAAACCAGTTTCTCCGCTACCTCCCAAGACTACATTAGGATTTTTTTGGCAAGCTTCCATTAAAGCTGTGGGGTTGGCTTTGGTGCGAATTACTCTGCCATCATGGCGACGGGCGACTTGTTCAATGGCACTGGAAGCATGAACTGGGACTACTACTGTACCTCTGGGGTTAGCAGTTAAAATCATGTCCACCATCAATGCTGTTAACATTTCCCCGCGAATTGGGTAGCCTGATTCATCAACTAAAATCAACTGTTCGCCGTTAGCCGAGACTTGCACGCCAAAGTTAGCTTTTAGCGCTTCCACCACATGACCTAATTGAGTCAGCAGTCCTTCGCGGTCAGTTACCGACATGGCGGTTTTATTGACACTGGCATTCAATACCACAGCATCAGCGCCAAATTTATCCAACATTTGTGGTAGAACTGCCCCAGAAACGGCATACACATAATCAATTACCACTTTTGCTCGACTATTACGCAGTGTATGAACGTGCAAAAGTTTTTCAAAGGCAGTGCAGTAGGTGTCAATAACTTGGCTGGGGTAAGAAACATCGCCAATTTCATGAATCAGCGCCCGCCGCATATCTTCCTTAAAATAAGCCCCTTCGATTTTCTTTTCCAAGGCTTTGGTGATGTTAATACCCTTGGCATCCATGAACTCAATCAAAATGTAATCGGGGCGATCGGGGTGTACGCGCACATGGATACCACCTGCCACCTTCATGATGGGTATAACGGTGCGGGCGATGGGAATAGCTGTTGCATCCAGGTTTTGAATATCAACACCCACTGACATTAAACCAGCAATTAGCGATCGCGTCACCATTCGAGAAATATTACGCTGGTCGCGGGAAACAGTCACCTTAGAACCAGGTTTCAAGGTAGAACCGTAAGCAGCTCCCAATTTCACCGCAAATTCTGGGGTGATATCAATATTAGCCAACCCTTGGACGCCACGTTGCCCGAATAAATTTCGTTGGGCAATATTTCCCCAAATCAAGTTAATGTTTAAAACAGCACCAGACTCAATTTTTTTACTCGGCCAAACACGCACCCCAGGGCTGATTTGAGCTTCTTCTCCCACCGTAGAAAGGGAACCCACCACAGCAGCTTCTAATACATGGGAGCGGCGGTCTACACGAGTGCCACGGGAAATTACACAGGCAGAAAGATGTGCTTCTTCGCCGATGATTGCTCCATTCCAGACAATGGGACGTTTGAGGTTAGCATCAGCACCAATAGTCACATTATCGCCAATTACCGTTCCTGCTTCAATTTGCACTCTTGCCCCGATGCGGCAATTGTCACCAATCACGGCTGGAGTTTCAATTACGGCTGTTTGGTCGATGTAAGTATTTTGACCCACCCACAATTGAGGAGAAACTTCTTTGTAAGCGAAATCTAGTTGGACTTTTTGGTCTAATGCGTCATACTGAGCTTCGCGATAAGCATCCAAGTGACCGACATCACACCAGTAGCCTTCAGCAATGTAACCATACATTGGCTGTTCTTTTGCTAAAAGTAGAGGGAATAAGTCTTTGGAAAAGTCGCATTCAGTGTTGGTTGGTAGGTATTCTAAAACTTCTGGTTCCAGAATGTAAGTACCAGTGTTGACGGTATCAGAAAAAATTTCACTAGTAGAGGGTTTTTCTAGAAATCGCCGAATTCGTGCTTGTTCATCGGTAATTACCACCCCGAACTCAATGGGGTTAGGAACCCTGGTCAAAATTAAAGTAGCTTTTGATTGTTTTTGTTTATGAAATGCGATCGCTGCTGTCAGGTCAAAATCTGTGATACTATCGCCGCTAATTACTAAAAAAGTTTCATCAAGAAGTTCTGCAATATTTTTCACACAACCTGCTGTGCCTAGAGGCTGGTCTTCTTCCACAGCGTAGGTCATTTGGACACCAAAATCGCTGCCATCTTGGAAATAATCTCGCAAGACATCAGGTAAATAATGCAATGTTGCAATAATTTCTGTGATTTGATGTCTTCTCAGGAGATTGATAATATGTTCGGCAATTGGTCGATTGAGGATAGGCACCATTGGTTTGGGCAAATCGCAAGTTAACGGACGAAGCCGCGTTCCCGAACCGCCTGCCATAAGTACTGCACGCATAAATCCTCCTTAACTACAAAAAGCCTTTGCTGCTTGAAAACGTGTCAGATATATTATTTTCTTCTTTCTCTAGTCTCCTATGGATATTGAGATTTGAGGAACTTCCACAAGATGCATCTGTATTGGGGATGGGGAATAGGGTGTGGGGGAGGTAGGGAGTGTTGACTGATGACTGATGACTGTTGAGTTAGGAGTTAGGAGTTAGGAGTTAGGAGTTTGGAGTTTGGAGTTTGGAGTTTGGAGTTTGGAGTTGAGAATTATTCTCCTTGTCTCCCTTGTCTCCCTTGTCTCCCTCATCTCCCTCATCTCCCTCATCCCCCCATCTCCCCATCCCCCCATCCCCCCATCTCCCTCATTTATCTTGACAATGATAAAGTTGATATTCGTAGCCGTCTATGTTCGGTAGAGATTCAGTATTAGACATAACACATGTTTTGACTGCTTCTGCTGTGGGGGCATGAAAGTTTACTAGCCAGACATCGAAGGGTCGCGGTAGTGTTTTTAAAGTGTTTTCTAAAGCAATGGTAGAGGTATTCGGGTCTTGATTTTGATGGGCAAGGAGGAATAGGGGGTTTTGAGGTGAATTTTCCAGTTTGATTTCCCTGGCGATTCCCATCATTTCTCCAGTTTGTACGTAAGTTTTATGAGTGGTGGCAATTAATATTGGTGCTGATGATGTTTGTTGAATTAATTGCACAAAAAGGTCAGGGCGATAATATTTTTGATAGCCAAGGTTGCAGATTACTGTAATTGTGCTGATGAGTGACATTAACCAAATTAAGATTACGGCTTTTTTGCCATTGATTTTCCATTGACCAATGTTTTTGACAGTCAATTCTTTGGGAAGATGCCAACAAACGGCCAAACTAGCTGCTAGTAAAACGATAATACTGGGAAAATAGAAAAAGTGATACCGAGCGCCTCTGGTGAGGTCAATGCCTAAAAAATACGTAAAGATAAAAAACAAAGCCATTGCAGTTATAGTAACTACGGCTAAGATTTGAATCATTATCCGGTTTTCTGGCTGTTGTAGTTGAATTTTTATCCCACGCACTAAAATAGGTATTGCCCAAATAAAGAAAATCAACATCACCAGTCCTGAGGGAATTACAACCAATAGTTGTGCAGATTCAACTGGTAACAGCGAAATCATGGTAATCAATGTTCCTAAAGCTTGAAAAATTGGCGCAATCCAATCTAGTCCGTCACGGGAACCTCGAATCCATTGGGTTAAGTTATCGCGATTTCTATTTTCTAAAAAGATTGGTAACCAAATTAAACTTGCAACAAAAGTACCGATGGCAACTGCATAGATACGCTGCCAGTTAGAAGAAAACAAAGAAAATTTGACGTTAGTTTGTTTTTGCTGCCAAGCAAGGAATATCAAAACTACAACTTCGGTACAGAGGGTAAGGCTGAAGAAATAATGGGT
This sequence comes from Nostoc linckia z4, assembly GCF_002608075.1. Classification (GTDB taxonomy): domain Bacteria; phylum Cyanobacteriota; class Cyanobacteriia; order Cyanobacteriales; family Nostocaceae; genus Nostoc; species Nostoc linckia. The sequence continues at coordinate 107,903 of NZ_LAHA01000007.1, forward strand.
AGCAAAACCCAAGGCATTAATTTCTACCCAAGCAAAGGCTACCCACATTGGTAATGGAGTACGGTTTTGTAAATGACGGGTGGCAATTACTAAACAAGTGAGGGAAGCAATTACCCATAGGGCTGCTAAGGTGTAGTGGCGTGCTTCTTGTGATAAAAAAACTGCGTAGGGACATACTGCCATCATGGCAGCAGCTAAGTTTCCTACCAATGGGGAACGGAATGCTATTCTACCTAATATATAAACACAAGGTATGGAGATAGCACCGATCAAAGCTGGGAGCGATCGCGCCGCAAATAGCGATACTAATCCTCCTTCATGGGAAAATAATTTCATCCACAGGTAAGCTATGACAAAATATAGCGGTGGATGGGTATCTTGTGTAAGTAAGTTTTGAATTATATGACTAATATTGGCAGCTGGGTTTGGTTGTAGCGGTTGTAATAAGATATCAGCTGCGATCGCTTTATCTAGGGGTATTCCTAAAAAATTATTCCCTAAACTAAAAACTAAGGTGCAAAATTCATCAGTCCAAGGAGGTTTTGCTGTTAAGTTACCAAGACGCAAGCCAAAACCGATAATGAACCACATCAAGGGATGAAACCAGCTAGGAAAAAGTGGAACATACCATTTGTGGGAAAACATCTGTTGCGGGACAGATTTTTTAACTCTTGGTGGTAGAATCTTAGCTGCATAAATGTGTAGCAACAAGATAATCTGTTTCCAAAAATAGGATCTATCCCGAAAAACGGTCATGGCCGAGCCTCACACTAATGGATTTGTAAATTTGACGTTTTAGATTCAAGTTCGTTCTCAAATCTAAAAACAAAAATGCAAATCTCAAATCCATCATTGTGATTATTTCACATCGGTAACGCGCCAGCTAAGCTTTAAGTTCACCCAGAAATTCCAAATAGTAGCAACTGCAATGGCAATTAAATTGGCAATATAACGATTAGGAATCACAAAATTAAAGACTAAATTTAATACCAGTACATTTAATATGAGTCCAGCAAGGCAAATGACATTAAATTTTAGAAACCGTTTGGCTCGTTGATGCCATTCTTGCTGTCTGGAAGTCACATCGGCAAATGTCCAAGCATCATTCCACAAGAAATTATTTAAAATTGCAATTTCACCAGCAATAATTTTGCTACGTGTTAATGGTAAAGCTAAGGTAGTGGGATCGCTCAGTAAGAATAGCACTGCCATATCAACAAATACGCCACTAAACCCAACTAAACCAAAGCGCAAAAATCGACCAACTGGAAAATTAACTTTTCTGCTGAATCGTCCAACTCTGCCTGTGGAAAGCCGTAACCTGATTAAGTGGTGTATGTAGTCTACGTATTGCTTCCATGTAACTTTACTTTCGCCTTCTTTGCGTTCGCAAAATACATATCCAACTTCGTCTACTTTGTTGACTTTTCCCCGGCCGATAACCTCTAGGAGAATTTTGTATCCTACGGGATTAAGTATTGCATTGGCGATCGCACTCCGACGCACCATAAAATAACCACTCATGGGGTCGGAAACTCTTCCCAATACACCTGGTAAGATAATTAAGCCTAATAACTGAGCGCCACGGGACAAGAAACGTCTGGCTACACTCCAACTGCTGACACCGCCTCCCTCTACATGGCGGCTGGCTACTGCTAAATCTGCTCCCTGCTCAATATTACGCAGCAGTTCTATCAATACCTCTGGTGGATGCTGCAAATCTCCGTCGATTACTCCCAACACACTTCCTCTGGCTGCTTGCCAACCACGAATCACTGCTGAAGATAAACCCCGTTCGTGTTGGCGTCGCATTACCCGCAACTGCGGATATTCTGTTGTCAAAGATTGGGCAATTTCCCAAGTCATGTCTGGGCTATCATCGTCTACGACAATTAGCTCATAGTTACCTGGAATTGATTCATCTAGTATCTCACTCAATACACTGACTATCTTCCGGATATTATCACGTTCTTTATAAGTAGGAATTACTAGGGAAAGACCGATGGATTCAGTACTAATATCTATACCCTTGGGAGGTAATTCTGGAATTTTCAGTAAACCAGTTGGAACTGTCAACAGTGAATTGGATGAGTTTGTTTTCATACTTTAAATAACATTACAACGATGGTAGATGTCGTGATGAATGGAACCAAACATCTGCTATTTTTATCGGCTCAATGTACTTGGTTTCAAGTTTGGCAATTACTTTTTTTACAGGCTGTTATTATAAAAGTTTAGTAATTTCCACATGCGAATTTCCAGTATTTTTACTAAATTTATCTAAATTTTATATTTTCCTGGCTATTCCTGTGCTGATCTTTATGTACTGAAAAAGGACTATTGATACCAGTAAAAACACAGTCTACCATTAAATTAAGTTATTAAGACTATTTTTAATTTTAAATTGTGCCCAAAATTTAGCTAGTGGTACTTCAGTACATTATGTTGTCAAGTCACAGATCTGGAGTTAAGACAGTTGGCTAATTTAAGTTTTCTAAGTGCCAGCAGAAAATCATCTTTCGATCAATAGAAAATTCTTATATTTTATCAAAATTTTCATATTTAATAATTAAAATTAATGATTTAACTCTTGACTAAATGACACATGTTTTGTAATTCACATTGTATTTTAGAGGCTAGTACTGCAAGGCTTAACGCTGTTTAATTTTTTTCTCCAGAGAAAAAAACTCAGAAATGATTTGTAAAGTAAAGTTTAAATTGTAGTAGCGTGGAAGCTTAAAATAGTGCATTAGCTTCACTCTAGTGGGATGGGCGTCTCGCCCCTCCGGGGCGGGCTAGAGAGCTTAACCCACAACAAATTTTATTGCAACATTTTAGCTGGGTCAGTCCACTACATTAATTTTATTTTTCACTTTATAAATAACCTCTAAAGTTAGTTTTTCTCTTGCCTTGTTGTTGAAAACTTAGCTGAAATTTTTCTTTAACCAGAATGATGAAAGAGTGTGAAATAGGGATACCATTTTAAAACAGTAATTGTAAACGCGAACGACCGTACCCTACGGGAAGGGAAAGCCTACGCCATACCTGTGTACTTCATTTACCTAAAAAACGTTTTATGGTGGTTAACACTCAACAATCAAAAATCCTATTTTAGTTGTGAAATATAGGTGTAAACTTCCTTTTTAATTGGTCATTTATCCTTGGTTGTGTCTCACTAATAATTTAGGATTGTTCGCCGTCAACATTCAACAATTAACAGTCAATAAACCTGTTGAAGAAGAACTCAGAAATCAGAATGGGCTAAACGCCCCGCTATCGCTAACAGGAGTCAGAATCAAGACGCTCTCTACGAGACGCTACGCGTAGCTTGCTTAAGAGCAGGGGTACGCAGACACGGCTTAGCTGCGCTATCAGTCGGGGATTCAAACCCGCGACTGATTGTTCGCGTAGCGTCTCCCCTTGGAAGAAGACCACCAAATTTTAAATTTGGAGGGGGTCTTAAACCCACTTATTCATTCACCAGTCGGACTCCAATTCGATTCTGAATTCTGACGACTGACGCCTCTATTCTTTCTTGATAATGCAGATATTCATCAAGATTTTTCACTTGTGCAATAATCATTTAAAGTTTAGTAATATATTGAAATTGAAAGTTTATGAAAATTAATAAAAACAAAAGAATAAGTGTTATCAGCAGTAAACATTGTATTGTAAATCTGTCAAAAGTAACACAAAAAAATCCCCCATTGGGGCATTGCAAACAGGAGAAAAGTTTTGTTTGTTATTAATTTATATGCTGTTACTTTATTACTTGTTTTGAGTAAGTAAAAATCTAAAATACAGGGTAGTTATGCATATTCCGGATGGATTTGTTTCCGTGCCAGTGGCGGGAGCTACTAGTTTAGCGAGTGTGGCAGCCCTTTTTGTGGCCTTGGGGCGATCGCAAGAGGCCTTTGGTGTGCGTCGCGCTCCTTTGTTAGGGCTAACCACTGCCTTTGTTTTCGCAGCTCAGATGATTAATTTTCCTGTAGCAGGAGGTACTAGCGGTCATTTATTGGGGGGAACTTTAGCGGCGATCGTTTTAGGCAGTCCTTGGGCAGGAATGCTGTCTATTGCCACAGTTTTAATTATTCAAGCCGTGCTGTTTGCTGATGGTGGAATTACAGCATTAGGGGCAAATATTTTGAACATGGCAGTAATTGGCGTTTGGGTAGGCTGGATTTTGACCCAAACCTTACAACGACTGTTTGGAGGGTCTAAAGGGCGTTTACCATTAGCGGCTGGTATTGGGGCTGGTGTTAGTGTAGTAGTAGCCGCCATCGCAGCAGCCATTGAATTAGCCCTCTCTGGAACTGCACCTGTAGCCGTGGTTTTACCAGCCATGACGGGCATACATATTTTGATTGGCATTGGTGAAGGTCTAATTACTGGTGGTGTACTCACTTACTTAGCCACCACCAGACCAGATTTATTACCAGGAGAACAGCACGAATTTCGTGGATGGTCAGTACCTATTGTCAGTATTTTTTTAATTGCAGGAGTATTATCACTGTTTGCCTCCGCTTGGCCTGATGGTTTAGAAAAAGTTGCGGAAAACTTAGGTTTCATTAACCTAGCTGACAAAGTACGGATAATTGTACCGACTCCCCTAGCTGACTATGGAATTGAAGGTTTAGGAGCAATTGGCACTAGCATCGCTGGACTTGTGGGGGCTGCGGTTTGCTTTGCTGTTGCCTTTGGCATTGCCAAGATAGTGAAACCAAAAAATGCTTAACCTTTCCTTACCGCTACGTTTGCAACTGTCCCTAACGATCGTGGTGGGGGCAGCTTTATTAAAGCATCATGCTTGGTATGGGCTGAGTGTGTATGCGGCGATCGCACTTTTGTGGGCTTGGCTGTTGCGCGCACCAATTCGCCAGTTGGGCGGATTACTCGGTACAGAGTTGATTTTTTTATCGTTGCTGACATTACCCTTGGGATGGCAGAAAGCTAGTTTTTTACTAGTTCGTTCCCTGATTTGTCTGCTTGCGATGAATAGTTTTTTGTTAACCCTACCACCACACAGTTTTGGTATCGCCCTCAAAAGCTTACCCGTACCAGCACCTATCAAAGAAAACTTACTTCTAGCTGGGCAGTATATGGAGATTTTGCTCTCAGAAGTTACACGTATGCAACGCAGCGCTCAATTACGAGGTTTAACTGGAACTGCGGTATGGCTGCGCTACACTAGTGCTGCAATGATTGGAGCCTTGTATCTCCGTAGCTTAGACAGAGCAGAACGAGTTTATGCAGCAATGGTAGCTCGTGGTTACAACGGACAATTACCAATAGATTCCAATCTCAGACCAAAAGAGCGTTTTACCCTGTTATTAGCTTGGGTCATCGCTGCCGCCATCACCGTAACTTCCTACAAAATTTAACTCCCCACTCCCTCACACAGGTAAATTTTGAAATCTTTAACTTCCAACTCCCAATCATTGAGCAATAAACCCCACGCCGCCGTAGTCGAGGTTGAGAACTTGGTATATGCATATTCCCGCCAAGAACCAGTATTGCAAAGAATTTCTTTTAGCTTGAACAAAGGCGATCGCGTGGCCTTGATGGGAGCCACCGGTTCTGGAAAAAGCACGTTGTTAGAAAACCTAATTGGCTTAAAAGAACCACAATCCGGGAAAATTACCATTAATGGCATCCCCGTACAACCGAAAACTTTACCCCAAATACGTCGTCAAATCGGTTTTAGCTTCCAAGATGCCAATGACCAATTATTTATGCCCACCATCTTAGAAGATGTCACCTTCGGGCCGCGCAACTATGGCATGTCAGCAGCAGCAGCTAGCGATCGCGCCCGTCAGTTATTAGCAGATTTTGGACTAGAAGCCTACGCTAATCGTTCTGCCCACGAACTGTCCGGCGGACAAAGACGCCTCGCCGCCCTCGCCGCAATTTTAGCCCTAGAACCAACGATTTTAATTTTAGATGAGCCGACTAATGGTCTCGATCCAGCATGGCGGCGTCATTTGGCACAAGTATTGTTCAAGTTACCCGTAGAAGTAATCTTAATTGCCTCTCACGATCTGCATTGGTTGGGTAGAGTTACTCAACGTGCCTTGGTGCTATCTGGTGGTCGCATTCAAATAGACAGTGACATTCAACCACTTTTGCAAGATGGTACGACTTTAGACCAGTTGGGTTTGCCGGTAGATTGGTGATTTGGGCATTGGGCATGGGGCATTGCGTCTTTATTCTGACTCTTGTTAGTGGTAGCGGGGCGTTTAGCCCATTCTGATTTCTGAATTCTTCTTCAACGTCTTCCATGCCCAATAACCAATGCCTCCTTTATGAGTAATATTAGATACTATATTCTCGGTTTGATTGGTCTTGGGGTGTTAATGTCCATTTCACATAAATATACTGTTTTTGCTCCTGTGAGCCTGAGCATTGCTTTGTTTATTACTAGTTGCAGCGAAACTAAAGTCTCCCAATGCGAGCGATTGATTAAACTTGTTAATGAAGGAACGTCATTAATTGATAAAAATAAAGGAACGCAAGTTATAACCAGTATTCAGCTATCTAAAGATTTGGAGTTTATTACTAAATCAATTCAAGAGTTGAATTTAACAGACCCCAAGCTCAAAGAATATCAAAGCAGTTTTGCTAAGATTTTTCAAAATCTTGGTCAAGCGATCGCCAAAGCAGGTAAGGCGTTAGGTTCAGCTAAAATAGCAGAAGCCTCCGCTACTGGTAGGGACAGAATTCAAAAAGCCAGAACCGAAATTGATTCATCACTCACGGCTGCTGAAGCTCTTGGTAAGCAGTCAGATAAGTTAGTCGATGAAATGAATAAATATTGTAAGCAGGCTGAATAGTGAATTAACTTTTGGCGTTGCTGAATCAGAGTATGAATTGACAGTCTCTGCGTGAGATAAATTCATACCTGAATTCAGCAACGCTGATTAAGTAATATGTCTTTTAACCTGATAAGCTTCTACATATTTTGCTGGAGAATAGGCAAACTCGCCTTTCCACTGCTCAATTAAGCGTTCCGCCAAGGTACGACCAGACACAGCAATTTCTTCTATGGAGTCGAGGTACTTTAAAACGATGGGTTGTTCAAGGCCTGCATTAATCCGTGCTTGCAGCCCTTCTTTTGCCAGCTTGAGCATTTCTAAGGCCAGTTCTCTGACTGAATCTTTACCATATTTCGCCTGCAATCCCTTGTAGCAGACTTCTGTTTGTGCTTTTTGATAATCCTCTATCCTTCGATTTTGAAAGAGTTTCCACAAAGATTCAAGAGATGGTTGATGATAAACTAATCCAGTCCAGAAAGCGCACGCACCACTAACCTGTTCCAAAGCCAGTCCATCCATTGAACGAATTTCGATTGTATTTCGCAACCGAATATCGGTGTAAATCGATGAAAAGTGACTGCGCCAGTTATCAAATGTGGGTCTGGTTCCATTGTCAAAGCCATGTTCTAGTACAGATGCAAAAGTCCGTCCGTGCATGGGTTGACAGATACCATTAACAACAGCGACTATCATGGGAACTTGAATTGCCCAATCAATATAATCATCAAAAGTCATAGAACCACTAAGGGCTGGGGTAAGACAACCACAACGTGCTGGATCCCATCTCAGCCAGTACCTTAACCGATGGGATAATGTACCATCAGCTACTCCCTCTTCTATGGGAGAGTTAGCGAACAGCGCATTAGAGACGGGTACGGCTGCTACTAGCGATCGCATCTTGCGATTCATATCTGCTTCAGAAACATAATCAAAGGTTAGTTGGGTTGATAGAGATCGTGCCATGATGCACTCTCCCAAAGAATCAATTCCCAATTTATTGAGATAATCTAAAATCAATCCATAACGATGGTTCGGTGACCAGTTAGTATCTTTGAGCTTGTCAAAGGGCAACATACTGCCAGCAATCAGGACAGCACCTAACTCTTGCGCTACCTCTGCCATCTTGAATATTTCTTGCTGTGTAGTCTGCACAAGGGTTGCAATATCTCCAATTGGAGGAGATGAATACTCCATCGTCCCCGCAGGTTCTAAAGAAATTTTAGTGCCGTCAGCTCTTCGCAGACCGTAAATATGACCTGCATCGACAATCGGTGTCCACTCATCGGTTTTGAGCAATGCTTCCAAGATGGCGGATATTCCCGTAGTCCCCTCATAAGGAATAGAAAGCCCTGTGTGAGGATTGACTACTCCTAATTCCACCTCGATCCCGATTTTCTCGGTTACTGTTTTGTCTTTAGAAAAGAATGTTAATAGATCTTGACGAGTTAATAATTGTTCATTGTTCATTGTTCATTGATGTTTGCTTCGAGTATGGGACGATTTACTACTTCTATAACTGTTGATTTTTCAACTTTTTCACCGGATTGCGCTAGGTAAATCCCCAACAAAACTACAAAAAAAGCGAACCAGTTGAGAAGACTTAAGTGTTCGCCAAAGATTACCCATCCCATAACAGCGGTGAAGATCGGTTCCAGAAGTAGGAATAGAGAAATGAAACTAGAAGAAAACTTTTTAATCTGATGGGCGAGAATCACTGAAGCGATCGCTTGGCAGAAAACAGCCAGGGAAACCACTGTCAACCAGCCTTGTATGGAAGAGGGAAACATTTTATCCTCGGTGAGCAATACCAAGGGAAATGTCCAACAACTCCTGATTAAGCAAGACCATAAGAGTATACCACTTGCTGGAAACTTAGCTCTGAGTTGTTCTGTTGTCAGCATATTTGTGGCAAAGAACACAGCAGAAAGTAACGCCCAACCATCACCAATGAGATTATCAGTACTCAATTGCCAATCTTCAAAACCAATGGCGATCGCTCCACCTATGGCTAAAGCCAAACCTATCAGAAATCGCTTATCAAAATAATGACCCAATACTAGCCATCCCCCAAAGGCTACGAACACTGGGGTAAAATTATGTAGTAGATTCGCATTAGCGACACCAGTTTGAGTCAAAGACCACACCCAGGCAAGTTGGCACAATTCCGTTGCAGTGGCAGCTATAAATAAAAGTTTTAAATCGCTGAGGGTGTATTTTTCCTGCGGTACAACTGATTTTTTAGACACTCTCCATCGCAAAACTTCAATGCTTCTCCAAAATCCAAGGACGATAGTAGCTATCCAGAAGCGATTAAATACCGTAGCATTGGGCCCTAAATCTCGTTCGCTCAATTTGATCAAGATTGCCGCCAAGGAAAACATAAATACTGCTATGAATACTAAAATACCTTCTATCAGAGTTGCACTTTGCTGCTGTGTTTCTGATTCAGCCGACTCCAATAAATGATTCATAATGATTTTTCTATGAACTACGTATACCAAATCGATGTTTGTAACTGGTAGCAAGTTTATATTACTCTTATATCTTTCTCATAGAAGAATGCAATCGGTTTAGTTAAGCCCACGTAGTGTAAGTATAGCTCTGGCTTTGTTTGTTTGTTCCATAGTTTTTACCCACTGACTAGCTATTGCCATTGCAATGGGTTGCTTTGATTTCCTAAGCGAACGTGAGTTCGATGAACCTCTCCCAAACGGCTTTAACATCCTGAGTTGGGTACGAAAAATTAGGTTTTTTAAACCTTTCCCTGAAGCGGGGAAAGGTTTGGAGAGGGATTCTTTGGAATCTAGGCGATCGTACAAAGCATAGTTCATCTGTTCCCAGATACCTCCTCCTTGCCAGCTACAACAATAACTGTAAAAAGGCGAACTAAGCTGAAAATTGCCTGCTAGAATATTGCATTAATATTTTCTTTTCAGAGAAAATAGCTGTATTAAGCTAATCGTCATTCATTTTTCCAGACTGATTCGCTTGTAGTAAGGGCTTTAGCCGTGGTTTTATGCAACTTAAATGCTGATTAGTTTATAGACTTCGAGCATGTTCGTAGTACAAAATTTCCACCTAATTTTATTAGTGGAACTAAATAAGCTGTTCCACATTTAACTTGCATATATTCGGCGGGCGAGACGCCCACCCCACAAGAAATGTACAATTTCAGATTATGCAAACTAGATGTGGTTTAGCTTATCATGCCTCTCTTCATTAGAGACTTACTTTTAATCATAATTATGTTAATTTATACTTTCTTTATAAAAAACTCTCACACTAACCTAAGTCAGGGAGAATAAGCCAAACTATATTAATAAATGTAAACACACTTGAAACCCTTACAAATGAAGAATAAATAATGAAAAATGACGATTCTTGCTAATTAGCTTTATTTGCATTACCTTACTTACTTTATTTAACCGTAATTGTTATATTTGTTAAAAATTCGTATGTTAACTTCTTTTTCAAAAAAATATTTCATTAGATCAATACAAATATAAATTAAGAAAAAAATAAGTTAATTTATCTTAGCATCATTAAATACAATAAATAATTTGCTACTCAGTAATAAGACAAAAAAACCAAAATACGTGAAAAACTCATTAAAATGATGTTATTTAATTTACTTTAAAATGTATTAATTCAATATTTATACTTAAAACATCAATTATCAATGAATGAGATTGCTAGTTGACTTTAAAATTCAAAAAACATATTCTGAATTTTCAAGCAAGACTAAAATAACTAGACATTAAAGTCAGTTTTTAGATACTTGTGAACATTGACAAAAATTAAAGGAGTCAACTCATGAAGAATCGCAAGAAAAATGGACAATATACTGGCTCTTTACTCGGTTAATCAACTAGATTAACTTGACGAAAGTCAGTTTTATTTACTTGTGAACATTGACAAAAATTAAAGGAGTCAACTCATGAAGAACCGCAAAAAAAATGGACAATATACTGGCTCTTTACTCGGTTAATCAACTAGATTAACTTTACAGAAGTCAGTTTTTAGATACTTGTGAACATTGACAAAAATTAAAGGAGTCAACTCATGAAGAACCGCAAAAAAAATGGACAATACACTGGCTCTTTACTCGGTTAATCAACTAGATTAACTTGACGAAAGTCAGTTTTATTTACTTGTGAACATTGACAAAAATTAAAGGAGTCAACTCATGAAGAACCGCAAGAAAAATGGACAATATACTGGCTCTTTGCTAGGTTAATCAACCAGATTAACTTGACGAAAGTCAGTTTTATTTACTTGTGAACATTGACAAAAATTAAAGGAGTCAACTCATGAAGAACCGCAAGAAAAATGGACAATATACTGGCTCTTTGCTAGGTTAATCAACCAGATTAACTTGACGTAAGTCAGTTTTATTTACTTGTGAACATTGACAAAAATTAAAGGAGTCAACTCATGAAGAATCGCAAGAAAAATGGACAATATACTGGCTCTTTGCTAGGTTAATCAACCAGATTAACTTTACAAAAGTCAGTTTTTAGATACTTGTGAACATTGACAAAAATTAAAGGAGTCAACTCATGAAGAACCGCAAGAAAAATGGACAATATACTGGCTCTTTACTCGGTTAATTAATCAAGTAAAGATAGCTTACAATGATGTAATTATGTTCTTCTAAGTGCAACAAAAGAGCATACTACCTTGTAATCTACTCTAATTATTTGGCTTAGAAAAACAATAAAGCATCTATGCTATGTAGGTTCTAGATAATTTAACTAGAGCAAAGTATTCCAGCATATCTTACTTATACCAATTTTCTGTGAAGGTGAACATTATTGTTACCCTTCCTAACCTCCAGCCAGTGGTGATAACAGACGTAACCTCTGCAACACACTGGCTTTTAAAAGCATAGCGGAAATACCGCAGACGGTGGGTTTTCTTATCATGTGTCTTCATCTAAAAAGGGTATATTGTATTTATATATATGCTGGAATCAATCTAGAAAAATTGTTTTTTCTTGTTACAAAGGCTTTGATTTTTTAATAGTTTCATAATTGCACATCAGTAATCATTCCTTAAAATATGCAGGTGATATTATGAAGACAATACCTATCTATCCCAGTCTTTTGCGTCAACTTGGTGACCCCGAAGAAAGTACTTTTTACTTTGTCACTAATTCTCATCTGCTCGATGTTTTTAAGATAGAGCCAGACACAGACTATAAAGATTTCAAAATGCTGAGTTACGATCCAGGTGATAGCTTCATAAAAATCTTAAAAGAACAAATTAATGAACCTGCTCATATTCTTGTCATTACACCAGATTGTTTATTTGAATCTGTACACCCAGATGATTTAGGCCAGAATCGTAAACTTTTAATTTTTGCTTGTAATTCTGCTCCAACTTCAATAGAAGCTGTTGAACACTTTTTAAGATGTGGCGAAAAAACAGATCCTGAAGAACAAGAAAAGATTTCAAACCAATTTTTTGAACGAGGTGAAACTGCTGATATTTTAAAGCTGGTTGACGAAGAATATGGAACAGTAGCTGAATTTAATCATTTAAGCGATAACTATGGATGGCATGAGCAATTAGGTATGTTAGGTTGGGGAGAACAGCAAATCTTTCCATCAGGAGAAATAGCTTGTTTTCTTGTACCATTAAAAGGTATAGATAAGCTTCCCGAACTTCAATTTGAATTAAATGGAGAAATACCTCTAAAAGGTTTTCCGGTAGTTCACTCAGGGCCTCCATCTTTCTTGCGAGAAGACCAACAAAGGATTTATGAAAAACTTTCTACCTTCAAGGATCATGCGGTCATTGCAACTATCAAAGATGGCATAGTAGTTGGAATGAAAGCAACCCATCCCTCTGTCCAACCAGCTTTAGAAATTCTCGAAGCAATGTTCATGGTTGATTCCAGATTTAGACAGATATTCGAGATTGGGTTTGCTATCAATCCATATATAGAGATATTACCTCAAAACTCAGCAATGAATGAGGTTTATGGTGGCGAAAAGGGCTGCGTTCATTTTGGTTTTGGAATGCTACCTTACACTCAATATCATTTGGATCTCATCTGTCCCAATATCAAAGTCCTGGGTAATAATAATGAATTGCTCCTGGGTGGAAATTGGAGCGGTAATTACAAAAACAAACAAAAGCCAACAAGGAAAATTGTGCCTCAAAGGGTAGCGCAATGTCCCTGTATTGGATGATAAACCGCGTCTGCTTTGAAACCCTTAGTTTTTTTTAATCGGGTTTTGTTTCCAAATCCTAAACTCTTCCCTGTTAAGAGTTTCATTTTGAAAAAGTCCACTTCTGAACTCGGACAAAGTTTAAATTTGCTTAGCATGAATGATTGTGCAGTAAATTAAGAGGATTAGCTAATGTCAAAGATTGCTATACGTCCAGGGCGTTTGCAGCAATTTGGTAACACAGAAAAAAACACTTCATTTTGTGTTGTCACCAACTCTAGCTTGTTAGACAAGATAAAAATTTCTCTAGAAAAAGACTACAAAGACTACAAATTAATCTCCTATGATGCAGGAGATGATTTTTCAAAAATACTAAACGAGCAAATACCTGAACCAGCTCATATTCTTGTCATTGCGCCAAATTGTTATTTCCGTTCACCAGAGCCAGAACATCTTGGCCCTCATAGAAAGCTCTGTATCATGGCTTGCAATTCTACTCCTACATCAGTGGAAGCAATTGAGCATTTCCTCAGATGTGGTGAAAACACAGATCCTTACGAACAAGAAGAGATTGCTGAGCAATTCTTTACTAAGGGTGAAAACGCAGGTTACTTCAAGTTTGTAGACGAAGAATATCAAACTGTTGCTGTATTCGAGCATTTAGATGATAGGTTACAGTGGCACGAGCAAGTAGGACGACTGGAATGGGGAGAACAGCAGTTATTTCCCTCAGGAGAAATCAGCGTGCTACCTGTAGATGTTTTTGCTCTTAACCTCAATGTCAAACTTAATATCAACGGAAAATTAGCATTTAAAGGGATTCCCGTACTGCATTCAGGTACGCCTTCATTTCTACCAGAGGATCAAGAACGAATTTTTCAGGCTTTGTATACAATGCGGGATCATGCTGCGATCGCAACTTTGCAGGATGGCATAATCGTTCACATAGAAGCATCTAGTCCATCTGTCCAGCCTGCTGTAGATATTTTGCAAGCCATGTATCAAGTAGATTCTAGATACAGAATGATTATCGAGATTGGTTTTGCAGTGAATCACCATTTAAAGCTATTTCCTGGAAATTCAGCGATGAATGAAGTCTACGCTAATACTAATGGAACTGTCCATTTTGGGCTGGGACTAATTCCTCACACCCAATATCATTTAGACATCATCTGTCCATCCATAAAAGTATTTTCTGAAAATGATGAATTGATATTTGGAGGCATACGATAAATTAGCTTCTAAATTATAGAGGATTGCCAATAACAATCCTCTTTTATCAAAATACTTTCCGCAAAATAGATTAACTATTGTCAGTCAATTACAATATCTTAATAAAGACTAGGTGAAGCTTACTAACTCTTGGATTGTTCGACCTAAATTAAAACATCAATCTCCCTTCCTGCGTCTATTTTGTATTCCTTATGCTGGTGGTAGTGCTTCCATATTTCACCATTGGTCAAATTATTTACCAGCAGATATCGAAATTTGCTCGATACAACTTCCTGGTAGAGAAAAGCGCCTGAAGGAGCCACCATTTACAGAATTATTACCTTTAATTGAAAGTCTGGCTCCTGTCTTACTTCCTTATCTAGATATACCCTTTGCCATCTTCGGCCACAGTACAGGAGCTATAATCAGCTTTGAATTAGTCCGTCAACTGCGTCACCAAAAAGCACCCAACCCCGTTCATCTGTTTGTTTCTGCTCGTGGCGCTCCCCAATTTCCTTTAAAGGAACCACCTATTCATCAACTACCTGAAGCTGCTTTTATAGAAAAGTTGCGTCGTTATCAAGGTACGCCAGAGGCAATACTGAAAAATCCAGAGCTGATGGAAATCTTTTTGCCTACCTTACGAGCCGACTTAGCTATTAATGAAACCTATATATACACCAGTGAACCCCCGCTTGAGTGCCCGATATCTGCGTTCGGAGGTTTGCAGGATATGGAGGTGAATCGTGATGATCTCGCTGCTTGGCGTCACCAAACTAATAGTACTTTCACTCTGCGTATGTTTCCTGGGAATCACTTCTTTCTTCATAGCGAGCATCATGCACTGCTGTCATGTATATCCCAAGACTTAAATTCAGTTTTATCTATTTAAATAATGTGATGATGGGAGTCAATTTATTATGTCCAAATTACAATCTCTGACGGAAGCAGAACGGCATCAATTATTGGTTGAGTGGAATGATACCAAAGCAGATTATCCCCAAGAGAAATGTATTCATCAGTTGTTCGAGGAACAGGTAGAGCGGACTCCCAATGCATTGGCTACAGTCTTTAAAGACCAACATTTGACTTATCAACAGTTAAATGAAAGAGCAAATCAGTTAGCAAATTACCTGCAAAAACTGGGTGTGGGGCCAGAAGTCTTAGTAGGAATTTGTGTCGATCGCTCTTTAGAAACCATCGTGGGAGTTCTTGGTATTCTCAAGGCTGGAGGTGCTTACGTCCCTCTAGATCCAGAATATCCACAGGAACGTTTAGCTTTTATGCTAGAGGATAGTCAAGCATCGGTGTTGTTGACTCAGCAGCGCTTAATCGAACATCTTCCCCGACACCAAGCAAAAGTTATCTGTCTGGATACCGACTGGCCAGCCATTGCTACAGAGAGTAAAACCCTAGTCTTGAGTTCAGTACGCTCAGACAATCTGGTTTATGCAATGTACACCTCAGGTTCCACAGGAAAACCGAAGGGTGTTCTTATTCAGCACCAAGGGTTGTGTAGTGTTATCCTGACATCTATTAAAGCTTTCGGAATCAACGATAGTGACAGGGTTTTACAGTTTGCCACCTTCAGCTTTGATGTTTCTGTATGGGAAATTTTTTCTGCCTTGGTTAGCGGAGCCACATTATACTTAATCGATCGCGAAACAATGCTCTCAGATCGAGAGTTGCTCGCGCTCATCCGTAACCAGCAAATGACTACAATCTTCCTTTTACCTTCAGTCCTCAAACGACTTCCTTCACAAAACTTACCAGCTTTACGCAGGGTAATTACAGGTGGAGAAGGGTTTTCTGAGGACTTTATCACGCGTTGGGCTAAAGGAAGGCAGTTCTTTTATGTCTATGGCCCCACAGAAGCAACTATCCTTCAATCTTTTATTGACTGTAGTGAAGTCTGTCCGCAAAAGGCGCTACTCGGTCGCCCAATTGCCAATTTTCAATACTATGTACTAGATTCCGAGCTAAAACCTGTGCCCATTGGAGTGATTGGAGAACTCCATATTGGTGGTGTCGGTTTAGCCAGAGGCTATTTGAATCAACCCGAACTCACCGAACAAAAGTTTATTGCTAATCCTTTTAGCCACGAAGAGGGAGCGCGTCTTTACAAAACGGGTGATTTGGTTCGCTATCAAAGCGATGGTAACTTAGAATTTTTGGGTCGCAGCGATCATCAGCTAAAAATCCGAGGCTTTCGTATAGAACTGGGAGAAATTGAGGTAGCCTTGGCTCAACATCCAGAAGTACGGGAAGCTGTGCTTATGGGTCGGGAAGATATACCAGGTGACAAACGCTTAGTGGCTTACGTAGTTCCTGTGAGAAAGCAAGCTGTAAATGTAAATCAGCTACAAGACTTTTTGCGCCAAAAATTGCCGGAATATATGATTCCATCTGCTTTTGTCATGTTGGATGAGTTACCGTTAATGCCCAATCAAAAGGTGAATCGTCAAGCCCTTCCCGCACCTACTCAAGAACGACCTGAACTTGAAGAACCCTTTGTGGCTCCTCGTACCCCGATTGAAGAATTACTAGCTGAAATTTTTGGGGAAATTTTAAATCTGGACAAGGTTGGTGTTTGCGATGACTTTTTTGAATTGGGAGGACATTCTTTATTAGCTTCTCAAGCGATCGCTCGGATATGCGAAGCTTTTGAGATGGACATTCCCCAGCGAACTTTGTTTGAAACCCCTACTGTTGCTGACCTGGCTGCGGTAATTACAAAAAAACAAGCTGGCAAAAATTGAAGACTTATTTAATATTTCCCCAAAAGAGGTTAAATATATGGTGACAACACAAATTAGTTCTTTCTACTTAACAGACGCAGAAAAAACTTTTTTTAATGAAAACGGCTATGTCGGCCCCTTCAAAGTCTACGAACCTGAAGAGATGAAAGAAATCTGGAAGAGAGTGAGAGTCGATCTTCTCGATACCAGTCGTGCGCCATTCACAAACAGTAAACTCAATTATGACAGACATTTAGATGTCTCAGATTTAAGCAAGCTAATTATCAAACCGGAAATTGTCCATCGACTCCAAAGCATTCTCGGACAAAATGTTCTGTGCTGGCGATCGGAATTTTTTCAAAAGAATAGTGGCGACGGAGGAACTGGTTGGCATCAAGTTGAACTCTATGGAGTGGGTGAGAAAAATCAAGCTGAATTAATGCCAATTGAAAGATATGAAAATAGACCCATTGAACTAGCAGCTTGGGTTGCAATGACTGATGTTCCAAGGGAAATGGGCCCTCTTAAATTCATCCCAGGTTCGCATAAACAGTGGTATTTTAATGAGCTTGGTGACATAACCCATCATCCTGAAAACATTAACAAGGATGGATGGTTTTATGGATACAATTACAATGAATTAAGGCTCGATCCCAACTGGGAACCAGACAAGTCAGAAACTGCTGTAGTCGAGATGAAAGCAGGAGAAGTTGTCTTATTTACATCTAAATGCGTACATGGATCGTTGCCAAATAAGGCAAGAAAAAGTCGAGTAGGTTACGCCATTCGCTATGTTCCCACAAATGTAATAGTTTACCCAAATATCACCACCTTTACCGAATTTGGCGAAACTTTAAGCACTGAGAAAACAGGTTGTGTTTTGGTTGCAGGAGAAGACAAGTACAAACACAACAATATCAAGACAGAAAATGCTCTTGGTGAATCATTTGTTCCCCTACCATAATCACAAGATAAGTAAGTTGGTGTCATAAAACCAAACTGTGTAAATAAAAGTAAATAAAGCTCAAACTCTTTTTCCCCCTGCCGTTAAATGATAACTTTTCAACCGGATATGATACTCATATTTGATTTGGTGAAAAAAACTTCCTTCAAGGCAGGGAGAGTTTCATCGAATTCACGTTATTTTATAGATTCAATTAGTGAATTTTCATCAAAAAATAATTACTGTTTTTAAGTGAACTATAAAAAATATGCATTCTATCCAAGAAATTTCAAGTCTGTGCAAGAAGTCACTATTTCAATTGGATGATGTTCGCTATCTTAATTGTGCCTATATGTCCCCACTATCAAAAAGTGTGGAAGCAGCAGGGATAGTAGGTATGCAAAGAAAAAGAATTCCTACTGCTCTCAAAAGAAGCGACTTTTATGAGGATAGCGAAAAAATCCGTCAGCTTTTCGCTCAAATGATTTTTGCTCAAGATCCATATCAAATAGCGATCGTTCCTTCACTTTCCTATGGAATGGCAATTATCGCAAAAAATACAAATTTCCAACGGGGTCAAAACATTGTTGTCACATCTGAGGAATTTCCCTCTAATGTTTACACTTGGCTGAGAGTATGTCAGGAACACGATTTAACATTAAAGATAGTTGAACCTGACAATCAACTCAATAATTGTGGTCATCAATGGAATGAAAAAATTTTAGAAGCTATCGATGGAGATACTGCTCTTGTAACACTGGGACATGTCCATTGGACAAATGGAACACTTTTTAATCTTAAAGAAATTGGTCAACGTGCTCGTGAGTGTGGAGCAGCTCTAATTATAGACGGTGCCCAATCTGTAGGAGCATTGCCGTTCAATGTATCAGAAATTCAACCAGATGCCCTTTTCTGTCCAGCCTACAAGTGGCTGATGGGCCCCTATGGAAATTGCCTTGGTTACTTTGGTTCTCGCTATTTAAATGGAATTCCACTAGAAGAAAATTGGCTCAATCGTTATCCCTATGATAGTGATAGCTTTCAGGATCTAGTTATCTACAGAGATGAATATCGTCCTAAAGCAATTCGCTACGATGTCGGTGAAATGAGCAACTTTATTTTGTTACCGATGATCGTCAGAGCGCTTGAACAATTAGTCGAGTGGGGTATTGACAATATTCAAACTTATTGCCGCAACTTAGTCAATCACAAATTTATTAACAAAATCGGCGAACTCGGATTTTTAGTAGCTGAAGAAGATAGTAGAGCAGCTCATCTAGTTGGTATTAGTTTGCCAGATAATATAGATTTGGAAAAGTTGCGGAGTCTTTTAATTAAAAATAAAATTTTAGTTTCTATACGCGGTCAGTCAATACGACTTGCGCCAAACATTTATAATGACGAAGATGACATGAATGCTTTTGTGGATGCATTGCGTCAGTTTCGTAATTAATATCATGTCTGGCTCATGACTTATGATTTAAATCCCTGCGTACCTCTCTGCCTTACTTTGCGTCCCTACCCTGCGGGTTACGCCTTTGGCGGTATGCGTTTCAAAATATTATCCGTACCTCACATAACAGAAAATCGCTATAGTACCGATCGCACAAAACACAAATGCCAAAGGGCGATCGTTATCTTGCAATAGTTAGAATTTCCAAAGTCCAGTAACTTTTATCACTCTTTTTTTAGGAATATTCCTGATACACGCCAACTTTGACTGTCAAAAGGAATGTTGGTGTAAGTCAAATGAAATACCAGGAGTGATATGAGTCTACTGATGGCGAGTGTGCTAGTAACAGCGCCATTATCTGCGCTCAATTTGCCAGAGCAGCCAGTAATTGAGCCAGATAATCAGGTGCAGGAGTCAACACAAAAAAATTTATCTGAAGTAGTTCCGCCTGTTGAAATTACACCGCCTGAATTTGTACAGCCAGATATAAGTACTTCAATAGTTGCCAAAGCTAAGTACGAAAATATACTTAAAAAAAGTAGAGAAAAAATTCAATTTATCAGTTCTTCTAACTCGCCTGAATCAAAAAATACCCAACCTCTACCAGACGAAGCTGACAAAAATTATTCCCATCCCCCCATCCCCCCATCCCCCCATCTCCCAATCTCCCAATCTCCCCAGACCGCAGACTCAGACGACCCAATGTCTCAAGTTAACTCGGTATCACAGCTTGAGGATGTGCAACCTGCTGATTGGGCTTTTGGTGCTTTGCAGTCTTTGGTAGAACGGTATGGCTGCATTGCGGGATATGCTGACGGTACTTATTTGGGAAATCGTAGTATTACTCGTTATGAATTTGCGGCTGGTTTAAATGCTTGTTTAGAGAAGATTAACGAAGCAATCACTAACAATAAACTTAACACTGTTAATGATGAAGATTTAATCCTGCTGCAAAGGTTACAAGACGAATTCAAAGCAGAGTTGCAACAATTACAGCAGCGTGTCGAAGTTCTAGAAAACCGGACTAGTGAATTACAAGCTAATCAGTTTTCCACAACTACCAGATTATTTGGTCAAGCCGTTTTTAGCGTTCAGGGAAGCAATACCACCGATGCAGATTTGTTTCCCAGAGATGGAATACCCGAACGCCAAGGAAAAACTAATCTGACTTTCACAAGTAGCGCCCAACTAACCTTAGCAACTTCATTTACCGGGCGAGATTTGCTGTTAACAGGTCTGTCTGCGGGAAATTTGGGTTCTAATGCATCGTTGTTATCTACAAATATGGGGCGGTTGGGTTTCGAGTCCAACACAGACAACAATCTGGTGATTAGTGATTTATCTTATAGATTTCTCGCTGCGGATAATTTGGGAATTGTCGTCGGTACGGCGGGAGTCAACCCCATCAACACTTTTCGCGGTATTAGCCCATTAGAAGGTTCTAGTGATGGTGCAATTTCTCTATTTGGTCAACGTAACCCAATTTTAGGCATTGGTAACGGTACTGGTGGTATAGGTTTTGACTGGCAAATTAGCGATCGCATTAGTTTGCAAGGTGTTTACAGTGCAGAAATTCCCAGTTTTCCTGGCAACATCAACCAAGGTGGATTATTTGGTGGTAGATTTACTACTGGCGCTCAGTTAAGTTTAGCACCTACTAATAATCTTGATATCGGCATACATTATCTTTATTCCCACTCCCCAGATGGACTATTGGGAACTGGTATCGGGGATTCTCAACTGATTTCTCCTTTTGCTGATGCTACAGCTTTCAATACCCACGCAGTTGGCGCTACCGTTGCTTGGCGAATTAACCCTAACTTACAGGTAGGTGGTTGGGGTGGCTTCACTTCTTCTAAACCATCCAATCTTTCTGGAAGCGTAGAAACCACCAATTGGATGGTGTTCGCGGCTTTTCCTAATTTGCTGCGTCGTGGGAATTTAGGAGGTGTTTTAGTGGGACAACCACCGAAAATTACCTCTAGTACTTTACCTGACGGATTTAACCTTCCCAACTTTTCTGATGGCGGGACAGCAGGGGGACGCACTGACACATCAATTCATCTAGAACTTTTTTACCGCGCCCAACTAAGTGACAATATTGCTCTAACTCCAGGCTTATTTGTTATTTTCAATCCCGATCACAACACTGCTAACGATGCTTTAGTGGTTGGAGCATTAAGAGCAACTTTCCGGTTTTAATTTTGTACTGATGTAAATGTAATCAAATACGCTTTTTTATTACTGACAAAATCAGTAAATAAATGCTTCTATTGACTAATGGAACGCAGAAAAAAAACATGCGTATTTTTTCATACGTGATTAAAGGAGCAAATTTTTCATGACCGTAAATTCATCAACTCATAACACTTGCAAAAATCCAAAATCTCAAATCCAAAATCCAAAATTCTATTGTGCGGTTGTTAGCAGCAGTAGTAGTTCGCCAAGTGAACTTAGCTCTTTAAAGGGGAAAGGGCAAAGGAGAAAAATTTTAAATCCCTTACCCTTTACCCCTTTCCCTTTCCCCAGCCCTCACCAAACATTTTGGGGTTGGCAGATTAGTGGTTTAGCCGCACTCATCGTTGCTTTAGGTGGAACAAGTGCTGTAGCTCAAATCACAATTCAAAGCACTGGGACATTATCAGGTACAATTCAACTCCCTACTAATAATCCGAATTTCAATCAAAGCATTACTCGTATTGACACAGACGACACAGGGACTTACTCGCGGAACTTGGGTACTAAAAACAATCCTAATTACGTCCCCATATACAAGTCAGACTATGTGAAAGTACAAACACGTAATGATGGTACTTTGCATTATTTTGTTGACTTTAAAGGAATTCCCATCATCTCCTTTAATGGCGTTCTGAATTCACCTGTTCTCTCTGACGGCGAGTTGACAGGTTTTAAATATCAGGGACAAGTAGCCGGAACTAAGTTTCAAGGGGTTGTTCAGGATGAATTTAATCTCACAAAAGCTTTATACACAGGTATTGTTACCGACCCAAAAACCGGAAACCAGTATCAGGGAACTTTTGAAGTCAGTGGATACGGGCCCAGGTATAGCGATCCTAATGGTGGCGCAACTCCTACAGTCTTCGATTTCAAGTCAGATCTCCCTGGTTCCCCAAAGGTGACATCCTTGGAAATGACTAACTCTTTTATCGGGAAATTGACAATTAAAGTACCTGCAAATGCAACTCTTATAACTCCTACACCCACAAGCGGTGGCGGTAGCAGCACACCCACTCCTACACCTGTAGTTAGCGGTGGTAGCAGTACACCCACTCCCGCACCTGTAGTTAGCGGTGGTAGCACACCCACTCTTCCAACGATAGTTAATAGTGGCGATGCAATAACTGTGACACCGATAGTTAACAGTGGCGATGCAATCACAACTACGCCAATAGTTAATAGTGGCGATGCAATCACTGTGACACCGATAGTTAATAATGGTAGTGCGATCGCTTCGCCGACGGCTACAACTTACACATCTGAATCCAATTCTCCATCACTGTCTACAGCACCTAACATAGAATTCAGTAGCGGTAATTTTCCAACAGTTAATCAAGTAGTGATAAATCCTGCAAACCTAACTCAAACTGCTTGTTCAAAAGATTCTGCTGATAGCTGTACAAAAGTGACTTTACCCAAACAAGCGATCGGCCCGCGCAGTCGAGTGCTGGTACGTTAGATATTTACACCAATTTGCACATCTTCAGATAACTTTCACTTTAGCTGGGGAGTATGAAAGGATTGGGAAGATTTCTTCACCATCTACCCATCTCCCCATGAAAACTTTAGGGTACTTCTGGAACTCGAATACAGGAGAATGAAATCAATATAATAGCTAAAATGGGGTAATATTCCAATTCAAAAGTCTACCATCGGCTATTCTGTCGCGTTTTACAGACCAGTACTCTGCCAACCCAAAAATGCGCTTGTTTCGGGCTGGGGAAAGGAGAAGGGGTAAAGGGTAAGGGATTTAAAACCTTTCCCCTTTCCCCTTTCCCCTTTCCCCCACTAAGTCACGAAAGCGAACTACTAGGCTTCCTTTTTGTGGTAGATTTTGCCCTAATGATTTTCTGGCTATACTAGTGACTTCAACCGATTGACTAAAAGGAATTCAGGACTGAGGACTAGAGACTAGGTAATAATATTAAAAGTACTATTTTCCCATTCCCAATACCCAATTCCCTTTTTCAATCACATTAACACTACAAAGTAAATTTAGAACAATTAAACATCTTCTGAGTTAACACCTATGAAAGAAGAATTGATAGCCAGAGTGGTACAGGTCTTACGAATTAATATGAGTTGGATGACTTGGAATTTATTTCTGGCTTTTATACCTTTAGCTTTGAGTGTATGGCTATTTCGTATTAAGCGTGGCCGCACTTGGCTTTGGTGGCTAGGATTCTTAGTCTTCTATGCATTTTTACCTAATGCACCATATTTGTTGACAGATGTAATTCACTTGATAGATGATATCCGCACGATCCAATCAGTGTGGATGATTACTTTAGTACTAATTCCTGTGTATTTGTTAGTAATTTTAGGTGGGTTTCAAGCTTATGTAATATCGTTAATTAATTGGGGATACTACTTGCATCGCATCGGCAAAAGTGAATGGATTTGGCGGCTGGAATTGATTACCCATGCTCTGTGTGCAGTTGGTATTTATTGGGGGCGTTTTTTACGTTTCAATAGTTGGGATTTTATCACTCAACCTGATGCACTATTAACCAAAGGTGTTGAGGAAATTCTTGGAAAACAACCACTGGTAATTATTGCCATCACTTTTGTAATCCTTGTGGGACTGTACTGGATTATGAAACGAGTAACTTTAGGTTTTGTACTGCAACCAAAAAATGGATATGCTATTAAAACACAAGCGGTAAATTCCAATACTCCCAACACTTAATTATGTAACCACACCTACCTGGTGTTTTTTAAACCAGTGTTAACTGTTGACTGTTGATTGTTGACTGTCAACGGTTAACAGTCAATCCCTTCAGGGAATTGAAAATTCACACATTATTAATTTCTCAACAGTCTATTTTGACCACACAATTTCTACCTTGTGCTTTTGCCTGATAGAGTCCTTGGTCAGCAGCAGCAATTAAGGTTTCGGGAGATGATTGATTATGAGGAATGATTGTTGCCACACCAAGGCTGAGGGTAATGAATTCACTGACTTCAGAACTCGGATGAGGCAATTGTAATGCACTGATATTAGTTTGGATTTCTTGAGCAACTGCGATCGCCTCTTCGGCATCAGTATTTGGTAAAATTACGGCAAATTCTTCTCCGCCATACCGAGCAACTAAATCAGCAGCATGTTTCACTGTCCGAGAGATTGTTTTGGCAACGTTTCTGAGGGCATCATCTCCTGCCAGATGTCCGTGAGTATCGTTATAAAGTTTAAAGTAATCGACATCACACAAAATCAAAGATAGTGAGTCTTGCTCTCGTGCTAATCTTTGCCACTGTGCATTGAAGGTGTCATCAAAACAGCGGCGATTTGCCACTTGTGTCAAACCATCGGAAGAAGCAAGGCGCTGCAATTCTTGGTTTGCTTGCTGTAATTGGTGGTAAAGTTCTGATTGCTGAATGGCGATCGCGGCTTGACTTGCCAACTGATTAAACAAGTTAATCTCTGATTGCTGCCACAGTCTAGTACTGGAGCATTGATGAGCAATTAACAATCCCCACAAACGCTTTTGCTGTAAAATAGGCACTACAAGATTTGCCCGAATTTCCAAGCTCCGCAATAGTTGAACATGACACGGTGATAGTCCAGCATTTTCAATATCTTCCGTGGCTCTAGTATTACCTTGTTGGTAGTAAATTGCACCTGTGGATTGAAAGCATGTATCCATCACATGAAATCCCAGAATGGACATACACCCTTGTGCTAAGGACTCTACAGCAACTAAGCCACTCCAATCGTGATTAAACTGATAAATTACTACTCGGTCTACCTCAAACAGTTGTCTGACTTCATCTGCTGTGGTTTGCAAAATTTCATCTAACTCCAGCGATTGCCGAATGCGCTGGGTAACAGCTGCGACAATTCGCTCGAACTCGGTTTGGTGTTGGACGCGCTGCTCGATTTGCTGATGAGATGTCGATGCTACACTCAAGGTTAAGGCATCAAAATGAGGAGTTGTAGTGGCAGGCACGGCATTAGGTTTGGCAATCAAATAACCTTGACCAAAGGTTGCACCTCGTTCTCGCAGCCAGTTCAGTTCTTCAATGCACTCAATTCCTTCGGCGACGGTTTGGATGTTTAACTTTTGAGTAATTTCTAGAAGTTTTTCAGTGATTGAGGCTTTATACAAGTCTTGATGTACATCTCGAATTAACTGCATGTCTAATTTGATAAAATCTGGACGTAATTGATGCAGCAAGTTCAAGCTGGAATAACCAGAACCAAGGTCATCAAGGGCGACTAAAAACCCACTATCCCGGTAGTATTGAAGCACGGCTTTGAGGTGGGCTAAATCTTGAGGATTGTCTGACTCCACGACTTCAAAGACAACTCTTTGATGGTTAATACCTGCTCGATCTATTGCTTCTACTGTACTGCGTAGGCAATAAACAGGGTCGTAAAGTGCCGTTGGTGCAAAATTAATGAAAATGCACCCACTCACTTGATGATGGCTAAATTCCTCAATGGTGTTGAGGCGAGCAACTCGGTCGAGTTGTGGTAGCAGTCCGGCTTCGCTTGCTAACTCAAAGATTGATTCTGGTGGTACTAAATTGCCTTCTTCATCCATCCCTCGCAACAGCGATTCATATCCATAAATCTGGGATGTATCTTGAATTGAGACAATCGGTTGAAAGTGAGTGGTGAATCGTTCCTTCGCTAACATTTCCACTAACCACTCGGACTGACTGAACTTAATAAACCGTTGCAATGAGGCGATATCACTAAAATCTTGTAGTTGGGGTTGGATAGCACCTTGAATGAAAAGAACTTGGGTTTCTCTTAATTCTCTGGGTGCAAGGAGTTGAGACAAGTTACGGGCAATTTCTTGAGCTTGTCCGGCTTTACAGTTCAAACTTAGACCTGGACGCTGGTGCATCAGTTCATACTTAATACTGAAGTTTTTCAAGTATGAGGTGACTTTTGTTAAAGTATGTGAAACGGGGAACCAAAGAAAGAACCTGCCTGCTTCCCCAGTCTCGCAGCGCACAATATTATGACAAGTACAAGTCTTGGAGAGAGGACATTTTTGGTTCATTGCTAACTACCTTGCTCAACCCGAATGATTTTAGTATTCCCCTCAAACTTCTGATAAAAAATGAACTACAGTTGAAGTAGATGAAGATTTGATGAGAATTAAAAAGTTAATTTGCGATTGGCGTAATCAACTTGGATTAACACGAATTATCCACCAAATAGTGATAGCAAGATGATTGATTTATGTTAATTAGATGAAAATTTTAAAATTTACTAACTTATTTTGTTAAAGATAATATCAGAGACTATCAAAATTATCTGATGAGAATATCTTGATGAAATAAAATTAAGGCAAATATCAAAGTTGGTATAGATATAGCAATTCTATTTGAGTTGTGAGAAATTTCAGTAGTAGTGGTTGATTGTTGACTGTTAACACTCAACGGTGAACAATAGCAAGATTTCACAAATGATTTAGGACTGCTATATAAACAAGAAAACTGTCTCGATAGTTTTGAGTATTTTCATCGAGATGTTTCTATTTTAATTTACGTCGTGCTGCTGCTAATATCAGGCGTTGTTCAGCACGCCCGATGGCCTGATACGTGCGCTCGATGGCTTCGGGTTCCACAGAAATGGAAGTTATGCCCCATTCTACTAAGCGATCGATAATTTCTGGATAAAGGACTGGTGCTTGACCGCAGATTGAACAAGGTATGCCAGCAGTTTTAGCCATATCAATTAATTGAGCGATCGCACTCATAACTGCTGGATGACGTTCGTTAAATACTTTTGCTAACTGTCCTTGTTCTCGGTCTACTCCCAACAATAGTTGGGTCAAGTCATTTGTACCAATGGAAATTCCTGCTACGCCAGCTTTGACATATTCTGGTAATAAAAACAGCACGCTTGGCACTTCTGCCATCATCCACAATTCAAATTCTGTTACCTGTGTTAAAAGAGCTTCCTCGACTTTGCGGCGACAAAAAACAAATTCTTCCACAGTCCGAACAAAAGGTAGCAGCAAATGAATGTTGTTATAACCAGATTGCTGTACGCTGGCTAAAGCTTTGAGTTCCAACTCAAACACACTGGAATTTTGCAGATAGCTAAAGGTGCCGCGTTCCCCTAACATCGATTGTTCAGAAGATTGTAAACTATTACTCAATGATGGTAAATCTGGCGATCGCCAATCTAAAGAACGATAAAAAACTGGTCTTGGTGCAAAGGCACGAGCAAACTCCATAATCTCCTCAGACCAACGCTCTAGCAATTGTGCTTGCCGTCCGCCTAAAATCCAACTCTGAGGATGTTGTCCGTCTAATATATTTAATATCATCAATTCTGAGCGTAGCAATCCTACCCCGTCAGTGGGCAAGCTTTTTACTTGCTCAATCAAGCTAGACTGACTCAAGTTAACCAGCAGTTTGGTAGCAATCATAGGTAGAGCAAAGGGGGATGAGGGGGATGTAGCTTTAGTTTCCCGCAGGGTGGGAGATGAGGGGGTATTTACTCCTCGCTCCCCCTTATCTCCCCCATCTTCCCGATCTCTCTCATCTCTGACTTCTCCTTCGATCCGATAAATTTCTCCTCTGTCGCCATCAAGCAAAAGTCTTTCCCCAGTTTGAATTAAGCTTGTGGCTGATGTTGCATTTACTACTGCTGCAATTCCTAATTCTCTGGCTAGAATTGCCGCATGACTAGTTAATCCACCTTGTTCTGTAATAATACCAACAACATGTTGTAATAATGGCAACCAGTCAGGTGTAATTTTTGGGACTACTAAAATTACACCTTTGGGGATTTGTTCGGGTTTTTGCTGAGAGTTGATGGTGACTAAAGCATTGGCTACAGTACGTCCGCCTGCGGCTGCTAGTCCTCTGATGAAGTATACGTGGGGGATGATGGATTGGGGACTAGTAACTTGTGTTAAATACAGCTTACTATATGTAGCTTGGCTGGCGATCGTCCATTTGAGAGTAAAAGTTTTACCTAGTTCTGCAACTAATTGAGTTGCTAACCCGATTATTTGTTGTAAATATTCTGGTTGTAAAGCGTACTGTTTTTGTTGGGCTTCTTGAAGTACGTAGGTTACCAGACAATTTTCCTCTGGTGTGAAGGCTGAATCTGCTAAAGGTTGGGAAAAAATTTTATGGGAAGGATGATTAACATCGTAAGCCAGCATTTTATTGCCGAGCTGTTGCTCTAAAATAATCCCAGTTTCATTTTGGATGTAATAGACATCTGGCAACACTTCGCCTTGAGCAATGGCAATTCCTAATCCCCAAGTAGCTTCAATTTCCCACCCAGAGGAATTGGCTTTAAGCAAGCCACTGGCGATGGCATTTTCCACAGGTTGTACTAAAACTGCCAGATTAATTTGTTGTAGGTTAATTCCTGTGTGCCGCCAATACAATAAACTTCTGGCACGAAATATTTGACTCCAAATACCTTTTAATGCTGTAGCAATGGCGTCTTGTTGGCAATGGCAAAATACTGACTCAAGTAAGCCGGATACATTTTCCATAGGCTGAATACTATCGGCTATTGACAAACTCGGTCGAAAAATCAAACAACTTGTTTGCCATTCTCTTGCTGCTGTGAAAATTTTATTCACCCACTCTTGTGATACACTTGCACTCAAAATTTCCTCGCGCAAACGTCCAGCCACCTGCTGAAGTTGACGCCAATTACTGACATCTAGGTGTAACGAAGAATAAGGTAAATCAGCAATTAATGATTCTGAACTGTTGAGATTTTCTAGAAATTGCCGCAAAGCTTCTGCCGAAACCACAAAACCAGGTACCACCGGATAGCCACGTTGGATAATTCTGCTTAAGTGAAACGCTTTGTCACCTACTTTGGCGCGGTCTTGTAGTTTAATTTGGTCTAGCCAGTAGAGTTTTTCCACTCAATTTGATTAGTTGTCAGTTATCTATTCGTAGCCACAGTACAGCCATTCCTGATTGAAAAATGCAAACCTACATTTATTGGTTAAAACAATATTTTTTTAGAAAAAATCCTTCAAAAAGTCTAAAACTGTATAATTATTGAATCCTAACCCATCGTATTCAGAATTGTGCATACTTTTTAAAAGCAGCTGGTGGGTTGCACAGCACCCGCTACAAATGAAAGAAACACTTGCTTTTTTCCCCACTCGTTACTCCCTAGTCTCCACTCCCCATGTTTCTTAAAAGATATATTACCAATTATCGTAGTAAATATAGTTATCCATACCAGAACCAACCTTGCCAAACACTTACTATCTTGCAACTAATGATTGGTTAAATATCAGTTTCCGACTATGCATAGCATTGCTGATTGGAGGAATTATCGGTTGGGAACGGGAAATTAGGCGCAAACCAGCTGGTTTAAGAACTCACATGCTGGTAAGTTTAGGTTCAGCTTTATTCACCATCATACCTCTGCAAACAGGTCAGTTACAGACTAGTCCTGATGCACTCAGCCGTGTGATTCAAGGAATTGCAACTGGCGTGGGATTTCTCGGTGCTGGAGAAATTGTGGGGCAATCTTCCCAGCCATCACAGCAATTGGAAATCAAAGGACTCACTTCAGCAGCGGCTATTTGGGTTTCAGCTGGTTTGGGAATTGCTGCTGGCTGTGGTTTATGGCAGTTGGGATTAATCGGTGGTATCCTGACTTTTTTAATTCTCAAAGTTTTTAAAGTGTTGGAGAAACATAATTAAAGCTTGCTGAATAATGGGATGAGTTAGGCTAACGCGGAGATGCGGGGATGCGGGGATGCGGGGACAGGGAGACGCGGTGACACGGGGACGCGGAGATTATGTCTTGATGCAAATTCTCAAATCATCCTGCAATTATGCAACGCCTAAAATCCTTACATTTCAAATTTTGAAATCCTTAAACCCACATTCTGCACCGGAAAGTGTCATAGTCAGTGATTACGTAAAAAATAAATAAGAAGTATAAAATTAAACCGTGATGAACAAAATTAGCATTTGAAAAACCATCAACTATGATTCCTATACTTGCATTGGAACTTGGATGAAGCCAGTGTAAAGTTCGCATGGGTGTATATGCGATCGCCAATAGAAACTTTTCATTCACCCAAAAATCCCACTAACACAGTGTATTTGCTGAGGTTTTACTCAAATTTAGACAATAAGCTGTATAGTGCATTCCTCACCTTGCTAGCAAAGAATGTCACTCTTGCTGACTATTTCGGAATTTGAAGAGAAACAAGTGTGAGGTAACCGAATATCATACTTCAAAACAATTATGACTGCATCATTTACAAATGCCACTAACTTTTTAGCTGGGATAACTGCTACTTCAGCAGACATGGAAGGCGATCGCGCAGTTGACTTGGTGGCAGGTAATTATATACAGCCTGCTAATCAACTGGTTTTTATTGATTCACAGCTAGAAAACTACCAAAATCTGGTATTAGGTGTTTTGCCTAATCTGACTGTTGTTGTCCTAGATGCCAACCAGGATGGTATTGAGCAAATTAGCCAAGTATTGGCATTGCATCAACAAGTTAGCAGCCTGCACATTGTTTCCCACGGCGCACCAGGGCGGCTTTATTTGGGAAACAGTCAACTGAGTTATGAAACGCTTCATCGCTATAGTTGGCAACTCATGGGTTGGGCTAATGCTTTGACTGCTGACGCACAACTGCTTGTGTATGGTTGTGAAGTTGCTCAAACACAGCAAGGCATGGCATTTGTACAGCGATTGAGCGAATTGACCGGTGCAGCGGTAGCAGCCTCAAATCACTTAATAGGAAGTCACACATTAGGCGGAAACTGGAAACTGAATATTTGTACCGGGGCAATTACTTCTGGTTTGGCGTTCCAAGAACAAGTAATGACAGCCTACTCCTCAGTACTAGGAAAAGTAATTCTTGACACCAGTTTCAACACCACTGGTAAAGTTACTACCGATTTTAACGGCAATGATGAAGCTAGTTACAGCATCGCTGTCCAAGATGACGGCAAAATTCTGGTGGCCGGATATAGCAATAACGGTACTGATAAGGACTTTGCCATCGTCCGTTATAACAGCAATGGTACTCTCGACACCACCTTCAACACTACTGGTAAAGTTATTACTGACTTGAACGGCAATGATGATGGTAGCTATAGCATCACCGTTCAAGATGACGGCAAAATTCTGGTGGCCGGATATAGCAATAACGGCACTGATGATGACTTTGCCATCGTCCGTTACAACAGCGATGGCACTCTCGACACCACCTTCAACACCACTGGTATAGTTACCACTGACTTTAACGGCAACAATGAGGGCGGTAACAGCATTGCTATTCAATCTGACGGCAAGATTCTGGTGGCCGGATATAGCAATAACGGCAGTGATGATGACTTTGCCATCGTCCGTTACAACAGCGATGGCACTCTCGACACCACCTTTAACACCACTGGTATAGTTACCACCGACTTTAACGGCACTAATGAGGCTGGCAATAGCGTTGCTATTCAATCTGACGGCAAGATTTTAGTGGCCGGATATAGCAATAACGGCACTAATAATGACTTTGCCATTGTTCGTTATAACAGCGATGGCACTCTCGACACCACCTTCAACACTACTGGTAAAGTGACTACCGACTTTAACGGTAAAGATGAAGGTGGCTACAGCATCACCATCCAAGATGACGGCAAGATTCTGGTGGTGGGAGTTAGTAATAACGGCACTGATGATGACTTTGCCATTGCCCGTTATAACAGCGATGGTAGTCTCGACACCACCTTCAACAGTACTGGTAAAGTTACTACCGATTTTAACGCCAGCAATGAGACTGCCAACAGCATCACCGTCCAAGATAACGGCAAGATTCTGGTGGCTGGATATAGCAATAACGGCAGTAATGATGACTTTGCTTTCGCCCGTTATAACAGCGATGGCACTCTCGACACCACCTTCAATACTACTGGTAAAGTTACTACTGACTTTAACGGCAATGATGAAGGTGGTAATAGCATTACTATCCAAGATGATGGCAAAATTCTGGTGGCGGGAGTTACCAATAACGATACTGATTATGACTTTGCGATTGCCCGTTATTCGGTGAATCAATCTCCAGAGTTAGCGAATGAAATTCAGGATCGAGAAGCCACCGAAGATAGTGTTTTTAACTTCATTATCCCAAATGACACCTTCAGCGATGCAGATGCCGGAGATATCCTGACTTACACTGCAACTCTGGAAAACGATCAACTACTGCCCACTTGGTTGAACTTTAACCCTGGTACTCTCACCTTCAGCGGCACTCCCACAAGTCAGGATATTGGTAGTCTTAACATCAAAGTTACTGCTAAAGATATTGCTGGAGATGAAGTCAGTGATGTGTTTACACTTGCAGTTGCCGAGAAGAATTCTGCGCCGACAAATTTAATATTTAGCATTGTCAGCGACGATAATGATGATGACGATGACGAACAGAAAATTATCGGTTTTTTCACTACTATTGATTCAAATCAAAATGATAAACACACCTATAGCTTAGTGACTGGTAATGGTGATAGCGATAATGAAGCATTTATCATTGAGGGTAATAGCCTCAAAATTAAATCTGATATCACCAAATCTAGTTATAAAATCCGCGTCCGCACTACTGACGTTGGCGGGCTTTATTTTGATAAGGAATTGGATGTTAATGCTAGCAGTTTTGGCTCTACAAATATCGAGATAACAACTATTTTCCAATTGGTTAATATTACTCAGAATATCTTTACTGTGAAAAGTAAAGATAAGGGCGGCAAAGGAAAACTTTCCATTAAAATTAAAGCCAACAAATCCAAAGAAGTAAATGAACTGTGTGTATTTAATGTTGATGACGATGAAGGTAAGATAGATGGTATAGCCCCTGGTGCAGAAGGTTATACAAAAGCCGCTCTTTTACGTTCTAAAGTGATTTTCTGTTCCCTTGGCAATCTGCCTAATGGTTTTAATAGCGATGACCTGACAAGTATCTTAGAATTTGAGTCTAATACCAGACTTCGATTTTATATGGTATCTCAGACTACTACTCAAACTATACTGTCTGGAAAAGCTTCTTTCTCAAATGTTGTTTTTTCTTCGTCTACCAACAACAGCACAGAACAGGAAGGATTTTCTCTAAATTTCCAAAATTTAGTTTTGACAGTTCAAGCAACAAATCAAGAGGTAACTTTAGGTACAAAGTTGCAAGGTAAAAAAGAAGGCGAACTGATTGATTTACGAAGTGTGACCAAATCAGTAAAAGCTGAATTTAAGGTTCATCGAGAGGCTGCATTTAACAATTGTGTTGGATTTTATCAAATTGCTGATGAAAGTGGTGGTATTGACACTAATAATGATGGCGTAGCAGATATTCTTGTGGGACAAGCTGGTTACGCTGAAGCTGCTGTACGTCAGCGTGTTACAGGCATTGATTTGACAGTAACTAACCAAGGTACAGCTTCTCATAGTGGCACTTTTGCGGCTGGTTCCCTGTTTGCACCGTTTATTATTGTCAATGGGAAACCCGATGCATTTCTTGGTGATATTCGCAATAATAATCCCAAGGTTTATTTTGCATTCTTAGGCGCTAACGCTGACAAGAAAGATCACATTCGATTATTGGGAAATAACACCTTTGGTTTTGAAGATTTACCAAATGGTGGCGATAGAGATTACAACGATGTGATTGTGCAAGTCAAATTGACTGCTAATGCTGTGTAATATCAATTTTGGATTTGATATTTGGGATGTAGCTAGACTTTGATGATTTAAGGGAGTTCCAAGTAAAAAAGTATTCCACAGAAGACTGTTGACTGTTGACAGTCAGCAGTCAACAGTCAACAGTCAACGACCTAAAAAATCTGTTGTCATACTTTGACATCAAAACCTCTTTCCTTTCAGGAGAGAGGTTTTAAATTATACTAAATGAAAAAAACACGGAGTTTGATTCGATCGGGAAGATAAGGTTATTTGATGTATAGCAATTAAAAAAATTTGGATATATAGGACTCATATTTGATTTGGTGAAAAAACTGAGTACACCGCTAAATTCCTTTTTTCCTGTTAAGAGTTCCCTCTCTACACAAATATGTTCATTAATCAAATCGGATTCCTATATATTAATCTAGTAAATTTACTGAAGTCAGTCATTATCTTTCTTCATAAATTTAATAGTTGATTCCTCTACGGTATTTTTCAAGTTGATTCATATTGAATTTAACTGGCAAAAAATGATGCGGAATTCTTTAACAATCAGGTATGGGTGCTGTTGCAATACTTGTCGGTTAAGGGGAAAAGGGGAAGGGGGGGCCCCTGAAGGGGATAAGGGGCAGGGGAAAGGGGAAAGAAAAACCTTTACCCTTTACCCTTTAACCCCTTCGGGGTGACGCTCCTTCGTCGCTAACGCTGACGCTAACGCCAGTCGCTCATGGGGGAAACCCCCAAGACCGCGCTGGCTCACCTTTTCCCAAAACCAAATTCCGAGTTGAAAATGCACAAAGCGATCGGTATTGGGTGCTGTTGGATGAGGAAAGCTTGCTGCTTTTCTTTATCAAAATAGCAATATTGGCGTTAGTCGTCAGAATTCAGTTGGATATTGGAGTTTGACTGGCGGATAGCGGAGCGTAAAGCTTGCGGTATGGCTTCCCTTAGAGCGAGTCCTCAAGCGTCGCGTCTGAATAACTGTGTTTAAGACCCCACCAAATTTTCAATTTAGTGGTGCTTCTAGGTGTTATGTCAGAATTCCCCATTGATAGCGCAGCGTTAGCGAGTCCGCGAGCGTCTTGATTCTGAATTGTGAATTCTGAATTTTGTATTCTTCTTTAACAGTAATACTGTTGTTCTGTGTATCAAAGAAATTGTAAAAAATCATTCAAAAATTTAAGGTTTTTTTTATTACTAATTTTTAATTAGGGTATTTACTTAGAAAACTATTTGTGATATTTTCGTGTTGATTATCATAACTAAAAATGCACCAAGCCAAATTTAGTAAAAATGCTTGGATGTATTAATTTTGTTGTGAATCTTCATTCTCTATAGTTGCAATAATAAACTCTGAATTTCAGCTTGTATAAATTATGTAGCATTAACCAAGCAATAATCTTTTCTCAATTTATTATTAAAACCAGGGAGTAGGAAGTAGGGTATATTCTTTTTTATCTTTGGTTGTGGGATTTTTCAGCGATTGACTGTCTTGGAAATCAGGAGTGGAAGGTGGGTACAGATGTGATTAATTGCTTCTGTAACGTAGCAGGCAAGGAAAGCTTTTCGATCCTTGCTTATGGGTTTTTACTACCATCGGTGTAGTTTGAAGAATTATTACAAACTGTGCTGATTTTGAATAATCTAACAGTAATAACCGTGGATATAAATGTAGGTTTGTAATTAGCAAATTTTGTTACCAGTGGAATTTGAATACCACATTGTCAAGTTAGAAGTGAGGCAGCGCAGTCTTAAATGTTTCTCAAAGCTGTAAATGGCGAACCTGGTGGAGTGAAGAATTATGTTAACTCTTCATCCCTAGCTCATAACTTGATGACTCATTTTTACCTTTTGACTTATTTGACATGACTTATATTAAGAACACTTTTCCGGAATTTCTCACAACCATAGAGGGGTTCGATCGCCTGCCAAATGAAGCGATCGCCAACATATCCCAACAGCTGCAAGCTTGGCGTTATCGGTTGGGTCAAAAAATCATCGGTAAAGAAAGCCTCCCGCAACAAATCACAATCATTTATGAAGGACAGGTGCGGCTGTTGGGATACGAACCCCAGACGCAAATTCCAACCACCTTGAAATTGTTGCAACCGGGGGAAATCATCGGCGAAATTGGTTTATTGCGCGAGATTCCTTGTGAAACAGCCATTGCCTCCACCGAGGTAGTATGTTTATCCTTGAATGCAGCAACATATATTCAGCTTTTAGAGTCATACTCAGCGTTTGCCGAGGCTCGTAAAAACCGCAGTAACTTAGTAGAAGTATTCGATATTCTCGGTGCTTACTGGCAAAAGCAAGCGATCGCCACATTAAACCTTAAAGAACTCACACAAACAGCTTTACTAGATGCGGTAATTCAGTACGTAGATCCAGGGAAAACTCCATTCAGCCAACTAAATAGCGATCGCGTTTGGTTTGTCAGTGGTGGTGGTAGCATCACCAATTTTGCAGCTGGCGATCGGCTAGAACCAGAGGACGATCGACACAAAATACACGTTATCGGTCAAACTCCCGCACGGTTACTTGGTCTCAATCCCTCAACTTTGATATTGCAAGATACTCGTCAGCTAGAACTTGCAGTTAGTGACACCCAACCATCCAGCCAAGAAGAACTAGATATTCCCTACGCATCAGATGAAATAGTTGTATCACAAACCATCAATCAGACCTCAAAAAATGCAGGAAAAGGCATAAAATATCCATTTTTTGGCGGTAAAGGAGAATTAAACACAACCTTTGCCTGCTTCCAAATGCTGGCGAAACACTTAGAAATGCCGTTTCGTCGTGAAGTAATTCGCCGCATTTTAAACGATCAAATCAAACGCCAGGGAAATATTTCCTTTCCAGCTCTTGCTTACCTAGCAGAGTTAATTGGACTCAAGGCGCAACTTGTAGATTTGCCGGTGGCCTCAGTCACCAGAATTCCCACGCCTGCATTAATTCGGTACGCTGATAATTTTGCGGTTTTATATGAAGCCGACGCCAACACAATGGTTGTGGGTGTTCCATCCGAAGGAATTGTCCGCTGCAAACCGGCTCAATTCGTTGAACAATTAGATACCGATCCCAATAACTTCCCGCCACAAGTTAGGGTATTACTGCTGTCCGCTACCAAAGAAACACCACAAGAACGTTTTGGTTTGCGGTGGTTTATCCCTTATTTATCACGCTATCGCCGAGTACTAATAGAAGTATTTATTGCTTCCTTTTTCGTGCAGTTGGCAGCATTGGCGAATCCCTTGGTGGTGCAGTTAATTATCGACAAAGTAATCACTCAAAATAGTATTGGTACTCTACATATTTTGGGGATTTTACTATTAGTAGTCGGGTTATTTGAAGCCGTATTAACTACATTGCGAACCTACTTATTTGTCGATACGACAAATCGCATCGATATGGGTTTAGGGTCGCAAATTATCGACCACTTATTACGTTTACCACTGCGCTATTTTGAAAAGCGACCGGTGGGCGAACTTTCCACTCGGATTAACGAACTAGAAAATATCCGCCAATTTCTTACCGGTACTGCTTTAACAGTCGGCTTAGATGCTTTATTTTCCCTGGTTTATATTGGTGTGATGCTGATTTATAGTTGGCAACTCACCTTGGTAGGTTTAAGCACAATTCCTGTATTTGTGATTATTACCTTAATCGCATCTCCAACTATTAGCAGACAACTACGTTCTAAAGCCGAGCGCAACTCCGAAACTCAATCTTATTTAGTGGAGGTGATGTCAGGAATTCAAACAGTAAAAGCGCAGAATATTGAATTGCGATCGCGCTTTTCCTGGCAAGAACGTTATGCTCGTTATGTCGCCGCTGGTTTTAAAACAGTAGTTACTTCTACTCTGGCTAATTCTACAAGTAACTTTCTCAACAAACTCAGCAGCTTACTAGTTTTATGGGTAGGAGCTTATTTAGTACTGCAACAACAATTAACTTTAGGTGAATTAATCGCCTTCAGAATTATATCTGGTTACGTTACTAGCCCAATATTGCGCCTAGCTCAACTTTGGCAAAGCTTCCAAGAAACTGCCTTATCCATAGAACGTTTAAGCGATATTGTTGATACACCAGAAGAAGCAGAAACAGACCGTTACAATATACCCTTACCAGCGATCGCTGGAGCAGTCAAATACGAGAATGTTTCTTTCCGATTTGCAACCAGCGGCCCTCTACAACTTTCTAACGTCAATGTCGAATTTGAACCCGGAAAATTTGTTGGAATTGTCGGACAAAGTGGTTCTGGTAAAAGTACCATGATGAAATTATTGCTGAGACTTTATGAAACCGAGTCCGGCAGAATTTTGATTGATGGTTACGATATTGCCAAAGTAGAACTTTATTCACTGCGGCGACAAATTGGTGTAGTTCCCCAAGAAACATTGTTATTTGATGGCACTGTTCAAGAAAATATTGCCCTGACAAATCTCGACGCCACAACCGAAGAAATTATTCAAGCGGCTCAGGTAGCTTGCGCCCACGAATTTATCATGAACTTGCCCAACGGTTACAACACACGGGTGGGAGAACGAGGTTCTGCACTTTCAGGGGGACAACGACAAAGAATTGCCATCGCTCGTTCTGTTTTACAACGACCAAAATTACTAGTTTTAGACGAAGCAACTAGCGCCTTAGACTATCCCACAGAACGGCAAATCTGTCTCAACTTAGCTAGAGCATTCAAAGGTAATACCGTATTTTTTATTACCCACCGCCTGAACACCGTTAGTAATGCAGACACTATCGTTGTTATGGATAACAGCAGGGTTATAGAAAAAGGTAGTCATCAAGAATTAATGGCTGCTAAAGGTCATTATTACTACCTGTATCATCAACAAGAAGTCAACTTATGAGTATGAGGGAGAATTCAGGAGTCAGAATTCAGTAGTCAACAATAACCGACTGTAGGGTGGACACTGTTTATCGATGCTAGTATCCACTCTACAAAATTTTTTTTCAATCCCAAATTCAAAATCCAAAATCCAAAATTACTATGACTCAACTTAATGGCAACCACACCAACGGTAATTATAAAAACGGAGCAAAACAAGATTCACCTGTTGTCACCAAACAACAGAAAGTTGCTTCAGAATCCTTAATTAAGTCAACTCCCCAAGAGTTTGAACAGTCCGTTATTTTGCGCCAATCTCCACTGTGGTCGCGTACAATTATGGTCACTTTAATGGCCTTAGCTTGTTTTGGAATTGCTTGGGCTTATTTTGCCAAAATCGAGCAAGTAGTACCAGCAACAGGGCAACTAAAACCCGAAGGAACAGTCAAAGATGTTCAGGCTCCTGTGAGTGGAGTGGTCAAAGCACTTTATGTCAAAGATGGACAAGAAGTTAAGGAAGGAGATTTGTTATTAACTTTTGATTCCATTGCCTCTGTTGCGGAATTAAATTCTTTGAATAAAATTCGTGTAGCGTTAACTAAAGAAAATCAAATTTACCGGCGATTATTGGGAGCAAGTACCGCCACCACATCAGAATTATTATTTTTGCGTAGTAACTTGCCGTCAGAAACTACTTTTTTATTAAAAAGTCGGGCTGCCCTAGTAGCAGAAAATGATTTATTGCGGACTCAATTAAGAAACTCCGGTCAAAATTATGCACTGGGAATTGACGAACAACAACGCCTACAAGCTGCCAAACAGGAATTAGATTCTCGTTCGGGGGCGGCGCGGTTAGAAGTGGAAAAAATCAGAAAACAACTGACTCAAACTCAAGTTAAATTAGAAGATAGTAAATCAAGTTTAGCTATTCAACAAAGAATTTTAGATAAACTAAAAATATTATCAGAAGAAGGTGGAATTTCTCAGCTTCAGTATCTCAACCAACAACAAGAAGTCCAAAACCGCACAGCTGAAGTAGCACAATTAGGCGAAGAAATCAAACGTCTCCAGTTCGACATTGAAAAAGGGCAGGAAGAGGTAAGCAATACAGTAGCTATCACTGACAAAAACGTTTTGGATAAAATAGCTGACAATAAAAAACGTATTGCGGAAATCGATAGCCAATTCATGAAAGTTGTGCTAGATAACGAGCAACGTTTAGCAGATATAAATAGTAAAATTTCCCAATCAGAGTTAAACGTCAAATATCAAGAACTCCGCGCACCAGTATCCGGAACAGTCTTTGATTTGCAAGCCAAAAACCCAGGATTTGTAGCCAATCCCACTACAAAACTGATGCAAATTGTACCCAATGAAAAATATATAGGTGAAGTTTTCATTACTAATAAAGACATCGGTTTTGTGCGAAAAAATATGAAAGTAGATGTCAGGATTGACTCTTTTCCTTACAGTGAATTTGGTGACATTAAAGGTGAAGTGGCCGGGATAGGTTCGGATGCTTTACCACCAGATCAAACGCATCAATTTTATCGATTCCCGGCAAAAATTCATCTGGATAGACAATCTTTAGTGATTAAAGGTAAAACCGTTTCTTTACAGTCAGGGATGTCTATCAGTGCTAATATCAAAGTCCGAGAAGAACGAACTGTATTGAGTCTGTTCACTGAGTTATTCACCAAGCAAGTTGATACTCTTAAAGAGGTGCGTTGATTTGTAGCTAAATTGGTGATTTGGGGCGAACGGCTGCATTGAGGATTTGGGGGGAACGGCTGAATTGATGATTTGGGGGGAACAGCCGTTCGCCCCTACTAATTATTTTGCTTGAAACATTAAATATGTGCCTCCCAAACCTTCGACAATTGTGCGTGTATTAGCAATCATCATTTTTTGATAAGTATCTGCTTCGCCTCCAGGTTCTCCGAGTCCCTCAGAATATAGCTGTCTTTTAGAAGTTTTCACGTCAGCTTCTGTGGCTACAGATTGAATTAAATTAGGGTTAATTGCTACTTCAGGAAAAATAGTTGGTACTTTAGCCTGTTTAATATTTTTAGCCAAATTATTTACTCGTAGAGTTGTCAGTTTTTCTTGACTGCTAATACCCTCCATTCCCCCTGCTAATGAAATACCGTATGCTTTGGCATAATAACCAAATGCATCAGAGGTGGTAACTAGCCTGCGTTGTTTGGTGGGAATACTAGCGATTCTTGATGCAATCCACTGATCTAATTGAGTGAGTTCATTGGTAATTTTTTGGGTGTTGTTTGTATAAAGTTCGGCATCACTAGATGTTAGTTTCTTCAAGTTACTATTGATGACTTCCACCATTGCGATCGCATTTTTAGTATTATGCCAAATATGCGGATCGTTCACCCTTTTACCACCTTGGATAAATTTTTGTGGGTTAGACACAGCAGCTTGAGCAACGGCTATTTTTGGTGCAGAATTTTTAGTGCTTTTAATTAATTTGATGACATTTGGCTCAAAATTATAACCAGTATAAAGAATCAAATTAGCTTGCTCAATAGCTTTACGATCTTCCGGTTTCGGTTTATAAATTTTGGCATTGGCGTTAGGGGAAATTAAACAAGTCAGATTAACTGTATTTTCTGCAACTTGTCTAGTTAAGTCACAAAGTAAACTTGTGGTTGCTACCACTCGCGGAAGATTTTCATTCACCTCAACACTAGTCTGAGTAAATGTAGTTCTTACAGCTTGATTCCCACACCCAACAAATCCAACTGTCAAGACAACAAGAATAGCTCGTAATAAATTATTTTTTGGTGATTTTTTTGACATCCTTATCTCCTACTGGATGCATAAAAAAGATAATCATTATTATTGAAGAATTCAACAAACAAGGTTTTTGCAAACAAAATGTAGCTTTACGCGACGGGCTGTAAAACTGCTAACGGTAAAAGCACCAAGATACGAGGCGATGCTGGGGTGTCTCTTTGGTAG
This sequence comes from Nostoc linckia z4, assembly GCF_002608075.1. Taxonomy (GTDB): domain Bacteria; phylum Cyanobacteriota; class Cyanobacteriia; order Cyanobacteriales; family Nostocaceae; genus Nostoc; species Nostoc linckia. The sequence goes on from NZ_LAHA01000007.1 coordinate 149,946, forward strand.
AAAATATATTGCAGTCTTTAACCATCTGCATCAAGCAACTATACCATTGTGCTGATGTGCCGTCAAAATCGCAAATTGATTGTGGAAAGGAACATGGTGATGGCGTGGCGTATCCCTTATACGGGTTGCAGGGAGCAAAGCAATTCCTGAATCTAAGGCAATTGTAGCTGTGCTTTGATGAGGAGTGGATATGTATTTGTTACAAAATTGCAAAATAGAGGATTTTTCACCATTAATCAATTATTGTTGCTTCCGGAAAAAAAGCTATATTTAGGAAAAGCTAGCGATCGCCAACTCAGCAAACTCCAAAAAATGAATTATTTCACTTCAAGTCGTGGATTGTTGACTGTTAATTGTTGATTGTTAACTGTGAACCCTCAACAGTTAAACACCCCCGAATTTCCTATATTCCACTCCCCGCTTACCATATATCTATATAACTTCAAAAATCAAAGCCCATTACTTGTAAAATAACTCCTCAAAGCTGACACTAGTCAAAATAAACGATGGTCATTTTAGTTGTCACAATTAACACTTTCATTTCGTTGATATTACTCTATGTTGCTTTGCAGGTGTGGCAACTCAAGCAGCAACTAGCATCTGTAGCAGATACCTTAACTGCCTATGAAATTTGTACCCATACAACACTGCATGAAGCACCGGAAAATATTTATTTAAATCAGCAATATATTTATAACTTACGGCAGAGAAACCAAATACTAAAGATACAAATTCTACAAGTACAGCAAATTATCAGTCTGATTGTGTTAGGGCGACAAATCTGGCAGCGTTATTTTCGTAGACCACACTTAATATCTACAAAAACAAGGAACTTACAATTAAAAAAATAACCAATCACGAGTTTTCTGTTTCCTTTAGAAAAAGTCCACTTCTCAACTTGGACGAAGTTTAAATTCTGACTTGTGAATTATTAGAATAAAAGCAACATTTGTGGCTGATATTTTGTCAGGATAGTCACTAACACACTGTAACCAAGTCCTACGGGGCGGGTATCGGGTGTCGTGGAGTGGGTGTGGGGAAAGGGGAAAGGTTTGAAATCCCTTACCCTTTCCCCAGCCCTCACAAAATCAAGATGTAGCTGCATCTACACAGTGTTACATATAGATAAAATTGTTTAAGTCTTGCAAGGGAGGAAAACCCACCTAAAATGGGTCTAAGGAGAGAAACAACACAATGTCTAATAATCGTTCTGGAATATTTGTTGGCGGTTTGATGCTAGGGGCTACCATCGGTGCTTTAGCCGGTTTACTAGTTGCTCCACGCACAGGGCGCGAAACGCGTAAAATTTTGCAAAAATCTGCCAATGCCATCCCAGAATTGGCAGAAGACATATCCACAAGCGTGCAAATCCAGGCGGATCGTCTTTCTGCCAGCGCATTGCGAAACTGGGATGAAACTTTAGATAGATTAAAAGAAGCGATCGCCGCAGGCGTAGATGCAAGTCAGCGAGAAAGCCAAGTCTTAAAGCGACAAACATCACCAGAAGACTCAGACTCAATTCCCCAGAAATTAGAAAGCTTATAAATGATCTAACCGTGATTGACCCCCTGTTTTGGTTGGGATTTTCCTTACTCTTAGTCGCCACAAGCTTAACTGCCGTTTTAGTGGCGGCCATACCGGCTTTGCAGGAGTTAGCACGCGCAGCCCGGAGTGCAGAAAAGTTATTTGACACACTCTCGCGAGAATTACCGCCTACCCTAGACGCTATCCGCGTCACAGGTTTAGAAATTACTGACTTAACTGATGATGTCAGTCAAGGCGTAAAAAGTGCCAGTCAAGTTGTCAAACAAGTTGACCAAAGCCTTGATACTGCCAGAAAACAAGCTCAAAACCTGCAAGTAGGTACACGCAGCATCTTAGTTGGCGTCAAAGCCGCTTGGAGAAACTTCACGCGCCAAAAACCAACAAGACGAATTAGCGATCGCCTCGTCAGCAATGAAAAACCAACACTCACGTTGCGAGAACGAGAATTGTTGAGACAAGAAAATCACCGCATCAAGCCAGAAGTCTACCGCGCCAATGACAGCTACAACGACACTGCTAACTGGGAAACAGATTTTGATGATGAAGAGTGAATTATAAATTGGGCATGGGGTATAGGGCATTGGGGATTGGGTATTGGGGTGTTGACTGTTGACTGTTGAGTGTTCAGTGAGAAGTTATTATTCGTCTTTCCCTCATCCCCATGCCCCATGCCCGATGCCCCATGCCCCATGCCCCATACCCAATCCCCCAAAAACGTTTTGCTTTGATCCCTAAGATTAGAGTAAAGTAAACAAGTGTAAAGAAGTATGATTTTTCAGTACTCTTTTAAAACAACTTGTTCACTTTTACCTTTGATATTTCTATAAAAACGTTCATGCAGTCTTGTTTTTGGCGACGAATCCTGGTATCCATTGCAGTGTTTTTTCTGGCTGGGTCAATTTGGGTAATGCATTCTCCTCCAGCAATGGCTTATGACAATCCTGACTTGCTTCCAAAGACCTTTACCCCAGTTGTAGACTTAGCTAAATCTCTTCCCGAACTGCAAGAAGAAAAACTTGTCAAAGATTTAGAGCAGTTTGAAGCTGATACGGGCTGGAAATTACGAGTGTTGACTCAGTATGACCGCACTCCTGGTCGGGCAGTGATTAATTATTGGGGCTTAGATGATAAAAGTATTTTGCTAGTTGCTGATTCTCGCGGTGGCAACATCCTCAGCTTTAGTGTCGGTGACGCTGTTTATGAACTTTTACCCCGGACTTTCTGGATAGAACTGCAAACCAGGTTCGGCAATTTGTACTTTGTACGCGAACAAGGCGAAGACCAAGCCATTTTGCAAGCTTTAGAATCTGTTAAAGGCTGTTTACTCAAAGGTGGTTGCAATGTTGTCCCCGGACTGCCGCGAGAACAGTGGATTCTCACCTTGATTACTTCAGTAATTGGTGGGATAATCTGCGGGTTTGCAGCTCAACCCCGCGAACAAGGTCAAGTTTTTGCTTGGCAATGGGCTTTAATTTTCTCTCCTTTATGGGGAATCTTGTTTATTGCCTTTGGCATCGGCCCAGTAGTGACACGTACAAGCGACTGGTTACCCCTAGTTCGTAATATTTCTGGGTTTCTCATTGGCGCTTTAGTTGCTTATCTATCTCCTGTGTTCAGTCGGCCTTCTTCCACCAATGAGTGAGGAGGTAGGAGTGAGGAGGTAGGAGTGAGGAGGTAGGAGTTAGGAGTTAGGAGTGGTGAGGTAGGAGTGATGAGTGCTAACTCCTAAATTCTCAATTACAAATCACATCTGAATATGAATTAGAAACATCTCTTATTTCATAAGGGTTTCTAGATTCACCTAAAATCATTGTTTTGGGATTACTTATGAAATCACAAGGGTTTCAAGACTTAATTCACATTAAAGGTAACTCCAAACTCCAAACTCCAAACTTCTAACTTTTAACTCCCAACTCCTAACTCCCAACTCCTAACTCCTAACTCCTAACTCCTAACTCCTAACTCCTAACTCCTAACTTCTAACTCCCAACTCCTAACTTCTAACTTTTAACTCCTAACTCTCTGAAACTGATAAGCTGAAAGCTAAATATTTGAGAAGCTCAACAACAATGGAATGGCACGTAACTGATGCTCAAAGTTTAGCAATCATCGATAGTGAAATTGGCGATCATGTATTTTCACCAGCAGAGTATGAAATTGTGCGTCGGGTAATCTACGCCACGGCTGACTTTGAGTATAAGTCTTTGATTCGCTTTTCTGAGCGTGCCTTGCAAGCTGGAGCGGCAGCCTTAGCTGCCCGTACCACGATTGTGGTAGATGTACCAATGGTACAAGTAGGTATTGCTTACGATATCCAAAATACCTTTGCCAATCCAGTGTATTGCAGTATGGAAGCTTTGACACGCCCCCAAAAAGAAAAAACACGGGCTGCTTGGGGAATAGAAACTCTGGCCAAGCGTTATCCAGAGGGTATTTTTGTGGTAGGTCAAGCCCAAACCGCATTAACAGCATTAGTGGATTTAATCGAAGCTGAGGAAATTAGACCGGCTTTAATAATCGCGACTCCGGCGGGATTTGTAAATGTTGATGCCAAGGCGCGTTTACAAGAATCTCTGGTTCCCCACATCACCATAGAAAATCGCAAAGGTAATGCAGTTATAGCTGCTGCCATCGTTGACGGATTAGTAGATTTGGCTTGGCAAGCCTATGGGCAAGATAAGAATCGAGGCAGCTAAGGAAGTCGGCTCTGTGCTATTCTGTATCCAAAAGAGTATTCATAATTAGTGAATATCCTGATATTTTTATTGAATACTACCGAGTAAGGAGCTTAATACTGTGGTAACTGAGGGTTTAACTTTAAGTGCTTATATTGCAATCCCCGTAGTTTTAAGTCTTTTACTGGAGGGAGACAACATAAAAGTATCTGTAATTAAAAATGTTAGCCAACAGTCTATCGAACAACAAGCGATCGCTCCCAATCCCCAGCTAATTAGCACTAAAACAACTGGAAAAACATACTACGTTAGTGGCAAGGGAAACGACAAAAATAACGGACTTTCCACTTCATCGCCTTTTAAGACTATTCAAAAGGCAGCAAATCTCACCAAGCCCGGAGACACCGTACTCATCATGAACGGAGTCTACACAAATGCAAATCCCAAAGGAGATGTACTAACCATTACTCGCTCTGGAACTGCGAATGCATGGATTAAATTTAAAGCATATCCTGGACATTCCCCAAAACTTAAACTCAATGGATGGCATGGAGTTTTGATTAACAATGGAGCTTCATATATTGAAGTTAACGGGCTTGAAGTCATAGGAAATAATGCCAATGTTACTCTTGAATATGCCATGAGCCAGAAGAGTAATAGAGGGAATCCGCTTACAAATGGAAACTGTATTAGTGTAGATGGACGAAAAGGAAGCTATCCCCACCACATACGTATTGTTAACAACAAAACACATAGCTGTGGTGGTTCAGGCATTGGAGTCATTGAAGCGGATTATGTGACTATAGATAATAACGTCGTGTTCGATAATGCCTGGTACGGCGTTTATGCTAGCAGTGGCATTTCATTGCTACGTAACAGAGACTTTGATGATTATCAGGGATATAAGATATTCGTCACCAATAACAAAGTCTACAATAATCGGCAATATATTCCCTGGATTAAGACCGGAACTATCACCGACGGAAATGGCATCATTCTCGATAGTTTCACTAAGGAAAAAAACTCAACATACCCTCCATATAAAGGACGTACTTTAGTAAAAAATAATCTGACATTTAATAACGGTGGTTCAGGAATTCATGCATTTTATAGTGACAATATTGATATCATCAACAACACAGCTTTTTTAAATAATCAGACTCCAGAACTTAAACTAGGACAAATATTTACTCAGATGTCATCTGATGTGAAAATTTTAAATAATATTCTCTATGCTTTTCCTGGCAAACAAGTTAACAGCAACAGTAAAGGTAAAAACGTTACTTTTGATTACAACATATACCTGAATACTTCATCTGCAAATGTCAAAGGGCCTAACGATATTGTTGCAGATGCAAATTTTATCAAGGCACATTCCACTTTGAAAAAAATAGCTGGTGATTGGAACTCACAATTATCTAAGCAAAATCGCTCTGCACCAACTTCTATCAAACTTGATTCGGCAAGTGTTGTTTGCGAACCAGTGACTTATACTCTCAAAGATAAAGTCATCAAGGTGGGATGTTCGCGTTAGTAAATAAGCTGTTAACCAAAGAAAATTGCACATTAATTAGGGCGTGCTGAAAAAATTCTTTTTTGGGGATAGGGAACAATTTCACCCCTATTGTTTCCCATCTTTTGGACGCCAATAAATTGAAAATGCAAGGCTTTTAAGTCTTATATCCCTATTCTCTTGCACTTTTTTCTCCCAAAATAGCCACGAATGTCCTTAGAAACACAAATTACTAATGACTAATGACACAAAAAACAGCCGCTTTTTTGTGGAGGCGGCTGTTTTCAAATAACGGACTATAGAGTATTAGTAATCAAAGTCGCCACCAGCACCAGCACCAGCAGCAGGAGCGCCATCCTTGGGTTCAGGCTTGTCAACTACAATACATTCGGTTGTCAACACCATACCAGCGATGGAAGCAGCGTTTTGCAGAGCAGAACGAGTTACTTTTGCAGGGTCAACAATACCAGCGCTTAACAAATCTACAAATTCGTTAGTTGCAGCATTGTAGCCAACACTGAATTCCTTCTCTTTAACGCGCTCAGCAATGACAGCACCATTTTGACCAGCGTTTTCCGCAATTCTCTTCAGAGGTGCAGGTAAAGCGCGAGCTACAATTAACGCACCAATCAACTCTTCACCTGTGAGGTTGCCGTTAGCCCAGGTTTCCAAATCTGGAGCTAGGTGAGCGAGGGTTGTACCGCCACCAGGAACGATACCTTCTTCCACAGCAGCTTTGGTAGCGTTGATAGCGTCTTCTAGGCGCAGTTTCTTGTCTTTCATTTCGGTTTCGGTGGCTGCACCCACTTTTACCACGGCGACACCACCGGAAAGTTTAGCAAGACGCTCTTGGAGTTTTTCTTTGTCGTAGGAAGATTCGGTTTCTTCGATTTGACGACGAATTTGTTCGATACGAGCTTGAACTCCAACTTCGTTACCTTCGGCAACAATTGTGGTGTTGTCCTTGGTGATGGTGATGCGGCGAGCTTTACCCAGGCTATCTAACTTGGTGTTATCTAGCTTCAAACCAGCATCTTCGGTGATTAATTGACCGCCAGTTAACACGGCGATATCTTCTAGCATAGCTTTGCGGCGATCGCCAAAGCCAGGAGCTTTCACAGCAGCAACATTCAGTACACCGCGCAAACGGTTAACTACTAAGGTTGCCAAGGCTTCTTTTTCGATATCTTCGGCAATAATTACCAAAGGACGACCAGCACGAGCTACTTGCTCTAACACTGGTACGAGGTCTTGTACGAGAGCGATTTTTTTATCGGTGAGCAGGAGGAAAGGCTCATCGAAAACCGCTTCCATCCGTTCTGGGTCAGTGGCAAAATAAGGAGAGATGTAGCCTTTATCAAAGCGCATCCCTTCAGTAATTTCCAACTCAGTGGTCATAGATTTCCCTTCTTCTAGGGAAATTACGCCTTCCTTGCCCACCTTATCCATAGCTTGGGCAATCATTTGACCGACTTCTTCGTCGTTACCGGCTGAGATTGCACCAACTTGGGCAATGGCTTTGGAATCTTCTACGGGACGGGCATGTTCAGCAATTTTATCTACGAGGAAGGCGGTAGCTTTATCAATACCACGCTTCAACAAAATCGCATTAGCACCAGCAGCCACGTTCCGCAAGCCTTCTTTGACAATCGCATGAGCTAAAACGGTGGCAGTGGTGGTGCCATCGCCCGCAGCATCATTGGTCTTAGAAGCAGCTTGACGAATCAGAGCTACACCAGTGTTTTCAATGTGGTCTTCTAATTCGATTTCCTTGGCGATGGTTACACCGTCATTAACGATTTGCGGTGCGCCAAATTTCTTTTCTAGGACTACATTCCGACCTTTGGGGCCAAGGGTAACAGCTACAGCCTCAGCCAGAATGTCAATGCCTCGCTCCAGGGCGCGACGGGCGTTTTCGTTGTAGATAATGCGCTTTGCCATAGGTGTCTAAATTCAAGGAGTAAGTCAATTTTTTTTCAATTGGGCATTGGGCATTGGGCATTGGGCATCGGGAAAACTCTTTCCTATTCGCCATTCCCCTAACCCTACTCCCTTGTTAGATAACGACTGCTAAAATATCCTTTTCAGAAAGCAGTACATATTCTTCAGTACCAAGTTTGATGTCAGTACCAGCGTACTTAGAGTACAGAACCTTATCACCGACTTTAATTTCCAATTCTTGACGGCTACCGTCGTCATTACGCTTGCCAGGGCCAAGGGCGACTACTTCACCTACTTGGGGCTTTTCCTTAGCGGTATCGGGCAAATAAAGACCACCTGCGGTCTTTTCCTCAGAGGCGCTCACTTTTACGAAAACGCGATCGCCTAAAGGTTTTACTGTAGAAACGGTTAGAGATATTGCTGCCATATCGTTATTCTCCAGAGTTAGCACTCTCAACTCCTGAGTGCTAATCTACCCAAAAGCAGCCTACAATGGCAAGAATTTCTTAAGTACGGGTTCCCGAACTAGGATCTCTTGGGTGTACTTAAGTACAAATGCTTAATTATTTTTATTCTTCGGGTTCTGTTCCGGAGGCTGTGAATATTTTTATAGGGACTAGGGTATAGGACATGGGGCATGGGGCATAGGGCATAGGACATAGGAGATGAGGAGAATAACTATTAACTCCTAACTCCTAACTCTTAACTCTTAACTCCCAATCCCCAATGCTCCATTCCCCATCTCAGTAAACTTTATTTGCAAAGCTTGGAAATTGTTATAGAACTGTAATCAGGGAGCCGCTCTATGAGTAACAATAAGGTGATCCAGAAAAGCCATCAAATCCCCAAAACCACCAAGCCTCTTGAACATAAAGTCCTGAGTAATTGTGTAGAAAGTTTAGGAATGGGAAAAATTCAGCAACATACTTTTATTCGTGCTGAGCAACCACACCCTAACTACTGCTCAAAACCAGCTAGTCTGGAATCTTGGGAGTACTTAAAAAGCGACTCAAAGAGCAAAAACTTTAAAAGTCGCAAGCAAGTTATCCCATTTGTGTCCTTAGAACTCAAGCCAATTGCTTGCAGGTTTCTGGTTCTGGACTCATAATGGTGGTCTACCCTGATGGGGTCTGGTATCGCCAAGCAAACTCGGAAGTTATTGAGCGGATCGTTCAAGAACACTTAATCGGCATAATGGCGGTTGAAGAATATGCATTTTTAACCCATCTTTTGCCAGAAACTTCCCTGGTTTATTGCGAATGTCTCATGAAGGCTTAACAACCGAAGGATATGTTATGGCAGTAAGCTTTTAGAAAGTGCGGGTTGGTTTTGAGGTAGGGTCATCTTTAAGCCAATACTTAACTAGTGAGTCAGAAGGATTATTATTTTATCAGTGTTTTTTACCCCGCCCCTTTCAAAGCGATATATAATAGCGCATTATAGATACTACTGCTATACGTATCCTTGCTGGACTTTTGCTATCGAGCTAGTAGTCTCTTGAAAGTGCTCGGCATTTTTGAGACTTGAGACAGCAAAGGCAAGTTAAGTAGGCAAAAGGACAACATCTCACATAACCCACCATAGAGGATAAATATTCAAGACCTTGATTGACCGAAGCGCGACAAGTGCCACTGCTATGAAAGAGCCCAGCATGAAAGATCACAAACGACTTCTATTGATTGATGATGACCCTAACCTCATCTTGCTGGTGAAGGATTACTTAGAATTCCGAGGATATGAAGTCATCACCGCTGAAAATGGACGTGAAGCTCTGGAAATTTTAGAGCAAGATGTTCCAGATATGATCATCTGCGATGTGATGATGCCGGAAATGGACGGATATACTTTTGTGGAACAGGTACGGCAAAACGAACGCACCAGCTGGATTCCAGTTCTTTTCCTTTCAGCAAAAGGACAAAGTGCAGACCGAGTTAAAGGTCTGAACAAAGGTGCTGATGTTTATATGGTCAAGCCTTTTGAACCAGAAGAACTCGTAGCCCAAGTTGAGTCCTCCCTAAAACAAACTATCCGTTGGAAAGAACACCAAGCAAAAGGAGGCGAAAACGGTTCCCGCATCCAAGTCCCCTTTGATGTCCAATTAACCCCGACCGAACTCAAAGTAGTCCAGTTTGTAGCTAGGGGTTTAGCTAACCGAGAAATTGCTGAAGAACTTAACGTTAGTCAGCGTACAGTTGAAAGCCATGTGTCCAATATGTTGGGCAAAACCAATCTCCACAACCGCACTGAATTAGCGCGGTGGGCGATTGAAAATCAAATGGCGTAGACAATTTTAGATTTTGCGAAAAGTTAGAGCGCCGACTTCCGGCGATCTAAACTTTTCAAGACGGATTTTGGATTGATAATCTAAAATCAAACTTGGAAATTTCTGAGTGCTGATTTTCGCCGTTCAGAACTTTCCGCAAAATTCAAAATCTTAAATTTTTACAAAAATTACAGCCAGACCCCACTAGTAAGACCCTGAAATTATGACAAAATTTCAGGGTCTTAATTTTAAGTAGAGTAGACTTATACCAAATTAGCATAGGAAGTATTGTTTAAAGGTTTTGGAACAGCTTAGGCACAAAGGCTTTTAATCCAAAATCCCAAACTCGTACTGAGCCTGTCGAAGTATCTAAAATCCTAAATTGGTAATGCAATTGGAATTTCAATTGCAAATTCTGTTCCATAACCAAGTTCTGATTTTAGTTTTATATTTCCTTGATGTTTTTCAATAATTTGATAGCTAATTGCTAAACCTAGTCCTGTTCCTTTATTGACAGGTTTAGTTGTGAAAAAAGGATCGAATATTTTACTTTGGATTTCGGTATCAATTCCAGAACCGTTATCTTGAATTTTGATGATGACTGTTGCAAATTCCGTGGCTTCAGTGGTTATCAGAATTTGCTTTTGTTTATGTTCATCTAGCTCTAGTAAAGCATCAATGCTATTACTCATAATATTCATCAAGACTTGATTCAGTTGTGCTGGATAACATTGAACTAGTGGCAGATTTCCATAATTTTTAATGATTTCGATTTTTTGTTTCAGTCGATGGCTTAAAAGTAATAAAGTACTTTCAATTCCCTCATGAAGGTTAACAGCTTTTTTATCTGACTGGTCGAGTCGAGAAAAATTTCTTAATGAAAGTACAATTTCACGAATTCTATCGGTGCCTACCCTCATAGATGAGAGAATTTTAGGTAAATCTTCGATAATAAAATCAAGATTAAAATCACCAAACTCATCTTGCAATATAGAATGTAATTCTGGATTTTTTTGCTGATAAATTTCAATTAAATTTAACAGACAGTTAATATGATTATTCAAGTGGTTAAAATTACCATGAATAAAATTCACAGGATTATTGATTTCATGAGCTAAGCCTGCAACCATACGACCCAAACTAGACATTTTTTCTGTCTGAATCAATTGAACTTGCGTAGTTTGTAATTCCCGCAAGGTATGTTCTAATTGTTGTGCTTGAAGTTGGGCAGTAGCGGTTGCTGTGGTTAATGCTTTGAGGTTATTGTATGCTTTGGAATGATAACGAATGCGAGCAATTAACTCTATTGGATCGGGTAACTTGATTAAGTAGTCATTTGCGCCTTCAGCAAAAGCTTCTGCTTTGAGCTTTGCTTCTTCTTTACTGGATAACATGACGATGGGTACATCACGAGTTACTGGATGAGAGCGAAACCAACGCAGCAGCATTAATCCATCCATATCCGGCATCACCATATCTAAGAAAATTACCGTTGGTGCAATGGCGATCGCATCTTGAATAGCATGAGTTGGATTACTTGTGTAGTGAAGAAAAATATCTGTTTCTGTCCCAATCATCCGCCGAAAAGCTTCACTGATAATTACCTGATCGTCAATTAGCAAAAGCCTGACTGTGGATGTTTTCAAATCCGGAATAAATGGCACACCTTGTGGAGTTTGTCGTTCGCTCGGCTTCCACGATAATGTTGGTGTCTTTGGAGATCTGTGTAAAAGTGCTGTTTCTTGCAGATTCATTTAGCACCTTAAATTGGTGTTTGTTTTAATTGCTACTAACTAAACAATAAATTTGATTAGTTCCAGTGTCACAATTATATATCGATGTCTCTGTAGTGGCAGTAAAATAAAATACTTTTTAAACGTATATTCACAAATACTCTCGAAATATAGTGTTTTATTATACTAGTAATATGAGATTTTACGTTTTGTAAATATTAGTATCTTTTTTAACTATTTATTAAGTATTTGTATGTATAGCAACAGCCAAGGTGGTTAGCACATTGACAGACAAGAAAACTCAGATATCAAAAGACTTTTGACCCAGTCACCAGTCCCTTGCTATAAATTAGTTCATTAGACTTCTTGCAAAAGTGGGGAAAAGGGTAATGGGTAAAGGGGAAAGGGCAAATAAAAACCCTTTTCCCTTTAACATGAGTCCCTTTCCCCCTATGAGCAAAAGTTACTTTTGCACTCTTACTCCATGAGCTGTGCTCACAAGGAACAATAAAAATCAATATTCTCATGCCCAATGCCCAATGCCCAATGCCCAATGCCCTATTTTCAAGGCAGGTCTATTGATCTTAATATGTGGACTTTTAGCAAAATCTAGGCTTCTCCAATCAGATCGATGGCGGCCTTTAACAAAGTGTCATCATGAAAGCTACTTTTGGTGAGGTAGTAGTCTGCACCTGCTTCTAACCCTTGCAATCGGTCTTCTTCTCGGTCTTTATAAGAAATGATAATCACGGGTGTTTGCTTCAACTTAGGATGAGTTTTGATTTGGCTGGTAAGTTCAAAGCCGTTCATCCGGGGCATATCAATATCTGTGACCACTAAGTCGTAATTGCCGCTACGGACTACATTCCAGCCATCCATACCATTGACTGCTACTTCAACTTTGTAACCATTATTTTCCAAAAGTTTGCGTTCCATTTCCCGTACTGTAATGGAATCATCTACTACTAAGACGCGTTTGTAGGTTTTGTTAACTACCTGATAAGCAGACTGATTTACTTGAGAAAGTTGGCCGTTGGAAAATACCTTAGCAATAGAACGTACTAAATCTTCAACATCCACAATCAATACTGGCGAGCCATCATCCATTAGAGCAGCGGCGCTAATGTTGGGGACTTTACCAAGGCGGGGATCTAAGGGTCGGACAACCAAACTATGCTCGCCCAAAAACCGATCTACAACTAATCCATAACGATTGAGGCGATCGCCAATCACAATCACTGATAGAGATTCTATATTCACCGCAGGTGATGGTAACTCTAAAACTTGACTTGCTAAAATCAACTCCACAGGTTGATTATTCATCAGAAAAAATGGGCGGTTTTCTGACACAGCAATGTTAGGCCTAGACAAGATTGCCACCTGTTCAATGCGCGTTAACCCAAAGGCGTAGGGTTCCCCAGCAATTTCCACCAGCAGAGTGCGAATTACAGATAGCGTCAACGGTAACTGTAAGTGAAAGGTCATGCCTTTTCCTGGAGCAGACACAGCCCGCAGCGTCCCGCCGACTTCTCGCACAGTGCTATGAGCAATATCTAGCCCTACGCCACGACCGGAAATTTCGGTTACAGTGTCGGTTGTGGAAAAACCAGGCAAAAATAGGAACTCCATCAATTCAGCTTCGGTTAGTTGAGCTGCCATTTCTGGGTTTGTCAGTTGTTTGCTGATGACTGCTTGACGCAAAAACTCGATATCGATTCCCCGTCCATCATCTGAAACAGTGATAAACAACATACCAGCGCGATGGGCTACTTCAATACAAATTAATCCTTCTTCTGGCTTTCCCAGCGCTAAACGCTCTTGGGGCGATTCGATGCCATGATCGATGGCATTCCGCAAAATTTGAGTTAACGGAGCTTCCAGACGTTCTAAAATATCCCGGTCTACCAAAGTAGACTTACCCACAATTTCCAACTTCACTTGTTTGCCCAACTGCCTTGCCAAGTCCCGCACCATACGCGGAAATCCCTGTCCGCCATCAGCAAAGGAACACATCCGAGTGGCAATCACTTCTTGATAAAGGCGTTGGGCAAGGTTAGCAGCCCGTTGGGAAAATAATTCTATTTCGTTTTGGCGATCGCTCGTTAACTGACTACATTCGTTGGCTTTTTGACGAATTGCTGTGAAATTTTCCTTAATTTCTCGATCTAAAATTTGGTTGCCTAATAAGTCCTGTAACTTTTCTAGCATGTTAGACAACTCTAGTTGACTTGCTTTGAGTTTGAGTAAAGAACTGGCAAATGGCTCTAACCAGTTAGCTTCAACCAACGATTCTCCTGCTAATCCCATCAAACGGTTGAGATTGTCGGTATTCATTCGCACCGCTCGGTTTTGGATGATGTGCGGTGCTTCTTTTGATGTCAAAACTTGTACAGGAGCAGATATTGTCTCATGATTTGCTGGGGTTTCTGGGATTGCTTGTGAAGTGAAAATATTGGCAATGGCACTAACCACTGTTGTGATATTTATATCTGCTAATTGCTGCAAATCGGGATTGGCCATATGCAACAGCATATCCACCCCTTGCAGCAACACATCAACGCCATCGGCTGTTAAAGTCACTTTTTGTGCTTGAGCCGCCGCAAAACAATCTTCCATCACATGGGCTAAGTTAACCGCCGGTTCGATTTGGACAATGCGGGCTGCACCCTTGATGCAGTGGGCTGCCCGCATTAAGGCTGCCAGTTCTGGTTTGACATCGGATTTAGTCTCCAGCGCCAATAAACAATCATTCATGACTGCAACTTGGGCTTTGACTTCCATATTGAACAAATCAAGCAAAGAAAGATTGCTGACATCGGATTCATCTAACATCAATGCACCTTCCTCGCCAAGGTAGAGAATAACAGTTCATCATCCAAGTAGCTAACACTGAGCGATCGCTCTTGAGATGCAGGTTGCCAATGAAATAATCCTTTTGTATAGGTTTGGGTTGCTAAACTCATACTTTTAGGCGCATCTTGCAATTTATCCCCATCAAATCGGTGTACACCATAAAGTTCATCCACAGCAAAAACCCAAGGATTACCAGCTTTTTCCACAACTACCATACGCGAATACACCACTGGACTGAGTGCTGGTACTACTGTGTCAGCTACTTCGAGATTCAGTAAGTGGCTGAAAGAGACACACAAAAGTAACTCCCCCCGGATATTCACCAATCCCCGAAACATTTGATTGCTGCGGTGGGGAACGGTATGAATGACACTGGGAAGAGTCATTTCTTTAAAAACTTGGGCTGAAAGTGCCAGCCATTCCCGTTGTAGGCGAAAAATCACAACTGTCATTTGAGTTGTGTGGGAAGATTGTTCGCTAACTCTCGATTCTGCAAATAACTGAGTCCATTCCTGGCGATAATTTTCGGCAATGGAGCGTTCTAATAAGTGGCGACCTGCGGTAGAGTATATAGGACAATTGCGGCAGTGGGTGTGTGTAGCTAGCTGGGGACAGGAGCCATCGCCCCCTGTGCCGATAGAATTCCAACAACGTTCAATATTTAATTCCATAGCCATCTGGTTCATAGGAGCTGCTCAAGAGAATTGGTGAATTAGAGGTATGGCGTCTTCTGTTTTCACCTGAAAGCGGGCAATCTCTCGACGCAATCCCTGTGCTACCTGGTTAAGTTGGACAATGGCGTGATTAATTTCCCGCAAGGAATCGGTACTTTGTACGGAGGTGTTGCTCAATTGCACCATCGCATCACTAATTTGTTGCGCTCCCACAGATTGGGTTTCCATACCCTGGTTAACAAACTCAAATCGCGGATTTAGGTCTTGCACTTGTTGAATAATTTGCCCGACTTGTCTGCTAATAATGGCAACATCTTTTATAGTCAGCTCTACTTCTGTGGCGAATTTGTCCATTTCCATCACACCTGTGGACACTGAGGATTGCATCTGCTTAACCATCTGCTCGATGTCGAGAGTTGCAACAGCGGTTTGATCTGCTAATCGGCGAATTTCTCTAGCAACTACAGCAAAGCCCAAGCCATACTCTCCGGCTTTTTCGGCTTCAATTGCCGCATTTAATGACAGCAAATTTGTTTGGTCTGCCACTTTAGTAATTGTGACGACAATATTATTAATGTTGTTTGCCTTTTCGCTAATCACTCCCAATCGAGCAGCGATGTCATTAGTGGCTTCTGACAACTGCCGCATGGTGGTTTCCATTCGCAATAAATCTTTTTGGCTATCATTGGCTGCTGTTGTCGTGATATGTGAAATATTGGCAACTTGTTCCATTGCACTTACTAGTTCCCTGGAGGTAGCAGAAATTTCTTTGGTGGCGGCTGTCACTTCATTAGTAGATGCTACTTGCTCGATGAGGGTAGCTTCTAATTGTTTACCCGAAGCCGCTATTTGAGTAGCTGAGGTAGTCACTTGGATGCCCGAATGCTGTACCTGACGAATTAGAGTGTTAAGATTCTTCGTCATGGTTTGGAAAGCAGTTAAGAGTGTATTCATTTCATCTTTGCTGTTGGAGTTAGCTGCAATTTGAGTTGTTAAGTTACCCAAAGAAATTTGCTCTGCAACTCTAATAACATCAAAAATCTGAGATGCAATTTGTCGAGCAATGACAAACCCAATAACAATGGCCGTTATGGGGCCAATGGCAATTCCTATAGAAATCCAGAAAATGCTGCGAGCCACATTTTGCTCGACTTCTTTTTGTGTATCTGAGACGTAAGATTCATGGAGCTTCAAAAGTTTGTCTGCTTGGTCGGTAGTTATTTTAAATAATGGTTCTTCAGTATTTTTTACTTCATAGACAAGCTGATTGCGTAAATTAAATGCAGTTTGTACAGTAGGATAATTAGCCGCATCTTGTTGTTGGTTGATTAATTCTAGCTGTTTTTTCCAAGGATTTTTAATTCCGATTTGATTTAACTGTTGCTCAATATCTAATAATTTTTCATGGGATTTTTTCCAAGCTTCTAATTGCTCTTTCAAGAGTTCATAGTCTTTTGTTTCTTCTTCGCTAAATGGCGTTGCTTCGTACTGTTGGATGCCATCATTAATCTGTTTCCAACCGCTCTCAATTTGAGTGATGACACTCTCTCTTTCACTACCCGTAATTTCAGGATTCAATAATAATCTTTCTGCCGATTGAATTTGTGTTTGACCTTCTTTAATCTTCCATACCCCCGACAAGCTGGGTATATTATTCATGGTTAGGGCGTTAATTGACTGATTTAACTCGTTAGTAACGAACCATCCCAGCAAGGCCATTGTGAATACAAGCAATCCTATGAATAAAAATGAACCGATCAACCGTGTTTGTAAACTTATATTCTTGAACATTGGATATGGTACTATTCCTCTGCTACCGTAAAACACCTTCAATTATTAAAATTCCCAAATCCCAAACAAGATGAACAGTCTGTATTTCCCAGACAGAAATAAATTATTAAGTAAGCAACTAAGTAGAACATGGTAAATAATTAAAGGTTTGTTGTGAGAACTTTAGTTCTCAAAAAAGGACTAAAGTCCTTACTACGAAATGAATTTTATGATTTTTACATTACTTAATATGCTTTGTTTTTTTCAAGTTGTTCTACTTATAAGAATCCGGTTTGATTCGGATAACTATTCCTAGAGACTCTTAACAGCTAAAAAGGAATAAAAGTGTACGTAGCTTCACAAAAATCAAATATCAGTTTTATATAAATTTGGAATATTATACTTTTACCTGGAAGCGAGAAATTTCTTGACGCAATCCTTGGGCGACTTGATTGAGTTGAGCGATCGCACTATTGATCTCTCGCAAAGAATCAGCTGTTTGCAATGAAGTGCTGCTCAACTGCACCATTGCATCGCTAATTTGTTGCGCTCCTTGGGACTGTGTTTCTGTACCTTGATTTACTGCTTCAAAACGGGGTGCTAAATATTGTACTTGCTCGATAATTTGTCCCACCTGAGTACTGATATTGGCAACATCTTCTACACTCCGCCCCACTTCCGCAGCAAACTTGTCCATTTCCATTACGCCAGTAGATACGGAAGATTGCATTTGTTTAACCATTTGTTCAATATCTAAGGTAGCAACGGCAGTTTGATCCGCTAGTCGGCGAATTTCTCTAGCCACTACAGCAAAACCCAAACCGTATTCTCCAGCTTTTTCTGCTTCAATTGCAGCATTTAAAGACAGCAAATTTGTTTGGTCTGCCACTTTAGTAATTGTGACAACGATATTGTTAATGTTGTTAGCTTTTTCACTAATTACCCCAAGCCTAGCAGCTATGGAATTGGTGGCTTCTGCTAATTGGCGCATGGTAGTTTCCATTCGCAATAAATCTTTTTGGCTATCACTAGCGGCTGTGGTAGTGGCTTGTGACATTCCTGCGACTTCTTCCATCGTTTTCACCAATTCTTTGGAAGTCGCAAAAATTTCCTTGGCGGCGGCTGTAACTTCGTTGGTAGAAGCTAATTGTTCGGTAATTGTCGCTTCCAATTGCTTACCTGATGCTGCTATTTGAGTTGCTGAAGAAGTCACTTGTATGCCAGACTGCTGTACTTGACGGATAAGTTTATTTAAGCTCTGGATCATATTTTGGAAAGCTTTGAGAAGTTGTCCAACCTCATCTTTAGTATTAGTAGCACCTTCAACAACTGTTTGTGTCAAATCACCAACAGAAATCTTGTCTGCCACTTCCACAGCTTTAGCAATTTTTTTACTTAAAACTTTGGCAATGAAAAAAGTAGCGGCAAACGCAATTAATAATGATATTATTGATGCAATTAAAGTTAATGAACTGAGAAAAAACGAAGCAGATTTAGTTGATGTTATACTTTGTTCTAAAAATTGATTTTCATTAAGCTCAAATTCATTACCTATTCGTTCAAATTCCTCAATATTGAGTCTAGAATCTTGGAAAAATGTTACTATAACGGTATTGTTTTTATCTATTGCAGCTATTGGATTATTAAGAAAAATATCTTTCAATCTATTGTAAGTAAGATAAATTTGGTACATATTTTTTAATCTTTCTTTTTGTTTGAGATTCTCTATAGTCTTCTCTACTAACTCGAATGAATCTTGAAAGTCACGCCGATCTTTTTCGTATAAATCTAAAGCATCTTTATTGCTTTGAGGGTCAACGACATATCTGCGAATTCTGCGATCCATATTGATCAGATTAATATACATCCGACTTTTGCCAGCTAGAGCAGTTTGCGAAATACCTACTTGTCTAAATGTTTGTGATATTTGATTGGAAGTTGTATAGACCATGACACTAAAACCAATCATTAAAACTGTTGGGATGGAAAAACCAAGTAAAGTCAAGTCTTTGATTTTCCAATGGCTAAGCATTTTATCTTCCCTCAATTTTTAGTTGGATTTATTAAGTAGATGGGTAGGAAAATTTATCGTCTACTTAAACAGAGCTAGAATGTTCTGTTTTCACCTGAAAACGAGAAATTTCTTGACGCAATCCTTGGGCGACTTGATTGAGTTGAGCGATCGCATAATTGATTTCTCGCAGAGCATCTGCTGTTTGCACTGAGGTGCTGCTCAACTGCACCATTGCATCGCTAATTTGTTGCGCTCCCAAGGACTGAGTTTCCATACCCTGGCTTACAGACTCAAAATGTGGTGTCACATCTTGGACTTGCTGGATAATTTGCCCAATTCGCAAGCTGATACTGACCACATCTTCCACACTCCGTGCTACTTCTGCGGCAAACTTATCCATTTCCATCACACCTGTAGACACTGACGATTGCATGTGTTTAACCATCTGTTCAATGTCGAGGGTAGCTACTGCGGTTTGATCTGCCAATCGGCGAATTTCTCTAGCAACCACGGCAAAACCCAAGCCGTATTCTCCCGCTTTCTCAGCTTCAATGGCAGCATTTAACGACAGTAAATTTGTCTGGTCTGCGACTTTGGTAATAGTAATCACAATATTGTTAATGTTGTTAGCTTTCTCGCTGATTATTCCCAATCGCCCAGCAATAGCATTGGTCGCTTCTGACAACTGTCGCATGGTAACTTCCATGCGAAGTAAATCTTTTTGACTGCTGCTAGCAGCTGTGGTCGTTATTTGTGACATAGCCGCGACTTGTTCCATAGTGTTTACCAGTCCTTTGGAGGTAGCAGCAATTTCTTTGGCAGTAGCAGTTACTTGATTTGTAGAAGCTACTTGTTCGGAAATTGTCCCTTCTAATTGCTTCCCGGAGGCAGCAATTTGAGTAGCTGATTTGCTAACCAAAATGCCTGAGTTTTGCACCTGACGGATGAGAGTATTCAGGTTACCGACCATGTTTTTCAGAGAGTCCATTAACTTGCCAATTTCATCATTGGAAGTCACTTCGATTTCGGTTGTTAAATCACCAGCAGAAACTCGTTCTGCTATACCAAAAGCCGACTGTAAGGAGCGATTTAAGGAAGCACTGAGGATACGGATAATAATTAGTGAAATAATGATTGCTACAATCAAGATACACAAAAAATTGGCTATACTTATAAAGTTTGCAAATGCCTGAACCTGGCTTGCCTGCTTTTGTCTTTCTTCTAAAATTTGTTCTTCTATTTGCAGCATTGCGTCTAGCTGTTCTCTGATTTGATCCATGATTTTTTTGCCTCGATCGGAATTAATCAGAACTAGTAATTCTTGCTGTTTTCCAGATTGTTTGAGTTTGATTGTATCTGCTAATTCTTGAAATTTATCTCGAACATAAATTTCAACAACATCTAATTTTTTAACTTGTTGTTCGTTATTAAAAAGTTTATTCTTTAATTCTTTGATATTGTTTTCTACTTTATCAATAGCATTATTATATGGCTGTAGATAATTTGAATTATTTGTAATCAAAAATCCTCTTTGTCCCGTTTCAGCATCAACCAAATTTTTTTCTATTTCTTTTAAGTAAAACTTAACAGAATAACTATGGTTTAATAAACTAACAGAATCGATGAGAGAATCAGTTGTTGATTTAGAGATCAAGCTGGCAATACCTGTTAATAATAAAATCACTCCAAATCCACCCATTACAAACTGATTAATTCTTATTCCTTGTTGCATATTTATTAAAACTGTTTTTCACCAAATTGCTTCAACTTCTACAATTCCCAAATACCAAAGGAGAATAACGATTCAAATCGCTAATTTTGCAACAAATTATTAAGCAGCCATCATCTGTTTTATCTTTAAGCAGAGAATAAAAAGTTTGAGGCCCTTACCAAATCCATAGCAATCTTATTTGAGTGGTCAAAATATTCACTGATAGCTATTGACTTTCAAGAGGAACGGTGTATTTAAAATCAGTGGAGACCTGAACCCACCAAAAAGAATTGAGAATTAAAAATTAAACATTTTTTAAGGAAACTCCAAAAAATAAATGATTCCAATTCCGGTCGTTGACAGTCAACAGTCAGCAGTCAACAGTCAACTATCTTCTATGAAATATTTTTTACTTAGAACTCCCTAACTCTTAATTTTTAATGTTCACTTGTTTTTTAGTCGATGAATTCGTTGCCACAGAAGATTGGCGCTAGCAATATTTCCTTGATGTTCTCTAAGTAATGCTAGATGAGTAAGTGCCTCTTCGTGAGTAGGTTGCAAGTAAATTGCCTTTTGAAAAGATTGTGCTGCCTGTTCATTTTGTGCCATTGCTTGTTGCATCTGACCAAGAAGGACATAGGCTTCGATACTGGCGCGGTTTTGCCTGAGATAAGAATTGCACAGTTTAATGGCTTCGTCTAAGCAACCCCTATCGGCTAGGATTTTCGCTGTTTCTAATAAATTATCTGAAAGATTTTGAGTTGAAATTTTAGTATTTATTTTGGTAGTTTGCGCTGAAATATGAGATTTTGTGTGTTGTGGAAGAATTATATTTTTTAGGGGTAATTTGCGCTCAAAAAGATGATTTTTAACAGGATTATCTAGGCAAATATCAGCATGTTTAACAGGGTGAGAGGCGAGTGGTTTGTGATAAGCAAATGCTAAAGGCTGACGCACAGAAACGAAATATGAATTCAGCAACAAACCGGTTTCTGCATGACCAACAAATAACAAACCCTCTGGGGTAAGTAACTTTTCCAGAAATTTAATAGTGCGGGTTTTGTTGGGGCGATCGAAGTAAATTAATAAATTACGGCAAAAAACAACATCATAAGGCAGCGTATCCGCTAATAAATTATTATCTAGTAAATTACCTTGGATAAAATTCACCATTTGCCTGACTTGTTCGCATAGGTGATATCCTGCTTCAGTTAATTGAAAATAGCGGTGTTGAAATAATTGGGTATTGCCTCGAAATGAGTATTGATGATAGATTGCTCGTTGGGCTTTTAGCAGACATTTTTTGCTAATATCAACAGCATCGATGTGAATATTTGTAGGATTTAATCCTACTTCCAATAAAGCGATCGCAATGGAATATGGTTCTTCACCCGTAGAACACGGTAGACTCAAAACCCGCAATACACCTTGGGGATTTTTTGGCAACCACTCACATAATACGTAATGTTTCAGAAAGGTAAAAGATTCTGGTTCTCGAAAAAACCAAGTTTCTGGAACAATTACACTATCAATCAATGCTTCCCATTCCTGGCTAGATGCTTGCAATTTTCCCAGATAGCTAGCAATATCTCCAATACCGCAATCTAGCATCCGTTGAGAAATAGCACTAGCGATCGCATCAGCACCAATGGAATTTGCATCCAAACCAATCTTGCTTTTTAGTAAAGCTTCAATCACAGATTGTGCCATTTATTGACTCTTCAGGGCAATCTAAAATTCAGCATTGCGGCCACTTTCTGCCAAGAGATTCACTTGCTGTGTTTCTGACAACAAATTCTCAATGCGAAGACATTGAATCATCCCTTGAGTGTCTACAATCATCTTGCCCAAATATGGTGCTGCATCGATCTGAATATTGGAATCAACAAATTCCGACTCCGATTTTTGTAATGTTTCTACAATCTGTTCTGCCATTAGGCCTAAAATATAAGGTTCCCCGACTTCCGTAGAATTTTTTACCCAGTATTTGACTAATACAATCCGAGTACTGAAGTTTTCGCAACTGGGTTTCCCAGCCATTAACTCAGATAAGTCTATGACTGGTACAATACGTCCCCGATAGTTAAAAACACCTGCGATATATTCAGGTTTGTGGGGCAAGCTTTTAAGAATGACAAGGGGTATAACTTCTACAACTTGTCGGCTTTCTATGGCGTATCGCTCATTATTAATACTGAGAATTAACAATAACATGAGTTATCAAATATATGCATTTTTATTAACTATATGTTATTTTTGGGATTCGCTTGATAAAATACCCCTCTATACAAATAAAACCCGCGAATGCGGGTTTCAAAGTTTTTATTAATCTATCAGACGGACTTAGTTTGTGTAGACTTGATTTCTAATCGCTTAGTTTTCAACTCAAACTAAAACTCGGCACTTTGCGGTGTACGCGGGAAGGGGATTACATCACGAATATTTGCCATTCCGGTAATGAATTGCACAAGTCGTTCAAAACCCAAACCAAAACCAGCGTGAGGAACAGTCCCATAACGACGCAAATCTAAATACCACCATAAATCTTCTGGCTTCATTCCTTGCGCTACTACGCGACGTTCTAGAACTTCTAAGCGTTCTTCCCGTTGAGAACCACCAATAATTTCGCCAATTTTGGGTGCAAGAATATCCATTGCACGGACGGTTTTTTCGTCGTCGTTCAAGCGCATATAAAAAGCTTTGATTTTCGCTGGATAATCTGTAACAATTACTGGTTTTTTAAACAATTGTTCAGCCAGGTAACGTTCGTGTTCTGATTGTAAATCTAAGCCCCAGCTGACGGGATATTCAAATTTGACATCGGCTTTTTCTAAAAGTGCGATCGCCTCTGTATAAGTTAAGCGCTCAAATTGATTATCAATAATATTATCAGCTGTTGCCAACACAGAATTATCAATGCGCTGATTGAAAAATTCCATATCTTCTGGGCAAGTTTCCAACACATATTTAAAAATGTGTTTGAGAAACGCCTCAGCTAAATCCATATCGCCTTCTAAGTCACAAAAAGCCATTTCTGGTTCCACCATCCAAAATTCTGCTAAGTGACGCGAAGTATTGGAATTTTCTGCACGGAAAGTAGGGCCAAATGTATAGACATTGCTAAACGCCATGGCCATAATTTCTGCTTCTAATTGGCCGCTAACTGTTAGATATGTCGGTTTAGCAAAAAAATCTTGACTGTAATCTACTGCTTGATTATCAGTGCGGGGAATATTTTTTAAATCCAAACTCGTAACGCTAAAAAGTTCGCCCGCACCTTCACAATCGCTAGCAGTAATGATGGGTGTATGTACCCATAAAAAACCTCTTTCTTGAAAGAATTGGTGAATTGCGGCCGAACAAGCATTTCTCACCCGGAAAACTGCACCAAAAGAATTAGTACGCGATCGCAAATGTCCAATGGTTCGGAGAAACTCAAAGGAATGACGTTTCTTTTGCAGAGGATATGTATCGGGATCGGCTTCTCCGTATACTTTTACAGATTCTGTTTTTAATTCAATTCGCTGTCCTTTACCCAAGGAAGCCACCAACACCCCAGCAACCTCAACAGCAGCACCTGTGTTCAGTTTTTTCAAGGTAGCTTCATAATCTGGCAAATCCTGATTAATGACGACTTGCAAATTAGCTAGCGATGAGCCGTCATTAACTTCGATAAAAGCAAATCCTTTGGATTCGCGTTTTGTCCTCACCCAGCCTTGAACTAGAAGAGACTCATCAGGTTGACCACTTCGCAATATTTCTGCAATCCGTCGATTTACCATATTATGCAACTTATATTTCGTCTACGTAGGGACTAAACATATTAAAGAATGTTACCTGATTAATCCAATTCTAAATTGCGATTATCCAGCATAAGACTTTAATATCCAGCCTATGATAACGCCCATTCCACCAAAGCGGACGGCCTGCCAGAAAGGTTTTTTCAGACTACGCCAAGAAAATAACTGACTTTCTAAGTTGAGTTCTAGGATTTCTAACTGCTGTTTGATTTGCCGTAATTCTGCTTTAATTTCTGGTGTCTGGGATTTATGGCGCTTTAATTGCTCCTGACGCTGCTGGAATTGAGCCTTTTGCTGACCATCTCGCTGTACTTGATTGTAACGTTCTCTCAAGGACAAGAGCGATCGCTCTACTTCCTCAATTTGTTGCTCTAAATCTGGTTCCGGATTTTCCCCTGGCGGTTGTGATTGTTGAGACGGCTTCATTTACAAGTAGTAAACTAAGATTAAAAGTCAATTGTCATTTGTGATTGGTCATTTGTCATTAGTCATTTGTCATTGGTCATTAGTCATTAGTCTTTAGTCTTTTGTTCAATGCCTAATTACAGCAGTTGCTCCACATTTGGAGACAAAATGACCGCAATGTCCAATGCCTCATGCCCAATGCCCCATGCCCAATACCCAATGACAATTAACTATTGACAAAGGATTTTAAATCATGTCTCAATCTGCACAACTGCCGAAAACCAGTCAACTTAGTGAATTTAGTACTTTAGAACTAGCCCAAGCCCTGATGCAAAGACTCAGCATCTCTCCTGAAGATTGGCATCGCCTCAAGTCTAATCGCAATTCCCGCGCTAGCGAACAACTAGCAGCAGCTCTTGTTTACCTTTTAAACAATCAACCACAAGAAGCCCAAGCCAGATTAGAACAAGCTATTGGTTGGCTAGATAGGTCTATTTCTGCTCCTCCCTGTCCAACTCATGGAAAAAGTTAGGAGTTAAGAGTTGGGAGTTAATAGTTTTAGACTTTTAACTCATCACTCCTAACTCCTAACTACAATTACCGTCGCAGAGATAGTCCCCGACGATTTTCCATTTGTTTACAAAGCCTCAATTCTGTACCTTTGCGATTCCACTCTACCTGATCGAAAATTTGATGTAAAAGACATAGACCCCGACCACTTTCTGCTTCATCTGGTGGCAGATAGTCTGTTGGTTCTTCATCAGTAATGGGTGAGGGGTTAAACCCACTACCCTGGTCTGAAATTATCCACCAATATTGATTATCTATTAATGAAAAACGTACTACAACCCTTTTACTAGGATCGAGATTATTGCCATGTTTAGCTGCATTTACTAGGGCTTCTTGAAGTCCTAAACGTAATTCTGACTGTAATTTTGCTGGAATTTCTGCCAACAATAAGTCTAATATGGGACAAAGATAGAGGGTTGAGGCAAAACTAATAGTGCCCCAATAACGTCCAACTGGACGGAGCGAAATAGTAATCACAAGAGAAACCCCATAGCTTTCAGTTAGCTAGACATCAGTTTGGTGTCACAGGCACCCTGATAATAATTGAGGTGGTCATGCTGCCTTCAAACTTGCGTCTTTAAAACTAAATTTTGAAAATGCTAGGGAGCATTGATTCTATGAATGATTTGAGATTGCTGGAATATATAACGGCTGCAATAAATTAAATCTAGGAATGAGCAACTTAGAAAATTGCTATCAGTTTCATTGAGTATTGGCATACTCTAATTAATCGCCGATTTTTAATTTACACAATCCCATTCATACTTTTAGGAGTCAATGCAACTTTAATTTCTTTAAACAAAATGAATTTCTATTTTTAGGTTAATTCGATTTTAGCATTGTTAGTATGCAGTAGACTACAAATTTGAAATTTCAATTTTTTTAAAGGAATCAGCATCCTTACCCAAATGTCATAACACAAGAAAGGCAGCAGCTTCCACATGAGCAGTTTGGGGAAAAAAATCAGCAGGTTGTACCCGTGTGATTTTATATTGCCCATCTTCACAGAGTAATTTCAGGTCGCGGGCGAGAGTGGCTACTTTACAGCTGACGTAAACAATCTGAGATGGTTTCAATTGCCGTAAAGTTTCGATGACAGCGCCATCGCAACCTTTACGTGGTGGATCGAGAATTACGACCTCTGGTATTGTGCCCATTTTTGGCAGCAATTTCTCAACTGCCCCCACTTGAAATGTGACATTATCAATTTCATTACGCTGGGCATTGAAAATAGCTTGTTCCACGGCTGCTGCTTGCACTTCTAAACCTATAGCTTGGCGTACTTGTTTGGCCAGGGGTAAAGTTAAAGTACCAATACCACAGTAGGCATCAACTAGCAATTCGTGTCCTTGAAGGTTGAGTTGTGACTGAATTACCTGCAATAGTGCCTCTGCCGTTTCTGTGTAAACTTGGAAAAATGTATCTGGGCGCACTTGAAATTCCAGTCCAGCAAATTGTTCGCACAGGTGGGGTACTCCAGCGATGCAACGGGTTTCTAATCCAAAGATAGCATTTGTGCGATCGCCATTGCGATTCAGGCATACTCCCATTAGCTGGGGATAACGCTTTAACCATTCCTGGGCTTGGGTGGCAATTTCTGGTAAATTCCAGTCCTTCACCACCAAAGTCAGCAACATTTCGCCAGTATGGCGGCCGATGCGTAAACTCAAATGGCGAATTTGCCCAAGGTGGCGCTGTTCGTCGTAAATTTGCCAACCCCGCCGTTGAATATCCTGCTTGACTTCAGCAAGCATGGGATTTAAACGCGAGTCTTGCACTGGACATTGATTTAAGTTGATTAATTGGTGACTACCTTTTTGGTAGTAACCAGCTTGTACTTGTCCGGTTACCGATTTCCCCAGAGGATAAGTAGATTTATTGCGGTAGCCCAAAGCAGAACCAGCAGCTAGTACTCGATCTACTGGCGGTTGGGTAAAACCGCCTATGCGCTCCATTGCTTGGATAACTTGATTTTGCTTAGCTACAAGCTGGTAATCATAGTTAATGTGCTGCCACTGGCAACCACCACACTTGTCAGCCACAATACAAGCAGGCCGGATGCGATGAGGAGATGGTTGCAATAGCTTTTGTAGCTTAGCGTGGGCATATTTGGGTTTAACATGTGCTAAACGCACAAGAGCGCGATCGCCTGGTACAGTATCAGCAACAAACACTACACGTTCATCAGCACGTCCCACACCATCACCACTATCACTCAGATCGGCGATGGTTACTTCAATTAATTCACCTTGTTGCCAAATCATTTTAGTCATTAGTTATTGGTCATTAGTCATTGGTCAAACAGGGCATGGGGAAAGGGGTAAGAGGGAAAGATTAAATTTATTCCTTTTCCCTTTAACCTTTAACCTTTTCCCCTGCCCCCCATCTCCCCACTCGCAATGCCCCACGCCCCATTCCCCATTCCCCACTCCCCCTTCACTTGTGTACCTCAGACTCGCTAAACTAGCAGATAATATTTAAGGTGATTTCAATCATCATGACTGTAATTAGCCAAGTTATTCTCAAAGCCGACGACGAACTGCGTTATCCCAGCAGTGGCGAACTTAAAAATATCAAAGACTTTTTGGAAACCGGTGTACAACGGACGCGCATTGCTGCTACGTTAGCTGAAAATGAAAAAAAGATAGTCCAGGAAGCAACCAAACAACTTTGGCAAAAGCGCCCTGATTTTATCTCTCCCGGTGGTAATGCTTACGGTGAACGCCAACGTTCTCTATGTATCCGTGATTTTGGCTGGTACTTACGCCTAATTACTTATGGTGTACTTGCTGGCGACAAAGAGCCAATTGAAAAAATTGGTTTGATTGGTGTGCGCGAAATGTACAACTCATTGGGCGTTCCTGTCCCTGGAATGGTAGAAGCTATCAATTCCCTGAAAACAGCTGCCCTTGGGTTACTGAGTGCAGAAGACGCTGCTGAAGCTGCACCATACTTTGATTACATCATTCAAGCGATGTCTTAATCCAAAGTGTGTGCTGATTTTGGGAGAGACTTTTGCTGTATGAGAGTGGATACAGAATTTTAACACTCCATAGGCATAAGATTACCAATCCCATCCTAACTTCCCCACATTTGGTAGTAGCTGTGGCTAAATCTCTGTCAAGTTACTAACCGGTTGTGGGGAAATTTTATGGGCATGGGGTATGGGGTATGGGGAGATGGGGAGATGGGGAGCTGGGGACAAAATCTTCCCCTCTGCCCAATGCCCACTTGCCCTGAGCGAAGCCGTTCGCGTAGCGTCTCGCAGAGAAGGGATGCCCAATGCCCAATGCCCAATGCCCAATTACTAAAATGACAAAAAACCGACAGTCTTTGATGAAGGCTGTCGGTGATTAGTGTGTTCCCTATTAATGACTCGGCTAGAGTTCAGTTGTCTTTAATTATGCCTAGCTCGCAATGGGAATGAGACGATCCTAATCATCTATAAGTGTGATTGTCGTCACTTGATTGTTACAGCAAAACTGCATATACCCAAGAAATCACTGATTTATAGTCAATCTATACAAGTTTCGAGCTAAGAGTATATACGCTGGTAGATATTTTTTCAGTTTCAAAGCAAATAACGCCAATCACCCTAACTAGGGAGTAAAACATCAGATAGACGAATTCACAAACTCATGCCCCATTTGTCAAAGTGTTGTAAGAGAAAGAGCTATCTGCAAAGATAAAACTCTCAAAACCAGTCGTAGACAAGCTAATGAGGTTTCCATTGTTATTGAAACTGATGTTGGCAGTTTTAAGGGTATTGCCAGCAACAACACCAGATACGAGCAGTTGAGAGCGATTAAAAGCTGTCAAATCGAGGGTGTCAAAACCATCTCCACCATCAACAGTTGCAGCACCGAAGCCTTTAAAGTAGTCATCCCCAGCGCCCAGAGCAATCTTGATACCGCCGCCGATAGTCACTTTCTGTTGAACTCCATCTAGGATACTGGTAGCGACAACTTTGTCATTGCCATAACCAGTTTTAATGGTTCCCTGTCCATAAATTCCGTAGGCAGTACCACCGATGGTTGCTGTAGCCTGTCCGGTAAGAACGTCAGAATCATTGCCAGTATTGATGGTTCCATCGTTGAAGATGCCATAAGCTATGGAGTTGTTTCCAGAACTGTTGCCATAACCAGTAATTGTGTCTTTGCCCGATCCTGTAGTGATGGTGCCGTCTTTAGTGTTCTCGATGCCGATTCCAGTACCAGGGTTGCCCACAGTCTCAACACCGATGCCACCGTTGCCGCCACTACCAGTGCCAATGATTGTGTCTTCTCCGTCTCCGGTATTCAGTTGGGCACTGTTGCTAATGCCTGTCCCACTACCGCCGTTGCTCAAGAAAAAACCGTTGTCAGTGTCGATGCCAGCGTTGCCTCCAGTACCGTTACCGATGATAGTATCTTCTCCGTTCCCTCCATTCAGAGTGCTAGTATTAGCGATGCCGATGCCAGCACCGCCAGAGCCTAACCCGGCGCCCCTACCACCACTACCACCTATACCAGTACCTGAGATAGTGTCTTTTCCATTCCCTGCATTGAGACTGTCACTGTTGGCAATGCCTGTGCCACTACCGCCATTACCGCCGATCAAGCCATCGTCGCCGCTGCCACCAGTACCTATGCCGATGATAATGTCTTCTCCGTCCCCTACATTCAAACTACCATCGTTGCTAATACCGAATCCATTACCGCCGCGGCCCGCGATGCCGATGCTACTAAAGCCGCCGTTGCCGCCAGTACCGATGCCGTTAATTTTATCTTTTCCGTCCCCTGCATTCAGACTGCCACTGTTACTGATGCCTGTGCCAGTGCCGCCGTCGCCGCCTCCGTCGTTACCGTTTCCGCCTTGGCCACCAGTACCAGTGCCGTTAATTGTATCTTTTCCGTCCCCTGCATTCAGACTGCCACTGTTACTGATGCCTGTGCCCGTACCGCCCTCGCCAACGTTGCCCCTGCCCCCGCTGGCGTCGCCACCAATCCCTGTGCCATTAATTGTGTCTTTTCCATCCCCTGTATTGAGAGTACCACTGTTAGCAATGCCGATTCCTGTACCGCCGTCATCGCCGTCGCCAAAGCCGCCGCTGGCGTTGCCGCCAGTACCAGTGCCGATGATAGTATCTTCTCCATCTGCTGCATTCAGAGTACCACTGTTGCTGATGCCGATGCCACTACCGCCTTTGTTGCCGATGCCCCCGGTGGCGTCGCCGCCATTGCCGCCAGTGCCAGTGCCGGCGATCGTGTCGTTTCCCTTCCCTGCATTCAGAGTGCCACTGTTAACAATACCTGTGCCAACTCCACCACTCCCAGGAATGTCAACTTTGCTACTGCCACCGTTACCGCCAGTACCAGTGCCTGCGATCGCGTCATTTCCCTCCCCTGCATTCAAACTACCGCTGTTAGCGATGCCTGTCCCAGTTCCACCGTTCCCGCCGTTACCGCTGTCAACATTCCTGCCATTACCGCCAGTGCCGATACCAGCGATCGTATCTTTTCCATTCCCTGCATTCAGACGACCACGGTTGGCAATGCCAGTTCCAGTACCGCTGTTAGTAGAGCCGCCAATCCTACCAGTACCCGTACCCTTAATGGTGTCGTTTCCTGAGTCTGTAGAAATTAAGCCTCCAGTTAAAATATCGATACCTATGGCCACAGATACATTTAACTGTTCTCCGATCAAACTATCGCAACCAGCAGTGCCGATGAAATTGGGTGGAAAGGTAAGTCTAGACATAAGTAAAATCCTCTCAATTAGGTTAGTAAGGCCACTTTGCTCATTTAGATGAGCAGTCTTTCAAAAAATTTCCAAAATTGTTTCTCCAAAAGCCATTCGGTGATTGAGTCTTGTGCTATTAAAGTCAATTAAGCACAATGAAATTCCAAAGCATTAAACCCGTATTCGCAGGTGCGTAGGTGTAGCCTGCGGCAGGCATCGCGTCCTATAAATTTTCTCTACCTTCAATTAATAGACTTCTTGCAAAAGTGGGGTAAAGGGTAAGGGGTAAAGGGGAAAGGGCAAATAAAAACCCTTTTCCCTTTAACATGAGTCCCTTTTCCCCTATGAGCAAAAGTTACTTTTGCAAGAGGTCTAATGGCTACGTCTTACAGGCTGATACCATTTCCAGATTATAGAAATCACCTACGCAAGTTACAGAAAAATAAAATTTTATGGCTTTATAACTAACAGTATAATTACTAATATTTCAGTATTTATTACAATGTGTTTAACTTATTACAAATCTTTGTTAAATAAATTTCTGTATTCAGTTAATCTTTAGTATCTAGCTATGAACCATTTTAGAAGTACACCTACAGGGCAAGTAAATCGATAGAATAATGCTCTGTACAATTGGTGCATTATTTCCATGACTGCCACATCTCCTGCTCCCTTTTCCCCTGAAGAAATCGCTGCTGAAGGTATAAAGCCAGAAGAATACGCAGAAATTGTCCGTCGTTTAGGGCGTCATCCCAACAAAGCCGAACTGGGAATGTTTGGGGTAATGTGGTCAGAGCATTGCTGTTATAAAAATTCTCGACCTTTACTCAAACAGTTCCCTACCGAAGGTCACCGCATCCTTGTGGGGCCTGGTGAAAATGCTGGTGTTGTAGATTTAGGTGACGGACTGCAACTAGCCTTTAAGATTGAGTCCCACAACCACCCCTCAGCTGTTGAACCTTTTCAAGGAGCTGCAACAGGAGTAGGAGGTATTCTCAGGGATATCTTTACGATGGGTGCGCGTCCCATAGCCATCTTAAACTCGCTGCGTTTTGGTTCCCTAGAAGATGCCAAAACCCAAAGGTTATTTTCTGGCGTGGTTTCAGGAATTTCCCATTACGGTAATTGTGTGGGAGTCCCCACGGTTGGTGGTGAAGTTTACTTTGATGCTGCTTACTCCGGTAATCCCTTGGTGAATGTAATGGCGTTGGGGTTAATGGAAACCCCAGAAATTGTCAAATCTGGAGCATCTGGTTTGGGAAACCCTGTGTTATATGTTGGTTCCACCACCGGGCGCGATGGTATGGGAGGCGCGAGTTTTGCCAGCGCAGAGTTGACTGAACAGTCAATGGATGACCGCCCTGCTGTGCAAGTGGGCGACCCGTTTCTGGAAAAATCCTTAATTGAAGCTTGTCTGGAAGCTTTTAAAACAGGTGCGGTTGTCGCCGCCCAGGATATGGGAGCAGCAGGAATCACCTGTTCTACTTCAGAGATGGCGGCAAAAGGTGGTGTGGGAATTGAACTAGATTTAGATAAAATTCCCGTGCGGGAGCTAGGGATGGTTCCCTATGAATACTTGCTCTCAGAATCTCAAGAACGAATGCTGTTTGTTGCCCACAAAGGCAGGGAGCAGGAGTTAATAGACATTTTTCACCGTTGGGGACTCCATGCTGTGGTTGCTGGTACAGTGATTGCCCAACCCATTGTACGAATTCTCTATCAAGGTAAAGTAGCAGCAGAAATTCCCGCTGAAGCTTTGGCAGAAAATACGCCGCTTTACCAACGAGATTTGCTGGCAGAACCACCAGAATATGTCCGTAAAGCTTGGGAATGGACTGCTGATTCTTTGCCTAGTTGTACAATTGCTGGCATCGAACTCCAAGGACGCTTGCAAAGCTGGAATGATATTCTCTTAAGTTTGCTTGATACACCAACCATCGCTTCTAAAAGCTGGGTATATCGTCAATACGACCATCAAGTCCAAAACAATACCGTAATTTTACCAGGTGGTGCAGATGCGGCTGTTATTCGTTTACGTCCACTGGAAGAGGACAAGGGGACAAGGGGACAAGGGGGACAAGGGGACAAGGAAATTCCCAATGCCCAAAGCGCAGTTGCAGCTACTGTAGACTGCAATTCTCGTTATGTTTATCTCGATCCCTATGAAGGAGCTAAGGCAGTGGTGGCGGAAGCCGCACGCAATCTGAGTTGTGTGGGGGCTGAACCTCTAGCTGTAACAGATAATTTGAATTTTGGCTCTCCAGAAAAACCAATTGGTTACTGGCAATTAGCAGAAGCTTGTCGCGGTTTAGCAGAAGGTTGCCGGGAATTGGCAACACCAGTTACAGGTGGAAATGTATCTTTGTACAATGAAACCCTTGATTCCCAGGGCACTCCCCAACCAATTTATCCCACTCCTGTTGTGGGTATGGTGGGCTTGATTCCCGATATCACTAAAATTTGCGGTCAAGGTTGGCAAACAGTAGGGGATGTAATTTATCTTTTAGGATTGCCTTTAACATCGCCACTCAGTTTGGGAGCATCTGAGTATTTAGCCGCCATCCACGGTACTGTTGCCGGAAAACCCCCACAAATAGATTTTGAGTTGGAACGTGGAGTACAGCAAGTTTGTCGTCATGGAATTCGTAATGGTTGGGTACGTTCTGCTCACGATTGTGCCGAGGGAGGAATAGCGATCGCTTTAGCAGAATGTTGCATTTCTGGCAAGTTGGGTGCCCAAATTAATTTAGAAATAACACCAACTCAATTTCGCCTAGATGAGGTGTTGTTTGCCGAAGGCGGTAGTCGAATTTTAGTTTCCATAACACCAGAACACCAAGAAATTTGGGAATCATACTTACAGGAACATCTGGGACAACAGTGGCAAAAACTCGGCATAGTCGTTAATTTCGAGGCGGGTTTGGGGGTTTTAACCACTGACAACCAACCCTTAATCAAAGTTAATATTGAACATATCAGCGATCGCTATTCTCAGGCGATCGTCAGGCGTCTCGCTATCCACACCACTACTCCCAGTTGAAGCACTTAGGAGCTGAGGTCAAGAGTTAAGAATAAAAAATATAACTCTTCACTTCTAATTTCTTAACCTTCACGAACACAATTACGGTACTGTTTTAATGGATGGTTAAAGATTTATTAAGAATCCTGCGACTATCTATCGACATAATCCCAGTGACTCGACTACCAAATTTTAGATTTTAGATTTTAGATTTTGGATTGGAGTATTTTACTCAGGTTTATGTATCATCCGTCTTTAGCGGGTTAAAGCAATCTCAAATTATCAACCCGTATTCTTTCTGGGGTGCGGTCAATCCAAAATCGTAAATCTAAAATCCAAAATTGACAGACCCCCCACCAGGAGCAAAGCTAGCATGACTTCTATTCATTCTGTCACTTTGGATGAATACCCCGACCAGACCAACAACGCAATCAATAATTATGAAAATCATCCCGACAAGCCAGAAGAAGCTTGCGGTGTTTTTGGTATTTACGCGCCAGGAGAAAACGTTGCTAAACTAAGCTACTTTGGATTGTATGCACTCCAACACCGGGGTCAAGAATCAGCTGGTATTGCCACCTTTGAGGGTACGAAAGTCCACCTGCACAAAGATATGGGCTTGGTATCTCAAGTATTTAACGAATCCATCTTAGAACAGTTACCTGGTAGCCTTGCTGTTGGTCACACTCGTTATTCAACTACAGGTTCTAGCCGCAAAGTTAACGCTCAACCCGCCGTCGTTGAAACCCGTCTGGGTTCATTAGCACTTGCACATAATGGTAATTTAGTCAATACAGTACAATTGCGTCAAGAGTTGCTGGATAACAAATGCAACTTAATCACCACAACAGACTCAGAAATGATTGCTTTTGCCATCGCTCAAGCCATCGACGCAGGTGCAGATTGGTTAGAAGGTGCCATTGAAGCATTTCATCGCTGCGAAGGAGCCTTTAGTTTAGTTATTGGTACTCCGAATGGGGTTATGGGGGTGCGTGACCCCAATGGCATTCGTCCTCTAGTAATTGGCACTTTGCCTGGTAATCCAGTGCGTTACGTTTTGGCTTCGGAAACCTGTGGTTTGGATATTATTGGAGCCGAATACCTGCGGGATGTAGAACCTGGTGAATTAGTTTGGATGACAGAAGAAGGTTTAGCTTCCTATCATTGGAGCCAACAGCCCCAGCGAAAATTGTGTATCTTTGAGATGATTTACTTTGCCCGCCCCGATAGCATTATGCATAACGAAAGTTTGTACAGCTATCGGATGCGATTAGGGCGGCAATTAGCAAAGGAATCTGCTGTAGATGCCGATATTGTCTTTGGAGTTCCTGATTCTGGTATCCCTGCGGCCATTGGATTTTCTCAAGCTTCTGGTGTCATGTACATGGAAGGACTGATTAAAAATCGCTATGTCGGGCGAACCTTTATTCAACCAACCCAGACTATGCGCGAATCAGGTATCCGCATGAAACTCAACCCACTTAAAGATGTACTGGTGGGCAAAAGAGTGATTATTGTAGATGACTCCATTGTGCGCGGTACCACCAGTCGCAAACTGGTTAAAACTTTGCGTGAGGCTGGTGCAATAGAAGTACACATGCGAATTTCTTCTCCGCCAGTAACTCACCCTTGCTTCTACGGCATCGATACTGATTCTCAAGACCAGCTAATTGCTGCCACCAAATCAGTAGAAGAAATTGCCAAGCAACTGGAAGTAGATAGCCTTGCTTATCTCAGCTGGGAGGGAATGCTAGTAGCCACAGGAGAAGACACCAATAGTTTTTGTTCTGCCTGCTTTACTGGAAATTATCCAGTAGCCATTCCTGAGCAAGTGAAGCGTTCTAAGTTGATTTTGGAAAAAGAAAAGGTAGTGGTATAGAGGATTGAGCGAGTGGGGAGTTAGGAGTTAGGAGTTAGGAGTTAGGAGTTAGGAATTGGGAATTATTCTCCTTGTCTCCCTCATCTCCCCATGCCCCAT
>NZ_LAHA01000068.1 GCF_002608075.1 Nostoc linckia z4
CAAGATCGCCGGCATCACCGAAGAGATCATGCGCACCGCGCTCGATCAAGCGAAGGAAGGCCGCGCGCACATCCTCGGCGAAATGGCCAAGGCGCTCGACCACACCGAATACGGCTTGATTATCAAGGAAAAGCGACCAGGTACAACCTGCCTTTACCGTGTTGCACCCCGTCGTAATTGGTCTAACCCTATACCACCAAACACGCCAGATAGTACGGGTAGCTCAGACAGACCTATCCGCGATGAAGAAGTTATAGAGGATGTTAATGATACAAATGATGTACGGTTAGGTCTACCAGAGCTAGGGGTTAGGTCTGGTAGACCTAACAGGTTAGGTCTACCAGACCTACTAAGTAAATCCAATAGAAGTAAATCCAATAAAGACTTAGAGCGGTCGGTGGTGAAAAAATTGGAAGAAGAAAGCCAAGCCTCTCCCGAAATCCAAGCAACCCTAGATAGTCGCTTCCTTGTTAACAACCAGAAAGACTCTCCAACTAACGAACAAACCAATTATGAGGGCCAAGGTTCCGCGCCGCGTGATAATGATTCTCAAAGCTGGCAATGCCCCGAACCGAAGTTACGCCGCGAATTCATGAAGTGGCTTTCAGAAACCGCGCCTAGTATCCAGACCGCCCGACACGCCGCTAACTGGTGCAACAAGTACCCACAGGACGCTGATTTAGCCTGGGACGACTTCATCACCTCACGCGATCGCGTCTCTGCCCAAGTTGCGTCCTTTACCGTATGGGAAAGCGATCGTCATGAGATGTTAGTCCGCCAGTACAAATCGGCCTGCGTTTCCGGTGCTGTATTTTTGGACAATTTCACCGCCCAAAACGCTGCCTGGTTGCAATGGGTGCAAGGCAACCATCCCGAATGGCTGGAAGATGTCGCGTAATATTTCCGCAAAACATCGGACTTAATGGAGATTGTTGACAATGACTGAAGAATTGGACTTTTCCGCAACAGGCGATCGCCTACCACCACAGAATATAGAAGCTGAAGAGGCGATACTTGGCGGCATTTTGTTAGACCCAGAAGCTTTTTTGCGAGTGAGCGACAAGTTAGTAGCTGATGCGTTCTATATCAGCACCCACAAAGACATTTACCAAGCCGCGGCTGCGCTGGCTGCCAAGGGTAAGCCAACTGACCTGCTGGCTGTTACCAATTGGCTTTCTGATAATGACTTGCTCACTCGTATCGGTGGCAGAAATAAGCTGGCAAGTTTAGTTGATAGAACTGTCTCTGCGGTCAATATTGACGCTTTGGCTGGCTTGGTTATGGATAAGTACCGCCGCCGCCAGTTAATTAAGGCTGGTAATGAAATTGTGCATCTGGGCTATGAAACCCAAGCCGAACTGCCAGAGGTGCTACAACGCGCCGAGTCAAAGGTCATGGATGTAACTGGCGATGCGTTCGGCGAAACCGAACCCACAGCACTGGATGAAATCATGATTGATGCATATTCCAGGATTGAGGAACGCAGCCAAGCAACAGAGGATAGTAGCAAGCGCGGCTTCCCTACTGGATTCTACGACCTTGATACCCTACTCAACGGCGGCTTTAAACGCGGCAAACTCATTACTATAGCTGCCCGCCCTAGTTGCGGTAAATCATCCTTCCTGGGCAATGTAGCCATGAATATGGCGCACTCTGGCTACCCTTCGGTAATTTTCTCGATGGAAATGGACAAGGAGGAGTGGGGCGATCGCTTCCTGGCTCAGGATGCTGGCATCGAAAGCAGTTTTTTACAATCAGGCAAAGTTAGCGGCAATCAATGGGAGTCTCTTTCTAGAAGCGTGGGGCGTTTGGCTGAACTACCCATTTTTATTGATGACGACCCATACTTAACTGTTACTGCTGTCCGCGCCAAAGTTAAGCGCCTCATCGCCAAGCATGGTCAGTTAGGGATGGTTGGTATTGATTACCTGGGCTTGATTGACGGCATCGATACCAGCAGCAGCAACCTAGCTTTTTCTATTGGTAAAGTTACCCGCGCCCTTAAGCAGCTAGCGCGTGAATGCAGCGTCCCAATTGCGCTTCTGTGTCAGCTTAATAGGGCTGTAGAAGGAAGAACGAACAAACGCCCCACACTTGCAGATTTGCGCGACTCAGGGCGAATTGAGGAGGACAGCGATATTGTTATTACCCTTTACCGGGACGAACTCTACGACCAGCAGTCCGTTGACAGAGGGGTAGCAGAGGTCAGTATAGTTAAGCACCGAGGCGGTGCGACTGGTACGGTGAGATTATTGTTTGATGGGCAATTCACCTTATTTAAGAACCTTGCACGAGGTCGCAACGACAGCCCGCCTAGTCCGCCAACGTTACGAGTCGTGTAAATGCTGAGTTATTGAGAATACGAACAACCCAAATTTCGCATGAGAAGCAAGAAAATAATTGAGAGCATTGATTTGGGTTCCGCGATCGTAGTCAGCCTAAAATGTCTGAGATTAAAAAGCATGGCCAGAGAAACTAAGCAACACTCATATCGGGGAAGATCTGGCGAAGATACTGTTGGCGAAAGTGTTACAAACTCATAAACAAAAGTGTTACAACTAAAAGCCGCAACCATAGATTCGAGGTTTGAGCTTGCGTAATATTTTAAAATACAAACATGTATTACATTCGCCAACAGTATCGGGATCTCGGCTCTATGCCAAGTATACTTACAGTCTTACCGTAATATAGAAACACGATTCTCTACCTTGTCCGGGGTTCAATATTAAAACTCTGTACTTATCCGGGGGTAGTGGTCTTAATGTATATTGACTATTCCCCCCCCTAGTTAGTGCGTTTGGCTGTTTATAAAACAACTTCTTGACTGGATAAAGAACATCAACTTCAACATCGTAAGAATGATTAGGTCCGTAGTGAACGTGATCGCATACGAGGATGATAGGTTCGTGCATAGAGCAGCTATACTTAGAACAATTATTATAGGGATCTTTACTATCTAACTCTTCTAAATATATATACATTTTATTTTCCTCTCTATGCAATTCAATTTACAGTAGTTTCCTCTGCTGTGAGTAACAGGCTAGTTTTATTCTATCTGACTTCTGAACTATGCCTTGAAATAAATTGTGTCCTATTACATTGGAAGGTTCTGTAATATTTGCTCCTTTTATTTTCATTCAACAATATCTTAGCCAGGGGGCTTACTATTAAATATCTGGTACATTATTTTCACGCTTGTTCTCCAAACTGTTTTTCTACTTCCTCGATAGTTTCTAAGACTTGGATGATTGCTTTATCACCACCTAGCTGAAAAATGACAGGACTCAAATCACCAAGGTTTAAAAGAAGTCGGTTGCGGTTGTTGGTGGCTAAAATGTGGAGTCCTTTTTTCCAAAGGTTATAGAGTTTATCAGGTTCTAGATGTTGAGATATAGCGATGATCTTGTCTTTCCAGTCATTATTCTGATTTTTGTTTAAGTCATCATCTACCTCCCCTTTGTCATCAATATTTAAATTACGATCCACTTTCCATTTTTCTTCAGTATTTAAATACGGATAAAGTCCGCAGAAGGCCAAATTCTTATTCTTGTCATTAATTTGCTCTCTTGCTATATTCAGTGCTTTCTTTTTTAGACATTCTGTAGATAATTTTGGAGATATAATTCCCAAGCTTTTAGCTTTCTCTATATCGTCTGTATCGTCTGTAATACAGCTTTCTACTATTTCTAGAACTTCTAATACTTGTTGATCTGAAGATAGGTCAGGTAGCAGTCTCTTTATAGCAAGTGGGTAACAGAATTCGAGTTTAATTTTCTTCACTTCTTCTAATCGCTTTTCTCTAGGAAAAATAGAGGTGTAAAGCAGTTCAATTCTGATCAAATCATGACAGATAAAATTGTTATCGTTATTATCTAAGTTACTATTTTTTATTTCATTGATAACATTCTGTTTCTGCTCTTCACGCAAATATGGAAAAAGACTACTTTTAACCCAGATTTGCAACCAGTT
The DNA here is from genome assembly GCF_002608075.1 of Nostoc linckia z4. Taxonomy (GTDB): domain Bacteria; phylum Cyanobacteriota; class Cyanobacteriia; order Cyanobacteriales; family Nostocaceae; genus Nostoc; species Nostoc linckia. The sequence goes on from NZ_LAHA01000068.1 coordinate 3,970, forward strand.
CTCCTTCGGAATCGTTTCCGCTTCATCCCATGCCTCTTGTATTAGACCTACTTGCGCCAAATATGGAGATAATATTACAAGTGCTTCTGCTTTATCATTCTCACACTTAATTGATTTAGTCGCCTCAAAAATATTTTGGATAAGGTTTGGTGGCTTTTTGAAATCGTGTTGTAAAAACTTGCATAGCGTTAAGGTTTGAACATCCTGATCATCCTGGTCATTTTGATCATCCTGATATTTGATTCTTTTCCTTGCGTCTAAAATTTTCTCGAGCTGCTCTTTGGATGCTTCTCGAAACAGCACATCGAAAATCGGATATTGATGTTCTTTTATTTCAATTTTTAGTATGTTTTTATAAATATTTTCTATTTTTAAATGCTTTAGCAAAAGGGGAATTAATTTTGCTAAGACCATATCTAGCATCTCATATAACTCTACTGCTTGGCAATTCTGGAGAACTTCTAATAAATAATTTTGTAAATCGTTTCTAAATTTGTCAGGAGCTAGTAGTTCAGGAGCTAGTATACTTAGAGCTTTAAGCAAGTTATTGTTAAGCAGACTATTTCGTATTGGTAGCAGATATTCAGGTGCTAATGGATTATTGTTTAGATAATAAGCAATCCAAGCCAACGCTCTGGCTCGGTACTTTTCATCAGCATTTGTTCTTACCTCTTCCAAAATTTGGGGAAGTTCTGTGTCAGGTAAATCTGAAGCTAATGCAACCAGAACATAAATTGGGTAATGTACCTTTTTAATCTCTTTAGCTTTATCCTTAAATTCTATGAGCAAATGTTTATTTTTCTCTTTATCTTTAGATAATAGTATAAGTACCTGATATATAGACTTGCTTTTCCAATGTTCCTCTTTTTCTTTATCCTCAGTCTCTATTGCTGATGTTTCTTTGAGAGTACGTGGTAGAAACTCTTCCCATTTAGTTCCTAACTTTCTCAAAGTATGGAATTGAAAATCAGCTTTATTACTATACTTTCTCAAAGTATGGAATTGAAAATCAGTCTTATTATTAGGACTATTTTGTTTTACCCACTCCCAAGCTTCTTTTTTTATCTCATCTGGTAATTTGGATGGTAGTGTACCCCATGCTATATATGTATAGTACACATTTCCAATAGACCGGATTGCTATTAGTGCCTCTTGTTGTAAGTTTTCTTGATGATGTGCTAACGCACATAGAAGAAGAGCCTTATGAAATTTATCAGCAGTTGTTTTAACTATCTCACGAATTTTTTCCCCATAGCCTTGTGGTAAGGATTCTAAGGAACGTACTAGTGTTGCTAAAGTCTCTGGATTTTGTTGAGCATAATCCAAACCCTTAGTGTCACTCCATACCTTTTTTTGCACCAATGCCACCAATAGAGTGGCTGGAATACTTTCTGTTATGCTTTTAACAGAGGCTTGCATCAGGGCGTAACGACATTGCAGCCCTAAAATTTTGATCCGATTCTCTGTATCAGACTCATTCCACGCTGCATTCGTCAGTTCCCAAGCACGAGCAACATCAGTTACAAAGTTGGTGGTTTGTCCCAAGCTCGCGCACGCCTCATACCAACCATTAGCTCCTGCTGGGGTTTCCTCTTGTAAAAGTTGATGTATCTGCAAAAGTTGGTTTGCTTGTTGGAAATGCCAAGTTAAATGAGCATGAATATAACCATCAGCAGGTAATGTATGCCATTGCCCTGATTGAGTTTTTTCTTGATAACGGTCTAATAATGCCGAATGAGCAGCGGGTAAACTGAATCCCAGTCCTGGTAGTTTTCCTGGTTCATTAGGGAATTTCTCTCCTCTAAGTAATCCAACAGCTACATCGTGCATTAAGTCATGTAGCCTGTAAGTTGGTTTTTCGTCAAACTGAATTGTTCCCGTTTGCAGTAATGCTTTAGACCGTAATTGACGTAATATTGTCAAAGCTTGTCTAGAATTAACACCCCAAAGCGTTGCCGCCATTGCATGGGTAATAGCTACATCTTCTGGTAAAACTCCAAACCAAGCAAATTGTTGTAATAATTCTGGAGTTAAAGAATTCAAACTGAGATTAAAAGAAGCTACTAGAGAATACTTTTTGCGCTTTTCTTCACTACTACAGTCTACAAATAAGTCAAGTGTATCTAAACGAGCTATTTCTGCTCTTAAATCTTCTAATAATTCTGACCACGTTATTCCATCTGCGATCTGCGCTGCTGCTAATTCTAACGCTAAGGGTAAATAACCAACTGTTTCTGCTAAAAGTTCCGCCTGCTGTTTTTCTGCTGGGGTAAATTGTCTCGGCTGTGGTTGACTTTCTAGAAGCTTTAGCGATTCGCTCTTTGTCATCACATCCAAATCATAGCGACTTGCCCCCAGGATTACAGCCTCTCGTGTGGTTACAAGTACACGACAACCAGCACCACCAACCTGAAAATATTCAACGTGTTCTGGATTCCAAGCGTCATCTACCACCAGCAAGACTTTTTTATCATTAAGTAATGTCTGCAAGTGTCTTTTCGCATCATCTGATTGAATGGGTTTATAGTTATTATCTCCTAAAGCCAGAATCCAACTACTTAATAATGGCAACAAATCGGGTTCTTTACCTAAAGTTGCCCACAAAACCCCATCTGTAAAACAAGCTTTAACATCCCGATCATGGGCTATAGCCGCAGCTAATGTTGATTTACCAATTCCACCTAATCCATAAATGGCACTAACAACTAAAGTTCCTTGACTCTTTGTTTCTTGCCCCAGCAAAACTGCTTTTACTGCTTCATGGGGTAAGGGACGTTCTACAAAATTAGGTGGTAAAGGTGGTGCTTGTTGGGGAGTTGACTTTACCCGTTCCCCTTCGGGCGACTTCGGTCAAATATTAAAAGTACTGCCTCTTTGGTCAATGGTTTGTGTTTGAGCCGCATTAATTGCTTTTTCCAAATTTTGAGTAAAACTGGAAGGATATGATTTCTGAGATTTCTCTACAGCTTCTTTTATCTCTCTCAAGATTTCCGCCAAGTTTGGTGGTGGATTAGTTTCTGCTGCTGTTGCCAATTCTTGTGCAGCAGTAGCCACTTCAGGATTAGCCTTAGCAGCAGATTCTACTTCTACTACAGCTTTGCCATAATCTAGTGGTTGAGATGGCGCTTTCTCAATAGCAACTACAGTATCAGGAGAGTGTTTTTTCAAGGTAACTAAAAACTTACCAACTTTTTCCAATAAAATTTCTGTTCCCTTTTCGGTTGTTTTTTCTAAAACTTTAGTAGCAACTATATTACCAACAGCGATCGCACCAACAGTTAATGGCTCCATCTACACCTCTTAAGCGGCATCATATTTTATTATTAACACATGGTTTTTGTTCTAAATTCCGCAATTAATGAAGAAAATCTTTATTTAGCTTATTCTTTAGGCTCATAGTTCAAGCTTAATTACACGAAAGGGCTATTATATCGTTCACAACGCTCAAAACATAAGCCTGATAAAGCTTTTACCTTGTTTATGTTTTTCACAACGATACCAAGAAGTTCTCGGTTTTGACGATGCCTGTATCTGTTTAAAGGGCAGCAGAAGCATCACCTAACACTTTACAGTGAAAGTTTGTCGCTATCTGGTACAGTATCCCTCACCAATCTAGAACTAGTGGCTTACTTTAATTACGTCATTAAACAAGTCGTCCTTATCTTTAAACAGCGATGCCAAAACTGGGTATTGAGCATCATTGTTGTTGTTGTTTTATTAAAATCTTTAGAACGACATAAGGGCTATTTCGTGGAATAAACGGCGAAGATGATTGATTTCACGTTGTTAGAATTTCGTTGAATCTGCAATTAAGCGTGCTTCTACCTCTGCAATGAGAAATGAGCAGAGGTAGAAATTTGCTCTCTTATGCTTGAGACAAGTCTATTAACTTGCGCCCGCTTCGGGTGAGCTACAGCCTAAGCATCCTCGCTCTTCATAAATTGAACAAACCTTCGATACCCCACGATTTATAGTGTTGCCAAGACAGATACCCCAACTCATGTTTGTTCAATTTATTTTTGCTTAACCCCTAAGTCAGGACTATGACGACTTAAGCATTTTGATCAACTCAGCACGCTGCTGGTCACTCAAACACTGAATAGACTGAAAAATCCCTTGTAAATCAGCCACATTCGTCATCACTACCTCATCATCATTACCAGCATCAGCAAACAATAACTCATCAATCGCCTCCTTAATTAACCGCCGCTTCTCGGACGGAGTACAGCGTTCATACATCGAACGCAGCGTCTCCACCGTAGAACCCATTGCATCAGCCAAAGACCGTAACTGTGCATCCGACAGCCCCACTTGGAAACCCCAAGTCGCCCAAATATAGCGCATCGTATGCGGCGTTACTCTCTTGCCAATCAGCGAATGTGCCTGATAGGCAAAAAAGTTAGCAAACGTGCTATCCGTATAACATTTGCCCACATCAGGCACAATAAAGAAATATCCCCAAGACCACATCTGCGACTTAGAATTTGGGAGCAGACAACAAGTATCTAGCGGGGTAAACTCAGCTCGCCCCGCCGTCACCCAACGTCCCCGGACTCCTTGTAACCCTTTTTCCCACCAACTATAAGTTTGGGAATTTTTATAATTACCAGGCAGCCACCAACCATAGAGATAGCGTTCAATATACTCATAAACACAACTACCATCCCCAAACTGGTGATTGGGAATTTGGAATGACTTGTGACCATGAAACTTGCGAGTCTTATAATCTTGGATATCCTTGACCCACACCCCATCCTGGTAGTACTTACCCTCATAAGTATAAGTTTTGTAGATATAGTTATCCTCCAGCGTGCCATCAGCACGTTTATCCCGCACCGCCGGAGGTGGTAAAGGATGATACAAACCATTAGCCGGCACATCAGCCGGTCGCGTCACCGGACAACACAGTGCCACCTTCAAATTCCTCGGCTCTTGTTGGCGACGAGCCGGACTTAACCCCAAATCAACCCAAGCTAAAAACTCCTGATGACTAATAGCTATCTGCTGTGGCGAACGAAAATTGCCCTGATTGTTGCGAGGTCGGCAGTACAATCGCAACGGCTCAACTACAGTTGACTGCACCACAGAGAGTGCAGATTTCCCGAATGGCACATCAGGCCATTTTTGCGATTGGTCAGCAACATAATGGCGATTGCGAGACCATTCCTTCGCCGCATCAGCTTCTCGCTTTAAAAGATTATTCACCAGCTTAAATAAGGGAATGTTGTCATAATCTGACTTATCCTCCACCAAATCACGGTAGATGAACTTACCGAGGATCAGAATCGATAACAGCTTGAGATGACGAGTTCTCGGACTCGTGGAATGCATCACAGACTGTAAGAAATTGAAATAATCGCAAATCCACGTTTCTAAGTAAGCCTTGTGAGTCTTCCACAGCTTTTGCTGTTGTTTGGGAGTCAACTGTTCTACCTCTTCCTCTGTCACCAAAGGAAAAATTAATGACAGCGACAGTTCATTCTTCTCCATAAGAGCATAGTGAGAGCGGTATTTGGAAAACCAACCCAGAAACAGTGTGACATTCTTCAAGTGTCCCTGAGCCGTTGATTCTTTCACCCCTTCAATCACTCGTCCCTGCCAATTAGCAAGGATCATGAATTGATAGAATCGATTCAATTCGGCTTGCAATTGCGGTGGAGTTTGCTTTGGTTGCAGGCGATAACGCAGTGATTTACCCTTACCCGGCATCAAAGGCGTATTGGACATATCCCCATACTTGTTCACCCTGGGTGGACAACACTGAGCGCGAAACTTTTCTCTTTGCCGCAAGTTACCCGGCCACCAACTTTCAAGTTCCGCCCAAGTTATCCACTGATTAATTCTGGCGCCATAAGTATTACGACTAGCCGCAGACACGTTCAATTTGTCAAAAGCTTTCTGAATTGCTGTTCTTACCTGAGGCAATAAACGTATAGGCAATGATTCCATGTAAGCTTTAGCAGCCTGCGTTTCTGCCAGAGTCATCTTGTTTTGTGGATACTGGCGTTGAAAACCAAATTCAGTTAGCAAATATCTGAAGATAGCAGAATTGGTTTCATTGAGGATTCTCTGCAATTGTTGAGAAGAATAAATGGGTGGTAAACCAGCACAATAAAGTTGATAAGCTGACCATAAATTCTGAGGATTATTAGACATAATAAATAACTTCCGGGAGATGTTTTTCAATCAAACGATTTATTAAGTCTTCTATAAGACTTAAGATGTGATAGATTAGGCAATACAGAACAATTGAATTTTTGACAGATTTATTAATCATTGGTGTTACTAGTACGGATTCATCTCCAACCCTTTTGGGGAGAAGCCAAATCTTCAATAAGACCTGAACATCTTGCTACTCAAAGATGATGGGTAGTTTTTCATCAATCAATCTCAATAAATAAGTTGATGAAACTAAATAAATAACTGGTCTTAAATAAATCCTGAACATGGTTGGTCATTAGTTTATTGATGAATGAGTGGGGGTTAAAATTGACAGTTTTTTCAAGTCAGTAAGCAAATTAGCTTTTATGTATTAGCTAGAGCTATCAATATCTACTAATTTGATTGTTCCGCGTCCAATACGTTCAATCATTTCACTGCGAGAAATTGCCCGTTGTTGGCTTAGCTCATCTAATCCAGCTAAAGCAGTTGGAGTAATACCAATTGAGACACATTTTTTGATTTCTGAATAATGTTCTGGTTGTCCGCGCCTTGATTTTAAGCCCTTACGAATAGGCTTTCTCTGATGCTCTTTTCTAGAGTCTTTGTTGGCTTTAACTTTCTTGAAATTAGGGTGACGGATATTAGTCATAAGGCAATAGCTCCAGTGTGAATTAAATTGTTTACAGTTCCATCGTTAAAAAACAATAGGTAACTGTAAAGCCCCAAATCAGGAGTAATAAAACAATCAGCCAATCCAAATCTGGTTTACATATTTAGTAATTGGCTACCACAACCTGCTGTTGAAATTGCTAGTTAAGCAATCTAAGTGGCAGGAAAGCAATAAAAAATCAGGCTGTTAATCAGCCTGATTGAAAAATACATGAAAGTAATAAGCACGAAGAAGTTTGTCGGAATCGGTTAAGAAATATTAAGCCCACTGCCAATGTATGTAGCCTAATATGTCTACAGCTCCTTTAACACGTTGCCGTTTTCTTGTTCTGCGCGTTTGATGAGGTTGTTCGCCCACTGAGATTTCTTGTGCTTTGTAGGGTTGTCCTGCCTGCCAATATAAATCGTCAATATAAGCTGTTTTGGCTAGTTTTAATGTTTTTATATATTGCTCCCAAGGCTTTTCAAGTTCCCAATGTAGTGGTCGCAATGCCAAAATGAAATCACCGTAGCACTGATAGTTTTTAAGAAACTTCAGGTATTCCTGCTCCTCTTGTTTATACGTTATCTGCTCTTGCTTGTTTTTCTGCTTTTTGGTTGGCTCCATCCAAGGGTTTTGTTCTAATAAACGAATGCGTTTCCTCAAGAAATCCTCTTGTTCCTCGATAGACAACCACTTCGTTTCTGGAGAAACTGGTTCTAGAGAAGCAGGCCCTAAATTCCAACTGTCGAGGAAAGCTTGTTTTTTAATTGAGAGAAACAACTCAAATGGATTCTTGTTAGATGGAGAGACGATATTGGCTGTATCAACCCTTTGTCGAATATAATCTTCTCCCTCCTTGATGAGATGATACTCTGCTAAGTCAACGTTGGCGATCTGATCCAGATTGCGGATGCTAGTTTCTGGTAGATATTTCGAGAAGAGTCCGCGCTTTCTTAGGGGATTAGGAATTACACCCAAAAGTTTATGAGCAAATAGAATGCCTCTAGCTTGATAAAAGTAATGGTTAGTTTTCAACCAGTAGCCTTGATTCTCGTTTTTAGGTTTGACTTGTGCTTGCATTGGGATTTCACCAATCGCTTTAGCAATGCTAAAAAATTCCTTTCCTTTAGGCGTATCTGGAATGTAAATTTCAACAAAGGGAATAAAACGTCTTTCAATCCGCAGTAGCTCATCTTCTTTTTTAGCATCGAGCATCCATGCATCCAAGCTTGGCTTAACAACAGATGATCGTCGACGCAGTTCTTCTGGAGTTTTAAATAGATATATAGGAGTTAAGATAAGCGGCAACTCTTGTAAGGCTTTTGGTCTCTGGAACGTCGACTCTGCCCACTCACGAATTTCTTCCTCAGTCATGTTATTGATAATATTGTTCGGTGAACTGTCAAGGCACATAAAATCCTCATTAAATGAAACCAATAATTATAGTTGCTATCGGTTATGGCTTCTAAACTTCTGCACCTTCAAAAACAACAGCATCGACAGGAGAAAGATTTGAGTCTTTAAAAGCTGTTTGCGTAGTAGAAATGTATTTTTTAAAGTACTGTGATGTTGGCTATTTTTTTTCAAATTAATTTTTGCAAGGGTCTCTTAGAATTCAAGACTTTTGTTACGGAGCTTCAGAGGTGTTTTCAGTATCAAAGTGAAAATCAACAAAAAAATCGAGAGGTTTTTTGTAAATCACAGCAAAATCTGTAAGTTCAACTATATCTACTCTTCTTTCGCCCGATTCACAACGTGAAATGAAAGATTGCGGCTGGTTCAGCTTTTTAGCCACTTCTACCTGTGTCAAATTAGCTTCTTCCCGAGCTTGGCGTAGTCGCTTGAGAAAAGCTTGATTGATACCTGAGTGAGTAAATTGAACCTCCCATGAACGGAGGCTACAGTAGCTGCTACAATATGCAAAAACCGCAGATTTGTCTAATTGTCTAATATTCTCCTCACCAGTATTTATGCAATACAGTCAATCTCTAGAAAAAAATCTGCTGCAATTTGAGTACACAAGTACTCAAACAGCCTTGGTGGTACGTGGTCTTGTAGATGAGATTAAAGTCAACTTATATTCGGCCATACTTGGTTACTATCACAGTGGGCGGCTGCTATGGGAAATTCGAAAACATTTAGGCTATGGCCAATTTACAAAATGGCTCAATACTTCTGAGTGGGAATATTCATCTGCTACTGCATATAAATGTCTGCTTGTTTATAAGCGTTCGCGGGAATTGGGGATAAAAACTGAATGGTTTGGTACGCAGTTGATTATTTCCTTATCACAACTTGTAGAGATACTGCCACGTAAAAAAGAACGCATCATAGTGCAATTAGTGGAAATTCTCAAAGCGGGGAAAAAAGTTGATAAAGAAGTGATTTCCTCAATCACCTCAGCGACACAACCTCGACTTAAACCTGTTGACACAGCTACTAATCAAAAGGCTGTGTTCAGTTCAAATGAGCCGAATCATCAGTGGTCAGGTTTACGCTTCCGCTCAAATCCTGAGGTGGAAATTGCAAAAGCACTTGAGCAATATCCGGATGTCGCTTTCTTTCCCAATTGCAAAGGTAGGCTTAACACTCCCAACGGAAAACGTAATTTAGAACCTGACTTTTTAATTTTTTATCAGGGTAAGGCTGGGATTCTGGAAGTGGATGGCCCTTTTCATACCTCAGAACGGCGAGTTGAAGAACAAGAACGGGAACGCTATTTCCGTAATCATGGAATCCGAGTAGTTGAGCGATTCGATGCTAAAAGATGTCAGCAAGAACCAGAACTAGTAGTTCAGGAATTTTTACAAATGATGGAAAAGATGTATTAACTTCAACTGACTGCCAATTCAGGTGTAGTGAACTAGGTTAGCCGCGACTGCACAGGGGGCTTGCCCCCTGTGGCTCTTCAAATGATTGTCATTAACTACCTCGATTATGGAATCTGTAATCTAAATAATGTGGTATTAATACAGACAACACTGCTTGAAGAGGTAGTACATGGAGCCATTAACTGCTGGTGCGATCGCACTTATCCCGCCCCCTATATCTACCCCTACTTAGAAGCTGCATCAGATTAGATTCCCGGCTTAGGAAAAAAGGGAAGAGACATTACTCCAGAAGGTTTGGTGAGTTTTATGCAGTTCGCATTTAGTGCCAGCGTACTTCAGCACTGCGTACATCGTTATTATTTTCAATCGTTACGCTAGCATAATTATTACAGAATTCTTCAATGTAAGATTTAATTCCTATTGCAGTCTTAGCAGCTTTCTGATCGGTCGGTAAGTGATACACTAAAGCTTTTGTCATTAAAATAATGCATTTAGCCATTGCTCTTGATACAGCCACATTTGTACGCTCAAGTTGAAGTAAAAACTGCTCTTCTCCTGCAATGATATCAGTATCACCTACCCCAAAAGACACTATAACTGTTTGGCGTTGTCCGCCTTGAAATCGTTCAACAGTATCAACCGCTTCAAATATAAGATTTGGTGCTGCTTCACGAAAAAGTTTTTGTAGTTCTTTTATCACCAGAGCTTTTTGTGCTTTGTGTGGTGTTACGATACCGATTCCAAACTTAAAGAACTCTTCATCACTAAACGACGTAAATGTGGTCTCATCATGACCCTCAAAAAGCTCTTTTGCAACGGTGTAACGCAAACAATATGCAAGTCCAGCAACTATTTTAGCTTCCAGCTCGTTTGCCTGGGACGAAATTGTATCTTCATGAATAAAAGCAGTTACGGTTCGCGTTGGAGAAAGCAATTCTTTATATGCTGTTGTTTTTGGCAGGTTTTCTGGTAGTCCTGCAATTACTGCATCTAAATCAGAAATTTGTTTAATCTGTTTTATCGGATTATAAGCTTGAAGCTTTGGTGGATACCCAAGAGTTTTTGCATAATCGACCAGATCCTGGTTGGATCTGTAATTAACTAAAAGCTCTTGTGTTGGGAGCATAAATCTTTTTAAAAGATAGGTTTGAATGCTTCCAACTAAATACTCAGCATTTTTAGGAGGCTCAAGGCTAAAAATTGGTGGCATCTGTAGATGATCGCCAGCTACAATAAGCTGTCCATTTTCTTTTAGCGTAGAAATAGGACGCATAGCAAGAGTAACAGGAACTTGTGAGCTTTCGTCAATCACAATAAAATCAAATATTTCTTGAATAGGAGATGCACTCTCTTGAGAATAAATAAATTTAGAAATTTTTTGTGCTACGTGAGCTGTAGTTGCAGTAATTGTAACCTTTGCAAGGTTAGTAAGGCTTGCGCGTAAAGCCTTACTGTCATTATCTGGTTCTTTATAGTTTAATCGAATGGATTTAGCATCAAGATGAGGATTTATACTATCATGAAGGGTCTTAGGTTCACGACTCTGCGAATAAACTATGAAGACATCAGCAATGCAACGCGCGTCATTATTAAGGTTATTGAGAAGTCGAAAAACAAGTTCTTCAACTGCACGATAGTTTGGCCCAGTAATAAGAATTTTTCGACTTTTTTGTGATGACTGAGACTCAAACACTAATGCATGTAGTAATGCAACCAGTGTATCGGTTTTTCCTGTACCTGGTGGGCCCCAAATAACTGACAGTTGATTTTTTGCACAAGCGCGAATAGCGTCTTGTTGGCTGGCATTCAAGGGATATTTATTTGCTGAAGCTGCAAAGTCTACAATTACCTGTGTGTGAGCATCATCTCGGATTGGCTGTGATATTAATATATTTGCTTCCCAAAAAACGCGTGCGATCGGTGTAATTGGATCAGTCCCTAATGAGACTTTAGCTCCTGATTTTCCCATAGCTGCCAAAGCTTCAGGAGCCGCCTGAGCGCAAGCCGGATCACCAACTGCACGAAGAATCTTTTCTGTAATATCAGAATCATCATAAGGAAGCCCCTCAAGCAAATAGAGTGGCTCATCATCTATTGGGAGATAATCACCCTCAAAAACTTCATTAAATATTGGCTCAATCCAACTACTTCGAGGGCGAAACGCTATAGTTGCTTTTCTGTTCACACGATCAAAGCTTTCAAGTGTGACGGCAATGACTTTGTGCATTGGCGTACTGAGCTTAGCAAAATCTATTTCAGGAAGATTTATGGATATTCCAAGACTTCTTCCCGTTTCCTGGGGGAATCCTGGATTACTTATGATGCCTACTACATAGAAGCTGCCACCTTCCTCTAACTTGGCTTCTGTGGATTCATCACTGACTTCAAATTCGTATCTGTTATTACCCCCCAATTGGGATATAAGCTTTGTAAGTACAATTGCTTTGTATGAAGCTTCCAAGGATTCGCCTTTGGTAATTAATTCTGCTTTCTTATTGGTTTCTGCTGTTGCGACAGATACTTGATCCCATTTAATCCACAACTGTGAATCTTTTGCTACCTTTCTTGCTCCCTGGAGTACTGACAAGCTTAACTGTGGAGCTTTGCCTTTAAGACCAGTTTTCAGATCAACACGCAACTGAGCAGTGATGCTACCAAGTGCCCAGGCTTGAGCTTTAAGGATACTTCCATATTTCTGAATTGCTTCAACAATGCTTGCCGGCCTTCCATACATTGTTACCGTGCCGGTAGTACACTTCCATATTTCAAAGATACGCTCACGCGGAATTCCATCCCCAAGTGGTTCTCGATAGTACTTATCAACTTGTCTTGGAGTAAGTCTAGGGTAGTGGTACTTTTCTACCACTCCTAAAAGTGTGTTAGAAAACTTGACTGGTAAACATACAACAGCATTAACAATATCCCTAATAAATACAATTCCAGGCACTAAATGTTCGCTTTGTTCCATTAAGTCTTCAGATGGAAAAATCCATGCTAATGCCTTTTGGGTATTAGCTCTTAGACTAAGTACTTTTAGAAGATGCCGTCCAAAGGCATTGCATAATTCTTCATATTGCCGAATTTCCCAAAAACAAATTTGAGTCCTGACGTTACCCCAATCTTTGTTATTGAATTCGGATTGAGCTTCTGTAGTCCATGAAGCTAATTTCTCAATAAATGACTGTAGAACTACCCATTCAGCTTGTTCATTATCTTTAGGTACGACAAAAGCCTCTTCACCGAGTAAACGTTCGTTACGTTCTGAACCATCTGGAAATATGAACTTCTGCTCAAAAGGTGCAAAAAGGATAGCACGGATGGCAATCCCAGTTAGCAATCCAGATCCGGCGTCAAAGTTTACGATAATGTCATATTCAGCATTAAACTCTTTTGCCATGCCGCTAATCCGTGCTGTCCTATCGACAGTAGTGTTTCCGGTGCTTAATGCCGTGGCTCGCTCACCAATCTGCGATTTGTCACGTTTAAGGAGAGTGTGCTTCTTTAGAATGGGATCTGTTCCTAATATCCCGGCTAGATGTGAAATTTGAGTACGTCCTCCATTAATTAAAATCTGGGAAGCACCCTTGCTCAATCCTGACATTTTGCATAGATGATCTGCTGCATCAGCAGAATAAAAACAATAATGATCTGGATTGTTCTTGTAATGCTGTAACTCGTCATTTGAGAGCCAGTCGGTGTTTCCAAGCCAATCGCATGAATTGCAACGTGAATTTACATGGTAACTAACAGCGTTCCATCCATGAGCATCACCCTTTGAAACAACGCGTGGTATATCTTCTTTGAAGAACTTTCGTACACTCGGCATGTAAATGAGATAATCAACAATGCCTTCTTCTAAATCTTCCACAAGTGCACCAATTCGCTTCTTCGCAGAAGTGCTAGCCTTTAATGTAAGCGCTCGCTGAAACCTTGGCATCTCCAGATGCTTCCATAGATACAAACGATCACATACAAAATACTTCTCTTTAAGTCCTGTAGTGTCACCTGCTAGCCAGTTGGCAAGGAAAAAAGCGTAAAGACAAACTTCAGCCGCATAACTGGCATTCGCTTCTGTAACGTTTTTTAGGTCAATAACACTGATTGCCAGACGTGATTCTCCGTCTTCTACTCGATGGCGAGAACCATTCACAAGAATCTCGTAATCTCCAGGCTTTGCTTTTTGAATAAGAAGTACATCTGGTCTCAAACCTGCCATTTTTGGAATGTAATCTTGCTCTTGGAGCGTTAACCCAAGGTTGTTTAAGGCAAACTCTCTAAACACTTCAGGCTCAATTTGAGGTTGAAGTACTAGTGAAGGCACAGGTGCGTTAGTAAGTGCCTTTATTGGATCAATGTCAGCATATCCAGGCTCAAATATAACGTGTCCTGGTAAAGTCCGGATAAGTTCATCAAACTGCTCCCGTTCAAATTCCCTTCCAGATGTTGTAATAATCTGAACACCAGGTCTAGACTTAAGGGGTACAGGTATTCCTGATGCCTTAAGGATATCAGCATTCCCTTTAAACAATGATAAGTAAAGCTCTCTGTCACACTGCGTACGCAGAAACATTGAGAGTTTGCTTTTAGAAAGGATTCGAGGGGGGCAGGTTGAAGTCATTCAACTTTCTTCCGAGATTTTAGCTAAATCAATACAAAATAACATATATAAAAAAAAACAGCCTTAAGGAGTTAAAGGACGAATATTCAAGGTTTAGCAGAAGCAGGCTGTTCGCTAGAACACTAGTTTTTTAAGTTTCCGCAATTTAAAAACAGCTATTATTACTGCCCTTGGTTATTGCCCAAAACGTTTTGGGCAATTTTTCTTGGAGCTAAGTTCCAAGTTGAAAACAAAACATAACTATCAAATTCGTTAGGTTAATGCTCACTAAAGATGCCGTTCACTCTGACTTATAATTTGTCTGTTCAAAATTATTTTCATCTGTAACTAAGGCTTCCAGCTTTTTCAATAGTGTCTGCACTTGTTTCCATTTTTTGGGATTTTCCCAAACTTTTGACTGAGTAATGCGACGGGTAACGGTTTGAATTGTGGCTTGTGGCGACTCTTTTTCTATTGGAGGTTGCAGTGCTTTAACTCGTTCTCGAATTTCAGTAACAGACAAATCGGCGGCTACCGCTTCTTCTAACAATAATTGTCTCTGTTGTTGGTCTTTAAGTCTAGCAATCAGTTGAGCTTTTGTGTAAGCAATTCTCCCGGCTCGGAGTGCTGATAAAATCTCTACTGGCAACTTCAGCAGTGGCAGACGACTAGAGACAAAAGATTCCCAACTAAGCTTTCCTAATTCCTCAAAAACTGCCATTATTGCCTGTCCTTGTTCATTGCCCAAAACGTTTTGGGCAACTTTTCCTTTGGCTTCATGTTGCATCCGGTAAAGTAGATTAGGGACATCGGTTATTGGCAGAGAAAGCCGGATAGCCAGCAGTTGCAGTATGCCTTCTGTCTCTTCTACTGGATTGAGGTCTTCGCGTAGCAGGTTTTCTACCAGAGCAAGTTGCAATGCTTGTTCAGATGTGAGTTCACGAATAGTAACAGGAACTTCCTTGAGTCCAGCCGCGATAGCTGCTCGGTAGCGTCTTTCCCCTGCTACCAACTCGTACTGATTTTCTTGGTTAGGGAGGGGACGAACAAGTAAGTTCTCTAAAATGCCATGAATTTTGATAGATTGAATTAGCTGCTCGGTCTTAACTGGGTCGAAGTAACGACGAGGTTGACTCTCAGGTAGAGAGATAGAGTCAATTGGTAACATAGAAGGCTCCGTTGAGGGCAATTCCTCACCCATCAACACACTGATGTCAGCCTTGGCTTTGTAGGGTTGCTCTGTTTTGCGGGGTCGAACCATTATAATTGCTCCATTTTTTCTACTATTTTGTTTAATACTTTGAGAACTGGGTGCTTGGGTTCGTAGACAGCTAAGGGTACTTGTTGTTCAGAAGCATCTACAAAAGCTGTAGCCCTGGGAATTGGATCGTAAACGGGGGCAATGTCTGAGAATTGTTCTGAAATAGCTTTGAGGGTACGTTGGTCTTGGGAGTTAGAAGCGGCATAGCGAGAAGGAATGAACCCAGCTATTTTTAAGTTGCGGTTTCCTCTTTTTTTAACTTGGGCTATAGTTTGCAACAGTAGATTTGTTCCCTGAAAAGCTTTGTAGTGGGTTTCAATAGGAATGAGCAGGTGACTGGCAGCGACAAGGCTGCTATAACTTAACAGCCCTAAACTGGGTGGGCAGTCGATGAGGATAAAATCATAGTCATTGCGAATTGGCTCAATAGCCTCTTTCAACCGGACTTCACGAAAATCCATGTTAACAAGTTGAATTTCAGCGACGCTGAGGTTGATATTAGTAGGAGCTATATCCATACCATGCTGTTTTGACTGGATGAATAGTGGTTCTTCATTTATAAGCGCATCAAAAGGAGTTTTGTCTAATTTTTCTGGGTCAAGACCCATAAAAGAAGTTAGGGAAGCCTGGGGGTCGAGGTCAATGAGAAGAACTTTGTGACCCCGTAAAAGTACTTGATAGCCCAGGTTCATGGTCAGGGTCGTTTTACCAACCCCTCCTGCTTGATTGAAGAATGCGATGACCCGACTCATTTAATTACTGGTACTCTGCATCTAGTTTGATTGCCAGCATAACCTAAATGAGTTAAATTATCGCTTGCTTACTCCCAATTAGATAGTTGTTATCAATAATTAATAAATTCAATTAAGGTAAAAATCGGACAATCAAAGCATTAATTTTCTTAAGATTGAATAGAATCGCGGTCTATTTGGCTGGCTACTTGAGGCAGAAATAAATCGAGAAACTCAACAAAAAAAGTAGATAGTAATTCTTTAAAGAGGCGATCGTGGTCAATCATACTCTTTACCTTCTGTCTTCATAAGAGCAACCCCTCCAAAGCATCCATATTCTGTTGAATCTCATCTTTTTAATCTGCTGTAAATAATTTCTGCATCCATGTTTTCGGCTTTACTCCGTTCGCTCTACCCAAATTTTTAGGCAGTTTTTACTGAGTTTGAAGTTAAGCGTTCGCAAATTTCACGAGATCTATTACTTACCCTTTCATAAGCTGCACAAGTGAATCGTAGAGGGCAGGCTAATTCAGGTTCTTCTTCGTACATATGACGGAAGATGCAAAGTCCTGAATCCTGAGTTACAGGTTCAGTGACTATGATAGCTCTGCCCATAAATCTTCCTCTATGGATTCCACACATCTCCACAACTTCTCGTGGCTCAAGTTGCTCAAGCCAAAACTTGCAAATTGCATTTAGCAAACTATTGACATGTTCTATGTGAGTATTTATCCATTCGATAATGTCATCAATAATAAATGCCTTTGTTCCCGTACCAAGCCCAACGTGCATGTACGAAATTTTTCCATCTTTTTCTACTGAGCAAGTACCTACCCTGCCATGCGTTAACTCAGTGCGTATACGCCGAAGATTTAAAAACCAATCTTCGTAAGCAAGTTTTAATAGAGTACAAATTTCAGGCGGGAAACCATTGCCGTACTTGCCCTCCGCTGCACACTTGAAAAGTCGCTCGGGAGATTTCCTCTGTATACCTTGTATACCTTCATAAATTCCGTAGATAGTGCTACGTAAACCATCAAGGCAAGCATAAAGTTCACATACCAAAGTCTCTAGTAGTGCCGTAAACTCATGAGCTTTAGCCATGTTTGAGTAACCTTGTTTGTCAAGCTGGCTACGCTCCTCTATGAGTTCAGGAAACAGTTGAGTAGCTCTCCTAGCAACAGTCTCAAGCTTATTACGATGCCCACTAATAGCTTGCAAACCATTTGATAACATTGGCTTTGCTGGGAAAGGTGGCCCGTGCCACTTAACAAATCGATCAACATAGTCCCATTGTTCAGGCATATACATGAAGACAGTTGGCAGTTTCTCTGGAGGCATATCGAGAGCAACTAAATCTAGAACATGTGTATTAGGCTAAGGTAACTTATAAAATATCAGACTGACAAGGCTGAAAAGTTGATCCTACGGTCATGAATGTGCTGGCTGACCGCGTTGCGGATAAAGTGAGGCGAAGTCGGTATTGAGCCGAGATTTGAGTAATTTTCTGCAAGATGGTCTGGAAACCCTTGTCCTGTCTAGTTTTGATAATTTGTTACTTTCGAGTCAAAAAAGCCGTTATTTACAACGTAAAACCAAGCCTTTTCAGGTCATCTTGCAGGTTTTTGGTCATATCTCGGCTCAATGCCAAATTGAAGATTTTCCCAGAACTAATAATGACTTAGAACACGCTTTTGGTATGCTACGTCATCATCAACGTCGTTGTACTGGTCGTAAGGTTGCCCCCTTATCCCTCGTTATTCGTGGTTCTGTCAAACTTGCTTGTGCGTTCGGCTTTGCCGTTGCCGAAGGCATCGCTACTAAACTTCATTCTTTTACCGCATCTGATTTAGCTCAAGTTGATATTCATACTTGGCTTGAATTACGCTCTCAATTGCAAAAACACCACGCATTGCCAGAATTGAACAGTATCGATTTCGCCGAGACCCCAAGGCTTACTTAGCTAATCTAGAGAGTCGTCTTCTCTAGTAAGTTTTGCCACACTAGAAAAAATCTGCCAAGACAACGGGAGCAAGGGCCCCTTAGAATTCAGGACTTTTGTTACGGAGTTTCAGAGGAGTTTTCAGTATCAAAGTGAAAATCAACAAAAAAATCGAGAGGTTTTTTGTAAATCACGGCAAAATCTGTAAGTTCAACTATATCTACTCGTCTTTCGCCCGATTCACAACGCGAAATGAAAGATTGCGGCTGGTTCAGCTTTTTAGCCACTTCTACCTGTGTCAAATTAGCTTCTTCCCGAGCTTGGCGTAGTCGCTTGAGAAAAGCTTGATACCTGAGTGAGTAAATTGAACCTCCCATGAAGGGAGGCTACAGTTCAGTTAAGCATTTCTTCCTTCTCTTTCTTCTCTCTGCGTCCTTGGCGTTCTTAGCGGTTCGTTAAAAAATTTGACTTTGACAAAGAGTTTTAGCCTTGACTGAACCGTATTGGTTCATACCTGAGAAATATTGCTACCTGTCTAAAGTAAGATGTAAGCGCAGAAAGTTTCTCTAAAGTAAATAGTTAAAAGTGAATATTTAAGTAATTGTATTCACGATAGATTCAAAACCAAAAAGGGGTTCAGCCGGGTATCCGATACTGTTGGCAAATGTAATACATATTTGTATTTTAAAGTATTACGTAAGCTCAAACCTTCAATCTGTCGTTGCGGCTTTTAGTTGTAACACTTTTGTTTATGTGTTTGTAACACTTTGTCCAACAGTATCGGATACCCGCAAAATAGGACACGTTGTAAATTAATATTGCAGAGCGTGTTTTATCGATTTACTAACTTGCCCATAAATGATGATGGAGCAATCAAAATTTTGCACGATAAAATCAACTCTTCACCCCTTTGAGTGCCTCAAGCTTGCCCATAAACAATCATTTTTGGGAATGTTTCGACTGGAAGAGTCAAGTAAAGTTTGGTATTGAAACAACTGTATATCAGGGGTTTTGATTGATCTCCGTTACAAAATTTTACAACGTGTCCCATTTTGCAGCTATCCCGGCTGAACCGCAATGACGGCTGTTATTATTGCCCGCGTGTCGTATTCCGAAGGGGTGGTAGTTTGTCAGATGGACCACCGCACTTATCGCAACTTATGTAAAAAAGATAAATAAGGCGGATAAAGCTATGGCTATTGACCAAAAAACAATGATGCAAGCAGTTTATGACGCGATGTTCGACGCATTGACGACGACCCCTGCGGGGGTCGGCGGTGGTAGGCCGGCCTTACCGAGGGCGAATACCTACATGTCACTATCCATACCAGGCAACCCTATAGACGAAACGCAATTTGCTAATGCGTGGTCCCCAACTAACCCACAAGGCTCTGTCTGGCCCACGGAGAACTTCTCAACTCTGGTAGATAGTGTACCTGTTTTGAGCCCTGCTTATTTCGCCAGCGGTGCCAGCATCGACAATCTGTACGGCGAGATAGTACGCGCCAATGTTGCACCCCCGCCGCCGGACCCAGAAGGCCAAGCAGCATACGAAAGGGCTTTCAATCTTCTCTATGCGGACGTGTCCGACTTTGACGAGCAGGGACGGCCGGTCACAGTCAAAGGACCGTCACCGTTCTATATCAACTATCGAAACAAGTATAAGCGCTATACGGATGTTCTTGTCAGCTACCTAACAAACTACCTCCAATATGACTTATCAAACCCTAATGATGCCAGGAGGTGGGCGATTCTTGCTCCAACTTTAAGAGGTCCTGTTGACGAAGCTTACAATGATCTTCAGACAGCTCGACCTGGTGTTATTGAGAATGCAGTAGCGACTCTTGGTCAGTATCAGCAATCGAGCTTAGCAGCTATCTTTACGCGGGCCCGGCAAACTTATGAGACGACCAGGAAGGGGAGCCTCGCTGATCCCAATATCTTTTGGCATCTCTGCGAGCCTTTTCCGGCTAACTGGTTCGCTCCTTCAGCCGCAGATAACTTTACCCAAGTAACCATCGATTCCCAGAGGGTACGTATTACGGAGAATTCGCGCTTTGAAAGCTACGGTGCTTCTGGTGGCGTAAACTTCGGTCTCTGGCGCGTTGGAGGGGGCGGCTCCCATCAATCCCAGCAATACGATTTGAGCGAGGATACGACAGGTTTGAAGGCATCCTTCCGCTTCGGTCGGGTTGAGATCCGACGTCGTTGGCTTGATGCCTCGCTTTTGTCACTACGTGGATGGAGCACGGCCGGCCGTTCCCCAGGCAGCTATTCAAACGGGAATGACAGCAACAACCCCGGCGTCTTCTCACTTCTACCTACCAGCTTTATTGTTGCAAGGGATATTCAAATTAGCGCAACATGGGGCAGTACTGATATTCACAATGCCTCGCAGTCCACATCAGCCAGTGCGAGCGTCGGCTGGGGTCCCTTTTCGCTCTCAGGTAGCTACAGCAACAGTTCTTCAACGCGGACATTCAATTCGTCGTTTGACGGTACGACGATCATTGTCCCCGGAATACAGATAGTTGCTTGGTTAAGCACCATCGTCCCCTTCTGCCCGCCAACAGGCGGTCCGCCCGCACAACCTCCAGCGACAAGGTTTGCCGTTCCGCAGCGACGAAACCCCTATGCCTTACCCTACACGACGCGTGCAAGTCTCTCTGAACAGGAACAGGGCGAATTCATAAGCGCCCGAACAGATAATGGGGGTTCCCGTAGAACTCCTATCCCTAGCCAGCCCGTTCAAGCCCCGATTCCCGATATTCCGATGAAGAAGACAGTCAGTGCGGAGGATCGGGTAGCCAGTAACAAACTAGCACCCGAGCTAATCCCCTCACAGGACGGCCTTATGCTCGAGGTTGTCAGTTTAGACAATTAGGCGTAGATATAGCGAAGATACTGTTGACGAAAGTGTTACAAACACATAAACAAAAGTGTTACAACTAAAAGCCGCAACGACAGATTGAAGGTTTGAGCTTACGTAATACTTTAAAATACAAATATGTATTACATTTGCCAACAGTATCTTCGGTTAAGCCGCCGCCGGAATGCTATGCAGTGGCGGCTTATGCCCGGCTCCCGCAGATTGTAAAAGTCCTGTTTAATGGAGGTGTCAAAGTGGAAACCACACATAGGTCTGAAGAACGACGCTCTCGCTGGGTTTCAGCTGAAAACACACCTGAGTACAATGAAGCAACTAGGGATAAACCATATAGAGATTCACCTAGCCCTGTGACTCGGATAATCCGTGAGGGAGACACGACCAAAGCCGACCCTTTTACTATCCTCTTCCTTGCAAATCCAGCTTTGGAAACCCCATGGAATTCCGGCACATTCGAGGTTGACCCCGTTACATCTGACCAAGTAGCATTCGACACTTGTGTTAGCTACGCATGCGATTCGCTGTTTGGAAGCTTGCCGTCGCAAAAGGAGAATCTGCTAGATCATCCAACGATTGGTCCAAAGATTCGGATACTTTCTGTATTTCAGGTTGGACTGAATGCGGAAGATAAGAACGCTCTGGTCGCTCAGGACTCCGTGAGCAACCTTCTTGTTGCCCGCCGTCAAATCTTCATTCCGTTTATCTCCAATCTCGGACTCCAGGCGGATGTCGTCTACGCTATATCACAATCCACTTCTCACAACCGAGCCTCAACTTGGTTTACTTCGGACAATGATGCTGGACCTGGATTCAACTTTACGATTGATGGGGTAACACAATCGCACAGATTTTACAATCTTATACCTGGTACGGTGGCGATGCACACGAGTGCTAGGTCGCTTACGCCGTTACATGAATTCGGGCACGCACTCTCAAGTTATACGAACGGTGCGCTTGTCGACCTATATGTTGACAGCGAGCAAGCATTTAACAACAAAAGAGGACGCCCAATACCTGAATTTTTTGCGACATACAGCGGCACTGGCATAATTTCAGATACATCCAGAGGAGGCCTAGGTTATCCTGCAGGATGGCAGTCCTATCATTGTGAGTTGCTTAATTTGTACGCCCCTGCTGTGATGGACAACTACTATCTCGCCTCAGGCGGGTCGGAGACTTGTCTTCACGACAGCATAACTAAACAATTCTTGCTTGATCGCCTATTCGCTAAAATATCTCGTTAGGAGCAAACAAATGGAGCCTTTGAAACCTGAGCAGAAAGAGGCAGCATTGTGCAATAACCCTCAAGCAGCACCTGAAGACATCGACGAATATGAGCGTCTGCTGGCGGCTCGTTTCAGTGTCGATCCATCCTTGAGTAGGTCGCCTGAAGAATCGATATCTGCAGAAATGCGGGAGAATCGTTTAAAAGAACTCTACATTAAGATTTTTGGTAGTAATAGTTGATAAAATTTAACAATCCCGTTACACACCGACTGGACACTGTTGGCGACAGTGTTACAACCTATAAACATAGGTATTACAAATAAAAGCCTCAATGACAGATTAAAGATTTGAGCTTACGTAATACTTGTACTTGTTGTGACCTGCAATTATAAATGCTCAAACCGGTATGGAGCCGAGATTTGAGTAATTTTCTGCAAGATGGTCTGGAAACCCTTGCTCTGTCTGGTTTTGATAACTTGTTACTTTCGAGTCAAAAAAGCCGTTATTTACAACGTAAAATCAAGCCTTTTCAGGTCATCTTGCAGGTTTTTGGTCGCATCTCGGCTCAATACCTATTTACGGGAATATGATTTTTTCATTATAAAAAACTACGCCACATTGACTTAGCATCCGTTTGAAAAAGCTGAATCAGCTTGCCACTATTGAAATTCTAATTTTTCTGAAATTAAGTTAATGGAAGAAGCTTTCTCCATATCATCAAATGCTTGTATCATGTTGCCTAATTTTTTGTAAGAGAGACTTCTATAATGGTAAGCTTGAGCAGAATCAGGATTGAACTCAATAGCTTGGGTAAAATTTGCAATAGCCTCTATGTAATTTTCTAAATAATAAAAAGCCAATCCCCTACCGAAGTGTACTGTATCATCTTCTGGATTAGTCTGGAGCGCCGCTGAAAAATCTTCGATAGCTTCTTGAAAATTACCAAGTTCTATATAAGCAAAAGCCCGATAAACGTATAGTTGGTGTTTTGGTTTTGGACTAAAATTAATAGCTTTGGAGAAATCTTTAATAGCTTTTTTAAAATTTTTTAAGTTAAGGTAAGCAAGACCACGGTTGTGCAAAAACTCTATATTTTTGGGATCTAAATCAATAGCTTTAGAGAAATCTTCGACAGCCTTCCGAAAATCCTCAGTATTCAAGAATACTAATCCTCTGTTGTAATAAATACCAGGAGTCTCAGGGTCGATATCAATAACCTGAGAGAAGTGTTTAACAGCTTGCTGAAAATTTCCAAGCTCGGCATGGGCAATCCCTAAAAAATTATAGACTACATAAGCAAGATTCCATTCTGGGTTAAGATTAATGACCTTATCAAAATCTTCAATAGCTTCTTGATATTTCTCTTGTTCAAAAAAAGCTTCTCCTCGCATCATGTAAAGCTTTTCACTATCTGATTTAAGTTTAATAGCTTCAGAAAAGTCCTTGATAGCTTTTTGAATTTGAAAATTTTTTAAGTAAGCTCTACCCCGATACAAGTATGCACCATAGTAATCTGGAACTAAAGTGATATTTTGAGAAAAATCTTCGATTGCTTTCTGCAAGTCTCCAGTTTCGGTATACGCAATTCCTCTAAGACTAAAAGCTATGTCTGATTTTGAATCGATTGATATAGCTTTAGAAGAATCTTCAATTACTTTTTGAAAGTTTTTTAATTTAAAATATGCTGCTGCTCTAGAAGTATAAAATGAACTATCCGTGTCATCTTGATTAATGGCTTCAGAATAAAGTTCGATAGCTTTAGAAAATTCTTCAATTAGAAAGTAAGTATATCCTTTGAAATAATAACCGATGGCTTCGTCTGGATTAAGAATAATAAAGTTAGAAAAATCATTAATTGCTTTTTGAAATTCCTCAATTCTGAGATAACACTTACCTCGTTCCAAATAACATAATTCTTCATCATATTTAAAACGTATAGCTTCAGTAAAATCCTTGATTGCTTCTTGAAAAAGTTCAACATTTAAGTAAGCAATACCACGAAAAAAATGAGCTTTCCCCTGTTTATAACCAAGTTTTATAGTTTGAGAAAAATTATCTATTGCTACCTGAAAATCCTTTAAATAATATAAATTAACTAATCCAATAGTTCCATAAGCTTGTGCAAATTCAGGATAAATTTTAATAGCTTCATAAAGATTTTTAATACCTTTTTTAAACTCTTTTGTTTTTATAAAATCTAGCCCTAATTTCATTAATTCTTGAGCTTTTTGATGATTAAAACTAGCCGCGACGAAAGAATTTTCAATGCTTTCTAACGTGTTATCTAAATCTATTCCTATATTTCCATATTCTTTTCCTTGCAAAATCATCTCTGGAAGATAAGGATGTTCTTTAGTATCTATTGATAGACTTTTTTCAAGCTGTTCTATAATATTGACCGCTGAATTTTTGAAGTCATAGCTAGGAAATGAACTAGATAAGTGAACCTTTCCTGAAGATGAGCATTCAGCTTTCTGTCTCTTATTTGGCGATACTTCTAATTGATTTAAATACTGAGTAAGCTGCTGAATTGATGTATTTAAATCATTTAATTGGCCTCCAAGTGTCGAGTTTGCTGCCTCTTTGAGTAATTCTGGAATTAATGACCGAAGTAACCCCTTGAGACTGCTTGCAGGTATATAAGGTTCTTCTTTCTTAAAACCAAATGAATTCTGCTGTAGTAAATGGTTTACTAATTCTTCTAATGTTATGTTCTTAGCACGGGCTTGTTCTTGAAGTGCTAGTGCAATATCACTTTGCAACTTTATTTTTGTAACCTCTGGTTCGTCATCCCATGAGATTGTCAAAGTTCCACCAAGAGCTTGAACCAATTCTTCTATAGTTTCCAACTTTGACTTTCTCGGCTCTGCCACAGCTTTGTTAACAGCGCTTTGGTATTGAGTTACGGGAGGAACCTTACCACCCTCAGATCTTAAAACACAAATTTCCTTGGCTAGCCTGTATGGTGTCCAGTTCAGCTTCTTCAGGCGCTTCTCCAGAAATTCTTGATCCATTTGCTGCTTCCTATGAGTTACAGCATTTGGGTGCTGTAATTTGTGATTGGTTCAACCTATTAATTAATTTTACTAGCATTATGGTGCTATATCCTGAGTATTTTAGCTCACATCTTAGTAGCTACCAACGCTAAGTGAAATGTCATAAAATTCCCATTTTTCCTGGTTTTGCGTCTCTCTTCCTATTTTTATAGCATTATAACGCTTGCTAATCATGCATTATAGTGATATAAAAAAAAAGGGCAGTACACGATTGCCCTGTCATTAGAAATTCAAGACTATTATGACCATCATTTGGGGTAACTACGAATTTGAGGGCCCGTGGAGTTTAAATACTTGGAACCCGCCTAGACTTGCAGGCATATATGCCATAATGTGCAAGCCTTATCCTCTGACTCAATTAAATAAGTATCAAATCATTTACTTTGGTGAAACTGAGAACTTTGCTGAGCGAGGTTTCCCTTGGAACCATCATGCCTCTCAATGCTGGATTAACCAAGCAGGAAATTCATTAAACGTTTATGTAGGTGTATGTCATCTGCCCGGATCTACTAAGGCTCAACGTTTGTTAGTAGAGAGTGACCTTACACAAAGATACCGTCCTGCTTGCAATCTTACTGCATAGAGCAGCTTGGAACGGGTAGCCCTCTCATGAGTTCATCCTTCATCACAGGGATGCCATGATATTCTGGCTTCCCGCCCAAGAGCGATCACTGGTGATAAGTATGCAAACAAGGCGTTATCCAGCTGACAAGCTGGAGAAGGCGGCCGTGAGGCTGCTGCAACAAGCAGAATTTTTGTGTAGAGACTGGGCGGCTTGAGGTTGGATGGTATCGCACCAAAAGGTGCTGGTTGTTCTCTTATTCAAAGCCAGTCATCCCAACTCATTCCCATCGTCAGGAATGACTAAAAATACTTGTTTTATAACCTGTCTACAGAATGCTAGGTTAAACTAACCACCTCTTTCTAGAAATGATTACCATAGTGTCTCTTTTGACGGATGAGGATAACCGTACTCATCAGTAGTTGGCAAACCGTAATCTAGGCTTTTTACTGAACGATACGGTAGTGATAGAGACACAGAAAAAACCAAAAGTAATTAGCTGGTATTAATACATCACACCTCATAACGCATCAGGTTAGTGTCTTGTTGTTATCAGGGCTGCATCTTTCAGAAAACGTAAAAAATTACAACCTTAGAGGAACACTAATGCACATCCCTCCTTACAATCATTTAATGCAGGAATTGAAAAGCCTAGTAGAAAAAGATCCAATTCTTCTTGGACGTACTTTACTACCAGTAATTGCTTATTTAGAACAGACAAACAACATTTACGATCAATTTGTTTTAGATAACTTAGACAATTTAGATGATGAAGATGATGATTCATCATACTTAAAATATTGATTTTTAACATAGTGGTTCGATTAATTTAATTAAATAGTCCAGGTAGAAATTTAGTTCCTTGAGTACTATGCTTGGCATTTCTGAAGAAATTTTCTGATTTTTAATAAACTGGAATGCTGTTATGTAAGCTCTAGGTTGTAGAGTAAAAGGTATTCTTGATTCAATCATTGCTTTGTGCAGTAAATTGTAACTACCCATGTATAAGCAATGATGAATTAAGTATAAATACTTTCTAATATCTTTAACAAACTGCTGAAGCTGAGAAGATGAATTTAAATCTTCGCCATATTGCTTTATCTCAGAATATTCCAAAAGTAGGTATTCAACGGCTTCTCGTGCTAAAGCTTTTTGGCGGCGCTCATTTAGCCAAGTAGCTCCTTCGCGGCTGGCTTTTATACGTTCCTCAAACTCTATGGTAATTCCTTTAAATATTTTGAGGGATTCATCTAAGCGTTGTACACATATTTCTAATTCTGATTTTTCAGCTTCAAGCCTTTTTATATCCAATTCATATAAAGTTCCTTTTTCTCGAAGCCATTTGATTTCTTCTTCTTTAGCTTTAATTTGATCTAAAAAAATTTGTTTTGATTCTTCAGAATCTTGTATCGAATTTTCAATAATAGATTCATGAGGTGGAATTATATCAAATATTTTCAAATCAAAAACGCTCATAATTGCAGTTGCGGAAGCTATATCAACAGCTTGACTGTTGAAAAATCGCTGAACTGTTTTTACATCTACAGTAGCTTCTTCTGCAATGCGTTTGTAGGTGAAACGCTTACCGTTACTATCCAGCTTATTGGCTCTAGCGTTTTGTAGTAGTTCATATCCACGTGCTGTAGGACGAACACCACGTGGCTTGCGCTCTCGGATCATGGTATGAGATGCAATGTAGCTTTAAACGTCAGTAATATCACCCTCTATTGTCTCCTAAAAGGACAGAAAAGGGAACTTAACCACATCAAGTGAGACAAAAAGGGCAAAAAAGGTAACTTGTTAGTTACCTAATTATCTTCCATTTACTGGGATCGCTTTTACTTATTGAAAAATCTAATCTGGTTGTAAAGACAAGAAAAAAAGGATAAAAAAATGCCAAACTCTTCAACCGGATTAGCTAATAATCTCAATTCAGATGACGAAAGCATATCGTTAAAAGTAAAGATTGGTGTTTCCTCGAAGACATTGAAACAATTTGCAGTAATGGTTAGTATTGGTTTATCTTTCTGGTGTGGCTTTGAGATTGCTAATAAACAAAAACAATCTCAAATTCAAACACAAAATCAAACACAGATTGCTAATTGCAGTGCTGGACAAGACTCTAAAACCACTTCACCAATGAGTTCATCGACAACGCCAATAAAGCCTTCTGTTCGTCAAGATTAGAAGTTTACTAGTAGTAGGGAGCAGCCTAACATAGCCCGTTCAATAACTGTTTTTTACGGCTCTCCCTACTACCAGACTACTCACTTAACTGAGGTGCGATAGTATTAAAAGTGCAAATAAGTTAATTTTAAGTACTATTAGACATTAAAATTAAAACAAATCCGTAAGCACACTACTCAGATTGATTTAATTGATAGTACTTTGGATTATGATCACAAATCACCCCAATCAAAATTAAGGAAGCGTCGAGCATTCAGCTTGGTGTATTTCTCCGTGTGTTTGATATCACGATGCCCTAAAAAGTCCTGAATCTCTCTAGTGCTGTAACCCTGATTCACCAGATAATAACCGCAGGCATGGCGCATCATGTGACAGTGAACTTTGATATCAAGCCCCGCAATAACTGCCAGCCGCCCCATCAGCTTTCGTACCGCATCAGTGGACATCACCTCACCGCGCTCGGAAACGAAAATGTATTTGCCCTGGGGCAACATCTCTCTAAGTTCTTTGAGCAAAACCAATTCATCATCTCTCAAGGGATGCACCCCAGAGTCACTACCCTTTTCCCTGGTGATGAAAATCTGACGTTCGCCCCACATAACTGCATCCCACCTTAAGCCGCACTTAGCCCCTACAGCTTCCCCCACCCTCAGACCGTGGCGAAACATCATTAGCATCAGTGTATAGTCACGGTGAGCATAACGGGCAGGGCGATTTAGTGCAGCATCGAGCAGCGATCGCACTTCACTTGGTGTAAGGTATTCTCTAGACCTGTAATGCTTGTTAGGTTTACGTCCTGGCGGGGTGGTTGTCATTTGTTTGGGTGTACTGTCCTCTTTACGCGTCATTTTCTGGACACTACACATTCTCCCAAATCCCCACCACTTCGTGAAGCAGCACCCTATAACTGACCTCAGTTAAGTATTACTTATCTTTCCAGCACCGAAAAATTCTCTACAGAAGGCGATTGATAATTTTGGCTTATATATAGTGATGAGCGGCTTGCCTAACTGTCTATACTGGGTTCTATATCCCAGTTGCTGCTATCAAGGATTACGGCGGGGCTTGATGCCACTGATGAAAATAACTAAGCTGTTTAGTTTGTTTAGGGTGTCAGCGGGAGTTATATCTATCCCCAATTTGAAGAGAAATACTAGATGCCTAAGCCAGGAAGTCATCCCTCTGACTTAGGCATCCACCTACCGAGACTTATGCTAGTTTGGTAACTTTTTGCGGCGAGGGTGTTGAATGTCAGCAAAGCCGCGCAATCCCCTTGCTTTAGAAGAATCGGTGTAGACATCAGCCCTACGGACTTCATCAGAGAACTTTAAGCCGATTCTGGTCTCTAGGTTAGCGATAGACACCTGGAAGTTATTGAATTCACCAACAGGCCGACGCTCAAAGGGAATATTATTGACAAATTTCTCCTGACTAACAACGTAGGCGCTGGAATAGAGTTTGCCCACTCCGTCCGTTACCAAAATAACCTTCCAAAAAAATTGGGGAACTTGAATGCCTCGGTGAACTACATCAGTTTGTTGGAAGATGGGGCCAGTGAAAACACTTGCAAGAAGATCATCTTGATCTGTGTTGGTGAGGATGAAGTTTTCCAGCCCTTGCCACAGCTGCTCAGATTGGTTGAACTCAAAGTACTGAGGAGAGCAATTTGTGAAATGGAACGTGTCGCTGTTGGCTATCCTTGCTGTGCTTTCTTCTCCCCAAATTGGGTCTTGTCTGCGAACCAAATGACCTCGGTCAAAAAAGTTCCCTCCTGGTTCATTGCCGTAAAAATCGTTTCCTACTTGCAGATTCTCCCGAATGCGGGGATCAAAAAACCATTCGTCGTTCTTTCGTTCCAGTCCAACCCACTGCTTCCCGTTAATATTGACAGCAGTGTAGAAGGCTAAGCGACGGGTTTCACACATGACGATTGAGAAATGTGTGTAGCGGAGGATATTGTCTTGCGTCCCCTCTACTTGTGCGACTGAACCAAAGGCAAGGGCCGTCGATGTTAATTCTGGTAGGGAAATTGTAACCCCAAGAAAATCAGGGTCATAACCTTTGCGACCATCATAATAACTCAGTGGACGAATACTTCCGCGCCTTGGTTTAGTGCTAGGCTTAGAGGGCTTTGTCTTCTTCTCAAAGTTGAGCCGATCCCCCGATAGCTCAGGAGTACTTATTGTCGAGGTGACTATGCTTTCGCGAGGAGTCGTACCTGGAAATATTCGGATGCCCTTGGCATCTTCAAGGAAAGCTTGAATCAACTGGGAGGCGGAACCATCCTGTTGAGCTTGAATTTTGTTTACTTGAGCGATAATTTTACTTGTCCGTATACCCTCATTGGCGATCCATTTAATTTGATTTTCACTAAGCTTTTCTGCTTCTGACTTGGATACCCACTCGCCGTTGGTCAGTTGAATTTCTTCAACTCCCTCATGGATGCGAGTTTCTACTACACTCTTGTGATGAATGGCAACTACCTGCCAGTTATCATTCAAAGCCGGAGACCCGGAAGACCCAGGAGCCGTGTCGCTGGCATACCAGAGAAAATTGTCTGTAAGGGCATCCTGGTTATCACCAATCTTGAGAACCTTGTTTTCTCGAATAGCAATTTGCTTGGGTTGACCATCTGGGTGTTGGATAATGGTAACAAATTCTAATGGTTCTACCTTGTGAAGGGTAGGATCGAGACGCAAAAACCCATAATCTGCAAGGCTAGCTTCTCCGTCGTCCGACTTTTCAGCAACGGCAACTAGGGTAAAATCAAGCTCAGAGTCCGTGATGAATGCTTCAGTAGGAGTCAGCTCAAAAGCTTTTCCTTCTCGAATTCTACCGCTAATGTCCATCTCATAGCCAAACTGGGCTGATGCTCGCATTGCCGCATCAACAGATTCAATGACATGATGATTTGTGATTAGCAGTCGGGGAGATACGAGCAAGCCAGTTCCCCAACTTCCATTTGAGCCAAATATATCTCCGACCCAAATCCGGCAAACTGCGCGGGCAGCCAGCGTCCCCCTTTGCAGGAAGTTAATCGGCAGCAGATCGTTACGCCCAAGAACACGCTCCAGATCGAAGGAGGACACTCCAGAACCACTCGCTGCAATGTTTTCAACTCGCCTAGCCAAAACCGTTAGAGGGTCTGTTGTGCGGTCACGCCTTTCTATATTGGACAGAGGAGCTTCCTGGCTTGCCGAAACCTCTTGGTTCCGCAAGGATTTGAGTTTGTCAAGGAAGTCCTCACCGTAGGTCACTGTCTTAAGAGGCATAAGTTTTTAAGACTCCATAATTTGCAGAAACTGGACGTAACTATGGCAAAGCTAAACCTGTGTATAGCTTTATATCATCTACGCAAAAATCAAACCTTAAATACGAAGACTATTGATTGGGAATATATCTATGAACCCTAAGCAACTCAGTTGGGTTTTGACAGTACCTTCAAGGGTACTTTCTTTCTAACAGGTGTGAGCGTACACAAACGAAAAACCAACATTAGACACTTAGCAGATAACCTGGAAGTACCACCCTCACTCAGAGCTAAAGCAGCTTAACTATTTGTTTAACCCCAGTGTAGGGTTTAATACCTCTAGTGCCGACATTTTACCGCATAACTGCGTTTAACTACTCAGAAAAACGATATCCACTTCTGCTAGCATTGGGTGACAGTGTGCTGGGTGATACCTGTGACTAGTACACGAACGCGTTTGCCCTAAACTATAGTTGTTTCTTGGAACATACGAGTTTTACAGGATTGGTCAACACTTCAGCAGGATGTTAAAGCTACTGCTAATATTGTGCTTTTTTATTGAAATAGCCACGACTGGGCAACAGGAGTGAGCAACACTGGCACTTAAAACGCTTGCAATAAAGCACTTTGAACTTTGACATCACTTGCGTTTGTTACTTTTTATCTGATTGCTGTCTTTGATACCAACTGTGATATCAAAATTAGTTCAACCTCATCATCTCCTGATGCGCCGACGAACTGGGAGACGCTTCGCTTAGAGCGGGTGGTGTGGGGGACGGGCAACAATTTACTCGTGGAGTGGTCAAAACTCAGCAGCCCGCCCCCCACACTCCGCTGCGCCACCCGCTCTACTCCCAGTTCTCGACAGCTAAAAAAAATAATTCTCTAACAATTAATTATCAAAATCAATTGGCTGGCCGTTGAAATGCTTGTGAATACTAAGAGGAGTCAACCAAAGGGGAATTCTTACCTTTTTATCTACTTCTGCATCGCCATCAGAATTGTTTAAACCGTTAACTATTGCAACTTTCAAAGGTGTTTTACCATCAGCTGTTTTGCGGTCAATTTGAATAGTACCTCTAGCTCTACCTTTGGCTGTTCCATCACTGCCACCAACAGCAGTATTAGTAAAGAAATGGGCTATACAAACTAATCTTTCTTCAGCCTTTCTAGGGTCGCTAAGAGATGCTTTAACAAACTTTTTGGCAGGCTCTTTGGTGATATCTGACTCAGAATAGTTAGTAAATTCGTCAACTAATAACTGTTGCGGTTGCTTATCAGGTTGATTATTAATTCTGTCTAGCCAACGCTCACGCGCATCATCAAAAGCTTGTCCTATCTCTGATTCTGTTTTAGCTATCAACTGAGGGCTTAAATATTTCCATGCGTTTCTAAGGTTCTCCCCGGCGTGTGCGTCTATTAGCTGATACAAGGGCATATCAAACAGATATTGTCTGAGCATGACAATCGAAGCTGCTAAAGTTGATTTACCGCTTCCAGCTTCTCCTAATACCCAAACGGGTTTTTGATTGTCGATGACCTTCCACAGCCAGCCATCCTCATGATTCTTGAGTGCTTCGATTAAATCACTGATGAGGCGCTGGTCAGTCAAAGGATGATTGTCATTTGCGATCGCGCTTTTGGTTTTACCCTCAATCTTGCCGCGTTCCTGATCTGCTTTGGCTTTGTCTCGAAGATTCTCAGCAATGGTTTTATCCATGACGGAATGATTAACAGCACGGGCTTTCATAAAGTCCTCTAGCTGAATTCGAGCCTTAGCGCGTTCGTTCTCCTCATCAGTCAGTCCCAGTGCTTTGCGTTCTTCTGTATCCAGTCCTGACAGCCCATCTTTCAGGCGTTCAGTGTAAAGCTGGGTCGAATGCTGCTTAACTTCTCGTTTGTGCTTATTATGCTGCCAAATTGCATAGTCGCCAGTCTTTTCCAGTTCGCCCAATTCATAATCCGTGCGTTTGAGGCGGGAGCAACGCACGAGCAAGCAACCCACAATACCCCATAGCCCCATAACTGCAACCCCATATCCAAGCAACTGATTAGGGTTGTCTGTGGGCAAATCACGCACCCATTGAATTGCATCTCCTTTGTAGGGAATGATGCTGCCATACAGCCCGTAGCGAAGCCATTCTTCAGTTAGGACAAAACGCGGTTGATTACAAAAACGTTTATCCAGTGCTACTTGACTTTCTACACCATTAATTGACCTTGGGCAGAATTGAATCTGTGTCAGGTTGTATGGCTGTCGTGTTTGCGATGTTGCCAGCCCGATGATTGCGGCCACACCACACACACCAGCCAGCGTTAACTCGAAAACACCTTGTTTCATTCTCGTCCCCTAAAAATAATTGCAATGGAACCAATAAATAAAGCCAACGCGACTGCAATACTTAACCAAGGGTCTGATTGTGGATTCTGTTTTTCAATAGTTTGGATGTCTTGGTTAATTTGGCTGACTGTTTCTTTAGTCAAATTCTCAAAATATTGATAGTCTTTGACTGCTAACCAAGTTGTGATACCTGCAAACACCAAACCACCAGCAGTTTTAAAAAGATTTTGCATATTATCTACCTCTAGTCCATCGCTGTTGTAATTAACTCTCAAGCCCGTTAACCCAGCCAAAGAGCCAACACTGCATATAGAAAATGAGAGCGAGATTGCTAAACAGAGATTAACGCCACCGCCAGTTATTAATAAATATTTAGCTATAAAGAATCCTGTAGAATTTAACGACCAACCAACAAAGAATCTCGTCAATTTATCAGTTGTATTGATAACATCTTTACGGTGCTGCTTGCGTGACTCTAAGTGTTCTATCAAGTCTTTTGGTAACGGGGTATCAGGAGCGATTTCGCTTACTGATTCTTCTTGGTCGGACTCAATATCGTATGTCATGTTAACACCAAGATATTTACTAGCCCGACAGTAACTTTATGCGGTGGCTGTCGGGCTTAAACTGTCAGAAACCTATTAGGGCATCTTTGATTTTTTGGACAATCGAACGCCCAGCATATTGTTTTTTCGGTTTGAAATCATCACGAGCGTTATCACCCATTTCTAAGTAATACTTGCCCAGTTCTTTATCATGTTGTAGGTCAATTGTTTGTTGTCTAATGTCTGTCTGCAATTCTGTCTGCAACATCTTATATTCGCCATCAACTTGCATCATGTGCTTCTCTACCCATGATTTCAGCTTGATATGGTCTGTCGCTTGTTGATGGCGTAGCGTTTCTTTATCCTGGGATGAAGCGAAATCAAGCTTCATTTCTTCTAAGATATTCGCTAGATGAGTGTCAGCTAAAATTGCTGACTGCACTGCTCTTTCAATCTTCTCGCCGCTTACACCAGCTTGTTTGTAGATGTCGCTTAGGACTATATTTAAGTCCTCAGTCCCCTTGATAGCAGCTAACATTTGCTCTCTAACCTGTGGGGCAAATTCACTAATTTTCGCCCCGTCATTACCCATTTGTCCTATCAGCTTTAGGGCTGTTTTATCACCTGTTAACGCTCTGACTACTAAGTTAGTAGATGCATTGAATTTATTTTTTAATTGGCGCTCTAGGTGGCGTGATTTGGAAGTTACCAGATTCTTTAGCTTGATTGAACTTTTCACAGCGATATTCCTTTGATGGGGTAAAAATTTGAGTGCAGTGATACTCCATTCGCCTCACATATTGCTCAATAGCTGACTTACGTTTGAGATATTGCTGATAGCTTAAATGCTCCACGAGTGGCAGATATACCCAGTAGTGCAAGGGTAAAATAACAGCAGCAAGCGCACCCAAACTAACAGCAATTCTTGAGAAGTAATTCATCCTACAAGAGCGAATCAGCAAGCACTCAAGCAGTGTCAATTCATCACTATTGAGCCGCGTTGAGCCTTGCCTTGATGCCTGAAAGTTGGCTTTTAGTTTGATTACGGCTAGACTCTAAAGCCGCACTAATGCCCGTTAACCCAAGGGATAGCTTGTCTCTGCTTTGCTCATGACGATTAACTACTCGCTCTTGTACCCTGCTCAACGTCCGGTCAATCTTTGCGTCAACTTGATTAGCTCTTAAGTCAGCATAAGCGAGTAGTGCTGTTTCTACTTGTTCTAGAATTTCGTCAAAAGTGCTGGCTGAGGTGTCAACGCTATCGGCTATGTCATTGATTTGTTGCTCTGACAGGATTACACCTAAAACAGCAGCTTTATTCACGATCATCTCGCCTACATCTTGAGGGGCCACCGCGAGCTTCCCTGTTTCAAGTTCAGTTTCGGCCTCTACTTGGGTGAGAAATTTTTCTTCAACGGGTTCATCAGCTACAGATAATTGGCTTGTCACTTTGGCTTTGAGATAGTCAACGGCTTGGCTCAATTGTTCTTTGGTGGGATTGTCAAGGTCATCGCACTCGACAGCTAGCGCCGCTGATTTGTAATCGTCCTTGGTAAATCCTTGATAACCCTGTTTGTACAAACGAGCGCGGACATTGTTAGTAAACTTGTCAGGCATGATGCTTATTCCTTATTTGGCTAGTGCTAGGACTTCGATAGTTGCGGATTTTATCGGTTGCGATCGCTTGTTAATTGCCCATTTAGCAGCAACAAACGCAACAAGGGCTAAATCTTTGCTGTGGTAGACATCTAGGGCACTGAAAGATAGTTCAGCTTGACTAAACCAGTAGTACCGAGTGCTGCGTGGTACGTCGTCAAGGTTGATTCTTAGATACTCTGCCAGCGCTACTAGGAATTGTTGACCTGTGTATTGAACTTCTTGGGCATCATAGAAGTGTTTAAAGGCTTGCCAGCGCTCGTTAAAATCAGAAGTTCTAAAAGAAAAGGCTGGACACTTGCACTTCATACCTGCATAGGTTTCAACAACGCTTTGAGCATTTGCTGATTCAATAGAGAGCGAAAAATACTGTTTTAAGGACGCAACTATGCGATACCAAGTGATATCTGAAATGCCTTTTCCTGTGATGCGTTCGTAAGTCTCTTTGAGGAAGCGATACTTAGCTACATATTTTTTTGTTGCCACATTCACTCTGTTTTATTACTTAAGTGTGTATAGAATTGACTGACTATCCTTAATTTGAGGTTATTTGACTTGCCTTATTAGCTAGAAACAGTTATCCTGATACGCCAAATTAGCTAGGCACTATCAATAACCTTGGATCTTGGACTTTAGACAAATGTCAAAGGCTCGTTTGCAGAGGCTATAACCACGTAATAACAAGGCTTGTCAGCTTTGACGACATACTGACACTTTTCTGTTATCCCGCATATACACGCCCTTTTAGGCTAGCTGACACGCTCACCGATCTGGTTTTGGGCGCTTTGCTCCCGTAGTAGATGTTACCAAGCCTTAAAAAAACTCCAGTTGTATCGCTGTGGTTGTCATCGTTGCCCCGTGCTGGTTGTACAAACTTGGAATCTCCTAGACTTTGCGTAATACTTTGTCCCGATTGAGTTTTAAGTCGGCAGTTTTAGATTAACGGGGTAAAGGACGGAAATAATACTGTGTGTGTTTGATACTATCGCTGCTTGTTAAATATCTGTACAGCGTTCCATCGATCCAATAAGTTTTGCTCTGGGTCAACAGCGTGACGCATCCAACAAGTTCTTTATCAATCATCATTCTTGTCTCCAGCCGCACACGCGCCTGTCAAGCTTGCACCCAGGAAGACCGCAATAGATGCGATGGCGCTTCCTTCAAAAATTTTGGCGTTGTAAATCCATGTGGGCTGATATTGGTCGCCTCTGCTTTCTTCAAGCCGGTCAATGCCGTGACAAAAGATAGTACCAACAACCATAAAACCTGTTGTTAACAAGCTTAGAATTGCTATTTCTGACGCTGCATCAAGTATGAATGAGTTAATCTTTTCACGCAGAGTCACCACACGGGGAATGTGCATTACTGGCTTTTGTTCTAGATATGAATACCACTGGTCATTAGTAAAATTTGAGGGCTTGTAATCACAATGATCATGTTCGTCAAGTAGTTCGCCTACTGCTTGTATTGCATCGCCGAGTGTCACGTCTGGAGAGTATTCCAGTTGCCTAAATTCCTCCGAAGCTCGAATTTCTCTAAGCCAGCGATCTGTAACTTGTAAACGCCTAATCTGATTAGATGTCAGCATTGTTGCTCCCTTGTTTGGTAGTTCGTTAATCGCTTCTAAATTCTGTAAATTGATATGCATGAATCCTCGCTCGTGATGCTCCCACGCAGAATTACCGCGACCGCAGATATAGAGCCGACGCAATGCAGATAACCTGTGTTCGTAGCTAAATAATCGTGTTTGCCTGAGTTATTGACGCATCGATAACCCAGGCACTATGATATTAGTACAGGACATCTTATAATGTCAAGGTAGCTGACCATAGAAAGCTAGCCGACAATTGCAAGCTTAACTGGCATAGTGTTAAATAAAAGTCTGATAATACCAGACAGGTTGCCATGCCAGTTCGTAACACTGTGAGGAGGTTTATTGAAGAAAAGCTCAAAATCACACGTTATCAATTTATGAAAGAGACGGGACTATCAAAAACCACAGTGTACGCGCTGTGCGACAATCCTGAGCAAATACCCAATGGGATAGCGCTTAACAAAATCTGTGACTGTTATAAAGTCCAACCCTGTGAGTTATTGGAGTGGTACGAAAATTAGAGGAAAGACGAGTAATGACCGAAGATAACGAACCTGAAAGACGATCGGGGGAGGATTGGGACTGGCAAAAAGAAACTAGGGATTGGTCAGCCGCAGCGTCAGAGCTTGCTTGCTTTTCTCTCGCTAGGATGAAGGACAAGGATTTAATCGAAATCATCGACACTAAGCGGGGCTTACTGAGATATATTTGTATATTTAGGGACAAAAAACAATGACAGAAGCACAATTAACAGCTACTCAGATACCCGTAAATGACATACTAAGTATGTTTGCAGCTATTGGTAACAAAGACTACGCTTACTTTCAAGAGCTAGAGCAAGCTTTTGTTTCTCAACATGGGGAAGAAGTTTGGGAGCAAGTTTTTAACTTTCGCGTCCTACCAGCACTAGACAAGCCTGCTAGCCAGTGGTTGTTGGCGCAGTGGATGAGCCACGGTATTAACAGCATAAAAACAGTGGCTTAAGTCACCGTAACGTTACGGTAAGTGAAGCAGCAGGATAAAACACTGTGTTTTATTCCTATAATATTAGATTAATTTGATACAAAAAATAATAAGTATATAGTATGCAAAAGATGAGTGTTACGAGTAACGAGGGTATGTCAATAAACCGGATGAACCGCAGCGCAATGCATCGGAGCAATGGAGAGCCTTTGCCACCAGCTGTAGGGCGTAAATGTTAAAAACAGAAAAGCGCCCCGGTCTGGAAAACTAGGCGCTTTTCATTTGAGACACGGACAACTCCATAAGTTTCACCGACTTAAGTTGTTCCGCTTTCGCTAATAGAAATCTTATCCTATATGACGGCGGTTCAACAAGTGGAGTTGTCCAGAAATTACAAAAAATTTCTGAGACACTACAATGACAACCAGAGCAACGAATGGGCGGGCAGATGTCGCCGACAAGAGCGCAGGATATACAGCGCAAGATGACAGAGATGATTTCAACATTATCTTTATTCACAAAGATTTAGACGACTTTGGGTTAGACCCCTACTCATTCCGCATTTACAGCCGCATTGTTAGACGCGCTGGCAGGGGTGAGTCATTCGAGAGCAACAAACACATGGCGGAAGGCTGCCGAATGTCAGAGGCACAAGTCAAGCGTTCGCTAAAAGTTCTCACCGAATACGGCTTGATTATCAAGGAAAAGCGACCAGGTACAACCTGCCTTTACCGTGTTGCACCCCGTCGTAATTGGTCTAACCCTATACCACCAAACACGCCAGATAGTACGGGTAGCTCAGACAGACCTATCCGCGATGAAGAAGTTATAGAGGATGTTAATGATACAAATGATGTACGGTTAGGTCTACCAGAGCTAGGGGTTAGGTCTGGTAGAC
>NZ_LAHA01000069.1 GCF_002608075.1 Nostoc linckia z4
AAATATAAGCATTTGGGTAAGGCTGGAAGCCCTGCTCATATTGATGCTGTCCTCTCTGTGGCTAGAAGAACTCAAATCGATCACTTAACTTCCTGCATCGACTCTCTTCGTCAAAATTGGGTGGACTTGTACGATAGCCTCAAAGAGAAAAAGTAAGTCCAATCATCTTGTTCGCGTAAAACATTTGCGAACAAAATTTTCTTTGTTTTACCTCTATTTCTCCTTAACCGAGCAGTATTGGGGCGGTATCTCGCTCGTAAACCTAACCTATCATTGGCAGTGATGTTACAACGATTGCAGGATAAGCGATTAGCAGCACGGGCATTGTGTCAGACAGATGATGATATGACAGCGCGATCAGGGGTGGCGGCCGCGTTTGACCTGAGTTGGGAAACCTTGTCAGAAAGTGCCAAACTGCTAGGCTATCTGATCAGTCTGTTTGCAGCTGCACCGATTCCTTGGTCGCTACTAGAGGAATGTTTGGACAACCAAGACTCGGAGACTCTGGAAGATGTT
The DNA here is from genome assembly GCF_002608075.1 of Nostoc linckia z4. Lineage (GTDB taxonomy): Bacteria > Cyanobacteriota > Cyanobacteriia > Cyanobacteriales > Nostocaceae > Nostoc > Nostoc linckia. The sequence continues at coordinate 517 of NZ_LAHA01000069.1, forward strand.
CGCGACAGTGAGTTGATCAATCTGCATCTGCTGCAACAAACGACCCCCGGAACCTATCGTTTGCATCCCTTAATTCGCGATTTCTTTCAGACAAAATCAGCTCCCCAGCTTATTGAAAAGGCTGGGGAGCTAAACCCTGATATGCTGAAGCAACGATTTTGGCAGGTGATGGCAGCAGTAGCTCAGGAAATTACCCAAAGTTCCACTTACACTTACCAAAAGATTTTAACTATTTCTTCCATCATTCCCCATTTAGAAGCCGCTAGTAGGCTAAAAAACTGGCAGTTGAGTGATGATCAGTTAATGAGGATTACGCCTTACAGGAAAAAGAATTCTTGGAGAACCTCAATATTCGATCATCCCTCACGCTATGTACTTGAGCCTTACATGGGCTTAGGTCGATTCTATGAAGGTCAGGGTGCCTATACCCAGGCAGAACCCTGGTATACCCAATGCTTGTGGATAGCCCAAACCCGATTGCTTGCCAACTATCCTGGTCTAGCAACAAGTTTGCACAATTTGGCAGAACTTTATCGTGAGCAGGGATACTTTAGGGAAGCAGAATTGCTGTTTGAGCAATACTTGGCAATGAAAGACAAGCAGTTAGATGCTTACCATCCATATTTAGCATCCAGTCTCACAAGTCTAGCAAAGCTTTATTCTGAGAAGGGATACCGTAGTGAGTGTGGATTTCTCCTTCAGCAATCGGATGTAGTTACAATCTGTCTCGACAATTTGGGAGTACTTTATGTTAAGCAGGGACGCTACACTAAGGCAGAACCGCTCTTGCAGCAATCGCTGGGCATTCGAGAACATCTGTATGGCATTGACCATTCCGGTGTAGCAGTTGGTTTGCACAATCTGGGAAAACTGTATCGCGATCAGGGACGCTACACTGAGGCAGAAGCGTTCTATCAGCGATCACTAGAAATCAAGGAAAAAAACTTAGGATCTGACCATCTCAATGTAGCATTAAGCCTCCATAATCTCGCAGAACTCTATCGTGACCAAGAACGTTACAGCGAAGCAGAACAACTCTTTCAGCGAGTGCTGGAAATCAAGGAAAAGAACTTAGGAGCCGACCATCCCCACGTAGCTGTCAGTCTCAGTGGTCTGGGAACCCTCTATCGCTTACAAGGACACTACAGCGAAGCAGAACCACGCTTGCAAAGGGCATTAGACATTTGGCAACGGGATTTAGGAGAGACTCATCCTTTAGTAGGCAGAGGTTTAGACAACTTAGCAATGTTGTACGCGGCGCAAGGTGATGATGGGGTTGCAGAAGCATTATATTTAAAAGCATTGGAAATTCTCGAACTAAGGCTGGGATCTGAGCATCCCTGGACGCTCAGATGTCAGGAGAACTTAGAACAGTTGCAAAATCGTTCAAACTAGATGGTCAGCTTTCTGAAAAAGCTGAAGGTTTGATGGGAGCAAGCTTAAAGCCCGATTGACTGCGATCACTTCACAAAGAATTTTTGGGGGGTAGCCCATATCCGTCAATCAATTCCTGTGTGAGTACGCCTGTTTGATGGTCTTCTTTGTGCCTTTGCCTATTTTGTGGCCTAGTTTGTGAACCACAGGTAGAGTCGATGGAGGCTATTATGCCTCGCACCTCTCTGTTAGATCCGGACGTGTAGCTTTCGCTACATCCGGCTCCCGATGTTCTTAGAATATTATCCTTTTGCCTATGTGGGTATAATCGTGACAAGATTCATGTACAGCAATTAGATTTTTAGGTTTCCAATTGTTATGATTCCCGTCAATATGGTGTAGATGTACTCGTTCTTCACTTATACATTTCAAACCACAGTGACCACATGTATGTTTTTGCTTTTTAAGAGCTTTAGAGGTTTCCCCATCATAGAGCTTACTATTACGTTCACTCCAGTATGTTAAGTCTCCGTCAAATGGTGATTTATTCCCTTTGACATTGATATGAGAATTTTCGGAGTAAGGAACTTTGGGAAACGCCTTTTCTATCAACTTATCAGTTGATTCTTTTGTTATCTTTGATTCCTTTTTGAAAACTTTCCATGCTCTATTTCTGGTGTGCCAAAGTGAGAACCTTGACCCATCCATCTTGCAGAATTTATGGTAGTTTCTCCATCCTCTAACTATCGGTGCTAACTTAAGAGTTTTCACCTTAGAGCCATAATTCGAGTTGTTAACGATAGCCTTTACCTTCTGACGAAACTTTTTAAAATTATCCGCTGAGGGAATACTTCTAAATTTTCCGTTGCTTTGCACTTTAAAGTGCCAGCCAAGGAAGTCAAAGCCATCTGTCGTAGCGGTTATTCTTGTCTTCTTCTGACTTACGTTTAGTCCTCTTACTTCTAAGAATTGGCTGATTTTTTCAAGTATCTTTATTGCATCGTCTTTAGGTTTTAAGATTATTACCATATCGTCGGCATACCGTATTGATTGGTGAATATCTTCTATTCCATTGAGAGCGATGTTAGCTAATAATGGACTCACTACACCACCTTGACAAGTCCCTTGTTCTGGAAAATCAGGGTTTATTCCGGCTTTTAGGCATCGGAAAATTCCTTGCTTTATGCCTTTTGGGGCTATAAGGTTATTCATAATTGTGGTGTGTGAAATTTTTTCAAAACACTTTTCAATATCGAGTTCTATAACTCTCTTATTGATTCCATTAGTGCTAGAGTTTAGGTTTGAGAACAGAATTTTCTGTGCATCATGTGCCGAGCGCCCCGGTCTAAACCCATAACTCCTTTCATGGAATAGTGCTTCGTGTGCTGGTTCTAAAGCATATTTGGCGAGGCATTGCCAGCACCTATCCGCGATAGTGGGAATTTTGAGCATCCTGGTACTTCCGTCTTTTTTAGGAATGGAAATGTTACGTAACTTTTGGTGTTCCCAATCGTTACCAGATGCTTTTAACAGTTTCTCAAGTTGAAAGCGTTCTTTAGAATTAAGAGACTTTTTACCATCGATTCCTGCCGTTTTCTTTCCAGCATTTAGCTGTGATACTTGACGAATTGCCAATAACCTAGCCGCGTTGGATTTCAGAATAAGTTTTTGAAGAGATATGGCTTTACGCTTGTTTCCTTCTCGAACTGCTTTAAACACTCGTTTTTGTAGGCGGAATAGATTACGCCGAAATTTCTTCCAGGGTAAACTTTTCCATGATTCACTATAGTTTTCTATGTGCCTAACCATACTCTAACTCCAATGAGTGTTTTCTGAACACCTTGCAGCAATTACGCCGCATCCTACCCAAATCAAAGGAGTTCCGTATCTCGTCTTACCTAACTGGGGTTCGACTATCCCCAGTACCTTTGACTCGTTTTTATTCGTTCCCTCAGAAGATTGGTTGTTCCCTTAGGTGTAGCCATTTTAACCATCAGAAACCCTAGATTCTTGCTGTTGGTGGATAAGACCACAGCGGGTTTTAACTCTGATAAAGTCGGGTCTAGCTTATGTCCCGCTTCTTAATAGGTCACTTTTTTAGGCTCTGTTTCACCATAGGAACTCCCTATTAGCGCCAGTGTCTTCCCATAACGGAAGTCTGATTGCGCCCTGTTTCCAGCTTCACTCTCCATAAATCGAGTATGGTCGGTGTGGACAGATCAGGAGTCACGCCTGAATCTGGCGGGTAGGACTTTCACCTACATCTGTCTGAGAGTTCACCTCATCGAGGTGGCAAGTGTATGTACGGGCTAATTGCCGTCATTTTACTTACAACGAATCGCACTCATCCTTTAAGTGACGGATGTGGAGGCGATCGCTCTTTGCTGATTTTCCTTAACCCGCTTAAAGACAGCATTTCATTCACAAAAATAAATATATTCTTAAAATTGCAATAAATTGTTAAAAATTGGCAAAAATGCCTATTTTGGCACTTAATCTGATAATTGATATTGCATTCTAGATGTTCTCTAACCTGCATTCCCACAGCATATGCAAGCAATGGGGGCACAGAATTTCCGATTTCTCTTTGGGCGTGGAGTATTGCCTCACTGAAATTAAACCAATCAGGATAACTGTGCAAACGAGCAGCTTCTCTAACTGAGATAACTCGTGGCTGTTCTGGATGCAGGGGACGCAATGCAGTGCGGTTGCCACTCCCCGCTCTTAACGTCACGCAGAATCCATCCCATTGCAGCTTCTTTGATTTGGATTTAGCTTCCCTTGCACCTGGGGGAGTGTTGATGAATTGCTGAATTACTTCTGGTGTATGTGTTGTCGCTGCGAATCCCGTCTTAATGTTACTTACTATACCAAGATTCGGGAATATTTTTTCAAGATACTTAGCATATTCTCCCTTCACCCAATCTGGATGCCATTCTTGAGTGTTTTGCTTGGGGAGTAGGGGAATTGGCGACAAGTCCGCGATCGCATCTCTAACTGTATGTTGAGGTTGATGCTGCGGCGGTATAATTTCTCCAAACTTAGATGCAACAAAAAACACCCTTTTTCTAGCCTGGGGAACTCCATAATCTGAAGCGTTCAGGTTCCACTTTGAGAGAAAATAATGTTCTTCTAACACTGCTTGGAGGGAATCGGTGATCGTGCCAAACTTCTGATTCTCAATCCCTGGCACATTCTCCATGATTGCCGCAAGAGGATTGAGTTCCAACACCAGGCGAACAAACTCCCCCACCAACGAGTTTCTCTCATCCTCAACATTTTGCAGTCCAGCAACGCTAAATCCTTGGCATGGTGGCCCACCAAAAACGGCATGAATTTCCCCGTCCCAATTTACGTAGTTCGCCTGAATATGGGCGCGTATTTCTTTTGCCGTCACCTCTCGAATGTCTTTACACAAGACTGTGGCGTGCGGGAAATTATGTTGGTATGTTGCTAGGGCGATGGCATTATTATCAATGGCGATCGCTATTTCAAATCCTGCTGCTTTAAATCCCAAATCAAATCCACCCACCCCGGAGAATAGGCTAACAGCTATTTTTTTGTTTGTTGCTGTTGAGTTCATTGAGATTCTAATTAATATTAACTTCTTGCACTTGGCTTTAAAGACATATCAATTACAATCGGAGTTCTGCCTGACTTTCAAATCTGCCAGCCATCTGTCTAACCGACTATTACTAACTGTTTCTTCTATTAATGGGTAATCTGTAGTAAAGACTTTATACAGCCCTCCGGACTCCATTTCGTAAAAATTGACAATCAACCCTTCACGCTTGGCATTACTAAGCTTTTTGATTGCCTCTGGAAGCATCTGCCATACAGATTTCCTTTCCGAATCCGAGAGGAGGTTCCAAGCTTCTTCTTTAGCTTGTTGATATTGCCATAGTCCTCGGCGCACTGAGGAATAATCTGAAGCTTTCCGCAATATGTCTGCGAGGACTTCTGCATCAGTTGCTGGGACTTGATTCGTTCCGAACATCCCAGCCAATGTACTTTCTACTGCCTGAATCTCATCTTCTTCAAAGTCAATGTTTGACTCTTCAGGTTCTTCCAGGTATTCTTGGCAGTCATATTGTTCTGTATCCCTTTGCCACAAGGTTTCAAGTTCTCGCTGCATTACCTCAAGGTTTGTTGGGTTAACGATATTTTCATCGTTGACAGCAATCAATTCTTCTATGGTGTCAGTGAGTTGTTCACAAGGGATTAGTTCTTCAAAAGAGCCGATTTTATTCTTGGCTATCTCAGCTTGATGCTTTTCATATAAGTCAGCGATCGCCATTCTGACAATTCGCTGCGGTGACAATCCCAATTCCTCTATTAACTTCTCGGTAAAGACTCCTGTTTGGTAGTCATCCTCCATAATTTTGCCGAAGGTGTAATATCTATTTCCATCTGGTGTTGCTCGCCAGTTGCCATCTTTTTTTTCTTGATTCATGGCTTTGAGAAACAATCTTCTTTTCTCAATCAGTTCTAACACTAATCCACAAGTCAATCCACCAATAGGAATATCTTTCAATTCATCAATTAGGATTTTGTAGTTATGGGAACATAACCGAAGTAGTACCGATATTGGTAAAACCGCTAAATGTTCCGGACAACTGATAAATGCTTGAAAATTCTCGGCAATTCGGAGTGATCGCCTTTCCTCAGCACTGCCCTTATCCCAGCCGTACTCTTCTAACAGTGCGCGATACTCTTTTTTAGTGTAAGTCTGCTTGTACTCATAGAGTAGGAAAGCCGTGTGGAGGTACTCTAGGTTACTTTGCTCTATGTGGGTGGTAGGATTGGAGTCTATCCGATGCTTCTCGACGTATAATTTATTTGCAAAAGTTGTTGTAGTCATGACATTTTTCTGCGCTGTAATACGCGGTTTTATCTTTAAGACCAAGTTTCCTAATTCGACTAGTTAAATAAGTCAGGCCGCTTTTTCCCAATTTTTTGATGACGATTTGGAGATAGCAGCCAAAGCATAGCTCAAGGTATGCTTGTGAATTTTGGGCATTTTGTGAAACGACATATCTTGACCCCAATCTTGGACTGATTTGGTGCCAATATGTAATACTTGCGTGAGAGTTTTGACACAAGTTGCGCGAAAATTGGCGTGGGAAACAGTTTGCAGTATTTGCTGTTCAGTTAACCCTTCAAGGAATATTCTTTCTAGAAAGGTTTGAGCATCTACTTCCGGTGCGTTGTATTCTCCTCTCAAGATGCTTTTTAGCTGGTTTGGTATGATTTCGGCCGCGTGAATGTAAGCAAGTGAAATTTTGCAGTAGTTGGGTGTTCCGTCAAAATTGAGATCGCTTCCCCACTTGCGAACTGTTGGTCTTTGTACCCCTAAGACTGCACATAGTACAGTGATACATTTTTTGCGGTATTGTGAGTCGGTTTCTTCTTCCAGCAGTTCTCTGGGAGTGAGTTCAGCGATATCAAAACAGTGGCGTAGAAATTGCCTTGGTTCTAAGCCTTCTTTGGGTAAGTTTTTGAAGATTTCGCAGTATTTCATATTGGACTCGTGCAGAAATTTTGATTGAAACAGGTGTTTTTCTGCCATCTCAACTTTTTTGTGCTTTTGATTGAAGAATACCAAATCAACTAATTATGTATGTGTTTTATTTACATTTCGTAACTATTTAGCAGTGTAAAAACATTTTTACACTGCTAAATAGTTACGTTTGTTAACGTTTTTGCATATAAAGGCTTCAAATATGCTTTGTGGTTCCGATAAACTGAAGTAACATGAGTAAACAACAGCCCGAACAAAACCCAAAGCTACCTCCGAAGCGCGGTCGTCCTGTAGACGCAGAAAAAGACCGCGTGACAGTCCATATTAATGTTGATATGCGGAGTCAAATTGAGAAGTTAATACCTGACATGGGTAAAAGCTTGTCAATGGTAGTTAGGAACTTAGTAAATTTGGGTTTAGAGCTTGTTGGTTTATCTCAAAAGGGACTTACTGCTCCTCGGTCAGGTAATTTAGAGGAGTGGCTTGCGAGTTATACGTCTTTGGGAACTGAGCTGCTTATAGCCTGTGAAACTTTAAATTTATCAGCTCCAAAATCAGGACAAATAGCTATTTGGCTTTTAGACAAAATGGCTTTTGGGTCAAATGACCCTCAAATCATTAATGAAGAAGATACTGGTACAAAGCTTTTAGAAAGAATTCGTTTAGGAAAGAAATTACAAACATTTAGCCTTGAACAAGGCATAAAATTACCTGAAAATGAGGAATTTGCTACTTGGTTGGGGCAGCTATATACTAATGCTGTTATTGGGCAAGAGTTTGTAGCTGCTTGTCAAACGCTGGGTTTGCAGTTACCAGAGACAGGAAAACTACAGGAATGGTTACAAGATTTGGTGGAGCGATCGCGCAGCCTGTCTACAGTAGAATCGCAATTATCAAATGAGTTATTAGAAGAATGTGAGCGATTGGGGATAGATCCGCCAAAACCTGGTGAGGTTGGAGCGTGGCTACAAAATACCCGCCCTGCGGTATTTGAGGAGCCACTGCACGAACATAGGTTACCTTTTACAGATGATGGTTTGCCTTTAGGGGGGTCACAACCGTTTTTGGAGCATTTACTGACACTAAATGCACCGCCAACTGAAGATGAGGAGTATGACATTGCTCATAGGTTTGGTGTAGACCCAGCGCATCTGAAGGAACTCATATCCCGTATGAGATTTGACAGGAACGGACAGACAAATAATTGTCATTAATAAGCTTCGGGGATAAATGCATGGATGCCATTGAAGATTCCTCAACGTTGTGGACTTTATTATCTAGACCTGGATGGGAGATTAAGCCGAACCCAGTAAAGCATTTACTCAAAATTAAAGCTCCTGACTACCAGGAAGCATTAATACTTTATACTAACTATCGAAAATTTCTAGCGACGTGGGCTGCATCCCTCAACTGTACCTGTGCTTTGATTGGAATTCAGGGGATGCGTGGGGCTGCATTCAAAATTCTTGCAGCAACGCCAGCATCGCAGCAGAAGTTATACGAAGACTTAATTTTTGCGAGCTTACAAAAGTCGGTTCGTTTTGAATTTAATGGACTGGCCGGAAGCGATCTCTACGCCCACCGCAGGCATCGCTACTTTGAGGATAATATCTGTGAGTCTCCAGGCTTTTACATTGCCGAAACTTTTTTGTACCCTGAACTCAGACCAATTGTTGATGAAGTATTTTCAAATCCAGACAAGAAACTTGCTCTAACACGTATGTCTGACAATTTTCAATTGATCGTGTCCGCATCAGCAGCACGGGCAATGAGTTCTGACTCACAAGATGTGGTGCGTCGTCGAACCACAGATTTTTGGCACGCTAGAGACTACCAGATTTTTATACAGAAGTTTAAGCAAGATGGTAGCACAGGTTTTGAAATCACTTACCAGGCAACGACAAATCTGCCTAAGACTAATCCTTTAGCAGCGTGGGCACAGTTTACTACAAGTTATAGGTTTTTTGAGATTGATATAGGCGGGCGCAGGGAAGTTTACCGTTTGGGCGAAGGTAAAGACATTACATCAATCAACCGTCCCAAGATTGTTTCATAATTAGCGAGGTTTTATGGCAGTAAGATTCCTAGAAAATAAGGGCAGTGGCAATATCCTAGAGATTAGTAAAGCTAGGCTTTTAGAACTGACTCCTAATGTTTATCCCCTTACCTGGGAAGCGATTCTTTCAGGTAAAGGTGATAGTGTAGCTATCTTGGGTGCAGGTTTTGCCGAGCGAGAAGTTTTTTTTGGTTTTGAAGGAGTTGACTTGACGCGCTACCAACTTCCGACAATTGACTGTTACGACATTGCTACTCATCCACCAGAAAAGTTTTTAGCTTTACGCAGCCAATACCCAAATCTACAGTTAAATTATTTTTGCGATCGTAATTTAGCAGAACTTGAACTGACAACACTTTACGCTCCTAATAGCCTACGGCTAGTTTCAGTTCATGGAGTATTAGATTACTTACAACCAGATGCGGTTACAAAAACATTACTTGATATTGTGAAAGTACAGCCAGAGGCAATATCGATACGCCTGTTTTTAATAGGTAACCCGTGGTCGCGGAATTTTGCAAGTATAGAGCAACTGGCAATGGAATTAAATTCAATTGAAATTATTACAAGTGGCTTAGTTAAGCCGATTGATTTTGATATATTTTGTCGTACAGGTATTGTGCAATTAAATATTACAGACAAGGATAAAATTGAACATAATTTATTACCAGATTACGGTGCATCTCATGTAATGCCTGATAAATTAGTTGGTTATTTAATTAGTCAAGGATATCAGCTTGTTGTAACTGACGTGTACTCACTTTCAAATCAGGATTTACAAGGTGATGGCTCAAAAAATCATAGTAGTAATAAAAATGTATTTTTAGATAATCCACATGGAATGTTGTTATTTTTTAAAAAATAAAATACTTATTTGATATCGAGCTAATTAACGAAGATGAAATTGTTGACAAGAACAGTTAATGAAATAATGTTCTTGCAAAAACTCTATATTGCTCAAAATAAAAGAATTTAACTACATTAACATTGCAGATAATGTAGTGACGAACTGAATCAAAAAATTAAAACTCCTACAAATATAGTATTGCTTTATTCCAAGAAGAGGCATAAAGCAATACTTTTGCTTACCAACTTAAACTTAGCAGCGGATGTTATATTTACTAAGTTTGTGGGAACACTAAGAATACGGGTTTTAATACCGTTATAAAAATATAAGCACAATTATTATACACAAACGATACGGCAAGTGCAAAAAATGGCCTGTGTAGCCAGAAGAAAATTAACTAAGAGGCAAGATATAGAATATGTATTATCCCAACGATATTGAAGAAATTTGTTACGAGCAAAATCATATTGAAAAGGTATGGGATGAAATGAAACAAGTTATCCCGACTTACTTTCAACAATATATTGATACAGAAAGTGGATACTCAATCCCAGAAAGCGAAATTGAAAAGCTCGCTGTTAAATTTGGTTCTACCTGCAAACCAAAAAGTAAGCCAAAAGATACAAAAAAAATTCTGGAAAGGCTTTTGAAAGAATCTATAAAGGATTATGAAAAAGACCGCCAACGTTATCAAGATATTCTTGATTTAGAATCATTATCAGAATACAAATTCGATGTAAGTGCCTTCAAAAATACAATTTTAAGAAATCAAATTCCGATTATTAATAAAACACTGAAAAATATACATGCAAAGGAACTTGACAAGTTCCGTGCTGCATTTAATACTACACAACCGGGAGACTTGTTTAAAGTAATTTATAACATTGTTCAATTAGCAAATGAATGGCATAATGAGTGGTATAAAGAAAAAGAATTTGAAGAAATTGATACCTGCGATGGCTTGGAATATTATGAGTTAGATAAAGAAGCCTACATAGCATATGGAGTAATTGGCGGGGGAATTAAAAGTCATTTCATTTACAAGCTTTTTCCTGAAATGTATCCAAATAGAAGCAGAGAAGCTATTTGGGCATTATATTATTTAAGCAGTAAGAAAAAGTTTGGTTGTAAAGAAGACTCTCAGTTTCTTATGATCAATGCGAGAGAAGGAACAACTCAGCAAAATTATTTTTATCCGTATGCCTTGTTTTCATTTTACGCTATTAGAATTTATCGGCAACTAAAAGAGCTTTATGCAAAGCATGGAGTAAGCTTACCTATTGAATATAGATTTGTTCTAGTGGATAGCTTTCTCTCATTTGTCGCAAGAAATCATCAGGCTGAAATTGACGATTTAAAGAAGAAAGCAGAAAGCTATCATTATGAATACTAAAGCAAAAGAAGTTTTTGAAAAAGAGTTTCCTGCTTTAGCAGGTGTGTTTTCTTTAAAACCATTTCAAGAGAAAGTAATTAATCATCTTATAGAGAATGGTTCAACATTAGCAGTAATGCCGACAGGTGGTGGAAAATCCCTCATTTATTGGGTTACTGCAAAAGCACTAAAAGGAACTTGTTTAGTTATTTCACCATTGATAGCACTTATTGACGAACAGGCAGAAAAACTTGAAAAAGAAGGTTTTGAAGTCTTAGCTATTCACAGTGGTATGGGAGCTTCAGAACAAATGAAGCAATTAAAAAAATTTGCTCAAGGTGAATCTAAACCTGATTTCATTTTTGCTAGTCCAGAAAGGATGGCGACAGACGGATTTTTTGAATACTGTATTTCATTGCAGATAAATAAAATCAAATTAGTCGTTATTGATGAAGTCCATTGTATAAGCCAATGGGGATTTGATTTCCGACCATTTTACAAGTATATACCAACTTTTCTTGATTCAGTGTTTTCAGATAAATGGCCAACAATTTTAGGTTTGACAGCCACAATAAATCCAAAAGAGCTTATCGATATTACTACTGATTTTAAAATTAAAAAAAATTCTATCATCAAAGATGATGTATTGTTAAGATTTGATATTGATTTGAAAGTTGAGAAGCTATCAAACGAAGAAGAAAAGAAAGCTCGTCTTTGGCAAATAATAGATAACCACACCAACGAGAAAGTATTGGTTTATTTATATCGTAAATACCACAAAGGTGGTGTGGAAGATTTGTGTGAAACTGCAAATCAAAAGGAACTAAAGGCATTATCATTTCATGGAGATATGAGTAGCTCCGAACGGCAAAGTGTTCTAAACGAATTTAGAGATGGTTCAACCAATTTAGTTTTTGCAACAAATGCCTTTGGAATGGGTATTGATATTCCCAATATTCGAGTTGTAATTCATTTTATGATACCCGAATCTATTGAGCAATATTATCAAGAAATTGGACGTTCAGGAAGAGACAAAAATGGTGCTATTTCCTATATGCTTTATTCTAATAAAAATGTTCAGGTAAGAAAAACACACTTTATCGACAAATCATTTCCTCAAGGGGATCAAATCAAAGAATTGTTCAAAAAGGCAACTAACAATGAAGTTGGTAAAAAGACTTTGCAATATTTTGCAGAAGAAGAATTACAATCGGCTCTACCTTATTTTTTGAATTGCGGTGCAATTACGATAGAAGGCAAAGGCTTTACAGGCTTAAAAGTTTTCAAAACTAACTCAAACCCTATGTTGAAGTCAATAATTGAATCTTCAAGAACGGGAATGGTTGTTCCTGTATTGTTAAAACCCGAATTTTCAAAACTTACTTGTCGAGAATTTTTCAACATAACCTATAAAGCATTAGTTGATAATGAGGCAAAATTAGCTAAAAATCTTGACAAATGCTTAATTATTGAAGCAACAGAAGAATATCTTACTGATGAGCAAATTGAAACAATTAGTAATGAGACTGCAAGTAAAAGAGAGTATAAACATAATCTATTAGATTATCTCGTTTATCTCCTTGATAACTTTGACAGTTCAATTTCAATGCACCAAGATATTGGAAGATATTTAGGCGTAAGTAAGCATTCACTAAATAAGATACATCAAACTGAAAATGGGATTTGGGTTCGTTCAAAATCAGAAGTGATAATTGCAAATATTCTTTATCGTTCAAATATTGATTTTCAATATGAAGAAAAACTTTTTTATAATGAAACTCAATGGAAAGAACCTGACTTTACAATAAGACATAATAACAATGTTTGGTATTGGGAACACCTTGGGCTTTTGGGTAACGAGCAATATAACGAAAATTGGCAGGAGAAAAAGCAAATTTACAAAAAACTCGGAGTACTTGACAAAGTATTAACGACAAAAGAAAGTACAGTTTTGAGCAATCAAGTGAATGAGTTAATTAAAAAAATTAAAATGTCATAATAACAAAACCTAAAATTATATTTGGTAAATTTCTATATTTAGAAATGGTGAATTATGTGGTAAAACTAAATTTGTTTTTTGTCAAATCATATTAGTGGAATAGCTCTTTAGGTGTTCTGCGTTGCTTGGCTTATCGCATCCAACAAAAACAAACCTAAATCTTTATGCAGTGCTTCATTATGCTGCGGACAACCAGTTGAATGTAGACACCTTGGACAACCAGCTTCACAATCACATTCAACTGCTAGCGCATATGCTTTAGCAGCGAAATTGGTCAAGTCAGAAAAGATAGCTTCTGCTGCTCCATTACCACCTTCACAAGTGTCAAAAAAGTAGCCAATTGTTCTAGTTTCTTTTTGCGTAACTATTCCATCTACATCTAGGCTAGAGGACAAAACTACCAGGGGTACAGCTTTTACTATCTGGTGTTGGATGCTATGGACTGCTGTAAAATCAGCACTACTAGTCCATAGTGTTTGATATTGTTCAGGAACTTCACCTCCTGTGGATGTTATAATTTCTTGTTTGTATTTGTTGACTTGTACTTGTATCGCTTTTTGTAAGGGTTCATTTATTTCCACCAGTACACAGGGCGCTTGGTATTTTGTAACATATGGCTCCTCAAATGCTACTTCTGACTGAAGTTTTGTTACTTCAGCTGCTCCTAGAGGATGCCTACATAAGGAGCAAGTTTTCCCGTCAAGCGGTTTTTTGTAGTTACCACAACGCTGATTTTTACAAGTCATCCCGTAAGTGCGTTTCATCAACCGATAACCTGTAACAGAATTAGTAATTTCTCCCCAAACAAGGGTTAAACGCAACCGAGCATCTTTGATTTTGGTGGGGATAATTTTGGACTCTGCCAGTGTAGAAAGTGGTTGAATATCTAATTCTGATTCGGCTTCAGTAAATAAATCTGTATCTTTACCTAAATAAGCTAGTAATGCTTCTCCTTTCTCTTCATTTAGACTTTCGCTGCGGTAGGCTATTAACTCGCCGCTATCATCTTGTACCATATATACTGCTTGCGGAAATACTTCCCGATGGGCAAGCGAAAGTGACATAATTTCTAAAATTTCGCCTGTGTGCTTCTCAATTAAGGAAATCGAGGTTTGAGGGCTGCTTCTGAGGTTGATGTCTTTGTGCGGATAACCCCTTCCCCAAAGTTTGCCATTATTACTCAGAAAAATTTTGTTTTGTTGTAAAAGAGAACCTGCAACTGCGTCGGCGGCTTTTCCGAAACGGCTATTGAGTTCCTTTAAAGCCAGACTACTTTCAATGCAGCCGCATTCTAAATGTTTGCCTAGAATTGTGGGATAGTCTGGGTTAAAAGCAGCAGATTCAACTTCTCCCGATAATAACTGTTCGCTATGCCGAGCGTAGAATACATCAATAGGATTTTGTCCCAAGGGTAGATAAATTACAAGTCCATGCTGCTTGCGTCCTGCTCTTCCTACTCGTTGCCAAAATGACATTAAACTACCCGGAAACCCACGCAGCAAACAGCAGTCTAGCTCAGGTAGATCAATTCCCGCTTCCAAGCTAGAGGTTGAGATAATTACTTTAATTTGTCCAGCTTGCAGTTTTTGAATAATCTCCCGGCGGCGATCGCCCGTTAAGGAACTGTAGAAGACTGCGACTTTGCTTATTAAATAACCTAACCCAAGGCGTTGTGTTTCTCTTTGAATTAAGCCTAGTAAACCTTTGACAGCAGCACGAGAGTTACAGAAGACAATACCACTGAGATTATACTGCAACCAGGAAATCACAATTTTGGAAGCTTCAACATTAGCTGCACTATTTGGAGCAAGACATAACAGGGTACGTCCTGCATTAGCTGCACTACTACGTTCAATTAAGTGTAGTCTTTGGGGTTGATGGGTTCTGCCACTGAAGCGCAATGCCATCTCTTGGGGATTACCAATTGTGGCACTAGAGCAGATAAATTGTAGCCTCTGGGAATTACCGCCAACAGCATCAACTGCTAACCTTAGCCGCCGCATTAAATTAGCAAAGTGCGCGCCAAAAGCACCAATATAGGTGTGGCTTTCGTCAATTACACAGTAACGCAACTGTCTTAAAAACTGCCGCCATCCTTCTCCCTCATCTCGCCGCCGCACATTGTAAAGATAGTGATGCAATAAGTCGGGACTGACTGCCAAGATGTTTGGTGGATTAGGAATAAACAAGCGCTGCCGTTCGGATGTGGGTGTATCGCCCGTCATTAATGCGAGTTTGAGACGATTATTGGGCATTGCCTTAACGAGCGATTGTAACTTTCGCATTTGGTCGAGGGCTAATGCCTTGAGTGGGAAAATATATAATGCCGTTGTTTGCGGTTGCTTGATACAGGATTCGAGGATGGCGAGATTGTAGCACAGCGTCTTTCCGCTGGCTGTGGGCGTGGTAATACTTAGGTCAAACCCAGCACGTAATTTTGTCAGAGCTTCTAGTTGATGAGAATAAATGTTGGTGATACCGTTATTTTGCAACGCCAAACGTAAAGCAGGCGGTAAATCGCTGGGTACGGGGTGAACGATCCCTTGGTTGAGATTTTTGATATCCACCGCCGTGATGCTTGCAATCAATTCTTGAGCTACAGACTGAAATGCCAGGTGGGGGATTTGTTGAATGCGTTCGGAAACTGTTGCAGCTCTTGTATTAGTTTCTTCAATCAAAGTTGTGGAAGAAACCAAGTTGGCGTTACTTGATTGAATTGAGCCAATGGCGATCGCTTCTTCCCAATCGCCAAATTGAGTTGGAGTAACCTCTTCAACAAACTTAACAATTAACCGCCTGCCCAATAACGCCATGACTTCGCCTACTCCATACTCTGGGGAGTAAACTTGTTTACCCACACTTAACCATTGGGGAGGTTCTGGAACAGTTTGGTTGGCAGCGCGGATAATGGCGGCGTAATCAGTGGGTTTGTTATCAGTCACAAAACTACGTTTTTGCTACTGGTGCTTGATTACCTGTCAGTATAAACCTAATGAATTTAGTCTGAACATTGTGCTGCTTGTGTTGGTATATTCAATTTCTTATCGGCATACTCGAATTTGCGGAACTACAACAAACCAATCTTCTGTTAGGTTGCAGTAACCAATATGCCATACTATCAAATCTCTAATTACTTAAAAGTATGTTAATAACTTAAAAATAGATAGTTCTAACTTAATAGAACTTAAACTCCAATTACTAGAAAAATAATTTCTCCGTTTATCTAAATAAACCAGGGTGTATTTTCTAGTGCTGTGTGCAAATGAAATGACTGATTTTGACGAAGAAAAGCATCAGTTAAATAAGCAATGTCTCCAGCATATTTAGTTGTAATTGGTTCAGCACAAAGTGAATCAGTAGATGCCCAATTTAGTTTTGTTAGGCTAAGAATTTGAACTGCCAAAGCTTTCAAATCCGGGGCGGAATTAGGTACACCGCTTGGCTGTTCTGTCCAAATATTTATTTCTAGAGTTACAGGTGTTCCCAATGTTTTACGATAAGGATTATAGCCAGTAGTAGAAAGATAAATTTGATTGGGAGAAGTTATTACATAGCTACCACGGCTAAGGCTACCATCAGTTTCAACTCGACTATCATAAAGTCTTAAATGATGATGAGTATTTATCCATACAAACGAATAAGTTCCCTGTGGTCTAATGCTACGAGCAGCTCTTAAAATCGCCACCTTATCTTCTTGTGAAAACTTAGCTGAATAATGAAAATAAATATGTGGAGTTTCAGACAATGAAAGACGCGATAAAGTTTGTGTAATTAATGTTTGGAAATGTTCAGTTTTTTCACTGTAGGGAAATGCTTCTGTGTTTCCTGAATAAAACTCCCACCTGCCATATTGATTAAAAATGTTTGCATAACCCATTAAGCGTTCAGAACCTCGCCGACCACTTTGCGTGTAAGAAAGACCAATAAAGAAATCAGCGTCAGGGATTGCATCTGGGAGAACCCAAGGAGTAATACCACATTTAGCAACAAGATTCAAAGCTAAATTCAGGTCTTTCCAATCTGGATTTTCCAGAGTAGGCGTATCAACCATTTGGCAAGGAATGCCATTTTCAAGTAGCAATCGTTTTATTTGATAGTAAGGAGAAGTTTCGTCATCAATTGAAAATCCTTTTTCAGGAACATGGATTAAGAATATGCGCCTCAAATTTTTATTACCTATCCACTCTGGATGTTCGCTAAGTAATCGTCTACACTCATTTGTAATCTCTTTTGGTGAGGTAACATTAATAATTGAATTATAGATAAAGCGCGTACAAAAAGTGCGTTCAGAGCCACGATATTTGTACTTTCCTGTTTTAATACGCTCGATTAAATCCGCCATATTGTTCCGCAAGCTTGCGATACAGATTGGAACGATCTCAATAGAGGTTGATTCATTGTAGTAAGCCCCAAATTTAGTAATACCTTCTCGGATATCCGGTGATTCACGACGACGGTTAAATTCAACATTTGGTTCAGTTATGCTTTCAACTCTCAGTCCTTTTATTATGTGATTTTGACGTAGTAAAAATACTGGAGAAGATTGCATTTCTATATATAAATCATTAAAATTTAAGGGAAATATTGTTTGAGCAATATCTGTAGCAATTATCTGTGTTTTTTCGGCCCTAATTTTTGCAGCGTTAGGTTTTAAAGCTAAACTATACTCTTTAATTAATTGGTGAAAATTTAATTTAATTTTGTGTCGATTTAATTCTTGTTCAATAAAATCTCTAGGAAGATTGGGGATGACTTTATTACTAGGAACTTGTTCTTCTCTTTCAAAATCAAAAAAGAAAATACGGCTCCATTCTGCATCAGCATTAATAATCTTACCACGTCGCCATCCCTGCCATTGTGCTGTTACTGTTTTTTCAAGCATATCGCTCACTTGAAAATTACTTAAAAGAGTAGATAAAGATTGGACATTCTTAACTTCTAATGTGTAATCAATACAAAGGTAATATTGCCCCAAGTAATGACGAATTTGAAAAGTATATGCTGGATAAAATCTGACAATTTTATTAGCAGCTTGAGATAGGGGAAGTGCAATACCTTTTTTATGAGCTTTCAATATACCGAATGATAATTTATCAATATACCAATCATTAGCTTCGAGAGCATCTTTAAGAGATGATAAAATATCTTTAATACGATTATTTAATAATTTTTTGTTTATTTCTTGTCCATTAATATTAGTAAAATTCAGAGGAAATAAATTAGTAAACTCAGTATAAGTTTGAATATTTGCGGATTGAAGTTTTGCTTCTCTTTCTTCTGCGTTACTAAATAAAATTACTGTTGTTTGTGATTGACTGACTTCATAGACTGGTGCTGGTAGATAGAGATTAAGCATTTCATCTCGCATTCGTTTAGTGCCTTCACTAAGTGCTCTTACAAATGCAGCACCATCTTTATCTCGTATCATTTTTAGCCATTCAATTAATAAGGAATTGCGTGGAGTTGAAACAAGGATAGTATTTTCCAAAGAAAAACGCTCGGGAACATTGAAATCTCTTTGCAGAATGCATCCTGAATTACGAACAATGAAGCCATCTTTATACGATTCACATTCAATAGGAAGTTTTGAAGCATATTCTCGGTGAGCTACGGCATTAACGATTGCTTCATCAATTGCAATATAAGGGTATTCTGGTTCTTCTATAAATCCACCATCTGGACTCCTTCGCTGATAAAGTTTAAAAAACCCTGATTCCTTAAAGAATGTACGTAAATTACGGATTTGTTTCGTAATTGAACCACTGAATTGTTTTTCAAAAGTGGGTAATCTGCGGGTTGCTATATTTTCTGTAGTTGTTTCAAATCGAAGAAGACGAATATAAGACCAAGTTAGTAATCTTTGAGGATTTGCAGCAAAAAATAAGAAGCCTGCATTTGTAAATGCATACTGATTTCCGTCTTTAATTAATGCCCCAGCATTATATAATAGTTGTTCATCACTGTATTCATAGTCAGCGTCTAATAAATAAACTTTACGAAACTCTTGTAATACTCCTTTATCTAAGTCATTAGGATCGTAACAACAGCAAAATTCATGCTCAAAATCAAGGATTCTTTTGTCTCGTTTGAGTTGGTAAAGTTGTTCGTAATTTAATAAAATATTTTGAAACCCTTGGCGTTTCCAAGCTTGAGGAGAGTTACCTATTGTTTGACAAATTCCATATTTTGTATATGGAACATATATTAAAGCAATTATGTTGGAACTGTGAGTTTCATCTTGACAGTCAACTAATCGGACTTGAGCCGATTGATTAGAGAGTACACCATTGATGTTGAGCAAGTTATTTAACTTTTTTTCTCCCAGGTGTTTAATGCCTTTTACTTCACCTTTATTTGAAATTCCTATTACCAAAAGGCCACCTGACAAATTTGTATTCGCAAATGCAGATATACATTCTGTAATTTGTTCGGTCACTTTTTGGATTTGGCTATTACCGACATTGCCACACTGGTCTGGACGACCTGCTTCTTTACGGTCGAAGTACTGACCTTCAAAATCGGAGTCAGAGCTAGCTGTTAAAAATTCCCAGTAGTTCTCTGGACAATCGAAAACTTCTTTGGGTTTGGGCATGAAACTGGAAATTACTGAGTTTGCTGTAATTAATATATCGTGTACTTTCGCTTATGCAAGAGTTTATGGAATGATACCTTAAATAAACCTTCTTGCGATCGCAAAAATCCTGTATCATCTACTGAGTTAAACTCCAGCAATCCATTACTGAAAGCCAAATCTTACCAATAATAAGTAAATGATTATACTCAATCATTAAATTCCCGGTACTCGTCGTAGTATATTCTTTGCCACCAAAGTTTCAAACTGCGATCGCATTCCTTTAGCAGCTACAGGGTCATCAATTAGTACACCAGCTTCAATATTGCGTTCGTGGGCGGCTTCAGTAAAGTTAGCTGAAGTTACAAGCAGGCGTTCTTCATCTACGACAACGCATTTTGCATGAAGACAGGCTTTTGTACCTGCACCTGGGGCGAGCGAACGGGGGTCATAAAACACTTCTGGTAAGCGTTGTCCCGTCCATATCTCTTTACGGAATGTGTCTGCAAACTCTTTTAAAAGCGTTGACTCTGGTAATTTATTGTTGTGCGATCGCTTCACATTAAGGAACATCCTGACATTTATCTCTGGATTTGCATCCATCCGGGAAGCCAGTACACCAAACAAAGCTTGTGCTTTTTTCCCTTTGTCAACAGCAAAACTAGAAATGAGGATGCTACTTTTGGCCGTGCTGAATAACTCGCGCACAACAACGCTAGTATCGCGGCTTTGGGAACCAACAACTTCTTGTCCTGTCCAAACCAACTCTACTCTGTCGTGTATTTCCTGAGATGCTGACCGTTCTGCTGCTAGTAGACGCAATGTGTAAGCTATGTGGTCAGGAGTAGCACCCATTGCATTAAGTCGATTGAGTTCCTCAACAACACTGCTACTGAGAATTTCTGGGACGTAGGTTTTAATAGTTGAGATGCTAAAGGGTGGATGAAGCCTTCCTGTTTCAAAGGCTGTAGCCAAACTGAGCAAAACTGGTCGGCTCAGTTGGAGAAACGCTGTCATGACAATTCCTGATTGAGAAAAAACTCAGCACCCAAACCCTCAACTGTAGCTACGACAAGCGCCCGGTCAAGAAATTCGTTACCACGTTCGCAGGAAGATTCAGCAATTAATAAACATCCATGACAGGCTGCACCATGCAAAAAACGCTCCTCTTGTACGTTGTCTGGCTGGTGTTGGGCGCAAACAGGGTCGTTAGAACATAACCTTCCTAATTCTAGGGCGGTAGTTAGATGGTACTCAATTCGCTTGCCAATTTGTACTAGACCTCCCAAAGTTCCCTCCGACCCAGGGGAACCAGTGTATAAAAGAATTCCATAGCCAGTGTCACCAACATAAATGCGTTCACGAATTGATGAAGCAGCATAACCACATTCTAGAGATACTGCTGTGATCAATAGATGTGACAAAGAATGCAGCATAATATAAGGTATTCCAGGAAATTTAGCTTCTGGGAGTGCCTTGCGCTTCTGCCACACCTCGAAGCCCCTCCTCAATTCCAGCCCACGTTTTTGCACCGCAGGCTGCTTTACCCAGTTTTCTATTGCCTGTTTTTGAAAGCTGATAAATACACCTTCACCACGGTTTTCGATGGCAGGAACCCAGCTTGGTTCGATATCAAGGGCAGCCCGTCGCACATCCAGTGCCAGTTCGCCATCAATATCAGGCATTGCAGGTTCAAAGCGGGTGAACCCGACTTGGGCAATGACCTCTCGTAACCGATGTACTAGAATAATCCGGTCAACACGAGAGGATAGTAATGGTGGCAAAGCAGTTAACTTGCGGGCGCGGGCATAAAAGTCACCATCTGGGGCATCTTCTCCCATCTCTTCTGGGCTGGAAAGCAATGTTTCAATTTCTACTTGTTTAATAGTTTTACCTTGGTCTCCTTGTCCACTTTGCTTGCGCCGTATTTCTGCCCATACAGCTTCATCGCTAAATCCTTCCAAGGCGTTAGCAACTTTTTGTTTGCGGCGTTCTCTTTTGACATCATCTGAGCTTTCTGCATACTGAAGAAAGTCTTCATAAACTAAATTAACTGCTGCTCGCAGGGCTTCATCTGAGTCTGGGAGGGAGATAACACTCAAAACTTGAGAAAAGTAAGTATTACTTGCAGCTCTTACTAGCAGTCGGTTGTACTCTGGTTTACCAGTAACGCGGGAAACACAAGGTTCAAAAGCTTTTGGCCCTAGCCAAGGACGATGCCCCAGACATTGACCCAAAATTTTGCCATTGGGTACTGTGGCATCGGAGAGGGGACGACGAGCGCCGCAGGCTTGACAGCGAACGAAGATATCTACGAAATCGTTGCCAGAACCACGTTCGTCAAGCCAAAGCTGACCCCGGCATTTACTGAAAGTATCGCTATTGCTGTGGACAAAGCGATACCAGTCGATATCGCTGATGTGTCCGTTAACACAAGCTTGGACAAAGCGAACGGGGACAACTGGGATTTTCTTTTTGGTATCGCTGAGGTATTTACCTTTAACTAAACTACCCCAAGGTATCAGAGGACGGGTACGGTATTCTTTGGCGTTAGGGGAAGTCCAAGTTTCTTCTACTTGGGCGACAAACCAAGTGGGGAAGGTAAAAGCTGAAATCCCACTTCTGGCGGCGGCTGGGTCTTGCTCGTCTGTAGGTGGCGCATACATAGCAATGTCTCTGACATCCAAAATCTCGGCAACCCTGGCTGCAAGGCGGTCTTCGTAAATTCGCCGTCTATTACCCCGCCAGTGGTTGAGTCCGCCGATGATGACTGAGTAATTTGGTAAGTCCACCATTGCGCCGGGGCCAAAGGTGGAGATAATTTGGCTTTGCCGTATTTCTCCTGAAGGCTTGCGTTTGCTTTTTGACTTCATTTTTCGTCCTCCTCAACCTCAAAACCATCAGGGTTACAAACCCACAAGTTGACTGTGGGTTCTACATCTCGGAGGCTGCGTTGTGCTTTGAACTTGCGTGCTTCCATTGGTTGCTTTTCAAGTTCTGGGTCAAGGGGGTCGAATAATAATGGCGGTGCTTGACCTACTTCTTGTTGGTATTGCAAGCTGATTTTTTGACTAGCAATGCGTTCCCAAGTGTCTAGTAAATCTTTCACCCGTCCGCGAACTTTTTGACGTAGTGCTTCGGCTTCTAGGGCATCAAGTTCTTTATCGTGCATTTCTGCGCGATCGCTAATGGCATCGACCACATATTCTAAATCCTGCCGATGTTGTAAAATCTCGATAGCACGCGGTGGTGCAGTCATACCAGGATGTCCTAAACGCGCCAAGGCAACGGAAATAGCGGCGATACCCCGGTCAATGGCACGAGGTGAAAATGGGGTGACGCTAGTTGCTTCTACGGAACGGTAAAAGCTGGTATGCCAAGCTGGGAAGCGTTCGTAGTGAGAGCGATCGCGTGGTCGATGTATATTTAATAATGTAATCACCAAACCAGGGCGATTTTCATCCCGTCCCACCCGGCTGGTAGATTGAATATACTCGGATGCTGTTTTTGGTTGACCCAACACGACCATCAACCCTAAACGGGTGATATCCAAACCCACGGATATCATATTTGTTGCTAAGGCTACATCGATATGTTTCTTCTCGTGAAATGGTAGTGCCAAGCAGCTTTTGATTTCAGCAACAACATTAGTGCTGACACGGGAAGTTAATTCCGCCGGTTCATAGGCAATTTGACGGTCAGCAAATAAACCTTCAGTTTCGTTGACTCGTTTTCTCAAGCTATACCTTGCTAGACGAGAGTTGACTTCATCTTCAACGATGCGGCGACTACCACCTAATTCTCGCAGGGAGTTAAAATATCCCAGCAGGGTCATGTAAGGATCTGCGGGGTTATCAGGATTTTTTGCTCCTCCTGCTGCTTGATAATGTTTCTGTGCAGCACCCAGTAGTGCTAAGTAAGTTCGTAACAGTACCACTTTTAAGCTTCGTCCCTGGGCCGCAATGCCTACATAGGTACGGGCATTACTGACACTTGCTGGCACGGTTTTGGCGAAAAATGAATCGCGGCGATCTGGGCCGGGAGGTGGGAAAATATCTACAGCATCTCGCCCAAATAAGGCTCGAATTTGTTTACTAGCTCTCCGTACTGTTGCGGTAGAAGCAATAATTTTAGGGCGTAATTTTTTACCTTTATTTTCTCGGCTGCTCAGTTCGTCAATGGCAGTTTCATACAACCCTACCATTGTTCCCAAGGGGCCGGAAATTAGGTGCAACTCGTCTTGAATAATCAAGTCTGGGGCCGGTAAATGACCAGCAAGTGCTTGACCGCGACCGGGATGGGCAGGCCCGTAAAAACCATCTTTGTCATAACGGTCTACCAATCCAAATAATGCCCCAGTTTCTCCTACCCAAGGGAGATTAGCGAATTTATCGACGGTGGCGATAATAAAGCTGGGTAATCGTTGGTAAATTGGTTCATCTACGGCAACAATGGGCAACGATTGATTGCGGGTAAATTTGCATTTGCGGTTGATACAAGTAATTTGCAGTGACTTTGGCTGGTTTGCATCTGGTAGTAATTGAAAGGAATCAGAGGTAAAGCGTTTACCGCACCAAGGACAGTTTTCTAAAGGGATGGGTGAAGGTTTGCGGGTATCATTTTGAAAGGCAATAGTACGAGCGCGGGCGGTGTATTCATCGTTATCGCCTTTTTTTCCCATACGGTTGGGAGTGGCGGTTTGTCCCACCCACAGTCCAATTTCAAAAGGCCAGGGGCCTAATTTTTGTGTATCTTTTTGTCTTTCTAACTCTAAGGCGCAGACAAGAGTAGCAGCACGACTTAATTGATCGAGGGTAAGCAGGCGCAGGGTATAACGCATCAAAACACTTACGCCAGCTGAGTTTATTGTGGGGTTTCGCAGGCGGCGCAATACCATTGCAAATGCTGCTAATCCTAAGTAAGCTTCGGTTTTACCACCGCCTGTGGGGAAAAACAGCAAGTCTACTAATTCTCGGTCAGGGTGTTCGGGATGGGCGATACCAACCAAGTTCATTAGTAAAAACGCCAGCTGAAAAGGTCGCCATGCCGGAGGTCTGACAGATTCTGGGGTAGTATCTGTATTGTGGGTAAGACGCTGACGGATAGCAATGGCGATCGCTCGATTGGCAATTTGAAATGCTTCTAATACATTAGGATCGTCTAGGGCTTGCAATCCGGCGGCGATGCGTTTGTTTGCCCTGGTTGCCCGGTTGAGTAAATCGTTAGCAACTTCCAGTCTTTCTGGTTCACTGGGAAGATTGAGCTTTTGTGCTTCAATCCACACCCCATAAGCATCAACTATCCCAGACATCATATTTCGCAGAGTTTCCACCGTGGGTGCGGCGGCGAGTGCTTCCATCCCCAGTTCCACGCCTGCAACTTGCTCAGGTACTACCTTTTCTACATCAGCAATGGGCATCCAAGCAGTGCGGACTTCTTGACAAGTAGTGTCATCGTTGGTGACAGCAACAGCTGAAACGTTATGTCCTACTGCATACTCATAATCATCTCGATACTGTAAATCTGCTACCTTCTCATCCCAATCATCACCGTGTCGTCCGCGCAGGTTGGGACGAGGAACGAGAGAATAAGGGGTGCGGATGATGAGGCAAGTTTGGAAGGCGAAAGCAATATCGCTGTAGGGGTTGGCGGCTGGCGGGCGATAGTTCACCAGGAACACGGACACGGAACGAGTACCAACAGGAACTAACTCCGCCGCAGTTACGGGACGCACTGAGGTAACGAGTCTCAAACCGTTACTACCAGGAATTTCCCAATGTTTGGGTACATTACTTAAATGGAGAGGAACAGTTAATTCTGCTTGTCCGGGGGTTCTTTGCCACAGGCGGGGCAACTGGAGTTGGCTTTTGGAGTCTTCCTGATTTTCTTCATTTTCTTCATCAACCGGACTGTAATCGCCCCAGTGAACAGTAACATTTATTTCCTTAGCGGTTGCTGGTACAAGGATGCTTAAACCCATTGATGAGGGGAAAAATGCTCTCCGAGCGGAGGCACTGTCGGGTTGCTTTTCATCATCGCCAGCGTTGACTTGAGAAATCTCGTCTATGTCATCGTTACCTATATCTTCTGAACGCTGTTCTACCGAAGCTTCATAAGGCACTAAAAAACCCGTGAGATACCACTTAGATGGAGCTTGGTCGATGATTTCATCAACATGGGCGATATCATTGGGCGTAGGCCCCACTAAGTCAAGTTGTAGGGCATCAATGAGACATGAACGCACTTCGGCAGGAGTATGGGGCATGGTGTATCGCTGTTTACTCCTTTAAAAGATATAACAAGCAATTAACTGTTTTCTTATGTTGCCCGAAGTGTTTAAAAGTGTCAAATAATACTTTTGTTTAAAATCGTAGAAATCATTTGAGTTCAATGGTCACTGCAAAATTAAACTCACTAAAAATACGCTGATGTGCTGATTATTACCTAATCCCACCAAGCATATAACTTTTGAGAATTTATCTCTAGCTCATCGCATCCCCAAACAAATTGAACAAATTCACCAACAAAATCTAAGTCTTCCACACCGATAACTGTAATCGCATCAACAACTAAATTTGGGTTTTCTGCGCTGGTAAATGCTGTTCCATCAAAATTTACTATTAACCCTTTTTCTTGGCATTTCTTTCCAAATTCGATAAATAAACCTACGGATGGAGCTGCGTTAAAACTTGCAGATGTTGTAGTGTAACCATCTTTAACAATCTGTTCTAAGATTTCCAATGATAAGCCCTGAAACTTAATTGCATTAGGCGTATATTCATTAATTGTAGTACCCAGGATTTCCTCAATACGTTGAACCATAAATTTAATGATATAGATTCATCATTGATTGATAGAATTCGAGTGCTATCTGTTGAAAAGCTAGATAATTTAGCAGAAGCACCACTAGATTTTTCAGAAATATCTAATTTAGTAGCTTGGTTAAACCAGAATGAAAGTAATTAATTTCATCAATTAATCAACTTGTCAACCACGATTCAACAGATAATGTTTTTACTTCTTTAATGCGCTGAAAATCGCTATCGGCTGAGACGATGGTAAGATTATGTTGTAGGGCAATCGCTGCAATCCACAAGTCATTTTCACCAAAACCTAAATCAGTTATTTTAGTTTTTCTCCGCTTGCTTTTTTCTTTGGGTGCAAATTGATTAAACAAATCAGCTTTGAGTTGCCCGTAGATATTAGCAGTTTCTTTTTCAATGTTATGAATATAGATACCTCTAAGAAAATTTATGATTAGTGCTAAATTACTTTGTTGTCTTTGAGAACGTACAGCCATATCTATCAATTCTCCCTGCACAATCACACAGGTTGAAACTAAACTATTTTCGACCTCAAGCAAACGATTTAGTATATTGATATTTCCTAAAATGGCAAGACTACAGTGATTTGTATCGAGTAAGTACATTATTCAAAAGGATTATTATCATCAAATTTCGCTTGACCACGACTAGCAATGACTAGCCTTAGACACTCTTCTAAATCATCGCCTTCCCAAGTACCTATGGTTCTTAGATGTTCTAGAAGTGACCTACCTGTAGAATTAACTGTAGGTGTTATGGTAGATTCTACTTGATTTGATTTTGGTTGTACTTGGGTTTCTTTTGTTTTTAAGAAGCGCAAAAAATTAAGTGTTTCGGCTATTAGTTCATCTGGTGCTGATTCAATTTCTTGGAAAAGTTGTTCTCTGATTGTCATATTTATACCTGTTGTTTAATTAATGTGTTTAAAGTGCAATTTACTCCAAATTTAACCCTGGTATTATTGGCGCATCTTCTTTAATTTTACGTGGTTTACTAGCTTTCTTTTTACTAGCTTTAGCCTTGGGTTTCTTTTGTGCTGCTTTACCGCCGATTATTTCAGCTTGCGCCCGTTTTTGGTTAAGGTCGAGTAGGCGTGCTAAAACTTCATCATGCACTTCTTCTGTCCAACGGTAACGCCAAGGTTTTTTGCGTTGTCGTCCGTTGCTGGTTTCTTCCTCGTCTTCCTCGTCATCGTAGTCTAGCAGGAAGGTGCAATCGGTGGGGATGTCACTCCAGCCGTAAGCTTCGAGTACGGCTTTATCCATTGCGGCGTGCAGTGAGCGTAATTTTAGGATATCAGGGTCGCGTTCTTCTGGGTCGTGGAAGCGGTTGTAGGTGTCGGTCAGTCCTTGGTTGTTGCGAACCATTAACGCGGCGCGGTATTCGTAGTATTCTTTACCTACGGTTTCTAGAGTGGGGTTGGTTTCCCAGTTTTCGGGGAAAGGGAAGGTTTCAAAGCAGTCTGAGGGGGTGTAGCGGAGGTCATCTTTCATGGATGAACCAAAAAATCTCGCCCAAATTTCGTGGATACGAGATTGTAAGATTGCAAATGCCGACATACTGGAAAATGCAAATATAACTAAAGCATCAGACCATATTGCTCTTGAAGGAAGCATTGTTAATGTCCAATGTGGTTGATGTCTAGAACAAGCTAAAACATTATTTAGTTGATGAATAGATGCTTGAAAATCATTTCTTGGTCGCCAAAATAACCACCAGGGAGCTTTAGCTACATCAGAAGCTTTTGTTAAACGTGAGGGTTTAACTTTTTGCTCTAAAATTTCTATTAATTCTACCCATTCTCTTGCTTCATGTTCTTCCATAGACCCAAAATTAATAACATAACGCTTGTGAGAATGAGTAGGACTTTCATTAACTTCTGAACCACCCAAATAAGGAAAAATACGCTCTTGATTTTTTGGATTATTAGATAACAGGGTGTTCATTAATGAAATTGGAGAAGCGTCAGGATCATCATCCGCGAATAAAAAACCATTTCCATACAGTTCAATACCCTTGGTAGATTTACCAGACATTTCTAAAAGTTTACTTGGATTATCATGACCTCCAGAGTGGACAAGAAAAGCAGTAATTTGTTGTACAGGTTTTTTATCGAGATAGAAAGGAGGTGATATTTTACCTTTAAAAATATTGATAATACTAACAATTACTGCGGCTTGACCAAACCATTTAAATCTTCTTTGTGCTTCAAAAATAATACCGTTATTTTTACAAATCCATCGAAGTCCCCCATAACGGGTATCACCTTGAGCAATTGTATTAGTTGCAATCAGCCCTAATGAACCACTTTCACGTAATAAATCAAATGCACGACGGAAAAAATAAGCTACTAAATCCGTTCTATTTCCTGTTTCTGGAAACTGTGTTGTAATCCAATCGAGATATTCTTTTGAAGTTGCACCAGAAATCATTGTTCCACCCAAAAAAGGCGGATTACCAACAATTGCATCAAAACCTGGATTTTCTCTATCAAAAACCTCTGGAAACTCAATATCCCAGTTAAACGGAATAATTCCCTTATCTCCACTCCGCAACCTACTAGCAATTTCCTCCAAACTCTCAGTATCAGCTTGGTGATATCGCCACTTTCTTACTAATTCTGCAATCTCAGTTTCTCTCTCTTCTCGCTGCTTCTTATTACTTCCCTCAAAAAACGCCGCAATTCTCACATCCCCCGTTAACCGCGCTTGGTACAATTCTTGTTCTACTTTGTATAAATAATCTCGCTTTTGGTCATCATCAGCATCACTGCGGGTATCCAACGCCTGAATTTCCGCCCGATAAGAACGCGCACGGTCAAGTTGCTCTTTTAAATATGCCAATAGCGGTAAATCGTAAGTAGCATCCTTTCCAAAAGACCCAATCTGCTCTTTCCTCAACCCTACCAGCGAATCCCCACATTTGAGGGCATGGTCAAGAAATGTAAACGGTAAATCCTTTGCCAGCGTCACCAACCATAAAGATAACTTCGCCAAATTCACCGCAAACGGGTTTTTATCCACACCATATAAACACCGTTGCGCCACCAAGCGACGCGCAATTAATAATGGTTCTTCTTTGCCATAATTGCTAATTGTCGCATTCTGGTTGGGATGCCTTTGGCTGGCGGAGCGATCGCTAATTTCCTGGCGAGTATCGTTTTCCTCGCGTTCCCAAGCTTCCACCACCTTCTCAGCCAACTGACGACAGGTTTCTACCAAAAACGCACCAGAACCCATCGCCAAATCACAAACTTTCAAAGATAAAATTTGTTCCGCAGTCGGTTTTTCTCCCAACCCCTCCAACACCGGACGCAGGGTTGTTTCCACAATTGGTTTAGTCAGTGACCTGGGCGTATAATGCGAACCAGAACGCCTGCGTTCTTCACCTGGCTGCAAGTACAGCGAACCCACAGGCAATAAATTTGGTGTTTGCCGCGATACCTTCCGACCTAGTGCGATCGCTATATCTTCCAATGATTGCGCTGCTTTCAGTTCCTTGAGAGCATTACCTGATACTTCGCAATTTGCCAATTCCTTCAGTAACTTTTGGCGATCGCCCGATTTCGCTGCCAAAATCGCTGCTACATTAACTACCACCGTTGTAGAAACCTTTGAACCCTTGGGTTTACTGTAAACTCCAATACTAGGACTTTCTGCCTGTTCCACAGCAAAACCCATAATGCCTTCATATACCGAGCCAATTTGCTCCACATCTAGCGATCTATAAGATAGCCGTTCTCCTTCCAAAATTAGTAATTTTTCTAACAACCGATAAATCACACCATCGGGGATTCGCGGAGGCTCGATTGCTTGACCCGCCACCCCTTCGGGGTTCGCCAGTCCACTCGGCGGCATAGCCGCACGTGTGGCTGGTCTCACAAACTTACTACCGCGTGGGCGACCTTCTAAAAACGCATATTCATCTGGGTCAAAAAGCTGACCATGCCGTGCTGGTAAATACTCTGGTGTTTGTCCGCCGCCATCATAAACTAAGCGAAATAAACTCAACAGCCATGCCCACGCCCCATAACGCTGATCCAT
Source organism: Nostoc linckia z4 (assembly GCF_002608075.1). Classification (GTDB taxonomy): domain Bacteria; phylum Cyanobacteriota; class Cyanobacteriia; order Cyanobacteriales; family Nostocaceae; genus Nostoc; species Nostoc linckia. Next base: position 31,124 of record NZ_LAHA01000069.1, read on the forward strand.
CGTGTCGGGGTAGTTTCCAGCATCTTCACGTAGCCGTTCATACAAGCCAGTTACAGAATAGTTACGCTGATAAATATCGTCTGGCGGCATTAGCCCTTCGTCCTCAGCGTAAAGCAAAAATACCAGCCGCATCAGGGTAGTGATTAATCCACCGTAAATGTGTTGTGAATCTGTAGCAGCAATTTCATCTAATAATTTACCATCAACTGCCGCATCCGCCATTTGAAACCCACGCAGCAGTTCCCACAAAGCATCCAGCACTTGGTTAGCCAAGGTTGTAGAAACTTCCGCTTGGTACTTACGGCTGTCTTCCAACAAATTTTTTAAAGAACGACCTGTAGTAGCACTAAACACCCGAAATGCCGATAGCAGCATTTCCATCGCCCCCAAAATCAGCCTTCCAGACACCTCACACATCGCCTGCACTGGAAAGGTCAAGTGTCCAGAAGACTCGCCCCGTGGCGCATACACCAAACGCAGCAACCCGCCATTACACAACAAACCTATGGGTATTTGCGTCTCCCGCAGCAACCGCTCAAACTTAGCTTGGGAGCTGGCGTGCCAACCACTGCTAGACTTAGTTAATTCTGGTGCGACTACATCCAACTCAGTACCAGGAGAAATTATTTGCACCAAAATCTGCGGCTTGTCGCTATCTGGGTCAGGCACAATATAGGTAGGCGCAAGAATTTCGCTGTAATCAGGTAAAGCTATCTCATATTCTGGTGATGGTTTAACAAGGTCGCTCTCAGCCCAGCCTAATACATTAACCGTAAAAGCGGGAAAATCAGCAATCAAGCCATCTTCATCAACCGCAGCCAGCAAAGATTGTTGCAAATCTACAACATTCCGGTTGACCACCGCCTGCGCCTTCACCAACGCCGGGGGAGATACCACCAACCCTACAGGCTGGAGAAAACCCAACCACTCTTTATGTCTGGTGATTTCTGGGTCAATTGCCATCGTTTCTCCTTTGCGGTCTTTGAGTCTGGTACAGTTTGTTTACTTAATCTGATAACATCAAAATCTGCTAATGCACACGATATTGGTGCGATGCGAACAAAAATACAACTAATTCGCGGTCAAGATAGCATGACCGTGGAAGCAGTTTTAGTAGAATTAGTGCAAAAGCACGTCAATGATTATGCCTCAGAGTGGAAAGAACAATTAAGATTGTACGGACAAGAAGATAAATTTTGGGACTGGGAGTTTAAACTTCAGTTCGTTATTCACAGACAACCAAACCGCGAAGGCTATGCAATTGAGTACGAAAGCAAAACTCAAGGGTTAATGCTGATTGAAACTCAAATGCACGGTTCGCGTATCAGTGAGGGTAAACGGTTAGTATACATTGATGGAATAGCTTCTGCCCCTTGGAACCGGGAATTTATTCAACGCCCACCAAAATTAAAAGGCGTTGGTACTGCACTTTTAGCATTTGCCAGAAACCGCAGTATAGAACTAGGTTACGAGGGTAGAGTTGGGTTGCATTCGCTACCAGGAGCAGAAGAATTTTATGATAATCAAGGGATGATTGATTTAGGAGAGGATGAAGATTACGAAGACCTAGTTTATTTTGAGTATGGAGTTTGCCGTTCTTCTGAATAAGGTAGCGAGGTGAAGTTAATGAATCAGGAAGAACCTAATTATATTCAAAGCACTTTTAATCAAGAAAATCCAGTAAATCCGATGGATTTATTGTTTGATGAAAAATGGTTGAGAAAAGCTGTTGAAGCAGAAGATAAAGTAGGTGGTAATATTGGTGCTGGATTGGATTGGGGTTCTGGATTTGGCGACCTCATGCTTAACTTTGAACTTTTAGGACGTTTAACAACTTTACGGGTTTCTCTTAATCGAGAAGTGCGGTTGCTGCTGAATAATTGGAATTTAGGAACAGCTACAAAAATTGCGGTAAAAACTGCAAGAGATAGATTACTTCAAAGATTAAGACTACCTACACCAGAAGTCAGAGAACAGATACTCATTGTTTTGGGAAAAGATGAACTTTATGGCGAAGAGTTTATTTCTAATCGAGAGATACTGCGCGAATTGCTGGCGGTGTTGTTGAAACAAGAAGATTGGGAAACTATTGCAGCAGTTGCAGCAGATTCGTTAAAAGAGACAATTATGTATCAAGTTTATGTTGAAAAAATTTCAGCATAAGTCATAAATTGAAATAGATGAATTCATCTATGACTGATTTAACTACCAACCAGCAAAATTTTAGAATAAATGATATCCTCACTCGCTTACATAAGTTAGCAGAAAACGTAATTTGCTTGATTGGAGGAATTCAATGAGTCGTCCACCATTACTAGACCCAAATCGCTCATATACTTTTAGCAATTACTTTGAATTAGGGTTTGCAGTTGATGATTTAGTAGCTGAATTTGGTTATTCATTCGAGCGTAAATTTCTGGAATTACCCCAATATTCAGGCTCATTAGACAGACTTGCCGAACTAAAACAACGAATTGAAGAAGTATTACCTTTTGTAGATTTAGAAAACGAAGCTACTCGCCGGGAAATTTTAATTGCACCGATTGTTACTGATTTAATTCATTATTCCCACGCTAAATTACGAATAGAATACAATATTAAAGTTGATAATAAACTCCAAGGTAATTTGGACTATTATTTACGAACAACAACAAATTTAATTGTGATTGAAGCCAAGCAAGCAGATATAAATAGGGGATTTATACAACTAGCCACTGAGATGATAGCTCTCGATAAATGGACTGATTCTACACAAGCTGAAATATTAGGAGCAGTAACCACAGGTAATGTTTGGCAATTTGGTAGATTAAATAGACAAAAACAAAGTATTGAACAAGCCATTAACCTTTATCGAGTGACTGAAGAATTGGAAGTTGTGGTCAGAACGTTGCTGGCTGCACTGATGAATTAACCGCTAACTGGATACAAATAAACTATACCTACAGGCTCAACTCGTACTGCCTTCACTTCATAAATTGCTTCAATTCGTGCTGGTTCGCGTACCAACTCTTGGGCTAACATATTTAGCCGCTTATCCCAATGGCGACGGTCTGCTTCTAACTGACGCAACTCTTCTTCAGGAAATAATGACAGCTGTAGAGGTTGTTCGGTTTCTTGTTTAGTTTTGAGAATGCGATCGCGTTGTTCTTCTAAAATCTTCTTCATTTCCTCAGCTTCCTTTTGTCCCCTTGCTGTCAGCTTTTTCTTGGCGCGTTCAGCTAGTACCTCTGCGCGTTTGTGCAAATGTGGTGTCAACTCTCCCACATCCTGAGATGTAGCTTGACATAAGCGTTGTCTCACTGATGCGGGAACCTCTCGCAACCGGGGAGAAGCCAAGGAAGTTTCCAGTAAAACTAAAACATCGTCCTTTTGTCCTTCTGGTAAAGCTTGTAACTTTTTACGCCCTCTAGTTACTGGGTCTGACCATTCCGCAGCCACAGCAATTACTTCATCATGTAATCTAGTAGCGCGATCGCCATACAAAGATAAACGTCCTAAAATTAACACTTTGGGTAAAGGTTCATCCGTGAGACACACGCAAGCACGAGTTAATTCATCATGGATAAAACCCTGCGATAAAAAGCGTCCCAGCAATCGCTGTACCAATCGGTGTTCCAAATGCAAGTGAACTACATCGCCATCCAAAGTACCTGAGTCACGGAAGATTACCGGACGAATAGGAGCTTCCCGCCGCCATTCCCAAGGTTTTTGACCTTGTTTTCGCGGTATTCTTAAGGTATCAAGGGTACTAGCCCAGGTGGGGTCTGCTCCCAAGCGTTGGTTAAGAGATGGTACTATCCAACGTGCAGTAGTAGGGTCATTAGCTGCCTCATTAGCATCCACAGGTGCAAGCGAACTGACTCCCAAAATTTCCAAAGAAGCGGAAATAGCATCCCGAAAATGGCGGTCATCCAGTCCCAACCAGTCCTGCGAAGTTTTGAGCATTTCTTGAAGTTGTGCTACTTGGTTCACCAATTGCTCTTTCCTGAGTCTAATTTCCTCCAGTTCTTCATCAACTACTTGGGAGAAAGCGTTGGCTTGAGTTTCAGACTGGTCTACTTTTTTGATTACCTCAGCAATTGAATTTGCTTGTTCATGGCGAATACCCCCTTCCAGCAATCTTGATAAATTCTTCTCTACTACTGGAGAAAGGCTACCCAGTTCTTTTTGTATGGTTGCTGTCTTTTTAATTAAGATATCTAATACTCGATCTTCGGCTCGCTGTGGCAATGCAAAATAGTAACAGCGAACAATAGGCGATCGTTGCAGTTTTCTATCAATCCGCCCATTTCGCTGTTCCATACGGCTGGGATTCCAGGGAACGTCAAAGTGGAACAAATCAGCACAGTTATTTTGTAAGTTTACCCCCTCCCGTGCTGCGTCGGTGGCAATGAGGATACGTAGAGGATGGCGAGACGGGTCAGTATTAAAAGCGAGTTTGATTGCTTCTCGACGTTCTTCGCTCATACCACCGTGAAATACATCAATACGTTCATGCTCCCGCTCTGAGCCTGCAATCAACGCTTCTAATTGCTGTTGGAGGTAACGCTTTGTATCTGTATATTCAGTAAATATAATTACTCGGCGGTCATTCCAAGTAGCCCCTGGTTCGCCCAAATTTGGACACAGATTACTACGAATCCAATTTTCTAGTTCTTTGATGCGGGGGTCTGGCTGATAACGTGCAGCATTTGCAGTCTCAGACATTTCTTCTAGTAGTTCTAATTCGCGGGCTGTAAGTGCAGAGGTCGTAGCTTGACTAGTTGCTGCCATCATCTGAGCATCTTCTTCCGCCTGTACTTCTATTTCATCAAGTTCAGCGCGGTCATCATCAGCACCTGGAGGTTCCCACAGTAGCGGTAAATTACGTGACAATCTAGTTGTATTAGAAGTAGAAGCAGCTTGCTTTTCAATTGCAGTACGATGCACCTTTAAAGTTCTAGCAAATGCTTCGATAGAGGAGAGTAGGCGTTTTTGCAGAGAAGTGACAACAAGCATCGCTGACTTTTGAGTGGATTTGGATGTATCTTTTAACCGTTCCTCACGTAGTTGGCGATATTCTTGTAACAATCGAGACAGCTTTAACTCTGGAGCATTTGCAGGTAGCCCATCAATAACTATGGGAATAACTTGGCGATTAGGAAAATCTTCTCCTATCTCCCGGAGGTCGCGTTTTAATCGCCTTACCATCACAGTATCAAGTAGTTTTGGGTTGCGAACGGGCACGCCTCGACAAAACCGTTGTGGGTCAAGAATTTCTAGTAATGCGGCAAAGCTGTTAGAGTGGCCGTTGTGGGGAGTGGCAGACAGAAACAGCTTATGCTCAAACCGAGGTGCTAAGTCACGGACAGTTCGTGTCAGTTGAGAATCAACAGCATATTTGGCACCACTTGCTGGGGCGGCGTTATGAGCCTCATCAAGTATCAGCATTGATGCAGCAGAAAAATCACCTAACCAATCACGTAATGGTGCAGCATAGGTTTCATCTCGGAGTAGCGCATGAGAAATAATAAAGCGGTTGTGCGTTGTCCAAGGGTTAATTCCATAGCCACGTTCTTGGCGACGGGAGGCAACAAACTCCCGATCAAAAATCATAAAAGTGAGTCCAAATCGGCTCTCCATTTCATCGCGCCATTGTCGTACCACCGATGGGGGACAGGAAATGATCACGCGCCTCACTTTTTGGCGCATCAACATTTCACGCAGGATCAGCCCAGCTTCAATGGTTTTTCCTAAACCAACATCATCAGCAATAAACAAAGCCACTCTAGGCATCAGTAAAGCTTTACGTAGCGGCTCTAGCTGATAAGCTTTTACCTCAATTCCAGCTCTGTAAGGTGCTTGAAATAATTTTGGGTCTATTGAGGTAACACAGTTCCAACGCAATGTGTGCAGATAAGCAGAAAATAGCCGTGCATCGTCAAATCCTCGGCTGGCAACTACATCCCAATTAGTTGCACTTATGTACTGAGCATCAACTTCTCTCTCCCACAAAACTTCCAGAGGAGCTCCTAGTGCATCGTCATCTAGACACGAAAGGCGAACTAAGGTGTCTTCCTCAGCAGACGGCCCAAGAACTACATCTTCTACAAGATACTGTCGGGAGCGTACCCGAACGATTTGTCCGGCTTCAAGGTTGATTGCTGGCATTTTGTCCTACATAAGTACAATGGCACTTTGCGTTTTATCATCCGAAAGGCATTGCTGCCATAGCATACACACCTAAAGTACCGGACTTATCAACTAGTGTTAGTTATAAATTTTACCACTAGCTGTCCGTGAGACGCAGCAATATCAGACGATTATATTTTAATTTCAGACTATGATAAAGCGTGGCATTTGCTACCAAAATCATCTTTTTGAGCTACTAACAATCAAATAATTTCAACATTTGAAATACATACTGTACTTATGATTATGAATTTTTCGGCATTACGATATTAAAACTGAAAGTTTACAGATAGAAAAGTAACAATTGATTTTGATACCAAAAATTTCACTTTTGACTATGAATTTCTGTTAGAGTGCTTTTTTCTCAAAAAAGTTATTTTTTCAATTTCTTACTCATATATACAAACGTGCTTGCATTATCAACAGGCAGTATGTAACTTGGCTAGTGTGTAGTTTATTTGGAGATAGGTTGAAATATAGATGTATTTGAGTTGAGCTATACCTGTACTAAACTGGCATATTTGGTAAATTATTTTCTAATTTACAAACAGTTTAGTAATTTGCTAGTTTAATTCGCTTCTCATTGATGTTGTCTTTTACTTGGAATTGAGTTTGATGGTATGTGAAAACGTTATCTACACCCAAAAAACACTTGCTGAAAGGTACGGGATTTCAATCTCTGCTTTACAAAAGTGGTATCCCTATGCCGGTATAGTAAAACCGCGAAAGCGGGGAGGATATTTTGATGCAGCAACAGTTGAGATTGCTGATGTTTTTTACGTTGCTACCAAAATTCGGCGGTTGACGTATAAGGAATATTTACAGCAAGTAATTCCTGCTGGTGGCTTAGATGCTTATTTACAAAAAGTTAATGGCCTAACCCTTTATAACTTTTTGACCAAGCATATATCTGATGAAGAAAAAAACAACCCAATTGTGCAATCAGTAATTAGGAGAATTGAGCGGAATGAAGCATATCAACAAAGTGGCAGAGACTTTGCAGGTGTCGCCTGATGTAGTACGTACCTGCTGTCGGTTGTTAGATTTAGCTTTGCAGCCAAATGATACGCTTGACGAAACAATTGAACAGCAATTAGTTCAACTTAAAGAGATAGCTTCTCGTGAAGGTATGTCCCTTGAAGAAGCTGCCCAGCACTTGATTGCAATGCGCGATCGCAAATCAGAAGTAGGCGAACATAAGTTCGACAAGCGCGAGTATATTAAACAGCGATTTGGCGTAGATCCAGAACAAGCTTCCCCCGACAGCTTTGTAGGAATACTTTATCGGGATGCTGATAGGGGTATTCAGTTAGGAGAATTACGCCATAAAGTGGTGCTTGAATCTTCCACACTTGCTCTAGAAGAATTTGTTTTTCATGGCAGTAGTTCGCTGGCTGAAGGTAATACTTCCGTTTCGCCCGGTTACGACCAGGCGCAAGAGCGAATCAATTCGCGCATTGATAACGATTTTTTCGGCAAAGTGAACTGGGGGGAAGAGACTCATCCACTGTTGGTCAGTACATCGACACCGCAGCCGAGACAGTTGAAGTCCTCGCAGCCGAAAACCGTGCAATCTCCGAAGAAATAGTTAGCCAGATGCTACCCATCTGCTATCGAATACGGGATGAAAGTTTACTTAATTTGAGAAAAACATCTACTCAAGCAGTTGGTATAAATTTACTTTCGGTAGTAGCTGGTACTGTGATTGGGACGTGGGTAGCGGTTCCCCCAACACAAGATAAACAGGAGATTTACAGCATCCAGCCAATTTTGGTAGGTGTAGGCATAGGTGAATTAGTGGGTTTAGTTCTGGCACTAGTAGTTATTTGGTTTACCAGGGAGTAAGTATGAGTGCAGCATTTGACTTTTTGGTTAACACAGCAGGTGGTTTGTTAATGAACTTGGGTGTTTCTGGGATGGTGGGACAGCTATTGGGAGTGGGGGCCACTCTTGCCTTGCACCCTCTGTTACTACTAACCGGGATAGTTGTGGGTGGTGCAGGAATTGCGATCGCACGCGAGTTAAACAAGCGCCCTCAGTTGCAGTTGGTTGTTGATAATACGTGAGGGGTAAATTATGTTTACTCCTACACCTGTGCGAAATAAACAACCAAGTCGAAGAAGACAAAAGGTAAATGTCACCCTGTGGACGGTTTGTTCGACTGTTAGTGCGTTGTCTGTGATTGGGGCGGTTGCATTAATGGTTGGATGGAAGCAACAAATTCCAGGTAATCAAATATCAGAGGTACAGCAAGTAAAGGCGCAAGTTGCCCAAATTCGAGAAGTGTACTTAGAAAAGCTTTCCCGTACTGACTACAATATAGACCATCTGTCCAGTTACTCCTCAGTAGAAGGTGCGCCTACTCTTACGGGCTGGCGACAGTTGGCGGCGGCATTGTGGGGACAGCAATTGCGGGGTGAAATATCCAGAATGCAAGCTAATGAGAAATCTGGGTTTTACCGCCTTCATTATATGCCAGCACTGGAGATAGTTAAGTTCAACTCTCTGGATGTTTTACTAGAAGCGGCTTCTGGAAATAATAGTTTTTACTGGGGATACCGCAAAACTGATGGTACGAAAGTAGAGGAGAAGATACCAACTGGGGCTGCTGCTGTTTTGATCTTGGGTAAATTAGAGGCGATTGATTACGCACAGAATTTGGAATCTCAACCATCGGTTGACCTGAATCAAATGCTAATTCAGATTAGGAATGCTCAAGAACCATACTCACTTGCACAGGCGCAGCTGTTACGGGCGCGCGGGTATTTAGACCCAGTAGAGCAGATGGCACAGGTGGCAGATATCCGCGAGAAAATACGCCAGAAAGAGGAGGAAAGGCGAATATATCTCCAACAAATGAAGAAGCAATTACCTAATCTAATTCCTAACAGAAAGCCTGTTAATAAATCAGGGGAGTGATGTCATGTATGTCAAGTTTGCTGCTGCGATAATTTGCATAGCTTTGTGTTCGCTCAATGTTGTAGCGGCAGTCAAACGTACACCTATTCGTACTACCCTGGAAGGTTCAACTCGGACAACGGTTGAAATGATGCCATCTCCCAATTCAGAAGTGCATTGGATGAGTGCAGTTATATTTTTGGCTGGGTTTGCTTGTTTCTTGAGTTGGGGCATTTATGACTATAACAATGCAGTTGAAGAAACAGATGAAGTGTCTGATAACTTGGGAACTTCTAACAATCAACAACTTCATGTTGGTGTTTCTAATACTGATATTCAGCCTTCTTTAATCCCCCCAGTTTCGCCTCCTGGGATGAGATTTAATAATGAGTTTTCTGCTAAAAATGTCGTTCAATTTTCTCCTCGTTCTACTGTTTCTGGATTAGGGCGAGTAGATAGTAGTCAGTTTGTTGAAAATGGAGTGCAAAATCAACCTGGAATGTTATCTCCAGAAGAGTTTTACGCCCAACTTCAAGATGAAGATTTTTGGGAAGATACTAACTCCCAAATAAATAATAAACCCGCCAGCTATAGGAATCCGATTTGATTTCTGAAAAAATCTAAGTATATGTAGGGTGCGTTATCACGAAGTGTAACGCACCGTATTCTGGGCTTTGGTGCGTTGCGCTGCGCGACAACACACCCTACGTATTTGTTCAAAAATCAAATATGAATCCTATAGTTAGTTAATTTGAGGTCATATTATGAGTAGAAATCAACGCCGTAATTTTGATGTTGATTATTCTGAAGGTGGAGCAATTGTGCCTGCCAATCGGTTGCAAAATATGTTGCAGCAGGTACAGCAAGGAGGAATGGTAAATCAGCAACCTAGCGTTTCTCCTATGACCACTTATGAGACTCAACCAGTAGAAGTTAGGTATATTAATGCACCTACTGCTTATAAGCCGAGAGTTCCTCAGATAGAAATTCCCTATATTGAGACTTGGAAAGCACATAGGTTGCATCCACAGAATCCCTGGAGATTTGGCTGGTATCCAGTATATTTTTTATCTGATGTAATTAAATCTCCTGTGGGTGTTGCTGCTGTAGGAGTGTGGTTATTAATAATGCTGTTGAATTTTCTCCTGAATGGCAGTTACACCGGGCCAGGATATGCAGCTGGGAAGAAGATTGAAGTTGTACCCAAGGAAGTTCCTTCTTTTGCCCTGCCTGTGGTTAAGCAATTGGAATAATGTGGGTAAAGGCAATTTTTTGGTTCGTACTGCTGGTATGGATTGCAGATATCTTGCAACCGGGATATTTGCAGTTTTATAACTGGCGTAATGCTGTGGCATTGGCACAAAAGCTTCAATTTTTATCGCCAACAGTTGTTTCTACTGCTGCACCTGGCGTGAATATGTCTTCTAATCCTGTCTCTACTCGCTATTCCCCTAAAGTTAAGGAATCTGCCACATCCGGAGATGGCCTAAATTCTCCTGATTGCCGTGTAGCTCAGAATGATTTTGAGGAAGTATTGAGTACTGCAAAGATTGGTTGTTGGCAGGTTTCTCCTGCTAATGCAAAAAGGCGTTGAGACAATGCGAATAATCTTTGAAACTGACGCTAAAAAAGAGGTTAGTAATTCGACTGTAACTAGTTTGGATGAGACAGCCGATACTAATTCGAGTGAAAGTTGGAGATATGCGATCGCAACCTCAGTTGTCATTGCAGCTATGGTCATTCCCCAGGTTTCTGGATGGATTGAATCTCAGCTGTTAGTTAAATCTCTCCAGAATCTAATACTACTTAGAACTGTTGTTAGCAATAAGGTTTTAAATAACGGTCGAATTGCCTTTCCTACTGCGGCTGGTACTCCTGTAACTAGTGAATTTGGTTGGCGGACACACCCCATTACAGGCGATCGCAAGTTTCACAGGGGAATTGATTTTGGTGCAGCCAAGGGTACGCCAATTTATGCAGTTGATGCTGGTCGAGTAGTTTTTGCGGGTGACAAGGATGGTTACGGCAAAGCAGTTGTTATTCAGCATCAGGAAAGTTTATCTACTCTCTACGGTCATGCCAGTCAGCTGTATGTACAGCAGGGACAACAAGTTGTCCGTGGGCAGATGATTGCAGCAGTAGGTAGTACGGGGTTTTCGACGGGGCCACATTTACATTTTGAGGTTCACGTTAATGGTGTAGCGCAGAACCCCCGCCCTTATTTACACGAATATTTAGCAAACCGTTGAAAGTTATTTAGCTATTGGCAAGAGCAATGCAAATTGTACCGATTTTTATATCAGGTGTAGTTGGTGCAGCCTGCTCTGTTGCATTTTCTTATGGAGTAGCTTCACTGCCATGTGGATTGGTATCCAAGGGTGCGGATAGTGTTTGCCAAGTGCGTAGTTTTGGTAAAGCAGTTGATAGTTGGAAATTTGGGTTTATTGTCGGTGGTTTAGTAGGATGGGAGCAACGCGATTTTGTGAGGTCGGGTAAAAACCAAGCGTTCGCTAAAACTGACATTTGTGCATGAAGTAATTTTGTTTACAGTTAATATACGTAATCATACGATAAATCATCTTGATGAGATATCTCAAAAAGATTGCTAGTAAGTTATTTGACGATTATTTCCAAATATATCTACGATAAGTCTTTAATACTCAGTATCAATTATGGCAAACAATAAATTGAATACAGAATT
>NZ_LAHA01000070.1 GCF_002608075.1 Nostoc linckia z4
TAAACGATGTTTGAGGATCATAATTGTACTATCAATACCATCATGAATGTTGCAATAAACTTGGCGATCGCTGTCTGCTCTCGAAAAGTTTCGCAAGCTGGTACTAATATTACGAATCCTTTGAACACCTTCTTTCATGGAAGAAATTAATTGAGGTAAATCAGAAAGTATATGCTGGAAATGGTTGAGTCGATGGGGGATATTATTCCCCGCACCTCTCAGTTAGATCCGTGCGTACCCGTTTCCGTGTACACGGCTCCCGATGTTCTTAGCTTGCGCTTTTGCTCATGTGCTTATAATCGTGGCAACTCTCGTGAATTGCTTCCAGATTATTTTTCTTCCAGTTGGCGTGATTTCCATCGATGTGATGCAGGTGAACCCGTTCCTCATCGATGAACTTTAAGCCGCAAGAGGCACATCTATGGTTTTGCTTCTTAAGAGCTTTAGAGGTTCCGCTATCATAGAGTTGACTGTTACGTTCACTCCAGTAGGCTGTATCTCCGTCGTAAGGTGATTTAGTTCCCTTGACAGAAGTGTGTTTGTTTTCGGAGTAGGGAACCTTTGGGAATGCTTTGTCTAGTAATTTCTTGCTAGAGTAGCGGTTTTGCTTGGTTTCCTTGTTAAATACCGTGTAAGCTCTTGTTTCGATGTGGTATAGCGAGTTTTTAGACCCGTCCATCTTGCAGAACTTATGGTAATTTCTCCACCCTCTAACTACCGGGGCTAATTTCTCAGCCTTTGTGGTAACACCATAATTCGAGTTGTTGACGATGTGCTTTACTTTCTTGCGAAAAGCTTTGAAGTTGTCCATTGAAGGGATACATCTAAACTTTCCGTTTTTCTGGACTTTGAAGTGCCAGCCGAGGAAATCAAACCCATCTGTCGCGGCGGTAACTTTGGTTTTCTTTTGGCTTACATTCATTCCGCGTTTGCGGAGGAACTCGCTGATTCTTTCAAGTATCTCTATCGCATCATCTTCGGGTCGGAGTATAATAACCATGTCATCCGCGTATCGGACTGATGGCTCGGTGATATCCTCTTTTGAGGTTTTATCAGTGATTCTGTTTCCTCGTTTGTAGTTATAGTGGTATCTGTGTATACTCTCAATCCCGTTGAGTGCGATGTTAGCTAGTAATGGGCTGACCACTCCCCCCTGTGGGGTTCCTTGTTCAGGGAATTCTGGATTTACCCCTGCCTTGAGGCATCGGAAAATACCGAGTTTTAAGCCTTTGGGGGCAATGAGTTCATCCATTATTGCTGAGTGGTTAATCCTGTCGAAGCACTTTTCGATATCGAGTTCTATAACTCGTTTTTCTATTCCACTGCAAGCAGAACGGAGGTTATTGAAGATGTATTTTTGTGCATCGTGGGCAGAGCGCCCGGTTCTGAACCCGTAGCTCCTAGCGTGGAAGGTGGCTTCGTGTGCTGGTTCCAGTGCATATTTTGCAAGGCATTGCCAAGCTCTATCCGCGATGGTCGGTATCTTGAGCATTCTGGTAGTCCCGTCCTTCTTGGGAATGGGGATTTCCCGTAATCCTTGATGCTTCCAATTTCCACTATTCATTTTCAGTAGTTCTTCAAGGTTGAAGCGTTGTTCAAATGAGAGGGATTTCTTACCATCAATACCAGCCGTCTTTTTACCAGCGTTTAGCTGAGATACAAGTCTAATTGCAAGAAATCGAGCCGAGGTAGATTTAAGAATAAGCTTTTGGAGTGACCTAGCTTTCCGCTTGTCTCCAACTTGAACAGCTTTATACACGCGCTTTTGAAGGCGGAAAAGATTTCGGCGGMATTTCTTCCACGGTAAAGCTCTCCAAGATTCACTAGTTTTGTAACTGTGTCTAATCATTTTCTCTTCTAGAGTTTGTGTATTCTGAACACCTCAGACCAATTACGGTCTGTCCTACCCGAATTGTGGGAATTAATCCGCTCGTCTGGTCTACTTGGGGGTTCGACCGCCCCTAGACCCACAACTCGTTTTTATTCGTTCCCTCGGAGAGATTGATTGTTCCGTTAGGTGTGGTCAATTCAACCACTGGATTCCCAAGACTCTTGCCGCTATAAGATGGAGATGCGGCGGGAATTAATTCTCCAGTGGAGTCAAGGTTTTTATGTTACGCCCTGCTCTTGCATAGGTTGCTTTTCTAGACCCGGTTTCACCGTAGGAACTCCCTGTTAGCGCCAGTGTCAGCCCGCAACGGCTGTCTGATTGCACCCTGTTCCCAGCTTCACTCTACAAGAACCGAGCTTGTTCGGTGTGGGCAGGTAAGGAGTCAATTCTGAGTCTGAATGGCAAGGCTTGCACTTGCATCTGACCGAGAGTTCAGCCCCTTAGTGACAGTAATCTGCTGTCGGACTGGATTAGTTATATACGGACTGATTACCGTGATTCACTAATCAACGAATCGCACCAAGTGTCAGCCCGCAACGGCTGTCTGATTGCACCCTGTTCCCAGCTTCACTCTACAAGAACCGAGCTTGTTCGGTGTGGGCAGGTAAGGAGTCAATTCTGAGTCTGAATGGCAAGGCTTGCACTTGCATCTGACCGAGAGTTCAGCCCCTTAGTGACAGTAATCTGCTGTCGGACTGGATTAGTTATATACGGACTGATTACCGTGATTCACTAATCAACGAATCGCACCCATCTGTGCAATCAAAGGGTATCCTGATTTTTGAGACTTTGGGTGTACTACCCAATATTGAAGAAATAGTACCAAGGAGAGGATACCTCTTGCTCTCCACTTCCACCATTTTAGGAAAATAATTGACATTCCAGAAGTCTGCTAGTCTTTCTGGATCGTAAGTCAGAATCACGATTTTGCTTCGAGTGACTCGCTTGATTTCCTCAAGCCCCGCCCTCAAGTCCGGCCAGTGGTGTATTGTCAAGATGGCCAAAGAAACGTCAAATGACATATCCTCAAATGGCAAGCTATCGGCAAAGGCATTTATCGCAGGATTTCTTCCGAGAGCAAGTCGCTTCTTTCGCATAACAGAAGACGGCTCAACTGAAATCACATATTTATCTTGTGGTTCATAGGAACCGGTTCCTGCTCCAACATTTATAACGGTATTGAAGTCAACAAGAGCAGACTGAACATATGAGAATATTCGTTTATCAGCCCTTCTGACTTGTGCATAGTCATGTTTATTATTGTCATAGTCGAATGCTGGATTTTCGATTTTCATCTTTAATAATTTGCTACGAATAGTCCCAACAGTAGCATTTTGTAATTCGGTTTTAGTTAAACATTTTTGACACAAAGCATTAATCAAAACTGGTAATTGTTACATGATGATATTCATACTCCGATGTTGGGGTTTTTATAAGGGCGATCGCACACTTCTTTCCGGGATGAGGCGTAGGCGTAGCCCGTCGTAGACATCGCCTTTATCGATCTTGGGGTTTAGATCGAGGCGATCGCTTCAACCATATTTTAATATATAAGTGTTAATTTATACATATAAAGCGGATTTTGAAAAATATCGCGCTTTTGTTGTTGATGGGGGAAATGCGAGCCATCTTGATAATTTTTCATCAAAAAACCTAATTTTTACTGATATATTTGAGCATAATTCCGAAAATCAGTAATTTGAAGTTGTAGCTTGCTCTATTACTGTCAAGTATTTTTAGTGATTAATACTTAGATATATGCAACTGAGGTTATTTGCTCGCGTATTACCAGGGGTAGCAACAGCTTCCGTGATTTCAGCTTTAGCAGTTACCACCACAAGCAACTATCCGAGTTACGCTAGGGGAAACAAATTCTTCTGCACACAGGAAGGTGGTGTACCAGTTACTAAGGTACGTACCTCACGGGGAAATGAGACGTTTATCCGTTGGGTAGTCAAAGATTTTAAAAACTTCCCACCCAAAGAGCGCTGTAAGATTGTTAGTGCCAGATTTCAACGCTACTACGATAACGGCTCACTTTACATCACCAGTCGAGATAACTTCAATAGTTATCCGGTTTTGTGCATTGCTAATCGCAAAGGGGAGCAATGCGAAAAACAAAATGTTCTCGTCACCCTCAAACCTGGAACTGATACCGGCAGAGTTTTGCAACAGATGGTTAATTTCCGCCGGAGTGCAGGAGAATCAGTGATTGATTTAGGTGGATGTCAAGCTTTTAGCTACGAGGAAGGTGAGGTTTATTTGGATGTGAAGCAACTCGTAGACGGTGAGGGGTGCGTTCGATAAATTCGCCGAGAAGCAGAATTGTTTATGTGGTGTGCTTGCTGATTTGTCTTGGTGGTGTTTCGTTGGCACTATCAAAACAGCAAAGCATTTCTGGTGAGTTTAGCAGAGTGGTGCGACCTAATCACCTTGATGTCGAGCAATTGCAAAAATTAGCTAAAACTATCACCGTCAAAATTTCCGCACTAGAGTTACTAGGTTCAGGAACTCTACTCCAACGCCAAGGTGAAATTTATACAGTTATCACCAATGCTCATGTTTTGAGAGCCGCTAAACCACCCTATCAAATTCAAACACCAGATGGGCGTGTATATCAAGCTACTGTGTTGCAAATTGCCGAGTTGCAGCAGAATGATTTAGCTGTGTTGCAGTTTCGTAGCCCTGATATAGTTTATCCAGTGGCTAACATTCCAGATGCGTCTAATTTGCGAGTTGGGGATGAGGTGTTTGTGGGTGGATTTATAGCTAATTTAGCTACTCAAAAGCAGTCTACCCCGACTAAAACTCAGTTTGTCTTTACCTCTGGAAAAGTCACCTTATTGTTAGACAAAGCATTAGAGCAAGGCTACCAGATTGGCTATACCAATGACGTGCGTAAAGGCATGAGTGGCGGGCCATTGCTAAACATACATGGTGAAGTGGTGGGGATTAATAGCTTACACAAAGATCCGCTTTGGGAGACACCGGAAGTTTATCAAGATGGTTCTCAACCGGAGCCGCACTTGCAGGAACTAATTACCCGTTCTAGTATGGCTGTACCGATTAGAAAAGAATTGTTGCAAAATCATCAGGGGAATCAATTATGAGGGTGGCTGGTGGACTAGCGGCATTATTATTGGGTACAGGAATTGTCATAGTGCAACCAGCCGCCACAGCGTTGACACCCTCAGAAATAGCTAATATTGCTCGACAAATTACAGTCCGTATTGATGGTGCAAATACTGGCTCTGGGGTAATTATTGAGCGTCAAGGTAATGTTTATACTGTTGTGACTAACTGGCACGTAGTTCAACTCAAAGGTAACTACACACTACAAACACCAGATGGCAAAAGATATACATTCAATAATAGCCAAGTCAAACCACTTCCAGGTGTTGATTTAGCGGTGTTTCAGTTTACTAGTAACCAAAATTACCGTGTGGCTGAAAAGGGAAATTCTGACCAAGTAGCATTAGGAACAAATATTGCTGTAGCGGGGTATCCCCAAGATACACCTGACATAAGGTTTCTCAGAGGTGAAATTTCGACTCTGGTCACAAAACCAAAAGATGGTTATGCCTTTGTGTATGACATCGGTGGTTTTCCGGGGATGAGTGGGGGAGCAATACTTGATGAGCAGGGTAAATTAGTCGGGATTCACGGACGCGCTACAACTCGTCCAGATACAAATGCTACTACTGTGTTGGGCATTCCGTTGAAGACTTATTTAAGTATTGCGCCATCTGCACAACCTGTGGCAACTGCACCAGCACCAAAGCTGACAAATACTCCAATCTCCACAGCAACAGAGCCAAAGCCAGTCAATCCCTTTCCATTTGTATTCCCTCTTTCACGTCAGCCATTATCACCACTTACTCTTCCATCAGTAGCCAAGTTTACCTTAGAAAAGACCCTGATTGGGCATTCCCAAAAGGTAATTAAATATAGTGACAATGGTTCATTCTTAGAAGGAGAAGTTAATTCAGTTACTATTAGCTCAGATGGCAAAACTTTAGCTAGTGGTAGTGGGGACGGTACTATCAAAATCTGGAATCTCGCCACAGGGCAGGAAATTCGTACTCTCATAGGTTATAAATATGGAGATAATTTAGTCGCTTTTAGTCCAGATGGTAAAACCTTAGCTAGTGGTGGTTCTCATTCCAACCGTACTATCAAAATTTGGAATATTGTCACAGGGCAAGAAGTTCGTACTCTCAAAGGTGATCTTGATAAGACAACATCAATTGCATTTAGCCCAAATGGCAAGACTTTAGCTAGTCGTGGTGGATACTCAACTATAAAAGTATGGAATGTGGGTACAGGGCAAGAAGTTCGGACTCTCAAAGGTCATTCTGGTGTGCTTTGGACAGTTGCTTTTAACCCAGATGGCAAAACCTTAGCTAGTGGTAGTGGTGACGGTACTATAAAAATTTGGAATCTCGCTACAGGGCAGACAATCCGTACAATTTATAGCCGTTCTTCTGTTAAATCAATCGCATTTAGCCCAAATGGTAAAACATTAGCTAGTGGTAGCGAGGACAAGACCATCAAAATATGGAATGTTGCCACAGGACAAGAAATTACTAATTTTACAGGTCATTCTTCTTTTGTTAATTCAGTCGCCTTTAGTCCAGATGGTAAAACTTTAGCTAGTGGTAGTTGGGACAACACTATTAAAATATGGAATGTTGCCACAGGACAAGAAATTACTACTCTCAACGGTCATTCTGATTCGGTTAGTTCAGTCACCTTTAGCCCAGATGGCAAAACTTTAGCTAGTGGTAGTTCGGACGCGACTATCAAAATTTGGCGGTTGTCTGAGTAGCTATTTCATTATAGATTTTGCATGTTATTTAGATTCAAAAAACCTTGTATTTTGAGATTTTTTAGTAATTTAATAAGGCATACAATCAATTACATTTACTCTCTTATGGCTGTACCGATTAAAAAAGAAGTATTACAAAATCATCAGGAGAATCAATCATGAGGGTGGCTGGTGGACTATCGGCATTATTATTGGGTATGGCAATAGTCATAGTGCAACCAGTAGCCATAGCGTTGACACCGAAAGAAATTTCTGAAATTGCTCAACAAATTACAGTCCGCATTGATGGTGCAAATACTGGCTCTGGGGTAATTATTGAGCGTCAAGGTGATATTTATATTGTGGTTACCAACTGGCACGTAGTCCAACTCGAAGGTAACTACACAGTACAAACACCAGATGGCAAAAGATATACATTCAATAATAGCCAAGTCAAGCGATTTTCTGGCGTTGATTTGGCGGTGTTTCAGTTTACGAGTAATGCAAATTACCGTGTTGCCGAAAAGGGCAATTCTGACCAAGTAGCATTAGGGACAAATATTTCTGTAGCCGGTTATCCTCAAGGAACATCAGACATCGATTTTCGTAGGGGTGCAATTTCCCGTCTGGTGACAAACCCAAAAGATGGTTATGCCTTTGTGTATGACATCGGTGGTTTTCCGGGGATGAGTGGAGGAGCGATACTTGATGAGCAAGGTAAATTAGTGGGGATTCACGGAAGGGCTACAACTCGCCCAGATACGAATGCTACTACTGTGTTTGGGATTCCGTTGAAGACTTATTTAAGTTTGACACCAATTAAACCAGCGATCGCAACTGTACCAACTCCTCAGCCATCATCAAATCCACCAGCCTCAACTCCATCACCAGTCAACACTTCACGACTTGTAAATCCTAACAATTCATCCAGCAAATTTGTTTTAGCGAATACTCTCAACGATCATGATGGTAATGTTAATTCAGTTGCTATTAGTCGAGATAAAAAAACTTTAGCTAGTGGTGGTGAAGACAATACTATCAAAATCTGGAATCTGACAACTGGAGAAGAAATTATTACCCTCAAAGGTCATTCTAGTTTTGTTAAATCAGTCGCTTTTAGTCCAGATAGCAAAACTTTGGCTAGTGGTGGCGATCAAACTGTCAAAATCTGGAATTTTGCCACTGGGCAAATAATTCGTAACCTCGAAGGTCATGTTTATGGTGTTGAATCAGTCGCCTTTAGTCCAGATGGCAAAACTTTAGCTAGTGGTAGCGGTGACAATACTATCAAAATTTGGAATATCGCTACTGGAAAAGAAATTCGTACCCTCAAAGGTCATACTTCTGGTGTTGAATCAGTCGCCTTTAGTCCAAATGGCAAAACTTTAGCTAGTGGTAGTAATGACAATACTATCAAAATCTGGAACCTCGCCACTGGGCAAGCAATTCTGACTTTCAAGGGTCATTCTCACGGCCCTAAATTAGTCGCTTTTAATCCAGATGGCAAAACTTTAGCTAGTACTTGGCACAATAGTATCAAAATTTGGGATGTTGCTACTGGGAAATTAATTCGTACTCTTAATGGTCATTTATTGTGGGTGCGGTCTATTGTTTTTAGTCCAGATGGCAAAACCTTAGCTAGTGGTAGTTATGACAATACTATCAAAATTTGGAATGTTGCAAATGGACAAGAAATTAGTACCCTCAAAGGTCATTTATTGTGGGTAAGGTCAGTTGCTTTTAGTCCAGATGGCAAAACTTTAGCTAGCAGTAGCACTGATATCAAAATTTGGCGGCTGTCTGAGTAGTTATTTTTTGCCATTCCCTTAATGAGAGGCGATTAACTATAAATCAATACGGTTCAATTAAGGCTAAAACTCATGGTCAAATTCAATTTTTTTAACGTAGACGCGTAGCGGCTTGCCGCAGGCTACCGCCAAGGACGCATTCGCGCAGCGTCTCGTCAGAGAAGGACGCAAAGAGAAGAAAGAAAGGCTTAACTGAACCGTATTGAACTATCAATATCTCGGTGATGTCCAATTTTGTGAATCGTGATTAATAAAGCTTCAATATCGAAGGAATATATGACCCAATAGTTTCCTACTTTCAATTTGAACACACTACTCATATCGGCACTCAAAGCTTGAGGAGTCAGGTTATCAAAATTTTCAGATAACCATTGAATTTTATGTAATCAACGCTCTTGAATTGTTGAAATTAATACTTTTAAACCAGCAATTGCTTCGGCTTTAAACTCGACTTGATAGCTCAAACCTCTGCGTAACTCTGCGCTTAACTCTGCGCTCCTCTGCGTTTAAAAACATTTGCATCCTAGCTTTTTTAAACGCAAAGGAACACGGAGGTTAGCGCAGAGGTACGCAAAGTATTTGTAATTTTAAAAGTTTCCAGTAATTTCATATTGATACTGTTGCCATAACCTTTGCCTGAAAATTACTAGTGTTCTTGAACCTTAATTTCAAATGAATTAATCATTGTTTCCGCCAGTTCTAAATACTTATTATATTCTTTTTCTTCAGCAGTATAAGTAATAAAATATGCTTTACCATCTCTGACTGTGCCAATTTCCATCACTTTTAGCTTACATTGTCCTTCTTGACGAGTATAAGTTAATTTATAAGCATTAAGTTTTGATAGCGTTGTTGATGGTTGAGAATCATCTCTTATTTGGGAATTTGGATTAATATTTTTGATGTTTCGCACAGCCAAATTTTTAGATTCTTCTAAAGATAACAACTGCTGAGATAAGTCTTTTACATCAATTGTGATTACTAAAGGACAAGAATTTACTTTGTTTTGATTTTTAGGGATAAATTTAACTACCTCACTGCCAAAATTACCGCTTGGTTCGATTGGTTTCCAGTCATTTGATGGATATTTAATTGTGATGCCAGACTTAGGCTCGTTGTAAGGCACAAAAGTAGGTTTAAGATTAATAAATAAAGATAAAATCCACAAAATTAGAGGAATCATTACGGCTGCTAGACCCACAGCCAGCCAAAGTTTCCAAGGTTGAGGTTGAGGTGATAAGGTTTTAAGAGCCTGCAATACTTCATTTGCTGACTGGTAACGCTGGCGGTAGTCGTAGCGCACCATTTTATCAATGATATTTGCTAGTTTATCGCTAACTTGGGTGCGTAGTTTACCACCGTAGGCATCGCGCCAAACAATCTCCCCTGTTTGTGGGTTTGTCGGTAGTCCTGCACCAAGCCGAGGATCGGGATTTATCCCTGTTAAAGCTTGAATAGCAATAATCCCCACTGCATAGATGTCGCTGCTTAATTTTGGGTCGCCTCTTTCTTGTTCGCTAGGCATATAACCAGGACTACCAATGCGAGTGGGAAAACTGACCTGTCCTTGAGGATTAACTACCTGGGTAGTGACTTCTTTAACTGCGCCAAAATCAATTAAAACAATTTTGCCATCAGCCTGACGGCGGCGAATATTTGAGGTTTTTAAATCCCGATGAATTAAATTTTGTTGATGAACAAAGTCTAAAACTTCTAGAATATCCTGTAAAAGTTGAATTACATAAGCTTCACTAAGTTGCACGCCCGATACTAATTCTCGGCTGAGGTCGTAACCTTCAATATATTCCTGGACTAAATAAAATTCTTGGTTCTCTTGAAAGTATGCCAGAAGACGCGGTATTTGGTCGTGATTGCCTAACTTTTCCAGCTTCTCTGCTTCCCTTACAAACAATCTTTTACCAACTTCTAAATTGTATGGGTCGGTAGACATTGGTTTAAACTGCTTGACAACACAATGAGGATTCCCCGGTCGTCCTATGTCAACAGCTGTGAAAGTAACTCCAAATCCACCTTTGCCAAGTTGTTCTAGAATTTGGTAGCGTCCACCGAGAATTTGACCTATCATCTCAGTCACCAATGCATCCTGCAATTTTTATACCATTTATCTTGAGGATTCTAAAAATATAGAGACGTTGCATTGCAACGTCTCTACAAGTTGGAAAATCTCACTTACTACTCAGAACTGCTGCGGTGATTTCATTCCACCACTGTTACAGAGGCTCCCTCGGCGGCTGGAGGTATACTCGGTAACTCTAGACAATATCCTGCACCATACACTGTCTTGATGTAGCGGGGGTGGCGGGGATCTGGTTCTAGTTTGGTTCTTAGGTGACGAATATGGACGCGAATTGTTTCAATGTCGTCATCGGGATCGTAACCCCAAACTTCTCTGAGGATTTCGCTGGGGGAAACTGTTTGACCGTGGCGTTGCAACAAGCAGTGAAGTAGCTCAAATTCCAAGTGAGTCAATTTCACTGTTTCGTTGAACCATATCGCCTCAAATCTTTCGGGAACGAGGGTGAGGGAACCATAGTTGAGGATTTCGCTGTGCTTGGCTGCTTGGGGAATGCGGTCTGTACGCCGCAAAAGTGCCCGCACTCGTGCTAGCATTTCTTCAACTTCAAAGGGCTTGGTGAGGTAGTCATCTGCGCCGGCGTTAAAGCCTTCTACCTTGTCCTGGGTTTGGCTCAACGCCGTTAACATTAACACGGGAATCTCGGCGGTGCGATCGTCCCGGCGCAGGCGTTGGCAAACTGTAAATCCATCCACTCTAGGCAGCATCAGATCGAGCATGATCAAGTCTGGTTGTAGCTGGAGAGCCAGCGCTTGACCTTTGATGCCGTCCTCAGCTTGACTAACATCGTAGCCAGCCATTTCCAAGTTGACGGCAACTAGTTCTGAAATCGCTGGGTCATCGTCTATGACAAGAATCCTCGGCATTCTTAAAAAATTATTACTACTTATTAAGGATAAATAAGAACCTTTGATAGATACAAAGATTTTTAAATCGTTTCTAAAAAAGATTTTAAATCTTACATAAATATTAAGATTAAATGACGGTGAAATCAAGACTCAAATATTACGAAATCCTATAGTCTATGATGTGTTATACTCCCTCCTACAATCCGTCTTGGTTTTTACAAAACGGTTTCCTCATGACTGTATACACTGCTTTGTGGGGAAAACGTTATTGGGAAACTACCATTGAACATCCAGAACCGTCCTACCACGAACAAATCTTTATTGGCAGTGAAGGTGTGCCAATTTTTGGCTTGGTTGCCATCCCAGAAAATGCCCGTGGTACGATTATCGGCACTTATGGGATTACCGGAGAGTTAGAAACACAATGGTATTTGAGACTGCTAGGACGTAAGGCTTTTGCTTTAGGGTATGCTGTGGTGTTATTTGATTGGCGTGCCCACGGCAAAACAGCCCAATTATCGCCTACTTTGACTTCCGATGGCCTTTATGAGGGGGAAGATTATGTTCGCATTGCTGCGGCTGCCAAAGCAATGGGATGTCCGGGAAAATTTTGGTTTGCAGGGTTTTCTTTGGGTGGACAATTGGCGCTGTGGGGGGTAAAAGTTGCTGGGGAAGTAATTAGAGAGTATGGGGATTTAGAGTTAGAAGATAGCGATATTGGCGGTGGTATGGTAATTTGTCCGAGTTTAGATTCACAGCGATCGCTATCTTATCTAGTTACAAAACCTTTCGGCAGATATATAGAGGCGGGAATTGCCAAAGATTTAAAAAAATTGGCGTGGCGATTACACGAAATACATCCCGGAAGCTTTGACCCTAAAGCTATTGAACGAGCAAATAGTATCTGGGGATTTGACAATGAATTGGTAATTCATCGATTAGGTTTTCCTTCTGTGGAGGCATACTACCAAGCTAGTAGTGCTTTGAAAATATTGCCCCAAATATCAAAACCAACGTTGATTATTTATGCTGCCGACGATCCACTTTTTGACCCGGCTATTATACCGGAATTGCAAGCAGCTTGCGATGATAATCCAGCAATAGATTTGTTACTCACTCAATACGGCGGTCATGTTGGTTATGTGAGTAGTAAACAATGCCAGCAGCAATTAAAAGACCCTGACATTTGGTGGGCATGGAATCGAATTTTAGAATGGTTAGAACAAAGAATTGACTAGAAATTTACCACAATATAGTCGGTATCCCAGCAATAACAGAAGCAATACCCGTCCAGAGAGTAAAGCGTTCAATATCTAGTTCATCCAAAGCAACGCTCATTTGCTTAATTGCTAATAGTAGCGCTGTTAGTAGCACCACAAAGAATCCAAGGTATCCCAAATTAGCGATCATTAATCCTCACTATCTCTAAAAAAAATTAATTCTAATAGATTTTTAACAAGCTTTGACTAAGTTTTTTTGTTCCAGATTTAACACTTTATGAGAAAAATTATTTACCAGCTAACAGATATCCACTTCAGATAGCCAAATCATAGTTTCATAACCAACTCGACTTATTTCTGGTTCTGGTTCCATAGGCATTTTGACTAAATATTTCCAGGTACCCGACTCAAATCGGTAGTTGTTAATGATGCCTTCTCCACCCATAAAACTTACTAGGTTACCATTGGAAAACTTAGGTTCTACCAAAACACTTAGAGACATAATTCCTAATTCCTGTGAGTAATAGCTAATGTTCTAACCAAAAGAAAATTGACTATTCTCTGTCAAGGGTTTTAATGTAGTCTCTTTCAGAAGATTTAAGTTGAGTTAAGTATGGTACTTCTATAGTCATAAAAAAATTACATATATTGACAGCAATAAATGACGATATTGTTTATGAAAAGCGATTCTGGCTACTGTAACTCAGTATTCAGTAGTTGTGTTTACAGCCTGAGTTAACATCTAATAAATCTTCTGGTAGATTTTAAGAGAAACAAGCGTAGTTGTATAGACGTTGAGAGCGATCGCCATTACTAAGCTGAGAAAATATTAAGTTTTATATTGATTTTTTGGGAATATATTTTTTTAACTCTTACTTATGGCTAAATTATAAAGCTAAAACCCTCTTGCCTCATGACTTGAAAGCAGGGAGTAGGGAATGGGAAAAGACCGCTTTCATATTTGACTATGAAACTTGCTTCATCTTGACTGCCCCCTGCCTTATCTTCAGGATAAACATTCACGCAGACCTATTTAAACCAAATCCATTGATAATAATTGTCGTAAACTAACAACTAGAGTACAACTTCCTTGACTGCTCCTAATCATCTCTGGCTACCCGCACCAACAGATTTAAATCTGTTACCGGATGAAATTCATGTATGGCGTATCAAACTTAACCAACCAGAACCACAGTTACAAAATTTAAAAAATACCCTTTCCAGTGACGAAATTACTCGTGCTGAACGATTTCATTTTCCACAACACCAACAGCGTTTCATCGCTGGGCGTGGGATTTTGCGGAGTATATTATCCCGTTATTTGGGTATTAAGCCATCAGAAATTCAGTTTAACTATCAACAGCGTGGCAAACCAGTATTAGCAGAAAGATTTGCCAAGAGTGGACTAGAGTTTAACTTGTCTCACTCCCAAGAATTAGGGTTGTGCGCGGTGAACTGTCAGCGTGAAATTGGTGTAGATTTAGAATATATTCGTCCCGTCTCAGATTTAGAAGCTCTTGCCAAACGGTTCTTTTTACCGAGAGAATATGAAATGCTGCGATCGCTTGCTTCAAACCAACAGCAAGAAGTATTTTTCCGTTACTGGACTTGCAAAGAAGCTTATTTAAAAGCAACCGGCGACGGACTCTCCCAACTAGAGGCAGTTGAAGTATTCCTCACTCCCACAGCACCAGCCAAGTTACAGATATCCCAAGATTGGAGTCTTTTTGAATTAGTACCTGCAAATAATTATGTTGCTGCCGTTGCAATAGCAAATTCTGGTTGGGATTTAAAATGTTGGCAGGAAGGTGTGGATTGTTGACGGTTGACGGTTGACTGTTGACTGTTGACTGGGGAGACAAGGGAGACAAGGGAGACAAATTGCAACAATTCTTTTCCCTTGTCCTCTTCCCCTACCCCATCTCCCTCATCCCCACTTACTTATCTTCCTGCATATTTCTGACAATTTTCGTCACCAGTTTTCTGGGTACAAATCTGACGCTTTTTGCTAGTAGTTTATTAATTAAACCGGGGATGACAATGGTTTTGCCTTTCATTAAGCCGTGATAACCGATTTCGGCTACTGTTTGGGCATCCATCATTCTCTTACTTTTGAGCATTTTAGAGTCTGCCATTCCCGTTCTTTGATGAAAGGCTGATTCTGTGGAACCTGGGCAAAGAACTGTCACAGTGACACCTGTGCCTTCTAATTCATTGGCGATCGCTTCTGAAAACGATAAGATATAAGCCTTAGTCGCAAAATAAACCGCCATCAAAGGGCCTGGTTGAAAAGCAGCAGCAGAGGCGACATTTAATATTTTGCCTTCACCTTGCTTAACCATATCCTTGATAAATAGCTTAGTTAAATGGGTGAGACACACCAAATTTACCTGTAGCATTTCCAATTCAGCAGTTAAATTTGTTTCGTGAAATAACCCATAAGTACCAAAGCCAGCATTATTTACCAATACATCAACCTGAATATTGGCTTGTTGTAACTCCGTGAATATCTCGTCTGGAGAAGTTGAGATAGATAAATCTTTGACAATAGCTTTGACAAAATTGCCAAATTTTAACTCAAATTTCTCAGCAACTTCTGTTAGCTTTAATTCATCTTTATCTACTAAGACAAGATTGTAATCATCAGCTGCAAAAAGACACGCTAATTGGTAGCCAATTCCACTTGCTGCCCCAGTAATAAGAGCCGTTTTTTTGCCCTGTGTTTGATGTGTTGTGTTCATGCAAGAATATTGGTAAATTCAACTGCTTTCCATTGACAGTGGTTCTTGTTCTACAATTAAGTATGCTTAATATCTCAAACTACGAAAAACGTCTTGAGCCAAAATAATCTGTAATTTGCTTTTGAATTAAGAATGAAGCGTTGATGTATAAGAGAAAATCTAGATACACCCCTATACACACATATTATGATGACTCACAAATATGGGTAAATTCAAAATTTGATAACCTACAATAACTATTGTAGACTGTTTTTTGTCAAGATGTTCATTTTAAAATTTATATTTGTAAACATAAATAAATAGAGCAATCATCTTGCTACTGATACTGTCCAGATCCTTAGCGATCGATTTACACTCTGTCGGTGCTAGCAGTGGGGCTTGATTTAACTGCATTTTTGCAATTGCTTACAGTGAACCTTTAACTTAATAGTTTCATTACCAAAATAAATAAAGCAATTCATGAAAATCATATATTTAATTTAGTTTTTGCATAATAAAATATGTATAAATTAACAAGTGACTGTACTTGATATAGGCAAGTCTTAACATTATGTTAATTCTTAAGAAATCAGTCAAATCCGGACTGAGAATGATTTTAATTTAGACGTGTATAAATTTATTTCCTTAAATACAATGATAGACCGTATCCTTCTTTTAGCTATTTTCATTTTCATCGGAATACCAATAACGATTTTAGGCATCTTCTATAACTTAAATTATTCAGGTTTCTGTTTTGCAAAGATGCGTTATCTAAGCGATGAAGAAAAGTTACGAATAGCTTTTGATTATAACAATAAAGAGGATAAATTACTTGTATCTTTAGGTGGAAAACTAGAATCTTATGAACATATCAAATATGCAAGTTTTGATGAATATATCAAAGAAAATCCAAACTGCTGTTCTATCAATCACGGCGAACTTTACAAGATTGCACAGCCTTCATTTGGTCTACTTCCAGAGTTTTCATTTTTCGATCGTATATCTGGACTTGGTTTTCGCGATTTGACAGTCATGAACTTTAAAGTACGTTATTTAGATGAAAAGGGTAATCAGAGAGTACAACAAGTACGTGTTAGAAATACTTTACGAAACTGTGGTCGTCCAAAATCTATTTGGTTTAAGCGAGATTCCTAATCACAATTTATAGAGGCTATGGCTATGTATTTAATACAATTATTTTAGATAAAAGTTCGATTTGGCTGAACTATTTTTTGACGGAATAACTATGTAAATAATCACATATTGAATAATGAACCGCACCTGTTTTTTAACTACTTTTCTTTTAATAGGATTACCATTAACTTATTTAAGCATATACTTTAGCTTAAATTATTCAGGATTCTGCTTTGCAAAGATGCGTTATCTCAGCGATTACGAAAAGCTTAAATCAGCTTTTGATTCTTTAAATAATGCAGAACAACTACGTATCAAACTTGCAGGTCAAATGCAATATATTCGATTTATAAAGTATAAAAATTTTGATGAATATATTAAAGAGAATCCTGATTGTTGTACGATTAGTCCTCCTGGCGGTGTTGAGGCGGCTATACCAGATTCTTTTTTAAATCCTCGTATACTTGGACTTGATTCTGGTGAAGGGATACGTATTAAGTTCAAAGTGCGCTATTTAGATGAAAATGACTTGCGAAGATCTCAAGAAATCACTGCTGGTATTGTTTTGCAAAACTGTGGTAAAGATGTAGTTTTCGATTAATAGTTATAGTGTTTACTAATCGGCTAAGGTACTAAGTACTCCGCTTTATAAATTGAGTAAACCTCTGCGTAACTCTGCGTTTGACTCTGCGTGCCTCTGCGTTTAAAAACAAAAATACAACTTAAAATTTTGGATTTTGAATATTCAATCCAAAATCCAAAATCTAAAATTGCCTGTCTTTCTAAGCGAGATTCAAGAATCCGCTTTGAATCAAATAAGCGGTATAAGTCATAAACAATTGAGAATCAATTGTTGGGCAAGCAATAGAACTTCCTGCTAATGCGTGAAGCGTATCTTGGCAACTAATATGTGGTCTTCTAGCTTGCAAGTACAAATCCGGAATAGTCAATTGTTCATCAGACCAACGTTCCAGTAAAAAGGGTCGCAGAGTATACAAAGGATTGTCTACAGAAGACACATTATTGATTAACTCTGATTGCCATTTTTCGTAGGGAATCATCTCAACTGAATAACCAAAAGAACGTATCCAGTCAACTAAAACTTTCAACGGCGCAGGTTGGGGATGTTGTAAATGGAAAGCCTTACCTATAGATTCCTTTTGGCGTGATAGATAGACGATGGCTTGACTCACATAGTCCACAGGAGACATATCCATCATATATTCTACATCGGGGAAACTTCCCATTTGTAGACAGCCCTTGGCCATCAAATTAATAAAGTCATGGGTGTTACAAATCCCTGTTTTGCTATCTCCAGAAATCAGAGGTGGACGATAGATAGTTACAGGAAGTCCTCTGTCACGGGCAATTTTAACTAATCTTTCAGCTACCCATTTTGTTTGGGAGTAGCCAAGATAAATACCTTCCCAATGACTGAATTCATCCTGTTCTTTGACAACCTTACCAGCATAAACAGGTGATTCAAAAACAGCAACACTGGAAACGTAATGTACCGGCTTGACTTTAATTTGACAAGCTAATCTTAAAACTTCTTGAGTTCCCAAAACGTTAGCAGCTTTCAATGCCGAATAGGGATAAACATAATTCAGCAAAGCACCGCTATGATAGATAGTATCAATTTTGGCAGCTAAGATTTGAAATTGTTCTAAACCAAGACCTAACAATGGCAAAGATAAATCGCCAACTACAGGAATAATTCGAGAATTATATTCTTCCTGCCAAATTGCATATTGCTGGAGATTATTTTGCAGTTTAGTCTTGCCTGCTTCAACACTATCAGCACGGACTAAACAATAGATATCTGCCTTAGTTTCCTGTAGTAATTCCCGGATAATAAAGGCTCCTAAAAAGCCTGTTCCTCCGGTTAAAAAGATGTTTTTCGGTTCGCCTATAGGTAAATTAGCAGCAGCACCAGGATTAATTGTAGGGTCAAGAACAGCCTCAGCACCTAAATCTAAAATCAAGGGGGTAGTATTGACGTTAGAAGATGCTGATTTTGTATCTTGAATCGCTGAATCTTCTTGTAGTTCTTCGGCTAGACGCTGGGAAAGGGAGGCAATATTTGGGTAATGCCATAACAGCAGTGGAGATGGTTGAAATCCGAGCAATTTTTCTAATTTACTTACTAGAATCATTGCTTGGGCGGAATCCAAGCCATAGTTTTCTAAATGTTCTTCGATGTCAATTTCAGCAGGTTCAACACCTAGCAATTCCGCTAAATTAGATACTAAAAAATGCTGAATATCTGCGGCGGTAAAAGACTGTTTTAAAGTCATTTTTAAATCTCCAATAATGTAGAACGTACTGGTTGATATTGACTGTAATAATTAGAGAGTTGCAGCCCTTGAATTTTCAAACTTTGGATGCGATATAAAAAGGCTGCGCCAGTCATAATTTGGTCAGCAACATCAACTACTCGGCGATTATTTGGGTCAGACAGGTAAGAACCTTTTACCCAGTCATTGAAGCTACCCATTGCTGGCCCGCACCAAATTTGATAATCGACTTCTCGACCTTTTTCACCAGAATTAGACCAGCGAGAAGATAATCCTAAATACCAGCGGAAAATCAACGCCATTTTTAGCTTAGGATTATTAACGGCTTTACCCAATTTTTCTGGATTTCTTTGGGATAAATAAGCTGCCGTTCCTTCCCAAACTTCAGCAATAGTTTTGCGGAAAACTTGTTTTTCTAATTTCTCTCTTTCTGCCAGAGGAATGTCTTCAATTGAGTCATAAGCACGATAGAGTTCAAATAATTTTTGCGCCCGCATGGGGAACATTGTACCCCGTTTGAGGACTTGCAATTTGACTCCCATTTCAAACATATCCGCGGCTGGTGCCATCATCATATCAGCCATTTCTGCTTGAGCAAGTAATTTTTTTGTATGCTCACAAGCTCCAGATTCAATGCATGATTGATTTATAGAACCAGTTACTATATAAGCAGCACCCATCATGAAACCGGCTAATGCTGATTCTGGGGTACCAATTCCACCTGCTACTCCCACTCGAATGGGTATTTGATAATGATATTGGGCTTGAATTTCGTCCCGTAAAGCAACAATAGAAGGTAGCAAACAAACCAAGGGACGGTTATCTGTATGACCGCCAGAATCAGCTTCGACGGTGATATCATCAGCCATCGGAACTTTAGCGGCCAGAGTTGCTTGTAAGTCTGTAATTAATCCTTGTTGGAGAAGTTCTTTGAGAATTCTGGGTGGCGCCGGTTGCATAAATTTTGTAGCAACTTCTCGGCGGGAAATTTTGGCAATGACTTTATTTCTGATTTCAATTTGATTGGCGTCATTTAATCCCAAACCTGCTACGCGATAGTAGACAATGTTGGGAGTTAAATCTAGAAATGCAGATGCTTCTACTGTTTTTACCTGATATTTGAGATATAAATCTACAGCACGGCGTTCAATTGCGGGTTCGCTGGGACTGTGAATTAAATTAAATGCGTAAGGGCCTTGGGGTAAGGCTTGTTGAATTTTTTTAATGGCTGCTTCTAAGCGGTCTGGACTTAAACCACCTGCGCCAAATGAACTTAAGATTTGGGCTTTTCCGAGTGCAATGACCATTTCTTCTGATGCAATTCCGCCAGCCATTGCACCGGTAGCGTAGGCATATTTGACATTATGAAAGGAGAGGAAGTTGGGATCTCCTAGTTGTTGAATTCTGACTGGTGGAAGAAATGTTAACAGGTCTACTTGTGCTGTTGTGCCATTTTCAGTGGGGGATAAATATCCCTCGTTGGTGACACCGATTTTTCCGGCAACTTTCACGATGTAGCAAGGTTTATCTAATACCATCAATTTGTTTTTGATGGTTTGTTGGTCGAAAGATATAGATTCTAGTGAACCTTTCCAAATTTGGTTTTGAGTGGGGAACCAGGGGGAGAAGTTCAGGCCGTTATCGTGTTTACTTAGTACCGTATCTACGGTTGTCACAGCAGTTGTCCCTCGAATTGTTAGCGTGAGAAAAGAAGAGGAAGGAATGTTATGTGCTGAAAGATTTATTTTTCAACGCAAAGGTACGCTGAGGTTAGCGCAAAGGTACGCTGAGGTTAATATGAGGAGGGGAAAGAAGGAGAATTTTGTTTTATCCTTGAAGTTTTCCCCTATTGAAAGATAGATTATTTGGATTCTTCTTCGAGTAAGTTTTGGGCGCAGGCTAATTGGAGTTGGATGATTTCACTCATTTGCTTGCTAAATTCTTGTCTGGCTTGTAGGAAGGCTGTGTGTGCTTTAGTTATCTTGGAGTTGTTAGCGTTGAGTTTTTGATACTGAGATTTATTTAAATCTGACATGTGGATGATTCTACGAAGTTTTCGAGTGGTGGTTGGAGGAGAAAAAGTAGGTTGAGTGGTTGTTTGTTCAATTGCGGTTGACTCAGAAGATTTTACTTCTTGTTTAAATTCAAAAACGTTATTAATGATATTTTTCGCTGCAACTTTTTCAGGGTGGAGAGGGGAGGGTGGAATGCGATCGGGATTAGTTGTTTGGGAGGAGATTTCGCTGGGAATTTCTAATGAGGAGTTGGGTAAAATTTGAGGCTGGATTTTGGGGCGATCGCCTTTACATTTCTCAACTAAATTCCCAAATATTTGGCGGTTATCTTCAGTCAAAATGCTATCAGTAATTGATTGTCCGCCTAAGGTTACAGTTCTCAGAGTTGCTTTACTTTGATTGGTAGTTTGGGCAACACTATATAGTGGCGATAAATCAACATCTACCTGGTGGCTAACTAGTTTTGCCAGTGCTTTGACAAAAGCAGTATGGTCATCCATACCTCTACGATTTAGAGATACTGTAATGTGTTCTTTACCTTGGAGAATCTTATCAATCCAGCGAGAACAGACATTACCTGCACCAGCTTCAATGAATATTTTGGCACCATCAGCGTAGAGGCGATTAACTAATCTGGGAAAGTCTAATTGTTGAGAAAGACCTGTAGCAATACTACGGGCAATTTCGCCACTCTCAAGTTTAATTGGTTGATATTCAGCAGCAGAATAAAATACAACGCCAGGAATATTTTGTGATGGTAAAGTGTTTAATTTCACCAATTCACCATATTCAGAACGCATTGTTTCGCTGTGAATCACATGATCGAAGGGAGCCGGGAAAGCATTACACCCCAAGGTTTTTATGACTCGCTGACAGGCTTCTGGTTCGCCAGCAATTAATACTTCTTCCGGTGTATTAATCTGAGTTAAGTAAACACGCTGTTCATTTTTTAGACATTCCCTTACTTGCTCTGGGCTAGCCATTAAAACATAGTTACCCCAAAGATTATTGTCTGAAGCCGAGGGAATTTTTGGTAGTCCCCAATACTCACGCACAGCATTTTTCGGCCCGGATAATCTATCGCCAAATAAAGCTGATGAGTTGAAGCTGCTACTACCTTCATAAAAATTGCTCCAAACTCCTTGGGCGACCATCATGCTTGTTTCACCCAAGCTATACCCAAAAATATATTTAGGTTTAACTTGAAAATCATCACGAATAATCGTGGTGAGTAATCTGGTGCAAAACATTTCGGCTTCAAACATTGCTAGAGAATCATCTAGCAATTTCTTTTCTAGTGTTTCTAGTTCCCTAGTAGTGAATTTTTTCAAACTTCTGGGAAAAACTAGCGGTTCAACATCAGCAGCGCGTTTGTAAATACTTTTAACCATTAAGTCGTTGAAGACTCTGGGAAATAAGCGAAATAGCGTGCGACCGATGCCAAGATAAGAATTAACTGCTGCCGGATAAATGTAAGCAATTTCACCTTTTTTACCCAGTGGTTTAGCGGTGAAATAACTACCAACAGGAGTTTGCCAATCTCCTCCACGTTCAAAGGCATTATTTACACCTTTACGTGCAGATTCGATTTCTTTGAGTAATTCTTTTTGGTTGCGTCCTGTAATTGATAGGACATATTTTGCAGCCGATTGTTTTTGAAAGTTCTCAAAATATTCGCTAGCAATTGCTTTGAGAGAAGCAGAATTTTCGATGATTTTTTGGAAATTATCCAAAGCTGCAAATAAACTTGAGCTATCATCAGCCGGGATGGGGAAAAGACAGAAAGGTTTTTCTTCTAAATATCGGCTGCTGCGTTCTTCTTGGCTACCTTCTTCTGATAAGATGACATGGGCAAAACTGCCGTCACAGCCAATACTATTTAGTGCCGAAACCCTCGATTTAGCGTTTTTCCCTAAAAACCAAGGTCTTGATTCTGTAGCCACATAGAAAGGACTGCCTTGCCATACTTGCGGCGTTTTCACACCAGACCAGTTGGGGGTAGCGGGTATGTACCTGTGATACAAACAAAGAGCGTTTTTAATCAGGCTGGCAATTCCCGAAGCCACGTAGGTGTGACCGATATTTGCTTTGACGCTACCAATTGCACAGTGCAACCCATCTCCTACTGGCGGATAAGCTTGCAGTAAACCTGTAATTTCGGCTGCATCTTCCTGGGGAATACCACTACCGCAAACTTCCAGGTAGTTTACCTCTGTGGGTTGGATACCTGCAATGTCGAAAGCTTGTTTGCAGACTTGGCTGATGGTTTCGCCGTCTACCACCGTGGAATTAGCTTGTCCGATGCTAACGGCATCAATAACTGCATAGATGCGTTCCGCATTTTCTAGGGCGGTGTCATGACGTTTGAGAACAACTGCACCCGCACCTTCGCCTACTGTCCAGCCGTCTGCGTTTTGGTCGTAACTCAAGGTATTGATACCCGTATTCACCTTAGCCATTTGGCTTCGCAGTAAGACGTTTTCGACACCGCCAGCCAAGTCAACGGCACCAACAACCACAGCGTCAACTTCTCCCGCAGCTAGTAGCATTTGTGCGACTTCTAAAGCTTTGAGGGCGGAATTTTCGCCAGCTGTCATTGTAAATGCTGGCCCGGTGAAGTTCCACAAAGCAGAAATGCGACTTGCCATGATGTTGGCGATGTGGCTGACATATTCGCCGATTTCTACTGGATGATGAAGGCTATCTTTGACGATGGTTTCGAGTTGAGTTTGCTGTTCGTTGGGTAAAGAGATTTCTTGACTCAGTAAGCCTTCTTTAACTTGCCAAGGCAAATTCCATCTTTGCTGTAGTTGATGTACAGATAATTCTGTTTCGGCGGCAATGATAACTGCGACGTTGCTACCTTCTGGGATTTTCGCATCTTTGAGGGCGCGATCGCTCACTTTCAGAAGTAGTAATTGCTGTGGATTTAATTTATCTACTTCATTCGGTGGAATTTTACACGCTAATGTATCGATTTCAAAATCTTGAATGTACGCCCCTACTGGTGCTTTACCTTCTGGTAAACCATACTCTTTGAGTAAATTTTCTTGGTTTTCTATACCCTGCCATCTTTGCGGCGGTAAAGAAACAAAATGCTGAGTGCCATCATAAATCGAACGTTCAAAAGCATCTAAACCATTGCATTTGCCGAAAAAGGCATCCATGCCGACAATGGCAAGTTTAGAAGAAGACGCGGAGATGGGGAGACGCGGGGACGCGGAGAGGGAAGAAGATGCGGAGATGGGGAGACGCGGGGACGCGGAGAAAGAAGTTTCTGTGTCCTCATCTTTTTGTGTCCCTGCATTCTCTTTCCCCGTGTCTCCGTGTCCCCGTGTCCCTGTGTCCTCTTCCACTTGTTCTAAAATCAGATGAGAATTAGTACCGCCAAAACCAAAAGCACTGATAGCAGCCCGTTTTATTGCAGTGTTATTATTAGGCCATGCTGTAGCGGTTTTAACAATTTTGTCGGGGGAAATTTTACTGTTTTCTGTAGCTATGGGTTCAGTTACATTGAGAGTCGGTGGAATGACACCGTTGGACATACTTAAGATTACTTTGGTCAAGCCAACCATACCAGCCGCAGTTAATAAATGACCGGTATTTGCTTTAGCAGAACCTATTAAAGGTGCGGCTTGATGTTGACCAAAGAATGTTTCGATAGAATTAAATTCTGTTGTATCTCCTAATAATGTGCCAGTAGCATGACACTCTAAATAATCGATGCTTTGAGGATTAATTTTTGCCTCATTATAAGCTCTCTCAAAAGCAAGGATTTGTCCTTTGGGATTGGGGCTGAGTAAATGCTTTCCTTTACCATCATTTGAGAGCCCATTGCCGCAGATGGTAGCAAGAATTTTATCGCCGTCTCTGACAGCATCGGAATACCTCTTGAGCATCACCACGCCAACACCATCGGCGGGAATTAGACCTCTGGATGATTTATCTAAGGGACGGCTAAGACCGTTTTCTGGAAATCCTTGAACGCCAGAAAATAACATCCGCACAAATAGAGAATCTGCACTGCTGATGGCTCCGGCTAACATGACATCGGCTTTGTGCGATCGCAAATAATGAGAAGCCAGTTTAATGGCATAAAATGATGAGGAACAAGCAGCATCAAGACATAAGTTAATGCGGGATAATGATAAGGCTTGAGCGATTATGGCTGCTGGTAAGCCGGAAATCATCGCATTATATAAAGATGCTTGATTGGCAATTGGTAGAGTGGGTAAATCTAAATCTGGAAGTTGTAAAAGTTCTTTGAGGGCAGGTGTGATGGTTTTTTGGTAGATGGGAGAAAATAATTGATTGGAAAGTTTTGTGGGGAATGAAAGGTTTCCCAAAATTACACCGCATTTGGAGAGAACACTTTGATTGCCCCAATAACCGCTTTGGAGAATTGCTTGTTTGGCGGCGTACAATGACCATTTGAAGGTGTTATCTAAACTGGCAAGTAATTCTGGTGGTAGATTGTAGCCGGATGGGTCAAATTCAAAGTTGCGGATGTATCCACCTTTCAGGGAATATGTTTTATCTGGTGTACCTTTGAGTGGATGGTGGAAGATTTCTGGATCTACTCCAAATTCTTGGATGGTTGCAGATGAGGTGGAGTCTTTTTTATTGATGATATTTTGCCAGAATTCTTCGGGGTTTTTGGCATCGGGGAATAGACATGACAATGCGATAATGGCGATTTTTTCCATTATTTTTATCCTCAAGGTTTGGGTATTAGGGATGAGCAAAAGGCAGGATTTACGTTGTTCCCCAAACTTGAAAGATGTTTTATGCCGTTTCTTTGTGAAGCTGTGCCAAATTCTAGCTTTTTTAAACGCAAAGGTTCGCGGAGGTTAGCGCAAAGGTTCGCTGAGGTTTTCTCATGATAATTAGGCGCATTTTCATAGAGAGGAGGAGAGGAGAGTTAGCTTCTGAGTAGTTTCATTGACCAGATGATGGCTCTGGCTCCGAGGAGGCGTGAGTAGATTTGGCCTTGGTGGTTGTGGATGATGATGTCGGCGGTGGCGCTACTGGGGGTTTTGGATTTGACTTCGCAGGAGACGTAGAAGGGTTCGTTTTGTGGTGTGGCTGCAAATTGTTCGTATTTTGCGACTTGTCCGGGTAAGCAACCTTCTTGGTGGAAGTGTTGTGTCCAAACCCAGAGTGCGTGCATACTTAGGTCAGTTGTATATGGGTTGACCCATTGGACTGGAAATTGTCCTTGTTGTTTCTGTGAAATTCCTTCCCACAGGCATTGTGTAGTGATTTTTTCTGGGGTGATATTTAAAACTTTTTGGATTTCTTGAAAAGCTTTGCCATGAAATAATGTAGCTTCTCCATTTTGATAAAAAGATTTACCAGTGAGAGTGATGATATTATCCTGTTCTAAATTAACTGCATCGTAAATTGGGACTGTGGGTATTTCTAGTAATAGTTGGATTTGGGCGCTGAAATGATAAAATGTTTTGCCAGCAGGATTTTTACTTGAAATTTTGGTGTTGAATGTAATCTGTTGACCGTTAGTTTTAGAAACTTCTTCAACGTCTACAATATATTCATTTGCTAGAGTTTCGTTGAAAGTAATTCCTTTCAAAATTTTGAAATCTTGAGCAGCAAAAAATCTGTATCCTGGATA
This sequence comes from Nostoc linckia z4, assembly GCF_002608075.1. GTDB lineage: Bacteria > Cyanobacteriota > Cyanobacteriia > Cyanobacteriales > Nostocaceae > Nostoc > Nostoc linckia. Next base: position 26,468 of record NZ_LAHA01000070.1, read on the forward strand.
AAGTTGTTCGCAATAATCTATCATCCATGAGAGAGCGCACGTAGCGGGTAATACTGGAGAACCAGCTATTACATGATCCAATAAAAATGGATTTTCTTCTAATGTCATGCGCCGGCGCAAACGATAGCTGTGGAGTTCGGAATCTAACTCTCTAGCTAAGGGTACTAAAGGGCTGCCAATGACGACTTGTGTATTATCTTGATAGGCGGGATGCAATTCGTTAACTAACATTTTTGTCCCAGCTTCTACGGGAATCACTTCAACTCCTCGTTCGGCAAAAGCTTTTTTGAGTTCTGGTGATACCATCCCACTGTCCCAAGCTCCCCAGTTAATTGCTACTACGTGGCATGAGGGATATTGTTGTTTGAAAATATGCGCTGATTTATTGAGGATTTCATTGGCGATCGCATAATCCGATTGACCAATGTTTCCGTAAAATCCTGTTACTGAAGAAAACAAAACTAAATGCTGAAGTTGATTAGGATTAATACAACCCAATAGGTTTTCTAATCCCTTAACTTTGGCGGTATAAACTTTTTCAAAATCCTCTTCTGTTTTCTTTTCAATTAATTTATCGGCTAAATTTCCAGCACCATGTATAATGCCTGTAATTGACCCCAAACGTTGTACAGCATTAGCCAGTTTGTCCTGTAAAGCCTCTGTATCTGTAACATCAACGCTAATATATTCGGCTTTAGCTCCTGCTTTTTCAATTGCTGCGAGGGTCTTTTTAATTTCGCGGCTGGAGGTAATTTTGTTATATATTTTTTGCACATTCATGGGTGTGGGTTTCTCTCCTTGGGCAAGAAGATTTTCCATGATGCGTTTTTTCAATGCTGATTCTTCACAACCTTGAGCAAAATCTGGCTCAGTTTCTAATAATTCAGAGCGACCGAGAAGAATAAATTTACAGGGTTGTTGCTGGGCTAATTTGATAGTACACTCAGCCGTAATCCCTTTTGCACCGCCGCTAACGACAAAAACAGATGATGGACTAAGCTGGGCTGTTTTGCTCATAAATCCTCGTAAAAAAATGTATAAATTTGTTTTTTCCTCCTCTGTGTCCTCTGCGTCTCTGTGGTTCGTAAAAAAAACCGCAGAGGCGCAGAGAGCGCAGAGAGAAGAGATGGAGTGATTAGCCGCCTACTTTTGGATTGGCAATTAAAGTGACTCGTCCTTGCGAACCATACCCAACTTCACCGATATAAAGATTGGGGTCGTGAAGTTCGGCAATAATGTGGTTTACTGACTGTTGAGCGTCAATTCTGGGACTTAAATCGATCGCTCGTGTAAACACTTTTGGCCATTCCCATCTCAGGGTTTTAGTTAACCCAAATAAACCAGCGGCGATCGCTCCGAAGTTGACTTTATAATCTAAACCGAAGCCACCATCGAGACGAGCGACTGTGCAAAAACAACTACGTCCATGTTGTGCCGCTTCGGTGAGAGCAGGTTTGAGGTGTTTCGCCATCAAGAATACGTGCTTGACGATCGCCTTTTCTTGTTCGATGTAGGGAATTGTTCCGGTGTTATTTGATACAAAAACAGGATGTAGATGGATGAAAGCCCCAACCTTACCGCAGTGAGTAGCGATCGCTTCTAGTTGTTGTTGGAGATGTTCTTCGCTCAAGTTTGCCAAGGTGACGCGGGTTACTCCTGCGGGTAAGGGCGATTGTTGGGGAATCAAGGATTGGGGGAAGCCGATAACTACTACTTTCGAGCCTTCGGCAATTAAGGATTCAGTTAATTTGGCAGTAGTGAGGGAACCATCATCGGTAATTAAAGTGATGTATCCCTCTGGTAACGTGAAATCCAAGCGATCGGGTTTTGGTAGCGTTCTGAGTTTGACAGGATAGCGCTGGATACTAGACTCTAATTCCGGTGGCTGCTGGACAAACTCAGACTCATACTTTTTTTTTTCACCTCCAGCTAGCTGCTGTAGGTAATCAACTATTTGACCGATGGTGCGGAGTTCTCCCAAATCCTCTATATTCGGTTTGGGTAAGTCGGGGTACATTTCTTGCATCGCCCCTAAGATTTCTACCCGTTTGATGGAGTCAATCCCCAAGTCGGCTTCCATGTCCATTTCTAGTTCCAGCATTTCCACCGGATAGCCGGTTTTATCGCTGGTGATGGCTAGTAAGGTTTGGGCTAAATCTGGAAATTCATTAGTTGCGGCTGCGGGTTCTGCTTCTGGTTGTGGAGTGAATGCAACAACCACGCTGACTTCAGGTGTAACTTCTGCTGGAGTTTCTACTACTTGTTGTACTTCCGGCGCTAGAGTTTCTACTGGTTGTTGTACTTCGTGAATTACAACTTCTACAGAAACGCTTTTAGCAGCAAAGGATTGCAGATATTCTACCACTTGACCGATGGTGCGTTTTTCTGCTAGTTCTTCTAAGTTGGGCTTGGGTAGGTTAGGATACATTTCCTGCAACGCTCCCAAGATTTCCACCCGTTTGATGGAATCAATTCCCAAGTCTGCTTCCATGTCCATATCCATTTCCAGCATTTCTACCGGGTAGCCCGTTTTGTCGCTGGTGATGGCTAGGAGGTTTTTATCCAAGTCAACAATATCAATGGTTGCATTGGGGACTGGGGGTTCGGGACTGGGGATTGGTGACTGGGGACTGGGGACTGGGGATTGGGGACTGGTGATTGGGGATTGGGTAGAGACGCGATGAATCGCGTCTGCGGGAAGTACAGGGGTTTCGATTACAGGCTGTACTATTTGGGGAAGTACTGGAGTTTCAACTACAGGCTGTACTAATTGGGGGATTACCGGGGTTTCGACTACAGGTACTACCTTGGGAGCAGGGAGGGGTGCTTGGGTATGTGTTGAGCCGTTGCCGTTTTTCGCTACTGGCTCAGTTACAGGTGAGGGTAAAGCTTCTACTATCTTGGTAGTGGAGGGTACTGGTGCCTCTTCGGTGACGGTTGTTTGTGTGGTGAAGGGGATGAAATGATGTCCTGCACCGTTGCTGAGTTTCTCTGTGAGTTCAGCGGCTCCATCTTCTGAGATGATTTGAGAATACTCTTGCTGTATGAGTTGGAAAAAGTTTTTTGTATATTCCAGTTGTTCTTGGAGATATTGCTCGTGAATGCGTAGGGTTTCACCTTGTTGGGAGTGAAACTGCATCATGCTGCGTTCCAAGCTTTCCATGACAACTTGTTTGAGCTTGGTGGTTTCGGCTGTAGATTTACTTTCACTCAAGAGCGCATTTTGTTGCTGCATCAGTTGGAAGAACGCTTTGGCGTATTCCATTTGATGGTTGAGATAAGCTCCGTGAGCTTGTAAATTCTCAGATTGATTTTGCTGGAACTGTGTCAGGAGGTATTCTAAACTTTCTAAAAGTTGTTGGTAATTTGTAAGTTTTTCGGGTGTTGGTTGCATCTTAGATTCCTGGGCTGGTTGACTTAAAAGGGTCACAGGACTCATTTGCTGCTCTGGTTGGGTAGCTATATGAGAAGTCACACCGTTCATTGATGGGGTAGCGATAGGGGGTGTTTTTTTATGTCCGTTAGTCTCTGTTACTGGCAGAGTTCGAGCCACATCTAGGCTGGTAAATAAAGGAGCCGCAGTTTCAGAGGGGATAGGCTGATTTGGTTTCGCTGAATTTTCAGATGAAACCGCAGGTAATGTAACTTTATGACCGTTTTGCAAAGCTTGGGCGAAGGCGTTTTTGGTTTTTTCGGATCTGTAGTTGATGCCGTTTAGACGTACATTTATAGCCTTCTTCTGTTCGATCGCAGGTATAGTTTGGGGAACTTGGTAGGGGTCGAGGTTGCTCAAAGCCATACCGATTACCCGCAACTGCACAACTGCTTCCCGTAAGGAACGATCGCTATTTTTCTGAGTACTAGGGTTCAAAGATACGGTAAGATGCGGGCGATCGCCAAGAATTTCTTTTACTAAGTTGGTCAAAATTCTCCGCGGCCCGAATTCCACGAAGCAAGTACCGCCTGCTGCATAGATGCTTTCAATTTCCTGCTTGAACAGCACGGAGTTGGAAAGGTGCGTTTCGAGGATTTTTTGAATCGCTTGCGGTTCTTTGGGATACTGTTTGCCGGTGACGTTGCTGTAAACGGGGATTTTGGGATTCTCGAATTTGACAGACTTAGTAGCGATCGCAAAGGATTTCTGAGCAAAGGCAATCAATGGTGTGTGGAATGCTGCCGAGACGGGCAACAATACAGCCGTATATCCTTTGTCTTGTAAAGCCTGACGGACTTTAGCGATTTCTGCGGTGGGGCCGGCTAAGACATATTGATTTGGCGAATTTTGATTGGCGATCGCAACTTGGGGAAAATGTTTCAGTACTGCTTCAATTTTGCTGATGTCTTCTTTGACAGCCAGCATACTACCTGCATCGTGGTCTGGGTCTTCCGGCGCCGCCATTGCTTGACCCCTAGCTTTCACCAAGAATAGGTAATCTTCGGTAGTCAAAACTCCCGCAGCCCACAATGCTGTGATTTCTCCGAAGCTGTGACCGGCAACAAAATCTGACCTGAATCCAGCTTGTTGCAGTATGGTGTACATCCCTGCACTCAAAACCCCAATGGCTGGTTGAGCGTATTCTGTGCGTTGTAGGGCAGCAATTTGGGCATTTTTCTCTGCCTCTTCAAACACAGGATGGGGAAAAACAATTTCCGATAGCGGCTGCAAGTTATCTTTGAGCAACAGGCTATCCATATAGCCATGTAGACGCTGCATCATCGGGAAATTCATCACCAATTCCCGTCCCATTTCCAAGTATTGGGAACCTTGACCTGAGAATAAGGCGACAACTTTTCCACCCAATTCCATACCAGAGGCGCGGTAATAAATCCCTTGGGGATGTTCCCAAGATGCTGCTGACCCTTTGTTTTTCAGCCAGTCAATGCTAACTTGCAGTAATTTGCAAGTTTCTTCGAGGTTCTGTGCCACAAATCCAAATCTGGCAGCAGAAACAGGAATTTCTAAGGATTTGCACTCATTGACTAATTTTGCGTAATGTGTTTTGGCTTCTGGCGAACGCAATTTAGCTAACAAATCTTCCGATTTAGCCAGCAATTGAGACGGAGTAGCAGCAAACACCAGCACTTCATTAGCCCCACTGTGCAAGCGGTAGGCGTGATTTTGGTCGGCTTGATATTCTTCTAAAACCACGTGATAGTTGGTGCCGCCAAAGCCGAAGGAACTTACACCCGCACGTCTTGGCGCTTCGCCTTCAGCACGAATCCAAGGTCTAGTTTCGGTATTCAAATAAAAGGCGGAATTTTTAATATTAAGTTTGGGGTTCGGCTCGGTAATATTAATCGTTGGCGGTAATACTTTATGATGTAGCGCCAAAGCCGTTTTAATCAAACTCGCCGCACCCGCAGCCGCTTTGGTGTGTCCGATTTGGGATTTGACGCTACCCAAGGCGATATGCTGCTTTTTCGAGTCATGTTGAGCAAAGAAATCACTCAAAGAACCGAATTCTGTGGGGTCTCCAGCCATTGTGCCGGTACCGTGTGCTTCCATCAAGCCAACGGTGGCGGGAGAAAACCCTGCATCTTCATAAGCACGTTCTAAGGCTTTGACTTGTCCTTCCTTGCGGGGAGCATAAATACTCTTGTAGCGTCCATCGCTGGAGGTACCAATACCTTTAATGACTGCATAGATTTTATCGCCGTCCCGTTCTGCATCTTCCAGACGTTTGAGGACAATCATGCAGATACCTTCACCCAGCATCATCCCGTCGGATTTAGCATCGAAGGGTTTGACATTTTCACCGGGAGAAACGGCTGGTGTTTTGCTGAAAGATATATAAGCCATGATGGTGTTGTCCGTGTCAACGCCACCAGTCAGCATCATGTCAGAACGATATTCGACTAGTTCGCTAATTGCCATTTTTAAAGCACCGAAGGAACTAGCACAAGCGGCGTCAACTACACAGTTCATCCCGCCAAAGTTGAGACGATTCGCAATTCTACCCGCAACTACGTTAGCCAACATTCCAGGGAAGGCGTTTTCGTCCCATTTCACGTAGGCGCTTTTGATTTTTTCGACGATTTTTTGTGTATCTTCGTCAGATAAACCGCTACTTTTCAGGGCTTTTTCCCAAATGGGATATTCCAACCTGGCAGAAAGCGGCATTCCTAACTGCTTGGCCATGGCTACGCCTAAAATTACCCCAACCATTTCGCGGTTGAATTCGCGTTGGTCGCCATAGCCGGCATCTTCCATCGCTTCTTTTGCAACCACTAAACTTAATAGTTGCGATACATCTGTAACCTCTAAAATGCTTGGTGGAATGCCGAATTCCATCGGGTTAAAATCTACCTCTGGAATAAAGCCGCCTCTTTTACAATAAGTTTTATCTTCAGGCGTTCTGGGATTTGGATCGTAATAATCTTCGACGCTCCAATGGGTAGATGGAACATCAGTAATACAATCAATTTTATTTACTATATTTTGCCAATATTCCCGTAAATTTCTGGCTTGAGGTAATAGAGAAGCCATGCCCACAATGGCGATAGGATTGTGTTGTAATTGTCTGTTAAGTTTGTCGATCGACACTGATTTTCCTGAACTCATCTTTTTTTCCTCTATAGACCTAATTACAGCCTGTTCGCAATTGTTAATCAGGCTCTCTAACTCTGCTAAGGCAGTATCAATTGAATGAGCAGACATAGGGCATAGTGAGTACTGTGGATTGTGTAGATACAGTAATTTCTGTTGCCTACTAATTAATCAAAATCTTTGTTGTCAGCAATTAGCTCTCTTATAGTTTGGATAATTACTTATTCTTAAAATCTCTCCGCGTCCCTGCGTCTTTGCGTCAGTCTTAATAATAAGTCTTCAACCAAACATAATGTTATCTGCGCTAATTGCTGTTCTCCCAATCAACACCACACGACATACTGCCCTAATAAAGCCTTAGGTTTACAGGCAATTTTGGCACACAGCGTAGGCGTAGCCCGTCGTAGACATCGTGTAAAAATGTTATGCAACGCTTGATTCTTGAAATTGTAGCGACCAACAAATTTTGGATTTGAGATTTTGGATTTGAGATTTGCTATTTGAGATTTCTTCTACCAAAAACAAGTCAGCCATAAACCCAAAAAATAATCCAAAATCAAAATTTAAAATCTCAGCGATGTATTCCACCGAACAGTAGAAACTCAACAGTAGCTAAAAGAACAGAAACGCTTTTTTCGTTCGTCAGCAATAGTTTGATTTTCAAGCCTAACCGCAACAATGTAGCTGGTATTAAAAAAGAACTCAGAATTCAGCAAGGGACTTCCAGGTGAAAAAATATTCCATAGAAGACTGTTCGCTGCTGACTGTTGACGGTTCACAGTCAACGCATCAACTGGAATAATTTATTTTTTGGACTTCCCCAATGCTATGGATTCAGACCCTCGCGGACTCGCTCTCAGGGAAGCCATACCGCAGGCTTTACCCTACGCCATCCGCCAGTTGCACTCCAATTGAATTGGAGAATTCTGACTTCTGAATTCTTTCTTGTTAATGACAGCGTTCTGTGTCTTGATAAATGTCATAGCCAGTTTCAACGTCCAGGATAATACATGTTATGGGATTCGACCTAGAAAAGTTGACAAGTTCGTTACAAAAAACATCACCTTCAATCTCAATTTATGCAATGTGAAAAACTAATTAAAGGTTAGTAAGGTGATGACCAAGCAGTTTGATTTAGTTATTTTTACCTTCAAAATCTTAATTAAATAACTAATTTACCTCACAGCTTTTAAGCATTGAATTAATAAAAACAATAACATGCTTTATAGAAACTAAATGATTACTTTAAACTTTTTTTATAAAAAATCAGATGATTGTTGATATTTATTGTGCGTAAAAATAATCATTTTGGTATATTTTTCTACTCAAAAAATGTATAGGATGTAAAAATATCTCAGATTTCTATGTAAATTAGTTTGAAACATCACATTATGAAATTTCTAGCGATTAAGTAATAATTACATAGGCACATGAATCGATGGCAGAGCTATAAGTATTTTTTTCAAGAAAAGAGCATAATTCAACTAAGATTTTTGATGATTTTATAATATAAACATAAACAAAAAGCAAAATAGTTATCTATAAAGCAATTGTTAATTTTGAATATGTTGCATAGTAAACTTCTTGCAGAAGTAGGGAAAAGGGGGTGCATGTTTGGTATTTTCCCTTTCCCCAATAAAGATGCATCCCTTTGACCACAAGAGTGCAAGAGGTCTAGTAAACATAAGCTGTAATTGTATTGGTTTTGCATATTTTTTGGTCTTGCTTGTTAACTGTTAAGTGTCAACGGTGAACAGTATTCTATGGAATATTTTTTTAGTTGGAAGTCCTTAATGTCTTACGTTACACAACATTATCAACAAAACTTTGTTATTATTTTGATGGCGTCACCATGATTTCAGAATGTTGAAAAACGTGAATAGAAGAATTTTGATAGTTGATACCCGTGATAATTACAGCTAAATCTGGAAAAATATTTCGATGATGAAATCAGGATTTATCCCCAATCAAACGGTTGACAAATGAAAAATTTGTCGTCATACTCAAGAACAAGGTTATTCAATTTTTTGAATTGATTTATCAGCGCTTCATTATTGTTGATAGTTAAGTTTTCTGGCTGGCTCTATTGTATTTTCCGCTACTGGATTCGAGGACAAGTAACGATATAACTAAAGAAGCTTTCAAGTAACACTACCATAAGGATTCAGAATTCATAATTCTCCAATTCAGAATTTAGCAGTCAGAATTCAAAATTTAGAAGGAGCTTACTATGGTTGGTATGTCTATCAATCAAATGTTTTTCCTGATTCTTTAAATTTTTTGGTTCTCGAACTTGTGATGCTTGCGGTGAACTGCAACAATGGCGGAAACTGCTGCTAAAAGTTTTCTCTGAATTCTGACTTGTGTTAGCGTAGCTCATTCTGAATTTTGACTTCTGAATTATCAATCCAAAATCCAAAATCCAAAATCTAAAATCCAAAATTTTATCAGCTATCCCCTAGTAAGAATTGGAAGAAAATATGGCAGTCAATAAAGAAAGCCGATTATTCACAAAACCCGTTGTGCGATCGCGACTAATTTTAGCAGCTTCTATTACCTTAGCGGCTGGATTAGTTACTTTATATAGCTGGGCAACATTTTGGCCGAAAACCAAAGTTGAAACACCAGTAGCTAACCCTCCAAAAGCTACCACGCCGACAAAAGTTGCTGTTACAGCCTTGGGACGTTTGCAGCCAGATGGGGAAGTGATTTCTTTAAATGCTCCCAATGCTAATAATGGCGTGCGAGTTGAAAAACTGTTAGTCAAAGAAGGAGAAGCAGTTAGGACTGGGCAAGTATTGGCGTATCTAGAAACTTATGGTCGTGCAAAAACAGCATTGCAGCAAGCAAAAGACCAACTGCAAGTTAGCAAAGCTAAATTAGCGCAGGTGAAATCTGGGGCGAAAACCGGAGATATTGACGCTCAAAAAGCAGCGATCGCGCGTTTAGAGTCACAATATAAAGGAGATATTGCTACCCAAGAGGCTACAATTGCCCGCGTCCAGGCTGAGGTAGATAACGCTCAAGCCGAGAATAATCGCTATCAGCAATTATATAAACAAGGTGCGATCGCAGCTTCCGTAGCAGACAGCAAAGCTTTACAACTCAAAACTACACAACAGCAACTCACAGAAGCGCAAGCCACCAAACAACGCACCCAAGACACATACCAAGAACAACTTAAGCAAGCACAAGCCCAACTCAAAAGTATTAGCGAAGTACGTAGCGTAGATGTGCAAGTCGCACAAACTGAAGTCAACAGTGCAACAACTTCCGTTCAACAAGCAAAAGCAGACTTGGATTTAAGTTATATAAAATCTCCCATCAACGGCAAAATTTTGAAAATTCATGCCAAAACCGGAGAAGTAATTAGCACCAGCACTGGATTTGCTGAGATAGGTAAAACATCGCAAATGAATGTCATTGCAGAGGTATATCAAACCGACGTTCAAAAAGTGCGTGTCGGACAAAAAGCCAACATCACCAGCACTGCATTTCCTGGAACATTAAAAGGAACCGTCAAAGAAATTGGCTGGTTAGTTGACAAACAAAGCATTTTCAGCCTCAACCCAGGCTCAGACACAGACCGCAGAATAGTTGAAGTCAAAATCTCCATCGATAACCCCGCAGACAGCGAACGAGTCGCACGCTTAACCAACTTACAAGTAGATGTCGCCATTCAGATTTAGTTTAGGGCATGGGGAGATGAGGGAGACAAGGGAGACAAGGAAGACAAGGCGAATAACTCTTAATTCCTAACTCCTAACTCCTAACTCCTAACTCTTAATTCCTAACTCTTAATGACCAATGACTAATAACTAATTTATGAATTTTAAAATTCCTTTAGCATGGCTACAGCTAGCCCAGCAAAAAGTTCGTTTAATAGTAGCTGTAGCCGGGATTGCTTTTATTGTGCTGCTAATGTTTGTGCAACTTGGTTTTCAAGATGCTCTTTATTCTAGTGCAACGGCAGTACATCAAAATCTCAAAGGAGATTTATTTTTAGTGAGTTCGCAATATAAATCTTTGACCTCAAATCAAAGCTTTTCCCGGACTCGTTTGTATCAAGCTTTAGGGTTTAATGGCGTAGAGTCTGTTAGCCCTATGTATTTGCAATTTGCCAAATTAAAAAATCCGGTAACTGGGGAAAAATATTCAATATATGTTATTGGTTTTGACCCAGGTAAACCAGTGATGAACATTCCAGAAATTGAGCAAAATTTAGATAAGCTCAAAATTCCTGATGTTATGCTTTTTGACAGAATGTCTCGCACGGAATTTGGCCCCATAGCTGAACAATTTGATGCGGGAGATACAGAACAGACAATTGAAATATTTCCCTTTAATTCATTAATTGGTTATAAAGTCAGGATTGGTGGCTTATTCAGTTTAGGGCCTTCCTTCGGGGTAGATGGTAATTTGGTTGTCAGTGACTCAACTTTCCTAAGGATAAATCCCAACACCCGTCCAGCAGATATGATTGATGTCGGTTTGATAACCCTCAAACCTGGTAGTGATGCACAAACAGTGCTAAAAGATTTGCAAGCAAGTTTGCCAAATGATGTGCAGGTTTTTACACGCCAAGGCTTTATTGATTTTGAGAAGAAATATTGGTCTGTGAGAACGCCCATTGGTTTCATACTTAACCTAATGTTGACAATGGCTTCTGTTGTGGGTGTAGTAATTGTCTATCAAATTCTTTATAGTAATATTGCTACACAGTTCGTTGCTTATGCCACATTAAAAGCCATAGGTTATGCCAATAGATATCTGTTGAATGTGGTATTTCAACAAGCTTTAATTCTAGCAATTTTAGGTTATATTCCAGGCTTTATTACTTCTGTATTGTTATACGATTTTGCAATGGAGGCAACTAAATTGCCAATCATTATGACTGCTAACAATGCAATATTGGTCTTAACATCAACAGTTTTAATATGCATCACTTCCGGAGGACTAGCCATCAATAAACTCCGTTCCGCAGACCCAGGAGATATTTTCTAAGGAAACTTCTAAATAAAGAAATATCTAACTCTGTGGTGTGGGCGTTTCGCCATAGGTATCTAACAACTGACAAGATGTCCAACCCACAAGATTAGACAATTTATTTTTTGGTAATCCTTTGCACTTCTGTGTGATATCCAAGCAAAACTTGAATCCAAAATTGGTACAAATTTCCCTCTATGAACTTCAAAAACCAAACTCTCCTGATTACCGGAATTAATGAATTTGTCGGCTTGCGTGCAGCCGAATTAGCCATCGCGCAGGGAATAAAAGTTCGTGGATTACAAACTTCTAAAGAACAGAACAAAACAGCCCTAAATTTAGGTATTGAAGTTATTACTGGTAACATCGCTGACCCTAATATTGCTCAAAAAGCTTGTCAGGGAATAGACGTTGTTTTACATACAGAACAAATGGCCCAAGAAGCCGGCCCAATTAATCATTTTCGAGAAATCAATGTTAACGGTGCTGTTAACATTGCGAAAGCTGCAAAGCAAGCAGGGATTAGCACTTTTGTGCATCTTTCCAGTGTCATGGTTTATGGTTTCAACTACCTTGATGGCGTTACAGAAACCGACACACTTTCTAATGACAACAATCCTTACTGTCAAACAAAAATAGAAGCAGAAACAGCACTTCTAGAATTAAATAATCCACCAGATTTTGGGATTATTATTATTCGTGCCGGTGATATTTACGGCCCTGGAAGTATTCCTTGGATAGTCAAACCAATTTTGATGATGCGCCAAAAATTATTTGCATATCCCAACGATGGTAAAGGAGTCATCAATCATGTGTACATAGATAATCTAATTGATGGCATCTTTCTAGCGATAGAAAAACAGACTTACGGAGAAATATTTAATATCACCGACGGACAACAAACTTCATGGAAAGAGTATTTCATGCGCTTAGCAGCAATGGAAAACTTACCAGCACCTCTTTCATTACCAAAAGATGAAATGAAATTGTTTTTAAAGCTACGCGCCCAAGGACAAAAATTATTTCGGAAAAAAGCCGATATTTTACCGGAATCTGTAGATTTTATGACTCGTCCCTATGCGTGTTCCATTGCTAAAGCCCAAACTTTGTTAGATTATAAACCAATAATTGACCTCGAAGAAGGTATGCAGCGTACACATGAATGGCTGCAACAAACGGAGATTGAAAATTTAGTGAAATAGGGGAGTAAGGAGTGAGGGGTTAGGAGTTTGGAGTTAGGAGTTTGGAGTTAGGAGTTTGGAGTTAGGAGTTTGGAGTTAGGAGTTTGGAATTAGAAGAATAGAAAATTCAGTAAGTGTGTTATTGCTTCTTAATTACCCTGAAATTATTTCACTTGGGTATCAAATTATTCTGACTTCTGACTCCTGACTTCTGACTTCTGACTCCTGACTTCTGATGTTGCATTTGACTAACAATTATTTGCAATTAAGTTTAAAATAATCGACAGATTGTGTGAATACTTGTTTGATATGAGTAGCAATCAGCCACGATTGAGTATTGGATTACCTGTATACAATGGTGAAAAATTTCTTCAAGAAGCCTTAGATTCTCTGTTGGCTCAAACCTTTGAAGATTTTGAATTAATTATTTCAGATAATGCATCTACAGATAAAACTGAGCAAATTTGTAGAGCATACGCCAACAAAGACCAACGTATTCGTTACTACCGTAATGAGCATAACATTGGTTGCGCTCGTAACTTCAATCGTGTTTTGGAGTTAGCTTCGGGTGAGTATTTTAAATGGGCAGCTTATGACGATTTACATGCCCCTGATTTTATCAGTAAATGTGTTGAAATACTCGATAGCGACCCTACCATTATTTTGTGTCACACCCAGGTGTATTTTATCGACGAACAAAGAAAGTTTCTCCAAAACTACAATATTAAACTCAAAACAGATTCTCTAAAACCACAAGACCGCTTTCACGAATTACTAGCTAAACACCTATGTTATCAGTGCTATGGCGTAATTCGTACTACCGCTCTCAAAAGAATACCACCTATGGGTGGTTATGGGAATGCTGATGGAATTTTTTTGTTAAGGCTTGGTCTTCTGGGTAAGTTTTATGAAATCCCAGAATACTTGTTTTTTGCTAGAAGTCATCCGCAACAATCAATGAGTATGTTTTTCCCCGATTATTTGTTGGTTGCAAACAATAATCAAGCATCTTCATTTACTGAATTACCTGATTTTTATAGCTATACAGTGTGGTTTGATTCTGCAAAGCAAGGAAAAATTTTATTCCCCCATTGGAGAATCTTATGGGAGTATTTCCGATCCATTTGGTGTAGTCCTTTAAGTTTGTATGAGCGCTTATGTTGTCATAGAAGCTTACACCAAAAGTTAAAAGGCACAGAATATTTGTTACTGAAAGATTTGCTCAAAGTTTTGCAACAACTTGCATTAAGTTGGCAAAATACATCATTTTCAGAACAAAAAATCACATTTTGAATTCAAGAATAACAGTAATATTGAAAAGTAAAAAGAGAAGCCTGAAAAATCAAATTTTTCATCTCTTTTTATTTTGAACTTGTGAATTTTGATTTGGTGTTTTTTTGAATTTACCAAACTAACCATTTTCACGACAAAAATATGCTGAAACTATCTCACTTATCTTACTTTTTGTTTGCTACTTTAATAGGCATTAGCTTTGCAAAATCAGTGAACGCTGAACCAACAGCAAAACTGAATATTGTAGTCAATGGAATCCGTCACCAAAAAGGTGAGATTTGCTTCCGAGTTTTTGGGGGTGAAAAAGGATTTCCCATGAGTAATACTAGTGAAGTTAAAAGTGGCTGCGCTAAGATTACAGGTTCTTCTGTAACAAAAGAATTCTCTGGTTTAAAACCAGGGACTTATGCTGTTGCTGTAGTTGACGATCAAAATGGCGATCGCAAACTCAATAAAGACTTTTTTGGTATTCCTACAGAAGGTTTTGGCCTTTCCAAAAATCCAACTGTATCCATACAAACAGGCACACCAAAATTTCGTGATGCCAGTTTTGTAGTGAACAAAAATACCACAGTCAACATTAGGATGAAATACTCTTTGGATTCATAAAGGCGAGTAGGGAGTGGGGAGTGGGGGAATAAAAAAGACAAGGGAGACAAGGGAGACAAGGGAGAATAACTCCTAACTCCTAACTCCTAACTCCTAACTCCTAACTCCTAACTCCTAACTCCCCACGCCCCATTCCCTATTTTCGGAGAATTTAATGGAAGATTTGGCAATATTTCTGTCTAAGTCTTTGATGGGTTGGCTGGTTATTCAGGTGTGTTTAACGCTAATCTTTCTTTGGTATGTGCGCTCATCTCCAAAAACTTTATTATCAGATGAGGAGTTGCCTAAAACAGCAGTAATTCTTTGCTTGCGGGGAGCAGATCCGTTTTTACCTAGTTGTTTGCGATCGCTCTTAAATCAAAACTATCCTAATTACGATCTCAAGTTAGTTATTGATAGTCAGGAAGATCCAGCTTGGAAAATTGCCAGCGAAACTATTATAGAACAAGAAGCGACTAATGTTCAAATCAGTCCTTTGAGAATAGTACGCAATAATTGTAGTCTCAAATGTAGCTCTTTAGTGCAAGCTGTCCGTGAGTTGGATGATTCCTATAAAGTAGTTGCTTTAGTAGATGCTGATACTGTAGTTCATCGCAATTGGTTGCGAGAATTAGTCAGTCCTCTAGGGGATGCTAATGTTGGAGCCACAACCGGTAATCGTTGGTATGCGCCAACAGGTAGGCATTGGGGATCTTTAGTACGATACATAGGCAATGTATCGACAGTAGTCCAAATGTTTCTCTTCCAAATTCCTTGGGGCGGAACTTTGGCTATGAAAACAGAAGTGCTTCACCAAACAGAACTTTTAGATAAGTGGGCACAAGCTTTAAGTGAAGATTTCATGATTCATGATGTCCTAAAAATACATGGATTAAAAGTTAAGTTTGTACCTTCTTTACTCACAGTTAATCGTGAAGAAATTGAATTAGTCAACTTACTTGATTATCTCAAGCGTTTAATACTTTGTTCTCGACTTTATCACCCGCGTTGGTTGGCTATAGTTAGTGAAGCTGTTTCTAGTATTCTGTTTCCCACTACAGTGATTATGCTAATTTTAGATTCATTGTTAGAAGCAAAATGGGAAGCAGCATCTCTATTATTTGTTTGCTATAGCGTCTACATTGTCGGATTACTTTTGCTGATGCTCGTCTTGGAGCTAGGCATACAGCAAGTGGTTCGTTTAAATGACCAACCAATAACCAAATTATCAGCCCCTACCATCGCTAAAATGTTAATTGGCATTCCGCTAACACAATGGGTTTATGGCTTAGCAATGCTATCGTCTCTGTGGATTTCAACAGTCACCTGGCGCAGTATCAGCTATCGAGTTCGAGGAGCTTGGAATATTCGCTTAGTAGAATATCGCCCTTATCAATGGTTGGATCAGCCTATTAATAGCAAAATTTCTCTTTGAATAGGAGTCAGGAGTCAGGAGTCAGGAGTCAGAATTCAGGAGTCAGAATTCAGGAGTCAGAATTCAGGAGTCAGAATTCAGGAGTCAGAATTCAGGAGTCAGGAGTCAGGAGTTAGAATCGGGTCTTTATTTAAACAGGGTCTACTTTTAAATTCTTAGTTTTTTGAAAATTAGGTTTTATTTTTAAATCCTAAACTATTGCCTGTTAAGAGTTTACCGTTCTCTTTTGAAAAAGTCCACTTCTCAATTTTGACCAAGTTTAACTAAGATAAATAGATGGTCAAACTCTAATAAAAAGAGACTTCCAATTGATTGACCATTGCCCATTGCTTACTCTTTGCTTTAAATATCAACTAGGCTCTGAAAACTATCAGCCTAAACATTAATTAGTACTTGATTTATATTAACTTATTTTTATTAGACTATATTAATTATAATCCTTGTCAAGCGATACACATTAGTTCATTTTTGGTCAAGGATTATAAAATATATTAAGGGGAATTTTGACTGAGAGTTTTTAGTGTTGTAATAATTTCTGATTAAGGGTCAGAAAACTCATTTTTATCATCTCTAATTGAAAATGATTCTAAATGTGTAAATCCTCAGAGTAACTATATTTTTGGGAATTGTAGAGCCAAATAGTCAGGATATTGTAAGAAAAAATTCATCAGTAGTCTGACTTCAGAATGAGTCAAAAATCAGATTTTATAAAGCTTAATTCTTGTCAATTAAGCTTACATAAAATATTCTAAATTCTGACTTCTGAATTCTGAATTCTGACTTTTCATGAAACATTGCTGCGTAAATCCTAAGTTCAAAACCAGCATTTTCGTGAAATAATTCATTTTTGATATGACTAAACAACGACTCCGCATTGCCCTATTTACCGGATTGTATGCTCCTTTCTTAACTGGAGTTTCCGTGGCAGTACATCAACGAGTTCGTTGGTTGTTACAACAGGGACATGAGGTTTTTTTGATTCATCCACAAATTAACGATCGCTACCCTAAAAATGTTGGCGATCGCCCCATGCTAGGATTAAATGAAATTCAATCTTTCCCTAACTTAACTACTTACGCATTCCCCACAAAACCATTAATCTTTTACAAATCTCTTCCCCAACCATTGCACTATCGGCATTGGAGTGATACCAAGCTGTTAGAAAAGTTTCAGCCTGACATTATAGTGGTGGAAGAAGCACCACAAATGAGAGGTTTATACTCACTTTTCTTGCAAGGTTACGGTCGCCCTGTGGGAACACAATACGCAAGACGAACAGGTACGCCAATAATATCACTTTTCCACACTGATATTGTTGAGTACATCAAATATTACTTTGGCAATAGATTCTTTAGTTTAATTCGTCCAATTATTCCCATTTTGGTGAAACAATTTAGCAAATCTTATGACTTCAATTTCTTTTCTTCTCAAGAACAATTGAATAAATACAAAACCTTCAAATGCCAACGTGCTGAATATCTTGCTTATCAAGGTATAGATTGCGAAAAATTTCACCCGCGTAATATTTGTTATGACCCAATTCCCAACGACAGCAGACCAACTTTGTTGTTTGTTGGACGCATTACTGCGGAAAAGAATGTCAGCCAACTAATTGATATATATCCACTCATTGCAGCCAAAATCCCTGATGTCCATCTGGTGATTGTTGGTAGTGGCCCCCAAGATGAAGAAATCCGTCAGCGTGCCCAAAAATATGCATCGGGTATCACCATCTGGGGTGAGTCCCACGGTTCGGAACTTTTAGGTTGGTTTGCGAGGGCAGATATTTTTGTTAACCCCTCCATCACCGAAAACTTCTGCACTACAAACAACGAAGCTTTAGCCTCTGGAACCCCTGTAATTGCTGTGATTGCACCTTCAACCTCAGAACAGGTAACTCCTGGTTATAACGGCTTTTTGGCTCAACCCAACAACCCAAAAGACTTTGCCCAGAAGGTGATTGCGATTCTAGAAAACCCCGACTTGAAAGCAGAAATGACCACACAAGCCCGACCTTCCATAATCGATTTTGATTGGTCAGCATGTATGGAAAAATTTGAAAACAAACTCTATCAAATCGTTAAGGAGAATAGGGATTAGGGCATGGGGCATGGGGCATAGGGCATAGGGCATGGGGCATG
>NZ_LAHA01000071.1 GCF_002608075.1 Nostoc linckia z4
TTCCCCCTTCCCCTTTCCCCTTTAAAGAGCTAAGTCACGAAAGCGAACTACTAGTGATTAACAGCCATGTCAGAAACCACCCTACCTGCACCTCTAATTGAAATTCCACCCACCCAAGCAGAACTCCCTTATGATGATGGTGTCCCAATGGAAAGCGCACGGCACAAAGTCCAGATAGACTTGCTGATAGATGGCTTAATCCCTTGGCTTTCACACCGAGAAGATGGATTTGTCGGCGGTAATATGTTTGTCTACTACAGTCTGGCGCAGGTGAGAAACCAAGACTTTAGAGGGCCGGACTTTTTTGTGGTGTTGGGTGTCCCTCAAGGCGAACGTAAAAGTTGGGTGGTTTGGGAAGAAGGAAAAGCCCCGGATGTTGTCATTGAGTTACTTTCCGAAAGTACAGCCACCACAGACAAAAACGAGAAAAAGCTGATTTATCAAAATCAAATGCGCGTGCCAGAATATTTCTGGTATGACCCATTTAACCCAGATGATTGGGCGGGTTTTTCTATCCAACAAAGAGTTTACCAACCACTGGTGATTAACGATCGCCATCAATTGGTAAGTGAATCCTTAGGGTTAGCCTTGCAGCGTTGGCAAGGAAATTACAAAGGAATTGACGCCACTTGGCTACGCTGGGCAACTTTGGAGGGAGAATTACTGCCAACACCCGAAGAACAAGAACGCCAACGAGCCGAACAAGAACGCCAACGAGCCGAACAAGAACGCCAACGAGCCGAAAAAGCAGAATCCCAATTATTACAAACAGCACGCAACTTACTAGCCACTGGTATGACAGTGGAACAGGTAGTTAATATCACAGGTTTGGATGCATTGGCGATCGCACCATTACTCCCTACGTCTGACTAGTGACTGGAGATGAGGGAGCAGGGAAGCAGGGGGGATTAGTTTTTCCCCTGGAGCCTCTTCTGCCCCATGCCCCATGCCCCATGCCCTATTCCCTATTCCCTATTCCCTACTATTTTATGTAAATTTGCTGATTCACAATACAAACGATACAATTCACAGGAAAATTTAGCGCGATCGCACTCAAGTTTCACCAGCCCAAGACTTTCTAATTTATAAGCAAGCATAGATTCTAATTTTATATCTTGTGCAGCAATTAACTTCTTAACCGCAGCAGCTAAGTCTGGCTCCTCCTGGAGTGCTGCTAATAGCCGTCGTAAATGGTCGTTATAAATTCCTGATTCTGTGGCTGCTTGTTGTAATAACTGTTTTAAGGTCACTTTTTCCTGAGAAATGTGATACAAAGCTAGGCGCACTAAATAGGGATGTCCCCCTACCATTGACATCAATTGCTTGGCTTCTTTACCATCTCTCCAATCTAGCCCGTGACGCTGTGCTAAATCCTGTACTTGCTTGATTGTAAACGCAGGCAACTTTAGCGGTAATCCGATATTAAAGGGCGATTGATTGAGCTTTAAAGGAATATAAATTTCTGTTGAATAAACTACAAGCAGCCGGAGTTTTTGCCAATTTTCTGTTTGCTTAGCTTGTTCGTGCCAAGAACGCAACAAAGGTAAAAATTCTTGAGCGATGGCCGGATACTCAAACACCCGATTCACTTCCTTCAATGCCAAAACTAAGGGACAAGTAAGATGTTTTAGCAAATACCTTTGAAAATAGTTGGTGCAGCTAACTTTGCTGCCGATATCTTCATCCCAATATTCATCAAGTCTCGATTCTAGCTCTAACTTACTACTGATGTTGGCACAAAACCAACGTAAAAATTTATCCAGGTTGCCAAATACTGTTGAGTCTGCTTGCTGAAAATCCAAGTTAACACTGCGATAGCCAACGGACGCAGCGTAATTAATAATGCGTAGCATCAGAGAACTTTTCCCCATCTGGCTAGAGCCTTTGATGCGAATAACACAACCAGGTTCAGTAATTTCTCTATAAGCAAATTCCTCAATCGGCGGACGAGGGATATAAAAGCGAGAGGATAACATTACTGGGCCGCTGGGAAATTCTAGGGTAGGAACGGTAATGGTGGCGTGTTTTTCAATCTGTTGCTGTTGCACTTTAGTGAGGGGGCGCACTTCTAAAGTGTGGCGGAAGTTGGCTTTGCTAATTGGTTGCTCAAAAATTTTACTAAGTAATTGCCACAGCTGCGAAGCCACTTCTCTGATGCTTTGTGCCCCATAGTGAATTTCGGCTGCCATGTGGTTGTAAGTTTTTCCTTCCCAGGACAAACGCAATACTAATTCTTGTAGAGGTGTTAAAGGTTTTTTTTGGCTGACTGATAGAACTTGCAGCACTTGATCGATATTCATTTTCTGGATGTGTAGGTCGCTTTTCACCTTCATTGAGATCTAGGCAACTCCAACAACCCAAAATGTAGTCAATGTTCGGCTATGTTCTGGAGTTAACAGTAGTATATTTTTTAAAAAACCTACAAAGCAAGTATTTACATTTATTTTGTTGTGTGGTAACCTACAATTGCTTAATATATAGCAATTAACTTGATTTTAACAATTAGCTTTCAAGTTAACAAACAAAATTATGTTAGTTTTTATACTAAAAAATAATTTTGTTTATACAGTTATAAGATACAAAATGTAGGTAATTTTTGTACCTCGAAGCATATCTTGACGGAAATTAAACAACAATTTTCTCTTTACTTAATTTCTGGTTTCATTCAAAAATACTTTTAATACAAAATAACTAGTAACCAAATATCCAGATATTCTACTTTGCTTGTCGCAAAACATATCTAATTTGAATGAATTTAATAATTGCAGACATGAAATATTTTCATCATGTCTAGCGACAGCAAGACTTATTAACATAAATAAAATTAATAAAAATGGATTAAATTTTAAAAGATTGACAAAATAAAATTATATGAAATAATTAACATCTGTCCATTTGGATGTTGTGGAAAATTATTTAAATGTATGCTCAAAAATGAACATATTAATTATTGTTGCTGAAGTTATCCTGATAATCTTTGTTTTCTTACTCATTAACTGGCTTGTAGGTAAAGCATTCAAGCTGTTTTTTAAATCCTCTATATTTAGAAATGACGATCGGAGTATCAAAACCCTACGACGCAACATTACAGGGTTACTTTTACTTACTTGTTTGGTATTGTCGATTTTAATTGTTGGTGGCAATGGTTATTTAATTTATCGTGGTGAAAATCTACAAGAATACACGCTCAACATAATTCGCCGTATTCCCTTAGAATTTTGGATAGATCTAGGAATTGGTATAGCCAAAAGCGCCGCCCTATTGATTGTAGTGGCGATCGCAGTGAAATTCGTCAATTATTCCTTGAAGATCGCTAACATTAGCGCCAAGAATTTAGAAAGAAGTACTGCTGATGATGAAAGTATTGATGCTTTCTTCAAGGCCCTCAATCAAAGAGTCACTGGTGGAATTTGGTTGTGGGCTGCTATTTTGTGTGCGGAATTTCTGAAATTACCACCAGTAGTTTCCCAATATCTCTACATTGCACTGCGGATTTATTTAATTATCGCCGTGGGTTTGCTGATACTTAAAGCAGTAGCGGTGGTAGTTGATAGTCTAGATGCTTTGAGTCTTAGATACTCTAGCCCTGATAACCTCCTGAGGTTTTACGATCGCCTCCGACATCTGATACCCTTTTTAAAGCGATGTTTAGAATTTGTAATTTATGTCTGCATGGCGACATTGGTAATTCAACAAGTGCAGTTAATTGCCAACGTCGCAGTTTTTGGCCCGCGAATCATCAAAATCATCGCCATCATCTTTATTAGTCGTGTATTGTTTGAGGT
The DNA here is from genome assembly GCF_002608075.1 of Nostoc linckia z4. Lineage (GTDB taxonomy): Bacteria > Cyanobacteriota > Cyanobacteriia > Cyanobacteriales > Nostocaceae > Nostoc > Nostoc linckia. The sequence continues at coordinate 3,786 of NZ_LAHA01000071.1, forward strand.
CGTCTACTTATTTGTTGAAGAGGTACTGTTTAAAAACCAGAATCTCAGTGAAATTCAAATAAGTAGGCGTCTGACTCTCGTTCCTCTGTTTCGTAGTTTCTTACAATACTTTATTTATTTCGGTGCCATTGTTTCCATTCTTTATATCTTGGACATCGATCCTACTCCCATACTTGCAGGTGCAGGTATTGTGGGTATAGCTGTGGGTTTAGGGGCACAAACACTAATTAACGATATTGTCTGCGGCTTCTTTATTCTGTTTGAAAATTACTACTTAGTGGGAGACTATATTGAGGCCGGAAAATCTGAAGAGAGAATCGTTGAAGGTATTGTGGAAGCAATTGAACTGAGAACTACCCGTGTCAGACACCCCAACGGTCAATTACAGATTATTCAAAATGGCAATATTGGGTCAATTACTAATTACTCCAAACAGTACATCTATGCAGTAGTAGAAGTTGGCCTTCCCTATGATTCCAACTTAACTCATGTCTATAAAGTAATTGAGGAGGTAGGACAGCAGTTAAAAGCAGATTATCCAGATGTACTCGAAGCTACACAAGTGGATGGCATCGAAAGCCTTGGAGAGTCTAACTTGTTGTTGCGGACATTGACGAAAGTCAAGCCAGGAAAACATCTGCAAATCCAGCGTATTCTCCGCAAGATTTTTACAGATACTCTATTGAGCGAAGGAATTGTGATTCCCAGTGGTGTTGCAAGTACAGAAGATTAATTTACCAATAATTCCAGAGTCATTTAATTTTAGATTTTACATTGCAGGAAAAATCCCAAATTTCAATCATCCTTTAACAACAACAAACTTTCAAATTACTGAAGATTTGAGGTAAACACCAAATGATTTATACCCTCATTGCCCAAGCGGCAGAATCTACATCAAAAACCCCGATACCACCAGCACCCCCCACTATGCCAACAGCAACACAAATCAATGCTTTTTTATATACATTTGCGGCATCTGTAATTGTTTTTTTTGTCATCTATGTATTAATCTTTTATATACTACGATCCTTTTTTAGGCGTACAGAACAAGATACAGCCCTGCTCATTCTTGCGATTTCACAAACTCCATCCATCGCAATTTTTATATTTGCTAGTCTCAAGGTTTCTCTATTCCAATTAGGTTCAGGAGGAATTATAGATTGGATTGACCGAGGACTCACAGCTTTGCTAATTGCTGCTTTTACTTACTTAGTAACTGTATTTTTTACAGAAGCAGCAGTTTCCTATTTAAAAGACTACGCCCGCAAAACTGAAGCTGTCTGGGATGATGTATTAATTCCACTACTGCAAAACTTTATTCCAGTAATCACATACATAATTGGCATCTCTCTGTTTTTCAGCACCCTTGGAGTAGATTTAAGTGGCATTGGTTTAGCAATAGGTAGTATTACCGTAGTTTTGGGATTGGCAATCAAAGATATTTTAAGCGATTTTTTCAGCGGGTTGGTATTGTTAGTTGATACACCATTTAAATTTGGAGATGTTATCTCCATGCCAGATGGGTCAATTGCAATTATCAAACAAATTGGTATCCGAGTGACCAAACTATATTTGATTAACGAGCATTGCGAGGTTTATGTACCAAACACATCATTGGGTAATCAAAATATAGTCAATCTCAGTCGCCCTACAACCCACTATGCTTATACAATCAAAGTCTCAGTCAGAGTTGATGCCGATGCAGTAATAGCAACAAAAATTTTGCAAGAAATCATCATTGGGCATCCAGATACTTTAGGTGACATTGATGAAAAACTGCAATATTTAGATAGTTTCGCAGCATTAAGAGAAGCAGAGGGTGATAAACTCTCCAAAAAAGAAGCAGGACGGCTGCGTTTATTAATTGAGAAAGATGTTAACGAACAACTGCAAACCCTTGAGCAAGCATTTGAATATTTTGCCTTGGAAATTAAACAATTAGAAAAGGGAGGCTTAAATTCAGAAGAATTGAGAAGTATCCAGAAAAACTATCTAGAAATATTGAACATTGTCGGTCTGGCTGTGATTACAGAACGTAAAGGAAAACGAGTGCGATCGCGCCTAGAAGAACAACAACTGGCTGGAAAACCAACTTTGATTAGTTTGATTCGCAAATGGTATCAAACTTGGCTTCAAGACCCTGATTTAGTCTTTGAAGACCAAAGTATTTTACCTGAAGAATGGGAACAAAAAATTGAACTTTTGAAAATCAAACTCAATAAGATTTTTCAAAAAATTTCCAATCCTGGAGTAGATGAAACTAGATTAGATGACTACTCATTAAAATTTGTTGAATGGTTACATGATAGTTTTAAAGAATCTAATACCGCTTGGAAAGAGCCACAAGTTCAACTAACTGATATCCAAGGCGCTGGTATGCAATTTTCTGTGAGATTCTACGTTGATAATATTCAATTAGAACACTGGCGGCGTGGTAACCGCGTCCAAAATGAGGTGCGCCGAGAAATGGTACGGCGTTTAAGACAAGCTTATATTTACACACTAGGATGATGAAATCTAGTAGTTCGCCAATTTCACTTGGCTCTTTAAAGGGGAAAGGGAAAAGGGTAAAGGGGAAGGGGGAAAAAATCAAAACCTTTTCCCTTTACCCCTTACCCTTTACCCTCCAAAGTTGACTTGCCAGACTACTAGGTGTACACAGACCCAATTTCAGATTTATCCCACACCTTCGTTTGAAATTTTTGTTCTGTTTTAGGTCATTTCATTAAAAATCAGTGGTAAACTCGCTGGCTAAAGCAAGGGAGACGAATTCCTCACTCTAGCCAGCGATTTTTTTGTTTTCAGTATATTCCTGTAGCAAATAATTTGCAGTAACAGTATTTAAAGCATATATTAGAAAGATAAAATTTTTACTAAAAGTTTTGTTTTTATCTACCGATAAACAGGAGATAAAAGCATATATATCTACCATTAAAACCCAAATAGTAGGAATTATGACGCCTTTTTTTATCGCCGATCGCAATCGCAAATATACTAATTTTACAGCAAAAATAATTACAATTTTAATTAGTATAATTACTATCATTGGGTTGATAACATATCGAATCAAAGAGACGAATGAAACAACCAAACCCCAGCCAGAAGTTGTAAATCCGGCGATGGTAGCGGTGACGGCTTTGGGGCGTATAGAACCGGAAGGAGAAGTAATTCAAGTATTTCCACCTGCTTCAACGGAATCAGCTCGCATCCAACAACTATGGGTGAAGCAAGGCGATTGGGTGAAGGCTGGACAAGCGCTAGCAATGTTAGATAATTACCCTCGTCGTCTGGCGGCTGTGAAAACGGCACAAGAAGATGTGAAAGTAGCTCAGGCACAGTTGATGCAGGTACAAGCAGGGGCAAAGCAGGGAGATTTACAAGCCCAGCAAGCGGAAATTGCTCGTCTGGTAGCAGAATTGCAAAATGCCCAAGTAGAAGAATCACGATATCGCAGTTTGTACGCACAAGGAGCGATTTCAGCTTCCCAATACGATCGCCAGCGCTTGCAAATGCAAGCAGCACAACGTCAGGTAAATCAAGCTCGTGCTTCGTTCAATAGTTTAGCGGAAGTGCGTCCGGTAGATGTGCAGTTGTATCAAGCACAAATCAGACAAGCAAGAGCAAAGGTAGTGCAAGCTCAAGCTGAATTAGACTTAAGCGTGGTGCGATCGCCCCGTTCTGGACAAATTCTCAAGGTACATACATTTCCCGGTGAAATGGTCGGGAGTCAAGGGATTCTGAATTTAGGCAATACGACGCAAATGGTAGTAGTTGCAGAAATTTATGAAACGGATATCCACAAAGTACGTTTTGGGCAAATAGCAACAATTACCAGTCCCAGTCTCAGTCAACCACTCTCTGGAACAATTTCCCAATTGGGTTTAGAAATTAGTAAACCAAATGTATCTGATATAAATTCCTCAACGAATATCGATACTCGTGTGATGGAAGTGAGAATTCGCTTAAATCCAGAAAGCAGCCGTATTGTAGCAGCAATGACGAATCTTAATGTTGATGTATCCATAGGTCTTGAACAATGATTCGCCCTTTCATCAATGAACTTCAAAAAATACCCATTGCTTGGTTGCAATTGAGATATCAACGGAATCAAACAATTGCAGGTATTGTGGGAATACTTTGCATTACATTTCTGATTTTTATGCAATTGGGATTGAGAAATGCCTTTTTAGAGGGAGCATTACAGTTAACTTTAAATTTGAATGCAGATATTGTTTTAGTTAGCTCTCTTTCTTCCACTGTACTGCAACCGGTAAGTTTTTCTTCAAGACCTTTATATCAAGCATTAGCACTCAAAAACGTTGAATTTGTTGCACCATTTTATATTAATTCAACTCAATGGTATGACAGAAATCAGCATGTTTATCGCATTAGAGTCAATGTTATAGGCATACCTACAAATGTACAAATACTAAACCTACCAGGAGTTAAAGAAAATCTAGAAAAACTCAATAAACAGAAATTTGTTTTATTCGATCGCAACGCGAGAAATGAATTCAATCCCATCATTGAGGAATTCACAATAAAAGGTGAATCATCGGCAGAAATTTTAGCAGGAACCACTAGCTCATTGCAGAAACTCAGAGTTGTTGGACTATTTGAATTAGGAGTGAATAATGCTTATGATGCAACTTTTTTGATGAATCCTGGAACTTTTAGTGAATTATTCGGACGTGATTTGAAAAAAATAGATATTGGTTTAATTAAATTCAATTCTGGTTTTAATTCAGATATTGAAATAGAACAGAATGTGCAAAAATTAAAAACTTATCTTCCAGCGAATATTAATGTATTCTCCAAAAACGAATTAATTAAAAGAGAAAAAATATTTCACGAAAATAATTCACCGATGGGGTTTATATTTAGATTTATTTTAATTATGGCTGTAGTTATCAGTATTTTTATTTTATATCAAATACTTTATGTAAAAGTTACACATAATCTTGCTAATTACGCTACTCTCAAAGCTCTGGGTTTCAGTCAGAAATCTATCGTTTTCGTAGTTTTTCAAGAGGCAATAATTTTAGTAATTGCAGGATATATTCCTGGTGTAATCGTATCTTATATAGCTTATGATTACCTAATTAGAGTCACAAAAATATTTATCAAAATGACTATAGAAACAGCATTATCAGTTTTAGTATTAGTCTGCATAATTTGTTTAATATCAGCAGCACTGTCTTTATTAAAGGTGAAAGATGCAGACCCAGTAGATGTTTTTAAATAAATTATTATGAGCCAAATTATTGGAATTCAAAACCTGAATCATTATTACCAAGAAGGCAAAAAACAAAAACAAATTTTATTTGGCATCGATTTGCAAATTGAACCAAAAGAAGTTGTGATTTTAACTGGAGCATCTGGTTCTGGAAAAACAACGCTATTATCTCTCATTGGTTGTATGCGTTCCGTTCAAGAGGGTAGCCTGAAAGTTTTGACTCATGAATTGAAAGGAGCCAATGAAATCCAGCGAATGCAAATACGGCGGCGAATTGGCTATGTTTTTCAGCATTTTAATTTACTGGATTTTATGACTGTGGAACAAAACGTCATGGTTTCTTTGGAACTACAAGAGAATTTTAGTCATTCACAAGCAAGAAATCAAAGTCGGGAAATTTTGACAGCGGTGGGATTGGGACAGCACCTAGACGCTTATCCAAGGGATCTGTCTGGCGGACAAAAACAACGAGTTGCGATCGCCCGCGCTCTTGTCCATCGTCCTCGATTACTGTTAGCTGACGAGCCGACATCCGCTTTAGATAGGCAAACAGGACGAGAAGTCACCGAATTGATGACGAGGCTAGCTAAAGAACAAGGAAGTGCAGTTTTGATTGTCACCCATGATAGTCGGATTTTTAGTGCTAGCGATCGCATCGTCCGTATGGAAGATGGCAAACTTGATATAGACTACCAAGGTCAGCTATCTATTGCTTTACCAACCTTAACAGATAAGCAATTATTTGAGTTGATTCCCCAATTAAAAATGTTGACCTTCCCACCAGGAGAAATTGTTATCCGCCAAGGTGAATTAGCAGACAAATTTTATATCTTAATTGAAGGGGAAGTAGAAGTTATTCAAGAGTTACCGAATTCCAAATCAAAACTCTTAAAAACATTGGGCCCTAATACCTATTTTGGTGAAATAGGCTTATTGCAAGAAACAAAACGAACCGCAACTGTAAGAGCAACAACTGACGCAGCAATTAAAGTTCTTGTCATCGAGCGTTACGATTTTTATCAAATGGTTGTCACTTCCAAAATGACTCATGCACTTTTGAACTACCAAGCAATAAAATCACTGCTAATTCGGAAGTTCAAAACATCCTACTACAAAAGCATGACCAATTAATGTTAATCATATGTGGGAATCAGATTTGATTCCAACAACCAGCGCTCTACAAGCCCCGTCTTTGAAGACGATTGCATTGGTCAGGGTCTCAAGCCCCGTTCAATCTTGTCTTCCCCACTTTCTACTCCCTATTCCCTACTCATATCATGTCCGCTTGATTACTTATTAAACCCGAAAAACCCCGAAGAGCCAAAGCTACGCTTTGTCTCACCTCCCCGAACTTCGGGGAGGGGATTAAGGGGTGGGGTGCAATAGCTGTGGGAATCATAACTAATTAGGCGGACATGATATCACTTGTTGTTGACTGCAACGCCAGCATAAGCTGTAGTGGATATAAAGTTTTCTGAAACCTTGAGGTTGGGGGTAGCGTCACTATTTCAGCCACTAGTTATCGTAAATCACTCCAGATTGTACGTTTCATTTCTGGATAGAGTACTTGAGATAATTAAAACACAAGCCCAAATTCTCAACCCCAAATTGCAATGATACCCTGTTACAAATTGCCCATATCCCAAATACGTCGTCTTGGATTAGCCTTATTGATACCAGGTTTTCTCTTAGGAACTTTTGCGATCCCAAACCAACTGCAAACCGCTACTGCACAAACATCTACAGAAAATCGCCCTTTGACTATCCGTGCTGATGTGCAAGAATATGACGCCAAAACTCAAGTCATCACGGCTCGCGGTAACGTGCAAATGTTCTATCCTTCTCGCCAGCTTCAGGCAACCGCCGCCCAAGCACAGTACTTTAGTAAAGAACGCCGCATTGACTTTAGTGGCAACGTCTATATTTTGCAACAGGGAGGTAACAGTATCCGGGCAGAGAAGGTAACCTATTTAATTGATGAAGGGCGATTTGTCGCCTTACCCCAAGCCAACCGTCAAGTAGAGTCCATCTACATGGTGGAGGAATCAAACAATAACGGGCAAACTGCCACACCCGCCCCACAAACACCACAATTTAAGCGTTCTAATTAGCATCTACTACTGAGAAAGGCTGCAACAGTGAAAATTGTTTTAGAGAATATTCACAAATCTTACAACAAGCGAGTCATTGTCAACCGCGTCAACCTTTCTGTTGCTCAAGGCGAAGTCGTTGGTTTATTAGGGCCCAATGGAGCTGGTAAAACCACGACTTTTTACATTGCTACAGGTTTAGAAAAACCCAATCAAGGAAAAGTCTGGCTAGGTAATCTCGACATTACAGCAATGCCAATGCACAAAAGGGCACGATTGGGTATTGGCTATTTAGCACAAGAACCAAGTGTTTTTCGCCAGCTCTCGGTGCAAGATAATATTCTATTGGTGCTAGAGCAAACTAATGTGCCACGATGGGAGTGGTCAAGGCGATTAACAACTTTACTGCGGGAGTTTCGCTTGGAAAAATTAGCTAATAGCAAGGGAATTCAACTTTCTGGTGGGGAACGACGCCGCACTGAATTAGCAAGATCTTTGGCTGCTGGACGAGAAGGGCCAAAGTTTTTATTTTTAGATGAACCATTTGCGGGAGTCGATCCCATCGCAGTCTCAGAAATTCAGCAAATTGTCGCTCAATTGCGCGATCGCGGTATGGGTATTTTAATTACAGATCATAATGTCCGCGAAACCCTGGCCATTACCGATCGCGGTTATATTATGCGTGAAGGACAAATTCTCGCTTTTGGGACTTCTGACGAACTATACCACAATCCCCTCGTGCGCCAATATTACTTAGGTGATAGCTTTCAAGTCTAAAGTCAGAATTTAGGAGTTAAGGCTTTACTTTACCAGGGTTGCAAATATTTAATTTTGAAAGTTGCTTATGATATCAAAGAAAGTCACATCTTTCTACAATCTACACTCGCTGCTGCCTTTTACGATTATGGATCGTTATCTTGCCAGCGAATTGTTACCGCCGTTTTTCTTTGGTGTCGGAGCTTTTTCTTCAATTGGCGTCACCATTGATGCTGTATTCGATTTAGTAAGAAAAGTTGTTGAATCTGGATTACCTGTAGACATTGCTATTCAGGTTTTTTTATTAAAGTTTCCCAACTTTATTGTTTTGGCCTTCCCTATGTCCACACTGCTGGCTACTTTGATGACTTACAGTCGTCTTTCTAGCGAAAGCGAACTAATAGCCTTGCGTGGTTGTGGGGTGAGTGTCTATCGTATGGTGCTAACTGGTGTGATGTTAAGTCTTCTAGTTACAGGAATGACATTTGTATTTAACGAACAAATTGCACCAGCAGCAAATTATCAAGCGGCTATGACTTTAGATCAAGCCCTCAAATCAGATAAGCCAACTTTTAAACAACAAAATATTTTTTATCCTGAATACCAGGATGTTGTACAGCCAGATGGCTCTAAAAATAGAATTTTGACACGCTTGTTTTACGCCGACCAATTTGATGGTAAGCGTATGACAGGTTTGACAATTATAGATCGCTCAACTAAAGGTTTGAATCAAATTGTCGTATCAGAATCCGCCCAGTGGAATCCTTCTCAAAATGTCTGGGATTTTTATAACGGTACGATCTATTTTGTGGCTGCCGATCGCTCTTATCGCAACATTGTCAGATTTGAACAACAACAACTGCAACTACCGCGCACGCCATTAAATTTGGCAGAAAAAAGTCGGGACTATGATGAAATGAATATTGCCGAAGGACTAGATCAATTAGAAGTGGAACGTCTGGGTGGCGATCGCCAAAAAATCCGCAAACTGGAAGTTAGAATTCAACAAAAAATCTCCTTACCCTTTGTGTGCGTGGTTTTTGGCTTAGTGGGTGCAGCAATGGGCAGCATACCCCAACGCACCGGCAGAGGCACTAGTTTTGGCATTAGCGTTATAGTTATTTTTTCTTATTACTTACTTTTCTTTATCAGTGGCGCGATAGCACAAGCAGGCGTCCTCTCTCCCTTTATGGGGGCTTGGTTACCCAACTTCGTTTTTTTAGGAATAGGTATGTTTTTATTGATGCGAGTCGCTAAACGGTAACAAGGACACGGAGACGCGGGGACGCGGTGACACGGGGAAAGAAAACACCGAGAGCATATTTGATAATTTCTTTGCGTCCTCTTTCTCTCCGTGTCCCCGTGTCTCCCACTCCCCGCGTCCTCTTCTTTCCCCATACCTCAATCACGGATGATAATTTCGACATTCTGGCGCATCTGGATTTTCCTGACAATATTTTTCAAAGGTAACTTTGGCTGACACCATACCCTCGGCTTTTTGATGAGCTGCTTCTGCTTGGAGTTCTTCTACTTCATCCCAAGCAGCTGCACAGGCTTTAGAATAAGCACCTTGTTCAGTACAAATAGCACGAGCCTGTTCAATAGCTTTTTGAATTCTCTCCTCTAACAGTGGCACTTTCGGCGCTTCCACAAAATCGCTTTTCGTCAAAATGTCGGTAATGGAGATAATCCCCAACAGCTTACCTTGAATCACAGGCGCTCTATGGATACCAGTATTAGCAAATAACCTTGCTACATATTCCACAGCCAAATCAGGGTTTACTACAATGCAAGGCTTACTCATAATTTCATAAACCCGCACTTGCTTTGGATCTTTACCGTAGGCTGTTACCTTATAGACAACATCTGTTTCTGTGACAATCCCATAGGCATCATTGTCATAGCGACGATCCACAACCAACGCCCGCAATTTTTTTTCTTTCATCACCGCCACCGCTTCCGCCACAGTGGCCGAACCGCGAATGGTAACTACGTTTTTGGTCATGATATCTTCAGCTTTCATCATTGCTGTAGTCTCCTGGAAAATAGTACAGTGCGGCAAATTGCTCTTAGAAGCGTATCGAAGCATTGCAGCGCACAGTTTGTTAACTAGAAACTGAAAACCTTGAATTTTTGCCCAGCTACAACAATAAACTTAGAGCAATTGTCAATCCCTGATGTTATCCAATGTGACCAATGTCTAAAAACTCAGCATCAATTAAGATAATCTTCTTTAAAAGGGAACAGGGAACAGGGAATAGGCAACAGTTCGAGACCCCATGATTAAAATCTCTTGATTTGTACAATGACGCATTGAAACTTCGTGGCTTGCACCATCTCGTTTCAAATATTTTGATTTTTTTCATAAATAAATTTAGCGCTTTTGTTACAGCCAAGGCTTCCTTGGATCTGAACTTCGTAACAGAGGTGCTTGAAACCCAATATTCGGGCAGATTTTTTTGCTGTTCCCTGCCCGAAGGGCTTGGTAAAGTCTAATTGAAAACTAGCCTTAGCACAGGTGCAGCTATACAAATAAAACCCAGTTGGGCTGAGACGGTTGATTAAACAACCAAAGGAAATGGAAGAACTTATTTGAAATGTCCCAGAAATTGATATGCTAAAGGCCGAGACTAACGATTTTTCAAACCATGCCTGCGCCCACTATTAACCCTACTATCACTGCCTTTCCTTTAACAGCCGTAGTCGGTCAAGAAGCGATTAAATTAGCCCTGCTGTTAGCAGCCATCGATCCAGGGTTGGGGGGAGTGGCGATCGCAGGTCGTCGCGGTACGGCAAAATCTGTAATGGCTCGTGCTATTCACGCCCTAGTACCACCCATCGAAGTAGTTAAAGGTTCCATCAGCAATTGCGACCCCAATCACCCAGAAGAATGGGACGATGGCCTTTTGCTAGAGTATGCAGATAAAGACACTCAAGATGTCCCCACTGAAGTCATCGCTGCACCATTTGTGCAAATTCCTTTGGGTGTCACAGAAGACCGGCTTCTCGGTTCTGTAGATGTAGAACAGTCCGTAAAACAAGGCGATACGATTTTTCAGCCTGGTTTACTTGCTAGTGCTAATCGCGGCGTCTTGTATGTAGATGAAATCAATTTATTAGATGACCAAATATCAAATCAACTACTGACAGTATTATCCGAAGGACGCAACCAAATAGAGCGGGAGGGAATTAGTTTTCAGCATCCTTGCAAACCCCTATTTATTGCCACCTACAACCCAGAAGAGGGAGCATTAAGGGAACATTTACTAGATAGAATTGCCATCGCTCTTTCTGCGGATGGCGTACTCGGCTTAGATCAAAGAGTAGCAGCAGTAGAGCAAGCGATCGCCTACTCCCAATCTCCCAAAGAATTTCTTTTACAATACAACGAAGATTTAGACGGTCTGAAAACCCAAATTATCTTGGCGCGGGAATGGCTCAAGGATGTCTGCATTACCCACGAACAAATCGCCTACTTGGTAAATGAAGCCATTCGCGGTGGAGTTCAGGGACATCGCGCCGAGTTATTTGCTGTGCGAGTTGCCAAAGCCGCCGCCGCTTTGGAAGGACGCACCACAGTAAATGCCGAAGATTTGCGCCGTGCTGTGGAATTGGTTATTGTACCACGGGCAACAGTGGTGCAGACACCACCACCAGAACAAGCACCACCACCCCCACCACCGCCACCCCCACCTCAAAATCAAGAAGAACCAGAGGAACCAGAACAAGAAGAACAAGAAGAAGAACAACAACAAGAAGAACAACAGCAAGAACCCCCCAGTATCCCCGAAGAATTCATCTTCGATCCAGAAGGGGTAATCTTGGATGACAGTGTGCTTTATTTTACCCAAATGGCCAAGCGTCAGGGGAAATCTGGTAGTCGTAGCATCATCTTTTCCGATGACCGGGGACGTTATATTAAGCCAATGTTACCCAAAGGTAAAGTGCGACGCATTGCTGTAGATGCTACCCTCAGGGCAGCTGCACCGTATCAAAAAGCACGCAGGGAAAGATACCCAGACAGAAAAGTAATTGTCGAACAGGGTGACATTCGCTCCAAGCGCCTAGTACGCAAAGCCGGGGCATTAGTAGTGTTTGTGGTAGATGCTTCTGGCTCAATGGCCTTAAATCGGATGCAGTCAGCCAAAGGTGCGGTGATGCAACTGTTAACAGAAGCTTATCAAAACCGCGACCAAATAGCCTTGATTCCCTTCCGGGGAGAACAAGCGGAAGTATTATTACCGCCAACACGTTCCATAGCCTTGGCACGTAACCGCTTAGAAAGATTACCCTGTGGTGGAGGTTCACCCTTAGCGCATGGTTTAACCCAAGCTGTGCGCGTCGGCTTAAATGCCCAGATGAGTGGAGATATTGGGCAAGTAGTACTTGTAGCAATCACCGATGGGCGGGGTAATATTCCCTTAGCGCGTTCTTTAGGCGAACAACTAGAACCAGGAGAAAAGCCAGATATCAAAGGGGAATTGATAGAAATTGCGGCGAGAATTCGTAGTTTGGGGATGCAACTCTTAGTGATTGATACGGAGAGTAAGTTTGTTTCCACTGGCTTTGCTAAAGAATTAGCGCAAACAGCAGCAGGTAAGTATTATCATTTACCGAAAGCTACAGATAAAGCCATTGCTGCCATGACTAAAGGTGCGATCGCTGATTTAAAATCTCGATAATTAGTCATTAGTCATTAGTCATTAGTCAGTTGTTTTTCTACTAATACCAATTTAAATAAGGAATACAAAAAGTATGGATTTACATCATACTTAAAGAGAAAGAAATTCTCAACCTAAAATTCAAAATCTAAAATCCTCTCATCCAAAATGGTATAACGACTAACCATTGACTAGGAACCAGTAGGCATAACTTGTGGTTGTAAATAGCAAATTAAATCTTGAATTCCCTTTTGCAGATACCGTGTGACTGTCATCGGACTAGTGCCGATATTCTTAGCAGCATCCTTGCGAGAAAGTTCCTTCAAAAATACCATTTCAACAGCCATGCGGGGCTTTTCTTCTAACATATTGATTGCCCCTTGGAGTTGTTGCCGTTCTTCGTCTAGTTGTTGTTGGGCAGTAGAACGAGGGCAAGGAAGTGCTTCACCCAAGGTGATTTGGCAATCAACATAGTTAACTGCGGTGGCGTCTAAACTTAAAGGTAAACGATTTTGAGCAGCTAGCTTGGTTTCTTGCCACTCTTGCAGAGATACCCGGAGTTCTTTGGCAATTTCAGCATCCTTCGGGGCGCGACCCAAAGACATGGCTAATTCTTTGCGAATCTTTTGTCCTTCATTGTATAGTTCTTGCCAACGGCGAGGAATCTTTAATAGAGTACTGCGATCGCGTAGAAAGTGCAGCATCTCACCACGAATATATGGTACAGCAAAAGAACTAAAAGCATATCCTTGACTAGGATCAAAACGCTCGATTGCCCGAATTAAACCAAAATAACCAATTTGTTCTAAATCTTCATAAGGTTCATTACATTGATGGCTGAATTTATGAGCCATCTTTCTTACTAAGCCAGTATGTAACTGTACAAGTTTATTACGAAGTTTAATAGATGGATTCTGGTGGTACAAGTGTAATAATTCAATACCATCAGTTCGTAGAGAGGACTCACTTGCTGCCATATAAATTCCTTTGTTGTAACCCCTATTTCTGACAAAATGGAGCTGCGTATATCTTATTCAAGGCTGTAATTATTTTCGTTAGCCAAGACTGAATAAGCCATCGTCGTTTCACTGAACTTATCAGGGGTCACACTCCACAATTCAGTAGATGTACGCATGATTTTGCTCTCGGATTTCTTGCAGTTAATTTTTATTTCGCAGGTAATAATTGATCTACGGTAAATCCTTAACTTTTCCCAAAAAACTAGCTATTTATGCTGAAAGATGCATCAGTTAGCCAATATTCATCTGTCATACTGAGTACAACGCGGATCGGTACTAAATTAATCCTGAAAAAAAACTGGGCAATCTGATTTTTTGCAATTGCGTATGAATGGATTTCTACAAGGATATGGTGGTTGACTGGTGACTGTTGACTGGGTATTGTCCCATGCCCCTCCCTCATCTCCCGGTTAGCGAGCGAAAACCGCATCTCCCCACCTCGCCAACCCAAATTACTATCTTTGATTGCAATTGAGTATGAACTTTAGGCATTGCACAACTGTGCTAGAAATGCGTAAACATAGTAGTTGGCACAAAGACAACCTAACTTGGTTGTTAGTTGCAAATATTGGTAAAAATGGAAATAAATTAGGACATTTGCCTGAAAAAAGTCACTATGAGCAATACCAGCAATTTTCGTCAAGCTATCCGCGAGGCTAAGTCTCAAGGACTCGTCGGCCCTAATGTGATTGCTAATGCCCTCCCCTATGTTGGTGGAGGACTGGTACTAACTGCATTGGGAACCTACGGAGGTTTGGGAGTTATCCGTACTAATCCCGGAATATTCTTTCCTACCTTCATTGGTGCGGTGATTCTAGAGTTAATTCTGTTCTTCGTCGCCCAAAATGTTGCTGAAAAAGGTAATAAGGGTCTAGCACTACCTCTGTTAGCAACCTACAGCCTTTTATCTGGATATACCCTGAGTGGTTTGGTGTTTGTTGCTTTGAGAACCCAAGGTGTTGGCATTCAAGGCATTGGTTTGGCCGCCCTTGGTTGTGGCATCACATTCATAGTAGCCCGTCAAATCGGTTCAAATCTTTCTGAAGAAGATGGTATGGCTTTGACCAAAACCATCAATCTCGGCATCATAGCCTTGGTGGTTGTGTGCTTGACACAATTTGTCTTCAGCTTATTTGGCGTTTACACACCTTCTTGGTTAGAAATCGCTATCTCTGGTTTGGGCGTATTTCTGTTTGTTGGTGCTTCAGTTGTTGATTTTTATATCTTGCCCCGCACTTACCGCAACGATCAATATTTGCCTGCTGCTTTATCGATGTACCTGACCTACATCAACTTGTTCGTCTTTATCTTGCGGTTACTAATTGCCCTCAATGGTCGTGATTAATTGCCTGTAGGTATTAGTATAAAGGTTAAGTTTTTAAAGTCAAACCGTGGTTAGTCAAAATTAAACCACGGTTTTTTTCATCTGTTTAGGAGTAGAATATGTAGATAAGTTGAGACTCAAGTGAGCAAAACTATGCTCGAACTCTTAAATATCAAAAGTGAAGTAGAAAGGTTGTCAAATATCTTGGGCAAACCAGAGGACTGTCTTTGACCTTCGATATTTAACTGTAAGAATTCACAACCTAAATCAGCTAATTGCTAAAACGGATTTTTGGGAAAATGTAGCTACTGCTCATCAGACATCTGAAAAAATCAAATACTTTATATCTAAAAGGCAAGAAAAATATCAGCGATCGCTCTCTATCTTACAAGATATCGAGGCTGCTCTAGAACTTTTGGAATCATCAGTTGATGAGCAATTACTCCAAGAGGTGCAAATCAACTTAACTCAACTCCAGCAAGAAATCGAAACAGCACAAATCAGGCAGTTATTGTCTAATCCCTACAATTCAAGGGGGGCATTACTGACTATTACTACTGAGATTGGTGACATACAAGCTCAAAATTGGGCTTCTATTTTGTTCCGAATGTACTATTTATGGGGATTAAGTCACTTACATCAGGTGTGTGGGCTAGACATTAATGATAAAGAGAAAGGTAACATTAGTTATGCCCTAGAAATTACAGGGCGTTATGCCTATGGCTGACTAAAATCAGAACAAGGAATTCATACAAAAATCGTGCGGATTTCTCCTGTTCGTGGCAATGGCAGACGATATATGTGGCCAGCCATTGTAGAAGTCAGCCCGATTCTGGATCGGTCTATGGACTTTGAGATTCCAGAAAAAGATTTGGAAATTACTGTGCCACGCTCCCAAGGCAATGTCAACCGCCCACAAACATGGGTGCGGGTGTTTCACATTCCTAGCGGAATTAGTGTATTTTGCGACCAAGAGCGGCGTCAGATAGAAAACAAAGAGAAAGCCTTGGCTATTCTCAAGAGTAAACTGTTGGCCATCGCTCTAGCTCAAGGTGTCCAGATTAACAAAATTCAACCCCAACAAATACAATCTTTATCCAAAAAGCTCATCCGAGAATATATCTTACATCCTTACCAAAAAGTAAAGGATCTGCGTACCAAAGTTGAAACCACTGCTGTGACAGATGTTTTAGAGGGTGAAATCGATTTATTTCTCAAAGCCTCCATACAACAGCAAAGAAGCTCTGGTTAGTTTCAAGTAATTTTTGTCACTTATATTCAGCCGTGCCAAGAGAATTTGCCCAACTACAGCTAAAATCAAGAAAGATGAGTAAAATAAAGAGCAATTTCCAAATCCAAAGCGCTCTATTTGTAGATTCAGCAAGCACTATGGAAGTTTTAGAACTCAAACGCGAAATCGAAACGCTGTCTAGCCGCCTGGGTAAAACCCAGGACTATCTTTGACGTACCTGCACTGACAGCAAAAATTCAAGACCTGGAACAAATATCTGCTCAGCCAGAATTTTGGAACGACCAAACCCAAGCCCAAAAAACACTGCAAGAACTTAATGACTTAAAAGCCCACTTGGAGCAATACGAACAGTGGCACAACAGTCTAGAAGATACTAAGGCAGTTGTTGAGTTGTTGGAGTTGGAAACCGACGAAGCACTATTGCAAGAAGCGGAATCAACCATCACTAAACTGAATCGCGACCTCGACCAGTGGGAATTACAACAGTTACTTTCCGGCCCCTATGATGCTGAAGGTGCTGTACTGACGATTAATGCTGGTGCTGGTGGCACAGATGCCCAAGACTGGGCGTTTATGCTGATGCGAATGTACACCCGCTGGGCTGAGGCTCACGGCTACAAGGTGACTTTAGCTGAAGAATCGGAAGGTGATGAAGCGGGAATCAAATCTGCAACTCTAGAAATTACTGGTCGCTATGCCTACGGTTATTTGCGGTCGGAAACAGGCACACACCGTTTGGTAAGAATTTCGCCCTTTAATGCCAATGGTAAGCGGCAAACTAGTTTTGCAGGGGTGGAAGTCATGCCGCAAATCGATAATTCTGTGCAGTTGGATATTCCAGAGAAAGATTTGGAAATCACTACAACTCGCTCTGGTGGTAAAGGCGGTCAAAACGTCAACAAAGTAGAAACAGCAGTCAGGGTTGTTCACCTTCCCACCGGAATTGCTGTGCGTTGTACAGAAGAGCGATCGCAGCTGCAAAATAAAGAAAAAGCCCTAGCTCGACTCAAAGCAAAATTACTAGTCATTGCCCAAGAACAACGCGCCCAAGAAATTGCCCAAATTCGTGGCGATATGGTGGAAGCCTCCTGGGGTAACCAAATCCGTAACTATGTGTTTCATCCTTACCAAATGGTGAAAGACTTACGTACAAGTACGGAAACAACAGGGATTACAGATGTGATGAATGGCGAACTTGATGCATTCATCCAAGCTTATCTGCGGCAAGAAAATAAACTAGTGGAAAATACACCTGCTTAATTGGCAATTAGCTCTAGGTACTAAGTAATTATTTTTACTGTTATTTAGTACCTATTGTTTTTGTGAGATTGGGGACTTCCAAGTAAAAAAATATTCCACAGAAGATTGTTGACGGTTGACGGTTGACGGTTGACACTCAGCAGTCAACGACGGGAACCGGAATAATTTATTTTTTGGAATTCCCTTGGAGCAATGGCAATCCCATAGCAGACCCCATACAGTCCGGATAAGCAGTATAAACTTCCCTTGTGGTCTGGGAAAAGGTTAATGGTTCGACCCTTCTCTACGAGAGGCTTCGCCAACGACAAAGCTCAGGACAGGCAAGCTCACCAACCGGGGTAAGGGGATTTGGATGTATTTGAAACCTTTCCCCTTTCCCCTTTTCCCTTTAACCGAAGCGTATTGACAGCAGACCCAACTGTTACAGTTATAGAAGAGTCACCCATTGAACTAACTTATGAGTAATTCTCCTTCATCAGAACCTCAACCAAGCTACGTAAAACTCGCCATGCGAAATATGGTGCGTAAGGGAGGAACTTCCCTAAAACATTTTGCGTTAACAACTATAGGACTTTTAGCCGTCCTAATTGGTCTTGCCTATCTAACTCACTAACCAAAACTGTGAATTCAGACTAGGAGACTGCGTGGCTTTGGGAGTTGAATTGTATGTGGAAGATAATTTTTACGATTTGTCCCTGACAAACTCGGTAAATATTGACGAAAGTTATACCCGAATTACTGCTGAAACTTGGGAAAACTGGTTTAATAGGTGGTTAGAAGTACTTCAGCCCGATATTCCAGCAGCGCTAGGTTATGAAATTGGGCTGCGTTTGACAGATGATTCAGAAATTCAAGAACTTAATGCTCAATATCGCCAACAAAATAAGCCTACAGACGTTTTAGCTTTTGCAGCTTTGGAGGTAGACTTTCCACACAGCGAAGAAATGCTTGACTCTGTACCGCTATATTTGGGCGATATTATTGTGTCTGTGGATACAGCACAACGCCAAGCCCAACAGCAGGGACACTGTTTAACAACCGAGATGGCTTGGTTAACTGCTCACGGCTTATTACATTTGTTGGGATGGGATCATCCTGACGAAGAAAGTTTGGAGCGAATGTTAGAACAGCAAGTAAAATTGCTGAAGTCAATTGGTATTGCTATTGACAAAGAATAGCACAATGAGTCACAGCTTAGTGTTAATTTTGGGTAATACTTTTATAATACCTCTATGGAAAATTGCTTAAACATTGCCTCAAAGTTAATTACGCTATAAATATCGACTAAAATTCCCACTGTAGTAACTGTGTTTGTATATATTTAAGTCTATGTCCCAAAAAATTTCTCCACCACCAACACCTACCTCGTTACAAAAAATTGTGACTAACGAACGGGAATTTTCGTGGAAGGTTGCTTCTAATTTATTTATTAGTTTTAAGTATGCCTGGGCTGGAATTACCTATAGTTTTCAAACTCAACGTAATTTTCGCATTCACACCAGTGTTTGTGCAATGGCTATCGCTTTAAGCGTTTACTTACATCTGCCACCAGTAGAAATAGCAGTAATTGGTATCACTAGTGGTTTAGTTTTGGCATTGGAGTTACTGAATACAGCGATCGAGTCCATTGTAGACTTAACAGTCAAGCAGACCTACCACGATTTGGCAAAAATCGCCAAAGATTGTGCCGCCGGTGCAGTCCTAGTTTCAGCTTTAGTGGCGGTGCTAGTAGCTGCTACACTGTTGCTTCCTCCTTTGGTAGCCCTCATTACATCGTCTTTGTGATTTAGTTGGCGTAGGATAGCAAAAACCGCAGTTATCGCCAACTGATTTCTGAGGATTCAAAATTCCCAATTCAATAATGGGATGAAAGACTTTTTACCCAGTCCGCAATCCCTTATTATACATACAGCAAAGCTTTGCTGATTAACATGCGTCACCTCACTTCGCAGAAGTTGGTAAGCTAAAACACCTCTAAGTAGCATAATTACCTGTGAAGTTCGTTGAAAGCAAACTGTTAACAATCAAGCGTCAACCGTCAACTGCCATTTCTTAAATGTGGGAAAGCTTATCCCTAGTCTAACTTTACAAGTTATGACAGTTTTGTATCTGTCACTTCCAATCTCTAATTTTTTCTCTAATTATGTTAATAGTCATCGATAATTACGATAGTTTTACATATAATTTGGTGCAATATCTGGGGGAATTGGCAGCAGAGTTCCCAGTGGCAGCTGATATTAAAGTTTTTCGTAACGACAAAATATCCATAGATGAGATTCGGACATTAAAGCCAAAAGCCATAGTTATTTCTCCGGGGCCTGGTCGTCCAGAAGATGCTGGTATTTCCTTAGAGTTGATCGAACAACTAGGACAAGAGTTGCCAATTTTAGGTGTTTGTTTAGGCCATCAAAGTATCGGTCAAGTGTTCGGTGGTAAAATAGTTTCTGCTCCAGAATTGATGCATGGCAAAACCTCTCTGGTGACTCACACTGGGGTGGGGGTTTTCCAAGGATTAGAAAATCCACTCACCGCCACCAGGTATCATAGTTTAGTCATCGATCGCGAGACTTGCCCTGATGTGCTAGAAATCACCGCTTGGGTTGACGATGGCACAATTATGGGAGTGCGACACCGGAACTATCCTCAGATTCAGGGCGTCCAGTTTCATCCAGAAAGTGTCCTGACATCATCAGGAAAACAATTATTGCGAAACTTTCTCCAACAGTTACAGTCGAGAGCTTAATTAATGAAACGACGACAGTTGATGGGTTATGCTGGGGCGGGATTGGTCACAGCTTCAGTTACTACCTTTGGTTCCCACCTGCGGGCTAACGCACAATCTAGCGGTTTATCAGTTAAGTGGTTGGGTCATACTTGCTTTCTTTTTGAAGGTAGCAGTGCAAAAATTCTCGTCAATCCATTTCGCGCCGTCGGTTGTACTGCTGGGTATCGCGTGCCAAAAGTAGCAGCTGATTTAGTACTGATTAGTAGCCAATTGCTGGATGAAGGTGCTGTAGACACACTACCAGCCAATGCAAAACTAATTTATGAACCAGGAGTTTACGAATTCAAAGGTATTAGGTTCCAAGGAGTTGCCATAGACCACGATCGCAAAGGTGGTAAGCAGTTTGGCTCCAACACAGCTTGGAGTTGGAAACAAGGCGGAATAAATATCCTGCACTTAGGGGGAGCAGCAGCACCCATTTCCATTGAGCAAAAAATTCTCATGGGTCGTCCCGACGTGCTATTTATTCCAGTAGGCGGCAGTGCAAAAGCCTACAATGCTCAAGAAGCAAAGCAGGCCGTTGAAATATTAAATCCCAAGTTAGTGATTCCTACCCATTACCGGACACAAGCCGCCGATGCTGCTGCGTGCGACATTTCGCCACTCGATGATTTCCTAACCTTAATGCAAGGAGTAACAGTCCGACGCAGCAGTTCAGATACTATTTCCATTAATCCTAAAGATTTACCGGAAAGCAGCGTAATTCAGGTTTTGAGTTACAAATTTTAATGAGCAGGGATTGGGGATTGGGGAGATAAGGCGGATGAGGGACAATAATAACTCCTAACTCCTCACTCTCCACTCCTAACTCCTGAATTCTGAATTCTGAATTCTGAATTCTGAATTCTGAATTCTAATTTTAGAAGGTATACCACTCTGGGGTCAGTCTATCTGCTTCACCGATGGGAGTTTCGACGGCGGTTGTACCATCGATAGTCCAAATGTTGTCTGCACCTGCTGTTTGGTCGCGCCAGTAGATGTCAGTCTTGCCATCACCGTTGAAATCGCCAAGGGATGGTGTCAGAGCTGCACTATTGCTTGGGAGGAAGGCTTGAGTTGCAATGTTTGTACCATCCATTAACCAAGCTGTGTTCTCACCTGTGGTTGTATTGCGCCAGAAGATATCGGTCTTACCATCACCGTTGAAATCACCGATTTGAGAATTCCAAGATGAATCGTATGTTCCCAAAGCACCTTCTGTAACTACGATGCCTCTCATCACCCAAACTTTACTTTCACCTGTTTGAGTGTTTCTCCACAGCAAGTCGGTGGTTAAGTCGCCGTTGAAATCGCCAAGTTGATAAGTCCAAGCTGCGTCTTGTGATTGCAGGCTAAACTCAGTCTTTTGGGCACCATCCATAAACCAAACGCTGTTTTCGCCAGTTGTCTGATTGCGCCAGAAGATGTCACTCTTACCGTTGGCATCGAAATCAACAATGCTAGCAGTTAAGGCTGGGTCAGTGGTGTCTAAAACAGTTGCATTCACAACTGTTGTGCCATCCATTTCCCAAATAGCGTTCTCGCCGGTTTGGCTATTGTGCCAGAAGATATCTGTTTTGCGATCGCCATTGAAATCGCCAATATTTGGAGTCCACGCTGGATCGACGGTGGTTAAAGAAGCTGCGCTAGCAACTCTAGTTCCATCCATTAAAACAATGGTGTTCTCACCGGTTGCTTTGTTGCGTAATAAAAAGTCGGTTTTGCTATCACCATTGAAATCAGCAATTTTGTAATCATAGGCCGATAGATCGAATTGACCTAAGGAACCCTGTTCAACAATTCTTGCTCCATCCATGAGGCGAACAATAATTTCACCTGTTTGGGTATTAACCCAAACTTTGTCTGTTTTGCCATCAGCGTTGAAATCAGGAACGATCGCTGCACTGGTTAAGTATGGATTCGGATTGGGATTTGCTGACACCACCGCAGATTCTTGTGGTTGGGAAGAACTGCTACTGCCAAAAAATGAACCAGAATTTAGAGGATTTGAATTATCAAGACTAGATGCTAATAATGCTTGCGATTTTTGGAAAGATTCTGATGCCAATTGAGATGTATTCAAAGACAAGTCTGAGGAACTTTTTCCAAACATGATGTTTTTTTATCATTAGTTGTTATCTTTTTTTAACTTTTTTGATTAATACCTTTCTGTAATTAAAGAACATTTACCTGGCTTTCCATATTTTTTTATAACTATTTTTTTTTGCTTAATGTCAGTCTTTAAAAACAATTTTGCCTTCTATTTAAATTATTTATTTCAAAAATTCAAGTGCTATACAAACAATTAACAAATACATTTTGTATATGATGATTTATAGATAAATCATGTTATGTTTTGGTCATAATCGTTGTTAACAGCGAACATTTAACAGTCATTTGTCTTGAAAAGTTCAGATTATATTGACTGTTAATAGCGAACAGTTAACAGTCATTTGTTTTGAAAAGTTGAGATTATATTGACTGTTAATAGCGAACAGTTAACCATCAATAATCAACAGTCAACGAACTTAACAAGCAACCATGCAATTTAAAACCCCAATAGCTTATATAACTTGAGTGGAAACAAATATTGGCTAAAATAACTAAGATTGGCAACTACTAGTGAGAAGCATTATCATGTGCATCCTCTAGTTATCAAAAGTGTAAAAAAATACAATAATTTTAGAAATACATCAACTATGCAAACAGAATATCGGCAACGTCGCGAACAGTTAATGGCAAAAATTGGTAATGGTACAGGGATTTTTCGCAGTGCGCCAATGGCAGTGATGCACAACGATGTTGAGTATGTTTATCGTCAAGATAGTGATTTTTTCTACTTAACTGGATTTAACGAACCCCAGGCCGTTGCAGTGTTAGCACCCCATCATGGGGAACATCGGTTTGTGCTGTTTGTTCAACCAAAGGATCGGGAAAAAGAAGTATGGAGTGGTTATCGCTGTGGGATAGATGCAGCAAAGGAAATTTATGGTGCTGATGAAGCGTACCCGATTCAGGAATTAGATGAAAAATTACCCCAGTATTTGGAAAAAGCCGATCGCATTTATTATCACTTGGGACGCGATCGCGCCTTTAATGAGACAATCTTAGGGCATTACCAACGGTTACTACAAACTTATCCCAAACGCGGTACTGGGCCTGTGGCCATTGAAGATACGGGGACTATTATCCACAGCATGAGGCTAATCAAAAGTGAAGCTGAGTTGGAATTGATGCGCCAAGCAGCAGCGATCGCTATTGAAGCACACAATCACGCCCAAGAAATTGCAGCACCGGGACGTTATGAATATGAAATTCAGGCGGAAATGGAACGCATCTTTCGAGTGCGGGGTGGAATGGGCCCGGCTTATCCTTCCATTGTGGCCTCCGGTGTGAATGCTTGCGTATTGCACTACATTGAGAATAATCGGCAAATGCAAAATGGAGAATTGCTGTTAATTGATGCCGGTTGTGCCTATGATTATTACAACTCAGATATTACGCGCACATTTCCTGTGGGAGGGAAATTTACACCAGAACAAAAGACATTATATGAGATTGTTTTAGAAGCACAAAAACAAGCGATCGCTCAAGTGCAACCAGGTAATTCCTTCAAATCAGTTCATGATACAGCAGTGCGCGTTTTGACCGAAGGTTTAGTTGAACTTGGGATTCTCCAAGGAGAAATTGACAAGTTAATTGAAGAAGAGAAATACAAACCATATTATATGCATCGCACCAGCCATTGGTTAGGTTTGGATGTGCATGATGTGGGAGTTTACCAGCATGGTGAAGATAAACCGCAGATTTTACAACCAGGTCAAATTTTAACAGTGGAACCAGGACTTTATATTGTTCCAGATACTAAATTAGCAGAAGACCAACCAGAAACTCACCCGCGTTGGGTTGGTATTGGTATTCGCATTGAAGATGATGTGTTAGTCACACCTAATGGACATGAGGTGTTAACTGCGGGAGTTCCCAAAGAAGTGGATGAAGTAGAAAGATAAAATCAAAAGGAGTCAGAATTCAGAATTGGTGAATACTCTACCCATAAAAGGATAGAGTTTTAACCGTTGAAAAAATTTAATACTGGTTTCCCCCACAAGGGCGAAGGTTTTAAAGCAATATTCATTATCCATAGGACTTACGCAACGCCGATATTGTCATTGCGACCGAAACGGAGTGTAGGGAAGCAATCCCAGCGTCAGGGGGGATTACTTCTCTACGAGACGCTGTGCGTAGCTTGCTTCTGTGTAGGAGTACGCTATCGCTCGTAATGACCCAATTACGTTGTCCCGATCCAGTCGGACTCCAATTCATACTGAATTCTGACTCCTGAGTTCTGAATTCTGTTCAATAAAATCCTAACGCTTAACAATCTCTCAAATCAACTACATCCCTCCACATATTCAACCTCTGGTAGTTTACCTGAGCGAAACTGAGTTACACGCTTACCATCAGTCTCAAATACTACACGATAATTTTCATCGGCTTGTTCTTTTGGTACAAATATTAGGTAATGACCGCCTTGGACATATTTATGAGGAGTAACTTGAATTTGTCCTGGATACAAAGATTTAATCCGCGCTTCAGTATCACCAATTTTTGCACCTTTGAAGGTAGTAATTTTACTATCTCTCCAGACATCCACCCTGGAAATACGTCCTTCTGTCACCATAAATCCAACATTTTTCGGTTTAGATTCCGGCTTTAGGTAGTAGCAATATTTATTTGGAGTTTCACCAACTAAGGGAGTACCAGCAGCTTTGCTGGCTTGAGAAACTGTCATTCCAACTCTTACCTGTCCAATACCATTGGCGAACAATTTAGATTGCTCAGTTAGTTTTGTCTGTGCGATGACTGTTCCCACAGTTACCGATGAAAGAGCAAAAGTTAGGGTGGTAAGAGTCAATAATTTAGCTTTAGTATTCATTTGCTGCAAATAAAAATGGGTAGATATTTATATACAATAGCCATGTTGCCAGTTTCGGATTTTTGTTGGGGTGATTGTTCAAACCAGGTAATAAAGTAATTTTTCATCCAAATGGATGAGGCGAAAATAATTGTTAATTGATATTACTTATGAAATTTATCAATAGAGCGATCGCACTTTTCCGACCTTTCTCTATCTTTTAGTAAATCTTTCGTTAAAATCTGATATTTCCACAGAGTTATTCAGATATAAATCTATCTTTTTAGAGGTAATTATAACTCTGCAAATATGGTAAGATAATGATAGTTATATTGTTGAAAATAATATTAAATTTAAGATATCGTATACCAATAATTTTTATGAATCAGCCAATTACTAAAAAGCTCAAACAAGCCTCAGATAATTTACTCATGATGAGTGAATCAGAATATCCTTTTGAAGTTTTTTTGTGGTCTAATCAAGCTCAAACACCTTTGACAAATCAAAAAATTCTACAATTAACAGAGCATCCTCAACAAACATCAGTTGAAGAAGTAGAACTAGATGATTTTTTTCGCAATTGTGCCCAAGAAAAAGAATGGCAAGATGAAATCCAAAAACAAAATGTATCAAAATTTCAATCGCTTGTCAAAACATTAAAAGATAACCTCACTGATATCAAAGTTTATCGCATAGGTACGATAAATATTGATGTCTATATTGTTGGTAAAACTGCATCTGGGGACTTAGTGGGAATTTCGACAAAAGTTGTAGAAACCTAAGCCAAAAATTATTAGCCAGTAGTGGCGTGACAAAACTAAAATGTTGCAATAAATTTTATTGTGGGATGGGTATCCTCACCCCTCCGGGCGGGCAGGATGCCCACCCCACAAGAGTTTCTTAATGCACTATTTTAGCCCGGTCACGCCACTACAGATACTTAGATTTTTTCTCAAAACCAAATCGAATTCCTAATATTCTTACAAATTGTCAACTCTAGCTTCAATGGTATTTTGAACAGATGTAGAGACATTAGAAAGCAAATTGTAACCAGTGTTTGTTTCAATAGAATCAACACTGACTCTGTAGTTTCTCCAATCCACGTTTCTGATACCTTGTGTGTTAGGCATGTTGACAGCAATTACTCTTGTGTTAGTAGTAACGTTACTAGCGTCAGAATTTGGTGAATTTAATACTACAATCACCTTCCAAGTTCTGGCTGGAACTGTAACATTACCATTAGCAATTGTGCTTCTTGTTCCATTCGACCCAGTTCCACCAGTTCCATAGGAACCCGAAATAATATAAAGTTCTTTCCCTTGGTTTACTAAGTCTCTAGAATAATTTTCTAGCGCAGCCCAAGGCCCTTGATTATTATCGGGTGACTGAGGAATTATATTCGTCATTAAGAAAGTAGCAGAGTTATTGGTAACTGTATTTGTCCTATCTGCTGAAGCAGTCATGTGTCCTCTATCAAAACCGCTACCAGTGTAATCAGAAGAACTGACTCGATAACAGCTTGCAGGTAATGTAGTATCAGGACGAAAATCATCTTGGCGAGGTGCGCTTCCTAGCCATGATGCGTTCAATTGCCAACTCACCCAATTAGATGTACCTCTATAGCAATTATAAGAAACTGCGTACTGAGATTTGCTTAATAAAAGATTGCTGTAACTAGTCCCAGCATTACTAGGATTACCCATTCTTAAATGAACGCTTGAAGTTTGGGCAACTAGTGGCTTTTGTAGATAATTCAGCAGAGTAAAAAATATCGCTGCTGGTAAAGCAATGGGTAGAATAGCCCTGAAAAATTGAGACTTCTTCATTTGTTACTATTTATTTCAACAAACTACAATTGTTTCTGTTAAAGTTACAGAAATTTGGTAAAACTTACCGATCGCAATATAACTATCGTTGTCTAATAAAAGGTTAAAAAGCTGTAAATATCACATTAAAATCTAGTATTTTGGTGAGGATTTCAAATAAAATAAAGTAGTACATATAGCAATCCTAAATAATTTGTGAAATATTACATGTTAGGTTGTTGACTGTTAACCGTTGACAGTGAACAGTGAACAGTCAACACCGATATGTTTGCCAACTGAAATAGGATTGCTATTTACTAGGACTTACGCAACTGGCATATTATTTTAAGTTTGTAGTAAGGACTTTAGTCCTCTCTTCGAGACGCTACGCGAACAAAATAAGGGCTGGAGCCGCTTACTACAAGCAAAAAGCTTTTATTTTTTGTGACACTTGCGTAAGTCCTGTTTACTTAGAAAGAAGCAGGGATATTAAAAAATATTCCTTGGCCGAATTGATTTTTGAGAAAGTCTTCTAGTTCAATTTCATCGTCATTGTAAATTTGAAACCAAGTCTCGATGTCGTACTTCAAGAAGTATACGAAAAATTGCCAAATCAAAAGTTGCTGCCCAACGCTTGCAATTGCGATGTTCATTGTATTTTCCTCAGATTATTTCAAGTGTGTGATTAAGAATTGGTTAAACAAATTAATCTTTTGGCACAGCTTTCTAGCAAAAGCTTTTAATCCAAAATTGGTAAGCTGCTCTGAGCATTTTTCTGTTGACAGTTCACAGTCAACAGTCAACAGTCAACACTTCTCTAGTCTGTAACTTCAACTGATTCAATACCTGTTGTAATTCCACTTCTAAGATGTAATTTTCATTCAGCGAGCTAAAGTACAACAATGCAGTTTCATAGCAGGCAACAGTTATGTTTGTGCGCTCTTCTGAAGTTAGTGTTGCGGCTATTTTAAGTGTTTCCTCCACATGGTTTACGTCACTACCCAAACAACTGTGCATCCGCAAACAACGAGTAGCATCCGTATGAGGTGGTAGTATTGCTTCCACTAGTTGGATATGCTCTGCTTTGATATTCATTGCTAGACGTTCCATCGTATAACAATATCCAACACAACCAATTGGATCTGCTGTTTGCACGCTGCGAGTGAACAAATCTAGCAAAGCAATCGCATTTGGAGGAACCAGTGCTTTGACTACGGCTTGTGCATCATATCCCATTGACTGAATATCAAGCAAGGCGAGGCGATCGTGACCTTGTTCTTCATGGGCTTTGTGTGCGGCCCACTGTGCTAAACTCCAGCGTCCCAATCGAGCAAAACGCCCAGCTGCTTCTTCCATTAATACCTCAGTGGAATGAGTTAAATGGTAGGAAGCGGCGAGTTGCCAGATCCAGCGAGAGGGAGTTAAGGCGGGTGGCTTGCAGTTTGATAATGTATCTTTGGCAGCAGATACTATAGCTCTATCTAGAAGTTTGCGAGTCTGCGATACTTGGTCTGTGTCAAATATTAGTTGGATAAAGGGATTACTGCTCTTGAGAGTGGATTCGTTACTGTTGTTAGGTTTGTCGATGTTAGTTGAACGGAACAATAGATTCATGGCAAGTTGCTCTCATGGGTTCTTTCGACCCATTCACGAATAAGGTTGTAGAGGATAAAGCGTTGCATAACCTCT
This sequence comes from Nostoc linckia z4, assembly GCF_002608075.1. Lineage (GTDB taxonomy): Bacteria > Cyanobacteriota > Cyanobacteriia > Cyanobacteriales > Nostocaceae > Nostoc > Nostoc linckia. The sequence continues at coordinate 32,557 of NZ_LAHA01000071.1, forward strand.
CTTTGAGCACAAAGAACTTTAAATCGCGTCTTTAGGAAGGAAGGAATATATGCCTTAACATCTGTGATATTGTCTCGGTTCTCATCCAAGGTGTCAGTCATGAAAGAAGAAGTTGGCCCATCAGCCTGTACCCATTCGCTGATTAAGACTTGTAATACTTCACTCATCTTTAATCCATATTGTGCACACAACGCTTTGAACCGAAACTTAAGCACTTTCGGCATAGTACCTTTTATTACCGCATATGCCTCTTGGTTCTCCTTATACATCCAGCTTCAAAAAACGAAAATTCAAAAGCGCTTTGCAATCTAGAGTAAGTTTTCTGAAAAATTTCACCAGTAAAGACTAGTGAAGTTAAGGAAAAAGTTATTGAATAGCGATAAGACTACATGTATTTTTATAAAGCTTCCAGAAAATAAAATATACTAAAAAATAATAATAATCATTATCACTCAAGTAAAAATAGGCTGCCTTTCCTAGCGTCTTCTTCGCTTTTGATAGTAAATTCAATGATGATTGAATTTTTGGATGAACACAGATGCCAGTAGAATTAACAGATTCACTAAAAAAGTTGTTGAAGGAAACCGCACAGCAATTAAAAGGTGCAGAAAAACGTAAATTTATGGCACAAACAGTTATGGCATTAGGACATGGAGGACAGTCTCTAGCAGAACGAGAATTGGGTTGGAATCGTGTAACTATTAGTAAAGGTATTAAAGAATTAACTACTAATATCACTTGTGTAGATAATTATCGCAGTAGAGGCCGTTATAAAGCAGAAATAAAACTGCCAAATCTTTTAGAAGATATCAAAAAATTGGTGGATTTACAAAGCCAGATAGACGCAGGTTCTAAAAGCAAAACTTTGTCTAAACGTCTTTCTGCTGCCCAAGTGAGACATCAATTAATTGAGAAGTTTGGTTATAATCAGGAAGAATTACCAACTTTAGAAACAATTCGTGTCAAGTTAAATGATTTAGGCTATTCCCTCAAGCGAGTTGGCAATATTCCATCTCGAAAAAGTACCCGTAATCAATGTAATTTTTGAGCAATTATTTATAGTAAAACAAGAAGCCATAACAAGGGCGACTTATGAATGTATGTTTGTTTCAGAAGTGGCGATCGCTATTTTTATATTTAACAGTATCTAAATAATTAAATCCCACGCCTGAATAATTTTAATACTACAGCAGTTCTAAATAATTTATCAAATTTTGCTGCCCAGGCTGTTATTTGACTACAGTCAACAGTCAACACCTCCTGGTCTGTGAAAATGATTATCAATTATTGATAATTGTATATTTTATTTTCTGTAATCTACTAAATATTGAAGAAAAGAAAATAATTGGTATAAAGCTTAATCATTCATAACAATATTTTGTCTTCTATCTAAAGATGGAGATATTAATTATGTTGAGGTTAAAAATCAGCTAAAAATAACTTATTGTTTAGTTAAGTAAAAACTGTGGTAAACACTGACTAGGAGTGTAACTAGTTAACCTCATTGAAGTTATGCTGTTTTTCTTCTCAAACCAGTCAGTTACTTTTTAATAATTTTTTTATAATTTTCCTAAAATTCCAGATCTTCACTAGTAAAAACTTAGCTGAAGAAAAAGAATAAATAATGAAAAGATTTAGCTGCTGCGAAAAATTAAAGTAATGAACGCACAAAGCTAGCTCTTTACTGGCGAGACTTTTGCTACAAAGCAAACATACTTAATCGATGAAACCTCAAGATGAAAACTTGAGAAGTAACTTCCAATTTTTATAGATTCCAAAATTTCCTTTTCGCAAATAATTATTTAGTCACAACGAGGTCACTTGTCATGGTTCAAATTCTTGAAAACCCAGCAGTCAAGCAACCACCGGTTAGTAAAAGAGTTGAAAGTTTTTTGTTAGATATGTTTCATAATGTTTGCGAAGCTATTGAGGAAATAGATGGAACTAAGCTTCACGAACAACAGTGGACAAGAAATGAAATCGGTCAATGGGTACAAGGTGAAAACAATGATGGTGCTATCTATATCGACAAGTCCCTACGCAGCGGCAATGTATTTGAAAAAGTAGGCATCAACTACGTGTCAATGCAAGGTGAATTACCTCCTGGTGTCACCTTCCAAGGATCGGATGTTGTGATGGCTGACCCTGCAACCATAGCGCCAGATGCAAAAGGTACTTCTTTCTTTGCTACCAGCACCAGTGTTGTGATTAACGCATTTAATCCAATGGTGCCTACAGCACACGTTAACTATCGCTACTTTCAGTTGGGTGATGGAACTGAACCTGGTTCTTGGTGGTTTGGTGGTGGTGGTGATTTAACACCAATTTACTTATTTGAAGAAGACGCAGTTCATTTTCATCAATTACATAAAGCAGCTTGCGACCAACATGACCCAGAACTTTATCCACGCTTGAAAAAGTGGTGTGATGAATACTTTTATCTACCTCATCGCGGTGAGTGCAGAGGTGTGGGTGGAATTTTCTTTGACAATTTACAACACTCCGATGTTGAAACCCTACTTTCCTTTGTAAAAACTTCTTCTGAAGCTTTTATCCCTGCATATTTTCCTATTGTCAAACAACGCCAGGATATGGAGTTTACAGAACAGCATAAATATTGGCAGCGTATCAGACGCGGACGTTATGCCGAATTTATCCTATTACATGATAGAGGTGTACGATTCGGATTAACAAGCGGTATTGTTAGTACCCAAAGTGTCCTTAATTGTATGCCTGGAGAAGCTTTTTGGAACTATAACGACCAACCCGCCGCTGATAGCGAAGAAGCAAAACTTTTACAGGTACTAAGAAATCCCCAAGAGTGGGTGTAAAGACACTCAACAGCAGCCGATAAAAAATGTTGGCTACTAAATCCTAATACCGTTTCACTGAAGATTGATACAGATAATACTAAAATGTCACACATTTAAATTGCACATTTTTAGTGTTGGCTGTTCGCTGTTGACGGTTAACAGTTAACTGTCAGCAGTCAGCCAAGTTCATGAACAACTCAACTGTGCAATTTAAAAGGCTTAGTTTCCACGGCGATTTGATATCACAAGCTGTGAAGCTAAAAAGTAATTTGTATCAAAAATTGAGTGAAATGGTATGAGAAGCGCCTAACTTTTACTCTTTAAATTTCTTTAGAGACAGCCTCTAAACAGGAAGTAACAAGGTGTTTATGGAAAAATTGCCGACAAGTTTTTTGCTAAAAATTAACAGAACGTTTCGCTGGTCTAATTCAAGTGAATTCGCCAAATTTAAAGCTGAAATTAGCAAATTATTGCAAGTTCAGTTTTCCATTGAAGAATTGCAGGAAATTGACATTGTATTTCTGTGCATGTTTATTAGTAGATACCTAACTTTAACCATCGTTTTACTTTATTTATGGAGTTCGATTCACGCTACTCCTGAATCATTAAAGACATGCTAAACTGCCAACAGGGTTGAGGCTTTGCGTATCTTTTGATTATTGGTTGTTAACTGTTGATAGTTAACTGTCAGTGATGGCGATCGCTGTTTCAAATATAGCAGCGATCGACCGTTGATTACCTTGTTTTTTCATATCATTTAAATCAGTAACTAATGCGGAGAACTGCCAATGGATAACGTAATCGGTATTGGCGACATTACCATGAACGACGTAATGCAAATGGATTCCTCAAAAGCAGTAAATATGTTTAGGAATCGATTTGCAGCTTACAAAAAGCTGGCAGATGAAATTGGAGAAGATGCAGCTTTTGAACAAATGATGTTAGCCTACCCCGCTCATCAAAAGGCGTTCATGGGTGCTTTCATTGACAATACCACCATAGCCAAAGGCTTTACCGATGCAATTCCCATCTTTCGGATTATGGGTTTCAACATGCAAGTCGTAGATATTTCCCAAAATGGAAAAGATGCGGCGTTAGAAATTCAACGAGTTTGTCCAGTGCTTTCAATTGCCAAAGAATATGGACTTGAAAGCCCTTGTCGAGTAATTTGTGAGATGGAACAAGAAGCAACCAGGCAAGCATTTCCTGGGATGAAAGCTGCAATTATTAGCAAGCAGGCAGATGGTGATTGCGTTTGTATGTTCAAGTATGAAAGACCTGCCAAAGAACTAGAATTAAAACCACAGGAAACACCAAGTTTCTTCTCTCATATTTTAGATTTGATTCGCTTGACTCCTAAAATCTTGCAGATTGGGATGAATCTTTTAAAAACATCTCTTTCTAAAGGATCGTAACTTTTATGAATGGCATCGTTCAAGACCTCAAGTGTTTGATTGCAGGTGAAGTCAGCGATAGTTTAGAACTTTTGACAGAAGTTTCCCAAGATTTCGGTGGTATCTACCAAAAATCTCCCCAAGTTGTAGTGACTCCGAAAAATGCTCGCGATATTGCCCAAACTGTTAAATATGCCAGTGCAAAAGGATTAGTAATTTCTTCACGGGCTGCGGGACATTCCTTGGGCGGTCAGTCTTTAAACCAAGATGGAATCGTTTTAAATATGAAAAATCTCGATGGAATTCGAGATATTCAAAAAGACCAACTTTGGTTTAAAGCTGATGCAGGAACTTCTTGGAATCAAGTAGTTGATGCTTGTGTTCCTGATGGTTTAGTTCCTCCCGTATTAACCAATTATTTTGGTGTTTCTTTAGGAGGAACTCATTCTGCGGGTGGTATAGGCGCAGCCTCTTTTCTTTACGGAAATCAAGCTGATAATTGTCTTGGTGTAGAAGTTGTAACAGCAGAAGGCGACATTGTTTGGTGTACGCCTGAAGAAAATAGCGAACTTTTTAATCACGTACTTTGCGGTTACAATCAGTTTGGAATTATTACCCAAGTTCAGCACAAACTGAGAGTTTACCCTTCCCAAACCCGCACGTATTTGCTGTTCTATGATGATTTAGATGCTCTTTTGCATGACAAACGGATTTTAGTAACCGAACAAAGAATCGATCATCTCGTATCTTTTCCAGTTCCCTGTTTGCAAGGAATATCTAGAGCTACGGGATTCATCCAACCTTTGATTCAATGGTTTTATACTTTGCGGATTACTGTTGAAGCCAATTCTCTTGAGGAAATTGACGACAAACAAATCCTTGCTGGCTTAAATTTTTACCGTCATATTCATACTGAAGATTTGGGATTTGCACAATTCATCGAACCCATGATTCAAGTAGATAGTAAAGAAATTGCCCACCCTTGGATGGATGTTTTTCTTGCTGCTTCATCTGCTAAAGATTACATTGAAACCACTCTGAAAAAGTTACCGACTTTCCTCGATATTAGTAAAACGCAAATGGGTTGTTTTTGCTTGGTAAATCGCAATAACACCAAGCCCATGTTTCGTTTACCGCAAGAGGAAGAATTGATTGTTGGTTTTGGAATTTATCCCAGCATTCCCAAATCGCAAGTGCAACCCATTTTGGCTGAATTGAAAAAACTCAGCAACCTGAGTTTAGAAATGGGTGGAAAAAGATATTTAACTTGCTGGATAGATTTTACTATTCAACAGTGGCAAAGCCAATTTGGCGATTACTGGCCGGAAGTTAATGAAATCAAAAGCAAGTACGACCCCAAAGGAATATTTAATTCTGGCTTTTTTGAATACGAACACATCACCCACCAATTCATAGAGGATGTTGCTAAGTCTGCGATCGCAGTATAACTTATGCCATATCTCCTCAAAGATTGATTATCGAAGCTGATGTAGGGACAAGGGGACGCGGGGACAAGGGAGAAATTTTAAAAAGCGATGGCGAGAAATTCGATTCTTTGATTTGGAATATATGTTTCGCTTTTTGTCAACATACTTTTTGAAAAATTTAGATGCGTTTTCCCTGACACATCACCCGCTAACAATGAAATAAATACTTTCTTCCCACACTGCCTACTCCCCACTCCCCATGTTTCTTAAAAGAGGACAAACTTCAAAGGAGGAAACATGAATATCGCACTTGTAGGTCTTAGTCACAAAACAGCTCCAGTGGAAATTCGTGAAAAACTGAGTATTCCAGAAGAACGAATTGAAAGCGCCATTGCCCAGCTGTGTAAATACTCTCACATAGAAGAAGCTGCCATTCTTAGCACTTGTAATCGGCTAGAAATTTACGTAGTTGTCAACAAGATAGACCGGGCAGCTGCTGAGGTGACTGAGTTTCTTTGCGAGTATAGTAAACTGCCCTTTGCGGACTTGGATCAATATTTGTTTACTTTGTTACAGCAAGATGCCGTTAAACATTTAATGCAAGTTGCTTCCGGCTTAGATAGCTTGGTGTTGGGAGAAGGACAAATTCTCGCTCAAGTAAAACACGCCTACCAATTGGTTCAGCAATACAACGACGGTTCCGGACGCATCCTCAATCAGTTGTTCAAGCAAGCCGTCACCGCTGCCAAGCGGGTGAGAACGCAGACATCAATTGGTACGGGTGCGGTTTCGGTCAGTTCTGCGGCAGTGGAATTAGCCCAAATCAAAGTCGAAAAGCTATCAACTTGCCGAGTCACAATTGTCGGTGCTGGCAACATGGCTCGGCGACTGGTGCAACATCTCATTGCTAAAGGGGCGACTCAAATTTCCATTGTCAATCGTTCCATGCAACGCGCTAGGGAATTGGCCAGTCAATTTAGTGATGCGGGAGTGCAATATTATCCCCTGGCTGAATTAATGTCATTAGTGGCAGCTTCCGACTTAGTTTTTACCAGTACTGCTTCAGTTGAACCCTTACTGGACAAAGCTAAACTCCAAGGTGCATTGCAACCACAACAGCCTTTGATGCTGTTTGATATTTCAGTACCTCGTAACGTTGATGCAGACGTTAATGAATTACCCCACGTACAGGTGTTTAATGTTGATGATTTAAAAACCGTCGTTGCCCAGAATCAAGAAAGCCGCCGTCAAATGGCAATAGAGGCGCAAGCATTAATCCACGAGGATTTAGAGGCATTTCAAACTTGGTTGCGATCGCGAGAAACTGTTTCTATTATTAGCTGTTTACGAGAAAAAATGGAAAAAATTCGCGAACAAGAATTAGAAAAAGCTTTTTCTCGTATGGGGTCTGATTTTGCGAAAAAACATCAAGAAGCTGTGGAAGCCCTAACTCTGAGGATTATCAACAAAATTCTCCACGAACCAATGGTGCAATTGCGGACACAGCGCGATGTAGAAACTCAACGCCTTGTCCTCCAGGTTCTACAAGTGCTGTTTAATCTCGATACCAAAGAGGTGCAATCTAATTTTGTGTCTCAAACATCCTCTTTATCAATCAGCACTCTAGAGATGGCAGTGAAAAACATCAATGTTGCTCAAATGAGACTTGAAAGTATTGAAGTCCATACAAAAGTCGAAGAAGTTATTGCTCAAAGCGTAACTTAAGAAGGTTTTAGGGAAGTCCAAAAAATAAATTATTTGGGTTAAAGCGTTGGATGTTGACTGTTGACTGTTAACTGTGAACCGTCAACAGTCAACAGTCAAGGCTTCGACTCCGCTCAGCCTTGACCCTGAGCGAAGTCGAAGGGTCAACAATAGCAATGAAATATTTTTTACTTGGAAGTATTACTCTCAACAGGAATAGCAGGAAGCAAGCATGTTAAAAAATTTCTGGTACGCTTGTGAGTTTAGCGCAGCCGTTACCAAAAAGCCCAAACAAGTCCGGATATTTAATCAGAAATTTGTCTTCTACCGTAATGCTCAAGGACAACTAATAGCCCTCGAAGACCGGTGTCCCCATCGTGGTGCTGCCTTGTCTCTCGGTTGGGTCAAAGATGATTGTATTCATTGCCCTTATCATGCTTGGAAGTTTCAAGCAGATGGAAAATGTATTGAAATTCCTGCTAATCAACCCGGAGTCCCTATTCCCAAGAATGCCCGCGTAGACAGCTATCCAATACAGGAAAAATACGGTTTTATCTGGCTATTTTATGGGGACTTACCAGAAAAAGAACGCCCGCCAATTCCACCCTTGCCAGAATTTTCCGACCAAAGGCTACAAAGAATTTTCTTTGAATACGAACTTAACGCTCACTACACCCGTACCCTAGAGAATGATATGGATATGTCCCACGTATCTATTATTCATTCCAAATCCTTCGGCAATGGGTTTGCATTAGAGCAAAAAATGGAAGACTACGAGTTGAATATAGGCGAATGGGAAGCTCACCTCAAAGTTAATGTTAGAGATTACACCAAAGCAAAAGATATTTTCGCCGTTGTTTTTCGCCCATTGCAAGCCAACGTCAAAGTAACTTTGGGCTTTTATATGCCTAATATCACACGGTTAGTGGTGGACTTTGGTCGTGGCAAACTGATTAATTTTACCGTCCACGTTCCTGTTGACGATCGCACCACCATTACCAAGCGAATTCAGTTTCGCAGTTTTTTAACTTTCCCTTGGGCAAATGGCATATTCCAACGGGCAGCTTACAAAGTTGTCATGGAAGATAAGGGTGTGGTGGAGTCTGAATACCCAATGTCAGTCCCCGATAAATTGTCAGATGAAGTTCACATCCCTTGCGATAACTTATCCATTGCTTATCGCAAACTTCGTCAAAAATGTTTCGCTATGGGATGGGGAATGAAACCCGATGGAAACCAATTAAACCACTCCAATGGAAATTTAATTCAACCTTCTGTTCGGAGGGAAGAGGATTTAACGGCGTTGCTGAATAATGGCTGATGGGGGGATGGGGGGATGGGGGGACAAGGGGACACGGGGATGGGGGGATTATGTCTTGATGCAAATTCTCAAATCATCCCGCAATGGGAGCAACGCCAAAAATTTGAGCCTTAACTGAACCGTATTAAACGAACAATCTCAATTCATCCTGCGTTTATGCAACGCCCAAATTATTCAATCTAGGGAGACATACATGGGAAATTATACATTACTGCAAGCTGCGCGGGGTGAGGTACTCGATCGCCCTCCGGTATGGGTGATGCGCCAAGCAGGTCGCTACATGAAAGTTTATCGAGACTTGCGTCAAAAGTATCCTTCCTTCCGCGATCGCTCTGAGAATCCTGACTTGGCTGTGGAAATTTCGCTGCAACCTTTCCGCGCCTTCCAACCAGATGGGGTGATTATGTTTTCCGATATCCTCACACCGTTGCCTGGTATGGGTATCTCCTTTGATATTATCGAAAGTAAAGGGCCAGTATTCGACCGTCCAATCCGCAGCCAAGCACAAATTGATGCCCTGACTGCCCTCGATCCTGAAGCTTCTTTACCCTTCGTGCGGCAAATCCTGACGACGTTACGCCAAGAAGTGAACACTCAAGCTACGGTTTTGGGCTTTGTGGGTGCGCCTTGGACGTTAGCTGCCTATGCAATTGAAGGCAAAAGTTCCAAAGATTACGCCATCATCAAGAAAATGGCTTTCTGTCAACCAGGAATGCTGCATCAATTTTTAGGGAAACTGGCAGATGCGATCGCAGTTTACGCCCGCTACCAAATTAATGCCGGGGCCCAAGTCATACAACTGTTTGACTCTTGGGCGGGACAACTCAGCCCTGAAGATTTCCAAACCTTTTCTCTACCTTACCTGCAACGGGTAGTGCAACAGGTAAAAGCAACTCACCCCGACACCCCCTTGATTTTATATATCCACAACAGTGCCGGTATCCTAGAGTTAATGGCGCAATCCGGTGTTGATATCATCAGCGTAGACTGGACTGTAGATATGGCAGTAGCGCGCCAGCGACTCGGCCCAAATATTGGAGTCCAAGGAAATATCGATCCCTGCGTATTGTTTGGCCCTCAAGAACTGATCCGCCAGCGCATTCTCGACACCATCCGCAAAGCCGGGAACCAAAAGCACATTCTCAATCTCGGTCATGGAATTTTACAGAACACTCCCGAAGAGAATGTTGCTTTCTTTTTTGAGACAGTCAAACAACTCAGCTACTCCTCAATATAATTCCTCAAAAAATTTCAACTCAAAGGTATGACTTCAGTTCAACCCGCTTCATCTCATATTGCCAGTCCCCACCGCACCATCCGCATCGGTTCTCGTAAAAGCCAACTCGCACTGGTGCAAACTTACTGGGTTCGAGAACAACTGCAAAAGCAGTTTCCCGATATTTCCTTTGAAGTCCACACCATGTCCACCCAAGGAGATAACATCTTGGATGTGGCATTAGCCAAGATTGGCGATAAAGGACTATTCACCAAAGAATTAGAATTGGGAATGCTCAACCAGGAAATTGACTTTGCAGTTCACTCTCTCAAGGATTTACCTACTTGTTTGCCACAGGGGTTGACTTTAGCAGCAGTAACAGAACGGGAAAACCCCGCAGATGCTTTAGTGGTGCATGAAAACCACAAAGATAAGCAAATCGATACATTGCCAGAAGGCGCAGTCATCGGTACTTCTTCTCTACGTCGCCTCGCACAATTGCGTCACCACTTCCCCCACTTTACTTTTAAGGACGTGCGCGGCAATTTAAATACCCGCTTAGCAAAGCTGGATAATGGAGAATACGATGCGCTGATTTTGGCCGCCGCAGGTTTGCAGCGATTGGATATGAGCGATCGCATTCATCAAATTCTACCCACCGAACTTTCTTTGTATGCCGTCGGCCAGGGAGCATTAGGAATAGAATGCCGTGCTGACGATTTACAAGTGCTGTCATTACTCAAAGCCATCGAACACATCCCCACCCGCGATCGCGTTTTAGCCGAACGTGCATTCCTACGAGAACTAGAAGGCGGTTGTCAAGTACCAATCGGTGTTAATACGCAGTTAACTGAAAATAAATTAACATTAACAGGGTTAGTAGCCAGCGTAGATGGCAAACGTCTAGTCAAAGATTCAGTTATCGGCACTGCTAGCGAAGCCGAAAATTTAGGTATCAAATTAGCTCATAACTTGCGCCAACAGGGAGCTACAGAGATTTTGGCGGAAATTTTCCAAACAGTCCAGCGGGGTTAAAAACGTTGACTGATGACTGATGCCGGATTTCTCACCACATCTTTTGAAGTCTGGCTCTTGAGGCAGGGGAAAAGGTTAAAGGGAAAAGGGAAAAGGGAAAAGGGAAAAGGGATAAATTTAATCTTTCCCCTTTTCCCCATGCCCAATGCCCAATGCCCAATGCCCCATGCCCTTTACCCCAGTCAACAGTCAACAAGTTTCGATTTCATATCATTCCTGTAGAGGAGGAATTTATCATGTTCATTCCACTCGGTTTTGTTCAACGCTCTGTTTTAATTAGCTTGGGAAAGATGGCTTATTACACTAACCAAGGTGAACTTTGGGCAACCGATGGAATGGGCGATACGGTATCCGAACGGGAAACTTTGATATTTTTCCACGGTATTGGAGGCGGAGCATCTGCCTACGCTTGGTCGAAGGTGTATCCAGCATTTGCAGGAGATTATAGAGTTTTGGCCCCCGACTTAATTGGCTGGGGGCGATCGGATCGTCTCGAACAAACTTATCTGCCAAACGACTACATCACGATGTTGATTGAGTTCATCGAGCAGACGTGCCAACCTCCGGTAACAATAATTGCTTCTTCGTTAACAGGAGCATTTACGATCCGAGCAGCAGTCCAACGTCCCGACCTGTTTAAATCACTTATTCTGACGCTTCCCTCAGGTATCAAAGATTTTAGGCAATACTACAGCAATAGCTTTTTTGCTCAAATTGCCAGTCTTCCTATTCTCGATCGCGTTCTTTACACAGGCCAAGTCAGCAATTTTGGCATTCGTGATTTTTTTGAGCGAGTGTTTGCTCGACCCAATCGTCTTTCTCCCGAAATTGTAGAAGCTTTCGTGCGATCGGCAGAGCAGCCAAATGCCGAGTATGCCGCCCTATCATTTTTACAAGGTAACTCATCCTTCGATCTATCAGAATACATTCCAAAATTAACAACACCTACCATCTTTATTTGGGGAAGCCAAGCAAAGTTTACAGGCCCCGACGTAGGCCGTCGCCTTGCGAATCTCAATCCCCAAGCCATTAAAGCATTTATAGAACTAGAAGATGTCGGTTTGAATCCAGAACTGGAAGTACCAGAAGTAATCATCGGATTAATTCGCAAGTTTTTGCCTGTGTTAGAGCAGTAAATTCTTGAGATCCAGTCACCATTCAACAATCAACAATTAACGCTATCCCCAGCCCAGTTATTCCCAGATAAAACCACTATGAAAACTACTTTAACTGCTCCAGTAACTCAATCCAAACCTCTCCCCCCAGTTGATGCCAAGGCTAGGGTAAGCCAGTTGATGCGACAGTTGCAAGACGAAATTTGTCAGGGTTTGCAACTTTTAGATGGAGTTGCCAACTTTCAAGAGGATGCATGGAAACGACCAGAAGGAGGCGGTGGTAGATCCCGCGTCATCCGCGATGGTGGGATATTCGAGCAAGGTGGAGTTAACTTTTCGGAAGTCTGGGGTTCTCACTTACCGCCTTCAATTTTGGCACAACGTCCAGAGGCCAATGGACATCAGTTTTATGCCACTGGAACTTCAATGGTATTGCATCCGCGCAATCCTTACGTGCCAACTGTTCATCTCAACTACCGCTACTTTGAAGCTGGCCCGGTTTGGTGGTTTGGCGGTGGCATCGATTTAACGCCTTACTATCCATTTGTTGAAGATGTAGCGCATTTTCACTTGACATTAAAGCAAGCTTGTGAAAAACACCATTCTGAATATTATCCAGTGTTTAAACCCTGGTGCGACGAGTATTTTTATCTCAAACATCGCCAAGAAACGCGGGGCGTGGGTGGGATATTTTTTGACTATCAGGACGGTGAAGGTGAGCTTTATAAAGGCCCCGACGCCAAAGGAGTAGCGGCAAACTACAGCGATGGCGTTGGCAGACCACAAACCCGCAGTTGGGAGGAATTATTTGCATTTGTGCAGGATTGTGGTAGAGCTTTTTTACCTGCTTACACGCCAATTGTCCAGCGGCGGCAGTCAATGGAGTATGGCGATCGCCAACGCAATTTTCAATTATATCGGCGCGGACGCTACGTTGAATTCAATTTAGTTTACGATCGCGGCACAATTTTCGGACTGCAAACCAACGGACGCACGGAATCAATTTTGATGTCTTTACCTCCATTAGTGCGTTGGGAGTACGGCTATCAACCAGAACCCAATACCCCAGAAGCCGAGTTATACGAAGTATTCTTAAAGCCTCAAGATTGGGTCAACAAAAAGGATTAGGGAATCGGCAGCCGGGAGTTAGTAAAATAAGTTACCCTGTTGTGGCTATCTCTTTCACTACTCCCTACTCTTGCCCCAACGGGGGTTGGTGAGTTACACATCTGCTGGGAACAGGGAATTGAAGAATTGACATGAATTTACGATCGCTCTCGAAACCTTCAAAACAATGGACGCTGGCTGTAGTTGCTGCTGGTACTGCCTTCACAGGAATTATCGCTTTCTACGGTATTTCTCAATCAAAACCAACTAACAAACCCGTTGCAGTTGTGCAATCCATACCAGAGATTGAGGACATTACCGCTTTGGGACGGATAGAACCAACAACGGAAGTCATCCAAGTATCAGTACCTACCACCTTAAGCAACGATCGCGTCGCCCAACTACTCATACAACGGGGTAGTAGCGTTCAAGCAGGTCAAGTAATGGCCGTTATGGATTCGCGCGATCGCTTGCAAAATGCTCTCCTGGAAGCGCAAGCACAAGTGAAAGTATCCCAAGCACAGTTAGCTAAGGTGCAAGCCGGCGCTAAATCTGGACAAATTGCCGCCCAAAAAGCTGAAATTAATCGCTTGCAAGAAGAATTAAAAGGCGAAATAGCTACTAGAGATGCTACAATTTCTCGCTGGCAAGCCGAAGTTACAACTGCCAATAGTGAGTATAATCGCTATTCCTCCCTTTACCAAGAAGGAGCGATCGCTGCTTTGGAGGCAGACCGAAAACGACTTGCTTTGAAAACAGCACAAGCACAGCTTACCGAAGCTAGGGCCAACCAAAATAAAAGTGTAGATACTCTACAAAAGCAAATCGAGCAAGCCAAGGCAACCTTAGATGAAATTGCTGAAGTACGTCCCGTGGATGTGCAAGCAGCTCAAGCAGAGGTCAATAAAGCGATCGCCGCAGTCAAAAAAGCTGAAGCCGATCTGGCGGAAGTTTATATCCGCGCACCCATAGCAGGTCGCATCCTAGAGATTAACGCTAAACCCGGAGAAGTCGTCAGTGACAAAGGTATTGCCGAACTCGGACAAACCAATTCCATGCAAGCGATCGCAGAAGTATACCAAACTGATATTGGCAAAGTTCGCCAAGGTCAACAGGTAAAGATTTCTAGCGATTCCTTCTCGGAAGAGTTGCGCGGAACCGTTCGGCTCATTGGACTACAGGTAAAGCAACAAGAAGTAACTAGCGGCCAACCCGGAGAAAACCTCGATCGCAAAGTCATTGAAGTCAGAATTACCCTCGATCCACAAGCTAGCAAACGAGTGGCTAACTTAACTAACTTGCAAGTACAGGTTGCCATTGAGCCGAATAACAATAATGTTGAGAGGGAACAGGCAACAGGCAACAGGCAATAGGGAAAATATTGAATCGTGTAGCAGTTCAAGTCTCCACTTCCAAGTGTTTAATTTTGAATTTTGATAGGACTTACACAAAAACTCTCAGAAACTTTTATTTGTTTGCGTCCTACCCTGCCTTAAGCCACTTGGTGTTTAGGCGTCCTTTGCCGTTAGTTTTTTCATGATTTTGCAATCCCCAATTCCTCACTATATGTTCAAATTATTTCCTAAAACTCCACTTGCTTGGCGGCAAATGAGCCGTCAAAGAAGTCGTTTGTTAGTTGCCATAGCAGGAATCGCCTTTGCAGATTTTCTTATGTTTTTTCAACTGGGAGTCAGGGATGCACTGTTTGATTCCCAAGTTAGTCCTTATACGACACTGAAAGGAGATTTATTTTTAGTCAATAAACTGTCTGATAACTTGCAATCTATCAAAACTTTTTCTAGAAATAAACTTTATAAAATCACAGGTATTGAAGGCGTAAAATCCGTTACTACCTTATATGTAGCTCAAGCATCCTGGCGCAATCCTGAAAATCGAGCCAGTCGTCAAATTTTCGTCTACGGAATCGATCCCAATCAGCCGGCATTTGACTTACCAGAACTGACTCCACAACTGAATAAACTGAAGTTATTAAATAGAGCGCTGTTTGACAGAGCCGGATTACTTCCTCAGCTTGGAGACGTTCCTAGTTTACTGAAAAAACAGAATCCGCTTGTGGTTCAAACTAACGATTATCAAATTCAAATAGTTGGATTATTTCAGCTTGGTTCTTCTTTTTCTGCTGACGGCAATCTCATCACCAGCGATTCTACCTTTTTGCGGCTTTTTCCCCAACGCCAAGCAAACGACATCGATTTAGGTATTGTTGACGTAGAATCAAATGCCTCCATAGACAAAATTCAAGCAGAATTGCGAGCCAAGCTACCGGATGATTTACTCGTACTAAACCTCACTGAATTCACCGCCCGTGAAAGTGCATATTGGGCCACAGGCTCGGCTATTGGCCCCACTTTTAACCTGGGTGTTGCAATTGGGTTTTTAGTGGGAGCAGTGATTGTTTATCAAATTCTCTATAGCGATGTCTCCGATCATTTGCCCGAATACGCCACCTTAAAAGCAATGGGTTACAGCGACATATATTTGATAGGAGTTATCGTCCAAGAAGCCTTCATTTTAGCCGTTTTGGGCTTTATTCCAGGTTTTTTGCTCTCTAGTGGGTTTTATGTATTTTTTCAGTCGGTGACGTTTTTACCCACTGCCATGAAACTAGCTCGCGCAATAACCGTACTAGTGTTGACTTTCGTCATGTGTATTGGAGCCGGAACCCTGGCTATGCAAAAATTACGCGCAGCCGATCCCGCCGATATCTTTTAACTACAGCATTTCCTTGCCAATTCTTTGCGTACCTCTGCGTTTACCTTTGCCTCCTTTGCGTTTAATTTCCAACCTCAATATTACGAATTTTGAGTTGAAATTTATCAAAATACTCGCATTTTGACTCTCATGCTGCAAAAAATCAATCTCGAAACTCACACCTCAAAACTTTCACTTCCAAACGCTTCTCTACAACCCGTTATTTCAATTTCCCACCTTAATTACTACTTTGGGCGGGGAGAACTTTGCAAACAAGTTTTGTTTGATATTAATCTCGACATTTATTCTGGAGAGATTGTGATTATGACTGGGCCATCTGGTTCTGGTAAAACTACCTTACTAACACTCATAGGTGGATTGAGAACCGCTAAACAAGGCAAGTTAAAAGTTTTGGGACAGGAAATGTGTGGAGCCTCTAAGAAACAATTGATACAAGTGCGGCGGCAGATTGGTTATATTTTTCAGGCACACAATTTGTTGACTTTTTTAACAGCCAAGCAGAATGTCCGCATGTCTTTAGAACTGCACGATGAATACCTCAAGCAAGATATGGATCGGCTGGCGACGGATAGTCTTAAAAGTGTTGGTTTAGGCGATCGCATCGATTATTATGCAGACAGTCTCTCTGGAGGGCAAAAGCAACGAGTGGCGATCGCCCGCGCCCTAGCCAGTCATCCGAAAATTGTTCTTGCTGACGAACCTACTGCTGCTCTCGATAAAAAATCAGGCCGCGATGTTGTGGATATCATGCAGCGTTTAGCTAAACAACAAGGTTGCACAATTTTACTCGTCACCCACGATAATCGAATTCTCGATATTGCCGATCGCATCATCCACATGGAAGATGGAAGGTTAGTACAACAAATAAGTGGCTAGTATCGCTACCGAGTCAGTCAAAAGAATTGATGTCCACCCTCGTTGTACTATTCAAATTGTAATTTTCTATTCTTTTAATACCATTAATTTTAGTTATTTGTGAAAGTCTGATGAGTCAAACCGAAGAACCAAAATATTACGTCTTGCAATCCTATGGTGATATTGAAATACGGCAATACGAACCAAAAATTGTTGCCGAAACAGTCATTCAAGCTGAAAGATATCGAGCAAATAAAGCAGGATTTTCTCTTCTTGCCACTTACATATTTGGTGAAAACACCTCTGTAACCAAAATCGCCATGACTGCACCTGTGACGCAATCACAGTCAAGTGAAAAAATCGCCATGACTGCCCCCGTCATTCAACAACAAGCAGGAGAAAATATCGCCACCAAAGCTTGGGTGATACAGTTCGTAATGCCGTCACAATATACATTAACAACCCTACCGAAACCAAAAGACTCCCGCATTACTATCAAAGAAGTTCCCAGCAACAAAGTAGCTGTAATCCGTTTCTCCGGCTTAACTGGGGATGAACAATTAAAAGAAAAGGAAGCCAAATTATATGCTTTTCTCGCTCGGCAAGGTATGGAGGCAAAAGGTAAACCGATTTATGCTTTCTATGACTCTCCCTTTATTTTGCCTGCATTCAGACGCAATGAAATCATGCTCGAATTGAAATAAGATTTTGCTTTTTACTCTTAATCACTATAGTCATCCTATTTGATTTCTGAAACTATTTGTTGACATAGGGAGTAGGAAATAAATAGTGGCGAGTATAAAACTCATATTTGATTTGGTGAAAAAACTCAGTACATCCCTAAATTCCTTTTTTCCTGTTAAGAGTTCCCTTCTTACACAAATATGTTCATTAATCAAATCGGATTCCTATAGATTGATTTGTAACTCATTTACGATTGCTATACCAGTCGTAAATCATTTGTGAAATCTTTCATAGAAGCTGTTAACAGTCAACAGTATTAGTCAATTAATTTTAGAACCCAAGTCAAATATTTCCGGAGAAAAAATAATGATTGCGACGACTCAGTTAAAAACCACCAATTCTGAGGAAATTTTTGCTGCTGCCCAAAAATTAATGCCAGGAGGAGTCAGTTCTCCAGTACGGGCTTTCAAATCTGTGGGCGGTAAGCCAATCGTGTTCGATCGCGTCCTTGGTGCTTACATATGGGATGTGGATGGCAATCAATATACTGATTATGTCGGCAGTTGGGGGCCTGCTATCTGCGGTCACACTCATCCGGAAGTGATTGCTGCTCTGCACGATGCCCTGAATAAAGGAACTAGCTTTGGTGCGCCCTGCTATCTGGAAAATGTACTGGCACAGATGGTAATCGATGCTGTTCCCAGTATCGAAATGGTGCGTTTTGTCAACTCCGGCACTGAAGCTTGTATGGCTGTTCTTCGTTTGATGCGAGCTTTTACGGGGCGGGAGAAGGTCATCAAGTTTGAAGGCTGTTACCACGGACACGCCGATATGTTTCTCGTTAAGGCTGGCTCTGGTATTGCCACCCTTGGCTTGCCTGATTCTCCTGGCGTGCCCAAATCCGTCACTAGCAACACCCTGACTGCTCCTTTCAACGACCTAGAAGCAGTAAGAGTATTATTCGAGCAAAATCGTGATGAAATTGCTGGTGTTATTGTTGAACCTGTTGTGGGAAATGCAGGTTTTATTCCACCTGCTGCCGGTTTTCTGGAAGGTTTGCGAACAATTACCCAACAGCATGGAGCGCTACTGGTATTTGATGAAGTAATGACAGGCTTTCGTATTGCCTACGGTGGGGCGCAGGAAAAATTTGGCGTCATTCCTGACTTGACTACCTTAGGTAAGGTCATTGGCGGCGGTCTACCTGTAGGGGCTTATGGCGGTCGCCAAGAAATTATGTCGATGGTTGCTCCAGCTGGAAGCGTGTATCAAGCGGGAACGCTGTCGGGGAATCCACTGGCAATGACAGCAGGGATAAAGACCCTAGAGTTGTTGCAGCAACCAGGAACTTATGAATATCTCGATGGCCTTACCAAGCAACTCGCAGAGGGAATGCTGGAGATTGCAAAAGAAACAGGTCATGCTGCCTGGGGCGGTCACATTAGTGGCATGTTTGGTTTCTTCTTTAACCAAGGCCCGGTTCGTAATTATGAGGATGCCAAAAAGTCAGACTTGAGTAAATTTGCTCGCTTCCATCGCGGCATGTTGGAACATGGAGTTTATTTAGCTCCGTCTCAATTTGAAGCCGGATTTACTTCTTTAGCCCACACAAAAGCAGACATCGACCGCACCCTAGAAGCGGCGAGGGCAGTTTGTTTTTCATCTATTTAAGCCACAATCCCTGGTAGGGGGGTACAGCTAGCTGTGCCCCCCTACAACGTGGTGTATTTAGTGAAAATTGCTGTATTATCAAAATCTCCTTGCATCGCCGCGTCACCGTGTCCCCGCGTCAGTCCTAATCAGGACTTACGCAAAAATAACGTAATTCCGTCATTACGAGCGATAGCGAAGTAATCTCCCCTGATGCTGGGATTGCTTCCCTACACTCCATTTCGGTCGCAATGACAATATCGGCGTTGCGTCAGTCCTAATGTTCTGTGTTCACCCAGAATTAGATAACAGCTCCTAAGGAGGTCAACGTGGCAGTTGTGGCCTCAGTTAAACCTTTAACTCCGAAAATATTCATTTGCTCATAGGGCTTACTGGCTCTCATGGTTTTTAAGCATTTGCCTGTTACGATATCCCAAAGTCTAATGGTTTCATCGTCACCGCCACTAACCAAGGTTTGGTTATCTGGACTAAAGGCAAGCGACCAAACCAAACCTGTATGTCCGTGCAAAACTTTTAGACACTGACCCGTGCAGACATCCCACAACTTAATTGTCAGATCGTGACTGGTACTAGCCAGTATCCTGCCATCAGGGCTAAAGGCGATGGATTGCAACCAGTTTGTGTCTGCTGGCAAAACTTTGAGGCATTCACCAGTACGTGGATTCCACAACCTGATTGTTCGGTCTGGACTAGCACTTGCTAGGGTATTACCATCAGGAGCGATGGCAATCGACCAAATCCAACTCGTGTGTCCTTGCAAGGTTCTGAGGCACTCACCTGTGTGAATATCCCACAACCTGACTGTTTGATCCCAGGAACCACTGGCTAATATTTCTCCTTGAGAAATGAAGGCAACTGACCAAATGGCAGCTTCATGCCCCTGTAAGGTTTTTAAGATTTGACCAGAACGGATGTTCCAGAGTTTAATCGTAGAATCTTCACTACCACTTGCTATTGTCTGGCTGTCTGGACTCAAGGCAATGGATAAAACTGCTGCGCGATGTCCTTGCAAGGTTCTTAAGGTTTGACCAGACCGAACATCCCATATCTTTACTGTTTTATCTCCGCTACTGCTAATTAGCATATTTCCTTGAGGATGAAAGATTGCGGAATAAACCCAGTTGCTATGTCCTTTTAAAACTTTGAGGCATTCACCAGTGGCGGTATCCCATAACCTGACAGTGCGATCGCGGCTACTACTAGCAACAATTTGACCAATAGTTGACGGCAAACTGGCGCTCACAGGACTAAAGCTAACAGAGAGTATTTGATTGGTGTATCCTTGTAAGGTATTGAGGCATTCACCTGTGTCTACACTCCATAGCTTCACAGTTTGATCGTGTCCGCCGCTAGCCAAAAGCTTACCTTGGGGACTGAAGGCAACTGCAAAGACCCAACTGAAATGCCCTTGCAGGGTTTTAAAACATTCACCTGTATCGAGACTCCATAACTTCACCTGATGATCGTGCCCGCCACTAGCCAAAATGTCGCCTTGGGGACTGAAGGCCACTGAAAACACTCGATTAGAATGCCCCAGAAGCGTTTTGAGACACTCACCCGTTTGGGTATTCCATAGCCTAATGCTTCGATCTTCGCTACCACTTGCAAGTATTTGATGGTTTGGACTGAGGCTAATTGACCTGATTCCACCATTGTGATGTTTTTCAAAGCTTTGAATACACTCTCCTGTGTTGATATCCCACAATTTAACAGTGCGATCGTCACTACCACTCAACAGTTGACTCTCTGCTTTGAAAACAACAGAAAGTGCCCAACTTAAATGTCCTTGCAGTGTTTTCAAGCATTCTCCAGTACTGGTATTCCATAGCTTCACGGTGTCGTCATCGCTACCACTTGCTAATGTGCAATTATCTTGACTAAATGCAACCGACCAAACCTCGTTTGTATGCCCTTCTAAAGTGCGGAGGCACTGACCGGTACTCACATCCCATAGCTTAATTGTGTAATCTGTGCTACCGCTAGCAAGAATTTTGCCATCAGGACTGAAGGCTAGTGATGTTACCCAACTTTTGTGCCGCGTGCAGATTAAGACTGGTTGCACATCCCTCACTTGGTACAGGTGAATTTCTCCATTACTGTCACCTACCGCCAGAAGTTCTCCATCAGGACTAAAGGCTACTGCATAAATAGCGCCAAAGGTTTGACTAAAGGTACACCTTGCTATATTTGCGTAAGCAAAATTCGTGTTTTGTAAATTTACATCTCGTAAATCGGCCTGCCAAATGGTTAAGCCAGAGAAATCATAACCAGTTAAATTAGTTCCTAGCTGATTGAGTAGATTAAGAATATTACCTGCTAAATATCCCGGTTCTAAGGGGGACTTTTCTTGCTGGTGAAGTAAGATTTGAGTCAGTTGATATTCCAAGTTTTTTTTGCCTTGAAACAGTTGAATTAATCGGTCGATGGTGGGATAGAGAATGAGACGAATTTGAGTTTCTCTGACATAGTCTTTGGCAGTAGCTTTAATTAGAGCATGACTTCTAAAAAGAGAAAATTGGTGTTGAGCAATTTCTTCAGACACTTCCTCAACCAAGCGACTTGTCACATACTCCATCACCACTGGCTGTAGGGTAAAACAGACTGCATGTCGTTCAATGAGCGATCGCCGTCCCAAAGATTCCAGGGTTTCTACTAAATTAAGTTGGGGAAAAGGCGAAACTAAATCTTCTCGTAATTTGGAGAGGCTCACTGGTTCGCGATTAATGGCCAGCCAGTACATTATGTGCTTTCCCCCATCAGATAAACGCTCAAATTGTTGTTCTAATAGGTCGCGAAGATCTCCAAATACGGTGGTTTCCTCCTTTAAAAACTCAGAAATATAACCATCGAATAAATCTTGAATCGTAGTTCCGACAATTTTTAAAGCTAAGGCATTACCTCCATAGCGTCTTACCAGTGCGTTGAATTGAGTTTCTGCACCCTTGAGCCTCTTACTTTTAAGAATTTCCTCTCCATCTCCTTCTTTGAGTCCACTCAATCGCAAAGTTCGTACCAGCAAAGCTTCTCCTTCCAAAGAAGCCACCTCTTTGGGTTTTTCTCGCGTTGTCAGTAGCAAACAACTGCGGTGATCTGCTTCACCAACTCGTTCCAGGAGTTCGCCATACTGCTCGTATCCCAGGCTATATTGTCCGGTTCGACTTCCACCACGGAACAGAGCATCTACATTATCGAACACCACTAAGCAGCGCATCTCCTTAAACAAGTTCAGTAACAGAGAAATCTTTTCACTGACGCTTTCTGGCAATTCTGTTTCAGTTTCTTGCTCCTCAGACAAAAACTCGATGATGCCACTTAAGAACGTATCAATTGGTGGAGCGTCATACAGCGATCGCCAGACAATACAATCAAATTTATCCTGCATTAGTTCTGCCAATTTGATGGACAGACTTGTTTTCCCGACTCCACCCATTCCCAAAATGGTGACTAACCGACAGCAATCCTTCAGTAGCCACTCATCTAAAATATTGAGTTCCTCTGTACGTCCGTAAAAGGCTAAGACAGAAACAGCTTCCCCCCAATCTTGACGACAATTGGAATCTGAGGTGGAATAATAGCCTTCGTATAGGGAGCTACCAAAACCAAGAAAGAGAGCCTCAAGTGTTCGCTTGTCAACTCCCTTCCTACGATTCAAAACTTTTCTAATTGTTAGAGGGTCTAAGTTAGTGCGGTGGCTTAACTCTTCAAGAGTGAATCTCTTGCCAAAATTATCTTGAAACTCAAACTTGTGCCTTGCTTCCTCAAACTTCTGTAAACCAATAGAAGTGAGTATAACTCCGCGCTTACGTCTTGGCATACCCAAATTCCTCTAGGAACAAAAATATATTTAGCACAGAACTTAAGTACTTTTTCACCCATAGATATATTTATTTGTAAGTCATATCTCAGCAGTATAAAAAAATGAGGATAGTATGTGCTATCCTCATTTGATTTCTTGGCTATTTGTTAATTTTCTATCAGACCAGAAAAGAGTTAATTATTATAGTTGTGGTACGTACTGTTGTTTTTCTGGAACCTCAGCGTACTCAGCTACAATCTGACGGAATTCTTCGCCGTCGATGGTTTCTTTTTCGATGAGCAAATCTACCAAGCGATCGGTGACAGTGCGATGGTCGCGGATGATTTTCTTCGCAGTTTCATAGCAATCTTCAACGATCGCTCTCACTTGTCCATCGATGCGAGAAGCGATGGATTCAGAATACTCAGACCGGGTTGTCCAGTCACGACCCAAGAACACTTCGCCTTGTTGGCTTTCCAAGGATAAGGGGCCTAAATCTGACATCCCAAACCGGGTTACCATTTGCCGCGCCATTCCTGACAACTGCTGCAAATCTCCACCTGCGCCAGTGGTTACTTCCGCAGCGCCAAAAATCACTTCTTCCGCAGCGCGACCGCCCAAAGCACCAGTAATCCGAGCTTTTAACTGGGAACGAGAAATTAAACCTTGTTCTTCGTTGGGAGTAAACCAAGTCAAACCCTGTGCTTGTCCCCGTGGAATCAAGGTAACTTTCTGCACTGGGTCGTGGTCTTTTAACAAAGTTCCCACTAAAGCGTGTCCAATTTCATGGTAGGCAATTAAGCGCTTGCTCTTGCTGTCTACCAATGGAGTACCTTCCATCCCAGCTACTACCCGATCCACCGCATCATCAATTTCCCGGAGAGTGATAGCTTCTTTGCGTCTTCTAGCGGTGAGAATTGCCGCTTCGTTGAGTAAGTTAGCTAAATCAGCACCAGTAAATCCAGGAGTGCGGCGAGCGATCGCTTCTAAGGATACGCTAGGGTCTAGTTTCTTGTTGCGCGCGTGGACTTGTAGAATTTCCAAACGTCCTTTGATGTCGGGTGAATCTACTGTTACTTGGCGGTCAAATCGTCCGGGACGCAACAATGCTGAGTCTAATACGTCTGGGCGGTTGGTAGCAGCAATAATAATGATGCCTGTGTTACCTTCAAACCCATCCATTTCGGTTAGTAGTTGGTTGAGAGTTTGCTCTCTTTCGTCGTTACCGCCACCGATACCAGCACCCCGTTGTCTACCCACAGCGTCGATTTCATCGATGAAGATGATACAGGGAGCGTTATCTTTAGCTTTCTTGAACAAATCGCGGACGCGGGAAGCACCCACACCAACGAACATTTCCACGAACTCGGAACCAGAAATGCTAAAAAATGGTACGCCAGCTTCCCCAGCGATCGCTTTTGCCAGTAAAGTTTTACCAGTTCCAGGAGGCCCGACTAACAGCACTCCCTTGGGAATGCGTGCGCCCACAGCTGTAAATCTTTCTGGTTGTTTGAGGAAGGTGACAACCTCTTGCAATTCTTCCTTAGCTTCTTCAATCCCGGCTACATCGTCAAATTTGACCCCAGTTTTTGCCTCCATTTGGAAGCGGGCGCGGGATTTGCCGAAGTTCATTGCTTGACCGGGGCCGCCGGGAAGGTTGCTAGAACGGCGGAACAAAAAGAATAATCCAGTAATCAATAAAACAGGAAACACTAGATTGCCCAATAATCCCCAAATTGCACCATCATTCCGCATGGGGTGAGCATCAAAACTAATTGCCTTTTCTTTAAGCTTGGTAATTAACTCAGGGGCGTTAACAGGCAGATCCACCCGCCACCTTTGGACGTGATTTTCCAAGTCTGGATCGCGGGCTTCTAAAATTGCTGTTCTACCGCCTTCGTAGAGATCGACACTGATGACGCGATCGGCATCCAAATATTCTAGGAAACGACCATAGGTCATCCGAGTATTGGCGGCATTTTTAGTCATATCCGCAGGCGCACCTGCGAAAGCCCCTTGCCAGAAGAAAAAGCCAATTACCAAAGCCGGCAACGTCCAGAGTGCCAGGACTTTCCAGGAAAATTTCATGTTAATTTGCCTCTAGATGTTTATACAACTCATTACCCTTAGCAATGTAAGGTTTATGATTTTGTCACTTTGAGCCGTTAAACGGATGTTCATAAATCCATTTTGTTTAATTTGATTTCTTACATGCACAGTTCTAAAGGCACTAGACCATTATGGCTATGCCAATAAGAATCTTAATTAAAGTTAACTTAATTTTAATACAATATCGCACGAGAAAATAAAGAGAATGGGCATTGGGCATTGGGTATGGGAAGGCGTGGGAGGTGTAGGAGGTAGGGGAAAAGGTTAAAGGGTAAAGGATAAAGGGATAAATTTAACCTTTCCCCCTTACCCCTTACCCCTTTCCCCACACCCAATGCCCCATACCCTACTTCACTTCTGTCATTTGTAGAGTGTAAGGAAGATACTTGCCTTTGTCGTAGGAACCAACCCAAATTTGGTAAGTTCCAGCCAGCCATTCACCAACAATGCCGGCATTTTTATTGTCAAAATCGTCATTGCACCAAGTACCACCAGGGCCCTTCACAATCATGGTGGTATCCTCAGGGCTTTGGACTTGTAGCTTAAGGTAATCAAATTTACTTGTTAATACTAATGTGTGGTCTGGTGTTTCATCGACAAATCCAGTACAAGGGCCGGTGGCTGTTTCAGTTCTACCAGCTATTTGATTTCCAGATACTGAGCCTCCACTCATCCCGCGGACTGTCAGTGGGTCTGGGGAAAACTGGGGGCCAATGGTCACATCTCCAAATATCGTTGGCGCTTCTTGGGCATCAGCCATAACACTAACTGAAGTGATGAAAAGCGTAACTATCATCAACGATAATTTCATCCCTCTATTGAGCGCTTTTGTTGGCATTGTAATTAGGTTTGCTTCTAAGTGCTTTTGAAGACATGAATTTTACATACCAAGTTCCCAATCTGAGGAGAATTGACTAGGAAAGCGAATAGGGCATTGGGCATTGGGCATTGCGGAAGCAGCAGGTGTGGGAGGGGTGGGAGGTGTGGGAGGATGAGGAAGAAATCTTTCCCCCCACACTCCCCACACTCCCCACACTTCCCTATCCCCTCATCTCCCCATCTCCCCACTCCCTACTGTCTACTTTCAGTTATTGCTCTATTTAAGCGCGGTCGATCTAAACCAATTTGATTTAGTAGTAACCAAGATTGGATGAGGTCGGGGCCATGAACGTCTCCGGTTAAGGCTGCTCTTAGCGATCGCATGACTAAGCCTTTTTTGACTTTTTGCTCTTTGACCACTTGTTTAATTATGTCCTGAGCAGATTCCTCAGAGAGTTGTGGCTGATTTTCCAAAGCTGTGACAATACCCTCAAGCACAGCAGCAGAACCTTCTTGCTTGAGTTGTGTTTTTGCTTCGTCACTAAATTCAACTGTGTCGCTGAAAAACACTTGACTCATAGCCACAGCATCTACTAATCGAGTCAAGCTTTGGCTAATTAAAGCTACTAGCTGTTCTAACCAAGGGCGAGTGCGTCCACCATCAAATTTATACCCGGCTGCTTCCCAATAGGGTATGAGTAAATCTGTGAGTTTATCTACAGGGGTGTTGTGGATATATTGACTGTTCAACCAATCCAGCTTGTCCCAGTCAAATTTTGCACCTGCTTTATTAACCCGCTCAAAGCTAAATTCCTTAGCGGCTGCTTCTAAGGTAAATATTTCTTGGGTTGAGTCTGGGGGCGACCAACCAAGCAATGTCATGTAATTTACCAAGCCTTCAGCAGTAAAGCCCATTTGCTGAAAGTCAGAAATGGAAGTGACGCCATCTCGCTTGGAAAGCTTACGCCCTTCTTTGTTTAAAATCAGTGGCGAGTGGGCAAATTCTGGGATTTTTGCCCCCAAAGCTTCATACAGCAAAATTTGCTTGGCCGTGTTGGCGATGTGGTCTTCTCCGCGAATCACGTGGGTGATTTGCATATCGATGTCATCCACTACAACTACGAAGTTGTATAAAGGTTGACCGCTACCCTCTTCGGAGGCGCGGGCGATGACCATATCGCCACCTAAATCACTACCTCGCCAAGACATTTTTCCCCTGACTAAATCATTCCAGACAATTTCGCGATGGTCTTCGATTTTGAAGCGAATCACAGAAGAACGGCCTTCTGCTTCAAAAGCGGCACGTTGTTCTGGGGTGAGGTTGCGGTGACGGTTGTCATAGCGAGGAGCTTCGCCTCTAGCTTTTTGAGCTTCTCGTAGAGCCTCTAGTTCTTCAGAGGTGGTGTAGCAGCGATAAGCTAACCCCCGGTCTAAGAGTTGTTGTACTGCTTGTTTATAAAGATCCAAGCGTTGGGATTGAAAAAATGGCCCTTCATCCCAGTTCAGTCCTAGCCAACGCAGTCCTTGAAGGATATTTTCTGTATATTCAGGACGCGATCGCTCTAGGTCTGTGTCTTCTATTCTCAGAATAAACTTCCCACCGTGGTGACGGGCAAATAACCAGTTAAATACAGCCGTTCTCGCTGTACCAATATGTAAATTTCCAGTAGGACTCGGCGCTATACGGACTCTGACAGTCACAGTTAATTCTCTCTTTTGCAAAGCATGAATAAATGTACCTTAATATTTAAAGATTAAGTTCTGAGTCCATTAAAGATAGAATTTCTTAGCTTTGTACTGATTTCAGTAATACTAAGTAACTAAGTTGCGTTACTCTGACACTCAGAACTCAACATTTAATATTTACGTTCATTAATTATGATTTTAGAACGGGACTGACGGGGCTCGAACCCGCAACTTCCGCCGTGACAGGGCGGTGCTCTAACCAATTGAACTACAGTCCCTTGATTTGCAACTTTCCTATTGTCGCTATTTTTTTTCTATTTGTCAAGTATTTTTGAGTTGAAAATTGGAAATTTTTTGTAGTTATTGGGCATTGGGCATTGGGCAGGGGGCATTGGGCATTGGGGGTGTTGACTGATGACTGGTGAGTTATTATTCTCCCCATCTCCCCATCCCCCCA
>NZ_LAHA01000072.1 GCF_002608075.1 Nostoc linckia z4
AGGGGGCAGGGGGCAGGGGAAAAGGGAAAAGGGAAAAGGGAAAAGGGAAAAGGGAAAAGGAATAAATCTAATCTTTCCTCATGCCTCATACCCTCATCTCCTTGTACTCTTCGATGACGGCTAAAATTTTCTCGTTAATTTTATTGATAAAGATTTTCATTAGCCATTGACATCAATTCTCAAACAAGGCTATATTGTTATACAGTGTTCTCCTCTCTTTAAGGATCGGCAGACGGGATTAGCCAGCGGCAGCAGGCTTGTCCCTCTTTTTTGTGATTGGGTATGGGTCATGGGATATTGAGCATTGGGCATTTGCTAATGACTAAGGACTAATGACAAATGACAATTGATGCGATCGTTATTGGGTCTGGGATTGGTGGTTTAGTAACAGCAACTCAGCTAGCTGCAAAGAAAGCAAAAGTGCTGGTACTGGAACGTTATTTAATCCCTGGTGGTAGCGCTGGTTATTTTGAACGGCAGGGTTATCGATTTGATGTTGGGGCATCAATGATTTTTGGGCTGGGGCAAAGGGGTACTACCAATTTATTGACCCGCGCACTGTCGGCTGTCAATGTTAGTCAAGAAGCGATCGCAGATCCAGTACAAATTCACTATCATCTACCCCAAGGTTTAGACCTGAAGGTAGATCGAGTTTATGAAAAATTTTTGCAAAATCTTACTGCTCATTTTCGCCATGAAGAACGAGGGATTCGTCGCTTTTATGACGAATGCCAAAAAGTATTTAACTGTCTCAATAACATTGATTTGTTGTCGCTGGAGGAACCTCGGTATCTGTTGCGGGTATTTTTCCAGCATCCTTTGGCGTGTCTTGGTTTAGTTAAGTATCTGCCCCAAAATGCTGGGGACATCGCACGACGCTACATTAAAGATCCTCAATTATTGAAATTTATCGATATGGAGTGTTATTGCTGGTCGGTGGTTCCAGCAGATATGACACCAATGATTAATGCTGGGATGGTATTTTCAGATCGGCATTATGGCGGAGTCAACTATCCCAAAGGGGGAGTCGGACAAATTGCCCAAAAACTGGTGGAAGGTCTAGAAAAAGCTGGAGGTGAAATTCACTACCAAGCCAGAGTCACAAAAATTCTCATAGAACAGGGACGAGCAGTGGGCGTGCAGCTGGCTAATGGTAAAGTATATCGGGGTAAACGCATAGTCTCTAATGCTACACGCTGGGATACATTTCAACAATTATTACCAGTAGAGGGAATACCTCATAATGAGAAAAAATGGCAACAAAATTATCAAAAATCACCCAGCTTTTTGAGTTTACATATGGGTGTAAAACAATCAGTTTTACCTGAAGGAACCGAGTGTCACCATATTTTGCTGGAAGACTGGGAAAAGATGATGGCGGAGGAAGGCACAATTTTTGTTTCCATTCCCACACTGCTTGACCCAGATTTAGCACCGAGTGGATATCATATCATTCATGCGTTTACGCCTCACTGGATTAATGATTGGCAAGGACTTTCTCAGGATGAATACGAAGCAAAAAAAGAAAAGGCGGCTTGGGCAATTATTGACCGCCTAGAGAAGATTTTTCCCGGCTTAGATGCTGGATTAGATTATTTGGAGGTAGGGACACCCCGCACCCATCGCCGCTTTTTGGGTCGTGAGGATGGCACTTATGGGCCAATTCCCCGACACAAGTTGCGCGGGTTGTTGAAAATGCCCTTTAATCGCACCGCTATTCCCGGACTTTATTGTGTTGGCGATAGCACCTTTCCCGGTCAAGGATTAAACGCAGTGGCTTTTTCTGGGTTTGCCTGCGCTCACCGCATTGCCGTAGATTTAGGATTGTGAATTAGAAAGCGATCGGTTGATGGGGAGATGGGGAGATGGGGAGATGGGGAGATGGGAGAGATGAGTTTTTCCCCTCTGCCCCTCTGCCTCTTCCCCATGCCCCATGCCCCATGCCCCATGCCCTATTTAAAATTCAACAATCACCGGCACGTGGTCGCTGGGTTGGGTCAATTTTCTTGGTGCTGCATCAATGATGCAACTTTTAGCCCGTTCATAGAGTATGGGGGTAAGATAATGATGGTCAATGCGCCAACCTAAGTTGCGACGGAAGGCCGCAGCGCGATAATCCCACCAAGTATAATTTCCGCCTTCGCTAGTAAATTTGCGAAAAGCGTCAGCAAATCCCAGTGTCAAAATATCCTGTAAGGCTTGGCGCTCTGTTTCTGTGGCCATAATATGATTTTCTGTACTCACTTGTTCGTGAATATCCTTTGCTTCTGGTGCAATGTTGAAGTCACCGCACACACAAATATCAGATTGTGACAATAGCAGCAATCGCAAGTATTCACGTAGCACTGTCAGCCAACGCAGTTTATATTCGTATTTTTCGGTTCCTACCGCCGCGCCGTTGGGAACGTATAAGTTCACAATCCGAACACCGTCAATTACACCTGTAATGACTCGCTTTTGTTCCTCCCATTCCAAGGGTAAATCTTTCAAAATTGTCCTAAAGCCGCTGCTTACGTCTATGAGTGGTTGGCGGCTGATTATCGCTACGCCGTTATAGGATTTTTGTCCTGATAGATAAAGGTGATAGCCCATTTCCTCAAAAGGCGATCGCGGAAATTCGGCATCTATAACTTTGGTTTCTTGCAAGCACAGAACATCAACGGGATTATGAGTTAACCAATCAGTAACCTGTTCGAGACGAATGCGAATTGAGTTGACGTTCCAAGTAGCGATTTTCATGAGTTGGCTATCAAAACTTTTGTAAATTACTAATTACAAATTATGTAATTTTTCTTAAATTATTTAATATTTATAATTTACATGCTATCTGTTCATTGCTTTTAAATTCAGTTGTAATAATTTGATCCCGTTTAATAATTTAGTATTTTGAGCTACAAAATATTCACTTTTGTAAGTTCTGCTACAAAATATTCTACTAGATTATGATCCCGAAGACAGATGCAACCAGTAATTGATTAGTTATAGGTTATAAATGTGGCTCAAAGCCGAGTTTTGCCGACATTCTAGAGATTTGCTTGGTGAAAAATTTACGTTAGGGTTAACCGAATATTGTGTTTTTGGTAGCCTGTTAGGTTAATTTAAATTTCAAAAAAGTAAGTACAAATGCTTTGTTCTCATAAAATAATGAGGTAGCTCATTATGGTGGGGACAAATTTATGGACTGAACCAAAACAACTTATGAAAATCGCTCAAGTTGCGCCCTTATGGGAAAGGGTTCCACCTCCTAGTTATGGAGGAATAGAACTGGTAGTGAGTCGCTTGACTGATGAACTTGTTCGTCGCGGTCATCAGGTAACTTTATTTGCCTCCGGCGATTCTGAAACGATGGCTCAATTAGAAGCAGTTTATCCTCGTGCATTACGCTTAGACCCAAATGTCAAAGAGTATATAGTGTATGAAATGCTGGAAGTGAGTCAAGTTTATCAACGTGCTGCCGAGTTCGATATTATCCATTCTCATGTAGGGATTTCAGCATTACCTTTGGCGAGTTTGATAACAACAACTTCTACAGTGCATACTCTACACAATAATTTTACAAAGGATAACCGTAAAGCATTTAGCTACCACCAAAAGCAACCATACGTCAGCATTAGTAACTCCCAGCGTCAAATCGACCTTAATTATATTGCCACGGTTTATAACGGAATTGAACTAACAGATTATCCATTTGTAGCCCAACCGTCAGAGCCTCAATATTTGGCATTTTTAGGTCGTTTTTCGCCAGATAAAGGGCCACAACATGCCATCGCCATTGCTAAACAAACTGGTTGGCGTTTAAAGATGGCTGGAAAAGTTGACTTAGGAGATACTAAGTTTTTTGAACAAGAAATTGCCCCCTATATTGATGGTCAGCAAATTGAATATCTAGGTGAAATCAACCACACGGAAAAAACTGAACTTCTGGGTAATGCTGCCATTACTCTTTTCCCCATCGCTTGGCAAGAACCTTTTGGCTTAGTAATGATCGAATCAATGGCAACTGGTACGCCAGTAATTGCCATGAATTTAGGCTCCGTATCTGAAGTGATTGCTCACGGGAAAACAGGTTTTATCTGCCAAAACTATACCCAAATGGCGGCAATGATTCCATTAGCTTTGAAACTCAATCGTCAAACTTGTCGAAAATATGTAGAAGACAATTTTAGTGTTAGCCAAATGGTTAACGGATATGAAGCTGTTTACGGACAAATTATTAAAGACCGCATAGAATCGAATGGCCGCATTCACGCCGCGAACATCCGCTTTTAATCAATTGCTTTTTTTTGCTTAGCTTAAACAACAACTTTTATTTTAAGGAGGACATTGGTATGAGTACGAGAGCCAACACTTGCCCATGCTGCGGCGGTTCCCTCCTGCGTCATATCCGTCATGGCGAATTATATTGGTTTTGCCTGTCGTGCCGACAAGAAGTACCGCTGTTAACTGTTGCTCGTTTGTCGAATGTGGAAAGCCGAAATACCGGAGTCCTTCCTCAAACAACTGCGAATTCCTAATTTTGTAGCCTTTTAGTTTGATAAAAACTTACTAAAAAATCAAAATCAAATTTTAGTTTAGACCTAAGAATTCAGAATTCAGAATACAGAATTCAGAATACAGAATTGAGAACACTTTGAGACCCAAGCTTAATAATTTCAAGAAAATTAACAAGCTATGAAAACCTTGTTTTTACAATCATTGTTAATTTTGAGTCCTGACTGCTGAGTTTTGATAAGTAGCTCAACCTAACAAAACGTCATACGTAGTAGCGTGGCAAGGCTAAAATAGTCCATTAGAAAACTCTTGTGGGGCGGGCATCCTGCCCGCCCAGACGGGTGAGGACACCCATCCCACAATAAAATCTATTGCAACATTTAAGGCTTGCCACGCCACTAGCATTGTTTTATGTTTAATTAAGTTGACCTACTTATTTAGACCTATCAAATAGGTTCAACTGGTAAAATCAGTTGGAGTTAATTGATAGGTTGAAAATTTTGTTAGCAGCTTTACTTTATGGGCAAGAAAATTTACGCCTAGAGGAAGTTGCTGACCCCACTCCTGGGGTTGGCGAAGTCGTCATCCAAGTGGGAACCGCCACAACTTGCGGTACTGATTTGAAAGTTTGGCGGCGTGGCGGTCATGCCAAAATGTTGACACCGCCGACGCTGTTTGGGCATGAAGCGGCTGGGGAAATTGTAGCCTTGGGAGCAGATGTTACGGGTTGGCAAATAGGCGATCGCGTTGTCGCTAATAATTCCGCCCCATGCATGGATTGTTTTTTTTGTCAACGACAAGAATATTCATTGTGTCCAAATTTAACCTGGAATAACGGCACTTTTGCCCAATATCTGAAAATTCCCGCACCCATAGTGCAGCATAATTTATTGCAGATTCCCGATGATTTGCCTTGGGAATTAGCAGCCATGACGGAACCCCTAGCTTGCGTGTTGCACGGTGTAGCGCGTTCTCATATCCAACCCCAAGATAAAGTAGTTGTTTTGGGAGATGGGGCCATCGGGTTGATGTTTGTAGCGGCTTTAGCGGATACTGCGGAAGTCTTGCTGTGGGGGGGTAATGACCACAGGTTAGAAATTGGTAAAAAATTGGGTGCAGTCCAGACCTTTAATTATCATCAAATTTTGGATATTCCTGGTGTAGTGAAAGAACTTACCCAAGGATGGGGTGCAGATGTAGTGATTGAAGCTACTGGAGTACCTAGTGTTTGGGAAACTGCGATCGCTTGCGCCCGTCCTGGTGCAACCGTGAACTTATTCGGCGGTTGTCCACGCGATACCAGCATTAGTGTAAATACAGAACAGCTACACTACAGCGAACTAACCCTCAAAGGCGTGTTTCATAATACACCAAAGTATGTGCGATCGGCTTTATCACTAATAGCCAGTCGAAAAATTACCTTTGAATTACTTATTAGCGAACAGCGACCATTAAAGGATTTAGAACAAGTGTTTTATGACATGAAAGCGCGTCGAGTAATTAAAGTAGCAATGATTCCTTAGTTTTTTGCAGGGTATAGCAAATGGTCGGGGTCTACAGCGTGTCGTCAAACAAGCGATACTTAGTCAGTCGGGGGAGTGTCAATGTACTACTTTAAACTTTTACTTGGTGAATCGTAAAACGCTCAATAACTTTTGCAAGTACCCCAGAGAGTTTAAGCATTCTGCTGCAACAGTATTGTCATACCCTAAATAACCTGAATACTCATTATTTTAATCAAAAAAAATTCTAACAATCATAGGTATTATATCCTCAAATTTTGTGTTTGTTAGAGAGCCTAGATACGCTTCTATATTGACATTTGAATTACTTCATCAACACTATTAAATTTATCTGTTGCTAGCAAAACTTGAATTATTTGTTCTTGCTCTGGGCTAAATCAATGTAATGCTCATAATAATTCGATTTTTTAGCTTTTTCTATGATAGAGCGTTGATAAGTAAAATCTCTGATATTTTAAGTTGGGTTGACGCTTGAAATAATCTTGCCCAAAAACGGGAAAACTATGGTTAATCCCTAACAGGGAAATTTTCATATAAATCCTGAATAGAAAAATGCTCAACAAATCTCTGCTTAAGTTTTTAATTTTGCCTTTTTCCCTAGTGCCCTGGCTATGTACAGGAACGCTTTTTGATGCCAAAGTAAATGCTTTACCAGGACAAAGTACAGAAGAAGTAGGCACTTGGATTAAAGCACATCCCACACTCCGCCCCAGAAGTGGAGAGCAATTGTTTGTGCAAAAGACTGATACAGCTGCTCAAAGATTCACTTTTCAAGCGTCGGTATTGCCTCCCGGTAGGGTGGAGTTTTCCAAAGACCGTGGCACAATTCGCACTGAGCGGATTGCTATGTATGATGCTATTAACGGTATGACATTCGATCGCCTGCGAGAATCCCTGCGGGTGATTTATGGCTTGGAAATTTATCAAGACTACGATCGCGCCGAAGTTGTGTATCAATATCCCAACCAAAAGGCAGTTAACTCCGCGCGTCTCGCTAAAACTCCCATTCGAGAAGCTTTAAAAGGAGAATTACGAGTAGGTTCCCGCTATGTGTATTGGGTAGAAATAGCCCAACCTAAAACAGGCAAAGCTTTTACCGGTCAAATGACGATTTTGCTCAAAACAGATTTAGATAAATTAGAAAAGGAATTGCAAATTCGGTGATGGGCATTGGGCATTGGGCATTGGGCATTGATTATTCTCCGCGTCAGAGCGTCTCCCCATCTCCCCATCTCCCCATCTCCCCATTCCCCCACCCCCCCATTCCCTCCTTCACAGTTTCTCCAAACTTACAGAACCTAAAGTTTGCCATGTGCCTGAAAAGATACTCTCAGCTGCTAAGGAAATTCGTAACAAATCTTCCTTGAGTAGGGGCGGCCAATCAATACCAACTTTACGTCCTGCGGCATATAGTTGCTGTGTCTTGATGCTTAACTGATAAAGCGCCAAGGCCAGTTCTCGGTCTAGGGCGGAGGCATCTTTGAGGGCTTCAAACACTACTTTCAATGCCAACAAAATTGAGGTGATTTGACCAGGTACTGGCGGTTTCCCATGTTTCATACGCTCTAACAGCGCATCTGGGTAATCCTGGGTTGGGATTGTCTGATCTATCAGGAGTTTTCGAGCTGTTTCATAATTCATGTAACAAGCTTACCCTACATTTTGATTGGGCAGTAATACTTAATTAAAATGTCATCAAATTGGCTAATGGTTGTTTATAGCAATGTCACTTTGGTTGATGAAAAGATAGATCTGGGAAAAATGATGGCGAATTTGCTCCCGCTCTGGATTAACCAGATAGACTGAGTATAATAGCTTTGAAAAATACACCTTTTTGGAAATCACCAGCAAAATGATATCACCGAATTTACTCGAAATTGAGCGCTCCATCCGTGCTTTGTCTGTGGAAGAACAACTTTGGCTTTTGGAAAGTATTGCTCGCGAAATTAGAGAAAGAGAGTATAAAAAAGATAATTTCACTGATGTCAATCCTCACCAAAAAGAATCCATCGAAATAGCTAATGAGCAAGTTATTTTGCCAAAATTTTCTCTAATTAATGATGAATTTGCCAGTTCAGAAATACTCTAAAATATCTGGGAGTAAAAATTATAAATTTGCCAGGATGAAAAATTTAAATATAAAAATTCTTGGTGAACGATCGCTCATAAATACTCAGGGCGATCGCTTTATTTTTTATGAGTTATACCAATTCACCAAAATATTGATACAGATGCAAGAACTGGTAGGTAAAAAATGTTCGTAGTCAGGAGTTTAGTACTTGATTTTTAAGCACTAAAGTGCTTACTACAAACCTTTCATAACTAATGCGATGAACCACTAGTCTGAAGCGATAAGCAATAATCAAGCCACATCGTCTTTACACTTAATTGGTAAATTTGGTTAAATATTTAATATTTTGTTATACATTTCCTGGATTTGGGATTGCTATAGTGTCTAACTAATAAGTACCATAGATAACTTGCCGTTCTCATCTTTTAAATTGATTTTTTTGTAGATGACTTTACTAGCAAGCCATATTATGGTACTTGAGTGGTAAAAATACGTTGCAATGGTGTTTTTAATTTAAAGGTCAATAGGGACGATCTCGCAAAAACAAATTTTCTAACGTGCTTATTAAATTGTTTAAAGTTATGTAGCCTTTTGATTACGGCCTATCAAGCACTGCGGTAAACTATGCGTTGATTATGATTCTTTCGCAGAGAAGAACACTCGAAAGGAGCCGTTTTTTCAATGTCTCATACCGTAAAAATCTACGATACCTGCATTGGCTGCACCCAATGCGTCCGCGCTTGCCCCACTGACGTACTGGAGATGGTTCCTTGGGATGGCTGCAAGGCTGCTCAAATTGCCTCTTCACCCCGTACAGAAGACTGTGTAGGCTGTAAGCGTTGCGAAACTGCTTGCCCCACAGACTTTTTGAGCATTCGGGTTTACCTGGGTGCTGAAACAACTCGCAGTATGGGTCTGGCTTACTAAAAACCTCGTGCAGAGTGCTGAGTACCTGGTGCTGAGATACAAACTAGGAAATTACAAAAATAATTTCTTGATTCCTCACTCAGTATTCGGAACTCAGCACTCAAGACTCCTGTAGTGTTCAATAGCAACTACTTTTACCATTGTCAGGAAGCCAGTGCAGTCCTTTGTTCTGCAAAAGTGCAACTGGTGTTGGGTACTGCCCGCCTTACAAAATCGTAATTTTAGAATGGGGATAAAATCTCTGGGTATTTAAATCCTATAAGCCACTTTTGTACCGTCCAATCCAAAGCCCAGAATCTATAACAATACCTAGTGGCATAGAGGGAGCAAATAGCCCCCTTTTTTTTTGGTAATTTTTAATTAGTTGTTGAGTGTTAACCGTCAACAGTTAACACTCAACAGTCAACGAAACTAAAACTTTTGACTTGTTTCACCTTCTTAGCCGTTTTTGTATCAGCCCTATCTTTGCAAAACACCCAGTTTGTGGTAACAACTATACTGGATGTAATCATCCTGAAAAAAAATGGTGTGAGCAATGTGCGGAATTGTTGGATATATAGGCACTCAAGCTGCAACAGATATTTTACTGGCTGGGCTGGAAAAACTAGAGTACAGGGGCTATGATTCTGCTGGAATCGCGACTATTTGGGAAGGTGAAGTTCATTGCGTGCGGGCTAAGGGCAAGCTGCATAACCTACGTTCTAAACTAGAACAAATGGAAACCCCTGCCCAAATTGGTATTGGTCATACTCGCTGGGCGACTCATGGTAAACCAGAAGAATACAACGCCCATCCCCACATGGACACTGCTATGCGAGTGGCGGTGGTACAAAATGGGATTATCGAAAATTACCGCGAGTTGCGGGAAGAACTCAAAGCAAAAGGACACGTTTTTCGTTCGGAAACAGATACCGAAGTTATCCCCCACCTCATCGCCGAAATTTTAAAGAATTTTTCTGCTTCATCTTCCTCATCTGATTTTCTAGAAGCAGTTAGTCAAGCTGTTAACCGCTTAGAAGGAGCATTTGCACTAGCGGTGGTTTGTGCTGATTATCCTGATGAATTGATTGTTGTTCGCCAACAAGCGCCTTTAGTGATTGGTTTTGGTCAAGGGGAGTTCTTTTGTGCTTCCGACACGCCAGCCATCGTTGCCTACACTCGTGCGGTGTTACCTTTAGAAAATGGCGAAATTGCCCGCCTGACACCATTAGGCGTTGAAATTTATAATTTCGCTGGCCATAGACTCAAAAAGCAACCACGACTACTCAACTTGAATCCCACGATGGTGGAAAAACAGGGATTCAAACACTTCATGCTCAAGGAAATTCACGAGCAACCGGGGGTAGTAAGAGCTAGTTTAGAAGCTTATTTTAATAATGTAGAGGCAAATGGGCGATCGCCAATTAATCTGAGGTTACCTGAAAATTTATACACAGATTTAGAACAAATTCACATCGTTGCTTGTGGTACAAGTTGGCACGCGGCATTAATTGGTAAATATTTAATCGAACAACTTGCAGGAATTTCTACTCAAGTACATTACGCTTCTGAGTATCGCTATGCACCGTCACCACTGACATCCAATACTTTGATTATTGGCGTTACTCAATCAGGAGAAACGGCTGATACCTTAGCAGCTTTGGCCATGGAAAAAGAACGCCGCCAGGGTAAAGAAGCTAAATATGAAGCACGACTTTTAGGTATTACTAATCGTCCAGAAAGTAGCCTTGGTCATTTAGTACCAAATATCATCAGCACCTTAGCTGGAATTGAAATTGGCGTAGCGGCGACAAAAACTTTTACTGCCCAACTGATGGCGTTTTATGCATTGGCATTAGATTTAGCAGCTCATCGGCAGACAGCTTCTAAAGAAACTTTAGAGAAAATTATTAATGGTTTGCGAGAAATTCCTAAAGACATTGAATCAACATTAGAAAGTCAAGAACGTTTAACTGAACAGTTAGCCCATGAATTTGCTGAAACCCAAGATTTCATTTTTGTCGGCAGAGGAATTAACTTTCCCATTGCTTTAGAGGGAGCATTGAAATTAAAAGAAATTAGTTATATTCACGCCGAAGGATATCCAGCCGGCGAGATGAAACACGGCCCCATTGCATTATTAGATGCGAAAGTTCCAGTAGTGGCGATCGCAGTTCCTGGTAGTGTATATGAAAAGGTAATTTCCAATGCCCAAGAAGCCAAAGCCAGAGATTCTCGCTTAATTGGTGTCACTCCCGTAAAAGATGGCGAAGCAGGGGAAATCTTTAACGATTTACTTCCTGTTTCCCACGTAGAAGAATTACTTTCTCCCCTACTCACAGTTGTACCTTTGCAACTATTGGCTTATCACATCGCTGCCCGTCGCGGTTTAGACGTTGACCAGCCTCGTAACCTTGCTAAAAGTGTTACGGTTGAATAGTAGAAATATATAGCAATCCTATTTTGTGGAGGAATAATAAAGTCGTACAATCAATCAGAAAGTTATACAATCCTGTGGGTGCATAAGCAAGCATCTACAGGAATTTTTATGAAATTAACAGCAATATAATATAAATAATAAGCTAATGCGCGCTAAAAAAGCATAACTATACTAGCAGTTACCTTGACTTGGTGGGGGAAAGGGGAAAGGGAAAAGGGGAAAGGGGAAAGGGGAAAGGGGAAAGGGGAAAGGGAAAAGGGGAAAAGGGGAAAGGGRAAAGGGAAAGAAAGGGAAAAGGGAAAAGGGAAAAGGGAAAAGGGAAAAGGGGAAAGGTTTTAAATACCTTTACCTTTCTCCAGCCTTCACCAAGCATTGTTGAGTTGTCAGACTACTAGCGTTGTTCTTGGCTGTTAACCGTTAACTGTCAACGGTCAACAGTCAACAATCTAATGTAGTCAATATGCAATTTATACTGCTACCGCGATCGCAATGAAAATATTTTGGTTTTCTCAATCCCTATTTTTAAAGCAGGTTTAATAAATCCAGTTCCCAGGAGAATTAAATTGATTGAAGTTCTCTTTGAGAATAAAGGCGATCGCAATATACTGCCCAGCTAGCGGCAAATAAACCAGTAATAGAAGTAGCGATCGCCGCAGCAACACCCCATCCCACAGGCCCAAGCCAATGTGCAATTTCACAGACGATGGCTGTAGTAGTTTTGCTAACAATATAAGCTGTACCTGTGGCAGCAAAGGTAACTAAACCCAACTCTGCCAGCATTTCCAAAATTCCTTTACTAGATAAATCCTCATGAAAATAGATTTTCCAGATAGTGGTATACATAGCAACATCAGACGCCGTTAAGACAATTTGTTTGGGAATTTCTACACCAGGAGTTGGAGCAGCAGAGGCAGTACCATTGCCAATAGAATAAGTAGCGATCGCTAAAACAACTTCTAATCTTTTTTTGCCCAGGTTACTCACAGTTTGACCTCCTGTAAGAGTTGCATTTACATCACGAACTTGGTAGAGTCAGCTTTTTAACTAGATTAACTGAATCTTGGGGAGTGGGGAGGGGGATGAGGGAGATGAGGAAGACAAGGAAGACAAGGGAGACAAGGAGAATAATTTATGACTAATGACTAATGACTAAGCGCAAAGTCTGAGCGGAGGTTTCCGACCATCAGAACTTTGTAAGAGATGACCAATGACTAATGACTAATAATTTCAGTCATATTCCGCCCTCAAGTAGAAGATTTTGCTCTAAAATTTATGTAATCGTTAAATACTGAATATTATATTTATTCACTATTCAATTTCTTTAACTCTAACAGAATGCCAGGCGCAGAAAAGTCTCAAAACCAGCTGGCTAGTGACAAGCTGCTGTATAGGCAAGTTAATAAAGAATCGAATTATTCGTTAGCAGTCAGTAAACAAGAGGGAACGATGCTTTTGTTACCTGACGGTACAATTCAGGCTTGCAATGCTGCGGTTGAAAGCATTCTGGAAGTGACAACCGAGCAGTTTGTAGGACAAAATTTCCTCGAATCTAAATGGCAATTTGTTGATGAAAATGGCTCGCCTTTGCTGCGTGATATTCACCCGGTGATGGTTGCTCTCAAGACAGGTAAACCTTGTTTGAATGTAATGTGTGGGTTCTATAAACCTCACGATCGGTTAGTCTGGCTGTTATTATCTTCACAACCGCTCTTTCAAGTTACAGGAACTACACCCTACGCCATTGTCGTAACTTTTTCAGATATTACTGAGTCTAAATACCTGGAAGCTGAGGATAAGTGTAATTGTGTTGAAGATACTAAAAAAATTTATGTAGAGGATTTTTCAGAGCGTTGGGATAGTCAACGTCTGTTTCAACAAATTGCTGGCACTCTTCCAGGCATACTGTATATTTATGACGTAATCGAGCAGCGAAATAGTTACGTTAATTACGAAATTACTGATTTTTGGGGCTACACACCAGAACAAATCCAAGCTATGGGAAGTGAGTTGTTTACTCAACTTATCCACCCTGACGATTTAGCACGACTGCCCAGTTATCTAGAAAGATTTAATTCCGTGGCTGCGGGGGAAGTTCTCAGTTTTGAATACCGAATTCGCCATGCTAATGGTGAGTGGCGCTGGTTTTGTAGCTATGACACTGTATACGGCAGAACTGCTGAGGGATTAACACATCATCTTTTGGGAATCGCTTTCGATATTACAAACCGACGAGCCACAGAAATTTCTCTACGCCAAAGTAACGAAAGGTTTGAGCTAGCAGCCGCAGCAGTTAACAGTATGATTTATGACTGGGAGGTTCATAAAAATACTGTGGAAAGAACTCAGGGTTTAACTGACGTTTTTGGCTACAGCCAACAAGAAGCTAAACCTAACCTTGAGTGGTGGCAAGAACACATTCACCCAGAGGATCTACCAATGGTGAATGATGAGTTTATTACTAGTATGGCCATTGGCAATCGTTATAGTATCAAGTACCGAGTACGTCATAAGGATGGCCGCTATTTGTGGGTGCAAGATAAGGGATTTGCAGTGCGGGATGCAAATGGTCAGGTAGTCAGGGTAGTTGGTGCAAATACTGATATTACTGAACAGCAAGCTGCACTACACGATCGCCAACAAGCCGAGACAAAGC
Source organism: Nostoc linckia z4 (assembly GCF_002608075.1). Classification (GTDB taxonomy): domain Bacteria; phylum Cyanobacteriota; class Cyanobacteriia; order Cyanobacteriales; family Nostocaceae; genus Nostoc; species Nostoc linckia. Next base: position 14,085 of record NZ_LAHA01000072.1, read on the forward strand.
TACGAGAAAGTGAAGAACGGATTCGATTGGCAACTACCGCCGCTGAAGTTGGTATGTGGTTTTGGAATATCACTAGCAATGAGTTAATTTGGACAGAAAAATGTAAGCAACTGTTTGGACTATCCCCAGAAGCCGAAATTAATTTTCAGATTTTCCTCAACTGCGTACATCCAGAAGACCATCCAATCATCGAAGAAGCCATCAGCAATTCTATCGAACAAAAACTTGATTCTGATATTGAATACCGCAGTGTTTGGCCTGATGGCAGCATTCATTGGATTGATGCTAGATGTCGTGTGTTTTGCGACGCCGACGGCAAACCAATAAAATTGATGGGTACTGCCCAAGATATTACCAAGCGCAAACAGGCAGAAAATAATTTACTTCAGCGGGAAACTCAATTAAGACGGTTAGTTGATTCCAACATTATTGGCATTTTATTCGCTACTCCTGAGTACATTACTGACGCCAACGAAGCGTTTCTCGAAATGGTGGGTTATACGCGGGAGGAATTATTGACTTTTAAGGTACGCAGACAAGACATCACTCCACCTGAATATCATGCCCTGGATGTCCAGAGTATGGAGCAACTGTTAGCGGTTGGGGTATTTAGTGCCTACGAAAAAGAATATATTCGCAAAGATGGTTCCCGCATTCCCATATTAATTGGTGGTGCAATGGTTACGCGATCGCCAATATCTTGGATTTGTTTTATTATTGACCTCACCCCCAGAAAACAATTAGAAAAAGCACTCAGGCAACAAGCAGAAGAACTCAAACAAGCAAACCGCAATAAAGATGAGTTTCTGGCGATTCTTTCCCACGAATTGCGATCGCCCCTCAACCCTATTCTGGGGTGGTCATCCCTACTTAGAAGTCGCAAATTTGATGAAAATACTACCAATCGTGCTTTAGAAACCATCGAAAGAAATACACAATTGCAAATTCAATTAATTGATGAATTGCTTGATGTCTCTCGAATTATTCGCGGTAAACTAAATTTGACTTTTGCCCCTGTCAACCCGCTAGCTGTCATTGAGGCTGCATTAGAAACAGTCCGCTTAATTGCAGAAACCAAATCTATTCAAATCAAAACTCACTTTGACACCAATGTCGGTAAAATCTCTGGTGATTTTTATCGCCTCCAGCAAGTTGTGGGAAATTTGCTCTCCAATGCCGTCAAATTTACTCCTACTCAAGGAACAGTGGAAGTTAGCCTTGCATTAACTCAAGATTTGACTTCCCAGTGGGCAGTAATTCAAGTTAAAGATACAGGTCAAGGTATTTCACCAGAATTTTTACCCCACGTATTTGAATATTTTCGTCAAGCCGATAGCAGCACAACCAGAAAATTTGGTGGGTTGGGACTGGGATTAGCAATAGTTCGCCATTTAGTGGAATTGCACGGTGGAACTGCCATCGCCGATAGCCCAGGAATTGGGCAGGGAGCCATTTTTACCGTCAAACTACCTTTAATGAAAGAAATGACACCAGCAAGGGAAACTGGGGGAGTAGGGGGAGCAACGGAAAATTTTAACTTTTCAATATTGAATGGACTACGGGTATTAATTGTAGATGATGATGCAGATACTAGGGAGTTTGTCTCCTTCTTGCTACAACAAAATGGTGCAGTCATCGCTGCGGTTGCATCCGCAACTCAAGCCCTGGTTACCATTGCTGAGAAAGTACCTGATTTATTAATCAGCGATTTAGCAATGCCAGAAATTGATGGCTATGGTTTGATGAAACAGATTAGAGCAATGCCAAAGCACCAGGGTGGGGAAATTTTGGCCATTGCTTTAACGGCTTATGTTGGAGAAAGCGATCGAGAGCGAGTTTTAAAAGTTGGTTTCGACAAACACGTCGCCAAACCAGTAAAACCACTTGAATTACTAACCTCAATTGCAGATTTGCTCAAGGAAAAATCGTAATATTTTAGTAACAGTAAAAAGTGAAGCGATCGCCAGGAGAAATACACATGAAAACCACTGGTATTCATCATGTAGCAATAATTTGCTCTGACTACCATCGCTCGAAAAAATTTTATGTCGAAACTTTAGGTTTTACGATTATTGCAGAGACTTTTCGTGCCGAAAGAAATTCTTATAAATTAGATTTACAAGTAGGAGAAAATGCTCAAATAGAGTTATTTTCCTTCCCCAGCCCGCCGCAACGATTTACTAGTCCAGAGGCATGTGGATTAAGGCACTTGGCTTTTAAAGTTGATGATATCAAACAAACTGTTGATTACTTAAATTCTCAAGGAATAGCAACAGAAAATATTAGAATCGATGAACTGACGGGTAAAAAATTTACCTTTTTTAAAGACCCAGATAATTTACCTTTAGAGATTTATGAAACTTGAGAATATCCTGATTAGGGAATATAGATTATCTGATACCAAAGCGATTATGCAATTGTTTTATGATACAGTTCATGAAATTAATATTGCCGACTACACTCAAGAACAAGTCGATGCTTGGGCACCGAAAAACATGGACTATGAAGTTTGGCATACAAGATTACAAGCCAAACTTCCCTACATTGCTGAAGATAATGGAGAGATAGTTGGGTTTGCAGAATTAGAAGCAGATGGTCACATTGATTGTTTTTATTGTCATCGCAAACACCAAAGAAAAGGTCTTGGTTCCAAACTTTTCAATTATCTAGAAAATACTGCCAAATCTCAAGGAATAAAAAGGCTGTATACAGAAGCGAGTATTACTGCAAAGCCATTTTTTCAAAATCAAGGATTTAGCGTAGCCAAAGAACAGCAAGTAGAACGGCGGGGAGTTTGGTTTAAAAACTATGTTATGGAAAAATATTTATGAAAAACTCCACACCACTTGCACGATGAAGTTTTTGGGGATGGGGCATCAGCAAAATGTTACCAATACCCAAGGACTCATATTTAATATCGTGTCCGCTTGATTACTTATTAAACCCGAAAAACCCCAAAGAACCAAAGCTCCACCCCGCAGGCAGGGTGGGTGCAATGGCTGTGGGAATCATAATTAATTATGCGGACATGATATAGTTTGGAGTTTTACTCCTTTTTACCTATTTCCTGTTAAGAGTCTCTACGAATAGTTTCGCTATACACCTGTACCTGTGTACTTCATTTACCTGAAATACGCTGTAAGTAATTATGTCTGAAACATTAATTAGTTGATGTTGTCATTTAGAAACTTATTCTTCATAATAAAAATTACTATTTATTCATCATGAAGTTCGTTGAGTGTAATTTATTTTGATGATTTTCAACTATAAATAAGCCTAAAATTTTAATGCTAGTCCCCAAATAAATGTTTTTAAAATGTCAATTAAATTTTACGCAGATATCTATTAATCTAGCTAGATTAACTATCATATTACTAATTAATACCCTTCATAGAGTAGAAGCAAAAAATAATTTAGATATAAATGTAAAAAAATATTTTAATTATTCAGTATTGACTACAAACATCAAGATTATCAATGATACCAAACATTCTGCTGAAAACAAATTGAGAAATACTATTTTTACACAAATTCCAGCCAACCTTTTACCTACTCCTAATCCCAGTTCACCAGAACTCATTCATCCGTTCCAAATACCAGCATCCATTCCTGAAGAGAATAGCACTGTAAACTCAATTACTCCCAATGAGCAAAACAACAATCCAGTTTTGAAAAAAAAACTCTAGAATTACTGATACTAAATTCCTTAACCAACAGTGCCAATAAATATCCTTGGATAATAAATCCTACCGATAATTTTACTTTTTCACCTGCAAAATTTCATCCTCTACAAGATGAAAATTATACTGATTTTATTGTCAACTCTGCTAGAGATGAACCAATAGTTAATCGTTTTACTTTCGCTCATTTTCCTAGCCAACATCAGTTTTATTGGTTACTATCTGGCAATCGTATTGTCTTGGAAACTCAAGGATTGCAAAGTGGAATTTTATACCAAGGACAATCAACGGAAATTGAAACCAGACAATCTCTTCTATTAACTCAAAAACTTTGGGGAATGCAAGCAATTTCATCTATTCCTCAATCATTTCAAGAACTAGCAGGAGAAACTAACAATAACCAATTTTCGATTCAATCCATTGGGGCTGAAGTTATTAATCCACCGGGTACTCCCACACCTCAAGTTATTATTAATAGTGACAATAACAATTTTTTAATTCCAAGTATTCCTCTAATGTTGAACCTTGGAACTGCTTCAACTTACAATTCTCAAGGTGGTGGCTCTTTATTTAAATTTTTAGATACAGACAATACTCCGTTAATTTTACAATCCTTTCCAACCAGTAATTTACAACCATTATTAGAAGCTGGAAATCTGACTACAGGTACAGTAATTCCGCAGGAAACGTTAGAAAAAATAGGATTTAATTGGGGTAATCCATTAACAGGCGAGAAAACTAAATTTCAACCTCAAATTACATCTCTACCAGGAATCAAAATTGCTCAAGTAAATAAATTTGACAATTATGAACTACTAAATTTAGCCATTAATCCTTTTCTGAGTGACAACCAACGAAATTTATATTATCTAAATTCTTTATATTGGGTTCCTTTAGGTGAGAGAATAACTAATCTTGGAGTCAGCAATAAACAAGACAACTATCACTGGCAGAGATTTTATTTTAGTCGTCCTCATAATCGAACCTTATTACAATACGATCCTATAAAAATTCAAGCAACATATACTAATGTTTTTAGTAACCCTGGATTTTCCCTATCTTTTTCAATCCAAAAATTAAAAATAGATGAATTACAAACTGCTAATACAACACTAGGCATGTTGATGGGAGGAATTTTTGAGTTAATTAAACCTCCACAGTTAGAACAAAGTTTGCAAGAAGCTAAAAATGAATTTTTGCAACAAGCTAATTTTGCCAATTTAAATACAAAAGCCACACCAGAGCAAATCAGAAACCTCAACCAATCACTCAACAAAATACTCTTATTAAGTAATCGCATTAGTGGCTTAGAACAAGTTTCTGGAACATTTACCTTTCCTAGTAAAATTAGACTTAATAATTCCAATATTTTCCAAATACGCACCGGAAATCATCAACGAGCAATTCAATTTATAAATGGAAATCGTACTTGGAGACAAAATAGTCAAACTTTTATTTCTCAGACAGACCTTTCTAACAATAGTTTTGGCCCTTTAACATTTATTGGCGTACCCGTTCCTTTAGAACAAACATCTATTCGTTCCCGGAATCGCTCATTAGCTGCACAAGTAACTTTAACTAATTCTAACGGCAAAAAATTTGTGCAAAACTGGAGTTCAGCCGATATGACACAGATACCAATAAATATTCGTTCCTTTGGTCTAGCTTTTGACAATATTGAATTAAGTCGCATTGGGCAAATCATTACTCAATTACAGGTTTTTAATGGATATCTATCTTTACCAACACTAGAATTTTTATGGACGGGTTCTTCAGGGAACTGGAATTACAGTATGAATTCAGGTGTCTGGTTTAACTTGGATGGAGACTCTGCATTTAATATTCAAAATAATAATTTAGGACTTTCGGAACCAACAGTGGGTATTTATGCTAACGGTGGATTAAGTTATATAAATAACCATACAAAGTTTGATGCTGATGGAAAAATTCAAGCAATTACTAGCCATATTCCGGCTTTACGCTTTTCTTTGAATAGTGCAGCAAATCTTCAAAATCCTGCTTATTTAAATCTGAGTTATTTTTTTTCTTATCAAAATCGTAATTTAAATTATTCTTTGGCTCCAGCGCTGATATTGATTGAGAATAAAGGCAATTTAATTCCAGTAGGATTTTTTCAAGGTAAGTTGTTACTATCTATAGGTTTAGAGTTCAATACTTTTCTCGAATTAAGTGATGATTTTTTTTACACATTAGAAGGAAATCAAAGGATAAATCAAAATTGGTCTTTGGGAGCTTATGTACAAAATTTTAGAGATGTTAATCGGGGTATAAAAAACCGCATTCATGATTTATCCTATGGATTATTAATCAAGCATAATTCTTCTAATGGTACTTTTTGGCAATCCCGCTTTGGTATTAGTGGAGATAATTTTGAAGTTCGTTTGGAAGGAGGTTGGCGATTTTAAAAATACCAAGATTTGTCCCATTAATTTTGTAGGGGAAAAATGTTCGTAGTAAAGACTTTTGTTCTTGATTTTTAAGCACTAAAGTGCCTATTACAATTTTTAAGTAAATACACTGAAAATAAAGCATACAATATCATAATTTTTTAAGAGTGACTTGCCTCCTTCCCTAATCTCCGTAAAAAAAAGCTCCATTTTTGTCGCAAGGGGTTGAAATTGCAGCACCAACGACTCACGGCAGTTTCAAGCAGATAGAAAATTAACTTGCACTTCTTATTGTTAGACAAGCTAATAATTAGGGTATCATGTGAATTGTAATTTGCTGTACACACTCTCTAGTATTATGCAAACTCCATCTACTGCATAATTAGCCGGATAAAGCAGCAAGTCTGCGGTATGGCTAACACAATTTATATACACAAAAAGCAGATAGGCAAAACACGCCAGTTTAGTAGCTCATTGTCGAAGATGACACTGATGACGAATTACTAACAGAAAATGCGGGTGAGTATGCTTGTGCCTGTATAAATTGTTGACATTAAGTACAAAGCTAAATGCCAAATAAGAGGAATAAAAAATTGCTAACAGAAAATGAACTGCAACTAAGTGCTGACGTGTTGGTAATTGGTGGTGGCCCTGCCGCTGCCTGGGCAGCGTGGGCAGCTGCATCTCAAGGTGTCAAAGTTATCATTGCTGATAAAGGTTTTCTGGGTACAAGCGGTGCAGCAGCAGCTAGTGGTAATGGAATTATGACTCCCTCTCCAGAGAATTGGCAAAAAGTTGCATCGGAGCGTTATCGCGTAGGGAAAGACCTCGCTAACTTACGTTGGATTGAGCGTGTTATCGAAAAAACTTGGCTGAGTTTGCCTTTAGTAGAAAAATGGGGGTATCGTTTCCCCAAAGAAAATGGGGAATCTGTGCGTCAGAGTTACTATGGCCCTGAATATATGCGAGTACTCCGCAAAAACCTCTTGCGTTCTGGCGTGCAAATCCTCGACCAAAGTCCGGCTTTAGAGCTTTTATTAGCCGAAGACGGCTCAGTAGCAGGAGCAAGAGGTGTACAGAGACAACATCATCGTTTTTATACCGTTCGTGCTGGTGCAGTAGTCTTGGCAAATGGCGGTTGTGCATTCTTAAGTAAAGCATTAGGTTGCAATACGAATACAGGTGATGGAATGCTGATGGCAGTAGAAGCTGGCGGCGAACTCTCCAGTATGGAAGCTTCTAATCACTATGCAATTTCAACCGCTTTTAATGCCACAGTAACGCGGGGTGTTCCCTTTGGCTGGGCTAGTTACACCGATGAAACAGGTAAAGATCTTGGTGGTTATATCGATGGTCGTCGCGATCCTGCCTTCCTCCCCAATGCCCTGATGAAAGGTTCCGTTTATGCTCGTTTGGATAAAGCTACAGATGAAGTCAAGGCAGTAATTGAAAAGTCTCATTTCATCGCTTTTCTACCATATAAAAAAGCTGGCATTGATCCCTACACAGAAAGAGTACCTGTAACACTGATTTTAGAAGGGACAGTCCGGGGTACAGGTGGAATTCGACTCGTGGATGATAATTGCGCTACAAAAGTGCCCGGACTTTACGCAGCTGGTGATGCTGCATCACGGGAGTTTTTAGCAGGTTTAGCTTCTGGTGGTGGCGGCCCTAATGCTGCTTGGGCAATCTCTACAGGACAATGGGCAGGAGTTGGAGCGGCTGTTTTTGCCAAGAGTCTGGGCGCACGTGCAAATGAACGGGTTGCACGTGCAGCAGGTCAAGTGGGATTGCGCTCAAACTCCTTTGCATCTGAAACATTTGATAGTGATGCAATTGTGCGCGGTGTTCAAGCACAGATGTTTCCGTTGGAGAAAAATTATTTACGTTCTGAGCAAAAACTTCTCGATTCTCTAGCCAAATTAGAAGCCCTATGGCAACAAGTACAAGGAAATCCCAAACAAGATACTGTACGTGACATAGAATTTTCTCGTCGCGCAGCTGCACTCACAGCTGTAGCACGATGGGCATATTTTAGTGCTTTACACCGTACAGAAACTCGTAGCGAACATATTCGAGTGGATTATCCACAAACCGATCGCAATCAGCGTTATTATCAAGCCACAGGCGGCTTAGATAAGCTTTGGGTAAGACGTGATTGGATTACGGATACTGTTACTACATCACCGGTAGAAACCACTCCAACCACACCCGTTGTATCGAAGTTATAGCAGGAGCAATATATGATTGAGCTTGTCAGCCAGAAACTGTGTATTAATTGCAATCTGTGTGTTGAAGTTTGTCCTACTAATGTTTTTGATGCAGTTCCTAACCAAGCGCCTGTAATTGCTCGTAAGGAAGACTGTCAAACTTGTTTCATGTGTGAGGCATATTGTCCTGCTGATGCACTTTATGTTGCTCCCCAATCTCATACTGATATTGCAGTTAATGAGGATGAGTTAATTGAAAGTGGCATCATGGGTGAATATCGCCGCATCTTAGGTTGGGGATATGGCAGAAAAAACAATAGTGAATTAGATACTGCTCATAAACTGCGCCAACTGCCGCGCCCTTATCAAAGTTAACTGTAGGAATCCGATTTCAGTTGTGAAAAATATCGTTCGCTGTTGACTGTTGACTGTTGACTGTGAACCGTCAACAGTCAATAACCCTAACATGTGATAAAGCAGTTGAAGCATAGTTTAGGACATAAATTGACAGGAAAACCCAGACAACAACAGACTTTCTTTACCTATTGCCTGTTGCCTGCTATATTTCACAAATTATTTAGGATTGTTATATATATTAGGGTGGAGAAGCGATCGCAATTTCTCTTGAGTTTGATGATATCAATAACCGTTGCGAATAATGCGATCGCTAATATTTTCTTTATGGCAATTTTCTCAGGTCGGACAACAATCAGCTTAGAGGCAATGGACTTCTAAGAGAAGTCCGTAAAAGGGGGTGCATGTTTGGTATTTTCCCTTTCCCCTTTAACCTTTTCCCTTTTCCCACAAGAGCGGTTTTACAGGAATCTCAATTACAAATGTCGTTCCTTCTCCCAGGCTAGAGAAACAGTTTAGTTTGCCATTATGCTTATCGATGATGATTTGATAGCTAATAGAAAGACCCATACCCGTACCTTTGCCTACGGGTTTTGTTGTAAAAAATGGCTCAAAAATTCGTTGTTGAACATCAAATGACATACCTAAACCATTATCAGCGATCGCAATTTCTACCCAATCTAAATTGATTACTGAGGTACAAATTGTAATTTGGCTGGGATTGTGCTGGATTTCTTCGGAAGTTCGTTGAGCTTTGGCTTGATCTATTGCATCAATGGCGTTGATTAGAATATTCATAAATACTTGGTTGAGTTGTCCTGAATAGCACTCAACAAAAGGTAAATTACCGTAATTACGAATGACTTCAATTTCTGGATGCTTTGTATTAGCAGTCAACCGATGCTGGAGAATTAGTAATGTAGTTTCAATTCCTTCATGAATATCAACTTGTTTAACTTCAGCTTCATCTAAACGTGAAAAGGTACGTAGAGATTTGACGATTTCTCGAATGCGTTCGGTACCAATTTTCATAGATGAAAGTATCTTTACCATATCTTTAGTAATAAATTCCAAATCGATATCATCAATTTTGTCTTGAATTGCTGAAGTCGAATTGGGATATTGGGTTTGATAAAGTTGTATCAACTCCAGTAGATTTTGAGTGTAATTCGATAAATGATGCACGTTTCCATGAATGAAACTAACGGGGTTATTAATTTCATGAGCTACTCCAGCCACTAATTGTCCCAAGCTCGACATTTTTTCGGCAATCATTTGTGTTTGGGCCCGTTGGAGATTTTCGAGAGTGTTTTTTAGCTCAGATGTTCGTTCTTCAACTCGTTGTTCTAATTGCTGATTAGTTTGTTCTAAATTAGTAAATAATTCCTGCAATTGCTGTGCCATCCGATTAAACGAACGAGCTAGAATAGCTAATTCTCGAACCTTAAAAATTTGTACATTTTGGTAGAATGCTCCACTTGCAATGGCCTCAGATGCTTGACTTAAAAACATGATCGGTCGAGCAATCCACTGTGAAGTATAAATTCCCAAAACTATTGCAATAATCAATGCAGCTAAACATAAGAAAATTGTTGTGCGTGTGTTGGCATTGATTTGTGCCATAAAATCCGACTCAGGAAGTACTACCACACTCAACCAATCAATTCCTCGCCCGTCTTGAATTGGTGAAACTTGCACAAATTGACGTTTGCCGTTAAGCAGAAAATCAAGCTGTTGGTTATCCTTAATCACGCTTAAATTGCCAAAGCGTTGAAATAAAGTTTCTGCTGTCAAACTAATAGTAAGATTATCTATTTTTTTCGCGGGGATCTGCTCTATTTTCGAGTCGTCAATCTTGTATGGTTGTTTGATGACTGAACTAGCAATTAAGTTTCCCGCTTTATCCATAATAAAAGTCTGTCCAGTATGACCAACCTTGACACTTTTAAGAAAATCATGGATCTTTAAGAGGCGAAAGTTAGTACTTTGTACTCCTAATAATTTTCCTGTAGGGCTGTAAATCGGCTCAGATAAAGCAATAGTGGCTTTTGATGAACTGGTAGAAGCTACAAAGATTTCAGTCCAAGTTGCTTGTCTTGCTTTTAATGCAGCTTTATACCAAGGTCGGGTACGGGGGTCAAAGGTTTGAATTTTTAATAGTTCAATTCGTTGACCTTGATTATTCAGGCGGTAACTTTTACGATTGGGGAAAGTTGATTCGTCTGCGGTTCGAGCTACAATAAATCCTTCTTCTGGCAAACGTTCAATTAAAACGTTGGTTCCTTCAAAAGTGGCAACCTGGAGAAAATCCACAGTGTTTTGCTTCGCCAAACGCCAAAAATAATGCTCCAATGCTTGAATATCGCTTAAATTTATTTGTCCTTGTGAAATTGCAGATGCAACCGTTTGATTAACAATGTAGGGTTTTTCCAAATAAATGAGAATTTGTTGATGAATACGAACGCTGATTTCATTGCGTAGCTCAGATGCAACAGCATTAACCGCCTTGTAACCATTAGTGATAGTTAGATAACCAGTTAATCCAACAATTGCGAAAATTTGTAGCACAAACGGAACAATGAGAATCAGGTGTAGTGGCAACTGCTTGGATACTGAACGCCGCTTTAAAGCTTTTAAGAGCATAATTACGTAGAAAATGCGATCGCCTGTCTCAACAGACGTTTGCTTTATAATTCCCGTTTATACATTTCGCTTCTGCATTCAAAAGCAAAAAAGCGTGTCATAACAGTTTCAAAAAACAATGCAACAAACACGGCACAAGCACTAGGGGAGATTACTACTGGTCTATCAGTTCTCATACCATTTCACTTTATAAATGATACAAATACAAGCGTTAGGGCGTAGGGGCGTAGGCTCTGCCTTCCCGCAGGGTACAGCCGTTGCGTAAGCGTAGGGGCGTAGGCTCTGCCTTCCCGCAGGGTACAGCCGTTCGCCCGTACAAGTTATTGTATGTGTATCAATATTTTGGTGAATTGGTATCAAAGGTTCGTAGTAAGCACTTTAGTGCTTAAAAATCAAGGACTAAAGTCCTTACTACGAACATTCTTTTCCTACAACATTAATGGGATAGACCACTACGCTATGGCTCTTAATGACGAAATTATGTTATCTTTGCGTAATTCCTGTTCTTGTTTAGCGATGGACTGAAACTCGCTTACCTGGGTCTTGCTTTCTCACCCAAACCAAAAATTTTTGCATTTGCGGCTCATTGCTGAGCTTATCTATTGTGTTGAGTTCTTTAGCAAGCACTTTATTGTCGAATAAAGCATGAATCTGGCGATGGCACGCAGAACAGATATTGATTGTCGGGCCTGGATCTTGTTTTTTGCGTTTGGTATTTTGTCGTGGAACTAAGTGATGGATAGTTAAATTTTCCATCTCTCTTTCACACAGTTCGCATTGTTGTAATTGATTCCTAGACACTTGATTTTGCTAAAACTCTACCTAAATTATTTCTGAATTCTGAATTCTGAATTCTGAATTCTGAATTCTGATTTTTAAAATCGATTTTCATACTCCACTGAGAGCAGACTTTCATCATCTAAATTAGTTGAGCCGCGTACCAGAATTTCATCATTCAAACGGTAAAGTACATTGTAACGGAAAGACTCATTGGTAGAAAAAGCCCGCGATAAAGAAACGGAGAAATTCCGATTAACATTAAATACACCCTCCGCAGATAAATCAAGAACCGATGCTCGCCTTGATTGTTGATTTGTAGTGGGGGTAGGAAAGATGCGAAATTCACTAAAACCAACAGCTTGTCCGATGGCAGTTATGGTTCCTTGCAGGCTACCCAAAATAGTAGAACTGGCGAAATTAGTCAATCCTTGGGTTAAATCTCCTGGTTGACTCAAGGAATTCAAAATCGAGCCACCAAGCAAAGCCACAATTTCTCCTCGACTGCGGCTCGGTTCGCTAGTTAATTCCAGGTTATCTGCTAATTCACTGGCTGGCCCCGTGGCCCTTGCTTGGACGCGAACGGTACGTAAAGTACCAAAATTATTCACAGAAGCATCGCTGATTTCAGCTGACAAAGGAGATTCCAAAATTCGATTGCTGGTTGCTGATGCTTCAGGTACAACTGCTACCAATCGCACATCTAAGGTAGGATCGAGTCCTTGACTTGGAGTAAATCGGGCGGTGTGTTCGTAACCCCGCGCCAAGGTAAACTCAGTTGTAAATAAGCTGAGCCGTCCTCCTGTTAAACGGATGAGTCCTTGGGGGAGGGGTTTGGCTAAAGTACCATTAATGGTCAAGTCGCCTTCAGCGTCAAAGCTGAGTATGGGTTGACTCAATGCTGCTCCTCCAGGTACAAAGCCAAGTAAAGACTCTGTGGTAACTCGTACATCGTCGCCTAAAATCAACCGTAAATCTGCAAACTCCACAGGTAAGTTGGGTCTAGTTGGGGTCTGAGTGTTAGCTGATGCTGTTGTGACTTCACTATTAGTTTCTGGTGTATTGAGAGTAATAGTAGTAGGCTCTTGTGTGGTTGCTGGTTGTGAAGTTTCAGCAGCAGATTTTCCAATGATGACTTGACCATCACTGAGTTTAATTTCTCCACCAATTATCGGATTTAGTGCTGTTCCCCGAATTACGGCGCTACCACTAACACCGCCTTCATATAATGCCGGAATTTTAAAATTGAGTTGTTTTTCTATTGATACAGTTAGAGGATTAGATATACTTTGCTCAGCAGTAAAAATCGGCAAGATTCCCGATGCAGCCACTAGTCCTTGATTATAATTACCTTGAATATTCTCTACATTTAAGGTGTCGCCATTAAATAGTAGTGTTCCTGTGACATTTGTGAGGGGTTCCGATAAAGCTTCAGCTTTAAAAGTAGCATTGCTAATTGTGGCAGTTCCGTTGATAATTGGCTGGCTTAAAGTACCTTGGACTTTGACATCCACTTCACCTGCACCATTTACCCAACTAACTTGATTATTGGTAAATACATTTAACAGTGCCAAGCCTTCATTATTCACCCTGGCGTTAACGCTGATTTGATTGTTATCTGGTTTAACTGCTACAAAAGGTAAAGGAGCCGGTACGCTACCTGTAATGGCAATGGGTTGTGTTCCCGTCAATAGCAAGGTACTATCAAAATTGACACGAGCATTGTCGTAGTTAAATTTCAGCTGTCCTGTTTGTATTGGTTGTTGGTTTAAAGTGGCATTAGCCAAGGATGCTGAGCCATTGACTGTTGGATCTTTTAAACTGCCTTGCAGATTAGCCGTAGCATTGAGTTGACCGGTAATATCTATAGGATATTTTTCGATAAATGGCTGCAAAAGTGATAGCGGCAAACTGGCAATATTCAAATTTCCAGATAGTTGTTCGCTTCCCAACTGTCCAGCAAAAGCAATTAATCCTTGGTTGATGCCGATGCTTAATGGTGAAACTGTCACCACGCCATCTGCAAAATTACCTCTAGCTATAACTTGATTAATGGAATATTGACCCCATTGCCAATTATTACCTTGGAAATTAAAGTCGGCATTCAACCCAGATTTTAAGGAACCACTAGCTGTAATTCCCCCATTCAATGCACCTGTTAATTCTCCAATGGTGGGTAAAGTTGCTGTTTTTTGGGTATCTGCTTGTTGTTGTTGTGCTAGGGATGCTGTAATTTTGGAGAAATACTCTAATTGAGTTTTTAAATCTGCATTTGGTAAACTAACGGCTGTGGTGTTGAGTGCTTCTGCTCCTGCTAAGGTGGGAGATTCTAAGCCGCTACCAAAATCTTGAAAGTCGTAGATATTAAACGCTTGTAAGAGTTGTTGGACTTGAATTTGATTGACGTTAGCTTGGACTTGAAATTTGGGGTCATTTCCGGTTTGCAAATTTCCACTTAAGGCTATATTGCCGCTTCCCAACCGCAATTGACCATTATTTAAACTAGCTGTGCCATCGGCATAGTTGATATTACCGCGAAATTCGTCTGCGGAAACTCTGGCAACGCGTGGGTTGGTAATCGCTACGTCTCCATTCACGGCATAATTATTCAGATTCACAACTAAGTTTCCCGATAATTGCCCTGATAAAGGTTTCAACCTATTGTCAGGTAAAAATCCGCCAACCAGGGCTATGGGAAACTGTTGGGCGTTGATAATCAAATTATCTCCCTGGGTTCTTCCTGTGGTCACCGCCGCATCGCGCTTGACTAAAAATGACGTTGGACGATAATCTGCACCCAGGTTTACTGCTATCCTGTCTTGTGTGCCAGCAAGTTGTAAGCTGGCTCCCTGTCCGCCTTGAAAATTCACATTTCCAGTTAAAACTGGGTCGAATGCCAAGTTACTGACATTAAAATTCCGCAGCCGGATACTGCCAGTAGCTTGAGGAGTGTTAGGAGTGCCTGTAATTTGTCCATTAAAATCTAATAACCCTGCTAGTGTTAAATCTCCAGGAACAAAAGCGCCTGTATTTTTGAGGTTGAAGTTCTGGGCTTGGACATTCAAATTAAAACCAGCAATTTCGGGTGTACCCGTTTGCGGTAATTGTACAGCGATCGCACCACTGGCACTAACTCCTGGTGTGGTTGCCCGTTCAACTATAATTTGCTGTCCGTTCCATTGAAATTGCGCTGTCACTGGTTGTGCTAATTGTGCCAACCCTTGTGAAGCGCGAATTTGTCCTGCGGCGCGAATATCTGCAAGCTGGAAGGAGTTTGTTGTACCTGTCAACTTGACGTTACTACTCAGCAGTCCCCGCAATTCTGGCGAGAAACGGTTAAGTTGAATTTGGGAAGCATTAGCAACTGCTTGCCAGCGACCGCCATTCAAGTTAATATCCCTAAGATTAAGCCTACCTCCCGCCACATTTAAGTTTGCTCGTCCTGTAGCTTGAATGGTTGAGGGTTGAAAAGAAGCAGTACTTCCTGACAAACTCAACGCGGCATTGCTCAAAACTCCTTGGAACTGCGGTGGTATCTGTTGGAAACGATTTAATTGCAAACTTTGAGCGTTGACAAAAGCTTGCCAACGTTGTTGTACAACTCTACCTGTAGCTATGATTCTACCACCTGCAACGTTAAAAATAGCACTTGGCAAGAGAATATTCTGCCCTTGTTGAGCAATGGCAAATTGTCCCGTTACGGGATAGGTCGCAGTGGGCGCTTGCAGTTGCACCACTGTCCGTAGATTCCCAAGAGTACCGCTAACTCTAGCATTTGCCGATACCGTACCAATTTTGATGGTAGATGAAGTATTGTTTGTATTGGCGATTACATCTCCTGGTAAATTTTGGGCTTGAATGTTAAATAAGACGTTGCCTTGTGGTGCTAATTGAATTTGACCATTCCCCAAGATTTGCCCCCCAGCTGGGGGCTGCATTTGCAGGCTGGAAACGTTGAGTAATAATGGTTGTTTGCCCAGCGAACCAGTAATTTCTGCCCTTGCTGAGATATTGCCAACATTAATTGGCAAAGTGAAATCGTAGCTTTTTGCCAGTAAATCTCCGGAAACACTGTCAGCTAAAATATTAAATTTTACTCTATCGTTAAGTGTTGCTTCACCTCTGCCAGTAATTTCACCACCGGCTGCGGGCACTAATTTCAGATTTGAGATGGCAATTTGAGATGTCTTTTTAGATACACTTAATTTAAAATCCGTGTTGACGCTTTTAAATCGAACGCGGTCAATTTGGACTGGCTTGGTGTTACTGGCGATACCGCTGAGAACAGGCTGCTGGAGTGGCCCCTGCAACTTAATATTTGCTTGTACTTCACCGATGGCCGCCACCGGTGATTTGATTTTTAGGGTGTCTAAGATATTTCTAGCACTGACTGGTTTAATCTGGGCTGAGAGATTAAAACCTGTTTGCGTGTTAACTGCTCCATTGGCTATTATCGGGACTTTACCAAAGTTTGTCGTTAGATTATTCAAAGCGATGGTTTGACCTTGAAATGTTAATCTACCATTGGCATTAGCAAACTTTTGGGGCAGATTTTCAATTTGAGCAGTAACTTGATGAGAAATAGCCGTACCATTAATAGCGATTTGCGAGGCATTTGATGGAATTACAACTCCTAAATCAGCATCTATTTTGCCAGCTTGCAAAACAATTGGTAACTCAATTAAACGGCTAACATCAGATGCTTGTAAATTTTGGGCTACAACTTTTAAGTTAGTTTGTTCGGTTTTAAATTGTGTGTCACCAGAAATTTTAACAGCACCTCCTCTAGTGAGTTGACCGTTGATTTCATAATCAACTCCTTGGTTTCCTGGTGCAAATTTGGCAACACCACCGAATTGATTGATAACTACAGAACCTTTTGGTTTAGTTGCGGCGATCGCTGGAGATAACTCTACATTTCCATCAACAAGTTGCAGTGTTTGTAACTCAGTTTGAATGATACCTGTCCCTTCTCCACTTTTAACTTGCGCCGTCACCCAGCGACCATCCCGATCCTGTTGAATATAGACCTTGGGCTGGACTAATGTGACATTTAATGATAGTTTTCTACTTAAAAGAACTTGTAAAGGTGAAAACTGCACATCTACAGCTTGTGCCGTCAATTCGTCTGCATCTGTAGGGGTTGCTGGTATCGATAGGGAAGCAAATCTCAAACTAGAAAGTGAAAACCGTTCAACTCTTCCTAATTTGATTGGACGCCCCAGTAATTGTTCAAGATTTTGCTGTACTAAAGGTGCTAGATCTTCATAAACATAGTTTCTAGTCCACCAAACACCGGCTGCAATTCCTCCAAGTAAAATGATTCCTAAAACCAAACTGGCACGTTTTAAAAGCAGCAGATTTAAACGAGGATTCCTTGGTTCGCGATCATTTTCTGGATTTGGAGAGCCTGTCATTTTCCTTAGTGGTACCGCTATGTGAGTAATAAAAAATTTATTACTCGACAATACCATAATATTTTTAATAAATTTTTCACACTTTCTCTAGATAGAATTAATAATTCATTCTGATGAGTGTTGACATTTGCACTTTGAAAGTATTAGTGAGTACAGCTTTGTATAAGAATTTAAACGCAAAGGAACGCAGAGAATTCGGTACGATTTAATGAAATCAGGACTTACGCACAGCAATGGAAAACTAACCACAGAGAACACAGAGTTCACGGAGGAATGAGAGTTTAAGAGAGTTAGGACTTAGGCAACTGGCATATTATTTTAAGTTCGTAGTAAGGACTTCAGTCCTTATTAGAGGACTAAAGTCCTTACTACAAGCAAAAAAAATTGATTTTTTGTGACACTTGCGTAAGTCCTAGAAATGTTGTATTTAGTAAATCAACTTTAAGATCATGTAATTAGTAGTTTTCGATACAACATACAAATCCTAGTGTAAAAATGTTATCAATGTTACCTTGTCGGTGTAGTCCGGCTATAGTTTTGGCAATGTCCAAAATTTGGGTATTTATCGAGAATTAAAGAGTTGAAATCTTTGCTGCTTATACTAGTGTGTACGCGGTAGCCTTAAAAAGGGGGGAAGCAAAATCAAAGTCTTCCTTTTTAAGAGAAATTTAGAGGTATTGAAAACTATAGCTATGAATTCAAAAATAAAAATCTTTTAATTTTTGGTGATTATCGATAAAAGCACAATATTTGTGTAGCATTATTTACATTATCACATAGACATTCAAAGCGACTAAAATTGTACTTTTGGGAAATTGCGTGAAAAGTTTGTTGAGTCTCAGGAAAATCACTGGTAGAAATATGGTTTTCCAAGAGTAAATATTCTTGGGAAGTTAATAAAGACCAGTCTTGGCGTACACTTTGTAAGTAACGTCTCAGATAGGTTTCTCGGTCTTCTGCTGCTTGACGAAAAACATCAATCAAAATAAAAACCCCGTTAAATGTCAAAAGTTCTTTAATCTGACTAATAATTAAATCCTTTTCTTCAAGACTCAGGTGATGTAGAGCAAAGGAACAGAGAATAGCATCAAAGCTATGGCGTTGAGTTAACATTAATTCGGGAATCAATTCACTAAAATTGCCTTGGGTAAAGGTCGTGTCACACTGAATCTTTCCCATATTATCCTTAGCGATTTCTAGTGCAGGTATGGATAAGTCTATTCCTTGATAGGAAGTAATAGTACTATTTAACAAAGCCTGGGCAGTAAAATTAGCATCGCCACATCCTAAATCAAGCATTTTCAAGGGTTGTTGAAAGTAGCTGAGCAGAAATTTTTCTAACACAGAATAAATTTCATGGTGTCCCATGTAATTATTGTCGAGTATTTTCTGGTAGACTTTCCATTGGTCATTGAAGAATTCTTGAGACTGGAAAGATTGATTCTCTGTAGCTATCAATGTTTTTTTGTCTAACATATTACCAAAAAAGTAGAAAGTAGGGACAGGCGCGATTAATGGTATCTGAACAGAAGTAGAAAATAGGTAATCAGATTTTTCCTGCAATCAAATAAGAGTCCCATATAGCAATCCCAAATAATTTGTTAAATATTACGTGTTACGGTTATTGACCGTTAACCGTTGACAGTCAACAGTCAACATTTAACACCGATATTGTTCACAAGTGAAATAGGATTGCTATAGATATGTAAGTATATTAAAAAAGACAAAAAAATAACACAAAAAAAGGATACTTTATGCAAAGAATCGTTTCCGCAGGGCAATTAGAATCTGCCAAAAATCTTAATTGGGTCAGTTTGATTGCTGACATCATGCTAGCGGGGATGGTTATCGGCCCTGTAACTGCTCCCTTTTTGGCTGCATCTGGGGTGTCTTTGCTTGGCATAATTGCCAATATCATTTACTTTATGGGTGATTGTGTGTGTCCGCAACCAACTTTGGGTCTAGATTTAGCACCCCCATATATTATGGCTGTATGTATGCGTTGTTACGGCACTGTTACGGGTTTGCTATTTACTCGCCTGTTGTATGGTGTGACTGGTGATAAAGGTTTTTACTGGTTAAATAAGTATGGCTGGAACGGCGCAGCCTTAGCTAGCGTGTTCATGATGGCTTATCCATTAGAATTGGCCGCAGAAATTTTTGGTTTTTGGAGTTTCAATAATTACATCGTTACGCCTTTTGGGTTGATTACAGGTTTGGCGTGGGGATTGTTTACTATGCCGATTTTACACGGATGGCAGAGTACTAAAACTAGTAGTCTGGCAAGTTAACTTTGGGGGGAAAAGGGTAAGGGGTAAAGGGAAAAGGTTTTGATTTTTTCCCCTTTCCCCTTTCCCCTTTAAAGAGCTAAGTTGACTTGGCGAACTACTAGCTGAGAATAAACAATAAATGGTGGTTGATTGTTGACTGTTAACTGCCAACAGTCAACAGTCAACAGTAGTATTTAAAATGTAAAAGTAGTCCTGAGTACACCTACCGTTGTTGTCTCGTTCGTGCTGTCACCCTCTGGGTTAAACAACACAAAGCCACCGGGGGTAATGCTAATGTTATCGTTGAGTTTGATGCGATAATACGCTTCTAAATGGTAAGGGGTAGCCCGATTTGAACCAAGTACAGCCGCACCACCAGCATCACTACGGTAAAGCGGTTGACCAAAAATAACCCCTGCATTGTTTCCTGACTTGAATAAGTCACTGAAGTGAACTCCCACCATCCAACTTGTAAAGGTAGTGGAAGCATCAACATCTCCAGAAGAATCATCAACAAATAGCGCCGCACCATAGCCAGATAAGGCTATCTTCGGAGAAAATCGCCATGTCAGAGTACCACCAACAGAGTTGAGTTTGACTGGTGTCCCAGCTGGCAGACCACTTAAAGCACCGATGTCACTGCTAATTAATCCCGTACCTAAAATATTGATTTCGTGGTAGCTGTTGGCATAGTTCAAACCAATATCAAAGTTACGGCTGGGCTTGAAGGTTAACTGTGCCGCCACTACACTACTACCGCTAAAAAAACCTCCCCCTAATGGTGTAGTGGAAACTCCTGGTAGTGCTTCGTCTGGAGATTTTTGAGGAAGGTTAGCATTGACGCTACCGTATAAAGCTCTGAAATCAAGACTTGGGGAAACATTATAAATAAATCCCGCCGCGGATGCTAAACCAGTGCCAGAAGTCCCACCAGAGACGCGTAATACAGGATTCAAACTTGCAAAACGAGAAATTGATTCTTGTCCCTCACCATAAAAAGGTGTAATTGCTGGGAAAGCATCTGATGTTTCCGCCGCAGTTCCGGCAAATAAGGTTAATTTATTAGCCACGGGAAAAATATACAGCAACTTGTAAAGCTGTACGCTATTAGCACCAACCCCTGACAAAGTATTGACGTTAACCCCTGGAAACTGCGGTTCAAAACTAGTACGAGCACTACTAGAACTCAGTAAAGGAGAAGCTAATCCTAAACTTTCTTGCAGGCTACCATTACCATCTGTTCCACCCAAAAAATTGTAAGCTTGCAGACCGGTGATTAATAAATCTTTGCCTGTAAAACTAGTGGTTAGATTTAATCGCACTCTATTGACTAGGATGATATTTGGATCGTCCGTATCAGGAGCGCCACCGGTAGCACCAACAGCAGCAATAATAGCTTCACCATTGAGTTTGGTAGTAGTGGAAAACTGATTTGCTTCTAGTTCTGCTGTGCGTGCTTCCACAGCATCCACACGACCGCGCAACGTTGTTAATTCGGCAGCGAATTGTTCTTGTAATTTTTGCAAGGCGGCTAAATCTTCTTTAGTCACCAAATCACCGGTTGCTGTGGCAATGAGTTCATTGATTCTATCTAGACAAGCATTTAAGCCAGCTGCGAATTCGTAGCGAGTCAACGCCCGATTACCACGATAGGTGAGATTGGGATAACCAGCGATACAACCATAGCGCTCTACCAAAGATTGTAGTGCTTGAAAAGCCCAATCTGTGGGTTGTACATCAGACAATTGGGATACAGATGTTACTTGTGCGAGTCTATCTGACGAGGGAGATGAATTTGATGTTGGTGTTGTTTGCGGTAAAGAATTAGCAGGATTTTCCAATCCCAAATCTTCAGTTTTTTGTTGTTGATTGTCTACTGGCAAATTTTGTTCAGTTAAGTTATCAGCAATCAGATAATTCTTGTGAATGTAGCTGACTCGATGTCCATTGCCTGCTAAATTTTCCTCTGAAACATTTAAATTACTATGGGCTTGTACGGGTAATAGTCCACAAATTAACCACAAAAAACCTGCTCCACCAGCGGAGGCTAGTAGATATTTTGCCACGATCGCTCCTCACATATACGAAATAAAAAAAACTTAATCGCGATATTCCTATATGGTTGATAAGTCAATTTAAGTTATCTTGAGCAAGCTAATCTTGTTCACTTCAAATCTCAGGAATTTACCTTCCTGAAGTGACTTATCAATATATGGATTTTTATCGCAAGCATTAAATTATAGTAAATACTATTTCCGGGAACAAATTACAGTTATTACCATTTAAAAATCTTATTATTTGTATCGAATAAATAAAAATTATGATTGAGACGTGTTATCAAAAGCACTGGCGATCGCACTTTTAGTCTATCGATGGGGGAATGAAAGCAATATATAAGTGTTTTTGCGGTAAAGTATATCCGTATTCAACGTTAAAATGCACACCAAGAGATAGAAACAACCCAATCTTTATTTTATCTATACTGATTCCCAGTTAAGTGAGGTACACATAATATTTTGAAACGCATACCGCCAAAGGCGGAACCCGCAGCGTAGGGACGCAAAGTAAAGCGCTGAGATACGCAGAGATTTATACCCCAGCAGACTAGGAAACGCTATCAATTTATTGCAGAAGTAAGGAAAACAGGACTTACGCAAGTGTCACAAAAAATAAATTTTTTTTGCTTGTAGTAAGGACTTTAGTCCTCTAATAAGGACTGAAGTCCTTACTACAAACTTAAAATAATATGCCAGTTGCGTAAGTCCTAGAAAAGTGTAAAGGCGAAAAAGGTGGAATTTTTTCTTTCCCTGCTTTCTACGAAGAACATAAGGGAACTCCAAAAAATAAATTATTCCGGTTGGGTCGTTGACTGCTGACTGTCAACTGTCAACTGTCAACCGTCAACAATTAACGATTGTAGAATATTTTTTTACTTGGAAGTCCCTAAATATTACATTGTTCGGTACTGCGTGATGCTTGCTAAAAATAGCAGTATAATCGATTGCTATCTCTCTAATCAAAAATTCTCCTGTTTGAGGGATAAATATATGTAAAAGATACAAGGTAAAAAACTCAAAACTTTTACTTTGATTTTTTTGTCACTTGTTTTTCAAGAATTTGTGATTTTCCAGTAACAATTTATTTCATGGTGTATATTACAGATAAATTGCTTTCAGTATCCAGATTCTTTAAAAACATCATTCCCTGACTAAGCCTTAGAGAAAATTAACCCAAAATTGGCAACCTAATTGTAGGACAATTGCATGAACAAACTGTTAATAAATTTTACTACCAAAACCGCAGCTTTCATGTCTTTGGCTTCAATGCTAATGACCAGTAAAGTGACCACAGCTAATGAACCAATAAATCCCCAACCAGTAGACCGTCCTGACGCCGCTACTACGCCAGTATCCGCAGAAGACCAAAAAGCTTGTGTCAGACATCCAAAACTTGGGCAATTTTTCTGTGCTGGTGCTGGAGAATTATCTCATTTGCAAAAAGGCGTAGCGGAAATTGATGTTACTGATGACGATCTGGAAAAAGCTTTGTTGGCAGTTACAGATGCAGAAAGCGATGCGGCGGTAGCTTTGTTTGGTTGTGATTGTGCGGCATCAATAAATTGTTTACGTCGTCTGCGGAATAGTCTTCCTTAGAATTTAGTTATTTTGATTTTTCATAATCTTTAAAAGAAGTCTTGGTGGATATCACCAAGACTTCAGATACATTTATTCAACTGAAAACCTGAAGCCAACTTTTTATCCCAAATTGCTAAAATAAATTCCCCAAAGACTTCCTGTTACCACCACAGCAATTAAAAGGTTAGTGAAAAAGTTACCTAATTCTGCTTCTTCTCCAAGTGCTTTGTCGTTTTGACCTGCGGTGAAAAACAGTGACCAGGCTTGATTCAGGTTAATGCTTTCAAAGTTGTTAAAATCAGGTCGAAAAACAACGGGGCCAATCAAATCTTTTTTAGGGAAATCAAAATCTGTTTTCATAGCTTTCCTCGTTTAATATTCTGTGGATTAATTGATGAAAATTCTTGAATTGTCAAAATTATCTACAAGCTTGTTAGCCATCCAATCAATCCGTGTCCGGTGATTGCTTCTACAGCGATGAGTGAAACAAAACCAATCATCGCCAAACGGCCATTGAGTTTTTCAGCATACTCAGTAAAGCCAACTCTTGGGGTTTGGTCTACATAAACCTTTGGTTCGATTGCAAAATTGTTGAGTTGACCGAGTTCGTTGATGGTAAAGCCTTTGCTTGTCATGTCTTTTTTTCTTTTGTTTAATCATGTAACTAAATATAACTTTATGTAAATAATTTTTGCAAGTACTTGACAAAACCAAAAAATACCTATAAACCGTACAACGAGGTTCGGAATACCGTAATGTACCATCGCTTCTTTGATAGCGGTTTACAATTGCCTCAAGTACAGACATAACCGCACAACCAAAAGAGGGCATGGAAAAATGTCAGAATCAATGGCAGTTTGACAGACTGTCTTTTGACGGTGCTAGCTATAAATATGAAAATTAGAATTGATAAGGAGCTTAAGCCATTTGTTCCAGTGGGGAATAACTCGATGAAAGTCCTCATTTATAAGCAAAAATAGGAAGCTCTAAAGGCTTTAATACATCAGCCACTACTTTGAAAACATCCTCATCAAGTTCGCTGAATTACTTATAATTAGCAACTCTGCGTGCATCAAACCTAATTACAAGTGTTCATCGAAACTTGAGATTACGTATTTTGTTCTGTTAGCAATGCGAGATATCTTTATGAGTCGCTTTTACCGATTCATGCTTAATTTTGGTATTGCCTTGGCACTCATGTGTATTTTTATCGCTTCACCAGGGTACTCGCTACCTATTAGCATTACTGAAATTACAGCCGGAGATTTTTTCAACTTAGGGATTGAAAAAATGCAGCATGACAGTTATGTGGAAGCCATAGAAAATTTTACTGAGGCCATTAAGCTCAAGAATGATTTTGCTTCAGCTTATAACCATCGCTGTCTTGTTTATCTAAGACTCAAAGACTATCAAAATGCCATCGCTGATTGCAATCAAGCTCTGAATTTTACACCCAACAACGTAGAAGCACACCTGAACCGGGGATTAGCATACTACAGACAAAGAAATTATCAAGCAGCGATCGCAGATTATAATCAAGCGATCGCACTTAAACCTGATGATTTTAGAGCTTACTACAACCGAGGAGTAGCCGGTGCGATGTTGGGTCATCGGTTACAAGCAATATCAGATTACGAACAAGCACTAAGTAATATTCCCGAAACATCTAGCACACTCAAAGCAGATATCTACAACGATCGCGGAATTGCTCGTTTTGAGTTATTAGATTTAAAAGCAGCTATGCTCGACTTTTCAAAGGCAATTGCTCTTAGTCCCAATGATTACAGAGCTTATTATAATCGGGCTTGTGCTTGTGCCAGAAGTGGCGATCGCTCTTGTGCTGTTAGGGATTTTACTGACTCACTCAAACTTAATCCCACCAACGCCCAAGCTTACCTAAATCGGGGCATGGCTTACCATCAGCTTGGCCGCGAACCAGCCGCAATTGCAGACTTACGAAAAGCCTTGGAATACTTTGCCCAACAGGGAGAAACTACAACCTATGAACTAACTTTAATTTTACTCAAAAGTTTGCAACAGCAACTCTCATCGTTATCAGAAATTGCTTAATAGCCAAGTTGACTTGGCGGGGGAAAGGGGAAAGGGGAAAGGGTAAAGGGGAAAGGGGAAAGGGTAAAGGGGAAAGGGGAAAGGGTAAAGGGGAAAGGGTAAAGGGGAAAGGG
>NZ_LAHA01000073.1 GCF_002608075.1 Nostoc linckia z4
TTTTGCTCCACAGGGGAACTTTTGCTCCACAGGGGAACCTCCCCAACCGCTCAGTTTAATGGTAATTGCTGTAGATACTGAGTGTTGATTTGCTAATTGTAAATTGTGACAAGCGATAAAAGCGATCGCCATTGCGATCGCCACTCCAAAAACAGTTAATAACTCGTGGCGGCATAGGCAAGCAATACGCCGTAACGCACCTGCGGTGCTGCTATTCCTTCGGAATAGCGGCGTGTTTGCTTGTTGGGGGTGTCCCCCAAACCCCCCTAAAACAGGTCTATTAAAGGGGGAAATGAGTCAACAAGAGGTTCCGGGTTATTCGCGCTCTGCTGCTACGGCGCAAAGCGCCGTAGCAGCAGAGCGCGAATAACCCGGTGAAAAATAAATATTTAAAGAGCTAAACGCCTAATTAGTTATGCAGCCAGACCCCCGCATCAATCTTAGTAATCAACTAGCTGACACATTAACCAATCGGTCAGTAGCACCAGATGAAAAGCGAGAAGTAACCATCACGTTTAGGGCTACCTATGCCGAGAAAGCGAGGCTAGAGCAACGGTGTAGTGGAGTGGTGCAAAGTGACTATATAAGAGCGAGATTATTTGACTACCCTTTACCACATCCCAAACTGGTAATTCCCGAAGTGAACCGACAGGCTATCTATGAGCTAAAGAAGATTGGTAACAACCTGAATCAGCAGACCAGAGCTATTAACGAAGCTGTAAAAATTGGTAGCCAACCGTTGACTAACGAGGTTAAATCATATCTGAGAACTATTGAAGAATTAACAGCACTTTTAGAACAGACTCGCCAATCACTCACTCAACCTACGGTAGAGGGGTAGCGCAATGATTACCAAAGTCAAAGCTAACAAATCATTTCGTGGCACTACTAAATATGTAATAGAGAAAGAGAAAGCCAAAATTATTGGCGGGAATATGTACGGAAAAAGCACTAATGAACTGCTAGAGCAATTTACCCTATCAGCCCATCTTAACCCGCAGCTAAAAGACCCATGCTATCACTTAATGCTTAGTGTACCGAAAAGTGATAGAACGCTAAATGATGACGAATTAGCTAATCTGTCCCAACGTCACTTGGCATCGGTCATTGTACTATCGCGGCTTCCAGGTGATGAATCCCAAGTCAAACAGCCAGATAAAAGGATAACTGACACCAAACTTAACCAGCTAGTTAATGAATTTATAGAATCAGAATTACCAGCTTATGACTTCTTTATAGCGCGACACTCAGATAAAGAACATGACCACACCCACATCGTTGCATCTAGAGTTAATAACCTAGACGGTAAATCTATTCGCACTTGGAATAATTACGCCCACTCTGAACACTCTGCCCGACTACTAGAGCGAGAATTTCAGCTAACCCCAGTCCAAAGTAGTTGGGAAAGTAAGCAAAAGGCTATGACTCGTAATCAGCTTGAACGAGTCGAGCGCGATGGGCTTCCAGGCGAAGAAATAATGCGTCGAGCGATTGAACTTGTGGCAGCTTCTCAACCTACAATGCCAAAGTTTATTGAGCATTTATGGAGAGAGCATCAAGTCAAAGCCATCGTCAGTTACTACAGTCATGGTGGGGTAAGAGGCATCAAGTTTGGCATTGATGTCGGCTCCGTTAATGAAGATGGTTCGCCCCGACTACTGTGGAAACAAGGAGGTAATCTCAATAAATATAAGTGTTCTTTCAGCAAACTCCAGACGGAATTGGGGATAAGCTATGAGCCAAAAAGAGATGATAACGAAATTAAACGTCTAAATCAATTGCTAGAATCTGCCCCGATTCAGCCAATTTATCGGCAAAAAATAGATTCAATAACAGCTAGCAAAAGCGAAGCTAAACCACAGTTAAAGCCGGAAAAATCGGCAGAATTATACAATCATTACAGTGCTAACCTGCAACACTTATTAGTAACTGACCGCGACAAAGAAATTGCTGTTAGGGCGCTATACGATCAGAAATCAGTCCTAGATGTTGAAGAAATTATCAAAGCAAGTCCAGCCGGATGGACACAGGATGAAGCTAGAGCATTAGTACTAATCGCTAACAATAATCTGGCATCTATTGAGTCAGAACCAGAACATTCACTCTCGGAAAAACAGGGTCAAGAGCAAGAATTATTAACTGTTGCCGTGCCTGTTGCTGTTGAACTTATCAACTGGCAATTAAGAGAAACTGGTCGAAATATACTCGCCTTCAAACATGCAACTTTAGAAAAACAGGGTCGAGAACTGGTCTTTACCCATGATGAACGAGGTGAGATTTTCCGGGTATCCGTCAACCGAAACCAGTCAGGTGAGCTTGAGTATTCACCGATTAATGTCGGGTCAATAGAAAGAGAAGACCATCACTTTTGGCAAGAAGCAGAGCGCGTATTGCAACAAATAAAATTAGAGGAGCTTCGACAAGAAAGAAGACAGAGTAAAGGGATGTCTCTCTAGGTGATGGCGCAACTCTTAACCGCTTCGCTCAAATAGGCGGTGTCTGCCACTGCCACAAATCAACTCGTTGAGCCACCTTTATGGTTGCAGGCAGCGGCAGACACTCCGCTGCGCCGCCTATTTGTTAAGAGTTGCTTGAGTTACTGTGGTGTAGATTTATAAAAGCAGAAGCAGTTGAATTATTATTTCAAGCTAGTTTTATATTTAGCCATAACTGTTACAATTATCTAGTTGAAAATTCTGAATCAAAATTCCTAACTTTACAGTCAACTTTATTCTAAATTTAGACTAGAAATATTTTCCAAATCCCCAGGAATTTCAGCTAGATATAAAAACGGAGAGCATGACTATTACTCACGATACACAACATTTATTATCAAATAATCAAAATAATTTACCACCTACAGAGTCTCTACAATATCGAGCAATCGGTCGGATGTGGGGACGATATATTCCGAACGCAGAGCAGATTCGTCAAGGGCAACTAATAACATCAGACGGTGTAATAATCAATGTCAATCTCATGAGTAAAGTTGCTCTGATAGTTGAGAATCGCTTGGATTTATCGCAAGAATACTTGTGGACGGTTTACCCAAAAACGCCAGTAACAGATTTAGGAATAGGGCTTTATTTAACTTTAATAAGTGTGAAAGCCCCCTCAGAATATACAGAATTAATCAAAACTAAATTGCAGTCTCAAGCTGATAACTTTTCCATACAAGGAGAAGTAATATATCAGAATTTTGAGGATGGAATAGTGACAGTAAAAATTCAGCAGACACCTCGGAATAAAAACGGTACTCCTAAAGAGTTTAGGTTAAGACTATTAGGATTTTTACCGCCCAAATCGGCTAGACATTTCTGGAATCTTCATGTGCGGCGTATAGGGACTGACTTAGTAATTCAATCAGGGCAGTGTATTAAATTTCTACATCCTAAGAAATCAAAAACTCAAAAATTATCAATTATTCCATCAGATAATTCCTACGAGTTAGCAGAAGTTAATGCCGAGCAACAGTCAACAGAATAACCTTAATCATTACTGTGTTTGCCTTTATTAACCCCATACCAAAAAGTGTTGAGCCGTAAATAATTAGTTATGCCCAAACGGAAATCCCAGAAAAATAACAACCAATCATCACCAGAAATAGTTACGCCTCAAAAACCAGCTATTCTACGTATAGTCAAGCAAAACACTACGGAAACCTCAGCTAATAGCCCTGCCTTACCTGAGTTATCAGCTGCTGTAGCCAGAGAAAAACAACCAATTGAGCCTGATTTACCTGTAAATAATAACCAGAACCCCAGCACTGAAGTTTCAGAAGAACACAGTAGCTCACATCTTGCTGATGATGCTGTGCCTCAAACAATAATAGTAGATAATGAACAGTCTGACTTTTCTCTAACAGTAGAGACAGTACCAGTTAATGTAGAAGAATCAACGGCAACAAAGCCGAGTACATCTGATACTTTAGCCTCACCAGAACCAGAAAAAAAACTGACTCAATCAGGTAAAGAATTCTCATATAAAAAATTAGAGACAGCCACTAATAGCCAAGGACAGACCTTTACTGTAGATGAAAAAATAGAAGTTATTACCTTTAATTTTGGCACTCAACAGGCTGTGATTACGTTATTGTATTCAGCACCAGATGGCAGTATTTGGGCTACTTACTATCCTTTAACTGAAGAACAGAAACAGCAATGGCGACGGGGTTGCTGCCGGATTGAATATTTGAAAAAGCTTTTTTCTAACGTAAGCAATAGTTAACGTTCGCACTCTTGTATGAATGAAGTGGGAAGACTTTGAGGGTCTGATTACACGAAATAGCCCTAACGTGTACCAAGTAGCTTATAGTCAAACAAAACCCTTTTACCAAGTAATACACGGTTGACTCTAGCCCAAAGTCTGGAGTTTATCTATTAGTTTTTGTTATCAATTGATTTTTTTCCAGAAAACAAAAAATTGTATTCAATAATACAGCTAATTAAACAAAACTCTGATTTTTAGTCTGTTCCCCAGAACGCTCGCAAAACTTTTCGGTCTACTGAAATTATCTCTTGGCTACTTTTCCGCCGTCATGTTTATCTATCTTCAGATAGATTTTCTAATTTTTTAGAAGCAAGTATGGTGTTAACTGTCAGTTAGTTATCAAATACCAACTAAATAAATGGCAAATAACAAGCTGGAATGATCCCTGTTGACTATACACCACTCAAGTGGCGTTCACTGAAAGAACTTCAGTAGAACGAAAAATTTTCCAGAATTCTTACCAGCCCTTAATTTTCCCTTGGGAATGCAAGCTCGCGTTTTTATAGCATTGATACAGCTTACTCACTGTAGTCGCCCCAATCACCGAAAATGGGACAGTTGCTCTTAGCGACCATTTTGCCCCCGCTGCTATACAAAGGCGAAGCTGTCGAAATCAGCTTTTAATATGCCTTTCAACTACCTCTATTCTGGGTGGACTTAAGAACGCTCGCAAGTAGTCGTGATTGCTAGCCCCAAAAACGACGGCACAAACCCTTATTGTTTCGTCAACTTTCAAAAGTTTTCAGTCTACTGAACTTGAGTATTTGTGAGTACGAATTTTAGAACAAATGTGGCTGACAACAGTTGAATCTATGGAGATAAAGCAACCCCTTCATAGTCAAGCTATAGATACTGACTTTTCCGGACTACACACCCAGTCGAGTCAAGCTATAGATACTGACTTTTCCGGACTACACACCCAGTCGAGTCAAGCTATAGATACTGACTTTTCCGAACTACACACCCAGTCGAGTCAAGCTATAGATACTGACTTTTCCGGACTACACACCCAGTCGAGTCAAGCTATAGATACTGACTTTTCCGGACTACACACCCAGTCGAGTCAAGCTATAGATACTGACTTTTTTCGAGTATAGCTCTAGGTATTTTATCAATGCCCTTCATAAATAACCAATGACAACTGAAATTCAAAACCGAAAAGCAGATCATATACGTCTGTGTATCGAAGAAGATGTGCAATTCTGTACTACTACTAATGGGTTTGAATGTTACCGATTTGAACATTGTTGTCTTCCAGAGCTAGATTTTGAAGAAATTGATCTAAGTACCAATTTCTTGGGGAAGCATTTGAAGTTACCAGTGCTTATCTCTTCTATGACAGGCGGAACAGATGAAGCTGGAATTATCAATGCTCGTCTAGCTACTGCTGCTCAATCGTTTGGGTTAGCGATGGGAGTTGGTTCCCAAAGAGTAGCAATTGAGTCACCATCAACAAATTCTACTTTTTCTGTACGCAAGTATGCCCCTGACATACTTCTTTTTGCAAATTTTGGTGCAGTTCAGCTCAATTATGGTTATGGATTGACAGAAGCACAACGTGCTGTTGATTTACTAGAAGCAGATGCTCTAATCTTGCATTTTAATCCACTGCAAGAGTGTATTCAAACGGGTGGCGATCGCAATTTTAAAGGATTAATTAGCAAAATTGAGAACTTATGTCGTCACCTATGTGTTCCAGTTATTGCTAAGGAAGTTGGAAATGGAATTTCAAGTTCTGTAGCAATCCAATTGGTAGAAGCTGGTGTTGCTGCAATTGATGTTGCTGGAGCTGGTGGTACTTCATGGGCAAAAGTAGAAGCAGCCCGTTCAAATAATTCTCGTCAACGTCATCTTGGACAAATCTTTGCTGAGTGGGGAATACCAACTGCTGAATGTATTGCGTCAATTCGTAAATACTTACTTGAAGTACCATTAATTGCTTCTGGAGGCTTAACAAATGGATTAGAAGCAGCAAAAGCTATTGCCCTTGGTGCTGATTTAGTAGGACTAGCTTGGGCTTTTCTACAAGCAGCAAGCGTTTCGGAAGAGCAGGTATTTACATTAGCGGAAAATTTACGTAATGAACTATTAACTTCCGCTTTTTGTACAGGTAGTTCAAATTTGATTGATTTGAAATCCCGTCCCATAATCAAAAAAATTTAATAGCTTTAATTGCTAGCTGTGTTCATATGAAGATTTTTAGAAAACACATGAATTTTATGTATCCTAAGTTCACGATTATTATAGGGATCAATAAAATTTAACAATAGTGTGTTCAAGACGCTTTTTTATAGCTTATTACACATCTACCTAATTTTGATTTTACTTTCATTTACCCTTTAGGTATATCAGTATGAAGTTAGAAGTTTTGAATGAGATAGGAATTAGGAAAATCTCTTTGAGATTGGAATCTTTCTGGTGGATGACGAGACCTGGATTTTCAAATGCAGCAATTCTGATGTCGGTAGCGGGTTTACTGTCTTTCTATAAAACAAATCCTCCATATACTCATGTAGCTGGTTTAGCAATAGTCATTGGAATGTTAGGCAGCTCTATAGTTATACTCAACGATTTACTAGATCAGGATGATGATGAAGTCACTGCACCTTATTTACCTTTGCCAGCAGGTTTATTAAATAGAGACGAAGCAAAATTAGGTTTTGCAATTTTAATCACACTTTGTCTTATATGTCTCAACTATGTTATTCAAGATCCTTTCAAGTTTTTATCTGCCTCTATCCTTGTAGTGATTGCACTTTTAACCTCAGCCGCTTATTGTATCTTCAAAAATACAGGCTTTTTGGCTTCCTTACTAATGAGTGTCCCCTATATTGTTTTTGCTTTAATAGGTTACATAGTAGGAGATGGCAACATTAGATATATAACTACCAATTTAGAAACAATAGTTGTAGTGATTTCTAGCTTTTTAATTAGTTTTTCTGGAAATATATTAGCTGGATTGAGAGATATAGATAAAGATCCTCTAGTTGGTAATCAAACACTACCAGTTAGATTGGGTTCACAACGAGCATTTAAATTAGTAGTTTTTCTTGCAGCTATCGACTCTGCTTTAGTTGCTTGGTTAGCCATCCGAGATCCCAAGGCTTACTATTCACTACCAATCCTTGTCATTGCACTGGTATTGATGGGAATTTCTTTTCTACCTATTTTGCGAACTTATGGAGAGGCAGATCGTGGAAGAGTTCAGAGAATGTCTGACATGAAAATGTGGCTACTAGGTAAAGATATTAAGCTAATAGCTTTGGTATCTGTTTTCTCCTTGCCGATAGGATTAGCGTTAGGTATAGGCTTGAGACTACTGCGTTTATTTTTTCAGAAAGGCTACAAAAAACAGATTATAGATGGAGGATTGTCAGATATATTAGCTACTACTAACCCACTTAACAATGACTCTTAGGCGGGGAAAGCTATAACGAGGGGTCAAATGAGCAATCGGCACTGTTAGCGAATGTACTATATATTTATAATTTCAAGGATTACATAAGTTAAAACCTGCAATCTGTCGTTGCTGCGTTTAGTTGTAACACTTTTGAATTTACCTTTGTAAAACTTTCGCTAACAGGATCATCAATAGTTGTCATTTAAGTAAAAACGTGAGTAAAATTTAAGGTGAAAAACAGAATAGCTTATTTCTCTGTAGCCTATACTCTTCTGATTTTGATGTTAGGTACTAATCTACCATCACCTTTATATGAATTATATAGACAGCAATGGAATTTTTCTACGGGAACTTTAACGTTTATTTTTGCAATTTATGTATTTTTTTTAATTCCGTCATTACTAATTTTTGGAAGAATTTCAGACTTTTTAGGTCGAAAGCCAGTTTTACTATTAGGCCTTTCTTTGGCATTATCTAGTTCTATTTTATTTATTTTAGCTAAGAATATTTTTTGGCTATTTTTAGCTCGCTCTATTCAAGGTATTGCAGTTGGTATTATTAGCGGCACAGCAACTGCTGCCTTATCTGAGATCCAAGCTAATAAGGCTAAAGCTGCTTTAGTTACTTCTACTACCGCTGCTGGAGGAGGTGCTTTAGGACCTATAGTTAGTGGAATACTAGCTCAGTACAGCCCATGGCCAACAACACTTCCTTTTGTAGTTCACATTAGTTTAATAGTACCAGCGATCTTAGGTATTTTGTTAACACCAGAAACGGTTAAGAGGCAAAAGGTTAAATTATTTTCTATTCTTTATTTTAATCTCAATATACCATCTAAAATTCGCCATTTCTTCGCTATCAGTTCAGCAACTGCATTTGTTGCATGGTCAATTGCAGCATTGTTTATGGCATTAGTGCCATCTTACTTGTCTATCCTGTTGAATATTAAAAATTCAGCTATAGGAGGCAGTGTAGTTTTTGCTTTTTTATTGACATCATTAATTTCACAAATAATTAATAGAAAAGCGAAATTTACTAAATTAATTCCTACAGGCTTATTTATGTTAATTTTGTGTTTGATCAGTATTATTATTTCTGTTCCTCTAAATTCATTTTATCCGTTCATGTTTGGAACTTTTGTAGGAGGGATTGGATTAGGTCTTGCTTTTTTGGGAAGTATGGTGCTTGTTAACGAAGTAGCACCTGCTGATAAGCGGGGAGAAGTTATTTCATCTTTTTATTCAATTCTCTATTTAGGTGTTGGTTTACCAATAATAGGCGTTGGTCTATTGTCTCAGTTTCTAGGCTTGTATTTATCTATCCTGTTTTTTTCATTAGTTAGTGGATTCCTAGCCCTGGGCATTATCTATCTTTTTGTTTTCAAGTCAAATATCATTATGCCTAATCAATCTAAGCAATAATTTTTTTAATTCACTCATTTATTAGTAATATTAAGAAAGACTTTTTAAAGTATTCTTAGTAAAAGGAAGGTTAAATGTCTACTCAAATACTTGATGTCACCTTACGTGACGGGGGATATGTGAACAACCACTGCTTTACTGAAGAAGAGACTATTGGAATTATTAAAGGTCTTCAAAGAGCGTGCATTAAATATATAGAAATAGGTTATTACAAACCAAAACTTTTTGGTTTTCAAGAAAATTATTCAAGCCCTGCTATATGTAATTTGAATTACTTAAACCAAATAAGTAGTTTAGCAACAAACTTTAAACCAGTAGTTATGGTCCATTTAGATCATGTTGATATGAAGGACTATGAATTACTCGCTAACAATAAAGTTTTTTTGGTTAGGCTAATAACAAAGCTTGAGAACATAGATAAAGTTATCAATCATATAAAAGCCATTAAAAGCTATGGAATGTCCTGCTCGGTTAACCTTATTAGGATTAGTGAGTTACCTTTAGAGCATATTGTCTATTGCGGTGAAACTGCTGAGAAAAATGGAGCAGATTGGTTTTATATAGCTGATTCTAATGGACATCTATTTCCCCAGCAAGTTAGTAAGATTATTCAGAGTCTCAAGGAGAAGTTGACTGTAAAGTTGGGCTTTCATGCTCATGATGGTTTAAGATTAGCTTTTGTTAATTCGGTTGTGGCTGTTAATCAAGGTGTACAAATGGTTGATGCTAGCCTTGGCGGCATGGGTAAAGGAGGAGGAAATCTTGTTGCTGAACTGATTGCGACATTTCTAAACTGGCAAGAAAATTCCATTTATAATATTCCTCATCTTGCTATAACAACAGATAATTATCTTCGTAAATGGCTCAAAACTAATAGTATAGATAATTGCCAAAATATCTTAGCATCAATATTAAATTTAAATATGGATCAACTAAAAAAAATAGAAGAGGATTCTAAAATAAAAAGAATTTCCTCAATTGATCTCATGCATAATTTAATGTTTGAAAACTTACATCTAACTAAGACAGGGGGTGGAATTAAATGATAAAATTTGGGGCAAAAACGTAAATATCTTTAATATTTTGATTTGATGAATTGTGTTGTGAACTGGTATGATAAATTATTCAAATTAAGTTAGAGATTTAAGGAGGATTTTATGGATATCAAGGAATTTATTTCGTTGTTAGATAGGATGATTTATGAACGTCGCAAAATGACAAGTCCACTTTATCAAGTCATCCTATCTGGAAATGCAACACAGAGGTTACTACAAGGGTTTGTGATTAATAGATGGCCGATCAAAAATTTTTGGAGTAGAAATATTCTTGGTATTGCATCTAGAATTGATGATTATTCTTTGCGCTTGGCTTTAGTTGAAAATATTTATGAAGAAGAAACAGGATTTATCACGAAGTCTTCCAGACATTTACAGTCATTCGTGAACTTTGGAGAAGCCGTTGGATTGACACAACAGGAAATTGAGATAGCTCCAGTTCTTTCAGAGACACAAGCTGTCATAGAACATAATGTAAATGCTTGTAATAATTCTAATGTTCACTTTTCTGCTGGTGTTGCATCTGTCCTCTTACTAATGGAGGGACAACCATCTATTGTGAATGAGACAGATCAGAGTATGGAATCAATTATGAAAAATGTCTACCAATTAGATAAAAGGGGTTATGATTTTTTTACACATCATGCTTCTAGTAACTCAAGCCATTCCCATGTCAGTGACTTAGAAGATGATCACGCAACTGTTGCGCGTGATATCCTTCGCAAGTACTGTAAAACTGAAGATTTACAAAAGCAAGCAATAGATTTTTTGGCACAAGCAATTGAACTTCGTCATCAGCACTTTGACATGATTTTAAGAAATTACTATGACCCGCATGAAGCTCCATTCCGAAGCCCTGTAAATCAGGAGGAAAAGCTTCTTCGTGTTTAGTAATAAAACTTAAAGCCTAGCTTATTCTTGAAACTTCAGGTAATACCTGTCAGGTATTACCTGAATAAGTTTTTGATATTCAGTCTAGTTTAATTAACTTTTGTTTCTTAAACTATTCTTATATATTGCAATAATATTGATTGGCTTATTTATGAAAAGAGAAAAATCTGTTTTAACAACTAAATATTTAATAAAAAATATTGAACAGCCAGTAGAAATTTTTATTGACCCTTGGGGGGTTCCCCATATATATGCACAATCTTTTTATGATGTCTTTTTTGCTCAAGGTTTTAATGCTGCTTGTGATAGATTATGGCAAATTGATTTGTGGAGAAGACGAGGTCTAGGTAAACTTTCAGAAGTTTTAGGTGCTAATTATGTAGAGCAGGATAAGTCTTGCAGATTATTTCTATATCGTGGTGATATGATTTCGGAGTGGTTATCTTATGAATCTAAAGCAAAGGCGATTGCAACGGCTTTTGTAAATGGAGTTAATGAATATATTCAGATGACACTAAATAATCGTAGTTTATTACCATTTGAATTTAAAGTTTTAAATTATGAACC
Source organism: Nostoc linckia z4 (assembly GCF_002608075.1). Classification (GTDB taxonomy): domain Bacteria; phylum Cyanobacteriota; class Cyanobacteriia; order Cyanobacteriales; family Nostocaceae; genus Nostoc; species Nostoc linckia. The sequence continues at coordinate 11,604 of NZ_LAHA01000073.1, forward strand.
AGATTTTTGGAGACCTGAGGATGTAGTCTTAATTAGAAGTCATGGCTTAGGAGGTAACCTTGAAAGTGAAGTAAAACGCGCTCAAGTTGCGTGCAAGTTCGGTTTAGAGATAGATGAGCTTCGTCAACAACTGAGTCATAATTGGAAAATTAGAGTCCCTGATGGTTTAAACTATTGCTGTATTTCAAATGATGTATTACGTCTTTATCTATTAGCAAAACGTAGTGTAACTTTTATTCAGAATGAGGCTAAGTCTGGCTTAGAAAATCTGCATGAAAATTTATTTAACTATAACGATCTATTTAGTAAAAACTCGCCAGACACTTTAGAGGGTAGTAATAATTGGGCGATTTCTCCAAATCTTACTGCTACTGGACGACCAATTCTTGCAAACGATCCGCACCGCATCCATTCTAATCCTTCCTTAAGGTACATTGCTCACTTAATTGCCCCAGGTCTAAATGTGATTGGTGCAGGTGAGCCAAACCAACCAGGGATTCATATTGGTCATAATGAGCATATTGCGTTTGGGTTAACTATCTTTCCTTTAGATCAGGAAGATTTATATGTTTATAAAACTAATGCAGATAACCCAGATCAATATGAATATGATGGTCAATGGCAATTCATGAAGGTTATTAAGGAGGAAATTTTAGTACGTAATGCCTCGCCCGTGACAGTTGAGCTTAAATACACATGTCATGGTCCTGTAATTTATGAAGATGTTAATAATCATCTTGCGTTTGTTGTTAGAGCTGCCTGGCTTGAGCCAGGAATGGCACCCTACTTTAATAGTATGCGATATATTCAATCAAAGAGCTGGAAGGAGTTTCTTAATGCTCTTGAGCATTGGGGCTTTCCATCTGTCAATCAAGTCTATGCAGACATCAATGGGAATATTGGCTGTAAAATAGTAGGAAAAGCTCCAGTACGACCGAACTGGGATGGTCTTTTTCCCGTACCAGGAAATGGAAAATACGAGTGGCTAGGATTTCATAAGGTTAAGAATTTGCCTAGTGAATTTAATCCGAAGCGAGGCTGGATTGCTACAGCTAATCAAATGAACTTACCGCAAAATTTTCCATATCATGAATATAAACTTTGCTTTGAATGGCCGGCTCCATTTAGATATGAACGAATAGCAGAATTCTTAAGTCAAAACTCCAATTTTACTTTAATGGAATCTCTCCGTTTACAGACAGATTTTTTATCTATTCCGGCTCGTAAGATAATTTCATTAACTAAAAAAATTAAGTCTAAAAATTTAAAAATTACTCTAGCCTTAGATTTATTAAGGGATTGGGACTGTATTCTTGATCCACATTCTACATCTGCTACCTTCTTTGAGGTCTGGATGACTAAGTATCTACGTCCAGCAATTATAAATTATTTGGCACCTGCTTCATCAATTAATTTTATTGGACTAGGTGATGTGAATTTAGTACTTGACATTTTAGATAAAATTGCTAATAACCAGTTTAAAAAAGAGCAAGAATTAGAATGGACAGCTATTATTCTAGAAAGTCTCGAACAGGCAGTTAGATATTTGGAAGAAATATTTGGTCCAAATATACAAGATTGGCAGTGGGGAAAACTACATCAGGTTACATTTAAACATCCACTGTCTAATCTTGTGGATGATTGTACTAGAAGTCGAATAGATGTTGGTCCAGCTCCTCAGGGTGGAGGGGAGTACACAGTTAACTTAACAGCTTATAAATCGAGTAGCTTTGATGTCTTTGCTGGAGCATCATTCCGCATGATTATTGATGTCGGTAATTGGGATAATTCACTCGCTATGAATTCTCCAGGGCAATCAGGTAACCCTGAAAGTTTGCACTACAAAGATTTGTTTCCAAGATGGATTGCTAATCAAGCATTTCCACTCCTTTACAGTCGCGGTATGATCGAATTAGTTTCAGAAAAAAAAATTCAGCTAATTCCTCATAATTAATATCAGATAAACTGATTACAGTTTTCTGATAAAATCTATTTCAAATAGTCTCTCTATAAATTTCTAAAATGACTAATCGTTACATAATGATAAATGGGGATATTGTTCCATATGAAAATGCAACTATACATGTTGCCTCAGTAGCTATGAAATATGGTGCGTCTGTTTTTGAGGGGATTCGGGGATATTGGAATTCTTCTAATAAAACATTAAATATTTTTCTTTTAAATGAGCATATTCGTCGATTGCTAGAATCTATGAAATTAATGAGAATGAAACATAACTATTCTTCTAAGGATATTTCTCAATTTATTGAAAACTTGGTTCGCCACAATCTTCTTAAAGAAGACTGTTATATTCGCTGCGCTGCTTCTATAGAAGGTGAGGGTGGCATAGATGTTTCTGATCCAGTTATGTTGTCCATTGATGCTTTTCCACAATCTCGTAAGGCTAAACAACAAGAAGGGATTCATGTTTCCATCAGTTCTTGGATTCGTATTTCTGATACGATGATGCCTCCTCGTATTAAGTGTATTGCTAACTATCAGAATGGGCGTTTAGCAACTCTTCAAGCTAAGGCTGATGGGTATGATAATACAATTTTACTTAATCAAAATGGGAAAATTGCAGAAGCACCAACAGCCTGTATTTTCTTAGTAAAAAATGGTATTTTAATTACACCATCAGTTACTCAAGGTATTTTAGAAAGTATTACTAGGAATTTTATTATTGAAATAGCTGAAAAACTAAATTTATCTTGTAAACAACAAGATATAGATCGCTCGGAATGCTATCTAGCTGACGAAATTTTTCTGTGCGGAACTGGCGTAGAAATTTTACCAGTTGTATCTGTCGATCGTTTTACTGTTGGCAAAGGGATTATTGGCAATATTACCAATCAATTAAAACTTTACTACTATGACACCGTTTATGAAAAAGAATATAACGGCTCACATTACTTATATCCAGTTTCTTTTTAATTAAATAGGACAAAAAATTTATGGCTATGTTCGGTTTAAGTTTTGAAGAAACCTATCAGTCACTGATTAGCGAATATGCTTCTCAAGCATATCAAGAGATTGAGGAAATTGAAAAAAAATGTGAAGATAAAAAAAATGTCTTTCGCAATACGCCTTTTGCACTTTATCCACGTGTGTTAATAGTTGATTCTCATTTACGGAGTCAAACTATTAAAATTTCAGAAAAATTGTTAAATATTCTTGAGAAAGTTATTCAAGTGTTTGAAAAAGATAAAGAGACTCAAGATTTTTTCATGTTAGATGAAATAGCAGAATCTCTGGTAAAAATTGATCCAGGCTACAAACGTAAAATTAGAATTTCTCGATTCGATACTTTTTTAACTGGAGATGCAACCCCCTTCAAAGTTCTTGAGAACAATACTGATTGTCCAGCGGGAGTTATATTCACTGGTCGAATTATGAAGTTAATTCGTCAAGTTCCAACGATATCAAAACTTTTGAATAATCTGACGTTAGTTGATGAAGCTATTGAGTCAAGCTTAGCTTTTGTCTCAGAACTATTATCTGTTTACCATGAGTTTTGTGGAACTAATGAGCAAATGCCAACAATTGCAATACTACAGCCTCATGGTAAAGTTAGTCCAGAAAGCCTCACAATGATCAATGTATTCTCTGAGTATGGAATTAGTTCAGTAGTGGCAGATCCAAGAGAATTTGAGTATAAAGGTGAGTATTTACTGTTTGATGGAAAAAAAGTAGATTTAGTTTGGAATAAGATTAACACTGCAAATTTTATCCCACTTTTGCAAGATATTACTAGTATTCAGCCTTTTTTGCACGCTTGTTCTGAGCGAGCTATATGTCATGTAAACTCTTTCCAAGCACGCTATATTACTGAGAGTAAACTTTGTCTTGCCTATCTAAACAGTTCCAATTTTCAATCTAATTTTACACATGAGGAGCAAGATTTACTAAAGTATGTCTTGCCGTGGTCCCATAAATTAGAAGACGGTACTGCTCAGTATTATGGTAGAGAACTAGAAATACGAGAAATTGCTTTTGAATATCAATCCTCACTTGTTTTGAAGGCTGCATATGATATTCGAGGTGATGGCGTAGTAATCGGACGTTCTTTACCTCCAGACGAGTGGAAAGAGCGAATTAACATCTGTTGGGGTAAACCATTTATTCTTCAAGAGTTTATACCGCCTCCTAAGGTGATAGTACCAGCTAAAGAAGGTAAAAATTTTACTTTTAAAAACTTTAGTTTTGATCTATTTATGTTTGGTGGACAATTCCAAGGATTTGGTTCAAAAATTAGTGATAATGAGAAATTGAACCTATTTCAAGGAGGAAGTAAACAACCCGTTTTTTCCCTTACATAATAATTGTTTTATATAAAAATATTTAATTATGGAAGCTATTGAAGTAAGAGTATTCACAACAAGAATAGATCAGGGAAATCCAGCAGCTGTGATTATGAATTTTTCAGATTCTGAAGATGAGATGCAAGCTTTAGCCACTATTTTGAATTATCCGGTTACTGTCTTTGTACAACTCTCTAGTAAATCTGAACAAGTCGATGTTTCTCTCCGTTACTTCACGCCACAGATGGAAATTCCTGCCTGTGGACATGGTACACTAGGCGCTGCTCACTATCTATTATCAGATTTTCATACTAAGCAATTAACTGTTAAAACTGGTAAGGGTGAATGTTTAACAGTTGAACGAAGTGATAATAGTTTATTGCTGCTGAAGCTCCAAGACTTTAGATTATTGAATATAGATTTTAACCTTCAAGAAATTTGTAGTTTGCTTGGCATTACTGATAAAAGCTTTATAGATATTGATTATCCTTGTTGTGTTGCTTCAATTGGTAGCCCTAAACTCCTCTTTCCAGTCAAAGACATTCAAGTCTTATTTAATCTGGAGCTTCAATTCTCTAAAATTACTGAGTGGAGCAAGCAAAATAAGGTCAATGGTATTTATGTTTACACTAAAGAAACTCTTGAACTGAATTCAAATTTCCATGCTCGAAGTTTTAATCCAATGACAGGTGCTAATGAAGACGCAGCAACTGGAGTAGCTGCTGCTGCTTTAGCAGCAGCAGTAGCAAATTTTAAGCAGAGTCAGCATGACTTTATCATTGAGCAAGGCGATATTATAAACCGACCTAGTCGTTTATATATATCTACTAAACCCTTAATAACGTTAGGTGGTTTTGCTGTTACTGTTGGTTCAATTTTCACATAGTATAAGTTTAGCTAGAGTAGCCGATTTGGTTTTAATAAACAATAGTTTTTTGGGATTATAAATTATGAATATCCGTTTTTACAATAAGGACTTATCTACAACTGAACTATCAGATGCTTTAGAATCGTTTGGATATACGAATGGGTTAAGGGGAATTAAGGCTTATAAGCAAGAGTTTAAAATTTTTGGGCCCGCTTTTACAGTAGCAAGAAATATTAATGAAGACAAGACCTATTTTCAAGCTGCTGATTTTATTGAACAAGTCCCTGAAGAGTCAGTAATTATCATTGATAACTTAGGAATTACTGATAGTACCTGCTGGGGCGAAATTTTAACAATTTGTGCATTAAATAAAAATATTCGAGGAACAGTTATCAATGGGGTTTATCGAGATGCTAGTGTAGTTGATGCTTTAAATTATCCGATTTTTTCAAAAGGTTCTTTTATGGTTACTGGGAAAGGTAAAACCAGGCTGGTCGGAGTAAATATACCTATTACTATTGAAGGAGTTAAAATTCTTCCTGGTGACTTAGTAGTAGGTGATAATAACGGAGTAGTTATTATTCCTCAAGATATTTTTAAGGAAGTTATGGAGCGAGCAAATTCTATCTATGAGGTTGAGAAGAAAATTAAGAATTTAGTGAATCGAGGAATGTCTTTAGAGAAAGCACGCAAAATAATGAACTACAATCAACTTTCAATGACACAACCGTCTTAGCAAGTGCTTGTTTACTAGATGATGTTGCAAAAAATTTAGATTTATTGTAAAAGATTAGATAAGATTGCTTAAATTATTGCACTGTCTAGGTTATTTTTTATTTATTACACGGAAAAGTAACGTATTTATAAGGGTTTCAGACCATAAATTTCAGACACTTTTAATTGGAACAATGGATGTAGAACGAAAACTGAGTTTAGTTTTTTCTAAAAACCTTCTTGAATAAGGTTAAGAGCCTTTGTATAGCACTTTGTTTCAGCCTCGCTAGTTTTAGCCCTGTTAAGTGCTTGTACAAATTGAACTGTACATAACAGTTGGGACAAAGACTTATTCAACTAGGAGTCATGTAAAATTAATTTTGCACAATTAGTTCCTGCACACTACTGAAAGCTTTTTATTCAGATAGCTTACCTTTTTCAAGGTTAGATATTATTAACAATGAGTAATAACATAGTGAAGCAGTCCAGTCTTAAAGCACAAAATATCGATGTTCCTCAAAATAACGATGTTCTTTTCACCTGTGTAAAGAGCTTAGGACTAGCTAAAATTGAGCGACATGTATTTATCTGTGCTGACCAATCAGATGCTAAATGCTGTTTAAAAGAAACTAGCCTAGATTCTTGGGAATACTTAAAAAAGCGGCTAAGGGAGCTAAGCCTTGACAAGCCTTCAGACAAAAATCACAGTTGCATCTTTAGAACAAAAGCTAATTGCTTGCGAGTTTGTTGCTTTGGACCTATTTTGGTAGTTTATCCCGATGGTGTCTGGTATTGTCAGGCAACCCCGAAAATAATTGAGCGAATTATCCAAGAACATTTGATAGGTAACAAGGTAGTGGAAGAGTATGCTTTTTTAATCCATCCTTTGTAGTCATTTATGAATGGGTGTAAAATTAATTGTGACTAGGTACTGATAGCGCTGGAGAATTGCGATAATAGCTATACTGAACTAGTTAGTTCAGCGATGAAACAATTGAGGCATTGAGTGCTTTTGAGTAACTTTGTATCTAGGGGCTTGCTTACCTAACTTGGTATGGAGTTAAACTAATGGTTTTTCCGTTTACTATAAGGCACATTTAACAAATCAATCGCCCGTCTCTTCGCCGCTTCGCCCCGCCGATCATACTTACTTGTAGTATTTGGCGACGCATGACCTGCAAGTTTCGCTATGGTGACGATATCTGCACCTGCATCCAATAGATTACCGATAAAAGTTCTTCTAAAATCATGAGGTGTAAAAGCCTCCACATCAGCTTTTTCTCCCCGCCGTTGCAATGCTCGTAATACCCCCTGCTCACTCATCCGTCTTGATATAATTTTCTGTGCCTTATTTAAAGGATAAAAAAGCGGCCCATGTGCTTTACCCCGAACCAACAACCAATCAGTAACAGCTTGCACACCAGCTTCAGGTAAGTAGACAATTCGTTCCTTCCGCCCCTTAGCTTCCCGTATTGTTAATGACCGAGTGCGCGGTTTAAAATCACTCAAATCAAGAAATGTTACTTCACTGCGGCGCAATCCTACCGTCAAAACTGCCAACAGTGCCGCATCTCTGCGACCCAATGTTGAGTCATCTTGAATACAATCTGACCAAAGCGCAGCAATTTCTTCGGGATCAAGTTCGCGCCCCTTCAATAAACTTTGGCCCCGGACAGACTCAATATCAGCCGCTCGTCCATACTCATCCGTGGACATCAACCCTAACCGCCAAGCTTCCTTGAGCGTCCGCCGCAATGCACACAACATTTTATTCGCCATCGCCGGACTGTATTTTTCCATCAGTACCGACCGTACCGCAGCTGTGTGCTGGTAACGCAACTTTGACCAATCCAAGGTGCTTGCATCACAAATGTCATTAGTTAGCAGTCGAGCGATCGCATTTAACGCCTCCCGCATCGTCCGCCGCGAACCTTCACCTAGACTGTTGAGGTAAACTTCAGCCGGGTGCATAGTTAGCGGTACTGGTTCAGTTAACGCCAGCGATTCAGGATTAAAATTGTCAGCGATCGCGCGGTGAGTGTTCACGGACTGTCTAGTAGATGCTTTAAAATAAATCCTCCCCTAAAAGTGGCTGACTGTACACCTCCTAGACGTTATGCAGTGCGAGAATATATTTTCTCTCCACCCATTTGGGCCAGAAGGCGCTCTATTCCTAGATATTGTGTCTGTGTTCGCACTTTGGTCTAATTGCTACTTTAGTTTCTTGGCCAAATTAGCTAAACGAGTAATGCTAGAGCGAATGTTACCTGCTTCTTTGCGATTCTTCAGCCGTTTTTTGGCTTCTTTTAGCACTTGTTTCATGACTGTATCTTTATCTTGGCAGGTAACATAAAAAGCCTCCAAGAGCGTTTCAATTGTTATCTTTTCAATGTTGCATAGTTCATCGAGTTCTTGCTTGATTGACACTGACAAGCGTACAGGTACTCTAGGCGCAATTTCAGGAAAGTTGGCTAGTTGCTCTTCTAATAAAGTGAGTTCAGAAACGGAGCTATCAGCAGTCGATGTCACATCAGGGGGAGTCGAACCCTGCTGTTGTGGAGCTAACACATCCTGTCGTGGTGCAACTGTTGGTGCAACCGCTCTATTTCTGATTTCGTCTAGAATATTCATGTTTTTACCTACTTATAAAATTTCTTACGCTGGTTCTGATGGAATTAATTTGGCATATTCTTCTGGCAAAGCTGGCTTGAGTCGTTGAGCTAAGACATGAATTGCATATTCCAGATTTGGCTGCCCCAAGTCTGTTGGTGCAACCCGTTGGTTGATGGCATTTTTGAATACATCCGATTCCAAAATATGCGGCAACATTAACTCCGACCCTACCAACTGCCGCATGGTATCGATGCTGGTTTTAGTAGCGTTTGTTGGATGCAACCCAGTCCAGCGTGCGCGAAACGGCACTACACCCAGTAGTTCACCATAAGGTAGAGCTGCTTTAAATTCTTTGATTAATTCCATAGTCCGCAATAGCGATTGCACTCCCTTGACATTTGACTCTGCTGGAATCACCCATCTATCGCCAGCACCCAAGGAAGTCTGCGCTAAATGCGAACGTTCTGGGGGTGGGTCTACAATTGCCACACCGAAATTACTCACAATTGGCTGGAGGCGATTTCTTAAAATAAACAGACTTAAGCCACTGGAAGCCAATTTATAGTTAGCACTCTCCAAGCCATCATCGGAAGGAATCAAGAACAGGTTGCTATTGTTAATGATCCGGTCGCCCAGTTTAACGTCAGGTACAGAGGCAATGGCATCAAGAATTTTTGTTTTCTCTTCTGGTTGTGTCAGAACTTCCAGTAATGTTGGGGTATCAGGCTGCACTTGTACCCCTAAAAAACTGGTCAAGCTAGATTGAGGGTCGCAATCCACAAATAAAACGGGAATTCCTAAGCGACCCAAATACCTGCCCAGCATCAAGGCTACCGTAGACTTTCCCTGACCCCCAGCCAAGCCCAAGGAGACGACTGTTGGCGGATTTGGCATAAAACAATTGCATAAAATTACTAAAGTACAATGTCACAAATATACTAATTTACTTTTGTAGAATTGTATTTTAGTACAATTCTACTTTTGTACAAAAGCAGTTGCCCAGATGGTACATGAAAAATACTCGAATGTGAGGCTGCACGTTTTCCGCATCAATGAAACTGGGGCGTGCGGCAGGATATGATTTCTGGCAACTTTGGTTTGGAGGATGAATTATTTTTTGAAATAGAGTTGATAGCTGCTGATGGATTAGAACTACCAGTAGAAGCACTTTTTGATACAGGTCGTTAAGCTTTATTGCGCGGTCGGGGCTACAATAGACTTTTGGAGCATTTTGGGCGATTGAGATAAACACAAATCTATGGAAGATTTGCGATCGCGTTTCTTTTTTTGGGGAAGAATAGGTTGTCCTTAGTTTAGAAATGTCTACCAAATTTAAAAAAGTAAAAACATCAAACAAATATGGGCAGTAAAGAGTGGAGAGAGTGGCATTTAACGCCTAATGGATGGGTTGCTGGAACTTTTAAATATGATGGAGGCTGTAACTCCGTTCTAGTTCCTGAAAACAGAGTACTGACTTGTGTTTATAACGAGACTATAGTTCCCGGTTATACGGCATGGGCTGGTGTTGGCGAACCTGAATTTGATTTTTCAAACAGTGTTAGCATTACCTGGGATTGTTCTGATATTCGTCTTATATATACACTTTTAGAAAAATTCGGTTTTTGCCCTAAACGTCTTGAAGCTTAGTTTTTCAATGTTCTTTTTTATATAGATGGGCTGGGCTGTCGCCTTTATCTGTTCATAAGAAATAGAGTAATTTTATTTATGGGTAACTCAGAATCTAAAACTGTCATCTACGAACAAGATGGACGTACATATACAGGTACATACAAACTAGAAAGAGGGATAATAACCGTATCTTTTGACTTACAGGATAAAACTACTCAACTAGGAAATATGCCTGAAGAACTTTTAGCAAGACTTTTAATGAGTGAGCTAGTAAACGAGCATCTTCGGAAAAATAAATAGATGTGATCGCATCTCGTCTATTACCATCGGCAGGTGTGATCGCTTACTCTCTTGGGCTTGCTCTTTTCTTTTCGGATCTTCAGTTTGAGAACAAGGATCAAATATCAGACCAATGTTTTGAGGGAGTCCAGGTTTTATGGAAACCTTGTTCTTCTACGACCGCCAAACAAGGAGGCATTAAAAATTCCCCAATAACCGCAATAACTTCAGGCAATGAAACCTGTTCTGCTTTTAACTGCCCCTTCTTAACAAAAGCTGTCCATTGTCTTTGTTTATCGTTATCAAGAGCAAATTCTGATGTCAGGGCAAAGGGTAGTGTTGTTGGCAACGATGTTCTGCGTCGATTAAATGTGTTTTTAAGAGCTTCGTAAAGAATATCTCCCTGAAATTCAAAATGTTGAGAAAGAAACCAAATGTCATAAAAATCTTTTAGTCGGCTGTTTCTTATGCCAAGACTAACCATTGCCTGGAACTTTTCAGCAATTACTGTCTCACGAGGATAAACAAGTAAAGAAGGTGCTGGCAAATTTAGGATGGAGGGAAATTCAGCTTCTTCAGCTGTTGGTGTAACTGCATCACCAAATCCAATATCTACTTGAACCGAGATATTAGTAGAAGCCAGTTGACCTGTTAGCTTAATTCTTATCCCTTCATACTCTTGTTCTTCCTTTATTTTTTCTGCCGTAACAGTTTCTTCTAGAAAAACAATGCCATCTTGGTCAAACGAAATGCGGCAAATTTCCCGAAATACTTCTTCCAAGTATGAGGCTTTATTATCCCCATGAGCAAGCATGTCTAAATCTTTAGTTGCCCTATGAGGCTCATCATTCCATATCCTGAAGAGAGTCGCTCCCTTTAGGATGAACCGATGCTTGTATGAAGATTGACCAAGCCTATATAAAAGGCGATCTGCGGCATAAAGTGTGAGAAGGTAATTGAAATCCTCTCCTCGCTGTTTTGATAGTTGAAGCAATCGCGCTTTGATAGAGGCTGGTATATTATGAAGCTGTTTTTTACTCATCCAAGTGATTCGAGATAGGGGCGCATCACGTTCTGCATTCGGCAAATCTTAGCATAATGCCAAATTTCGTCTATGGTGCAGCGCCTTTCTTTCAAACACTCTCGCAGTGCTTCCAAAGCAACATCAAGACCAATTTTGTTGCGAAACTTAAAACAATCTACAACAGTTTTGGCAGGACAATAAACCGGAACACGCACTCCTTCAATTTCATACTCTTCAATCCCGGATTCTAGAGCTTTACCCGACATATAAACAATCCGCAGAGGAAGAATATCTTCTTTAGGCGCACGAGCTTTTTGAGGTATCGCTAGCCATACCTCAAAGGGGGCTTGGGTTGTCAGTTCATAAAAGCTAAGGGCAGAAAGCAGACAGATTACACCATGAGGAACCCGTTTGACAGCCTCAACCAGACTATGACTCTCTGTAATTTCTGCAAGCGTGGAAGTATAAATACCACGGGCAGAACGAATGAGAAGTCCTTGTTGCTCAAGACGTTTGAGATAGTCTCGATGAATTCCTTTTGCTTCTGCATCTTTGGCACGGATCGCACCTGCATTATGAGCTAGTTCCAATACCTGCTGCATTTTGGTCATACTCTAATCCACCGCTTGGTTTAGCTTCTATCTTTTCACCTATCAGACAAAAAGTTGGTATTTGTATATATCTACCGACACTTTAACACAATAATTTGAATAAATTGGCTATTTTGTGATGAAACGTTGGTATTTATCTAAAATAAATAACGTTTCATCATGAGCTTTTAAGCTCAAATCTTTATGGATAAATCTGATGGCACTTCTTCACTACTCAGTTACAACGCCAAAGCGTTTATTCCACCGTATGTGTACGCTGGTTTTATTGATTAGATTTTTTTATTCAATTTAGTAAAATATTTTGTATTATTAATATTTAGTTCAACCATAAGAAAAAGGCTCGATATAATTCTTAATCGAGCCTTTTTCTTATGGTGCTCATTATTTTAGCATAAATTTGAGCATTTTGTCAATGCTTTTAAAAGATACTTACTTGAAATTTTTTTTTGACGAATCAACCACTACAGCTATTGTAGCTATATCATTTTGAAAAATTCGATGAGTGCATCTATTAAGTTTCTCTGATTTGTTGTTTCTGATCAAGCGGTAATGCCCATGAGGGTGAAAAGCTATCAAGCGATCAGTTGAACAAAAGGGGGTCTGCCTGGGTCAAAGCGAGCTTATGTCAAAATCATCGCCTAACGCCCCAAAACCTTAATTTGACGTGAGCGCCAGTCAGGGGTGACTATCCTATTGCAAATACTTATTTATTCAGGGGGCCACACAACAGATATAACCCCATGATGGCGTTGACTGATAGAACTTTAAAGCGGTTTTACTCACCCGTTTTTAACTTTGGTTTTGGTAAGGTACGCGGCACAGAGGTATTATCCTGACTAGTCGCTCTTGACTTACCTTTCTTCCGTGCAGGTGGTGCTGCTGCTCTTTGCGCTTTCTTAGCTGCAAGTTGCACTGTGGCTTTATCCTCCTTAGACGCTTTGAGAAATCTGGGTGCAGCTTCTTGTGGTAGCGCAGTCAGTGCAACAAAACCGAAGACATCACGCCCTGGCAGAAATTTAGCCTTGACTGTCACAAAGGCTGCGCGTCCTTGCTCCTCTTTAGCCACCTTGGGATTAAATCTGAAGGGTCGGACGGGTGCATCTTTCCATAGCAAGGGTATATGACTTGCCTTCATGAATTTCACCTTTCGGGCAGGCTCGGACTGCTTAATAAATTCGAGTCTTTCATCAGAGAAATTTCGGAACACCGAGATACAGGGAGTAGAGCAGACAGGAATGAACTGCCATAATCCTGATAATTTAAACTCCAGGTCTTCTAACTCTCCTGAAACTGCATCTAGTTTTCGCCCTCTGTCAAAGCCCACTAACTGAAAAGCGATGCGATGGGGTTGCTCTCTGCGTGGAAAGTGAATTGCCTTTGGATAAACAACCAAACGCTGATTATGGTTGCCAGTATTTTCTATTTCCTTCTTGAGAGCGTTTAATACATCCCATTGTCGCTTCGAGTAGTAAAGTGGGTATTCATAGCTACCGATAGTAACAGTGCTTTGTCCATCTGAACTGAAGTTGATATCCCCAGTAATTACCCCAACAGCTTGAAATATTGCTGTTGTCGATTCAACATCTGTTTCTGTTGACGTATCAACATTTACTTGCTCTTCATCCGATGGAGTTTCAACTGTCGGTACTGCTTGGGTTGACTCAAGCGAGGTAAATTCAGCAGATGCCATGATTATTGTTAATAGGAGAGAAATCGCGGTCTAATTCAATCTTAATTGTCTATCAAGTGTCTACATGACTGGCGGCATTGTCGATGCTGCAAAATTCCCTAATCGGGTTTTACATCGGTGACAATAACTGTTAACTGATTTAACGCCTTAATGCAGAAATTTTATCCAATCACTCCTGAAGATTTCTAATTGACATAATTGATGTTTATTGCCTCGATAGTCAATTGTTGCGCTACAGAAATATGTTTCCATTAATTGAACGCTCTTAATGATTCCGACTTGCCACTTGCGAACACTGTCGTTGAAAAACTCAACTTTATCCCCAACTTTCAATTCCGGGCGAGATAATTCGCTTTCTCGTGTATTTATCAATTCACCATCTTGTCGAGGAGAAAACCCAGTCACAGGATGGCTGTCCTGGCTGTCCAAGGAGTTTTCGGCAAGATTTACTTCTTGGACAGGCTCAAAAGATGTCACAGTAAGGCTGTCCAAGTTGGACGCATTGTCATTGGGGACTGAAGGGTTATCAGTTAAATTGACAAATTGATTAACTCCAGTTTCAGAATTTTCTTCATCTTTTTTTTGCAATGCTAATTCTTGGGGGGGGACAATTGGACAGGGTGGACAGCCCTGCTGTGTAAGGCTTTGGGCTTGTCCAGGGTCAAATCGAGGGGTATTTAGTGGGTGGACAGGGTGGACAGTCTTGCTGTGTAAGGGTTCTGGCGTTTTGGTCGGGTGAAAAAACTCTTCAAATTCCTCTATTCCCCCTTCAAGGCATTTATCTTTAAAGCAATACCAAAATTCCGCCCTGGATTGTGAAGAATCCGGTGGCCCTTCCGGTACTTTCATCTCAAAGACCCCAGCCAGTGGTTCAATGAATGCAAAGTGGGACTGAATTCTTTCACGCTTTCCGTTGACCGTAGGTGTCCAGCTACGTTCTTTGAAGTTGTGGGGCAAGACTGTTTTTAAATGGCTAATAAATTTGGACATCCCCAAAGGAGCATAACCATGTTCTCGGCAGTAAAGTACATACCAACTGTGTAAACGGCTTTGTGGGATAAATGTTTCGGTCGTTGAAGGGCGTAAGCACAAATCCACAAAGGATTTGGTAGAGTCCCCGTACAAAGATGCCTCTAGCGCCAGATTCTTCGCTCGATCTGAAGAAGGTGGCGATAACAAAATGCGATCGCGTTCTGCTCGTGGCATTGCTAAAGCCCAAGAAATGATGTCGGACTTCACCTCTTGTAGTTTCAGCCACAAGTCTGGGTCAGGGGTTACATCTCGGTTTTTTACTGGAATTGGGTAAGCTCGACGCATCCAACCGTCGCCAGCATTTTCGATCTGTAGATGACTTACAGAGGCAACCCAAAACCGAATGTACCACTGGATTGAATAAGCCACTGGGTTGAATAAAGCGCGTCCGCTCATTGCCCCATTGTCAACTAATTCGTAAAAAGCTCGGACTCCTTCGGCATAACCTCCTACATCAGGGAATCCAAATATCCGCTTTCCACTTAAATATTGATGCCGTCCTTCCGGTGTAGAAATATCCGCAAATTGTGAAGCGCTACTAGAGCCGGATTCGCCAAATAAACTACTCCAAAACCGTCCTAGCGTCCCCTTGCCCCCACCACTTAAGCCAATTAAGTGGGGAAACCGACCATAAGGGGCAGTTGGGTCTAAAAACATACTCGTGAATGCCCGAATTACTTCAACCAATTCTGATCCAAAGCTTTCAGTTATAAATTTGAGAAAAACTTCTGGGCATGGTTTGTTGGCTTCGTAATCGTGGGGAATAATATTAGTGAGGTAAAAATCTTTGCGATGAGGCATTTGTTCACCAGTTCGCAAATCAACGACACAATTGTTAAACCCTAATAAATGAGTATTGGTTGGCAGTGGTTCTGCTGGTTCTAAGCGACTGCGGCAATATTTAAAGGCAGATTCCTTGTGTGCGTTAGTTTCGTAAGGCTTGGTTATTCTCCAACCAAATGTTTTTGTGTAAGAGAGCTTGTAAGCGGATTCTCCAGCGTCTGCGAGGAGCTTGTAAGCTTTATTATCATCTTGGTGTTGCCATTGCTTATTCTCTTGTGACCATTTGTAAAAGGATGAATTCACTACCATCCATTCAGTTTTCGGAAAGATTTTTCGGTAAGCCCAGCCATCAAAAGTACCCGCCGTCACGCAGTTAGAATAGGGTAAATTCATGGATTGGCATACAGGCAAGTAAAATGCCTCTGGGTCTGCTGGGTCAATATCTATTTTGGAATTAGATAAATCCGTAACTTCTTTTTCAATAGTTTCAGATTCTACCTGTTGCGATTGCGATCGCTCTGCTTGCTTTCGCTCTGCTACAGCCGCGTGAATCTCCTGCTCTAGCCTGCGGATAAATTCTGGTGTTTCCATCTGCGCCAAGATTTCTTTGATATCACTCGACTTATATGGTAAATCGGGGCAGATGCTATTGGGGTTAATTCCAATAAATCCAATCCCTACCTCGGCTGCACAGTCCTGGCAGGTCTGGAGTTTCTTTAGCCCAGTGTCATCGGGGTCATGGAGAAAAACGATTAATCCTATGCCTGCTTCAATTGCGCGTTGATATTCGGGTGTGATAGTCTTTTTATCCCATCCACTGCCTTGGAAGGTAATTCCAGCAAGACCATGCGAGCGAGCCACTTCTACGCATCCCTCGCCTTCATGCTGGAGTAATGCCGGGGTTCCATTTACTGATTTAGCGGCGGCTAGAGCTTCATCAATACGGTATGCTCCCCAAGGCAAATCGCCTTTTTTCATTTGGGGTGTGCCATCTGCAAGCCTATGCCATTGCCGAAAGGTCTTGCTATAACCTTTCTCCTTATTGGCATCTGGCCACTGGTAGCGAACTATCCATTGTGATTCTGAGTAAGGATAAATTGTTTCGGTGGCACTGCCCTCAACATCTTTTGGTGGTCTACTCGTTAATTTTTTCGGTTGGGGAATATCGGTTACAGTATCCGTCAACATCACCAAACCTAATTCACCATCTGGAATTGGTGCTGGTTTGGGCAAGATTCTCTCTTTCTTGGGTATTCTCGCTTTTGGGGAAGTTGTGTAATTAGCCCCTGCCCTTTCTGCTAAAACTTCAGCCCAAGGTTTGATCGCCTCTCTGACGTGTTTGCACTCACAGCCGTTAAAGCATCTGTACTTCCCGGTTTCTGGGACGATAGATAAGTCATTCCCGCCACAAACTGGACAAATAAACTTATCTTTAGCTTTGGACGGTTCTAGCTGATCTTGAAAATTTCGGATGTCGAAGGAGGCGAACGCCCCTGGCATAACGGAGCCGCCAACTGTCTCTTGTCCTTTTAATAGGGCTACCATTGTGAAATCCTTGTGAGGTAAGTGATGTGGTTTTACCTCCCCTGAAGATTCACCAAAATTTTAATCAAATTTCTCGTTAAACCCGTTGTAGGAAGTTGTAAGAAGTACTAGGAACTGATAACATTAGGTTATAAAGAAATTTAATAGAAAAAAACTACGGGGTGTCTTCTAGGACTGTTAAACAACTAGCTCTAACTAGTTGAGTCTTGGGGAGGCATTCTTTTCTTATGTATATCGAGTGACATGACACTTAGAAAAGATGAACTAAGGGTATAGTCTTATTACATAGTAAATTATCTCAGGCAAAAAAAATAATAAATATCTCAGCTTTATAAAATAAAACAATTTATCTATTTTCCTCAAGCCAAGACACAGCAAAGCTTATACAAGTTTTCAATTAGTATTAAAAACCAGATAAATACGTCACTATATTAATAGTATTAGTGGGCTAAAAATAATTCAATTTGTTGATGCTGCTTCAAAAAGACATTAATCTAAGATTTTGACTGACTTAATACCTTGGCTGCATTTCTGGACTAACAGCCATCTTTTAGCCTCTGGCTCTAGCGCGGGCATGATTCTCCAGTTGAAAACATCTGCCCAAGTTTCAACCCCGTGAGCGTTTGCAAAACTGACTTCAAGTTCCTTGAACCGTACCCAATCGCGATCGCTAATAGCCGTCAAAACCTGGATAAATGTACTTAGTGGTATTAGAGCTGCTGTTTCAGTCAACATACCTGTTTTTATCTATAGCCTTTGAAAGCAATTCTACACCTAATACGCTAGTACGCAATTATCCTTGTGAATGCTGCTTATCCAAAAACTCCTGGACTAGCTCACAGATCACGGTGTCCATCGTCCGATTATTTTTAACGCACCACAACTTAAATTCTGTATGCAAATCCTTTGGCATCCTTGCTCTAAGATGTGCCACTTCATCTGGTTTATCCCCTTTAGGTCTACCCACAATTACGCAATTACTCATAAACTCTACTTTTTGATTATCCACTTATAATCAGTAATTTTCATTTTTGCGTACTAGAGTTTTAGCGTAATAGAGTAATTTGGTGTTATAGTGTGGCTATGGCATAAATGCCACGGTTTGACGAAGCCTGTATCAGATGGTTGAAACGGCAGAGTTACTTAATTAGCTACCACGCAAAAGCAGAGAAGGCAAAAACGCCAATGGCAGACAAGATACACGTATTCTTGGCGACTTCAGCCTGCGAATTGATTTTGAGGAGAATTTATGCGAGTAACAATCAGGCAGTCTCTACACCCATTTATCAGCAATAAAGCGCAGGAATTGGGTATTAATGACCATGCAGAGGTGGTTAACTTCCTTTTACTTCAGATATTGCAAAATTCGATGCTGTCACAGGCTCCCACAAGGGGGACTCAAGATACTCAGTAGTGTTTCATAGATACGTTTCATGAAACAGTTTCAACGGTTGCATCAATGTTTCAGCCTCACTTTAACCGTGAAACGCCACTGACACTCGCCAGAAATATGAAACATGAAACATGAAACGTTAGTTGATTTTGACTACTTTTGCTTGTGACAGTGACGATAAAAAGTTGAGAGCCAAACGATATGTCAAGACCTAAAAAACAACCAACATCTATAAGCGCGGACGCACCGAACATAAACGAGCCTGCAACTATAACAGAGAAAGCATCGATGCCATCAAAAAAAATAATTCATTTGATGCTAGATGCTGGGCGCTCCAGTATCAAATATCAGGCTTTTGTTAACAACGAAACTGGCACAACATGCTTCGACAAAACTCAGCAACCGCCAGTGATGAAGACTGAATCTCTGGTGTGTTGTGTACCATCAGTGCCATTTGGAGAATTAGGAGCTTTCAGCCTCAGCCGAGCCAAAGATGAAAACAACAAAGATGTTGTAGAGCATTGGGTTGTTGGTAGCTCCGCCAGACTGCAAGGTAAAGAGTACATAGCGATGAGCGATGGAGAAAATTACAAAGTAGACTACTTCCCCTTACTGGCACTAGGCGCAATCGCATCTCTGCCGAATCTGTTGGAGTTGTCCACAGGCACTTCCGACAAACGTAGAACCTTGCACATTCGTTTATCAACGCTCTCCCTAGCTTCTCCATTAGAACTAAAAAAAGCCATTGAAAAATGCAAGTGGATAGCGGTAGACGGTGTTAGATACCGTTTGTGCTTCTCAAAGCAGGGCTTTCTTGGATTTCCAGAGGGGTATGGCGCGTCACTTTGGGCAAGCGAACGCTTTGACGATAAACAGTTCCATACTTTTGATATTGGATATGGTACAGCCACAATCAGCGAATACAGTAATCTCGGCAAATTACCAAAACGGGTAACTTGTAGCCCGAATGGTGGCGGTGGTGTTGCCACACTAATCAAAGAATTCTCTCTGGCATTGAGCAATACCGATTCTTCTAAAATGATTCGCCCCTCCCAACTGCGCGAGATTTTGGAAACTGCAACCGTTGGCGATAACGGCATAAGTGCGATTGCACCTGATGGCGAAAACATTGGAGCCGAACTAGAAAACGCTATTCATTCATGGATGAAAGATTCTCCCTTGGCTTATGCCCTGGATGATGTCTCCGTGAAGGCTAGACGCAGCAAGGTAACTTTGTGTGGCGGTGCGTTTGCGATCGCGCCTGTGCAGATGTTGATTAAAGAAAGATTACTCAAGGCAAGCATTCCCGAAAGTAATTTGTTGATTCCAGAAAATCCTGGAACCGTTGCTTTATCAGAGATGAAAAAACTTTACTTAGGAGAAACGACCGATGTTAAACAAGCGGCTTAATTACAACGTCCCAACTGACTTGACTCCAGCCATCAGAATGCTTGCAGAAATGGATGGTACAACCCCCGCCTACTGGCTGAGAAAAGCTCTAGAGAAAGTAGTTTTTGAAAGATTATCCTCACATAACAATCATCAAATTAACTTAGGTGATTTAGAGGCGATAAGAGGTGAATAATATCAAGTTTAACTTTCAAGCGAGGTGCGAGATGAACAGTATTGTTAGCACAGAAGAAATAGTAATCATTCTGGCTGGTGTTGAGCAAACTTTAAGATTGATTCAAGCTACTCCCGAATATAGGAGACTGCAAACCTCGAAGCATTTTACTACATCAAACGACTTGGTTTTGAATGATGCCATTCAATCAATTTATGAAGTTCTAGATGGCATTGAAAAAGTACAACTCGCTAACAGTTTTGATGAAGAATAATTGTGCAAACGCTTGCCCGGTCAAGAAAAGCGTTCGCACTTGTGACTTGCATCAGGGATGAAAACAGTACACACATTAAAGGATATCAAAATGGCGCACCCAGTAGGATTTTATTCTCTCTCTCACGACAACGCACTCATTAAAGATATGTGTGAGACATGGGGCGAAGGACTAGAGAAGATGAGCGAATCAGATACACTCTGGCTAATTGCACGCGTAGCCCATGAAGCATGGTTAGCGTGTGATACGGACTCGCCTCCTAGCAACGAATCCGAGTCAGTATGGAACCGACTGCATGAGTTAAAGCAATGGGAAAAAATTGCATTGATTAAAGCAATGGTGCAGTGAGATGTACAAGAAACAACTGTATTTAGCTTTGGCTGGTGTTGGTGTTTGTATGTTGCCTATAATCATCCCCTTAGTACCCAAGTTGGGGGCTTATGCAGAAGCCGAGAGATTAAAAGCCACCGAAGGATTAGAGCGTAAACGCATAGAAGAACGGGCAAAAACCAGTGATGCGTTATATGAGGCGGGAGTCATGCCCACAACTCGAAAACTGAGAGTCACGAATTATTTTGATAGCAGTAAACGCAATCCCAGACCAGACACAACCATTTATCAAGATGATGAAATTGTTGATGTTTTTGACGCAACTGGTAGGTGTATTGGGCGAATAGAAGAAGGAATTTGGAAGTGGAAATACAAAGCCAAAGGAATCTGTAAAAACGTTCAAAATATCAAACCAGTGAGGAGAAAATAATGGGATTAGGTTCATCAAGTGCAGAGAGTAATAGTACTGGCAACAGCGATGGTAAACCTAAAGGCAAGAAGCGAACGCTTGGTGAAATTATAGATTTTTGCGCCAAGGCTGTTGTGATGATTGTTGGTTTACCTATTAGGGCAGCCGCCGCTATAGTCAATCAGTTTGTTGCTAACGGTGGTGCGGGTCGTGCGTTAGTTGGTGGGATTTTATTTATCGGTGGTTCCATAATAAGTGCTGATTCAACTTGGCAATTAATCTTTACTGGGCCACCTGTTTGTCCTTGGTTTGAGCCGACTTGGAACTGGCTAAACGTGCCGTTTGCACTGTTTAACCCCTTGTTTTATTTGGCATTCATAATTTCTGTAGGTGTGCAAGTAATCGAAGCCCACGCCCTACGCGGTAAAAACCCAGATTCAGCTAGGCGGGAACTTCAAGACCACATGGTTTATGAGCTTGAAACCAAGCCTAGTGGAAAAATTGACTTGGTAGGTGAACTTTGGAAGGATTATAAGACCGCAGGGACACGCTCACGCTCTAGCGCAGGGCTGGTTGTGATTGCGGTTTGGGTGTTTGATATTGTGACCACCTTTGCAGCTCGTAACCCGTTTGAATTTACAGCCCCATTCATGATTTTGGGCTGCATCTTATTTAATATCGGCACAATGATGGCGGGTGAAATTGGTTTTGCTATTTGGCGGTTGACCAAAGATTAGACTTCTTGGCATTTGTGGGGTACTGGGTTTGGGGTAAAGGGGAAAGAGATGAAATTTCCCCTTACCATGCACCCCAACATCTTGCAAAAGTCCGCGCACTGGGAGCGGCTGACTTTAGATAAATAAGGCATTTAACTTGTGGAAAATAATCTCCCAAAAATCACAACTAAAGAAACAGAATATCTCCGATTACAGTATCCTAGTCTCTCGCATTTAGAAGCCGGGAATATCGCCCAATGGCTGCAAGAGAGAAAAGAGCAATTGTTTGAAATGGCGCGGCAATCTGAGAACGAAGCAGACATGACTCGTGTACTTGGCTTGGTAGCTGGGGGGATAGGAGCGGTTTGTTATGCGGTTAATCCTTTGGCTATAGTTGGTGGTTTAATTGGCGGTGCTGCGTGGTTATGGTTTGTTGTCGAACACTCCAATAGAACCAAAGAGATTGCCCCCTTACCCTTTGTACGTGGCAACTTTATAGACGCTCTAGCTCGTGCTGGTGACTATGATAATCGAAGCAATTATCAAGCAGATCATCTTGCTAATACTGTTAAATTTCTAGAACGACAATCAGCAGAAGAGTACGCCTTTCTTCATGCTGAATTTGAAAATATTGGCCAGTATTTAACCCAAGTTGAACCAGGAAAACGTTTTTATGCTTATCGCTGGATGTTTGGCTGGTTTGGCAAGCTTAAGGGTCGTCAGCTACCCACTTATCAAAGCATGGCTCTCCATTTACAGGATGTGACCATTGATAGCCGTGTGAATCTGTCGGAGATAAGTGCTATTGCACAAGCTCAAACCCAGTTACCACCCACCGTAGATATCAAACAATTTCAATCACCACAAGTAGATATTCGGGACAGTCACCAAGCAGATCATCCTTCTAAACCGGAGGAGTTACAGCCATCAACGCCGGGGCTTTCACCAGAGACTATAACTCATCTCCCTCTGGCTCAGAGAGCAAACGCACTCATCACTGCCTTAACTCAAAGTGGTTTCCAAATAGAAGACATGATGAGTTCTCAGGTGATAGCGATCGCTGGTACTCAGCGAGGTGGTAAGGGAACCTTAGCAGCAATCTTGGCAACATTATCTCTAGCTTTAGATTCGGGATTAAACACCCAATACTTTACAGCCGGGGTGGACGTTTACCCCTTTAGTTGCAATCTGATTTCTGCTCTTAAATACCCGGAAAAAGATGCAGATGGGGCTGATAAACTAGTTGCCCGTGACTTGCTTAAATTTCTTAAACGCTTAGATGCAAGTGAACCTTACTCCCACAAAAACTTACTGTTAGTCATTGATGAGGCGATGCGGTTGCTGTCCCTACTTGATGAGAGCGATCGCATTTGGGCTATCCAATATTTACTTTCTCGCTTCGCCAAATGTGGCGGTACATTAATCATTGTTTTGCACGGCTCGAACCTAACTTCTGTGGTTGGCAAGGCAACAGCAGGACTAGCAGATACCTTTAAAGCCTCGGTTAACTTTATTGGCTGTGTAGCTAAGTCTGTTAGTGCTGGTGGATTGCGAAAGATTAATGTTGCTAGTGGCGAATATTTTAAGGCTAACCCTAATAACTTTGCCGAACCTGTTAGTGGTGGCAATCTCGGCATGATTCCTGAATGGTTGAAGACTTCATTGCACCCAGGCAATCAACAGCCAGATCCAGCTAGAACATTACTAAAATTCTTCCCGGAATTGGTACAGCATCACGAGGTAGTAACGATGCCCAGAGGCGAACGGATTGCACCACCTGACGCAGTTAATCAGCTGGAGTCTATTTTCTCAAAGCCTACCCAAGAGGTTGAATTTGGAGAAGCAGAAGAAGAATTAAGTATTTCTCTTGCAGATAAAAATCTGATTTTAAACATCGTTACTTCAGCTGTTGCAACACCAGTTAGCTTTGCAGCGATTAGAAATAGCCGAAAATGGGGCGAAGATAAAAGGAGTGTTCGCTATTTAAGGAGTGCGATTGCACAACTTATAGAATCCAAGCAATTGAAGGGTAGTGAGAAAGAAGGGTTTACCGCTTTTTAACAGTTATCACTTCAGATAATTGCGTTTAACTCACCCACTTATCAGTTAACTGTTCACTGATTTAAATCCCCCACTATACGCCTGATAACTGTTGACTGTTCACTGATTTAATATTACTGCAATCTCAAAAAGCCTTGAATTTGCACTTATATCAAAGACATCAACTCCAGACATCAAGACAGCAGTATTGGTTCGGTTTAGTCCAACTATCCCTAACCAATACTGCTTTTATCAGTAAATTAATTGGCATTAGCTACCGGATTACCTTGCACGTTTTTTTTGATTTTGGTCAGTACCAAGATATCGTTCAACCCTCTGTAACTTGGTATTAGTAAAACCAGTGCGCTGCCAGATAGCTTGTAGATATTTATTGAAATCATCCGAGATTTTTACCGGAATAAATTGATTTAGCAGAAAGAACATTGACAAAGCAAAAGATGTAGTAATCAGCCCCATCATTCCGTATTTACTTAGGGGTTCAGAGCGATAAACCTCTTTCTCTATGGTGATGGGTTTCGGGTGAGGAGTGTTTTTCAACTCTTGGATCGTCCCGTTCAACTTCTCGATGTGAGCTACTATTATTTTCCAACCATGCTTTAATTCTGTTATCTCGCTCTTTAGCCCTTTGAACTCTAAGCTCTCTAATGTCGATGAGGACTTGGGCATATTCTTTAACTGCGTCAGTAAGGGAGTTAATTCTTGTCTCAAATTCTCGTTGCTCTGCTCGTACTCGTTCGAGCAGAGATTCTGATTCTTCAATTCGGTCGTCAGCATCTCGATTGTCACCATCGCTTTGCTGAGGAGTTGATTCTGAATTAAATTCGTTTGCGCCCATGCTTGTAACTCCGCCCTATCTCTTTCACGTTCAGTTTTTTGTGATTGCTTAAAACTTTCAAACTCTCTATATAATCTGCCCAATGCTATCTTGACCTCACCCAATTCACTAGCTTCAAGAGCAAGGGAGGCAGGGGAAGCAGGGGAAGCAGGGGAGGTAAGGATTTCTTCTTTATTTGACTGCGATTCTAATTCATTCTCCCCCTGCCTCTCTTCTCCCCCTGCTCCCCCTGCTCTGATTCTGTGATTGCCGTTGCCATTATTGTTGTTGCTCATTAGTTTTCTTTTGACCCCGACGAGAAGTAGACGCAGTAACTTTTGTCTGTTTTGAAGTTGAGGTGTTCGACTCAGCAGGAACCACAACGAGAGGTTGTTGTAACCCTAGATAAGCTCCAGCCTTTTCAAGTTCTGGTTTAGCCTGATCTAAAAATCCACTCACTAGCAGGTAATCTCCAAAAGGAAATCCGTTCTCTTCAGTCGCAGCCGAGTAAGGTAGACCTTTCTCTGTCAACGTGTCAAAGGTCGAGTAGTCTAGCTCTGGCATTTCTATTTCTATACCTTTTAGTTCGGCTATAGCTGCCGACGTTTTACTATTCTCCCAACGCTGAAAACCTGAACCTTTATCCCAGCATAGATTTTTCACAATCACATAATCAGCTTGAGCGCCGCAGAATTCCGCCATAGTTTTTAAGCTAGTGATGACCGAATACCCAAGGTTAAGCACAGTCACTAGCGTTACCCGATAACCCAAATCACCTGCAATCTTGAATAGCCCAAACTTACTGATAATCTCTCTAGTTTTATTGCTTGATGCCCCCGGCATATCTACTATTATTGAGTCCGGTGATTCGGCTTTGATTTCCGTAAAGAAGCGTTTCGCCTCTGCCACCTCCAGGAAGTTCAACAGCCTTACTCCTGAGCCAAAATTTTGATAGTACTCGTACAGTTCTGGATTCTCTGTATCTGCGTCATAAGCTAGATAATTAATTCCTTTATTGTGCATTACATCCAATAGCAAGCGAGTAAAGGCAGTCTTACCTGTACCACCCTTGCCCCCCAGTATCATCACGATGCGTTTCATATTTCGCTCCTATCAGTGATATTAAATTGGGAAGAAGTATTAGGATTTGTTTTCTTTCGTTTACTAGTTTTAGATGATGATGAGCCGGATGGTTCACTGCTATCAATTGGTGAACTATCTGGCTCTACTGCTGCAATGTCATTATTAGTTGTGGTTGAAGAATCAGTTGATTCTGGCTCGGAGTCAGAATTAACTGATTCTTCAACCGCTTTAGATGATGATTCATTACTTGAATTATTCCCCGTTAAAATTGTTGCTTTTTTATGAAAAATCTTCAGACCACTGGCCGCCAGTTCTACCCCATGACCTTTAAACACATCAGAAACATCGTCATAAGAATAGCCAGCGTCTAACATATCTTGAATAGGTTTAGCCAAACTGAGAACTAAATCTGACAGGCTGATAGTTTTAGGAGTCGCGGCTTTCTGTTTAAGACTGGTTTGAATCTCTTCGATTTTTGATAAAGGGACAGCTTTTGGTTTGCGCGACATATTCAGCACTAGTAATAAATTATTCCATTGTAAAAAAAACGTGGTCATCAAAAGTTTAAGTTTCTTGTCGTGATGTGACGAATATCAACAAAAAAGGGTTTGTATCTTCGTGAGGTAGACTAGTTTAAAAAAGCAGTTACGCACGAATCAACATCCTTCGTATCACTAGTATGACCAGCATTGCCCAATAGACTATGCCCTCGGTTACACCGAAGTGATTGCACAGAGTCAATCGTGATTCGCCAAAATCTCGTACTCCCCCAGTCTCCCGTTGTGCCCCTTGGTTCCCGCTGCCCCTAGCCTGTCGTGGCGGCATAGGCAAGCAATACGCCGTAACGCACCTGCGGTGCTGCTATTCCTTCGGAATAGCGGCGTGTTTGCTTGTTGGGGGTGTCCCCCAAACCCCCCTAAAACAGGTCTATTAAAGGGGGAAATGAGTCAACAAGAGGTTCCGGGTTATTCGCGCTCTGCTGCTACGGCGCAAAGCGCCGTAGCAGCAGAGCGCGAATAACCCGGTGAAAAATAAATATTTAAAGAGCTAAACGCCTAATTAGTTATGCAGCCAGACCCCCGCATCAATCTTAGTAATCAACTAGCTGACACATTAACCAATCGGTCAGTAGCACCAGATGAAAAGCGAGAAGTAACCATCACGTTTAGGGCTACCTATGCCGAGAAAGCGAGGCTAGAGCAAC
>NZ_LAHA01000131.1 GCF_002608075.1 Nostoc linckia z4
ATGGTGGTTTGCTCCAATGTCGGAAGCTCCCAACACGCCCCATATAGCATTATACCCCATTTCGGAAAAGTCTTTGAGTACTGTTCCCAATCCCCTAGAAGTGAGAAGCGGGGAGTTTTCCACGAACACGAGCGCGGGTCGTATTTCGCAAACCATCCTGGCATATTCCCTCCATAATCCGCTATTTTCTCCATTGATACCCGCACCCTTTCCAGCACTTGAAATATCTTGGCATGGGAATCCCCCTGAAATAATGAGGTTATCACGCACCAGTTTAAGGTCTTTAATGAAATCTGCGCATTCGGGGTTATCTGATAGGAATGTTTCAACGTTATCCCAAATTGGGAAAGCAGGGAGTATTCCGTCATTTTGTCTTTGCATGAGTACCCCACGAGGATATTCTTCAATTTCAATGGCGCAAACGGTTTGTATTCCGAGCATTTTGCTAGCGAGTATTCCTCCACCAGCACCCGAGAAAAGTGCCAACTCATACATTTAAATCTGTTTTTAAGAACCCAGGAACATATTTCATTTCCTTTTCGGGTATCAAGTGAATAAAATTATTTAACCTTTCCTTTGCCAGTTTCACAACGGGCATTTTAGCTGCTTTGTCTTGTCGTCCGTCAAAATCTGTGTGGCATTAAAGCTAGAAAAATGAGGGAATGATAATGTCGATCCTGATTTTCTTAATTTGATGATTTGTTTCATAATTTTTGTTTTTTATTGGTTATCGTTTTGTTGATTTTGCTTTTCGCGTTCCATCAATACGTTTTCGTAAAATATATTAATTTTTTCTTTTGACTTTTCAATTTCCTGTTTTCTTTGTTCGATTTCTTTAGCCTTATCCTGTACTAATTCACCCGATAATTTCATTCTCAAATCCCGTAGTGGCTTAACGCGCCAGTATTCATATGCATTTGCCAGACACGCCCAATGAGGGAAAAATGAAAGTCGTGTGTTGACAATCCAGAAACTTGAATGGCTTTTTAGGCTTCTTTCATACTCCATATGCTCCCTTTCTGTTAGTTCGGCAACACCTTCACGCCTGAATGCATCATAAGCCCCCTTTATTTGCCCAATAGTGCTAATATCCAGCCTGTCTAATATCTTGACACCTAAATGGTTTCTTTTAGCCATTGTGAGCATTATAGCGTAATCTTCCATTCTGTAGTCTCCGCATTCATCCCGTAACATTGTTGCGGCATCTATTATTTGATCCTCTGTCATGTTCCTAACCACATTGAAACTATCGCAAAAATCCCTTAGCAAACATATTAGTACCATTGTAATTTCCTTTTTACCATGCTCGGCAACCAAAGTAGCAACTGGAATATTATACCGCAAAGCGTGCCAATCGGGTTGACCTTTTGGCATTGAAACAGAAATGAATTCAGACAGTTCCATCTTTGCCATTGTTTTCTCAATACCCGTTTTGCCATCAGTCATCAGGATACAGGAGATTAAGTTTTTGGAGTGCGCTCTGAAAAGTTCCACGTCCTGTTTCGCCGTTTGCCTTGCTATTTGCATATGTTACGATTTTATCGAATTGTCTACTAAGATTGCTTAACAAAAAATTACTATTTAACCACTTGTCCTCAATTGCTACATCTAGGAACATGTTAAGGGTTGCCGCCGCGTGTTGCTCCGTCCATTCCATTCCTTTCATCGCTGCGCGGGTCTGTAGCCTCGAAAGTATGTTTTTGAAATCCCTCGGATCGCTACCTGAAAAACTGGGTTTGTGATTGAATTTACCTTCATAGAACAAAAACCAAGTATCAACAAGCGTTTGCCAATGTGGCGTACTTTCTTCTTTTTTTTGCGCGGAAGGTTTTTTTTCTTCTTTGCCTTTTTCTTTTTTAGGGCTTTCAGGTTTTTTTTCTTGCCCAAATACGTTAGTATTTGGAATATTACTTAATACTGTGTTATTACTTAATATAGTATTATCTATAAGTATAGTGTTTGGGTCAGTAACTGGGTCAGAAATTGACCCGGTTTCGGGTTTTTCTTGTAAAACTGGGTCAGTTTGCGGGTCAGAAATTGACCCAGTTCCTGAGACGGTTTTTTTAACTGGGCTACTTACTGGGTCAGTAACTGGGTCAGAAATTGACCCGGTTCGCAATAGAAAATATCTTGTTTGAC
>NZ_LAHA01000074.1 GCF_002608075.1 Nostoc linckia z4
GCAAATATAAGCATTTGGGTAAGGCTGGAAGCCCTGCTCATATTGATGCTGTCCTCTCTGTGGCTAGAAGAACTCAAATCGATCACTTAACTTCCTGCATCGACTCTCTTCGTCAAAATTGGGTGGACTTGTACGATAGCCTCAAAGAGAAAAAGTAAGTCCAATCATCTTGTTCGCGTAAAACATTCGCGAACAAAATTTTCTTTGTTTTACCTCTATTTCTCCTTAACCGAGCAGTATTGAGTACCATTGTTAATATTCCTGAAGAAACTAATTACATCCTTCATGGTACTTACCCATTGATTGAGCGCTATCTATCTCTAGTTTCAAATTAAAAGCAAGCCTAAAGAATGAAGCGATCGCTTTGATTTTTCAACTTAAATCACATTCTCGTTTGGTTATGTAGTGACGATAGCGAAACATTGCTTCTAGTTGTGCTTGCACTAACCAACCGCTGATAAATTCCACTGTTTCTCCACCAGGCATTGAAAAAGAAATAGCATCAGTCAGCCTGGTTTTACCGCTATCTTCTGGTTCAAATTCATGTCGATGTATCCAAGATTCAAAAGGGCCTGATATCTGTTCGTCAACGAACAAACGATATTTTTCATGTTCAATATGACGTGCTAGCCAAGTTAAAGGTACCGGGCCGAGAAACAAGCGAAATTCTGTGATAGCACCTACATCAAGCCCTCCATCCCGACGGACTACTTGAACTGGCTGCCAAGGTGGAGTTAACAGTTTTAAAATGTCTGGCCTTTCGTGAAATTTCCAAACTACTTCTGGTGGTGCATTAATGACTGAGGAATGTTTAAAATGCAGCATGGAAAGAAAAACCTAAAATTCAACTTTCAGATTCAGTATCAATCTCAATATCTAGGGTGTCTTCATCAACCCGGACATACAAAATATTTGGGTTACAGCAAACTTGGCAATCTTCTACATAGGATTGTTGTCCGCCAGCAGTCAAATCAATAAAAGTTAAGTTTGGTTCGCCGCAATAAGCGCAGTAATACTCAGCTGTGGTTTGCATCAAGTTTTCAGGTATGAATTTTTGGGCAATTGGGCAATTGGGCATTGGGCATTGGGCATTGGGCATTGGGCATTGGGCATTGGGCATTGGGCATTAGTTATTCTCCCCTTGCCTCCCCTGCTTTTTCTACTCCCTTGTCTCCCTCATCTCCCCCATCTCCCTTTTTAGATTAGTTGAAATAACTTTTAGCATCAGTCAAATGCTTTAGTAGTGTAGACTGTGGCAGAGGCCCTTGCAAGTGGCTCCAGGGTAATACTTGTTCTGTTGACCAATCGGCGTGGACGTAGAAATCTAAGTCGGGGATTTGTCCTTTGAGTTGTTTGAAAGCACGTTTGTAGCTACCCAAGGAATCGCCAAAGTTACGAGTTAGTTGCAGAAGTTGGGAAAGCCTGCGATCGCCCCTGGATAATAAAGCTTGAATGATTGACCAGTTATAGCTTTCTGGGCGAAATTCTATTCCTTTGGGTTTTAGTTGTTTTTGTAAAAGTTGCAAGCGTTTTTCTGCTTGACGATTGACTCCCAACCATTGAAATGGTGTATGTGATTTGGGTACAAAAGTGCTACAGCCAAATGTTAACCGCAATCCTGGTGCAGCTTTTTTAATACTATGCATCATCGCCACAGTTTCCTCTAAATCTTCTGGTTGTTCCCCAGGGATTCCCGCCATTCCGTAGAGTTTTAAACTTGTGAGTCCGCCAGCTTTGGCATTGATGGCTGCTTGGATAATTTCATCGTTGTGCAGTTTTTTGTTGATGATTTGCCGAATTTTTTCGGAACCACTTTCTACGGCAATGGTAAGCGATCGCGTGTCTCGTTGCGCCAAAGTTTTTGCTAGTTGGACTGTTACAGTGTTGGTGCGTACTGAGGCAATACTCAAACGCACATCATCATACTTTGGCTGACTAATATAATCTAGTAACTCGGAAAATTCTGGATGTTGAGTTACAGAAGCACCCAATAATCCCAGCCGATTTGTAACTTTTAAACCCCTTTCAATAGCTGGAATTAATGAACCTTCTAAACTCGCAGTTCTAAAAGGTAATGTCAGATAACTTGCCAAACAAAAACGACACATTTCTGGACAACTCCTCACCACCTCCACCATATAAATATTTTCCCAAGCGGCTTTTTCAGTGACTACAGTCGATGCTGAGAGAGTATTTCCTCGGTAAGTTTGTTTTTGCACCACTGCGGGAATTTCTGGGTAAATTGGCTGAATAGACTTGATTGCACCATCTTTTGTTTGATATTCCACCTCATATAAACTGGGAACATAAATACCTGGTACTTGTGCCAATCTTTGGAGTTGAATTTGTCTAGAAGCATTTCTGACTTCTTTGTAAGCTTCAATCAAATTACCGAGTAAATTTTCGCCATCTCCCAATAGAATGACATCAAAAAAATCTGCAAACGGTTCTGGGTTAGCAGTGAGAACTGGCCCGCCACCAAATATTATTGGATGAGAATCATCGCGAGAATTTCCCACAATGGGAATTTCCAAAGATTCCAGCAAATTGAGAATATTCACATAATCCAATTCCCAAGAAATAGAAAATCCCACAATTTCAGGATTTCTAGGGAGTTGTTCCTGAGTATCAGTAAATAAACGACTTACTTGCACATCATCACGCATTGCCAAAGTCGCCCAAACAACCTGATAGCCAAGACTAGTGATTCCGACGCTGTATTCATTAGGAAAGGCGAAGATTAAAGGGATAGCGTTGGTATCTGGAGTAGTGGGTGTAAATAAAAGGCGTTCTAAGTTAAATACAGATGATATCACGGGCTTTTTTATAAATGTTTGAATAAATCTAGTTAGTTTCGTAGAAATCACACCTACACGGTGAAGTCAACTCTAGCAGGTGGATGAGAATTTATTTTACCTATATTTAATTTTAAGCCATAGAATTATCAAATTAAAAAGCAAAGTAATGCTGTTAGCAAGAATAATTGGTAATGCTTTCAGATAAATTCCGTATATTAGCCATAAAAAAACACCGCTAATAAATGTAATCAACATCACAAAAGAAACGTCTTTTGCTGATTTGGTTTGCCAAGTTTTAAACATCTGTGGTAAAAAAGCGATGGTAGTTAATGTAGCTGCTGCTAATCCTAGAACTGTTAAAAAGTCCATCTAAGCAAACCTATAAAATTAAATTTTGAGTTGTTGAAAAATTTCACAACCGATTTTTATCATACTGTATCACTAAGTAAAATTAGGACAAAATAAAATGGGGAAAATTTTTTAATTTATCCCCAATCTTAAAAAAGTATAATATTTGGGCTGATGCTGTAGGAGTAAGAATCCATAATTTTGGTAAATTAGATTCGATAATCCGAGTGTTATTTCGATTTGCTTGTCGTTGTAAATCGCCACGTACCTCTAATAATTTTAAAAGACAATCGCAAATTTCTGTAGCGGATGCAGCATTACGAAAAGGCTCGAATAACGATGCGGTAGCAGCAAACTGACCTAATATACCTAGTGTATCTGGAATAGTGCTTGGTTGTGATTTAGGAATGAAATAAACGTCAATTTGTCTCACTTCTCCTGAAACTCGTCGGGGTGCTTGAACTTCACCATAGGGAGTTAGTAATTGTTCGAGGTAGTCTTTGGCAAATTGGTCATGAATGAATCTAGTCATTTCTTAGAATTTTAGCGATGCAACCCAGTTTATTTATGATTTTCTAACGGTTTTTTGAGATAAGATTTAGCCCAAGAGTAGCGTTTTGAATCTTTTTTAAGTAAATATTCTGCGGCTTCATGTCGTTTATTCTCATTTTTTGTACTTCGGAATACTCGCTTGAGTTCATCATCTATATCTTCAGTTTTAGCCCCGCGTTGTATGGCTTGTTCAAACCAATAGTCACCTTTAACATAGTTACCACGGTCATAACAAATTGCTCCCATTAAAGTATAGGGCTGATAACTATTAGACTGATACTTCATAGCTTTGATGGCACAATTTTCAGCATCAGCTAAGTTGTCCATATCTCTGAATGCTGCACCTCTAGTTACTAAAATGGCTGATTTGAGATTACTTTCTTTGATTCTTCCTAAATCCAAGTTAGTAATTTTTAATGCTTGTTCTGGTTCATTGGCTTTACGCCAATAACTACTAGCACTGGGTATATGCCATTTATTCCCAGTACGCTGAATTTCCTGCTCATAAAATTCTGCTTCTAGTTTGTAATGTCCGATAGCAATTTTGCCATCACGAGATAATAAATTTTCATCTATTAGTTGAGCTACTAAAATCGGGTCTAAACGTTCTTGTTTCTCTAGCTTTACCATAATTGTATAAAATGGTTCTATTGTAAGAGCAGGATCTATCAAACCATATTTTCTCTTGAGAATAGCAAAATGCTTTTGTTGAGCAAAAATAATGATATCTTCACGTTTATTCTTTTTTAACCACTGAATTTCTGATTCATTAAGTACTTCTCCTAAATCTACCTTATATTTTAGGGTAGAAGCGTATTTTTGATTGACAATTTCTATAATCACATTCAGCTTGCGTTTTTGAAGGAAGTTAATATCTTGTTCACCTAACTCATTAGACAACTCAATTTTTTTGAGAATTTTATATAGGTGACTTTTAGGTGATGAATCTTGATAATCAGTTGCTTTATACTTAACTTTTAAAGCAGCAAATTCTCGCTTTTGTTGCAATTCGCGAGCAATGGTAATTGTTTGATTAAGTCCTTGCTGTTCTAACCAATGAATTTGTGACTGAATTAAATCGAGTCCTGCATCAATTTTTTGAAGTATGCTATATAGTGGACTAGATAATGATAAATCTGAGTGCTGATTTGCTTGGTATTTATCTTTTAAATTAAAAAAATGAGCTTCTTTTACTGACTCTTGTTGCTTAAAAATCTCTGCTACTTCCAATAATTTGTTATCAATAAGCCAATTATATTCAGAATCATTTAAACGTTCTGTTGACTCTAGTTTTTTGAGTATTTTAAAAAGTTTATTATCAGGATATGAGTCTTGGTATTGAGTAGCTTTGTATTTTAATTTAAGTTGAGCAAATAGTTTTATTTCTTGAGCAATCTTATTGGTTTCATATAAATTATTTGCTCTCAACCATTTTATTTCTGAATCACTAAGTAAATTTCCTGACTCAAGTTTCAAAAGAATGAAATACAGATGACTAGATTCCCAGGAAACATTATAATTTGTGGCTTTGTACTTAGGCTTTAATTTGGAAAATTCAAATTCTAGATTTCCAAATTCTTGTACTTTATGTTGTTGCTCTTGCTTAATAGCTTCTAAAGTATCCTCAAGTTTAGTCTCTCCCAACCAATTAAATTCTAAATCACTAAGTTGAATTCCTAAGTCAACTTTTCGGAGTATGAGATATAGCAGACTAGAGGGTGATGAATCTTGATAATTACTAGCTTGGTATTTAGATTTTAGTGCAGCGAAGTGTTTCAGCCGATTTTCAGATTCTTTGTCCATATTCATAGTAGAGGCGATCGCACCTTCACAAAGGTATTATCCGCTACTATAACAATATAAGTAACAAAGGGGGGATTTCCTTATCCACCCTAGAATCAGAAATATTCACTGCTAACCGCAGTATACTTTTACAGTACTTTACACTGACCGTGATGCCGTAGTAAATGGTCGCACAATACCAACGCCACCATTGCTTCAACCATTGGAACTGCACGCGGTAATACACAAGGATCGTGTCTGCCTTTGGCGGCTAAAACCGTTTCTTCACCTTCACGAGTTACTGTTTTTTGTTCTTTTCTAATTGTTGCTGTGGGTTTAAAAGCAACTCGCAAAATAATATTTTCGCCGTTGGAAATTCCCCCTTGAATACCGCCAGAACGGTTAGTTACGGTGCGAATTTCGCCATTTTCATCAATATAAAATTCGTCGTTATGCTCAATTCCTGTTAACAGCGTCCCGCCAAAACCAGAACCGATTTCAAAGCCTTTGCTAGCAGGTAAAGACATGACACCTTTAGCAATATCAGCTTCCAATTTATCAAATACTGGTTCGCCTAAACCTTTGGGGACATTTCGCGCCACACATTCTACTACACCGCCAATGGAATCGCCTTGTCTGCTAGTTTGCTCGATTAATTCAATCATGCGTTCGGCGCACTCAGTATCAGGACAACGGACGATATTGCTTTCCACTTGTTCTAAGGTGACAGTATTTGCATCCACTACACCTTCCAAATCCTTGATGCGCTTGACGTAAGCAATAACTTCCACATTGGCAACTTGGCGCAGAATTTTTTTAGCGATCGCACCCGCCGCTACTCTGCCAATTGTCTCACGTGCTGACGACCTACCCCCACCTTGCCAATTGCGAATTCCATATTTTGCATCATAAGTGGCATCGGCGTGGGAAGGACGATATTTTTGTGCCATCTCGTCATAATCTTGTGGACGAGTGTCTTTGTTCCGCACCAAAATTAATATCGGCGTTCCCAAAGTTTTGCCCTCAAACACCCCTGATAAAATCTCGCAGGTATCCGCTTCTTTGCGAGGTGTTGTAATTTTACTTTGTCCCGGCCGCCTTCTATCCAGTTCTACTTGGATTTCTGCTTCTGAAATTTCTAGTTGTGGAGGACAACCATCAATCACAACTCCCACGCCACCACCGTGAGATTCGCCAGAAGTAGTAATCCGAAATAGATGACCAAAAGTGTTACCCATGATATTGAGTGAGGAAAAAGGGTGAGGCTTATCTATCCACTTTAGTGGAAAATAGCCCCCCTCGGTTATGGGTCTTGTCATTATCAATAAAGTGACTGAGTGATAAAATCGGCAGCCCAACACATATCATGTAATCGCAACCAGCCTCGCCCGTCTGCTAATCGCTGATTTCCTACCAAGGAAACCACCTCAAGGAGCGATCGCTAATTTTTGAGCTATCTCTTTTTCTATTCTCCACTTCCTACTCACACCCCAACGGTTTTTCGCTCAGGAACAAACAATCATGACATTAGCGTCTTTCTTGATATCTGCTTCAAAAGGCAAAACATTAAGCAAATCCCAACTTATAAAGCTATGGGATTGTATAGCTTTTTATGCTGAGTGGCTAGATATTATTTGTTAGCTTTATAACTATTGACAAATAGCGGTGTATGAGTATGAAGATTGCGGTGCATTCTTATTTTATTAAAAATCAAGCAAAAATTTTTACTGCTTTGGTTTTAACTGGTATTTTATCTGTTAGCAGTGGTTTAACACTCATCAAAGATGCTAGAGCGGCTTCTGCAAATTTATCTCTAGAAACAAGTAGTGATGTTTCTAAAGACAATACTAAATCAAATCGCTTGCCGCGTCCAGTAGCTAATGCGGTGCTGCAAGATTTAGCTAGTAGAGAGGGAATTTCAACTAGAGAACTGAAAATTACTAACTATAACCAACAGACTTGGAGTAATGGTTGTTTAGAATTACCCCAACCTGATGAAGCCTGCACCGAAGCTTTAGTTTCTGGTTGGCGAGTTGTGGTGTCTAATGGTAGAGAAAATTGGATTTATCATACTGATAGCAACGGGCGATCGCTACGTTTAGCCTCGGCAAATACTCCTTCAGATAAATTACCAACATCTATAAAAAATGCTGTTTTGCAGGCTGCATCCAAACGTTTGCAACAACCAATTTCTCAGCTAAGGATTGTTGAATCTCAACAACAAACTTGGAGAAATGGCTGTTTAGAATTAGCGAATCCTGATGAATTCTGTACCCAAGCCTTAGTACCAGGCTGGCGAGTTGTTGTTAGTGGACGCCAACAAACCTTGGTTTATCACACCAATCAGACAGGTTCGGTAGTTAGGCTCAATCAAAAACCTAACCAAAGCACACTAACACCCGTAACGATTCCAGTCAGCGAGTTACCACCACCTTTGGATCGCGATGTAGTATTTCGGCAAATTTCCAGTGGGGGATTTGCTGGTACAACCTACGAGACTGTTTTACTCAGAAATGGACAATTGATTCGCGTGCGGATTGGTGATGCTAACGATTCTGAGCGTAGTGTTCGCCGTGTTTCTGTACAACAGGTGAGACAATTTTTGCGATCGCTAGAACGTTATAAATTCACTCAATTCCGCAATCTCAGTTACCCTGCACCTGGTGGTGCTGCTGACTATATCACCTACACTCTCACCAGCCAAAAAAATACAGTTCAGTACAACGACATCTCTCAAAATAATCTGCCAAGCAATTTACAAGTAGTAATTAAAGCTTGGAATCAGATTACAGCTAGCGCTCAATAGTGATTGGGGAAAGGGGAAAGGGTAAAGGGGAAAGGGGAAAGGGTAAAGGGGAAAGGGGAAAGGGGAAAGGGTAAAGGAAAGGGGAAAGGGGAAAGGGTAAAGGGGAAAGGGTAAAGGGGAAAGGGGAAAGGAAAGATGAGTTTTTCCCCTCTGCCCAATGCCCAATGCCCAATGCCCAATGCCCAATGCCCAATACTTCGACTACGCTCAGTACAAGTGCCCAAAGCCCCATGCCCAATGCCCCATGCCCAATGCCCCATGCCCAATGCCCCATGCCCAATGCCCAATGCCCCATACCCAATGCCCAATACCCAATATTGGCCATACAATCGAAACGATAATTAGATCGTACTTGTGGTAGATGATGAAAAGGCTTGTAAAGTGGTGTGTTGGGTTTTGGAATATTCACCAAGGCAGAAAATCGGGGTTATTTGTCCTTGTGGCTACTTTGAGTGTAGTAGCTACAGTGATGTTTTCGTTGCCTTTAACGGCTCAAACTGTTCCTCAGAGATTACCAGCGTCTGAGTTAAGGGGAGTGTGGTTAACGAATATTGACAGTGATGTGTTGTTCGAGCGCGATCGCCTCAAGGGATCTTTACAACGCCTTGATGAACTAAATTTTAACACCGTATACCCAGCTGTTTGGAATTGGGGGTATACACTATATCCTAGCAAAGTTGCAGCCAAAGTCATTGGGCGATCGCTCGATCCCACACCCGGACTACAAGGGCGAGATATGCTCAAAGAAATTGTGGATGTGGGACACCAAAAAGGGTTAACTGTTATTCCCTGGTTTGAATTTGGCTTTATGGCACCAGCAGATTCCCTATTGGCTAAAAATCGTCCCCAATGGCTCACCAGTCGCAGCAATGGCACGCGCATTGTTAAAGAAGGCATACACGACCGAGTTTGGCTAAATCCTTTTCGCCCAGAAGTACAACAATTTATTCAAGATTTAATTGTTGAAATTGTGAGAAATTACGATATCGATGGCATCCAATTTGATGACCATTTTGGCTTACCTTCAGAATTAGGATACGATGCTTATACAGTGGCACTTTATAAAAAAGAACACCGCAATCAAGCTCCGTCTAAAAATTTTAAAGATCCAGAATGGGTACGTTGGAGAGCTAATAAAATCACCGACTTTATGAAGCGGGTATTCACAGCCATCAAAGCTACTAAAAAAGATTGTATTGTTTCTGTTGCACCTAATCCTCAGCGTTTTTCTTACGAATACTTTTTAGCAGACTGGCAAAAGTGGGAACGGATGGGAATTGTGGAAGATTTAGTTTTGCAAATCTATCGGGATGATTTGAATGTTTTTGTCGGTGAATTAGAATATCCAGAAGTGAAGGCAGCAAAGAGCCATATTCCTGTGAGCATTGGTATTTTGGCTGGTTTAAAAAACAGATCTATACCCATGCAACAAATTCAAACACAAGTGCAAAAAGTACGCGATCGTAACTTTGCTGGTGTCTCTTTCTTTTTCTATGAAACTCTCTGGAATATGAGCAAAGAAAAGCCCCTAGAACGTCAAAATACTTTCCAGAAAATTTTCCCCGCACCAACAACATACCCGAATTTACTTGCAGGTTGGAAGCCATAGAGTTAATAATTTCTAATTCATAATTTTTGAATTGAATTTTCCTCTATTAATTTCTATATCAGTCAGGGGTGGGGAGGTATGGGGAGAAGGGAGATGGGGGAGATGGGGAGACAAGGGAGCAGGGGAGATCAGTTTTCCCCAATGCCCCAATGCCCCATGCCCCATGCCCAATGCCCAATACCCAATATTACCAACCAGTTTGCGATCGCTCTTGCACAACTCGCTGATAAACTTCTTCGGTTTGCTTGGCTAATTTCGGCCAGCTAAAACGTTGCTCTAAATCTTCATAAGCATTATCCACCAGCCATTGCCGATAATCTGGATTTCTCAACACCTCCAAAATTCCCCAGGCTAAAGAATCAGCATTATTTACCCAAGTCACAATACCTGTTTTGGTATGTTGCACTACTTCGGGAAAACCACCTGTATCAGATACAACTACGGGAACGCGAGAAGCAAAGCTTTCTAAAGCGACAATTCCAAAGGGTTCGTAAAGGCTGGGAAATACTGCACAGTCAGCAATGGTTTGAAATTTATCTAAGTATTCATCGGAGAGAAAACCAGTAAAGTAGCATTTATCCCAAATTCCCAAATCCCAGGCTTGGCGTTTGAGATGGTCGGTATTTCCACCACCAACAATGACAAATTTTACTTTACCTCCCATTTCCCAAAGAACTTTGGGTGCAGCATTGAGCAATATAGGTACACCCTTTTCATAGGTCATACGACCGAGGTAGTAAACAATTTTCTCGTCGTCGTTGGCAAATTGGCGGCGAAAATCCAGAGCGTGAAAATCTTCGTGGTGTCGTTTTTTTTCGGCTCGGATACCGTTATAAATAACATCAATTTTATTCCAAGGGCTGTGTAGCGCTCGTTCTACTTCTCGTCGCATATAATCGCTACAAACAATAATCCGCCAAGCATTGTAAGCAAGTATTGTTTCTTTACCATTAATATAACGTTGCGTATCAGTATGAATACCGTTATAACGTCCGTATTCTGTGGCGTGAATTGTGGCAATTAGTGGTATTTTAAAATTATGCTTGAGAGCGATCGCTGCGTCTCCCACTAACCAATCATGGGCATGAATCAAATCAAACGGGCCTTCCTCTAAGATTAACTTCCCGCCATGATGTCCCATACTTTCGTTGAGATTCACCACCCAGTGGAAAAAGTCATTGCTATGTCCCACGGGCACGCGATGTATCTTCACTCCCTCCACCACTTCATACATGGATGCCTGACCAAACTCCACTGTAATCAAATGGATTTCATGCCCTAACTTCACCAGTTCCGGGTACAACTCAGCTACATGACGTGCAATTCCTCCAACTATCCTGGGTGGAAACTCCCAACTCAGTACCAGTATCTTCATCTGCTAGATTCCCCAAGACTTTACAAATATCTAAAAAACTAGATTTATCTAAAAATACAAGTCTGCCAATCTTATTGAGTGTATTTACTCATATTTTTAGATTTTTTAACAGTTATTTTGTTAAAGCTTATCAAAGGATAAGAACTATGGAGCATAGGGCATAGGGCATAGGGCATAGGGCATAGGGCATAGGGCATTGAGCATTGGCGCAGAGGGGAAAACTGATCTCCTTGTCTCCCTTGTCTCCCTTGTCTCCCTTGTCTCCCCATCTCCCCATCTCCCCATCTCCCCATCTCCCCATCTCCCCCTCCCCCACTAAAGAGGCGAACAACAAACAGCACGAACTCGATCGCGTCCTTCTTGTTTGGCTATATAAAGCGCTTTGTCGGCTGCATTAATCAAGTCTTGGGGCGACAGTTCGCTATTTGGCACAGTGCTGACAACGCCGAGACTGACGGTTACATAATTACAGACGCCAGATTTGGCATGGGGAATCTCTAAGTTGCGTACTGCTTGTCGAATGGCTTGAGCTAGATGAATCGCGCCTTGAATTTCTGTATTTGGTAAGATTACGGCAAATTCTTCTCCACCGTAACGAGCTACTAAATCTGCTGGACGCTTAATAATATCTAAGAGCGCACTGGCAACTTTTTGTAAACAATTATCTCCTGCTAAATGACCGTAGGTGTCGTTGTAGGGTTTAAAAAAATCAACATCTAATAAAATTAAAGACAGTGGTACTTTCTCGCGTTTGAGTCGATGCCATTCAGTTTCGAGATATTCATCAAATCGGCGGCGATTGGCTATTTGAGTCAAGCCATCTAAGGTAGCTAATCTTTGTAATTCTTCGTTGGCGGCTTGTAGTTGCTGGTAAAGTACTGATTGATGAATGGCGATCGCTACTTGAGAGGCTAATTGCTGCAATAAATTAACTTCAAATGCCTGCCAGTTACGAGGTGTGGCAAACTGATAAGTAATTAATAAGCCCCACAAATGTTGCCCATTCAAAATCGGCACCACCATTGCAGCTTTCACCTGATAAAGTTGCAATAATTCAAAAACGTCGGTTGAAAAATCAGATTGTTGAATATTATTTAAAATTTTGGGTAATCCCTGGTAATAGTGGCTAAAATCTTCTTGAATGCAAAATGGCAAAATTGTATTTCTTAATTGCTGAGGACAACCGTCAACTACGGATTCTGCAACAAAATAACCACTACAGTCAGTTGCTAATTGATAAATAGCTACACAATCTGAACGCAAGCATTCTCGAATACTATTTACAGTTGTATTTAAAACATCTTCTAAATTTAGCGATCGCCGAATCTGTTGAGTTACTTCAGTGATTAATCTTTCTCCTCTTGCTTGTTGTCGCAGCACTTCTTCGGCTTGCTTGCGAGTGCTAATATCTTCCACTGAACCAAGAATCTGCGTTGGAGTACCGTTAGCATCTCTGGCAAAGACGACTTCTCTGGTATTCAACCAAAGCCACTGGCCGTTTTTGTGCCGAAATCTGTATTCGGTGGACATCACTTCATTGTCCTTGAGGTTGGTGAAGCGATTTGTTATGTCATAGCAGAGATGTTGGTCATCTGGATGAAAACAATTTACGAACCATTGCGGATCTGCTTGACAAAATTCTTCTGGAGAATAACCTAAAATTTTCAGACTTTGCTGATTCAGATAAATACTTGTTCCTTGTAATAGATCAAATAAATATAAAATATGGGGTACTGTATTAGCAACCTTTTGGAGAAAGTCTTGACTTGAGCGCAATGCTTCTTCGGCTTTGTGGCGTTCGCGCAGGGCGGCTTGCCATTCACTAATATCTCGTCCCTCAGAAACGATGGCACTCACGCGCCCTGTTTCATCAACTATAGGACGTAGTGAAAAATCAAGAGTAATCACTCGTTCGTCTCTACCCCAAATATCAACTTCATAGCGAATAAATTCCCCATTGGTAGCATTAGCAATGGCACTTTTTAATTGTGCTTGTGTATCTGGAGAAATTGTCCACCATTTTGCTTCCCAAAATAATTGACCGACAACTTCTTCTCGTGTAATTCCAGCAAAATCCAGTGCTGTTTGATTGACTTCTAAAACAATTCCGTTGGTCTGAAGCAATCCCATAAACTCTATAGTTTGATTGAAGATGGCACGGAATTTTTGCTCATTTTGACTTAAGGCTTGTTCTGCACGTTTGCGTTCGGTGATATCTCGTCCCACCGATTGCAGTTCTACAAGATGATTTTCCTCATCAAATATACCTCTAACATTCCACTGCGCCCAGCGCACTTCTTTACAAGCCATAACTCGATTTTCAAAAGTGACAACGGGATTTTCTAAGGTAATGGAATTGACTAAATCAAATACATATTCTTTGTCTTGTTTAAATACAATAGGTTCGTAGTGCTGACCAATAATTGTTTCTCGCTTGATTCCAAAATACCTACAGAAAGCTTCATTGACGAAGGTAACAGTACCATCAGGTAAGCCTCTGGCAATCAGTTCGGTTTGGTCTTCGAGAATAGCACGATAACGAGCTTCGCTTTGCTTGAGGGCTGCTTCTACCTGTTTTCGTTCGCTAATATCAAACACTAAACCCTGAAGTACTTGAGTTTGTCCATCTACACAGAGAATGAGATTGGCTTGGTTTCGTACCCAAATCATACTACCATCATGCCTAATCATCCGATACTCAATACACAGAGGTTGTCCAGTGGAAATTGTGCTATTTACAGCTTGCCAAAGGCGATGGCGATCTTCAGGATGAGTGTAATCTAACCAACTATTGAAGAAACTAGGATTCCAATCTTCGGGAGCCACGCCTAACAATTGTTGCAGTTGCGGACTAATATAAGCAACTTTGGCAGTAGTATTGAGCGGTGAAATGTAAACAACCCCTGGAATCTGTTCTACTAAGGTGCGATACTTTTGCTCTGCCTCAGAGACTTTTTCATCCGCTTGGTTGTGACTCATAATGTTTTGAATTTCCACAATAAAGTATAATTGCCAGTGTTAGAAATCCTGCATTAAAAGCACATTTAATAACCGCTGAGCTAACAGAAAGTCAGTTCCACGGTGATGGCGACCAAGCGCCTTAGGGATGGTTGTAGGAGTGTAGGGATAATCATTGGTGTTAACTTCTGCTCAAACACTCAATTTGCTGTGGTTTTAGATACTGCAACCCCGTTGAAAATCTCCCCAAGGATCGGGGGCGAGAGAGGATACATAAGCAATAGGCTTATATCATAACTAACTAATCACTTATAATTACCGGTTCTATGCAAAAATCCCACAAGCCTTTTTCCCTTGTTAAGACCTGCCCTCTATAAGATGATTCCGTTTTTTCTGGAACTGGAACTACTACAATTACTATTGATGCTAGATAATGGGGAAGCTTTGACATTTATTTGCCAATCTAGCCCCAGAGAGAAAAACTAACAATTATGCGAACTCACTATTGCGGCGAAGTCCGAAAAGAACATATTGGAGAAACTGTTACCTTTTACGGATGGATAGACCGTCGCCGCGATCATGGGGGCGTGATATTTTTAGATTTACGCGATCGCTCTGGCATTGTCCAAATCGTCAGCGATCCGCAACGCACCCCCGATTCCTATGAACAGGCAAATGCCCTGCGAAATGAATATGTTGTCCAAATCACTGGTAGGGTAACGCAACGCCCCCAAGAATCCCTCAATCCCCGTCTACCTACCGGTGAGATAGAAATTTACGCAGATAAAATTCAACTCCTCAACGCCGTCCGTAAACAATTACCTTTCCAAGTTTCCATAGCCGATGGCGAAACAGTAAGGGAAGACTTGCGGCTAAAATACCGCTATTTAGATTTGCGACGCGAACGCATGGCACACAATTTGCAACTGCGTCATCAAATTGTCAAAGCTATGCGTCGTTACCTGGAAGATTTGGAAGGTTTCATCGAAGTCGAAACCCCAATACTCACCCGTTCTACTCCCGAAGGTGCTAGGGATTATATCCTACCCAGTCGCGTCAACCCCGGTGAATGGTTTGCTCTACCACAATCACCACAGCTATTTAAACAATTGCTGATGGTATCCGGCTTGGATAGATATTATCAAATTGCCCGTTGCTTCCGTGATGAAGACTTACGCGCCGATAGACAACCAGAATTCACCCAGTTGGACATGGAAATGAGTTTCATGTCCCAAGAAGAAATTATCGAACTCAACGAAAAGTTAGTTTGTCATATCTTCAAAACGGTTAAGGGCATTGAATTACAACGGCCTTTCCCCCGTCTCACCTACGCTGAAGGAATGGAACGCTACGGTAGCGATAAACCAGATACCCGCTATGGTTTGGAATTAGTCAACGTCTCGGATATCGTTAAAGACTCTGGTTTCAAAGTCTTTCGAGACACCGTAATCAATGGTGGTATCGTCAAAATCCTACCGATTCCCAACGGCAATGATGTTATTTCTAATGTCCGTATTAAACCAGGTGGTGATTTATTCAAAGA
The DNA here is from genome assembly GCF_002608075.1 of Nostoc linckia z4. Taxonomy (GTDB): domain Bacteria; phylum Cyanobacteriota; class Cyanobacteriia; order Cyanobacteriales; family Nostocaceae; genus Nostoc; species Nostoc linckia. The sequence continues at coordinate 15,772 of NZ_LAHA01000074.1, forward strand.
AGCCAGCGAAGCCGGCGCTAAAGGTTTAGCTTATATCCGGGTGAGAGACGATGGCGAAATTGACACCATTGGTGCAATTAAAGACAACCTCAGCGCAGAACAAAAACAGGAAATTCTCCAGCGCACAGGTGCTAAAGCTGGACATTTGTTATTGTTCGGGGCTGGTGATGCTGCCACCGTTAATAAAACTTTAGATAGGTTACGGCAAGTAATTGCTAGAGAATTTGGATTAATCGATCCAGAAAAAATTAACTTGCTGTGGATTACAGATTTCCCCATGTTTGAGTGGAACGCTGACGAAAAACGCCTCGAAGCACTGCACCACCCATTTACAGCGCCGCATCCTGAAGATTTGAGCGATTTAAAGACAGCACGCGCCCAAGCTTATGACTTGGTATTCAACGGCGTGGAAGTTGGCGGTGGTAGTTTGCGGATTTATCAGCGAGAAATTCAACAACAGGTATTTGATGCCATCGGCTTGTCTCCAGAAGAAGCACAAAATAAATTCGGCTTTTTATTGGAAGCATTTGAATATGGTACACCGCCTCACGGTGGCATCGCCTACGGTTTAGACCGTTTGGTAATGTTGCTAGCCGGGGAAGAATCCATCCGAGATGTGATTGCTTTTCCCAAGACGCAACAAGCCCGTTGTTTGTTAACAGATGCACCCTCTGGAGTAGATGTCAAGCAACTCAAAGAATTACACGTTGCTTCGACATATAAGCCCAAATCGTAACAAAACACAAGGAAAGCAAAAAAATTAGTAGGGTGTGTTACGCCGCAGGCTAACGCACCACCAACAAATTAAAGTGCGTTACGAAGATAGCAATAACCCAGTCTATTGATTAAGCCAGATGAATTAACTCTTGGCGATCGCTGATTAATTCAAAAGCAATTGAGCCTACATAGTCAGAAGGTATTATTCCATTCAGAACAATAAGTTCTGGAATCATTACTCGAAGCTTTTGCGTGAGAATTTCTATACTAGAAGCTTCTGTTGCTAATCCTGGCACATCTGAGGTAGTTGCAACCCAAACCTCAGCATCTTTGTCCCAAAAAGCTTGAACTTTAAACGTGATTTGTGTCATTTATTACTGACTTCATAACTAGCAGTTACCTTCTGTTGATCTTCTAAACTTTTGTCTCGATTTTGAAACTCATCTAACAACCGATAAAAAGTATTAAAACCCTCTTGTTCATTCCCACAATGGAGCATGATAATTTTTGCCCAAGAGTTAGAAGTTGACACATGATATTTTTTCTGTACCCAAGACTGAAAATTTTCATGGAAATCATCTTCCCATACTGTGGATTCAATATCTAACTCTCCTCTAGCAAATTCATATCCAACAAGAAAATGAAATAAATCACTCACAGAAGCCCTACCAATATACATCCCTGGTTTAGATTTAATTTTTTGCAAGGTTTCAAATAATTTGCTCATCAATTAATTCAAAAATAATTCAGCCTACATAATCAGTAGGGTTTGTTGCTGCTGAGGGTACGGCATTTTCAATTTTTGACTGATTGCCTTGATTTTCTTTTTACAATTACTGAACGTTCTCAAATTAAAACTTTTATCGAATCTGATACTGCTGTACAGCACTCTTTAGTAACTTAGTCTAATTCCGCAGCTAACAGTCTACCTTGAACTGGTTCATACTCATCTTCTAGCAACCATGATTTGGCTGCATCATAGTCATTACTAGAAAATACAACTTTATAACCCTGCGCCGGATCGTAAATTTGACAGTTTTCGTTACTGTTGCAAAGCAATAAAAGAATGTATGGAGGAGATAACATTGGATCTATCCATACTTCTGTAAATTCCCAGTTATTCTTCACTGGGTCTTGTGCGGGGGATGACGTGGTATTGGTTGTCTGCATTGATTTTTATCTCCCCGTATTATTTTTACTACTCCAACATTTTTTCAACGGTTAAACCAATGTCACTTGCAATTTGCCGTAGCAATCTAGGTGAAATATCACGTCCCTTGTGAAAAGGTACGTTGTTCCTCGACCATCTTCGTGGCGAAACTGTTTATGTGAACCTTTCTGACGCACCTCCACAAACCCAAGGCTTTCTAGTATCCGAACAACCTCCTGCGGTTTCAAAATGGGTATCTTGCTCATAATTTATTGGATCGCAATTTGTTGTGTACCAACAAACTCTGTCTCGAATGCTAAATCTTCGTCCTCTAGAAGCATCTCAATTACTTCACGCAGATTTTCTTGTAATTCATCCAAGGATTCTGCTTGCGAGTGTGCCCCCGGAAATCCGGGAACATACCCAACATAAAGCTTTGTATCAGAATCTCGCTCAACAATTGCAGTAAAAATTTTCATAGTTTTAGCATTACAGCTTGAGAACAATAATTAAAAAGTAAAAAGATAATTCCCATAAATAAGTTGAGATATCAGTCTAAAGCTCAGGTTTTCTGAGAGCAAAAATTTTTACTTTTGCCTTGTTTAGTTAGTTAAATGATAATAGTATTATCTCACCTTCTTGTGCGGCTCTACTAAAAAACTTAACTAACTGAGTATATAAATGGAGATAATGTGGCTCCATATAGGCTCTAATTTCCTGAGATTCAAATAATTTATTCAGACTGTTTTGTAAGTGGTCGGTAGAGATATGGTTTAATACTTTAGTTATTTCTTGAACTTCATTTGCTGTGAAATAACGTACCATTCCATAAGTTGATTCCCACTGTGTTGGGGTTCCTCCCATAAACACTTTATGAAGCCAGTTTTCAGTCTTAGTTTTGCGTTCGTATGGAAATTCTTCCGCGAATAAAAAGTGAAGTGACTGCCAATATTTGTCGAGGTCTAGATAGCGATCGCTAGCTTTTAATGCTTCAAAATATACATAAATCTCTTCATCTGTTTCTATATAATCGCCGAAATAAATGCTGGCATAGGCAGTATCTTGATGTAATCTTTCAAATTCTTCAGGAGTAACGCGCCTGTAACTCAATTCGATACCCATATCAATAAAAATAATGAAAGAAGCAAAAAGGGGTGTATTTCATTCAATTGAAAATAGCTATACAACATTAGCTCTCAAGATTTTCACACAAAAAAACGGTAGAGTAATCAATACTCTACCGTTTTTTAACTTGAAATTTGAGACTAAAATCTCAAATTTTAAATCTTACTCAACGCCTTGGGGTAACAATTCCCGACGCTCTTGAGCGCTCACCTGAACAGTGCCGTTCTCATCAACATCAACTAAGGCTACATCGCCATCCTTGATGCGACCAGAGAGGATTTCTTCTGCGAGGCTATCTTCTAGCAAGCGCATAATTGCTCGGCGTAATGGTCTGGCGCCGTAGCTGGGACTGTAACCTTCTTGGATTAAACGATCCTTGAAGCGATCGCTGACTTCTAAGGTGATACCTTTTTCTGTAAGGCGACCGAATACTTCCTTGAGCATAATTTCGGCGATTTGTGTCACCTCTGGCTTGCTCAACTGACGGAAGACGATAATTTCATCGAGTCGGTTGAGGAACTCTGGACGGAAGTATTGCTTCAATTCTTCGTTCACCAAGGAGCGAATTCGGTTGTAAGCTGACTCGGTGACATCTTCGGCAAATTCAAAGCCAATACCACTGCCACCTTTTTCAATTACCTTAGAACCAATATTGGAAGTTAAAATCAGCAAGGTATTCTTAAAGTCCACCGTGCGACCTTTAGCATCAGTTAACCGACCGTCTTCCAAAATTTGCAGCAACATGTTGAATACATCGGGGTGCGCTTTTTCGATTTCGTCGAATAGCACCACGGTGTAAGGACGCCGCCGCACGGCTTCGGTTAGTTGACCACCTTCGTTATAACCAACATAACCAGGAGGCGAACCGATCAGTTTGCTGACGGTGTGACGCTCCATGTATTCGGACATATCTAAGCGGATCATGGCTTCTTCGGAACCGAAGAAGTAAGCTGCTAAGGATTTCGCTAACTCGGTTTTACCTACACCAGTAGGCCCGGAGAAGACAAAGCTGGCAATGGGTCGATTGGGATTCTTCAAACCGACACGAGCGCGACGAATAGCCCGTGAAACTGCTTTTACAGCTTCGTCTTGACCAATTAATCGCTGGTGCAAGGTGTCTTCCATGTGCAGCAATTTTTCAGATTCCGATTCGGTGAGTTTGTTCACCGGTACACCTGTCCAGGAAGCGACAATGTGGGCTATGTCTTCTTCTGTAACTACAGGTTCTTCATGTTCGGAACCAGTTGCATTAGCCTTGCTTTGAGCGATCGCTCGGATTTCGGCTTTGATTTCCATTTCCCGATCGCGCAATTCCCCGGCTTTATCAAAGTCCTGAGAGCGTACTGCATCATCTTTCTCTTTTAAGATCTGACGCAGTTCTTTGTCTAACTCCTTGGCTGCGGGTGGAAGTTGGGAATTAATCAACCTTACCCTGGAACCAGCTTCATCCACCAAGTCGATGGCTTTATCTGGGAGATAGCGATCGCTAATATAACGATCTGACAATTTCGCCGCCGCCACCAATGCTTCGTCGGAGATTTTCAGCTTGTGGTGTTGCTCGTAGCGATCGCGCAGACCATATAAAATTTCAATTGTTTCATCTACACTGGGTTCGCCCACCATTACTGGTTGGAAACGGCGTTCCAAGGCTGCATCCCGCTCGATGTGTTTACGATATTCATCTAGGGTTGTCGCACCGATGCACTGCAACTCACCTCTGGCCAAAGCTGGCTTGAGGATATTGGCTGCGTCGATGGCACCTTCCGCTGCACCTGCACCAATTAGGGTGTGAACTTCATCAATTACCAGGATGACGTTACCCGCAGAACGGATTTCATCCATGATTTTTTTCAACCGTTCTTCAAATTCACCCCGGTATTTGGTACCTGCTACCAGCAAACCGATATCCAGTGTGACTACACGTTTATCTTCCAGGATGTCAGGTACATCTTTGTTGGCAATCCGTGAAGCTAAACCTTCAGCGATGGCGGTTTTACCAACACCTGGTTCTCCAATCAGCACTGGGTTATTTTTTGTCCGGCGACCCAATATCTGAATCACCCGTTCAATTTCTTTGGCGCGTCCTACTACAGGATCGAGCTTGTTGTCTGTGGCCATTTGGGTCAGGTTAGAGCCAAATTCATCCAAAGTCGGGGTTTTTGTCCGACCAGATGAACCGCCTGGTGAAACCTCAGCAGTTTCTCCCAACATGCGGATGACTTGAGTTCTTACCTTGGATAAATCCACACCGAGGTTTTCTAGCACCCTGGCTGCTACACCTTCCCCTTCGCGGATTAGGCCCAACAGCAGATGCTCGGTGCCAATGTAGTTGTGCCCCAGTTGGCGTGCTTCTTCCAAGGAGAGTTCTAGAACTCGCTTTGCCCGTGGCGTAAACGGAATTTCCACGGCCACAAAGCCCGATCCCCGGCCTATAATTTTTTCAACTTCAATCCGAGCATCTTTGAGATTGACGCCCATTGATTTCAGCACCTTCGCGGCCACACCGGTGCCTTCACCAATCAGACCCAGGAGGATCTGCTCGGTGCCGACAAAATTGTGGCCTAAACGGCGGGCCTCTTCTTGGGCCAGCATGATTACCTTAATGGCTTTTTCTGTGAAGCGTTCAAACATGGCTTTATCCCATCACCTGCGTCGTGCCGGTACGCTGATTTTAGCACAGGCTAAGCTTTTGGACGCCTGTATAACAGATTATAGACATCCAAAGCTGATGATTTAGGTTTATGCGGAAATTACTACCTTTTGACTGCTTGCATCTAGCTAGTGTACTGAGGAGCCGTAGTTCACCAGCCTTTTTGGGATTTGTGACAAATAATTAACTGTTGATTTTACGAGTTTTTACTTTATCCCAAACATTTATTATTAACATTTTTCTTGATTAATGTCAAAACACAAATATTAATATACAAATCTTTTATTTAAAAATAAATTTCAATTAAATATTTAAATAAATTAAGATGCAGGACAGTTACACTTTTTTGCTGAAGTTTTTGGCATTGGGTATGGGGCATTAGAGTGTTGACTGTTGACTGGTGACTGTTGACTGGGTAGTTATTATTCTCCCTTGTCCCCCTTGTCCACCATCTGCGTTATTTCTCCACGCCCAATGCCCCATCGTCTTTAAAAACCAACTGCCAAGAAGATTTGCTCAGGCGATCGCTAACAAAGGAATGCCAGTGGTGTAAGGTTGTTTGAAATTTTGGGTGTTGCAGGTCATTGAGCCAGAGAACGAGTGCATCTTCGCCGTTATCTTGGTAGTAGCCCCGACGGCGACCTGCTGTTTTGAAGCCAAATTTTTGATATAAAGATATAGCCCCTAAGTTGGAAGCTCGCACTTCCAGGGTGGCTCGCTCTAAGCCGCGATCGCTGGCTGTTTTAATGAGTGAATATAATAAAGCCTGTCCTAAACCTTGGCGCTGATATTGGGGATGAACCGCCAAAATTGTAATGTGAGCTTCCTCTAAAATTGACCAAAAGCAACCCATTCCCAGCAATGCGGGACTAGAAACAGAGGAAAATAAACCCAGCAAATCGCTGTTGGGACTGTCCAACTCTCGTTGGTAACCCTCCATTGTCCACAGACCACCAAAACAAGCTCGATCTAGTTGCAGCAATGCATTTAGATGCTGTTTGTTGAGTAATTGAATTTCTAAATCTAATAAGCTCACATTATATTAAGAGGGAATAGGGAACAGGGAATAGGGAACAGGGATTGCGTATGATGGGGCAATGTCAACCAGCATCAACGCTTCTTGCGTGTAGGTGGGTGACTCAGACCCTGTTGAACAAAAGAGGAAATGAGCAACAAACCCCAGCCATCAACTTTTCTTGCTGTTGCTGCTTGCTCGTTCTCTGTTGCCTTTTCCAAGGGAGTTGAATAAGATTACAAACCCTTTGTAAACTGGGAAACGAGAGACTCACTCACCACGGTATTTTGAACAAGGACAATTAATTATAGTTATGGTATCGACTCACCCCACTGGGGTTAAACATTCTGGAAGTCAATATTTACCTCAAAGGCGCAGCAGCAACGCAAATTCCTCGCCTAATCAGGAACTTTTACCCTTAACAGCCAGAGTTCATAATCATGACTTCTTGGAAATTGGTGGGTGTGATGTCACAACCCTAGTTAAGCAGTTTGGTTCACCTTTGTATATTTTAGATGAAGAAACCCTGCGTTTGGGTTGTCAGCAATATCGAGATGCTTTTAAGCAATACTACAAAGGCGAATCTCAAGTATTGTATGCCTCAAAAGCTTGGAATTGTCTAGCTGTTTGCGCCATCGCTGCTTCTGAAGGTTTAGGAATCGATGTTGCATCAGGTGGTGAACTTTACACCGCCCTGCAAGCAGGGGTCAATCCTGAGAAAATCTATCTTCATAGCAACAATAAATCTCGTGAAGAATTGATTTTTGCCACAGAAGTCGGTTGCACTATTGTGGTGGATAACTGGCACGAGTTACGTACTTTGGTGGAAATTGTTGAGACAGCAAATTCTCCCGATCTACAGCCTAGATTTTTGTTGCGTCTAACGCCGGGTATTGAATGTCACACACATGAGTATATCCGCACTGGACAATTAGATAGTAAATTTGGCTTCCATCCCAATGAACTAGAGGAATTATTTACTTTTGTCAGTAAACAATCCGTCCTTAACTGCGTAGGGTTACATGCTCATATTGGCTCTCAAATTTTTGAGCGTCAACCCCATCGAGATTTAGCTGCTCTGATGGTGCAGTGGTTCAGTAATGCGGCGAAGTATGGTTTAAATTTAACAGAGTTAAATGTCGGTGGTGGTTTAGGAATTAAGTATATAGAATCAGACGATCCCCCTAGTATTGAAGAGTGGGTGAAGCCGATTTGCGAGGTGATTCAAGAAGCTTGTGTAGCTGAAAATTTGCCTTTGCCGAAATTACTTTGCGAACCGGGGCGATCGCTAATTGCCACGGCTTGCGTAACAGCCTACACTATTGGTTCATCGAAGGTTATCCCAGAAATTCGTACCTACATAGCAATTGATGGAGGCATGTCTGACAATCCGCGTCCGATTACTTATCAATCAGTTTATCGCGCGGTAGTTGCCAATAAAATGTCCTCTGAGCTAACTCAAACAGTCACAATTGCTGGGAAACATTGTGAATCAGGAGATATTCTGATTAAAGATGCTCTACTCCCAAAGACAGAACCAGGAGATATTCTCGTAGTTATGGGAACTGGTGCGTACAATTACAGTATGGCATCTAACTACAACCGCTTGCCGCGATCGGCAGCAGTGGTAGTGGCGAATGGCGAAGCAAATTTAATTTTGCAACGTGAAACTTATCAAGACTTAATTCGGCAAGATCGCCTACCCCAAAGACTGAAAAATCAAGAGTTAGGAGTTAAGAGTTAAAAGTTAAGAGTTAAAAGTTAAGAAGTAGAAGTTGAAAGTTATCAATTTGGAGTTTTGAGTTTTGAGTTTTGAATTAAAAGTTTTTTTCAGAACTCCTAACTCCTCACTCCTAACTCCTCACTCCTAACTCCTAACTCCTAACTCCTAACTCCTAATAACTGTAACTAGAGGCAAAAGTGTAATCCAGATGTCATGAGAGATTGGTGGAAGCAATGGCTGATAAACCTGGGATGGTCACAGTCCTTGCTGCTTGGGACTCTGGATATCGTATTAGTGCTGGCGCTGACGTACATGATACTGGTTATTATTAGCGAGCGTCGGACACTATGGATGGTGCGGGGATTCATTGTTTTGATGTTAGCCTCAGCACTAAGTAACAGATTCGGCCTACCTCTGTTAAATTTTGTACTGGAAAAATTGGTGATTGGTTGTGCTGTGGCGATGGCAGTTGCTCTCCAGTCAGAGTTTCGGCGGTTTTTAGAGCAATTGGGGCGCGGGGAATTTCGTCAGCTCTTCCAACCCGATCGCTTGGCAATCCCCAAATCTGATAGTGTAATTGATGAAATTGTTGAAGCTGTTAAAGAATTGTCAAAAAACCGCATCGGAGCTTTACTGATTTTGGAAACCACAGGCCCAATTGATGAACGGGATTTTTCTGTGCCAGGAGTAAAGCTGAACGCGGAAGTTTCTAAAGAACTGATCCAGACAATTTTTCAGCCAAAAACTTTGTTACACGATGGAGCAACATTAATCCGTGGTTCGCGGATTGTGGCATCGGGTATAATTTTACCACTTTCGGGACGCACAGCCTCGCGCCAGTTGGGAACACGCCACCGGGCGGCAATGGGAATTACTGAGCGGGTCGAAAATTGCATTTGTGTCGTTGTATCTGAAGAAACGGGTTCTATTTCCTTAGCGGAACGAGGAACTCTCAATAGACCACTGACAATTCGTAAGCTCAAAGAGTCGTTAGAGGCTCTGTTGTCCCCAACGGTAGATCGGGAAGCTGTTGCTCCTGGTCTTTTGAGCTTGGGTCGTCAGATAAGTGGAAAGGCACTAGCATTGGTTTCACGTTTACTCGGATTACCACGTCTTCGACGCGCTACGCGAACGACCGCTTCTCGAGATAAAAAATGACATTACAACAAACTAAATTCCAAGATTTACCTGCGGATTTGAAACCAGAGTTATTGCCCCAGCACGTTGCAGTGATTATGGATGGCAATGGTCGGTGGGCTAAACGTCAAGGTCTACCACGCATTATGGGTCATAAGCGAGGAGTCGATGCTCTCAAGGATTTGCTTCGTTGTTGCAAGGATTGGGGAATCCAGGCACTAACAGCTTATGCTTTTTCCACCGAAAACTGGAAAAGACCCCAGGAAGAAGTAGATTTTTTAATGACTCTTTTCCAAAAAGTTTTACGTCAAGAACTGCGGGAAATGGTTGAAGAGAACGTGCAAATCAACTTTGTGGGAAATTTACAAGCGCTGCCACGAACGCTGCAAGAAGAAATTTCCCGTTCGATGGAAGAAACCAAAAATAACCGCGCCATTCGCTTTTCAATAGCAACTAATTATGGCGGACGCCAAGAGATTTTACAAGCTTGTCGAGCGATCGCTAAACAAGTCCAGCAAGGTCTATTGCAACCTGATGAAATTGACGAACAAATATTTGAAAGTCACTTGTATACAGCGGGAATTACTGACCCAGATTTGTTAATTCGCACCAGCGGAGAAATGCGTCTTTCTAATTTCCTCCTCTGGCAAATGGCTTACGGGGAAATTTACATCACCGATACTCTCTGGCCGGATTTTGATCGGGCTGAATTTCACCGCGCCTTGTGTGCCTACCAGCAACGGGAACGGCGATTTGGAAAAGTTTAAGTCAGTAGGGTGGGCATTGCTTTTGCTGCATTTTTGGCAATACCCACACCATAAGAAAAGCGATCGCGCTTTTGTTTAGATCGAGTGAGTATCAAGAATCAGAGTCGTGGAATAGGGCTTTTATATCTCGATAGCCGCTGACAACGCGAAAAATCTCTACATCTTGCCCTATTGCCATATAGAGGATGAGGTAATTGTCTATTGAGAGACTACGGATACCAGGTAAAATTTCATCTCGCTGTCGTCCGAGACCGGGGAACTGAGCAATTTTGGCAAATTTCGCATCAAGCTTACTCAAAAAAATCTCAGACTGAGCTAAGCCAGATTGTGTAGCAATGTAATCCGCAATTTGCTCGATATCTTGAATAGCGGGTTCAGTAAGGCGAAATCGTGGGGTCATGCTTCATCTGAAATACCGTAGCGCAATCGCACATTGGCGCGAATTTGAGCCATTGCAATCGAGCCATCAACGACTTCGCCCCGTCGGGAAGCTTCCCACCCTATGCGTGCTTCTTGTTGAAGGTCTTGCAGTCGTCCTTGATAAATGTCTTCTTGTTGTTCTAGAAGTTTTATACCCGCAAGAATAACTTCGAGCGCGTTCTGATACTTACCGCTTGTCAGTTGACGTTGAACTAAGGCTTCTACTTCAGGTGGCAGAACGATTTGCATGGATTTTGGGCAAGTAGGATTAACTTTAATAGTAAGCGATCGCTTTTCATTGGGGCTTTTTACGGTAAACTAGCCGCACTCAGCACTTAACTTACGGCCCAGAAAACACCGCTTGTTCTATGTCTTCTCGACTCAGAGAATACTTAAATGAGCGTTGGATATCTTGCCCATTTTCCCCAGATTGGATATATCGCACTATGATTTGTTCAACATCAAGCCAAAGTTCAGCTTGCCAACTCGGCCGTTGCACGCGCCAGCAATGTCTTTGTGTTTCATCTTGTTGACAACCTTGCTCTTTTAGCCACTGCTCAATTTGTGGCAGCGGATGATTGTATAAGGGGGTATCTGGGGGAAGAAAAGACATAGGAATTTTAGATTTTAGATTTGGGATTTGGGATTCGGAAATTATTTAATTTTTAATATTTGATTTACTATTCAGTTTAATTACAGGAAATTTCCACAAGCGTCAAGTTCACAAACTAGGTTTAATACAAAACATTAAACCTGTTTTATTTCAGAATTCTGAGTTCTGAATTCTGAGTTCTGAATTCTGCTGGTTGTTCCAAATGCGTTTGCAAAGCAGTGTCACCACGAGTTAAGCCAATGGCAATTGCTAGTAACAGACAACCTACAAATGTTAACACCAGCATAAATAAAGCGAAGATTTCGCCGGATGAGAGTGGGCGATCGCTCGCATCCAGATAAGCTGATTTTGAGAAGTCATGAGAACGTGACACTGGATGATTTAAATCAGCTGGTGATTGAATCACCCCAAAGCGAGAATAGCCAATTTTTAAATCGTAACTTAACCTACGTTCTGGATGGCTCAAGGTGGCGTAGGCTTCGTTGAGTTGTTGAAATTTGGCAGTAGCTACAGCAGCAGGCAATTCTGTGGTATCTGGATGATAGCGTTTGCTCAGTTGCCTATAAGCCCGACGAATATCGATTACCGATGCGGAGGGATGCAGTCCTAGCAGGGAGTAATAAGTTGGTTCACTGCTTTGTGCCATTGTCCCTTTCTGATTCACGGCTGTTTGAGTCACTTTGCTCAAAGATATTTTTTTTATTTTAAATCGTTTGTCAATTAATGAAGACAGTGTGAAGACACAAGAAATCTAGCATCTGATAAAATATTTAATAAAGTATTTAATTAGATGTGATGCACGTCAAAATTAATCTCGAAAATATTCAAACTCTCACTGACTTCAAGCGCAATGCCAAGGACTACGTAGAGAGGATCAAGTTCACAAAATCTCCGCTTGTACTAACTGTAAATGGTAAAGCTGAGGTTGTGGTGTTTGAAGCCCAAGCTTTTCAGCAGATGGTAGATCGAATTGAGCACCTTGAAGAAGAACTACAAAAACTCAAGCTAGAAGCTTTACGCAGTCAGATTGACATTGGAGTTAAGCAACTTGAGACTGGACAATATAGTGAATATGATGAAGAGTCACTTTCAGCTTTTTTTGCAGACATTAAAGTACGAGGACAGCAAAATTTAGCTGATAGCGATTCTCTATGAGTCGATTTCGGATTTCTACTCAAGCAGCACAAGATATTGAGAATATCTGGAAATATCTAGCCCAGAATAATTTCAAAGCTGCCAATCAAATTTTTGATACTCTGCGAGAAAGTTTTCCAAAACTGGCAAAATTTCCGCAAATGGGCAAACAAAGGTCTGAATTGGCTCCTTTGTTGCGGAGTTTTCCGGTGAAAAATTATTTAATTTTTTATCGTCCAATAGAAGAAGGCATAGAAATTGTACGCGTCTTACATGGTTCACAAGATATAGAAACTCTTTTTCAAGATGAAGACTAACTTATTAAATCAGCGCGGGGTTTAAAAGTTTCAATTTGCCGCAATTTTTCGTAAAGTTCTCGTTCTTCTTGACTAATATTTTTCGGGGTAACTATTTGAATTTCTACCAATTGATCGCCACGTTTGCCATCATCATTAGGGTAGCCTTTGTTACCTAGTCGGAATTTTTGACCAGACCTCACACCAGATGGAATGGTCATTTTTACTGGGCCATCGAGGGTGGGTGCTTCTACCTGTCCTCCTAAAACCGCTTCGCTGGGAGTCACAGGTACTTGACAAAGGATGTTGAAACCATCTAACTTAAACAACGCATGAGGCTCAACGGTAATTTTTAAGTATAAGTCGCCACCGCCAACCCCTTGGTTTCGCAAACGAATAGTTTGACCTGTAACCATTGCTGGAGGCATAGTAACTTCTAGCGATCGCCCATCTTCTAAGCGAATCCTTTCGTTACCACCTTGATAAGCTTTTTCTAATGGTATGGTCAATCGAGCTTCTATATCTCTACGGGGAGTGCGCGGTGGGTTGTTAACTGTGTAGGAAACTTTTGTTCTCGGCGAACGAAACGGGTCGCCAGTGGCTCCATTATTGGAATTATTTGCGCCATTTTTATTTTTGACGCCGATCACTTGATTAATAAAGCTTTCAAAATCCGAAAATTCGCTTGGATCTACATCTTGCTTATCATTGCGACCGTTAGCGCCTGGTTGCCAACTTTTAGCTTTTGGTGTTTTATTGCCTGCAAAGCCTTTTTGTTTCCAGTAGCGGCTAAACTGGTCGTATTGCGATCGCTTGGCTGGATCGGAAAGCACTTCATAAGCTTCACCGATATCTTTGAATTTTTCCTCGGCTGCTTTATTGCCAGGATTGAGATCGGGGTGATACTGTCTTGCTAACCGTCGATAAACCTTTTTAATTTCTTCGTTAGAGGCGTCTTTAGCTACTCCTAAAATTTCGTAGTAATCGCGAAAATTCTGCAAATTTTGCATAGTCAGCTATTTAAATTTTAGATTTGGGATTAATTAATTAAAAGTTAGGAGTGAGGAGTTTAAAGTGAGGAGTTAGTAGTTATAAGTGAGGAATGAGGAGTTGGTAATTAGGAGTTACGAGTTGAAAGATGTAATTTTTCACTTTTCAGTTTTTAGTTTTCACTCTTAACTCCTAACTCCTAACTCCTCACTCTTAACTCTTAACTCCTAACTTTTAAATCCTAACTCTTCACTCCTAACTTTTATCAAAAACTACAACCAATCATTATCGTCTTCATCATCCCAGTTATCTTGGTAACTTGGACGGGATTTGCGGGGAGGACGGTTGTCATAGGAGGAAGAACGATTATCTCGGCTATAGTCTCGGCTATAGTCTCTGCCATAATCTCTACCATAGGAGTCGCCGCGATCGCGATATGTATCTCTAAAAGAATCGCGTTCTCGTTCTTTTTCGCCACCAGTAAAGATATCGCGGATAGTACCAAGCAAGTCGTCGTCTTCGTCTTCAGCGTAATACTGGCGGACTTCTCGATTTAGTTCATATAAAGCATCTTGCAGGTCAGCGTAGGCTTGGTCAATACCGCGATCGTCGTTTTCCTTGAGACTTTCTCGTAATTCTTGGCAAATATTATCAATTCTTTGGCGACGGTTGCGGGCAAACTGCATACCAAATTCCAAGGCGACTTCTCTAAGTTGCCGTTCTGCTTGGAAAATCAACGCCTCGGAACGAGTCCGTTTTTCGACTCTTTCTTTACGTTCCCGGTCAACATCGGCGTATTTTTGAGCATCTTGAATCATACGATTCACTTCTGATTCGCTTAAGGTAGAAGCGCCTTGAATGGTGATACTCTGTTCTCTACCAGTGGTTCTATCCAAAGCTGTGACCTGTAGAATGCCATTGGCATCGATATCAAAGGATACTTGAACTTGGGGAATACCCCGTGGGGCTGGTGGGATGCCGTACAGCTTAAACCGTCCTAAAGACTTGTTGTTTGCTGCCATGTCTCGTTCGCCTTGGACTACGTGAATTTCCACAGTATTTTGATTGTTTTCTGATGTGGAAAATATATCAGACCGCCGTACTGGGATAGTGGTATTGCGGGGAATCAGTTTTTTCATCACGCCGCCGATGGTTTCCAATCCCAAAGACAACGGTGTCACATCCAAAAGCAGCACATCTTTGAGTTCCCCTGCAAGAATCCCTGCTTGAATTGCTGCACCCACTCCCACCACTTCATCGGGGTTGACGTTTTCGTTGGGTTCGATGCCAATCAAGTCGCGTACCAACTGCTTCACCATTGGCATTCTTGTGGAACCGCCAACTAACACAACTTCTTCAATGTCTCTAGGTGTCAGTCCGGCATCTTTGAGGGCGCGTTTCACTGGCATCCGCAATCGCCCAATCAAATCACCGCATAAGCCTTCAAATTGGGAACGAGTTAAACGAGTTTCCAGATGTTTGGGCCCTTCTTGGTCGGCAGCAATAAAAGGTAAATTAATATCAGTAACGCTGACAGCAGAAAGTTCAATTTTGGCTTTTTCCGCAGCTTCCATCAGACGTTGCAAAGCTTGGCGATCGCGTCTTAAGTCTACCCCTTCTGTTTCCAGAAATTGCTCTGCTAACCAATCTACTATTACTTTATCAAAATCATTTCCACCAAGTTGTGTGTCTCCACTGGTGGCTTTCACTTCAAAAATGCCATCGCCGACTTCTAGAATCGACACATCAAAGGTGCCACCACCCAAATCAAATACTAAGATCGTTTCCGTATCGCCCCGATCTAATCCATAGGCCAAAGATGCAGCAGTGGGTTCGTTGAGAATTCGCAATACTTCTAAACCTGCAATCCTGCCAGCATCACGGGTTGCTTGCCGCTGAGAATCGTTAAAATAAGCGGGTACTGTAATGACTGCCCCTGTAACTGGTTCGCCCAAATAGCGACTAGCATCGTCAGCTAATTTTTTCAGCACCATTGCTGAAATTTCTTCTGGGGCAAAATCTTTATTCAGCCGGGGACAAGCTATTTTAATATTACCTACTTCATCTTTGCGAATCGTGTAGGGTACGCGCTTAGATTCTGGGCTAAGTTCGCCATACTTGCGCCCAATAAAGCGCTTGACTGCGAAAAATGTGTTTTGAGGATTGAGGACGGTTTGTCGCCGTGCCATTTGCCCAACCACTCTTTCGCCATCTTTGCTAAAGCCAACCACGGAGGGGGTTGTTCGCATTCCTTCTGCATTGGCAATCACCACCGGCTTGCCACCCTCCATCACGGCGACTACTGAGTTGGTTGTACCCAAGTCGATGCCGACTACCTTGCCCATGCGTTACTCTTCTCCTAAAGTGTCTTATACATTTATTATGATTGGGTGGAACTACCTCTAGCTTTGTGCTACAGGGTGAAAACACCTCAATGGTATAATAGTCTTCATTAAGGTAGTAAGTTAAAAAGTCCAGCTAGACGAGATAGTTGCAAGACTAGGATAGCATTGACGATGCTTGGTGTGTCCAAGCAGCCTCAATTGTAGTTAGGGAACTCCAAAAAATAAACAGTAGCTTCAGGTTGTTGACTGTTGACTGTTAACAGTAGCAATGAAATACTTTTTTACTTGAAAGTCCCGGATCTAGCTAATGGTGTTTACAGTATCTATAAAATTAGCTAAATATTTCACAAAGCTTTGAATTTAATAGAGCGATTACAAATTCACCTCAATGAAATATCGCGAGAACGCGATCCCTACATGGCAACAGCTGGGCATTTTTTTGTCCAAGAATATATTCGCCAGCAATTTTCCCAATGGGGAAGTGTGGAAATCCACACCTTTGAAGTTAGAGGTAAAGTTTGTAAGAACTTGATCTTAAATTTACCTCCCCAAGTCGGAGTGCAAAAAAAAGATTTGCCGCCGATTTTAATTGGTGCCCACTATGATGCTGTTCCTGGAACACCAGGCGCTGATGATAACGCCACGGGTGTAGCAGTGTTACTGGAATTAGCCAGACAGTTTGCTGCCGAACCAATCAGATATCCTTTGAGGCTGGTTGCTTTTGATATGGAAGAATATGGCTTATTGGGTAGTGCTGAGTATGCAACTTTGTTGCGCCAACAAAAGCAACAGTTACGTTTAATGATTTCACTAGAAATGTTGGGTTATGTGGATTCTACACCAGGCTCTCAAAATTACCCGCCTTTTTTGAATCGCTTCTATCCTAACAGTGGCGATTTTATTGCTTTAATTGGCAATTGGCGGACAATTGGTGACTTAATTACCATGAGTCGTAATATTCGCCAAGCCGGCGTATCTAGTCAATGGTTACCCGTACCAAATAAAGGTTTAATAGTTCCCCAAACCAGACTTAGCGATCATGCATCTTTTTGGGATTTGGGTTATCCAGCGATGATGATCACAGATACAGCATTTTTAAGGAATCCAAATTATCACAAATCTAGTGATACGGTTGCTAGTTTGGATTTAGATTTTCTCTGTGGTGTATGTGAAGGTTTGGAAATGGCGATTAGGCGATTGTAGGGAACTCCAAAAAATAAATTATTGTAGTTAATGTGTTGACTGTTGACTGTTAACTGTTAACCATCAACAGTCAACAACTTCAGTTACTCTTGCTGATTTGCTTGAGGTAAAGAGATATTTTGTAAGTAATTCACTAAATCATTTTGGCTGTTAAAATCTAACAGTGCCTCAGCTAAGTCTTCTAGTTGAGTGATGGATAAAGTACGAATTTGCTGTTCTATTTCTGACCCAATTGCAGTAAACCGACGGGTTAACAGACGCAAAATTAGTTGTAACGCCTCTTGTTTCTTTCCTCGTTCTTCTCCCTTTTGCAGAATGTCTTGGTAAATTACTGATTCTTGCATAATTTCCTCTGTGAAAAGCTGTTGGATCAAATTTTTCTCAAACCGCAAACCAGCCAAAACCTGTACGCAAGCTGATATATTCTGTCGTTGGTCTGTTTCCTCAATCATATCCACAGCAGCAGCAACTTGAGTTAACAAATCCCTTGGTGAGTCGGCTTTGGCTAATGTCGCCAGTGGTAAGAGTGCGGGGTTGGCTAGCAGTGGTGTAGGGTCTTCTTCCCATAAACGAATCACTCGATATCTATGGGTGGTGTTTTGGATATCTTTTGTGTCAATTGAAAGCAACCATCTGGCAAAGTCGCCAGGATAGTTTTCGGCTAGGTATTTGCAGGTGTTATCGTAACTCAAGGCGATCGCTTACAACTCAAAAAATCTTTTATTGTTATTGTTGACTGTTGAGTGTCAACGGTTAACAGTCAACAGTCAATAATAGTAATGGAATACCTCTTTATTTGATTTTGTCATCAAGCTATCATTCTTCATCCGTTGCTTTTACAAGAGATTGACTAGATTGGGCTAGATAAATACCTACTAAAACTATGGCAAAAGTCACCCAATCAAACAAGCCCACCTGTTCTGAAAAAATGAACCAAGCAAAAATTGAAGCTAAAACTGGTTCGGCTAGAAGAGTGACAGCAACGACTCCTGAAGAGATTCTGCTGAGGCTGTAGGCTAAAAGTCCTTGACCTAAAACTTGGCAGAAAAGGGCTTGAAAAATAATGAAAAACCAACCCGTCCCAGAATACGGGAGTAGTCTATCTTCAAGGAATGGAACCACGGGTAGGAGAAACATGGTTGTGATTCCACAGCGCCACAACATGATGGTTGCGGTGCTAAATCGAGACCGGAGTTGTTCTATTAGCAACATACACGTTGCCATGAAAATCGCAGTTAGAAATGCTAAAGCATCACCAAGTATTTGGTCAGTGGCAAACTGCACTTTATTGATTTCAAATGCGATCGCTCCCCCTAAAGCGATGGCCAAACCAATCACGAATCTGTAATCGAAGCGCCTACCGAATAACAGATAGCCAGCTAAAGCGACGAATAAGGAATTTAAATTAGACAGCAAAGCCACGTTGGCAACATTAGTTTGACTCAGCGACCAAGCCCACAACAATAGGTAGGTTGCAGCAGCAGTTCCCATTGCTAACAACAGACAAATTTCTTTTTTAGTTAAAGGCTTGTGTTCTGTTGGTTGTTTATTGGACTGTTGGTAGCGGAAAGCCTCAAGTCCATTCCACAGACCAAAAACCACTGTAGCAATCCAACTGCGATGAAATACTACAGCATTTGCACCGATTTCTAGTTGACACAGTTTTGTCAGAGATGGGGCCAAAGATATGGGAATTAGGGCAAAAAATAATGACAAAGTTCCTACTAAAGCTGGTGTTAAGGGCAACTTTTGTTGTAGGAGTGCCTGTTTTGTCGTCATATTTTTAGCAAATTTTTAACAAAAATAGTATTGAATGAGTTTTGCAACTTTGATTTATCTGCAACCTGGCTAGATATCGCTAAGTATAGACCGATTAAAACTATAGCGAAACCCATGAAATTAAAAAAACTTAATTGTTCCGAAAAGATGAAGAAAGCAAAAATGGCACTAAATATTGGCTCTAACAGATGCACCAAGGAGACTACCACAGAGGAGAATCTAGCAAGGCTATAGGTCAAAAGCCCGTGACCGAGAACTTGGCAAATCGCTGCTTGGGAAATAACCCAAAGCCAACCATTGGCTGAAGAAGGGAAAATCCGATCTTGAGTCAACAAAAGTATGGGCAATATGACCACCGCAGCCATCCCGCAGATCCACAACTGAATTATCTCCAAAGAAAACTTGGTTCGTAATTTTTCTACAGTTAGCAGGTATGCACCGAAGAAAATAGCTGAAACAATGGCAGCAAAGCTTCCTGTAACTTCGTTAGTGGAGGTTTGTAGTTCCTCAAATTCAATGGTAATCGTTCCCCCAAAGGCGATGGCCATCCCCAATAAAAATTTACTTTCAAAACCGTGACGAAATAACAGCCACGCCCCCAAACTAGTAAATATAGGGGCAAGATTATGCAAAACGCTGGAGATAGCGACATGAGTTTGAGTTAACGACCAAGCCAAAAACGCTAAAGTCGCAGCCCAACAAGTACCAGCACCTATCAATAGCAAAAAATCTTGACTAGTGTAAGATTGTTGTTCTACAGGTTTATCTGGGGAAAATTGCCCAGATATGGCCTTGTATCCATTCCACAACCCGAAGATTGTACTAGCAAGCCACAAGCGATTAAATACAGTGGCGTTGGGGCTGATTTCAGCTTCACTCAATCTCACAAAAATAGAGCCAAAAGAAAGGGCACCCACACCTAAAAGTAATGCCGCAAGAGCTATCTTTGTCTGATTGGATATGTTCATTAAGGAAAATTAAATTCAAATGTTCAATAAATATGGTGACTGGGAGATGGGGAGACAAGGGAGATGGGGAGGTAGGGAAGGCTCTTAAGGCAAGGGAAAAGGTTAATGGTTCGACAAGCTCACCAACCGGGAAAAGGGAAAAGGAATAAATTTAATTTTTCCCCTTTTCCCCTTGCCCCTTTCCCTTTCCCCATGCCCTGTTTGCCCTATGCCCCATCCCTTTTATCCAACCCAATGCTCTTGGGCAAATCCTACAGCTATTTTGGCTAATAAAGTTACAAATAAGCCCAGGATAAAATATCCCTGACGAGGATGGCGAGATAGGAACAGACCAATGGCTATACTCAAAGGTATAATTCCATAGGCCAAACGACTCAAGGAAATAGTACCTCCAGAGGCTAGGAGCAAACCAATACCGCAAAAGCCATAGGTAACTGTAACTGTGGTGAGTTGTCGATGTAAGCGCCACAAAACAAAGGCACCACCTAAGACCATGAACAAGTTCAGCAAGTTATTCATCCACTGTTCGCTGGCCAAGACTAACAAAAACACAATTAAAGCATAAAAGCCATAAACTAATTTTCCAGAAATCGAATGTTTCTGAAAGCGCCATAAAAGATAGCCAGCGCTAATAATTATGGCCACCAACAAGGGATACCAGGGGTCTTGAATGCCGCCAGATGGGTTTTGCACCCAACCAAATTCCCAATTTTTGCTGCCAACTAAAATTTGCATTAGCATGTTTAACCAACCTTGCCAATCAAACCCAAAGGAAGGCCGCCATCCCCTTTGTGCTTGGATGAAAGCTAAAGGGTGACCAAAATCAATCGCACAATACAAACTGAATAGAAGTATGCCAATGGTGGTGGCAAAAGTGGCAATATAAGCAATGGGTGGTCTGCGTTCTTTCCAAGCTGCGATCGCTAATGCTGGAATTAGTGCCATACCCGTGGGACGTGTTGCTGTGGCCATTGCGCCCCAAAATGCAGTCCAGCGATATTGTTTGTCATCGAAAGCCCGCAAAGCGGCCGTACTCAAAAACAAATACAGTCCCTCTGTGTAAATCACCGTGGTAAACATAGACGATGGATAGCAACAAACCACAGCACTCACCCACTGGGCGGCACTGTTGCCATAATGCTCTTTAATCCAAAAATATAAACAGTAAAGAGCTGCGAAAAACGCTAAATTGTTCACCAAAATGCCTGCTAATTCAAACCGCAACCCCAGCTTCATCAAAACCCAGAGACTCAAGGGGAACAGCGGAAAAAAAGCTAAATTATGTTGGTTACCATCATCGACGAATTCATAACCGGAAGTAGCGATCGCTCGGTAATGTATACTATCCCATGCATCAAAAACCTCCCAACCAAAACGAGGTACAAATGCATCTGCTGGTAACGGTATCCTTGGTGCAACCAGCAACATAGCTATCCAAATGAATATTCGACTAGCAAGCCATATTGCTGCGGGATATAGGAAATCAGTTTTCCATAAAATTTTTCTTATAGCTATCTGAACTTTAACCATAGACTTGAGTATTTCAAAATACTACTTTATCCATCCTCTTATCTATGAATACAGTACTGTTAACTTAAAGTTATGAGTAAGACTTTGCATATTTAATCCTCCACCACACACTAACAAATCAAAACAAATCGCCAATTATTAAAAGATATTTTATTTTTTGCTTATTTTTGTGAATTTCTCAGCAATCATATCTAAAGATGTCGTGTTTATCAATACAAATTTAGTCATTAGTCATTACATTGAGCATTCCTTATTCTCCGTGTCTCCGTGTCTTTGCGTCTCCCCCATCTCCCCACCTCCCCATCTCCCCATCTCCCCA
>NZ_LAHA01000075.1 GCF_002608075.1 Nostoc linckia z4
TCATCACTCATCACTCATCACTCATCACTCATCACTCATCACTCATCACTCATCACTCATCACTCATCACTCATCACTCATCACTCATCACTCATCACTCATCACTCATCACTCAACAGTCATTAGTCATCACTCATCACTCATCACTCATCACTCATCACTCATCACTCATCACTCAACAGTCATTAGTCATCACTCATCACTCATCACTCATCACTCATCACTCAACAGTCATCACTCATCACTCATCAGTCATCACTCATCACTCATCACTCATTAGAGGATAAAAACCAGAACTAGTGAGGATCGTGTATAATTCAGAAGCAACTTTGGAAAAAGCAAGAGTGCGTGTAGGTTTAGTAGGTACTGGATATGCAGCAAAGTTTCGGGCTGAGGCGTTGCTGAATGATGAGCGAATGCAGGAAGGGCGAGCTGCACGATCGCACTTAGTCGCTGTTGTTGGTCACAACCCAGAAAAAACCCAAAGCTTTGCTAGAGAGTACGAAATTGTAGCTTTGAGTTCTTGGAAAGAGCTAGTAGAACGCCAAGATATAGATTTAGTGGTGATTTCCACTGTGAATCGCGATCATGGTGAGATTGCTCGTGCAGCACTTACCAACGGTAAACATGTTATTGTCGAGTATCCACTTTCGTTGGATGTGGTAGAAGCTGAAGAACTTATTGCCTTGGCTAAAGCTCAACACAAACTTTTGCACGTCGAACACCTGGAACTTTTGGGTGGCGTGCATCAAGCTTTGAAGCAAAACTTAGCCAAAATTGGTGAAGTATTTTATGTCCGCTATAGCACCGTCAATCCCCAGAATCCTGCACCCCGGAAATGGACTTATAATCATGAGCTTTTCGGTTTTCCGTTAATTGGTGCCTTGTCGCGCCTACATCGTCTCACTGATTTGTTTGGTAAAGTATTTAGTGTTAACTGTCACCAGCGATATTGGGAAACAGAATCAGAATATTACCAAGCCTGTTTATGCACTAGTCAACTGTGCTTTACCAGTGGACTTTTAGCCCAAGTAGTCTATGCCAAAGGCGAAACTGTTTGGCAGTCAGAACGCAAGTTTGAAGTTCACGGTGAAAAGGGTGCTTTAATTTTGGATGGTGACACAGGAGTTTTCATCCAGCCAGGGGAAACAACACCTATAGAGATTGGCCCCCGTCGGGGTTTGTTCGCCAAAGACACAATTATGGTGTTAGACCATCTTTTTGATGGCACTCCTTTGTACGTGACCCCAGAAGAAAGTTTGTATACCCTTAAAGTTGCTGATGCTGCCCAAAGAGCTGCACTGTCAGGGTTAACTATATATATGAAAGATGTTTAGATTAACATGAAAACCGAATTTATTGTTATATTATCCCAACGAGAATTAGACAAAATGCGTCAAGCAGGACGCTTAGCGGCCAAGCTTCTCAAACATCTCGAACCAATGGTAAAGCCAGGGGTTAGTACTTTAGAACTTAATGATGAAGCCGAACGTTGGACGCAAGCACATGGAGCCAAAAGCGCACCCCTTGGTTATAAAGGTTATCCCAAGTCAATTTGCACTAGTGTAAATGAGGTGATCTGTCACGGTATTCCTAATGGCAAACAAATCCTCAAGGACGGTGACATTATTAATATTGATGTGACGCCCATTGTTGAAGGTTATCATGGCGATACATCCAAGACATTCTTTGTTGGTAATCCATCCCCAGTAGCGAAAAAGCTGGTGGAGGTGACAGAAAAGTGTTTGCGCTTGGGCATTGCGGAAGTCAAGCCAGGGGCACGCATTGGCGACATTGGTGCAGCTATTCAAGAGTATGCTGAAGCACAAGGTTTTTCTGTGGTGCGCGATTTTGTGGGACACGGCATCAGTAATATTTTTCACACTGCGCCGGATATTCCCCACTATGGCACGCGGGGTAAAGGCAAGCGACTCAGACCAGGGATGGTTTTTACCATTGAGCCAATGATTAACGAAGGGACTCACGAAGTTGAAGTTCTCAGCGATAAGTGGACTGCTGTAACGCGCGATCGCAAGCTTTCTGCCCAATTTGAACATACCTTAGCTGTGACTGAAGATGGCGTTGAAATTCTCACCCTACCTGAAGGCGAGAATTACTGGGCGGTTGACGGTTGACTGAGCATCTCCTAGCCCTTTAAATGAAAAAGGCTGTAATTCATGGTTCAAGTTCTGGCTGCGGAGAACAGTCACGAGGTACGGATAATAAATATTTTGAAACGCATACCGCCAAAGGCGGAACCCGCAGGGTAGGGACGCAAAGTAAGGCGCAGCGAAAAGCTCCGATCTAAGGCTTCCTTGGATCGTAACTTTTCAAGCTAGAGGTACACAGAGATTTGTATCTCAGCAGACTAGGAAACGCTAAACTATCGTCCCAATTTATTGGGAATACCTTCACAACCACCAGGAATAGTGGCTCTGGTTCCTTCGCCACCCCAAGCACAACAGTAGTATCTAACAGAATCAGACATTCTTTGCACGTCGGTGAAATCGGCTCTTTCCACCACAGCGCCAGTTTGTTCGCCTGTTTGATAATCTGGTGGTTCGGTGCGACTGCGGGGTGATGCTTTATCTACTACACCGTAGAATAGACGAACTCCGTTAAAGTCTGCACCAGTGAGATTGGCTTCATATAAAATTGTCCGGGAGAGGTTGGCTTTTACTAAGTCACAGCCAACTAGATTAGCGCGGACAAGATTAGCTTCACTGAGGTCAGTCCAACGCAAATCGGTACCGGAAAGGTCGGCTGCTGCAAGCATTACGCCTAAATCAATGACACGTACACCTTCTACACGGTCTTCTGCGTAACCACCGATACCATCGAGAATAGCTCTACCTAATCGACTGTCGCGTTTTAGGGGTGATAACAGCTTGGAACGAGAGAGAAAGCGGAGAATTTTAGCTTTACCACTGCCATCAACACTACTTAAAATGGCCGCAGTGCGTCCTTCTGCGATCGCTCTTTCTTGAGGCCAATCTTCTAGTAATCCTTCTTCATCTAATACTAAGTCGGAAACGCCTTGGAAATAGGAATCAATCGTTTGCTGCTGGGTGATAATATTTTGCTGGACTGTTAAGAGATTTTGTTGAATTGTGAGGTCTTTGGAAATTACGTATTGTCGCCAAGCCACGTAAACGGCAATGATGGCGATCAAAATTTGCCCTAAAGCCCCAAACCATTCAGCTAGGCTACCAGAAGTTTCCCAGTTAATCTGGCGTCCTACAGCAAGTAAGCGATGGCCTATACCTGTAAACCGAATTAAGCCGATGATGGCGATTATTAGCCCGAAAAACCCGACAAATAGTGTCCGTTCTATAGGTGAAAACCACTCGTCAAAAACCTCTAGCAACCAAGGCAATAATATTGCTAGGGATAACAGCAAAGTTAGCAGGGTTCCCACAAGACCGACAATCCAGTTATTGAGAAGAATACCCAGAAAAATTGCGGCGATCGCCACAAACATCAGCAGCAATGCTCTGGGTTTGACTGTGAATTGCTTGGCTAGGGATTGTCTAAAGCCAGAACGAGCTTGTTTAAGAGCTGTAGTGTGTTGGGGAGATTGCAAAGACGAAATAGCCGCTAGCGCTTGTTGTGTGGCTAGTGCTTCCGAGGTGAGATGATTGTCTGTTGCACCAGTGTCAAAGTCATCTGGCTGCAAGTTATGTTCGGGGATAGGTTCTGGGGTTGGTAGATTTGAGGAATTCGATTCATTCGTCATGTTTTCTATTTTGCCCCAGCAGACTCAGTTCCACATCTGTTTTATCAGAAATTGGACGCAGTTATAGCTAGCGGTGTGAAGTTTACATTTGGTTGCACAGTTGAATAGCGATCGCTCCACTCCTCATGTTATCAGTAAGCGACAATTTTTTTGTTACAAATATTAACGCAGGTCAAACCTATTAAAATAAAAACTATTGCTTCTATTAACAATTAATATTATGAATATTCAAGAAGCTTTTAATAACTCTGCCGCAGATTACGATCAATTGCGTCGTATTTTAATACCCTGTTTTGATGATTTTTATAAAACAGCAGTTGAAATTATTCCAAATAATCGCTCGGCATCACTGAAAATTTTAGATTTGGGTGCTGGTACTGGACTCTACTCAGGTATGGTTCAATCAGTCTTTCCTAATGCCGAATTTACCTTACTGGATTTAGCTTTTGAGATGCTGGAAAAAGCTCAGTTGCGATTTAGTAAGATGGGAAAATTTCCCCGAATTTTAATTGGTAACTATGTAGAAGTTGATTTGGGCGATTCCTACGATCTTGTTATATCAGCCTTATCCATTCACCATTTGCCAGATTCTGATAAGCAAAGTCTCTATCAAAAAATTTACAATATTCTCAATCCCGGAGGGATGTTTATTAACGCCGATCAGGTATTGGGTAAAACTACTGATTTAGAAAAACTCTATCGTCAACACTGGCTGAATTCCGTACTTGCTTTGGGTATTTCACACGAGGATCTTAAGGCTGCACAAAAACGCATGGAATACGATTGTATGACACCCTTAGATGTTCAACTTCGTTGGTTAGAAGCCGCAGGATTTCAAAATGTGGACTGCTGGTACAAAAATTTTAGCTTTACAGTATTTGGTGGGTATCGACCAATTTAGCTTTAAAAAGCTTGTTTAGAACTCATTAGGAATTACCCAACGCCGATATTGTCATTGCCACCGGAATGTCTACGTTAAAAATTGACTTTGACAAAGAATTAAGCCTGAACTGAACCGTATTGAGTTCTAATTTCCGAATTTTAGACTTCATTCAAATGTCTTCAATTATAGCTTTGATAAAATCTCCGGCAACAATTGACTCGGAACTTTCGATAAAGCTAAATTTTGTCCCTGTATCCCTAATTCATTATGAAAAGCCCGAATAGTTTTCACTATGTAAGCGAAGGTTGTTTGATAAGCTTCTGGTTGTTTGCTCAATCCATTTAAAGCTTGTAAATGATGTTCTAATGCTATTTCTAAATGTTGAGAACGTGTTGTTTTATCACCATTAAAAGACTTGTCGATTACTAGCTGATGGTGTGCCAGTCCCAAATTATTATGAGAAGCAAGCAAATCAAAACTTAAAGGATTACCGCTCAGGGAATGAGCCAAAGCTATGGCTTCTTCGTAAGCATCAATGCATAATTGGAGATATTTTTGTCGTGCTTCTTTAGTGGTTTGAGATAAATTTGCTAAATGCCAATAAGCTGTCCCTAAATTATTTTGCGTTGCAGCACAAGCACCAGGAACATTAGCTGGGGTGCGATATATCAAAGCCTCGTTATAAACATTAATAGCTTGTTGTAAATTTTCGGCGGGTTGTTCGTATTGTGCCAGATTCCAATAGGCAGTACCGATGTTGTTTTGAATCATACCATATTTGAGTGGTTCCTCTTGGGGGTTGTAGTGTACGAGTGCTTGGTTATAAGCTGCGATCGCTTGCTTTAAATGCACAATTGGTTGATTATATTGCCCTAAATGCCAGTAAGCAGTACCTAAATTATTTTGGCAGGCAGCATACTTTAATGAATCCATATCCGCTGTCCGGTAATTGAGGGCTTCGGTATAAGCTAAAACTGCTTGTTGCCAATTTTCAGCCGCATGAGAAAAACGAGCTAAATCACCATAAGCTGTCCCTAAATTATTTTGCACGCGAGCGTAAGTTTCCGTATGTGTTTCGGGTGAAATTGTATCTAACGCCAACTGATAAAATTCTATTGCTTGTTCTATATACGTTTGTCCCTCTTCAGAATTAGGTGGTGTGCGGGATAACATCCAATAAAGTGTACCCAAGTCATTCAAAATATCTGGGATTTGTGGTGAAGTTTCGTCATAACTAATTGCTTCTTGATAAGCGATAATTGCCACCATCAAGTTTTCTAAAGTTGACTCTCCTTGCTCAATACGAAGACGGTATAAGTTACCCAAGCGATGATAGGCTTCTGCAAGAATTTCTCCAGAAACTTCTTGTAGATGTAATTCTTCAATATCCAACAAAATTTGCTGTGGTTGCCAGCGTTCTTCTGAATCTTGAATAATCTTAGTGTTGATTGATGCAAATACTAATTCCGTTAATTCGCTGCTAATATGAGACAAAGAAGACAGCAATTGCCCATCGTTTGCACTGCCAGATCTAGTAGCGGATTCTTGCTGTTGTGGCACAGTCTTTGATAAATCTACGATTGATGGCACTGCTTGTTGGCTTTTATCTAGCCTATTTTTTGGTGTCTGTGCCGGAGAATCAGAATTATTCTCAAATTTTAATTCACTAACTGTTGGTTTAAGTTCTGCTTGACTAACAGATTCATCTAAAATTGAATGCTCAAGATTCCCCACATCCAAACTTCTAGAATTAGAAAGACGTTCTGGATAGCCTGAATTTTGAGTTGCTGGTGTTGGTTCCCCAGCAAAAACAAATACCCCAGTACGGCAACGCCAAAACTGTGGCGCTGATTGTTGGATAGCAGACAGCCAAGGACGCGGTACCCACAACACCAAGTTAGATTCTAAAAATCGACTGGACTCTTGAGTCGAGAAATATTGCTCGCTTAACCGGAGATAATGCAAAAATAAACGCTGTGTTGCCACTGGTTGCTTGGTCAGCTGCTCCACCCCTACAATCTGAAATGCTGGTATTGGAGAAGGTCTTCCTGGAGTATCTTTTGATGCTCCAACAATTGGCGGTGGATAATTGGCTAACCATTGATTAATTTGGGCCACAGGATTGGGATCGGTTAAATTTAAACGTAACGTCACTAATCGCGGATAAGCGGGAGTGCTATTTTCTTGGGCATTTGCTGGCTGATATAGCACTTGTCCCACAGGATAAGCCAATGTAGAATGCAAACGAGCTGCTACTTGGTTTCTTAAGTGCAAATCATCACATACAGCCAAAAAAAGTTGTCGCCGTAAACCAAGACTTAAAGCAAGTTTTAAGCGCTGGTAAACTTGCCGATTCCAAGTAAAATTGTCGCTGTGTGCAGTATCATTCACGCTCATAGCGTCATCTTTGCGGGTGCATCGAAATCAAATAAAAATTTGATGATGAAAGTGATTTGGAAGTAGATCTTCTGCTGCTAAGGATAATAGGGATTTAGGATTTTGCGAAAAGTTTGTAGACACTTGTGCAGTTTTTCCCAGGTTACAGAGATTTCCTTCATAGTTCTGAAGGGTCTTGCAGTGGGGAGCGGAGCTTTTGAAGAAAAATTTCCGATTAAAAGCCTTAATTATATATTGGAACTCCAGACAAGACTATTTTAGGGCTTACCCACTGAAGCTTGAAACACAGATTCCTCCTAAACCCTTCTTAAACGGGACTTACACAAAAATAACGTAATTTCGTCATTACAAACGATAGTGTGGTAATCCCCCCTGACGCGGGGATTGCTTCCCTACACTGCGTTTCGGTCGCAATGACAATATCGGCGTTGCGTAAGTCCTGTTAAAAAGACAACAACTTCTAAAGCCCGCATCTGGGTTTGAGGATTCGAGTGCGTAAGTCCTGCCCCAGTCAACAGTCATCAGTCAACAGTCAACGCTTCCTGTTTCCCCAATGACTAATAAAAAAACAGGTTCCATTTTTAATAGGAACCTGAAAAACCACAAAAATGAAATTTTATTAAAATGTTTTACATTCAACCGTTTTAGGAAACTAAGAAAGCGACTGAAATCAAGCCACCAACCAAAGCTATAGCAGCTATTCCTAATAAGATATAGGTTCGTTTTTGCCCTTCTGTAGGAGGTTGTGCTTGATAAATCTTTGGTTCTTTAGCAAAATTGTTCAGGCGACCGCCTTCTTCGGTTGTGTAAGGCATGAATTATTTCCTTTATATTTATTCTTCATTTAATGTTACATAAATTATAGAACTGCCCGAAAATTGATAGACAAATCGTTACATTTATCGGTATGGGAAAGATGGGGAGATGGGGAGATGGGGAGATGGGGGAGACAAGGGAGACAAGGGAGACAAGGGAGACAAGGGAGAAAGATTGCTACCTTGTCTACCTTGTCCTCTTCCCATCCCCAATGCCCCATGCCCCATGCCCCATGCCCCATGCCCCATGCCCCATTCCCTAACCAGTAATCGTCCCACTCAGGGGCGAACTAGCACTGGCGTAGTCTTTGATGGGCATTCTACCGGCAAAGTAGGCTAAGCGACCGGCGATTGTTGCTAAATTCATGGCACGAGCCATTGCTGCGGGGTTTTGAGCAAGAGCGATCGCGCTATTAATCAACAAAGCGTCTGCCCCCAATTCCATTGCTTGGGCGGCTTCTGAGGGTGAACCAATGCCAGCATCTACCACCACTGGTATGCCTGCATTTTCAATAATGATTTGGATGTTGGCGGTTGTTTTTAGTCCTTGTCCAGAACCAATGGGCGACGCTAAGGGCATGACTGTAGCACAACCTACATCTTCTAATCGCTTGGCTAACATGGGATCGGCGTTGATATATGGCAATACTGCAAAACCTTCTTTAACTAGTTGTTCTGCTGCTTGTAGTGTGCCTATGGGGTCTGGTAGTAAATATTTAGGGTCTGGTATTACTTCTAATTTGACAAAATTATTATCTTCCTGTCCCAACAATTTCGCCATTTCTCGTCCCAAACGCGCCACTCGAATGGCTTCTTCGGCAGTTTGACAACCTGCTGTGTTGGGTAACATCCAAATTTTTTGCCAATCCAAGGCTTCTGCTAAACCTTCGTGTCCGGGTGCTTTGGTTTGTACTCGTCGCACTGCTACGGTAACAATTTGGCATTCGCTGGCGGCGATGCTTTGTTGCATTTCTTCAATGCTGCGATACTTGCCAGTTCCCGTCATCAAGCGGGATTGGAAGGTTTTGCCTGCAATAGTTAATGGGGAGCTTGTAGAGACGTGATTCATCGCCTCTGCGGTACGGTGTCCGTTGGAGAAATTAGCCGAGTTAGTGAGCATGGGAGTGCGGGTAGATGGCTTGGACTGGAACCGAGAATAATGGAAATGACTCAGTAGGGGGTCAGTTTTTTGTTCTAAAATGAAATCGGCGATCGCTACTGCTGTTACAGGTGCAAGTAGAATGCCGTTGCGGTAATGACCAGTGGCCAAGGTTAAATTTTCACAATGGCTTGCTCCCAGGATGGGTAATTCATCCGGAGTGGCTGGGCGAAATCCGCACCAAAATTCTTGAATCGGATAATTCTTTAATTGCGGATAAAGCCGGATGGCAGCTTGTAATAATGTTTGAATGCCCTCTGGGGTGTTGTGGGGTGTAAAACCAACATCTTCATTGGTTGCGCCAATAATCAAAGAGCGATCGCGTCTCGGTACAATGTAAATATTTTCTCCAAACAAAATTCGCTGCAAAGGCAATTCTGGCTGCAATTCCGGTACTCTTAGGCTCAGCATTTGCCCTTTTCTGGGGCGTACTGGTAACGGTAATAACTCATTCGACCAAGCACCAGAAGCTAAAACATAGTGGGCGGCGCGAATTACCCCAACATTGGTTTGCACGCCAACAACTTGTCCCTGTTGTTGTAAAAATCCTGTTACTGTAACGCCATCTTTGAGTTCAACACCAAAGGACTCAGCCGCTATCCGCAAGACATGAGCTAGAGCCTTATTATCAACTTGTGCATCCTCAGGATACCACCAGCCACCAACCACTTCTGCTCCTAATCCCGGCTGATATTGGTGAATTGCTTCTTTGTCTAACCAGTAAGCGGGGGATAAGGGGGACAAGGGGGACAAGGAAGAGTTTTCTCCCCCCCCTCCCTTGTCTCCCCCCTCTCCCTTGTCTCTCTCCTCTTTCCCTGCCTCTTCAAAAACGGGTGTGAGGATACCACAAGGCCAATAGTTCGTATTTAAGCCTGTTAATTCTTCGAGTTTGCGCGTCCAATCGGCATATAAAGCACGCGATCGCCAACACAAGGAACGCATTGCGCCATCGGGGATTTTTTCGGCATCGGGCGCTAACATTCCGGCGGCGGCGTGGGTAGCAGCAGCCTGAAAATCACGACAAAGCACGGTGACATTTGTCCCGCGCAGTTTAAGTTCAATGGCGATCGCTAAACCAATAACACCGCCACCAATAATTACAATTTCACTAGTCATTAGTCATTTAGTCATTGCTCATTAGCCATCGATCGTTAGCGCATGACTAATAAATCATAACTAATAAAGTAATAACTAAAGACTAACAACCTTTACCACAAAGCTCGAATTGGCTCGTTGCTAGAACTGGTGTTTGATGGTGTGTCTGTTCCAGAAGTTTCTGTATCAACCTCTGTTGTAGTATCAGAAGGATTTTGAGCAACGCTACTTCTGTTGTCGGGTCTTGGGGCTACAATAGAGCGTCTATTTCCCTCTGTTTGGGTTGTTTCAGTTTCGTCAGTTGCAGTTTCATTGTTCTGGCTGCCAGCACTGCTATTAACATTAATATTAGCTGGTAGAACTTTTGCTGCTTTGCCACCAGGATTGTTGGCGGTTTGTACGCCCATTGGAAAGTTGATGCCTAGTAATGTACCAAGCAGAATGGCTAGACCTCCAGCCATTAATATTAGGGGTGTCCATCTACCCATCTTGTTTTACTCCTTTTTAACCTTTTGGTGTCCACACTATTCGAGAACCTTGTCCCCAAAATCCATCAAATTTTGTTACATTCACGTCGCCTAAAATCTGCGTTTGGCAAGCTAGACGCAAGTCTTTTGTAGGAGAATGGGGAGGAAGGGAACGACGCGTGCGATCGCGCCAATTCACAGCTGATACTTCGCCCTCTACCTTAACCGCGCAAGTACCACAACTGCCAATACCCCGACAGTTTATTACCTTAGCACCGTCATTGTAGAGGTCAATACCATTTTGCAGCAAAATTGTGCGGAGATTACTTCCTTGCTCGCACTCAATTGTTTTACCTTGAGCTAGTACCTTAGGCATTTTTTAAATTGCCAAATTGGCTTTTTGTTGTATATTGACATATTGCCTCGAAAGTTGTCTCGTCAGTCCGAGCTTTATGACCACAAATTACTCTCCTCAACTTTGGCTCTATGACACTACATTACGGGATGGCACTCAGCGCGAGGGGCTATCTGTATCGATAGAAGATAAGTTACGCATTGCCAAAAGACTCGATCAACTGGGCATTCCCTTTATTGAAGGCGGTTGGCCTGGTGCTAATCCCAAGGATGTACAATTTTTCTGGCAACTCCAAGAAGATCCGCTCAAACATTCAGAAGTTGTCGCTTTTTGTTCGACTCGACGCCCCAATACAACTGCTGCCGAAGAACCGATGTTGCAAGCAATTCTGGCGGCGGGAACTCGCTGGGTAACAATTTTCGGCAAGTCTTGGGATTTACATGTCACAGCTGGACTCAAGACGACGTTAGAAGAAAATTTAGCAATGATTCGTGACACAATTGAGTACCTCCGTTCTCAAGGGCGTCGCACAATCTATGATGCCGAACATTGGTTTGATGGCTATAAACACAATCCAAGTTATGCTTTACAGACATTAGAGACAGCGATGGCATCTGGCGCTGAATGGCTTGTGTTGTGTGATACCAATGGCGGTACTTTACCCCACGAAGTTAGCCAAATTGTGCAAACTGTCATTAGTCATTTGTCATTAGTGAGCCAGTGCGTTGCGGAGGTTCCCTCCGTTGAAGCAACTGGCGTCATTGGTCAAGAAACAATGACAATGCCCCAAATTGGAATTCACACTCATAATGATTCAGAAATGGCCGTTGCTAATGCCGTGGCAGCTGTGATGGCAGGGGCAAAGATGGTACAAGGGACAATTAACGGCTACGGCGAACGTTGTGGTAATGCTAACCTCTGTTCGTTGATTCCCAATTTACAACTTAAACTGGGTTATAGTTGTATCGCAGAAGACCAGCTAACACAACTTACAGAAGCAAGTCGTTTTGTGAGTGAGGTGGTTAATCTTGCTCCTGATGAACACGCCCCCTTTGTTGGACGTTCGGCTTTTGCACACAAAGGTGGTATTCATGTATCCGCCGTAGAACGTAATCCCCTGACTTACGAACACATTCAACCAGAACAAGTGGGGAATCGTCGCCGGATTGTGATTTCCGAACAATCGGGACTCAGTAATGTTTTAGCTAAAGCCCGCAGTTTTGGCATTGAATTAGACCAATTAAAAGCAGAGGCCAAACAAATTCTCCAGCGCATCAAAGATTTGGAAAGTGAAGGATTTCAATTTGAAGCAGCAGAAGCCAGTTTTGCCCTGTTGATGCATGAAGCTTTGGGAGGACGCCCCAAGTTTTTTGAAGTCAAGGGTTTTCAAGTCCACTGTGATTTGATTGAGGGGAAACAAGCTAGCAACGCCCTAGCTACAATTAAAGTCGCTGTTGATGGTAAAAATATTTTGGAGGCGGCGGAAGGTAACGGCCCGGTTGCGGCGTTGGATGCAGCTTTACGCAAAGCTTTGGTGAACTTTTATCCCCAAATTGCAACTTTTGATTTGACGGATTACAAAGTGCGGATTCTCAACGGACATACGGGCACTGCTGCCAAAACCCGCGTGTTGGTAGAATCGGGCAATGGTCATCAACGCTGGACAACGGTGGGAGTTTCTACCAACATTTTGGAAGCTTCCTATCAAGCGGTGGTGGAAGGGCTGGAATATGGTTTGTTGTTGCACTCCCAAGCCGCCGCCGCCGTGAAAGCTTCTAGTTGACAAAAATAGCTATGTGGTGTGAGTGAAGTTAAATTTTTTGATGAGAATAGGAAGCGATCGCTTATCTTAAACTCCTGTAAGACTGACGCAAAAATGGTAACCGCTTTGCGGCTTGCCATTCCCCAAGGGTAGACCACCGCCAAGATACCAAGAATTCCTGGAGTGTGCGTAAGTTTTATATTAGTTTAATGCTTGAGCGATCGCTTTTCTGACTTCCTCCAATTTTGATTGCTTAAACAGAGGAGCCAGAGGAAGAATACGATAACGTCTTGAATGGGGAAATTGACTAATTGAATTTTTGCAGTTCCCTTAACAAAAAAAAGACCCCCAGTGCAAACCAGGAGTCCTTCCCCTTAAGAAAGTTGAAAAGCACTATAGGATTCATTAGCAACCTCAAACCTCTATCGTTCATTTAGTTGCTTGTGAGGCATGAATCCAAAATTGCAAGCGAATCCAGACAGATAATTATTCTCATCTAATAGCGAAAATGCATAGCTCAGCCCGCCGTAGGTTGAGCCAATATTCCAGTATTTATATGCTCAACCACAGATAGCACAATTCTAAGAGAACTTTTCCCAGGCTTGGGCAACTAACTGGCTCAACCAACGGCGTTGTTGCTGGTCTAGCAAAGGATCTTCCGCTAACACCTGAGCAGTTAATTCTTCCAAAGATTGACCCTGAGCGCGGACAATTTTAACAACTCCAGCGATGGCACTGGCAACTAATTCTTCATCAATGGGCTGTTGTCGCAGAGCTACAATTTCCTGGGGGCTGTCTGGAATGGGATAATTCATGGCGTGGGTTTACAGTTTTACAAAATGAACAATAAATTTGACAAAATCTTAAAATTTCTTCACCGAATCTTTACGTAACTATTAGGGCGGAGTTTACCTTATTTCGTGCCTTCATAAAATCTGTCTAAGTGAATAGATCCATCGGAGATGTCAGGAAAAGATGAAAGAAATCCTTTATTTAGAAGTTCCAACTGCGGATATCGCTGCTGTGCGTCAGTGGTTGCAAACAGATTTTCAGCCGGGATATGGGGAAAAAGTGCTGACAACAGAAGGCTTCCGCCTCAAAATTACTAACGCTACTACAACTGCTGGCGCGGCGATTTCCCAAAACTTGCCTGAAGAACTTTCTGTATTTACTTGGTCAGTGCAACGAACTACTTACCTAAAAGTGTTTCGTTGGGCAGAAAAACCCTTTCCTCAAGAAAAAGAAATCCTGCAACAACTAACCAAAGAAATCAGAAGCCGTTTTCCGCATCATTATCCTGAACCCCCAGCAATTGATTTATCACAGCAATCGATTTTTGAGGCTCTAGCTCCCTACTATCCCCTCACCGTCAAGTATTTTCAGAAAATGCCCAACGGAGAATATGACCTTAAACGCGCCTACTGGTGGGAACAGCGATGGCGTCAAGGGGTACGAAATCCGCAGCAGCCGCGACAGGTGGTGTTTTCGAGGACTGGAAACTGGGTAAGAGGTAGGGGAGACAAGGGAGGGGGGGGAGACAAGGGAGAGGGGGTAGAAAATTCTTCCTTGTCTCCCTTGTCCCCCTTGTCCCGCTCATCCCCGATTTACGACCTGATTTACATCGGCGGCGCACTAGGCGTTATCCATGCAGCAGTGATGGCAAAACTGGGATATAAAGTCTTGCTGGTGGAAAGAATGCCATTTGGGCGGATGAACCGAGAATGGAATATTTCCCGCGATGAGATTCAAAGCTTGCTTAACCTGGGTTTAATCACCCCCGCAGAGTTAGATACCATCATTGCTAGAGAATACAAAGATGGATTCAATAAGTTTTTCGATGCTAATAATCCAAGGAAACTGCGATCGCCTGTATTGCACACACCCACAGTGCTGAATTTAGGCTTAGATTCCGAAAAGTTGCTGCAACTATGTGGGCAAAAGTTGCAAGCAGCAGGCGGTCAAATTTGGGATGAAACAGAGTTTATCCGTGCAGATATAAATGAATCACAAGTTGTCTTAAAAGTCAAGCATCTATGTAGTGAAATTGAAAAACAAGTAAGTGGTAGACTACTGGTAGATGCGATGGGAACAGCTTCCCCCATTGCTTGGCAATTAAATGGCAACCGTGCCTTTGACAGCGTGTGTCCCACAGTGGGAGCGGTCATTGAGAGCGGATTTGCACCGGAGGTATGGGATTCGGAATTAGGAGACGTTCTTCACAGTCACGGGGATATTTCGCGGGGAAGACAGTTGATTTGGGAGTTATTTCCCGCAGCAGGTGATGAACTGACGATTTATTTGTTTCATTATCACGAAGTCAATGCTCAAAACCCTGGTTCCCTGCTGGAGATGTACGAAGACTTTTTCACAATATTGCCAGAGTATCGCAGATGCGATATGGACAAATTGGTATGGAAAAAGCCGACATTTGGGTATATACCGGGGCATTTTAGTACTGGGAGTAGCGATCGCCAAGTCGCCTTCGATCGCTTGATTGCCATTGGTGATGCCGCATCGCTGCAATCTCCCCTAATTTTCACAGGTTTTGGTTCCCTGGTTCGCAACTTAGAGCGGTTAACAAAGCTCTTGGATATTGCCCTCAAGTATGACTTATTAAGCTTCCAACACTTAAATCGAATTCGCGCCTACCAAACCAACGTTTCAGTCACATGGTTATTTTCCAAAGGCATGATGGTACCCACAGGGAAATTTTTACCACCGCAACGAGTGAACGCCATGCTTAACACCTTCTTTGGACTGTTAGCAGAAGAACCTCTAGAAGTGGCAGATAATTTCATCAAAGACAGATGTGATTGGTTTACCTTTAACCGCCTAGCACTTAAAGCAGCCAAGAAAAACCCAGCCTTGCTTCTCTGGATTTGGCAACTTGCTGGTTCTAAGGACTTAGTGCGATGGCTTGGTAGTTATTTGACTTTTTCTCGTCATGCCCTAATTAGTACTTTACTGAGTGCTTGGTTCCCACAGTTTTTAAACCAAGTAGGTTCTTGGCTAGAAAAGAGAAATCCGGCCCTATGGCTGCGCCTGCAAGCAATTAACTACGCCATCGCCACAGGCAAACCGCGATCCGCCAGTGAGTTCGCAGAAACTAGCCCAAAAGCCATTGTTGAGAAATTTAGTCATTAGTTATTGGGCATGGGGCATTGGGCATTGGGCATTGGGGATGGGAAGAGGACAAGGTAGACAAGGTAGACAAGGTAGCAATCTTTCTCTCCGAAGTTCTGATGGTCGGAAACCTCCGCTCAGACTTCTCTCCTTGTCTCCCTTGTCTCCCTTGTCTCCCTTGTCTCCCTTGTCTCCCTTGTCTCCCCCATCTCCCCATCTCCCCATCTCCCCATCTCCCCCATCTCCTTCATCTCCCTCACCCCTTCGTCCCCTTGGGTGGAAAATTCGGTAGTTCCACAGATGCTAATGACTTGCGTCCTTTGGGTGGACGCTGGGGATAAACTACGGGTGAGGGTGAATTGGCTTCATTGGCATTGTCGCCTAACAATTCTGGCGGTAAATCCAGCTGTGTCATTTGTGGAACTTCTGACCAGTAGTCTTCAGTTTCTTCGACAAATATCTTGGGGCTAGATGAAGTGGGTGTAGTTGTGGGTGGGTTGATTTCTATGTGCAACTGCTCTTGTTCTGGATTTTCTACTTCCCCATCATCCTCTAGAATTGTTGCTACAGTTTCCCACACAGGGGCATCACCCACATTATTATCCACATCTGTTTTCGCTGTAGCTGATGATGTAGATGCAGGCTGGGAGTTAAAGAACATTTGGATGAGACTATCTAATTGCTGGTTTAAGTTTGATGACTCTACAGGTGAAACGCTTTCTGTTGTATCTGGAGAATCATTAATTTCTGGAGAGGAAGGTGGTTGCGCTGATTTTGTCACGTCTTCCTTCACTGACCAGTTCCAAGAGGATGAGGAAGTGGGAGTGGGTTGATTGGTTTGGAATGGCAGGGTTGGTGACGGTTCTGCCCAAGAATGATTGGGATTATCACTCAAGGATTCTGATTCTGCTGACCAAGGTTTAATTGGCTGTGCATTGGGGAACAAAGAACGAGCTTTTCGAGAAAATCTTCCTTGTGTGGAAGTGATATCTTTAGGATGTTTTGCAGTATCTTCTAGGGAATCATAGCCAGGAACGGGTGTGTCTAAGCACTTCTCCAGAGCCGCCTTAAATTGCAAGGTCTGGCGTTGTTGGCGCATGAGTCTAGTGCGTAATTCGCGGCAAGCATTTTCTGATTGCAATAGTTTCTGAGACTGTTCGTCGTTGTTCGTGTGTAGCAACGTACATTCTCGTTCTAACTGGGCAAGGCGTTGCTGACTAATTTGTAGCTGTGCTTTGTGAGTTTCGATAAAAACTTCTTGGCGTTGAACAGTTTGTAGGGCAGTTTCTAATTGTTGAAATAGCGACTTTATCTGTTCTTGAGCCGCAGCTAATTCCTGAGCTTGTTGGTTAAGCATGGACTCGGTGACGCTGGAACGCGTTTTCTGCCACTGCAAAACCTTTTCAGATTCGGCGAGGTTGTCTTTTAGCTGCTCTACTTGTTCGTACAACTGATTGTTGGCCCCACGCAATTCTTCGTTCAATGCCAGCAACTTCTGAAATTCGGAGTCAACAAGTGCTTGTTTACCGCTGTCAGGCTCTGCAACCCAGTCTTGCTGGGTAGTATCTTCCGAAATTTGTGTATCTTCAGCTGGCATGAGCAATGGCAATTGGGAAATCGCCGTATTCTCATTAGGCATAACAGAGTAGAAGGGACAATTCGCCTGCTTTGATTGTGGCGAATCAGCAGAATTTAGGGATTCCATCGCAGTCCCCTTATTTAAGATGTCAGCTTCATTCATCACTCTTGACCCACTCGCTTAAAAATATTCAGCAGCGCTGGCGTTAGCATTGCCGATAGACTTGTGTCCGATCGGGATTTGCTCTAGAAGCTAAGTTTAACTCTCTCTCAGGATAGAGTAATCAGTCATCAATCGGTATTACCTATTTTTTATCTAGACTGATGCCGTTATAACACTATGAGGCTCTTTCCCGTCAAGAATAGGAAAGCTTGGGAAAGTAGGTAAATGATGAGATGAGGCAGAGGCTAAAGGCCAGACTTGAAAACTCAATTGGATTGCTGGATTTAGTTTTTTATTGTGAGATGACTATTTATCATATTGTTATTTTTAATTCTATCCATCCAAAGATATACCTTAGACATATTTTGGGACGCGTTTTTCTATTGATTTATTTGTTACTTAAGATTGGTATCTGTATCAACATTTACTATTCCATAGAATTTTCGGGTTCTGGGCGATCGCTATCTCATCTCAGTAACTAACTAAGGGGTTTTGCTGCAACCTGTTTTGTCATGAAATTTTGATAATTAAGAATAAATACTGAATATATACATAAAACAGAGTAATAAATTTAGTCAGTATAAAAGTAAAACTTTTTTTAAGATTGCTCTTAACTTTGCAGAAGGTTTTTTCGCCATCGACATATACCTGGTAAGAATTGTAGGCTTAATAAGCCAGAAGCTATTTTTATTTACTTACATTCAATTCATGAAGTTTATTTGATAACTACAAGAAAACTAACTTAAGTATACTTAACCACATCAAATAATTTATTACTAAGTATAAAAAATGACAAAAATATTTTTTAATTAGGTATTGATACTGCTTACAATTCCTAATTATTTATTAAACAATGATGGAAATCACTGATGCTTGTGTCTAAAGTTACGTAACTTAAAACACTGAAATTCTTCAACTGGAATCTGATTATTCTGCGAAATCAAGCTGAGTGTTGTTGCACTTGCCAAGAAATAAAAATTTAAAATAGGGGTGCTAAAAATGACCAATATCTTCACGTTGGATACAAAAATCAAGCAAAAAAATGCTCGGTTACCACTATTTGCAGAAAATTTTGATAGCTTTTGGCACAAAGAAATTAAACCGTTATTTACAGACGAGTCTTTGTCCTTTAAAGTAAAAACTTTGAATGGCAACTATGTTAAGTACATCAACTTAGATAATGGAGCCACAACCACTCCCTTTGCAACTCTCAAGCAATATGTAGACAATATGCTTGATACTTACGGCAGTGTACATCGAGGTTCTGGGCAGAAATCGGTTATTACGACACGAGAATATGATGCTAGTAGGGATATCATTCGGGATTTTGTAGGATCGTCTTCACAAAATTATGTCATCTTTGCGAAAAATACAACAGAAGCAATTAATGGAGCCGCTACACTTTGGGCAAAAAAACCTGGAAAAATCTTAGTTTCTGATATTGAACATTCATCAAATTTATTGCCTTGGATAACTAGAGACGAAGTTGTGCAATACAGAACCCAGTCAGATGGAAGTATCAGTTTGACTGAAATAGAAAATATCTTCAAGGCACATCAAAATCGTCCGCAAGCAGAGCAAATTAAGTTACTGACTATTACAGGCGCTTCGACAATTACAGGTTATAGACCTCCGATTTACCAACTTGCAGCTTTAGCACATAAGTACAATGCAAAGATATTTGCCGACGTGTGTCAATTAATTCAGCACGAACGAGTGGACATGCGTCCAGATAATGACCCATGTCATTTGGATTTTGTGGCATTTTCTGGACACAAAATGTATGCACCTTATGGAACTGGGGTTTTGCTGGGGCCAAAAGAATTTTTTGATAGCTCCTACCCTTATCAAATTGGCGGTGGAAACCTGCCTTATATCACCAGAAACTTAGAAATCAAGCGTTTTTACACAGAACGTGCCCACGATCCTGGAACACCAAACGCGATGGGTGCGATCGCCATTGCCAAAGCGATTCAAATTATAGAAGGATTGGGGCGTTCGCGCATAGCTGAGTACGAACATTCTTTAGTGGAGTTTACATTTACACAGCTTGCGAATATTCCTGGTGTAAAAGTCCATATTGGAGGAGATAATTTAGCCCATGTTATTCCCTTTGATATCGATGGGTTTGACGGACGTTTAGTGGCAGAAATTCTGGCACAAGAATATGGCATTGGGGTTAGGGCTGGGGCTTTTTGCACATACGAATACATTCGCAAACTCAAGAATATTTCAGACGAACAAGACCTAGAGATTGCCAAAGAAGTAGACCAAGGAATTACCCGCAACATTCCTAGTATTATCCGAGCTAGCTTTGCTGTATATAATACATTAGAAGATTGCCATCGCTTTATTAATGCGATCGCTCAAATAGCTCAAAACAAATTTGATTACTATTT
Source organism: Nostoc linckia z4 (assembly GCF_002608075.1). Taxonomy (GTDB): domain Bacteria; phylum Cyanobacteriota; class Cyanobacteriia; order Cyanobacteriales; family Nostocaceae; genus Nostoc; species Nostoc linckia. The sequence goes on from NZ_LAHA01000075.1 coordinate 19,933, forward strand.
GCCTAACTACACGCAAGATGAAACCACTGGTGTTTGGACAGTGAAAGAAAGATAGTCTGTTGATTGTTGACGGTTGACGGTTGACTGTTGACGGTTGACGGTTGACTGTTGACGGTTGATTGTTGCCCAAGGACGAAAAAAAATGACAAGTGACCAGGAGGATTATCTACAGGCGCGGGTTGAAGAGTACATTTGCCTCAAAAGTGCAGATGCGGGTATTTCGCGGCAGAGGTTTCTGCAAATATTAGCCACTATGGTTGGTGCAACAGCCATTGGAGGGGCGGCTAAACCAGCAATTGCCTATGCTCAGACAGGTGTTAAAACCAAACAAAGCAAAATACTTAAGGCATTACCACCGGGATATATCTCTCATAGCAAAGGCACATTAGAGATGAACTGGGAAGCGATGTATGGGCGTGGGTACATAGTACCAAATGATTGGTTTTACGTTCATAACCGCAGTACTCCTCCTCCCTTTGACCCTTCTACATGGCGATTGCAGATTCATGGAACAGGTGTTTCTCAGCCTTGTGAGTTCACTTACGATGAAATCATCGCCATGCCATCTATCTCGGTTACTTGCGCCATTGAGTGTGCTGCCAATGGTCGGCGCTTCTTTGAAGAAGCTTACAACAGACCACTCTCTGGAACGCGCTGGAGGCTTGGGGCTATTGGTGTGGCTGAGTGGACTGGCGTACCACTGGGATTATTATTAGAGCGAGCTGGACTGAAATCTACAGCAAAAGATGTACTCATTGGAGGTGCGGATTTAGATTCACTCAATTCAACCAATAAGTCCAAGTTCAACAGTGTAGTTCCCATTAGCAAAGCATTAGCAGATAACTCCCTCATCGCCTACGCCATGAACGGAGAACCATTACCCCCAGATCATGGTCAGCCGTGCCGTGCTTTATTTCCTGGTTGGGGAGGAAATGCCAACGTTAAATGGATTGAGCGGATTGAAGTTTCTGAAAAGCCGATATACACTCCCTGGGTAACCGAGCAAATGGTGTTGATTGGTGCAGACTATCCAGCTATTGCTCCCTATAAAGGCCAGTTGATTACATATCAAAATGTTAAAAGCGCCTTTGAATTGGCTTGGCCAGCTACACTTTCTCCCCAAAGTCACCTACTGCGTGGTCGTTCTTGGTCTGGAAAAGGAAAGATTGTACGGGTGGAAGTGAGCCTCGATGGTGGGAAAACTTGGCAATTTGCACGACTGAGAGAACCAAATTTTCCATTTGCATGGGTACGTTGGGATATGGAATGGAACCCAGTTCCCGGCGAATATTTTCTGCAAGCTCGTGCCACTGACAATTTAGGTAACACACAACCGACTACAGTTCCGTGGAATGACGGCGGGTTGATGTATGGGGGCGTTGTTAGTCATCCGGTGACAGTGAGGTGAGTGGGGATGAGGGAGATGGGGAGGTAGGGGGAGTGGGGATGAGGGAGATGGGGAGATGGGGAAATGAGGGGATAGGGAAGTGTGGGGAGTGTGGGGAGTGTGGGGAGTGTGGGGGGAAAGATTTCTTCCTCATCCTCCCACACCTCCCACCCCTCCCACACTTCCTGCTTGCCCCATGCCCCATGCCCCATGCCCCAAATTGGTTGATTTTAATGACTGGGGGTTTGATATCTGGAGTTATAGCTGGACTTTTAGGAATAGGCGGGGGTATTGTGACGATTCCTCTTTTAGTCACATTAGGTTATGCTCCCATTCAGGCGATCGCTACTAGTAGTGTTGCTATTGTGATTACCTCAATTTCTGGAAGTTTACAAAATTGGTGGATGGGCTATTTTGACTGGAAACGAGTATTTTATTTAGGAATTCCAGCTTTCTTAACTACCGGAATCGGCGTATATTTCGCTAATAAAATTCCATCCCACGTAATACTTTTTACATTTGGAATTATACTACTTATTAATATCTATTTAATTGACCTTCGTAAACAACTCTTGTTGAAGCAAAAAGAAGATACAGCACCAATATTTAATCCATTAGTTTCTAAAATTGGCACCGGAGGAGCAGCAGGAATTTTAGCAGGTTTATTTGGTTTAGGTGGTGGTACGATTATGGTGCCCTTACAAATGTTACTTTTAGGAGAAGAAATTAAAGTAGCAATCCAAACTAGTTTAGGCGTGATTGTAATTACTGCCTTAGCTGCTTGTACCGGACACACATTAGAGGGAAATATTCTGTTGATTCCAGGTTTAATTTTGGGCTTTGGAGGACTATTAGGCGTGCAAATAAGTACTCGCACATTGCCAAAATTACCAGATTCTACTGTTAGTTTATCACTTCGTATTTTCTTAGGAATACTATCAATTTATATTTTCTGGAAAGCTTGGGCAAATTATCAATTGATATAAAAGAGATTGGGCATGGGGCATGGGGCAAGGGGCAAGGGGCAAAGGGCAAGGGGCAAAGGGCAAGGGGCAAAGGGTAAAAGAAAGATCCCTCCTTTTACCTTTTCCCTTTTACCTTTTCCCTTTTACCTTTCCCCTTGGCAAAGCCCCTCCCCATCTCCCTAAGGCAGCCACCGGGGACGAAAACCAGCCAAGGGGAGTTGTTCTGGTCTAATTTCTACGGTTGCAGTGTCGGCGATGGGTAATAGGGGCATTAGCCATAGGCTACTGGTAGCGATCGCGTCTCCGTCATCTGTTTTCAAGGTGTTTGTAGGTAATGTGGTCGATGGGTTTGTCTGCGGTACTACTTGGTCAAATAACAAGCCTAAACCGTCAGGAGATAAACTCATTTGCACATTTCGCTGTTCGGGAGGAAGTAATAACAGTGGTTTTTGTTGGGCGGTTTTCAGGTCAATTGCCACTACATAAGGTTGTTCTATGTATTGTTCTTTGGATATTAACTGTGTCAATAAGCAGTAGAGGGTAGGTGAGGCGGTGTCAAATTGACAGTTGATTATTGAGCCTGTTGTTTTTACTAGTTGTTTCTGCACGCCTTGGTTTGTGACTAAAAACAAATCTCGCGTGTAATCGGTATTGAATTTTACCATTGCTGCCTGGGAGCCATCTTTGGAGAAAGCCTGTACTAAGCCAAACTGGGGCAGAAAATCTAATGGTTTACTGGCATCTCCTTGCAGTGGTAAGATTGCTGCTCCTTGTCCTTGGGCCACTGCTACGGCTTTGCTATCTGGGGTAATGGTAAAGTCTCCCCCTGGTTGGCTTTGCAAGCGTTTAGGGGTGGGTTTTTCTCCTGAGGCGTCGCTGGTTGCTGGCATAAACCATAGTCCAAAGTCGCCGGGATTAGCTTTGTTTCCTCGTTGGATGACAATAGTTTGCCCGTCGGGTGATAAGTCAAATTTCAGGTTTTGATAATCTTTACTATCTAAAATTAGGTCAACTCTGCCAGCTGGTTCTACTTCGCGCTCAGATTTACCAGCAACGCCGGTTGTTACTGTGTACAGCTGGGCTGAAAGTAAGTCTGAGTTCTTGCTGCTACGAGCCGAAAATAAAATTTTCTCCCCATCCGGAAATGACTCAAACTCCATGACGATTAAGTCTTTGGGGGTAAGTAGGGTTTTTTGCTCTTGGGTTAAGTTGTAAAGAATTAATCTTCCTTGTTCTTCTTGTTCAGTTCCTATGTAAAGGATGACGCGATCGCGTGTGCGGAAGCTACCCACAAAGGGCTGGATTGTGCGATTTGTACCTTCTTGCTCAGCAAACTTATCTTTGGCTGCCTGTAACTGTACTTTATAATTTGTGCCATAGGGTGCTGGTGTGAGCAGTGTATAAACCATTCGCCGCCCCGCCCAACTGAATTTACCTGCTAGAGGCGGGTCAATTTTGAAGTTATTCTCTACGCTTTTAGTGTCCATTGGGCGACTAAAGGTGAGGGCAAAGGAATTATCTTCTGCACCGATTTGTTGATTTTGCCAGGTAAAATCTCGGACACGAGCTGTTACCACATCACCTTTCAACATTATCAACCCAATCAGTACACTCAGGAGTAGCATCAATGCGATCGCTATGCGATCGAGTGGTTGAATAAATGCTTTTGATTTAGTCATTGGATATGGGGCATGGGGCATGGGGCATGGGGAGATGGGGAGATGGGGAGATGGGGAGATGGGGAGTAATTGCTTTTAATTCTTAACTCCTAACTCCTAACTCCTAACTCCTAACTCTTTACTCAACAGTCAACATTGACAATAACTAATAACTATAAGGATTCTGCGGTTGAGGAATTTTTTTCAAAGAAGTAGCAGCAATGGTAAGTTGACGTTTACCTGAGAGATTTTCTGTTATCATTTGCCCTTCAACTTCTAGCCAAGTATCGGCGGGGAAACTTTCTCCATCGTTGGGGAGTTTGACGGGTAATCCTATGGGATAAGCGTCTGCTGCACAGCAGCTTAAAACAAATCTTGCTAAAAATAAATACTGTTTGCCTAAATCTGATGGGTGAATGACAAATCCTTGTACCTTAGCTTTTTGTCCTGTGTAAGAATCTGGTTCTGGATAGACATTTAGGGTGCGTACCCAGTCTACAATCGTTCGCTCTTCCGGACGAACAGATACTCGAAAGGCTTGGGGTTTAATGCGTGTGGTTCCCAATAAATCAGCAGTTACACCTCTTTGCAGTGCTTTGTCACTAGCAAAAACTTGGGGTGTAATGATGAAACCCAAAATTGCTGCAATTAATAATAATGCACTACCCCAACCGGGGGGAAATAAACTAATATGCTGGGTGTTTGGTATGACATCCCGGCGGCGTCGTTGCCATAGTTCCAGGATTTTGAAGCAACCAATAAGAATTAAGCTGATACCACAGACAATTACCAACGAAAAATAATTGGGATGAATCAATAGGTTCAGCTTGTTAGTTAACCAATATCTCAGCATCAAAATACCCCAAGTTGTAATTGCTAGGGCATCTAGCCAAGGAAATAGGAGAATTGGAATTTTTGGTTTGGGATTTTTTTTAGTCATTGATTATTGGGCATTGGGCACTTGTAATGAGCGTAGCCGTTGGCGCAGCCTCTCGCAGAGAAGTATGGGCCATTGGTTAAAACCAACAATTAACAAACAACAAAGAGTTTTTAAAAGACGTGCAAATTGAGGAAAAGTGTGAACAGAAATGTTAATTGTCCTGCTAAGGCAAATAGGTAAAAGACTGTTTTGGGCTTAAAAATCGATAACATCAAACCTACACCTTTGATATCAATCATGGGGCCAAATACTAAAAATGCTAGTAATGAACCACTGCTAAAAGTTGAAGCAAAAGACAGGGCAAAGAAAGAATCAACTGTAGAACAAATTGACACTACCACTGCCAATATCAGCATGACTACAATTGAAGTAATGGGGCCAGCGCCCAAACTGAGAATTAATTCACGCGGTGCTAGGACTTGAATAGCAGCGGCGATGGCACTTCCTAAAACCATGACTCCGCCTAATTCTCGTAATTCTTGAACGCTATTATCTATCGCTAGACGTAGTTTATCTGCAAAGGGTTTGTTAGGTGTTGAAATGATGGTAGGCGGTATTGAATTCGGATCTATCCGCAGCGGTATACCTGCTTTTCCTCCTAAAATATAAGTCCCTGATTGCAAGATATTCGGTACTGTTGATTCCTGTTGTACTTGGTAACCCTTACCACGCCGTTTAGTTTCAGGCGACGCGGGAGGATTAAATTTCATATAGCGAGCGATGGCAGGTTGGACTATGGGATTTAAGTCTTTTTGAAAACTGAAAACAAAGCCGATAATTGTGGCAATTAATAGAGAAAATACAACCCGTAATACTACTATTTCTGGCTGATCTCGAAAGGCTGTCCAAGTTGCCCAAATGACAACTGGGTTAATTGTTGGTGCTGCTAGCAAAAAACCAATTGCCACTGGTGTGGGTACTCCTTGAATTAGGAACCGCCGCGCTACCGGTACATTCCCGCATTCACACACCGGAAATAAAAAGCCGATCATACTGCCAACTAAAGCACCCAAAAGCGGATTCCTGGGCATTTTTTCTACTAATTTGCGCTCATCAACGAAAAATAGCAGCAAACTGGAGAATAAAACCCCAAGAAGCAAAAAAGGCATCGCCTCGACTAGCAGACTTAGAAATAGCGTAAAACCATTGTTGAGTTGATTCATGGGCGTCGCTGTCAAAAGCGGTTTTGAGTTTTAGGGTTCTGCCTTGTCATTCTATCGAAATGGGGATCAAAAGCAGTTCGGAAAAATTAAATATGGTTTAAATAACAAGCTATCGTGCGGTTTGATTAAAGTTAAAGCGCTGCAAGCCTTGGATTTAAAGCATATAGTGATATTTATCTGAGTAGATGTACTGATGATGACCATTCCTAAGATTGCTTAAGTTCAGAAATTGTTCCAATTATAAGGGGCAAGTAGCTGCATAGATGTTTTGAAATTTCCCTATGTTTATACTGACAGTAATTTCCTAAATCAGATATTAGCTGGGCTATATTTTCATCAAGGATTTACAGTTATTGAACATTTGGCGATCGCTGTTTGTCAAAAGTCCTTTCTTTAAAAGTTCTGTACTTTGACGGATGTCAAAGCTAGAAGCTAACAGAAGACACATAGCGAATCACCACTTTATCACCAAAACTCGGCGCATTCTGGGGGATCTTGCTACAGACTTTGTGCTTTTTCCTTTGTCAATGCCCCGTGCCCAACGATGGATAACCAATATTTGAGCTTTGGTTGATTTTTTACTACAAAAACCTTAAAAATGCAAGAGCAAATTATTCTGGTTTAGGTTGTTGACTGTTGACTGTTGACTGATGACTGTCATCAGTCATCACTCCCCACTCCCTTTTCATTAATGACAGAGGCTAAGATATTAGCTTATTGTTGACTTGTCTTGCCAAAATTAGGGTGTATAGTGCCAGAAGAATTCAGTTGTTGTCATATCTCGCCGCCGTTTTTGTCTGTTGGTAGCGATGGCGATCTCAATTTAGATTCGACTCTCCAAGAACTATCGATGTACAACTTCCCTGTGGAAATTAGTTGTACTGCTGGGGAAGTGGCTCATTTTTTAGAAAAATATCCACTGCTACCAGGAATAATTTTAGTAGAGCAGGGCGAGTTCGTGGGAATGATTTCGCGGCGACGACTTTTAGAATTTTTAATTCGCCCTTATGGACGAGAGTTGTTTATTCAGCAACCATTAGGCACACTCTACAGCTATGCACGCACGCCGATTTTGCTGCTTGGTGAGACGACATTAATTTTAATTGCGATGCAACTGAGCTTAAAGCGATCGCCAGAATTATTATCAGAACCAATTGTAGTGCAAACTGCTTGTGGTGCTTACAGATTATTAGATGTCCAGGAATTAAATTTTATTTCTTGGCAAATTCGGGGCATCAAAAATTTTGTCCGATACGAACGCAGCCAAGCCCAAATGATTCAAAATGATAAAATGGCAAGTTTGGGGCGTTTGGTAGATGGTGTAGTCCACGAAATTTTAGACCCCGTGGGTTTTATTTGGGGAAACATAACTTACGTTTCAACTTACAGCCAAGATTTACTCAAATTAATAGCAGCTTACGACCAAGAATTACCATCTTTTTCTCAGACAATCGAGAAACTTAAAGAAGAAATTGAATTTGATTTTTTAGAACAAGATTTATTGCAATCCCTTGCTAGTATCCGCACTGGAGCCGAAAGATTAAAAAGACTAGTCACCAGTTTACAAAACTTCTGTCATCTCGATGAACTTTACCCTAAACCTATAGATTTACATACCTGTATTGATAATATTATTTTATTAATTCATAGCCGGATTCAAGGAGAAATTGAAATCATCAAATCCTATGGACAATTGCCACCAGTGTATTGCTTTATGGGGCAATTAAATCAGGTTTTAATTAATCTTTTAAGCGAAGCTGTGGATACTTTACTGAATGAAGCAGTGAGACAACAACTGCATCTAGAAGATAAAAAAACTCTTAAAAAACCCCAAATTAAGATTACTACAGAGGTGATTTCACAAAAACCCAGTAAACCACATGCACCAGATTCTCGCTGGATTTTAATTCGCATTGCTGACAATGGCCCTGGAATGTCTCAAGAATTGCAAGAGCAAATTTTAGAATCTTTTTCTTTGGAAAGCAAAAATGGTAAAGAAACTAGTTTAGCAGTTAGTTATCGAATTATAACTGTCAAACATGGCGGTAAATTTAATTTGCGATCGCAACCAGGTGTGGGGACTGAATTTGAAATTATTTTACCCTTAGTTTGATTTAATTTTAGCTAAAAAAACCTGCCCAGAATTAGAGGCAGGTTGAAAAATTATCAAAATTGATATGGGGAATTTTAGCTAACTGGAATAGGCTGACCGCTAGAGAGAACCAAAGGAAAATTATGGACATTGGGAGCGTGCATTACATTTAAACCAAGATTGGCACGGTTCAAAATATCAGCGTCGGTTCTAATGACTTCACCCCGACTATCTAAGATGGAATGATTAAAGTTAAAACCATTGAGATTAAATGCCATTGAACATACACCCAATGCTGCAAACCAAATACCCACTGTTGGTAAAGCTGCTAATAAAAAATGGAAAGCACGATGATTTTTACTAGCAAAGGTAGGAATCAATAACCGTCCCAAAAAGCTATAGTGTCCTGCTAAATAATTGTAGGTGAATTTCCGTTGACCAAATTTATATCCGGCATTAATTGATTCATTTTCATCAGTATTGCGAATTAGCGTTGAAGTCACTAAAGAACCATGCAAAGAACTCAATAATGCACCGCCAAAAATACCCGCGACACCCAACATATGGAATGGGTGCATGAGGATATTGTGGTCGCCTTGGAAAGCCAACATAAAGTGGAAAGTTCCAGCAATTCCCAAAGGTAAACCATCAGAAAAACTACCTTGACCAATGGGATAAACTAACAAAACGGAAGTAGCAGCAATGACGGGTGCAGAATAAGCGATCGCTATCCAAGGTCGCATTCCTAAACGATAGCTCAATTCCCAAAATCGTCCTATTAAACACCAAATACCAATGAGAAAATGCAGCACAATCAATTGATATGGCCCGCCATTGTAGAGCCATTCATCCATTGATGCAGCTTCCCAAATAGGATAAAAGTGCAAACCAATAGCGGCGGAAGTCGGCACAACTGCGGCTGTAATAAAGTTATTCCCATCCATCAACGAACCTCTAATTGGCTCACGAATACCGTCCATATCTACACTAGGAGCAGCAATAAAAGCCAAAACAAAACAGGTAGTGGCGGCTAACAAGGTGGGAATCGCCAACACACCAAACCAGCCGATGTAAATGCGGTTTTCTGTGCTAGTAATCCAGCTACAAAAACTGTCCCAGAAATCAAAAAAATTAAATTCTTTTTGACGTTGAACAATGGTACTCATAATCTTTAACTCCTAAGCAATGCCAAGTTGAAAATTTTGGTGTTGCTGAATCAGAGTATGAATTGATTTTTCGCGATGACTCAATAACAATTCTTTGCAAATAAGAAATCGGTAACGCTCAAAGGCAAATACGTGAGACTAATTCATACATTTCATTTAGCAACGCCGTTTTCTCAGATAATTTTGCTGATTTTATATGTTGTATATGACGTATATAGTAAAAATGCTAGTGATAGTTACGACCTATATACAACATGAGTAGTATGGAAAAGTCCTGAATTATCAAGGTACTTCAAGCAATAGTTAAATATCTCTATCTTGAAGTTAGAGCAAAAATTTGAGGAACTTGTGAAGAAATACGGCGTTTATAAATTAATCTAATCAATAGCAAGGAACTGGTGACTGGGTGAAAGTCTAATGTTTTAACCACCTTGGCTATTACTATATTGCCTCTAATACCAATTCACCAAAATATTGATACACATAAAATAAATTGTACGGGCGAACGGCTGTTCGCCCCTACGCTTACGCAATGGCTGTACCTTGCGGGAAGGCTGAGCTTGTATTTGTATTATTTATAAAGTGAAATGGTATAAGGCAATCAAGATGAAGCGAATTTTGTAGTCAAATATCAAAGTGGTCTTTTCCCATTCCCTACTCCCCACTTTTAAGACAGAGTTACACAGAGATTTGTACCTCAGCAGACTAGGAAACGCTATATTTGTACAGTTATATTCAAAAATTACTGCTGAATTCCTTTGAGAAACTCTGTTCTTGCTTCAATTATTGAAGGCATTAAAACACAACGTACTAACAAATTAATATCCAAATTGGGCAGTAATTTACTTTGAGTGATTTTATCGTAATTATCATTAGTTAGGTGATATACAGATATTTGGTTATTTTCCCAAAACCAGACTTCAGAAATTTTAAACCGCTTATATTTTTCTAATTTATCAATACTGCCACTAGTAATATTTACTTCAATTGCTAAATCAGGATTTTCTTTCTTTTCTCCTAAATAATAAGATTCATCAGGTTCAAATGAAGCACTTTTTTCCTTAGCACGACGAGTAGCACTACCTACAGGGATAAAATTTATACGTAATTCAAACAAGTAAGCTTCGAGCAATATAGCGATTACTTTTTTTAGCATTTCATGTTGTTCGCCAAGAGTCATAAATTCCACACACCCATCAAGATAAGTTATCCGTAAACCTGGTGCATCTCCTATCAAGGTTTCAAGTTTCTCAAACTCTTCCCAAGTGTAATGACCAGGTAAGAGAAACCGTTGTTCTTCAAGGGTAGTCAGTTTGTCTAGAGTTTGTGGAATCATATTCTTGTATGAAATCTTAAGTTTATTATAGTTAGCGCTGCTGATTAATTAATCCAAAAATTGCAATCTAGTCCACACTATACAATTGTGTTTCATTGATAGAATAAAAGTTGGGCGATCGCACCTGATGAATTAACGCGATAATTCCAATATATTGACTATAAATAATCCGATGAATGCTTTTAACAGTACTGTTTTATTTATCAGATAAAATAGTTAACTGTTAACCTCGATTGTTTTTAGTATTATAGATATATTTGCTGCGGGCTATGCCACTGATAAACAGCCATGTCAGAAACTACCTTACCTGCACCTTTAATTGAAATTCCACCCAGCCAAGCAGAACTTCCTTATGATGATGGTGTTCCAATGGAAAGCGCACGGCACAGAGCTGCTATGAACTTGCTGATAGATGCCTTAATTCCTTGGTTATCACAGCGAGAAGATGGGTTTGTCGGCGGCAATATGTTTATCTATTACAGTCTGGCGCAGTTACGCAACAAAGACTTTAAAGGGCCAGATTTTTTTGTAGTGTTGGGTGTCCCAAAAGGAGAACGCAAAAGTTGGGTGGTTTGGGAAGAAGAAAAAGCACCGGATGTTGTGATTGAATTGCTTTCTGAAAGTACAGCCACAGCAGATAAAAACGAGAAAAAGCTGATTTATCAAAATCAAATGCGCGTACCGGAATATTTTTGGTACGACCCATTTAACCCAGATGATTGGGCGGGTTTTTCAATCCAACAAAGAGTTTATCAACCCCTGGTTGTTAATGAACGCCATCAATTGGTGAGTGAATCCTTAGGCTTAGCCTTGCAGCGCTGGCAAGGAAATTACAAGGGAATTGATGCGACTTGGTTACGCTGGGCAACATTGGAGGGAGAATTACTGCCAACACCCGAAGAACAAGAACGCCAACGAGCAGACAAAGCAGAGTCACAGTTATTACAAACAGCACGCAATTTACTAGCGAGTGGAATGACGATAGAACAGGTGGCGACAGTTACAGGTTTAGATGCGTCTGCCATTGAGCAATTGATTTCAACATCTATCTAAGTTTTCTCAAACTCAATCAGGCTTTGTTAATTCTTTCCCAGATTTTTTGACGGATATTTTCCCAATCTTGAATAGTCATTTCTGTTGCATTTCCAGAGTTTAATCCTTCCAAAAGCATTGTTTCAAGAGGTTCTTTAACTTTGTTTTTTTGGTCTTGTCCCACTAATTCACGAAAATATTCCCTGACACTGCTGTAACTACCTTCAGCTACCTGTTGTTCTACATAAATTAGCATGGTGTCAGGTAAGAAAATATTGATACTTTTCAAAAAGTTATTTTATAAATCTGTTTTTCTATATTATTGCAGTTTTTAGAATTACTCAAAACACGATATTTTACATTTCATTTATTTTCAAGAAATTCATCAATTGTAATTTCTGCCTGTCGAATCAAACTTCTAAGTAAACCAGGTGCTAATTCCCGATGATTGGGAATTGATAAAGTTGGTTTTGATTCACACCAAAGCATCATGTGGCTTCCTGTTTGGTGATCTAATACATAACCAAATTTTTTAAAAATCTTGACAGCTTCCTTACCGGAGATATTTGATAAACGTCCCATTTACACTACAACTTCCCCGATAAAAACTTGCAATTCTTGAGCAGTATAAGGTTTGCCATGTTTTGCTTGGACGTGGAGATATCCTGTAATCGCGTCTTTAATATTTTCAATTGCTTCATCTAATGTTTTGCCTTGACTTACACAGCCTGGAAGTTCAGGAACCTCAGCAATATAGCCTTCATATTCTGAATCAAAGGTAAAAATTACTTGAAATTTCATAATAAATTAATCTTCTATATAGCGCCTAGAATAAATATAACGCTCAAATCCTAAGTTCGTTAATTCATACCCACTAAAACGGAGAAAAGAATGATTCAAGAACTTGATAGGGTTATTCTAACTAGCAATCTCCCAGAATATAGTTTAGAAAAGGGTGATATAGGTACAGTTGTTTTAGTACTTCAAGGTGGCAAAGGATATGAAGTTGAATTTGTCACATTGGATGGTGAGACTGTGGCAATTGTTTCACTCCACAGCATACAAGTACGTCCCATTGGAAAAAGAGAAATTGCGCGATCGCACCTGATCAATTAATGCGATAATTCCAATACATTTAGTCTAAATCCACAAAAGCGATCGCACCTTTTCTCAACCCTCCACATTCCATAAAATTATCCTGCTATCAGGTTTTGAACTTGCAAATCAAGTTTTGGACTTCTAAATCAAGTTTTGGACTTCTAAATCAAGTTTTGGATTTCTAAATCAAGTTTTGGACTTCTAAATCAAGTTTTGGACTTCTAAATCAAGTTTTGGACTTCTAAATCAAGTTTTGGACTTCTAAATCAAGTTTTGGACTTCTAAATCAGCTATAACAGCAATTTTCAAGACGACGTTGTAGGCGCAGAACGCAACACGGTTCGGATAAGCAGTATGAACTTCCCTTGTGGTCTGGAAAAAAGTTAATGGTTCGACCCTTCTCTACGAGAGGCTTCTCTACGAGAGGCTTCTCTACGAGAGGCTTCGCCAACGCCAACGCCAACGACAAAGCTCAGGACAGGCAAGCTCACCAACCGGGG
>NZ_LAHA01000076.1 GCF_002608075.1 Nostoc linckia z4
CATGCCCCATGCCCCATGCCCCATGCCCTAAAATCCCATTGCTTCGGCGACTGCTTTTAGTTCTGCTGGGATGCCTTGTTTAAATTGACTTTGATTGTGTTTAATGGCTGTATCTGGGTCTTTTAAACCGTTGCCTGTGAGGACACAAACCACTGTCGCCCCTGTGGGAATTTGGTCTTTTACTTGTAATAAGCCAGCTACGGAAGCCGCACTAGCAGGTTCGCAGAAGATACCCTCTGATGCTGCTAAAAGTCGATAAGCGTCCAAAATTTCGGCGTCGGTGACTGCACGGAAACTTCCCTGACTGGCAGATTGGGCGGCTATGGCCAATTCCCAACTAGCAGGGTTACCAATGCGAATTGCTGTGGCTATGGTTTCGGGATTTGCCACTGGCTGACCGTGTACTAAAGGTGCTGCACCTGCGGCTTGGAATCCCATCATCTTCGGTAGGCGATCGCACTTTCCGGCTTGATGATATTGACAAAAACCCATCCAATATGCTGATATATTTCCCGCATTTCCCACGGGGATACATAGCCAGTCTGGGGCATCACCCAACACATCGACGATTTCAAAGGCTGCTGTTTTTTGTCCTTCCAAGCGATAGGGATTCACCGAATTCACTAAAGTGATGGGATAGTTTTCGGCCATATCGCGGACAATTTCTAAAGCTTGGTCAAAATTACCTTTTATTGCCAATACTTCTGCCCCATAAACTAAAGCTTGGGCTAACTTACCTAATGCCACATAGCCATCGGGAATCAGCACAAAAGCACTCATTCCTCCACGTTTTGCATAGGCGGCGGCGGCGGCTGAGGTATTACCGGTGCTGGCACAAATGACTGCTTTTGCCCCTGCTTCCTTGGCTTTCGTTATTGCCATAGTCATCCCTCGGTCTTTGAAACTGCCGGTGGGATTGAGACCATCGTATTTGACAAACACACGTACTTGTCTGCCAATGCGTTGTGCGATCGCCGGCACTGGTATGAGGGGTGTGTTTCCCTCCAACAAAGTTACAACCGGCGTTGTTTCACTTACAGGCAAGTATTCGCGATAGGCTTCTATCAGTCCAGGCCAAGGTTGGCGATAAGATTTAGCAGCAGACAGGCTCAAAGTCACGGGATTTAAAGTTTCTTAAGTTAGGGGTTAGGGAGTAGGGAGTGGGAAGATGGGGAGAGGGGGGAGACAAGGCAGAGGAGGGAGACAAGACAGAGTGGGAGAAAATTTTTCCTTGTCCCCCTTGTCTTTCTTGTCTCCCTTGTCCCCTTCCCATGCCCTTTGCCCCATGTCCCAATCCCTAGTCCATGAATTGTTAAGAGAATATTATTCAGAATATTATTTTTTGGGCTGCAAGGTGTTTGACTTACGATTTTTATTTTATCAAACAGAATTCAGGAGTCAGTCGTCAGAATTCAGTTAGGTATTCTGTATGACTAGCGGATGAATAATCGGCGTTTTTGCACCCCCACCAAATTGAAAATTTGGTGGTCTTTAATCAGTCGCGGGTCTGAATCCCCGACTGATAGCGCAGCTAAGCCGTGTCCGCGTACCCCTCCGGGGAAGCAAGCTACGCGTAGCGTCTCGTAGAGAGCGTCTTTATTCTGACTCCTGAATTCTGACTTCTGAATTCTTCTTCAATGAGAATGTTAGTTTATCATAACGAATCGGTAATTGGGCATAGGGAATTGGGCATACAAAAGGTACTACGGTGTACACACAAGTATAGGCCGCAAGAGTTTCAACTCTTTAGTTCCTGATAAATCCCCAAATTTTGGACAACTTGAAACTAGACCTCTTGCATAAATAATTTTTTGTCGGGCTACGCCCCGCTTTTCTACGAGACGCTCCGCGTAGCTTGCTTCCCCGGAGGGGTACGCTAACAGGCAAAAAAAAAGGACTTTTGCAAGAAGTCTACTCTATTTATCCCCCTCAGGACTTACGCAAGTGTCACAAAAAATCATTTTTTTTTGCTTGTAGTAAGGACTTCAGTCCTTATTAGAGGACTAAAGTCCTTACTACAAACTTAAAATAATATGCCAGTTGCGTAAGTCCTACCCCTAATTTTAGAGCTAGGGGGATGAAACTAAGTTTCAAGTTAGGATTTCTCGACTTGTATGTACACCGTAGCTTTTTAAGGGGAGTTGGGGGTATCTCTTATCGATAATCTTGCCTTTGAATACTCCCCAAACGTGCAGCATTACGAATGTTATATTCAGAACGAGTAAAGCGATTTAGCTGCATTTCAAAGAAGTCTCGATTGGCTTGTAAATGTTTGGGATTGGGGTCATCTAATGGATATAAAAGTGCAGTTCTTAAGGCTTGAATTACCGCAGAAGTCACACAATACATTGACCGTTGAAAACTAATTCCCAATTGAATCAACATATCATCTTCACCCCGGCAATGTTGTTTATAATAATCAACAAGATAGGGTGGTAAAAAATGCAACATATCTTGCATTAATAATGTGGGGGGAATACCAGCAGTACCGACTGGAAAGACATCAGCGTAAAGAATGCCATAGTGAAAGTCTTTTTGGTCTTCTGGTACTTGACGTGCTTGGGCATTGTAAGATCTTGTTCCCCTAAAAGGTGCGGTGCGGTAGAAAACAGCTTCTACATAAGGTAGTGCTGCTTCATATAGCCACATGAAACCTTTAGATTTGGGAATAATTTCGTAGCATTCTCCACGAATATAAACGTGATGGTAAATTGGACGACCAGCGATGGCAAATATACCATTAACTAAAAAGTTCATCGCTTCTGGGACGCTGCTGATGGTGCCTTCGTCATAGCGGTCGGACATTTCAAAAAATACCGGTGCCATCACTTCCCAGAACAAACCCAAGTTAGCGTAGTATGACATTTGGCGGCATTGTTCCAAAAACATATCGGGGAACAGTTTGTAAAGCCCCAACATCACTGGGTTGCCTTGGAAGTAAGCTTTAATTGCCCTATCGGCGTTGGCTTTGTATTCGTCGGAATCTAGGTAAGGGTCAAATTGCCCGCCCATACCTCTGTGCCACAACATTGCCCGCATACAAGCTTCGGCAAATTCCATGTTAATGCGATCGTGCAACAAATGATGCAATAACTTGGGCATTTTGAAAGTTTCACCTTTCTCCATAAATGCCAAAAGTTCTGGGTGGGCTGTGGCTTCGCCGCGCCAAATTCGTAAATCGGCATCATCGCCAGCATAGTGATTATGTCGGTCTAAATACTCTTTGGGCAAGAAGTATTTCAAGAAAGGCAAAGGATCTAAAAATACGTTTTCTGCGATATAAAGTAAGTCACGCCAATAAAAATCCATTGGCACAGCATAAGCTTTGTATAACCCGATAATTTGCATCAAATTTTCTGGGGTATCGGGTAACATTGCACCGCCACCTTCTAGGCGATGAATGACTTCCGCAAATTCATGTGTGGAAGGAGGTAATTTAGTAACTGTTTTAATTGCTGTCATGTGATTGTTGACTGTTGACTGTTGACTATTAGTAGTTAATGAATTTGACTCCTGAATTTTGAATTCACCAATTCTGAATTCTATTTATACTCCAGTGGGACTTGAGAGACGGTGGTTTTTTCTATGGGGGGAATTGCAGCTACCATTGTTGTGGTTGTGGACTCACTCCAACGCACTAGCCAAGTAGGTTGTATTCCTAAAAAGATGATGAAAGCTGCCAAAATTAACGCTGGGACTTTTTCAGGCCAAAGGACTTTGGGATAGTACGCCAAGTTATCAAGTCTACCAAAACAGGTGCGGTTGAGAAGAATAACAAAATAAACTGCGGTTAAGCCACTGGCCACTACACACAAAATTGTGGAGAGAGGAAAGACAGAAAAGCTGCCTTGAAAGACGATAAATTCAGCCACAAATCCTGTTAAACCGGGAATACCTGCGCTAGCCATGCCGCTTAAAACGAGTAAGGCACTGATTAAAGGTAAACCACGGATGGGACTCATTAAACCATTGAGTTTATCTAACTCGCGGGTACCGACTTTGGCTTCCACGACTCCCACCAAATGAAAGAGAATTGCCAAAATGATGCCGTGGCTGAACATTTGGGCCACTGCACCAACTAGTGCTAGGGGAGTGCTGGCGGCACCAGCTAGTAATACGTAACCCATGTGACCAATGGAACTGTATGCTACCATGCGCTTGATATCTTTTTGAGCGATCGCAATTACCGCCCCATAGATAGCGCTGATTGCTCCCCAAATTGCCAAGGTCGGTGCAATAATACTCCAAGCTTGGGGAAACATACCCAACCCAAATCTTAATAGTCCATAGGTTCCTAGCTTTGCCAACACGCCGCCTAAAAGAATGGCAATTGGCGCTGAAGCTTCAACGTAAGCATCCGGTAACCAAGTATGGAAGGGAACCAAAGGAATTTTGATGCCAAAACCCAATACTATTCCTATTAGTAAAGTGATTTGCATTGTCACTGAGAGATTCTCTGGAGAAAATGCATCAAAAGCAAAATTGGTAGAACCACTCAACCACACCATACCTAAGAATGTTGCCAGAATTAATGCTCCCGAAATAGCCGTATAAATCAGGAACTTAATTCCAGCATAAGCCCGTTTTTCTCCTCCCCAAATAGATATTAGTAAGTAGAAAGGAATTAATTCGAGTTCGTAAAATAAGAAGAATAACAGTAAATTTTCTGCCAGAAAAGCTCCTGCAACTCCTCCACTTACTAATAAAATCATCGAGTAGAACAACCGGGGACGTTCAGTGTCTTGATTGCTGCTGTAAATAGCAATCCAGGTGAGCAAGCTATTTAACACCAACATTAAAATAGAAAGCCCATCAACACCTAATTGATAACTCAAACCGAGATTTTCATTCCAGGGTAAATACTCTTGGAATTGCATTGCTGGATTGTTGATATCAAATTTCAACAAAATAGCAATATTCCATGCAAAAACTATTCCCGAAAAGTATAGTGCTGCTAACCGAATGCGATTACTAGGTATATTTGCAGGTAATATTGCTATCAAAACAGCCGATATAATTGGTAGCCAAATTAAAACACTTAACATGATAATTTTTTCCTTTGTTCTCTTTTACAAAGTTCTGTTACCAGAAAACCTTGTTTCAGACCTTGTTTTTATCAGTTGTCCATTGCCATGTGTCTTTTATCTGTTATTCAATTAATGAATAATGACCAATGACAATGGATGAAAAAACTAACCAATCACGGTGACTTTACCAGTATCTAAATCGTAGTAACCACCAACAATTTTGAGTTTTCCTGCATCGATTAACTCAGATAACACTGACGATGATTTTAATGTTTCAACTTGTACTAAAATATTGGCTTTACAAGCATTTTCTAATTTATCGCCTGGTTGATTTTTAGACCTTTCTACACCTAGTCGAATCACTTCAATCAAACTCCCAATTCTTCCTGGCACTTTAGCGCCTTTGATTGTGGCATCTACAGCACCACATCTTTCATGTCCCACAACCATGATGACCTTTGAACCTAGCACTAAGCTGCCAAATTCTAGGCTACCAATTTCTTCTGATGTCGCAATGTTCCCAGCTATGCGGCAAACAAATAAATCTCCTAATCCTTGGTCAAAAATAATTTCAGAAGGAACTCGTGAATCTGCACAACCTAAAATCGAAGCA
This sequence comes from Nostoc linckia z4, assembly GCF_002608075.1. Lineage (GTDB taxonomy): Bacteria > Cyanobacteriota > Cyanobacteriia > Cyanobacteriales > Nostocaceae > Nostoc > Nostoc linckia. Next base: position 5,641 of record NZ_LAHA01000076.1, read on the forward strand.
AAGGGTTTTTGACCTTTAGCAATTTCCGCTAAACGTGAATAATTTTGGTGGGGATTTTTACGTTTACTTTTAACAAACCTATCATTGCCATCTAGTAATTCTTGCAGTGCTTGTTCGGGAGTTATGTCTTCTTTGTCTACTGGGGATTCTTGTGCTAAAGTTTTTTCGGGTTCAACCACGTTGGAGGCAATTCCAGCTGTTAATACACCTGTACCGATGGCACCTGCACCATATTTCAGTAAATTTCTACGAGAAACATTAGTCAAGGGATGTTGTGCGCTCATGGAATTCTCCTCACAATGTTAAAGTCAGGTTATAAAAAATGGGCATTGGGCATTGGGCAATAGATTTTGATCGCAAATGATTTGGGATTGTTATAGCCAAATCAAGATTGCTGAATTCTGTTAGCGGTAGCGGGAAGTTTAGCCCATTCTGAATTCTGAATTCTGAATTCTGAATTCTAAATTCTAAATTCTTCTTCAAAAAATCAACTCTAAAAACTGTACTCCCCAAAATGGCCAACTTACCCACATTCCTAAAACACCTACTCCTAAAAGAACAGTGAAGGCATAAAACTGGGTTTGACCAGAAGTACTGTACTTGAGACTTTCGCCACCCAAAAGAGAGAATAAACCAACAAGATTCACGATGCCATCGACTACAAAACGGTCAATCATATCGGCAAATTGAGAGATTTGGGCAACAGTGAAAATAATTGTCATCCGATAGATATTGGGTGTGTAAAAATCGTATGCGATTAAGTCTTGTAAACCTTTCCAAGGCAAACGAATTGGTTTGGGAATATTGCTGAAGTAAATCACACCAGTGATAGTGCAACCAAAAATACTCGACCAATTTAAAAGTAGGGCGACATCTTTATTTAGGTTTGCCCAATCTGGTAAAAGTGATAAGCTTTGCAACACAAAAGGCAGATTGAGACTAAAGCCAAGTAAAATCATCATCGGCAGCATCATCGGCCAGTGAACTTCGGGCGATCGCTGAGCCATTTGTTGAGCTTTACCGCCAAAAACTAAAGCAAATTCTCTGGTTAAACTCACAGCGGTTAAAGCATTTACCGCAATGATGATTCCCACTAACCAAGGTCGAGTTTCCCACAACCCATCAGCTAATTCCATCAGCGCCCAAAAGCTACCTAATGGTGGAAAACCAATTAATCCCAAACTACCCACAATAAAAGCGATTCCAGAAATTGGGCGACGCTTCCACAATCCACCAAGTTGGGTTACATCTTGGGTGATGCTATTCCAGATAATTCCGCCAGTACTCATCACCAATAGTGCTGCGGATACGGCATTGGCCAGGACTAATAATAGCGCTGCTTCGTCTTGTTGCACTCCCACAGCAATGAACACTAAACCCATGTATGCGCTGACAGAATAAGATTGACAGCGTTTAAGATCGATTTGAGCAATGGCAATTAACGAAGCACCAAGCGCCGTCACAGCACCAACCCCCACCATTGCTGAGGAAACTATTGGTGACAAACTTAACACTGGTTGGAGTTTAATCAACACCCATGCACCACTAGCAACTACTACCGAGTTACGCAAAATCGTGCTGGGAACAGGGCCTTCCATCGCCTCATCCAACCACAGATGCAAAGGGAACTGGGCACATTTACCCATTGGCCCGGCAATTAAGGCTAAACCCACCAATCCAATGACTGTAGGGTTAACATCGGCTGTGGCCGCCCACTCGGCTAATTCTGTGTAATTCCAAGTTCCGGCTAAAGGCCATAACCCCAACACACCCATTAGCAAGAACAAGTCTCCTACCCGTTTGGTTAAGAAAGCATCTCTAGCACCTGTAACCACTAGAGGCTGACTAAACCATAAGCCTACTAATAGGTAAGTTCCCAGCGTCAGGATTTCCAAAATTACATAGCTGAAGAACAAGTTATTACACAAAGCAAGGGCGCAAAGTCCGGCTTCAAATAAGCCCAACAAAGAATAGAAGCGTCCCCAACCCCAATCCATTTCCATGTAGCCGATGGCATAAATCTGTGCCAGCAAATTCAACCCAGTGACTGCGACTAAAGCACCGACACTAATGGGGGAAATTTCCAAAGCAATGGTTAAATCCAAACCAGCCGTAGATAACCAAGGAATGAATATCTCTTGGGGGGGATAATTCCAAGTTGCTTGTAAGGCAGTGGTACTATGTACAAATGCCAAAAGCGTCATTATCAAGTTGACATAACCCGCCGGCCTTGGCCCTGTTTTGCGAATGATCCCCGGCGACCAAGGTATAGCCAACAACCCACCTACTAAGGCGTAGAACGGAACTAGCCAAACAGTCTCCAATAGAAACTGAGCCATCAATAAACCTCTATAGATTTCATCAGAATTTTGCAGTTTTAAATCAACTTGCGTTGATCCCTGTAAACTCAAGATTCGCAATTAACGCGAATTTATATTTATTTAATTTTGTTAAAAACAGCTTACCGTTATCTGAGTCAAAATGGAATTACCTTATTTAATAAATCTAAGATAATTGTGGTAACTAAATCTTATACATAGAGTATGTATATACGTGTCAATATTCATTGTTGGGACGAGGCAGGAGGCAGGAACTAGAAGTCAGGAGGGAAGAGGGTTTGAATTTTATAATTTTTCTTAACATAGTTTGATTTTTCCACGCCGTTTTACTTATTGGAGGCACTAATAATAACTATTGTTATTTATCTATAGATCCAGTGTGGTATTCATCAATGGTCATCATTAGTTTTATCAATAGACATTAACTAAGGACACACAGCTTGCTGTGCGTCCCGATTTAAACGAGAACTGCTACAAATGAGACGCGGTGCTTAGAGAAACCCTTCGGGGTAGGGAATAGGTAACAGGCGACAGCGATAAAAAACTTGAGTTGTGGGTTTAAGAGTTTCCTCTAACCTTTTTAAAGGTCAACACAGTTGAGCCTACACTTTGGCAATTTTGTCAATCTGCCAAACATGAGAAATAATCATAGGGGCTTGCTCAAATTGGCTAACGGGTGCGGGTTTCATGTCCCGGTAGTCTAACAGTTGTACAAGGATGAGGTAAGCGATCGCTAAAATAACAGAAATCGCACCTGTAATTATGGCAACTAGTTTTGAACGACTCATGATAAATTCCTATAATACAACTTATTGTGCTTAACTTAAATATCCACATTCCCAAGATTAGTCTGTTAACGGCAACAAATCAATTTAGCCTTGTTTATAGTTAAGTTGCGATCGCAGATAGTAATTTAGGCTGGAGATGGGGAGATGGGGAGATGGGGAGATGGGGAGATGGGGAGATCGGGAGGACAAGGGGAGAAGTCTGAGCGCCGACAGCCAGCGATCGGAACTTCAAAGAGACAATAAGAAGAATAAATCCTGATTTTCCAGTCAACAGTCAACAGTCAACACCCCCAATCCCCAATCCCCAATGTCCCAATCCCTGAAAATATGAAGTATTGGCGTGAAACCATAGCTGTAACTGCGCGTATTTTAATTGAACTGTTACGCCGCAAACGCAGTTTAATTTTTTGGAGTATTTTCCCAGTTTCAGTTTTAATTCTCAGCGGATTTATATTAGCAGAACGAGCAAAATTACCAATTAATGTTGCTTTTGAATATACTGCGCCTTCGACTTTGGCAGGTGCAGCACTATTTTTTAGTTGCTTGGGTGGTAGTGTTGCCACTGTGGTTGCAGAAAGAGAACAAAAAACCCTCAAGCGTCTGTTTATTTCTCCTTTGAGTGGTACATCCTATTTTTTAGGCATTTTTCTAGCTCATAGCTGCATTGGCATTGGGCAAACACTATTGGTTTATACTGTTGCAAGCTTTTGGGGTGCGACTTTCAAAGGTTCGCTGCTCTTAGGATTGACTGTTATTTTAATGTGTATTGTTGCTTATGTTGGCTTGGGTTTTATTTTGGGAACACAATTAGCACGTCGAATCGAAGATGTAAATTCTCTGGTGGCAGCTTTTGGGGTTCCTTTATTAATATTAGGCGGAGCTTTTTTACCTAGTTCGTTGTTTCCGCAAACATTGATTAATATTGCCAAATTTAACCCGATTTATCACATGAATGAAGCTCTCGTGGCAGTATCAGCAAAAGGTGACGAACTCAATCAAATTGGATCGCACTTTTGGTTTTTAGTAGTATTTGCTGTAATGATGGTTTTAGGTGGGTGGTTATCTTATCGGCGAATGTTAATAGTTGAAAGAAGATTGTGATTTAATATGATATCATTTGCCCTTGCATTACTTATTAAACCCGAAAAACCCCAAAGAGACGTAGCATTGCTACGTCTCTACATCGGGTGGAATAACGAAAAATCCTTCAATGAGGCGTGTCACCCCTGATTCGCCAGCTGTATCATGACTTTTCAAACATTTTCTTAGGCTGGTTGGATTTCTGGACGGCCGTCTTCAACTACAAATGAAGCTCGTTTACTAATGGTTCCAGATGGGGTTGTGACGTTTGACATCACTAAATAATCTGTCTTCCAAGTTGTGGGAGTGAGGGCGCAGCGAACATATCCGCGTTGATTGTTGAAGAATTTAATGTGTGGGTTATCTGGTAAGTAAGCTTCAACTGCGGGGGTGGTGTCTGAGCCATCTCCGCCAGAACTAATTGAAGAACAAACAAATTCACTGCCAAGTGTGGCGGATGCTGGATTATCAAAGTTAGCTTTCAAATTCATCGCCCAGTGGGAATGCACATCCCCTGCGAGGGAGACTGGATTAGAGGGCTGGTTTTGTTGAAGAAAAGCCATCAAGCGATCGCGGGAAGCTACATAACCATCCCATTTATCCATGCTGTAGGTTCCGCCGGGCCCTGGTGTCATGTCTCGCTGAGCAATTGGTACTTGCTGCGCTAAAACGTTCCACTTGGTTTGTGAGCTACTTAGACCATCAAACAACCAATCCTCCTGTGCTTTACCGGTAATGGTTGCATTCAAATCTAAATTCTCTGGGCAACGTTCTTTGGTTCCATCACCACAAGGCTGATCGGTGCGATATTGGCGGGTGTCTAAAACATGGAAGGTTGCTAAGTTACCAAAGGCCAGCCGACGGTAAAGTTGCATGTCAGGGCCCACAGGACGCGAGAAGGGACGCAGGGGCATGTGTTCGTAATAAGCCTGATAAGCAATAGCCCGCCGTTGCAGAAAGATTAAAGGGTCTCGATCTGGCTCTGTATCGATTTCCGAGATATTGTTGGCGTAGTTATTTTCTACCTCGTGGTCATCCCAAGTGACAATCCAGGGAAATGCTGCATGGGCGGCTTGCAGATTGATATCAGTTTTATAAAGGGCGTGACGATTGCGGTAATCTTCTAAGGTAAAAATTTCTGGACTATTGTGTTGTCTGGGAGCAGTGTTTGAAATTCCCCCTTCATAGATGTAATCACCGACATGCACTACTAAATCGAGGTCGTCTTGTGCCAGATATTTGTAGGCGGTATAGAATCCCTGCTGATAATTTTGGCAGGAGACTAAGCCAAAGTTAAATTTACTTAAGTAGCTATTTGCTAGAGGTGCTGTACGAGTGCGACCGATGGGGCTAGAGTCTTGTCCCACAAGGAAACGATACCAATACCAAGTATCAGATTGCAATCCTTCTACCACAACTCGCACTGAATGACCTAGTTGGGGAGTTGCCAGTACCGTACCTCTAGAGACAATTCGCCTCATTTGAGAATCACTAGCCACTTCCCAGCGAATTGGTACATTTACTGGTGGCATTCCACCACCATTTAAAGGTTCGGGAGCCAAACGAGTCCAAATTACAACACTGGTGGGATAAGGTTCGCCGGACGCTACCCCCAAAGTGAAAGGATAATTAGAAAATCTCGTTTTGCCGATCGCTGTTTGCTGAGAAAATTGGTTAGCGATGGCAAAACCACTCAACGCTCCTGCCCCGATAATTAAACTGCGTCGTTTGATTCCACTGTGCAAGAACTTTTCAAGATTATGAAAATCTACCATTTTTTACTCCTGGTTAATTGCTAAATGGCAATGGGCAATAGCAAAAAATACAGATGCCTCAATAAATTGTTAACTGTTGACTGTCAACAATAGACTTCTTGCAGAAGTCGGGAAAAGGGGAAGGGCGAAAGGTTTGGTATTTTCCCTTTCCCCGGTTGGTGAGCTTGTCGAACCATTAACCCCTTCGGGGTGACGCTCCTTCGTCGCTAACGCTGACGCTAACGCCAGTCGCTCATGGGGGAAACCCCCAAGACCGCGCTGGCTCACCTTTTCCCTTTGACCACAAAAGTGCAAAAAGCACTTTTTTTTGCAAGAGGTCTCATAATTGCCTATTCTCTTTTGCCAAACAAAGATTAAGCTTTAACTTTTTTGATGGAAATTAGCTTTTTCTTTGTCATCAAGCCAAGGCTACAAACCAATAAAGTGCCAGCTAAAGTTGCAGGTTCAGGTACTCTTGTATAAGAAACTTTTCCTGAAATTAGTTCGACATTAGCGTCAGTAGGGGAAAAAATTGTAAAATCCTCACCAATAATTTCGTAGCGCAGAGGATTGGCAGGATTATTTTTGTCATCAAATGTATAGTCTAAAGCTAAAGATGTTTGTCCTGCTGAAAATAAAGTTGCATATACAAGGGGAAAGTCTGGATAATTGATATCATCTTGTTCAGTGTAAACTGTAGAATCGCCATCAAATTGGAAAGAAAGTGATTTGGCGATCGCTATGGAATTGTTGTCACTCAAAGTTGCATCATCAAAGCTAAAAAAACCATTCCCCTTGGCGGTGGGGCTATCAACGTTGAAAGCATAATTAATAATTGCAGCAGATACAGATTTTGCATTCAGAGTTGCAAAACTCATAGTCAAGCTAGCAGCAAGCAGTAATTGTGGAATCAATTTCATCTTTTGCTTTCCTCACGATAAATTTCTGCAAGTAATACGCACTAGGAACTACAGCAGAATTTAAAATTAAACATTGGTCATTTGTCATTAGTTATCAAAATAGAATTCAGGAGTCAGAATTCAGAATTCAGTATGAATTGGAGTCCGCCTTCGCGTAGCGTCTCTTAGAGAGCGTCTTGATTCTGAATCCTATTAGCGGTAGCGGGGCGTTTAGCCCATTGTGACTTCTGAATTCTTCTTCAATAGTCATTTTTGTTTTTAAGGACAAAACAAACAAGTTTTTAAATCCTTCAAACAAGGACATACTAAAAGCAAAAGTTTAAGCGAAGTTTAATTAGCGGTAAAAATCGCAAAAATTTTATTTTTATAATTCCCAAAATGCTCAAATTATAGACATTTTTTTAAATCTTTCAAGTTGACTTTTACTGATATAATCTCAGTTGGAAAATGTGCTTCATGAATTTACATCAAACTACATACTGAAGAGCTTGGAATTTCAGTAGATGAAGCTTCGTTCCATTGAGAATTTGTAGTTACTTGTAGTTGAATGTGAAATCTCACCCTGCTTTTGGGAATACTTGATTTTAGTCAACTGATTGTTGGCAATTTAAGCTATCCAATCTAGAACCAAGGCATTTTGAGATAAATTATGAAATTGATTAAGTCATTTCAATATTTTCTAGTCTTTTCTTTACCTTTATATTTGAATTTCGCTCATACTTTTACACTACAAGCGCAAGCTCAGTTATACCAATCAAACAAAACCTGGCAAATTAGTCAAACATTTAAGCCGCCAAAACGGGGAGCGCCTCCCGTAAGTAGTGGTGGTTCAACTCGTAGCGGCTCTTGTTTAACAGACAAAAAAGTGATAACTCCCTTAATTCCTCCAAATAAATTAGGATTAACACTTGGTCAACATCCAACATTTTTCTGGCACGTACCCGAATCTTCAGTCAAAACAGCCAAGTTTTTGCTTTTTGCTGATGATGACCAGACATTATTTTATGAAACATCTTTGACACTTCCAGATAAATCTGGAATTGTTAGCTTTACACTTCCCCAAACTGCCCCAGCATTAACAGTAGGTAAAACTTATCACTGGTATCTAACAATTGTTTGCAATACTGAAGACTCCAGCGACAATCCCATTGTGGACGGTTGGGTAGAACGAATTAAACCCGAATTAGCGCTATCTCAAGCCTTAGCAAAAGCAAATTTGCGGACATTACCAACCATTTATGCAGAAGCCGGAATTTGGCATGAAGCCTTAACTTCCCTAGTGCAACTACGCCGCACAGAGCCAAATAATTTAAAAGTGAGGATAGACTGGAGACAATTTTTCAAATCAGTTAATTTAAGTGCGATCGCTTCCAGTCCGTTAATTTAAATGTGGGGGATTGGGAGTGTTGATTGGTGATTGGTGACTGATGACTGATGCTCAGGAGTTAAGAATTATTCTCCTTGTCTCCCTTGTCTCTCTTGTCTCCCTTGTCTCCCTCATCCTCCTCATCCCCCCTACCCCACCTTCTACTCAATAATTATGTGGAAAAATCTGAAACCGCGAATTTGGCAATGGCGGGGTGTTTTATTTGCAGTTCCTAATATTACAATTCTGGTGATTGGATTACGGTTAACTGGATTACTGCAATTATTAGAATTGGCTGCACTGGATCAATTTTTTCTCCTCCGTCCACCAGAGTCAGTTGATACTCGTATTGTGATAGTTGAAATTAATGAGTCAGATATCCGCAAGCAAGGACAGTGGCCAATGACGGATGCGGCGCTTGCTAGTGTGTTAGAGAATATTAAACAACAACAACCGAGAGCGATCGGTTTAGATATTTATCGCGATTTACCTGTAAATCCCGGTCATCAAGCTTTAGTTAAAGTGTTTGAATCTACTCCAAATTTGATTGGCGTACAAAAAATTTCTGATAGTTTTGATAGTTCTTCGGTGGATGCATCTCCAGTTCTCAAACAACGCCATCAAATTGGAGCAAATGATTTGCCTTTAGATGGAGATGGAAAAATTCGTCGAGGTTTGCTTTACCTAAATTTAAAGAACGATGATGTTCTGGAAAGTTTTGCTTTGAAATTAGCTTTATTGTACTTAAAACCTGAAGGTATTATTCCCAAGCCAGCAGCAAATAATTCTAATTTTTTGCAGTTAAATCGCGGTGTTTTCCCGATTTTTGAAGCCAATGATGGAGGTTATGTGCGAGCGGATGCAGGAAGTTATCAAGTACTTTTAAATTATCGAGGAAGAATACAACAATTTCTCAAAATTTCTCTGACAGATGTACAAAACAAACGCATTCCAAAAGACTTGATGCGGGGTAAGGTAGTATTAATTGGGGCAACGGCGGAAAGTTTAAAAGATTTATTCTATACCCCTTATAGCAGCAATGTACTTACTGAGCCAGAACGTATGGCAGGTATTACAATTCATGCTAATTTAATTAGTCAAATTTTAAGTGCGGCTTTGGATGGTCGTCCAGAAATTAAGACTTTACCGGAACCCATAGAATGGCTATTGATTTTTTGTTGGTCAACCATTGGCGCGATTTTGTGTTGGGTACAACGTCACAGCAATAACCAGAAAATTTTTCTAGTTGTGGGTCTGGCGGCTGGCGGTTTATTAGTTGGTAGCTTTTTGGCATTTCTTTGTAGTTGGTGGATTCCCGTTGTTCCTTCAGTGTTGGCATTAGGAGGTTCTGCCATTGCAGTGACTCAGTATATCGCCCAAGGTTCTGCCCAAATGCGAAAAACTCTTGGTCGTTATCTCACTGATGAAATAGTCGCTAATATTCTGGAAACTCCTTCTGGGTTAAAACTAGGAGGAGAACGTAGAAAAGTTACTGTTTTGGTGTCTGATTTAAGAGGATTTTCCGCTATTTCTGAACAATTACCGCCTGAGGAAGTAGTGAGAATTCTCAATCTTTATCTAGGAACAATGACGGATGTAATTAATCAGTACAAAGGTACGATTAATGAGTTTATGGGCGATGGAATTTTTGTCATATTTGGTGCGCCAATTCGTCGCCAAGATGATTCCCAAAGAGCCATCGCCTGTGCTATTGCCATGCAATTAGCGATGGAACAAGTTAACAAACAAAATCAACAAATGAATTTTCCCATCTTGGAAATGGGAATCGGAATTAATACAGGGGAAGTTGTCGCAGGAAATATTGGTTCTCAAAAACGCGCTCAATACACAGTTATCGGCAGTCATGTAAATTTAGCTGCCCGAATTGAAACTTATACAGTGGGCGGACAAATTTTGATTTCCGAAAATACCTCTGAAGATGCCAAAATTGACCTCAAAATTGCTGGAGATTTACAAATAAAACCTAAAGGCATCAAAGACCCAGTGACAATTTTTGATATTCGTGGAATTGGCGGTGAATATAACTTGTTCTTACCTGAAGATGATGAAGCAATGGTCAGCTTAAATCAGGAATTGCCTGTAGAATACAGCATTTTACAAGGAAAGCAAGCAGGTGGAACAGTATTTACAGGAGCTTTAGTTTGTCTTTCAGAAAAAGCAGCGCAATTACAATCTTTACATTCCTTAGAACCCTTAAGTAATCTCAAACTCAAATTATTAATTGAAGCAGAATCAACTACAGAAGAAGAACATATTTATGCCAAGGTAATAAAACAAATTGATGTTGAAAACCAGCTTTTTTTGATTCGGTTTACAGCCATTCCTCCAAAAGCGATCGCACTTCTTAATTCACTCCGTCAATTTGCTTGATGTTACAGTAATTTTTAGGTAAATAAACCACTTTGTAAGAGCATGAATTCTGAATTCTGACTCCTGAATTCTGAGTTCTGAATTCTGACTCCTGAATTCTGAATTCTGACTCCTGAATTCTGAGTTCTGAATTCTGACTCCTGAATTCTGAGTTCTGAATTCTGACTCCTGACTCCTGAATTCTGAGTTCTGACTCCTAACTTCTTTGAAAACCCTTGGCTGGCTTTTGCTGTCCTTTATTCTTCGGCTTAGATTTATTCACTTCTCCTAAAGCTTCTTGAAATAAATTGTGCAGATGTATAGGAACACTGGCAATTTCTGGTAACTCTGGCTCAATGGGTTTATTGAATTCTTGCAAAACAGTATCTAAATCACTTTCAAGGTGAAACTCTGGACGTTCTAGAATTGTTTGCAAAACATTTTCTAATTGAGTTGGATATTGTTGTGCTAATCGATGCCAAACAAAGGCATTAATACTTTTATCTTCAAGGTAGAAGCGAATTAGTTTGTGGGCACCTTCAACACTTTGCCAATCCTGCGCTGATAAAATGGTTTGTACCTTAGTATATGTAGGTAAAAACATTTGCCCCCAACGGGGATGAGAAAGAGCCGTCACCTGTTCTGCTTTCTTGAGTTCAGGCGGTAAATCCACTTTGGGCATCACCATTTTGTTATTGCCCTTTTTGTTGTTAAATATCTGAGAAACTGCGTTGGAATCAGCCCCCAATTCTGCTGCTGCTGCTTTGATTTCTTCATCGTCAATCCCGGCTGCTTCTGCCACTTCTGCCAGAGATTTAGAAGTATCGATTCCCGCTGCTGCCAATGTTTTCTCTGTAATGATTTCTTGAAACTCAGCTATTTTTTTATTCAGTTGGTAACCTGGTAATGTAATTTCATCAGTACCAAAAAAATCGATAAATTGCTGATGATATTGTGCTACCGATCGCCAAGCTTCTTCTAGCAATTCCGGAGCATCGCTATAAAGATGACTTTTATAATTTTCTTTGAAATTACCAATTGCTACAGCAAGTTTTGGTTTACCCAATTTACCCATGAGTGTGTAAGGGCCAGAAAATATCCAATAGCTATCGGTAACAGGAGAAATACGGGTTAGTAAAATTTCTCCGACTTTCAAACGAGATATTGTTTGTAATATTTGAGGATTATTTGGCTTGACAATATAGCGTTTATCTGTTAACCAGTTGGTTAATTCAAAGCCATCAGGTAGGATATTACTAATGGCAAATAAGCCAATAAAACTACGATGCCAACTGTCGATTAAGTTGCGATCGCTTTCGTCTAAATCTGGATGACTTTGGATAAACAACTCTAATGGTGAGTGTTCGCCGACTTTTCCTTCTGTGATAAAGCTATCGATGATTAAGTCCTGCTGAGTACTATCGCCACTACCACGGCGCAACTGTGCGGCTGCGTAAGTTTCCAGTGCTTGTGCGAGTTCGCCTTCTGCGTCGAGGACAAAATCAACTAAGGCTTGCTTTAATTCGTGCGATCGTTCTAATATACCATCCACAAGTCAATCTCTCGGTGCAATACATACAGGACTAAGGCAAAATTGCCAAAAAGCTTAATTTATGCAAACGCATAGTCCTAAGATAGTAGATTACAACTTTTAATCAAATTAAAACATCTAGCAAGAGCTAGATTTACAGCAAATTGCAACAACCCTCAGGTACAGATAATTCTCCCCTTGATGTCTATAGGTAGCTATTTTCAGACTTACGCCCCGATACCAAAAATCGGCGTTGCTAAATAATCAGATGATTAAACTTCTAAGAGAAGTGGGGAAAAGGTGAGCCAGCGCGGTCTTGGGGGTTTCCCCCATGAGCGACTAGCGAACCCCGAAGGGGTTAATGGTTCGACAAGCTCACCAACCGGGGAAAGGGAAAATACCAAACCTTTCCCCCTTTCCCCTTTTCCCGACTTCTCTTAGAAGTCTACTCAACACTACTTTCAACCTCACAACACGTTTCTAACTTCAGCATTTCCACCCTGCTTGATTTTTAGAAAACTATGTGACATCATGCTTAATGTAATTAAATACGGTAACTCGATAGGTTTATCGGACTTTAGTTATTGATTACCAATGATTTCTAACTTTGGTAATCACATATTGTATTGCTTTCATCACAGTAGTTTCATCAAAAAACTGCCTAAGCTGAGTTTTTGATTGGAGAAACGTAAGGCGTGATGAATTATCTTGGCAATCACTGAAATTTTGGTTAAGTAACCTGTTGACCTTAAGAAAGTTAGTTTGGAGGGTTTTGTATGGCAGCCATAACCTTGAGTGTATCTACTGTTAAGCCTCTGGGCGATCGCGTTTTCATCAAGGTCAGTGAGTCTGAAGAGAAAACAGCTGGTGGGATTCTTCTCCCTGATAGTGCCAAAGAAAAACCGCAGGTGGGTGAAATTGTCGCAGTAGGTTCTGGGAAGCGCAACGATGACGGTACTCGCCAAAGCATTGATATTGCTGTTGGTGACAAAGTTCTTTATTCCAAGTATGCAGGTACCGACATCAAACTTGGTACTGAAGAATATGTTCTATTGTCTGAGAAAGACATCTTAGCAATTGTTTCCTAAAACCTTGCAAAATCCAACAGACCCATTGCTCATAGAACTGCAATCAAAAACAGGTAACTGTTTATCCCTGGCTATTCCCTTGTTTCTTGTAACCTAACGACTTAAACACTTTATAGAGAGAAATTGAATCACTATGGCAAAGCGCATCATTTACAACGAAAATGCTCGTCGTGCTTTGGAAAAAGGAATTGACATTCTAGCTGAAGCAGTAGCAGTGACTCTTGGCCCTAAAGGGCGTAACGTTGTTTTGGAAAAGAAATTTGGCGCTCCTCAAATTGTCAATGACGGAGTTACTATCGCCAAAGAAATTGAATTGGAAGACCATGTAGAAAATACGGGTGTGTCACTCATCCGTCAAGCCGCTTCCAAAACCAATGATGCTGCTGGAGACGGAACAACAACAGCAACCGTTTTGGCTCACGCCATTGTCAAAGAAGGATTGCGGAATGTCGCCGCCGGTGCAAATGCTATCCAACTCAAGCGTGGTATTGACAAAGCCACAGGTTTTTTAGTCAACAAAATCAAAGAACATGCGCGTCAGGTGGAAGACTCGAAAGCCATCGCTCAGGTTGCTAGCATCTCTGCGGGTAACGATGAAGTGGTGGGAGCTTTGATTGCAGAAGCTTTAGATAAAGTTGGTCGTGAAGGGGTGATTTCCCTAGAAGAAGGTAAATCAGTCACCACCGAACTAGAAGTTACAGAAGGATTAAACTTTGACAAGGGTTACATTTCCCCTTATTTCGCCACAGACACCGAGCGCTTAGAAGCTGTGCTGGATGAGCCATTCCTACTAATTACCGATAAAAAGATTGCTTTGGTACAAGACCTAGTACCCGTATTAGAACAGGTGGCCCGTGCAGGTCGTCCATTGTTGATTATTGCAGAAGACATTGAAAAAGAAGCCCTAGCAACCTTGGTGGTGAATCGCCTGCGGGGAGTACTGAATGTGGCGGCTGTGAAAGCGCCAGGATTTGGCGATCGCCGCAAGTCCATTTTAGAGGATATTGCCATTCTCACCGGTGGGCAGTTAATTACTGAAGATGCTGGTTTGAGGTTGGATGCTACCAAACTCGAACAACTGGGTAAAGCTCGTCGAATCACCATTACCAAAGATAGTACTACCCTCGTTGCCGAAGGCAATGAAGCAGCTGTAAAAGCCAGAGTAGAGCAAATCCGGCGGCAAATCGAAGAAACCGAATCTTCCTATGACAAAGAAAAACTCCAAGAACGTTTAGCGAAGTTATCCGGTGGAGTTGCAGTGGTGAAAGTGGGTGCTGCGACAGAAACCGAACTCAAAGACCGCAAACTGCGTTTAGAAGATGCCATTAACGCCACAAAAGCCGCTGTGGAAGAGGGCATTGTTCCCGGTGGTGGTACAACCCTGGCACATCTGGCCCCTGAACTAGAAAATTGGGCAAAATCTACCTTGGTGAATGAAGAGTTAACCGGAGCATTGATTGTATCCCGCGCCTTGACTGCGCCTTTGAAGCGGATAGCGGAAAATGCAGGTCAAAACGGTGCGATCATTGCCGAACGCGTCAAAGAGAAAGAATTTAATGTGGGCTACGACGCAACTACCGGGGAATTCGTAGATTTATTTGCAGCCGGCATTGTTGACCCCGCCAAGGTTACCCGTTCAGCCGTGCAAAACGCAGCTTCAATTGCAGGTATGGTGTTAACTACTGAAGCGATCGTAGTTGACAAACCAGAACCCAAAGATGCTGCTCCTGCTGCACCTGGTGGCGGCTTGGGCGGTGACTTTGATTACTAATAGTACGCCAAGGATAAAGGGGAAGGGGTAAAGGATAAAGGTTTTTTATTCATTCCCCTTTCCCCTTTTCCCTTTCCCCTTTCCCCTTTCCCCTTTCCCCTTTCCCCTTTCCCCTTTCCCCTTTTCCCTTTTCCCTTTACCCTTTCCCCTTTCCCCTTTCCCCTTTCCCCTTTCCCCTTATAACTTCGTTGTCTGTTGCATCACAGATAGGCTGATAACTTCACAACTTCCTCAAATTATCTTCCTATAACCAAAGGTGTGAGACTCAAGAGGGAGTCAAAAAGCAACACAAAGCCCTCTGGAGTAACAGTAGCGAGAATGCATTTAAGGAAAATTTCCCATGCTTGAAACATTTGTTACTCAAAAAACACCAAGTCAGGATTTAAAACAACAAGCCCTAGTACTACCACTAGATGCTGTTGGAATTGCAGATATCCCACTTGTGGGTGGTAAAAACGCTTCATTGGGAGAAATGATTCAACAGCTTGTACCTAAAGGCATCAAGATTCCTACAGGATTTGCTACTACAGCTTATGCTTATCACTACTTTATTTCTTCAGCGGGTTTAGAACCAAAATTACGGCAATTATTTGCAGATTTAAATATAGAAGATGTTAACAATCTCCATTCTATTGGCAAACAAGTACGGGCTTTAATGCTGCAAACTCCATTTCCATTAGAGTTACAGCAAGCGATTACCGAAGCTTATCAAGACCTAGAAAAACAATATGGCACTAATACCGATGTCGCAGTCCGTTCTAGCGCCACAGCAGAAGACTTACCCGATGCTAGCTTTGCGGGACAGCAAGAAACCTACCTCAATGTCCACGGGTTACAAGGTGTATTAGAAGCTTGTCACAAATGCTTTGCTTCAATTTATACTGACCGTGCTATTTCTTACCGCGAACTTAAGGGCTTTGACCACTTCAGTATAGCCCTCTCGGTAGGGGTACAAAAAATGGTGCGTTCTGATTTGGCAACATCTGGTGTGATGTTCTCCATCGATACTGAAACAGGGTTTCAAGATGTAGCATTAATTACCGCATCCTATGGTTTGGGAGAAAATGTAGTCCAGGGGGCTGTGAATCCAGATGAATATTTAGTATTTAAACCGACATTAAAACAGGGATATCAGCCCATTTTAGAAAAGCGTTTGGGTACAAAAGAAATCAAGATGGTCTACGATACTGGGGGATCGAAATTGACCAGAAATATACGTGTTGCGCCAAGCGATCGCCTAAAATATGCCCTTAGCGATGCAGAAATTTTACAATTAGCCCAAGCTTGTTGCTTAATTGAAGAACATTATTCACAAGTGCGCGGTGTCTACACACCAATGGACATCGAATGGGCAAAAGATGGCATTACAAATGAGCTTTTTATCGTTCAGGCGCGTCCAGAAACAGTACAATCTCAAAAATCGAAAAATATTCTCCGCACTTATCACTTACAACAAAAAGGTGAGGTGTTAGTTACAGGGCGGAGTGTGGGTGAAATGATTGCACAAGGTAAAGCCAAAGTGATTTTGAATGTGCAGCAAATTAACCAGTTTCAACCAGGAGATGTGCTAGTGACAAATCGCACCGATCCTGATTGGGAACCAATCATGAAACGTGCTAGCGCAATTGTCACCAACCAAGGCGGCCGTACTTGTCATAGTGCAATTATCGCCAGAGAAATAGGTATTCCGGCCATAGTTGGTTGTGGTAATGCAACTACTGTATTGAAAACAGGACAAGAAATTACTGTTTCTTGTGCTGAAGGTGAAACTGGCAGAATTTACCAAGGTTTATTATCCTATGAAATACAAGAATTAGCATTAGAAAATTTGCCCCAGGTTCCTACTCAAATTATGATGAATGTGGGTAATCCAGAAGAAGCATTGAGTTATGCTGCTATCCCCAATGATGGTGTGGGATTAGCCCGGATGGAATTTATTATTGCTAATCATATTAAGACACATCCATTAGCGTTAATTCATTTTCATGAGTTAGAAGATGAATTTGTTAAATCTCAAATTGCCGAATTAACTGTTCAATACGAAGATAAAACCGCCTACTTTATCGATAAACTAGCTCAAGGTATTGGTACGATCGCAGCTGCTTTTTATCCGAAACCTGTAATTGTGCGCCTATCAGATTTCAAGACTAACGAATATGCTAACCTGTTGGGCGGTAAGCCCTTTGAACCCCAAGAAGAAAACCCGATGTTGGGATGGCGCGGTGCTTCTCGCTACTACGATGAACGCTATCGTCAAGGCTTTGCTTTGGAATGTTTAGCGATGAAAAATGTGCGCGATCGCATGGGTTTAACTAATGTCATTTTAATGGTGCCATTTTGTCGCACTCCCCAAGAAGGTAGGCGCGTGTTAGCAGAAATGGCAAAACATGGTTTAGTGCAGGGAGAAAACGGTTTACAAGTTTATGTGATGTGCGAATTGCCTAGTAATGTGCAATTGGCAGATGAATTTTGTGAAATCTTTGATGGTTTTTCAATTGGCTCCAATGACCTGACACAATTAACATTAGGAGTAGATAGAGATTCAGAATTAGTAGCCCATTTATTTGATGAACGCAATGAAGCTGTAAAGTTAATGATTGCCAAAGCCATAGCTACAATTAAAAAGCACGGACGCAAAATTGGTATTTGCGGCCAAGCACCCAGTGATTATCCAGAATTTGCTGAATTTTTGATTCAACAAGGTATTGATTCCATCAGCCTTAATCCTGATTCTGTACTCAAAACTCTTTTAGAAATAGCAAGTACAGAAATCAGTTAATGTCAGTTAAATCGATTCTAAAAATTCATTTTTAAAACCTTTCTCTGAACTGGGGAGAGGTTTTAAAAAATAAACCTAATTTCAAAACTTTATAAAATATAGTTAGTTAAAATGCTGAAAAACATAGCAAATTAGCCATTAGTATTTGCGGACAAGCATCCAGTAACTATCCAGAACGCCCAGCCGAAAAAATTGAATAATTAGGACATCAACTGATAGTCAAAATCCAGCACCACAAGAGCAGTAAATTCCCTAAATTAACTAATGGGCGTGAGAAAATTTTTCAGTATTTCAACTGATTCCATCAGTAGATAGCAAAGGTACTAATTGTAGGGTATTCAAGTGCCATGAGTGGGGAAAACAACTTCCCACTTTTTTACCCTCAATTTAGTTAAACTATGAAACTTACATTGATTAAAACACCACATGTAGTCATCGGCTTTCTCATAGTGGCGAATTACGTACTATTCACTATGTTGCTCAAGTATTTGGATAGTATAACAATTCTATTTGAATCGTGAAAAATTTCTGTGGTGGTTGTTGACTGTTGACAGTTGAGTGTTAACACTACACCACCATCACTGATTTATGCCGAGCTACTTATAAAATTTTTAACCAAAGTAATATGATGTGTCGTGAGTGGCTGTCCATTCAGGTTTATAGGTGGTAAGAGACCTCATATATTGGGCACGTTCAAAAGCACTGGGATTTGGGCAATGCTTTTGACTCATACTTCCTTGCATTTGCTTTATCGATTCGTATTCGTGTTTTTGCATCCATTCGCGTATTTCCTGCTCAATAACTCGAATGTGGTTAATTCCATGTCGCAGTAATACCGAGCAAAGCATGGTAATCTTGGCACCAGCCATGAGCATTTTTAACACATCTTGACCTCTATGAATGCCGCTTGTTGCCGCTAAATCAGTATGAATGCGGCCATAGAGAATCGCAATCCATCGTAGAGGTAAGCGCATGGATTGTGGTGTACTTAGTAATACATTTGGTTCAACTTCTAGCAGATTAAGATTAATATCTGGTTGATAAAAACGGTTAAACAAAACTAAAGCATTAGCGCCAGCCTTATCTAAACGTTTTGCCATATTTGCCATATTGGTGAAGTATGGACTGAGTTTCACTGCTACGGGGATAGTTACTACTGCTTTGACTGCACGAAGAATATCAATATAAGTTTGTTCAATTTCATTACTTGTTAAGTCTACATCAGTAGGAACATAGTAAATATTTAATTCCAGTGCGTCTGCTCCTGCTTGTTGAATTTGTTTGGCATAGTTTGTCCATCCACCAACGGATGAGCCATTGAGACTAGCAATAATTGGAATCTTTACCTTTTGTTTGGTTTCATAAATATGCTCTAAATAAGTTTTTGACCCTACCCGAAAGTTCATTGAATCAGGAAAATAAGTTAAGGCTTCAGAAAAACTTTCAGTTCCTTGGGTGAGGTGATGATGAAGTTCATAACTTTCTAGGCGTAACTGTTCTTCAAATAGTGAATGCATGACTACTGCTGCTGCACCAGCATCTTCCATACGTTGGATGTTATCAATATCTTCAGATAAAGGAGATGCAGAAGGAACCAAAGGCGATTGCAATTTCATCCCCATATAAGTTGTAGTTAAATCCATGATGATTCCTCCTGTTTTTCAGTTTAGTTTTTTCTTGCCCTTGTTTCCTGACTCCACAAATAAACTTTATTAACCTCAAGGGTATTTTCATATCGTCAAATTCTCTATTTTTATTTATTGAACAAGGAAATTTTTTAATATTCTGCTCAGATATAAATACAGATTTCAATCTCCCCAATTTTTTTTAATAAGTTTTTGTTGCCAAATATTGATAGATTTGCCAACGTTTTTTGACATCTATTTGAGCTTCTTGGAGTAACTGTTGTGCTACCTCTTGGTTACTTTGAGTTAACATTTTGAATCGACTTTCTAAATACATATATTGTTCTAGCGGTAACTTTGGTGCGTGGGAATCAATTTGCAGGGGATTTTCTCCTTGCTTAATCCGATGTGGATTAAATCGATACAGTAACCATTGACAGGAATCAACAGCAGCTTTTTGATTTTGCATTGCTGTACTCATATTGATTCCGTGGGCAATACAATGACTGTAGGCAATAATTAATGATGTTCCTGGATAAGCTTCGGCTTCTAAAAATGCTTTGAGGGTATGTTCGTCGCGAGCGCCCATTGCTACACTTGCAATATAAACATTGCCGTAAGTCATGGCCATTAAACCCAAGTCTTTTTTGAGTGCAGTTTTACCCCCAGTGGCAAATTTGGCTACAGCTGCTTTGGGTGTAGCTTTGGACATTTGTCCGCCGGTGTTGGAATAAACTTCAGTATCGAGAATCAAAATATTGACGTTGCGTCCACTGGCTAAGACGTGATCTAGTCCTCCAAAGCCGATATCATAACCCCAGCCATCACCACCAATAATCCAGACACTCTTTTTCACTAAATAATCAGCAATCAATTTGAGATTTTGAATTTTTGATTTTACATTGGGTTCTGTTTTTAGAGTTAATATTTCATCTAACTTTTGTTTTAACAGTGCTACTTTTTCTCGCTGTTCCCAAATATCAGCTTCATCTTTTTGTTCGGCATTGAGGATACTATTTACTAGGTTTTCACCCACATCTGTTGTTAGTTGTTTGAGTAATTCGGCGGCGAATTGTGCTTGTTTATCAATGGAAATCCGAAAACCAAGACCAAATTCCGCGTTATCTTCAAATAGGGAATTCGACCAAGCAGGGCCGCGTCCTTCGCTATTGTATGTCCAGGGGGTGGTGGGTAAATTCCCGCCATAAATGGAAGAACAACCAGTGGCGTTGGCAACAATCATGCGATCGCCAAACAATTGTGTTGCTAATTTAATATAAGGTGTCTCCCCACAACCAGCACAAGCCCCAGAAAATTCAAACAATGGTTCTTGCATTTGCTGTTGGTTAATATGAGTCAGCTTTAAATGGCTTCTATCGGGATTGGGAATACTTAAAAAGAAATCCCAATTTTCCCGTTCTTGTTCGCGTAATGGTCTTTGTGGTGCCATATTGATGGCTTTACGACGTAGTTCTGATTTATTCTTTGCCGGACACACATCTACGCAAATACCGCAACCAGTACAATCTTCTGCTGCCACTTGGATAGTGTATTTTAAACCTTGCCAGTCATGGTCTTTAGCATTAGCACTTTTAAATGTCGATGGTGCATTTTTTAATTGTTCTGGTTCGTAAACTTTACTACGGATAACACTGTGGGGGCATACCATGACGCATTTACCACATTGAATGCAGACATCTGTGTCCCAAACAGGTATTTCTTGAGCAATGTTACGCTTTTCCCATTTTGCCGTACCGGTGGGATAAGTACCGTCTGCTGGTAAAGCACTAACTGGTAGTTCGTCGCCTTCACGGCAAATGATTTTATTGAGGATGGGGAAGGGGGAGGAGGTAGTGCGTTGGGGAGTGGACAGGGGAGAGTGGAGAATAGGGAGTGGATAAAGGTTTTCTAAGGTGGTATCTACGGCTTTGAGGTTCATTTGTACGATTTCATCGCCTTTTTTACCGTAAGTCTTGCGGATGGAGTTTTTGATTTTGGCGATCGCTTCTTCCCGTGGTAATACACCCGATAAGGCGAAGAAACACACTTGCATGACTGTGTTAATTCTCCCTGCCATGCCTGCTTCACGGGCGACTTTATAGGCATTAATTACATAAAATTTCAGATGTTTTTCAATAATTTGCTCTTGGATTGATGGCGGCAGTCGTTCCCAAATTTCATCATTTGCGTAGGGAGAATTTAGTAAAAATGTTCCGTCTTGAATGATATCTTTGAGGATAGGAAATTTTTCGATGAATTCCCATTGATGGCAGGCAACAAAGTTAGCATGATGAATTAAATAAGTAGACCGAATTAATTGGGAACCAAAACGCAAATGAGAAACTGTAACTGACCCTGATTTTTTAGAGTCATATACAAAATATCCTTGGGCATAATTATCTGTTTCTTCACCAATAATTTTGATAGATTTTTTATTAGCGCTCACTGTACCATCTGCACCCAAACCATAGAAAATAGCTTTGATGATGTTGTTTGGTTCAATGCTAAATTCCGGGTCATAATTCAAGCTGGTATGGGTGACATCATCGTTAATACCGATGGTAAAATGATTTTTGGGATGGGTGGTAGCCAGGTTATCAAAGACAGCTTTAATCATTCCTGGGGTGAATTCTTTAGAAGATAAACCATAACGACCACCAACAATGCATTGGAGATTTGGGATTTGAGATTTGGAATTAACTTCGTGAATAGCAGCAACTACATCTAAATATAATGGTTCGCCAGATGCGCCTGGTTCTTTGGTGCGGTCTAGAACAGCAATGGTACGGGTAGTTATTGGCAAAGCGGCGACAAAACGCACTGCATCAAATGGGCGATATAGTCGTACTTTTAAAACCCCTACTTTTTCGCCAGTGGCGTTAAGATAATCTACTGTTTCATGTACAGTCTCACAACCAGAACCCATCAGGACAATGACTCTTTCAGCTGTTGGGTCACCGTGGTATTCAAATAGTTGGTATTGTCGCCCAGTCATTTGGGCAAACTCATCCATAACTTTTTCGGTGATGTCTGCACAAGCTAAATAGTAAGGATTGACAGTTTCCCTTGCTTGGAAGTAAACATCGGGGTTTTGTGTTGTACCGCGCAAAACTGGTTTATCGGGGGTGAGGGCGCGTAAACGATGGGCGAATACTAATTCATCGGGAATGAATTCTCGCAAGTCATCGGCTGTTAAAGTTTCTATTTTGTTAATTTCGTGGGAGGTACGGAAGCCATCAAAAAAGTGCAGGAACGGTATTCGTGACTCTAAAGTTGCCCGTGTTGCCATTAAAGCAAAATCCTGCGCTTCTTGTACTGACGCAGCACACAACATCGCAAAACCGGTGCTACGCGCAGCCATAACATCACTGTGGTCGCCAAAAATTGAGAGGGCTTGTGTTGCTAGCGATCGCGCCGCAATATGAAAAACTGTAGGTGTAAGTTCTCCAGCAATTTTGTACATATTGGGGATCATTAACAATAATCCCTGGGATGCCGTAAATGTAGTTGTCAGCGAACCAGTTTGCAAAGCACCATGTACAGCGCCAGCCACACCAGCTTCACTCTGCATCTCCACCACCGAAGGAACAGTACCCCAAACATTACACTTTCCTTCACTAGCCCAAGCATCTGCCCATTCAGCCATCGGCGAAGAAGGAGTAATTGGATAAATGGCAATCACTTCATTGAGTTGATAGACGACTTGGGCAACAGCCTCATTCCCATCTATGGTTGCAAAGGTTCTCTTGTTCATCTTCTGACACCTGTAAAACTCTCTCAGCCGCACCAGTGACTAAACCACAGAGATTTTCTCAAAATAATTCCCTATGTCCCAAAATAATTAGGCGTATGTTGATAGAGTATTAGCATCGTTTTCCCTACAGCCTTTTCATTAACATGAATCTACTTTTCACACTAAGAAAAGAAGTTGAGAAACTTGTGAAGATTTCAAAGGTTGTACAAATAGGGACTTGGAAGTAAAAAATATTTCATTGTTGACTGCTGACGGTTCACACTCAACAATGGCATGATAAATTTATAGTCTTTGGCATTTGAGTATGAACAAGCAAGATACTCCACTGAGCAAAGATGAGCTGATTAAAGAAGTCTGTCGGCGGATTAGAGTCGCTCGCAGCTATTGGGATGCTCATAACAATGCCGCTTGTCGGGGCGAACGCGATCGCGCCTTAGCCCTTTACAATACCCTGAGCAAGGAACAAAAAGAACAAATTCCTCAAGTGTTGCGGGTGTGGTTGCGCTACCGTAGTGAAAAATACTTTGGCGCACACCGAACGCCACCAAAATCACCACGCAAATCAAAAAAGCCTAATTCTTAGTAATATCATGTACCTTTAAACACTTTTGAAGAAGAATTCAGAAGTCAGAATTCAGGAGTCAGAATAAAATTACTAAATTTCCGGTTACTCGCCAGAAGACCAGCGTACAGGCAAAAATGCGCCCAGGCTACAAACAACAGCTAATCCACCCATACCAAACATTGCCCAAGGTACTAAGCCTTCAAGCGAGTTCACTACACGCGCAGTCTTTATCGGTTGTTTAGGATCGTAACGTACCACGACTATCTTGCCGTTGCTGGAGCGGTAAGACTCATAACTACCTGTAAAGCGAGTGGGTTCACCGTTAGCTAGAAACTCGATAAGTGGTGCATAGGTTTCTTTTTCCTGATTGTTCTCACTGTTGCGCTCGCGACGACTGATGCTGTCCACCACAGTACCCCGTGTTTCTTTTAGCGTTGCAATTTCGTGCGCCACTATGTTACGCACCCAAAAACCGCCCCCAATGAACAGCAATCCAAGGAACAGCCCAATACCTGCGCTGAGTTTTTCGTCAAAAGTACTTTGGTGAGGTTTGAAATTCATCGATTTAACAATAACAGTCATCACTCAACAGTCATCATTTTTACTTATCTGGCACTACTAACCTGATAACTCCGTCAACTATGTTGCCGCTAAATTGCTGTATCAGTTTTCCTGGTATAGCGATTTAACATTTGTATGGAATCAAATGTAACCAATTAACCGACGTTGAGTAAATAAAAGTAATGAGAATTCACTTTTGGAGAAAAAACACAGAAATTAATGCGACTCTAAATAACTTATTATTTAAACCTGCAAACAAACGGATACTATTAAGTCTCAGCAAGTGGTTGAATCGGGCTTGGTGGCTTTTAAGAAAACGTCTGCTGCCATTATTATTCTGTCTAATATCATTCTTTGCAGTATTGCAACTCAACAGTTTTACTCCTGCTGTTGCCCAAATACCTCGTCAACAAATTCGAGGTGTGTGGCTAAGTGGTAACGATTTTAGTGTTTTCCGAAATCGCTCACAAGTGCAAGCTGCCATGAGCCAACTACGAAAGTTAAATTTTAATACTGTTTATCCCGTAGTCTGGAATGATGGTTATACACAATACCCCAGTGCCATTATGCAGAAAAAGGGTATTCCTTTTTTCTTTAAGGGAGCAGAGGGACAAGATGTCATTGCAGATATTATTAGCCAAGCGCGCAGCCAAGGGTTACTAGCAATACCCTGGTTTGAATTTGGTTTCATGGTTCCTTTAACTTCGGAACTTGCATCACAGCATCCAGATTGGTTGACACAAAAGCAAGATGGAACCCAAACTTCAATTAGTGCTGCGGGTGAAGTAGCTTGGTTGAATCCCTTTCACCCAGAAGTGCAAAACTTTATCCGCGAACTCGTGTTGGAAGTAATTACGAAATACAATCCTGATGGCGTTCAATTTGACGACCATACGAGTTTACCCGTAGATTTTGGTTACGATAAGTACACAATTGCTCTATATACTCAAGAAACTGGCAATCCTCCTCCATCGAATCCCCAAGCCCAAGCATGGATAAAATGGCGGGCAGATAAAATGAGTGCCTTTATGGTAGACCTCTACCAAAGTGTAAAAGCCGAAAAACCCAATGCTATCTTCTCTGTGGCTCCCAATTACTATGATTTTGCTTACAAGCTACAACTGCAAGACTGGCTCAACTGGGTTAGGTTGGGTATTGTCGATGAATTGGTTATGCAGGTGTATCGTAATGATTTAGAAAGTTTTATCGGTCAAATTACCCGCCCAGAAATTTTAGAAACTCAACAAGTAATCCCGACTGGTATCGGGATCATGGCGGGGTTACGAAATCGCCCAGTTTCCATAGCCCAAATCCAATCTCAGGTTGTAGCAGCCCAACAGCGCGGTTTAGGTATCGGCTTTTTCTACTACGAAAGTCTTTGGGATATCGCGCCTGAACCAGCAGCCCAACGTCAATCGGCATTTGCGGCTCTTTTTCCGAATCCAGCATTCCGCGATATCTCTCAAAACACACCCCGCAAGCCGACTTTTAACACCGTATCTTTGCCTTTGTATCCAAAACCTTCCTTGGGTCAACGGGGACGCGGTTATTTTCTGGAAGTAGCGATCGCCAATGGTCAACCAAAACGTGTTTTATTAGATACAGGCTCAGCAGGACTAAGAGTCCCCAAAGAGTTTTTAGGTAACGCTCCCATCCGCAGAACAGGCCAAAACATCAAGGAAGTATTAAGTGATGGTACTATCCTTGAAGGCGAATTAGTTTACACTAATGTCCGGTTTGGTTTAATTCCCGCCGCAGAACCCATTCCCGTACAGGTTGTTACCAGTCGCCAATGTACTGCCCAAAAACCCAATTGTTCGGCAAAAAGTGGCGCGCCATTTTCCGGTGTTATTGGTGTCAACTATTCTGAAAAGTCACTTCCTTATAACCCATTGAGAAAATTACCAGGTAATCTCAGTAACGGATATATTGTCATGGGAAATGGTGGTACTAACAAAAATGGCAGTCTTATTCTCGGTTTAACTCCTGAAAATCAAGCAGGTTTTAAAATGGCCTCTTGGAGTCAACAGCCGCAAATTAATGGCGTAGCTGGTAATCAATGGGACTCTCGACTGGGCAAAGTTTGTTTAACTCTGGCTGGAAGTTCTGCAAAAAATTCTTGTAATGCCATAGCGATCGCTGATACTGGAACTATTAATGCTTTCGCTGAATTCAAGTCAGCTTCCACAGCAGGAAAACTCAAACCAGGAGTACTGGCTTCAGCAAATACCGTGAAACTAGCAATAAATGGCATTTTTGATTACAGCCTGACACCAGGAAACCGTGACGGATTTAATCGCTGGAATTTGAATATCTCACCAAAATCACCAGTGAGTATATTTGTCAATCCTGGAATTGCATTTTTTGATAAATACGATGTCCTCTTTGACCAAGTGAATGGAAAACAAGGTTTTCGCACTCGGCGGTAAACCGATGCAACCTTAATATCAAGTTCGGATAGTCATGTCATGTCCGCTTGATTACTTATTAAACCTGAAAAACCCCACCCCTTAATCTAGTCCCCGAACTTCGGGGAGGGGAATCATAACTAATACCAATTTGAAAAAATAATGCAACACATAGACAAGACCCCTCCCCAACCCTCCCCTTGGCAAGGGGCTACGGTGTACACACAAGTACTATCTGTAAGGGTTTCAAGCCGTAAAGACCATTTTAACTGTCATTACGAGCGAAGCGTTCGCGAAGCGTCTCGTAGAGAAGTAATCGCATAATCCCGTGGTTTTTGCGATTGCTTCGTCGTTCCTCCTCGCAATGACAGGCTTTCGGAGCGATCCAACAGCTTAGGGATAGACGACGAAACCAAGTGTGAGGTGTAATTTCAAGACTTGTGNCACACAAGTACTATCTGTAAGGGTTTCAAGCCGTAAAGACCATTTTAACTGTCATTACGAGCGAAGCGTTCGCGAAGCGTCTCGTAGAGAAGTAATCGCATAATCCCGTGGTTTTTGCGATTGCTTCGTCGTTCCTCCTCGCAATGACAGGCTTTCGGAGCGATCCAACAGCTTAGGGATAGACGACGAAACCAAGTGTGAGGTGTAATTTCAAGACTTGTGTGTACACCGTAGTTGGCAAGGGGAGGGTGCCGTCAGGCGGGTGGGGTATCTGTCGCAAACATTTTTTGAATCGGTATAATTATGCGGACATGATATTACAGCAATTTTCAGGTAAATAGACCACGCGGTACGGGCGCAAAGCCTTGCGCCCCTACGACAGATGTGGTTCAAATAGATGAAAACTCCTGTAATCCAAAATCCAAAATCTAAAATCCAAAATTGCTCTAATGATGCCAATTTTCTCGACTAAGGCGATAAACAAAGCACTCATCTTCACCAAATCTTCGATGTTCGAGAAATTGAAAGCCAAGACGTTCATAAAAACGGTGGGCGCGAGTATTACTAGCCAGAGGATCGATAAGTATGGCCGTTACAGATGAGTCTGCAAAACATCGGCTAATTGCTAGCTGCATCATTTTTGTTCCGTAGCCTTTGCCCAAATCAGTTTCTTCTCCAATCCAAATGTCAATGGCGCGAATATCTTCGGCTACATCACCCCAATAGTGACTATCCTCACGTGCGGGATCGATGATCTGCATAAATCCGATGGGACGACCATCAATTTCAGCAATCAATTGCTCCCTCCAATCGGGAGTGCGTTCGAGTTCCACTTCCCAACCCCAGTCATCGTTAGGATCTGAGGAAATTATATGAGGTTTTTCATCCCAGTATCGTAACAAATCCAAATCAGCAGAGGTAGCAGGGCGTAGGTTAATCATCATCGTGTGCGGTTAAAGACTTATCATTGAGACCACCGGAAACGAGGAGTAAATTGTTGACTGTTGACTGTGAACCGTCAACAATCAACAATTTTAAGCCATCTATCAAAAAATCCGAAAAACAGCAATCTCAATTTGTAGATTCAGCATATACCTACAAATAAGTCAAGGATAATATGAGTCTAAAATTGAGATTTAAGCCGGTTTCCCACAGTTGGGTTGCTCTTCATCCACAACCTAAAGGGGTGATTCAATTTATTGCGGGGGCTTTCTTTGGTACGTTTTTTCCCATGTTTTTCTATCGGTATCTGCTGCAATCTTTATATGAGCAGGGATATACAATTATTATTCTGCCGTTTAATTTTACTTTTAATCATTATGTAGAAGCTGGCTTTCTCATGAGAGAGCAGTACGAAATTCTGCCAGAACTTGTGAGAATGGCAACTGTTGAAGGATACGACTATGAAGCTTATTTAGATGATAAAAACTTTTCTTGGATTGGGCATAGCCTTGGCTGTAAATATATCTCGCTATTAGAAGGATTTAGTGCTTTACCTCCACAACCTGAAGCTAGAGAAAAATTTCTTAGCAATTTACTATCTTCCACTGCGAATAAGTCAGAAATTGAAAGTGTAATCGCAGACATTAACACCCTTGTTGACGAGCTAAAATACAAAATTATAGAAGTCCAAAAATTAATTGATACTTATGTAGGTCGAAAAATTAAAATTAACAGCATCTTTATTAAAGGACAAGTTTCGATTTTATTAGCCCCTGCCATTACCAATACAGCTAGCGCCATTCGTCCGCAATTTCTAGCAGATATCATCGATAAACTGGGTTTTGGTGTCAAACCAACCATCGAACAAACTCAGAATTTAATCCAGGATAGTGAATTATTTAATATCATGGGTTTGGTTTGTTTTAAATCAGATAATATTGCTAAATCAACCTGTGATTGGTTTATTAACATTCTTCAAAAACCACCCCAAGAATTTCTAGAAAATCTGACAGGCGGACACTTAAAACCTCTAGGTATTCAATTAGGTAGTAACGTATTAAATTTCTTGGATCAACCTTTTGTTGAATCAGTTGAAAAACGCAATCAAGGATTTGAACAGCATGTAATTGAATTGTTGGAGAAACTGAAAGAAAAAGCAAAATGATGGGAATGGGGCATGGGGCATGGGGCATTGGGCATTGGGCATTGGGCATGGGGCATTGGGCATGGGGCATGGGGCATGGTGAAAGGGAAAGGAGTATGGTTCGACAAGCTCACCAACCGGGGGAAAGGTTAAATTTATCCCTTTACCCTTTACCCTTTACCCTTTCCCCTTTCCCCCTTCCCCTTTACCCTTTCCCCTTTCCCCTGGGAGCGATGCGAAAAAGTGAGATGCTTTCGTTTGGGCAGGGGGCAGGGGGCAGGGGGCAGGGAGACTAGAAATTAGTGTTTTATAAGCCAGGGAGATGGATTGTTGATTATAGTCACCAGAATGCCTAGAACTCGGTTGTAAACTCCATAAAGTTCTCTGCCTGTATCAACGTCTAAATAACCACATTTCACAGCAAATTTGAGCCAAGTCTGAGTTTATGCTGTTTCTGCTTCAGAATCATTCAATTTAGCGATAAAAGCTGCCTCATAACGACGCTTTCTCCATGCCTCGGCTAAATTAGCACAAACAGAGCGTGATGATCTACGAATTTGGTCAGTCAACGAATATCTTTCCTCTATGGGAAACTTCTTTGACAGTTCAAAGATTTTCATGGCGACATCAAATGCCATTTTGTATACTTCTAGATCTTCATGACTTTTGATTGGTTCTTTTTCCATGCCCCCTGCCCCCTGCTCTCCTGCTGTCTTTATGATGATCTCACAAAATCGCGTTACTCCCTTTCCCCTTTCCCCTTGCAGTATGTAAGTTACAAAAGAGATTGTCTCTTGAGACGTTTATGAGCGTACATTAACTCGTCAGATCTGGCGACGAGTTGTTCTAATGACATATTGGTTTCTGGTGAGTAACGCTGTATTCCCATACTCATGGAAATTTGATAGCTACGGTTTTGCCGTTGGTTGAAGTTGGCAATGTTTGTTTGCAAATGTATTTGGATATTTTCTGCGTCTTTGAAATAGCTGGAAATGAAAATAATAAACTCATCTCCACCTAAACGAGCAACAATATCGGACTTACGAAAACTTTGCTTGAGTAGTTGACCAGCATCGATAATTAAGGCATCACCGACATCGTGACCAAGGCTGTCATTAATCTGTTTTAGTCCGTCTAAATCGATGAAGATTACCCAGCATAGAAGTTTCATGCGGTGAGCAATTTTTAATTGTTGTTCTGCTAGTAGAAAAAAGCCACGCCGATTATGCAATCCTGTTAGTTCATCGGTTAGTGATAACTGTCTTCCTTCGATTTCTGCTTGTTTGCGGTTGTGAATTTCTTGGATGAGTTCCATTTGAGCGACAACCTGACGACTGAGGCGATATAAGGCGTCTAATTGTCGGTCATTTAACTGACGCGGAATCATATCGATGACACACAATGTCCCCACAGCAAATCCATTGGATGTAACTAGCGGTACACCAGCATAAAAACGAATTTTGGGATTATTTTTAACTAAAGGATTATTTGCAAAGCGCTCATCTTTAACGGCGTTGTTAACTACTAATATTTTCTGGGGTTGCAAAATCGTATGAGAGCAAAAAGCCCAATCTCTGGGTATTTCCCTAACTTTTAGTCCCACTTTGGATTTAATCCACAGGCGATCGCTATCAATTAAGCTAATTAAAGCAATTGGAGTCTTGCAAATGTAGGTAGCAAGAGCAGTCAGGTCATCAAATCCTTGTTCTGGGAGAGTATCGAGAATATTGTAATCCTCTAATGCTTTGAGCCTTTCTGCTTCATTTTCAGGTAAAGGAGCAGGTCGGGATTTCACTGATGAGGCTCTCAACTTTAGACAACAAAGTCCGCTGGGCTGAAAGTTTTGCAATAAACGCAGGATTCTTTCTCGAAGGTCAAACCTGCACCATAAAAACATCTCTGCAACGGAAATAAAAATTCGGTTGAATCTTGTACAGAGATATTCTATTGCATTATTATGTCTTTCATGCCTTCGGTCTGCTCTGTTGTTCATTTCACTCTAGCTTTGAATATGCAATTTCCCTGAATATGTAGATGCTTACAAGGTCTTGTGCCCAAAGCCAGGTTGAAAATGATTGATATCGGCTAAAAATTATCAAAACTTATAAAATTTTAAGAGTTCTTCGTCAAAGCTTGATATTTTGATTACTATAAACATGCGTAGACCCTGAAAAACCCCAAAGAGCCAAAGCTACGCTTTGTCTCCCCTCCCCGCAGGCTCTGAGGGGATTAAGGGGTGGGGTGCAATGGCTGTGGGAATCATGACTAATTTAGGACTTACGCAAAAATAACGTAATTGGGTCATTACGAGCGATAGCGTACTCCTACCCAGAAGCAAGCTACGCACAGCGTCTTGTAGAGAAGTAATACCCCCTGACGCTGGGATTGCTTCCCTACACTCCGTTACGGTCGCAATGACAATATCGGCGTTGCGTAAGTCCTAAACAATCAACAGTCAACACGTTCCGAATTGTTATAAGATTCTAAAATTCCACTACGAATAATTAGTTGCGGCCAAATTAATATAAAAAATCCCATCCAGGAGGCTATGGGGATGGAAACAAGAACTGTGAACCAGATAGTTTTAAATAATAACCAGCTACCAACAATTAGCGTCACACCAGTAAGAAGTATAGACCAGGGTTGACACCACCAAGGTTTGTAGTTCCAGGGATTGAGGGATTTTTGCTCAGACATTGATTTTATTTGGCAAATGTACAAATGTTAGGATTTGTTGACTGTTAACCGTCAACCGTCCACAGTCAACATTTTATTTTTTGTCATATTCTATTTGTCCGTAATCAAGTTTGATAATTCGGTCTGCTAAATGAAAATAGCGGTCGTCATGGCTAATTACTAAGACTGTTTTACCACGCGATCGCAGTTCTGGTAAAAGTTGAGTATAAAATATTTCTTTAAATATTGGATCTTGATCTGCTGCCCATTCATCGAATAGATAAATTGGTCTATCCTCTAAGTATGCTGTGAGTAGAGCTAAGCGTTTGCGTTGTCCTTGAGAAAGAGCAGTGGTAGAAAGTTGTCCATTTTC
This sequence comes from Nostoc linckia z4, assembly GCF_002608075.1. Taxonomy (GTDB): domain Bacteria; phylum Cyanobacteriota; class Cyanobacteriia; order Cyanobacteriales; family Nostocaceae; genus Nostoc; species Nostoc linckia. The sequence continues at coordinate 37,919 of NZ_LAHA01000076.1, forward strand.
GACTTTTACTTTGTGGCCTAATTGCAGTTGTTTAATATATTTTGTCGCTTGAGTATCTAAATTGGCATTTTTTAACCCTAAAAGTTCGTCAAATAAATAAAAATCGGAAAATACCACAGAAAAATGTTGCCGATACCATTCGCGGTTTTCTTGATTAATTAATTCGTCATCAAACCAAATTTCGCCGTTAGCTGGAATATAAAGTCCAGTAATTAATTTTGCTAAGGTAGATTTACCGCTACCATTACCGCCAACAATAAAAATTAATTCCTGACGATACAACGTAATGTTGATGGGGCCGAAGATAAAGCTATTGTCTTCTTGATTTGTGTCATAGGTGTATGTGATATTGTTGAATTTTAATGTCTGCCAGGAAGTTTTCATGGCAGGTGGAATAGTAGCTACTTCCGAACGAGTAGCTAAAGATAAACCCAATGAATCTATTTTTTGTAAAGCAATACCCGCTTTGCTCAAAAGAGGAAGTTTGCTAATGATGTTATCCATTGGTAACATCAAGTAAGTAAAAGTCAAAATATATCCAGAAAGAGTTGTGGTATTAATAGATAATAAATGAGGTAGCACAAATAAAACAAAACCAATGGCAAAAAAGAAAATCAATTGACCCCAGCTAGAAGTGGTAGCAAAAAGAGTTAAACCCTTCACATTATGATGGCGAAATTCATTAGCAGTGCCTTGGAGTTTTTCTTCTAAAAAAACTTGACGGCGCAGATAATTAAGCTTCAGTTCCTTGATGCCTTCGGTAATGGTGCGAAAATGTTTAAACAGTCTGTCTTCATCATCACGAGCCAGAGCTAAAAATTTCCTACCTTCAGTTAATAGCCACTGGCAACTAGCGATCGCTACTATGGAAATAGCACAAACCATCACCAATACCAACCAAGAAAGCCAGGTGATATATGCTATGCAACCCACAACCATCGCTAAATTAATAAACAAAAAAGGCATTTGATAAACAGCATTAGCAACTGCTTGAATATCCTCAGTTAAAGTTGCCAATAATCTGGGGTTACCCAAATCTTCCAAATGACTCAACTCAGAACCCAGAATTCGCCTACTCAAATGCATTCGCAACTTTAAAACTGCATTTTGAGAAAGGCGAATCAGCATCACTTGGGAAATAATACTGGTAATCAATGCAATTATCGCCAAAAGAGCAAAACCCCAAGCGATAGATGTGAAACCCTCAGGACTACCACTACTAGCAGCACGGCTAATCAAAGCAATCAAACCAGCACTACTACCACCACTCAAGAATCCAGTAACGATGGCGATCGCTACCATACCCCAAGCAGAACGTAAAACAAAGTAAATCAAATTCATGATGATGGATGTCTATGCTAGATGCTTAGGGACTGGGGAAAGGGGAAAGGGGAAAGGGGAAAGGGTAAAGGGGAAAGGGGAAAGGGTAAAGGGGAAAGGGTAAAGGGGAAAGGGKAAAGGGGAAAGGGGAAAGGGTAAAG
>NZ_LAHA01000008.1 GCF_002608075.1 Nostoc linckia z4
CGCAGCATTTGATACTTTTATTGGCAATTGGGATAGGAAATCTGAAAATTTGATGTATGACTCTAAAACAAATTCATTTAACGGCATAGATAATGGATTAGCTTTCACGCGAAACCTAGTCTCAAAAACTCTAGATAATTTTAAAAATTTAGATGTTGGACAAATCAGTCTGTCAGAACCAGGGCGAACGCATCTAAATGTAGTACATGCTTACTAAAAAAGCTTGGTCGCGTGTGTCAGGGAGGTTGAGCGATCGCTCATTGATGGTAGAGTCATAGTAAAAGTAGAACCTAGCCCCAACAAAGCGTGAAACTCAAGGCTAAAATTACCATTGCCGACCATTTTGCTGTGATGTCAGATCCAAGAATAGATCGCACGAAGCGGCACAAGTTAATTGATATTTTGACTATTGCTATCTGTGCGGTGATATGTGGGGCGGACAGTTGGGTGGCAATTGAACTGTATGGCTGCACGAAGTATGAGTGGTTAAAAACGTTTTTGGAGCTACCAAATGGTATACCATCACACGATACATTTGCGCGGGTGTTTGCTCTAATTAATCCGCAGGAATTTCAGTTATGTTTTTTAAACTGGGTGAAATCAGTGCACAAAATAACTGATGGCGAGGTTGTTGCAATTGACGGGAAAACTTTATGTGGTTCAAGGGCTCAAAATAGTGACCAGAGCGCAATTCAAATGGTAAGTGCATGGGCAACTACAAATAAATTAGTGTTGGGGCAGGTAAAGGTAGACTCTCAATCGAATGAAATCACGGCAATTCCAGAATTATTAAAAGTATTAGATCTATCTGGATGTATCGTGACAATTGATGCAATTGGCTGCCAGAAAGAGATTGTGAAGTTAATTACAGAGCAATCAGCAGATTATGTAATTACTTTGAAAAAGAACCAAGGCAATCTTTATGATTCAGTTGAATCATTATTTATAACAGCGATAAGTAAAGGGTTTGAAGGAATTGAGCATAGTACATATAAAACAGAAGATAAGGGGCATGGTCGTGAGGAGATTCGGCATTATCTGATGTTATCTGAGATTCAAAAACAACTTGACCCAGAATCAGCTTGGTCAAACTTTAATAGTGTTGGGATGGTAGAATCTGTACGAAAAGTAGACGGTAAAACAGAGGTTGAAACTCGTTATTTTATAAGTAGTCTTCAAGGAGAAGCTAAACAGTTTGGTAATTCTGTTCGTAGCCATTGGGGGATTGAAAATTCACTGCACTGGGTATTGGATGTAGCTTTAAGAGAAGATGATTGTCGAATTAGAAAAGACAATGCACCACAGAATTTTGCAGTTATAAGGCAGATTGCGGTCAACCTTTTAGGTCAAGAGAAGCGTGTAAAACGAGGAATCAAAAATAAACAGTTCCTCGCAGCGATGGATAACGACTATTTACTAAGAGTTTTAGCATTAGCTTAAAATAGTACATCAAAAATTGAATTGAATATTTCATATTAAAGATTTATCGATTTTCTAGATAAATATACTTTTATGTACCCCCTAATTGAATAGTTTTCTTATTAATGAATTGCTCATTCAGACGAAGATAAACTAATTGGTATTTTCACAACAAGTTTGATTTACTTTGCTTATCATTCCATCAACTTTTACAGTTATCTATGTCATTTTGTAATCTTTCTTAACGTGAGTTCGGGTTAAGATGAGGTGCCAGAAAGCAAATTGTGATCGATGGCGATCGCAGGCTTCTTAGGTTGGTGGCAGTAAGCGATTAAACCGCAGACAATGTTGACTAGGCAGTTGACAGGCGATCGGTGACGGGAATGCTCAATCTGGGAGATATTCTTGAACTGGTCAATGATGGTCTCAATGATCGAGCGTTTCCTGAGCAACAGGCGATCGCTCAAGGACATGAAGCGATTTTTCATGTTACGTTTGAGTTTGGTGATTAGTTGTATCCCAACACTCTCGAATAATTGTTTTGCTAATTTTTGAGAGACATAGCCCTTGTCCGCAAACACTTTGCCGAATAGCATTTGCAGCAATTTGGGCACGGGGATACGGTCATCGGTATTTCCTGGAGTCAGCACAACATTCAGCAATTCTCCACGATCGTTGACCACTACATGGAGTTTGAAGCCAAAGAACCAATCAACTGAAGTCTTGCCGCGAGCAGCTAGATTTTGGAACACCCGATGTTGATTGATCCGCCGATTGTGACAGACTTTGAGACTGGTCGAATCCAAAAAACTGATGCCTGTACAGGAGCCAAAACAGGAGCGCAGATAAGCACACAAAGGCAACAGGGTACTAGGCATCCATTCCACAAAGCGATGGTAGCTGACCAAACCGGGGAAGTATGCTTGCCACTGAACCTGTACTTTATCCTGGTAATAGGCTTTGAAATTCCGGTAACAAGACTGATGAAAGCCGATCAGAATTGTCATGATCTCGCTCAAACATAGACTGCGATCGCGCTTTCTTTTTTGCAGCCCATTACCCAACAGTTGGCGCTCCCACTGTGGTTCAAAGGTTTGACAGAAGTCATCGACAGAACAGAATAGTTCTTCTAGAGTGAACATAGGGCAAGCAGATGGATGAGAATTTAGCACTTTCAGCCTACCTGTTTTGCCCCTTTCTTATCCCGAACTCACGTTTTCTTAGTTTTTATTAGTAAATAAGATGCGTTCGCCCTGTTTTTATCTTCTACGGTAAGGGTGGAGAGTTTGCTTCTAATCGCTTGGAAAGTCAGGAGTTATCGGTTTTATCTTTGCATCTTTTGCAGATATGTTTGGTCTATGTGAATACTTTGATGATTCAGAGTGTACTGGAGCAGAAACATTGGCAGCAAAAGTTAACTGAAGTCGATAAAAGAGCAATTACTCCTTTGATTTTCAGTCATGTCAATCCCTATGGTACATTTAAGCTTGATCTCAACGAGAGAATTGCTGGTTTGACACAACAACTGGTTGCTTAATCCCTCCAGAACTTTTCAAATCTTTGAGGTGACATTTGAGTATAACGAACTGTGTGGTGTATATTCTTATGTCCTAAATAGTCTTGAATTGCTCTGGTATCATGACCTTGGGCAGCTAAATAGTAGCCACAAGCATGACGTAGTTGATGAGGATGAACTGTCCAAGCGATTTGAGCAATTTCTCCCGCTCTGGCTATGATATGACGGATTGAACGGGTTGATAGAGGTGCTTTGCGTTCGGATACAAAAACGTAACTCGAATCGGGGTAATCTCTTTGAATTTGACGCAAAGCTCTCAATTCGGGAGAACGTAGAGGATGAATGCTATCATGACCATTTTTGACACGATGTATTTCTATATAACCTCCTACTAAATCTATCTGCGACCATTTCAAAGCCACTAATTCGGCAGTTCTTAGTCCGTGACGAAACATCAATAAAATGATTGCTCCATCTCTAACACCATGACGACCTACTTTTTGAGCAGCAGAAATCATGGCGTTGACTTCTGATGGCCGCAGATATTCTCTTTCCCTGATAGATGATTTTTTGGATGGCGGAGTATTTTGAGAAAATATCTTTGCCGAAAATGGATGTTGGATAGTGATAGATAGCATGGGTCAAGTCCTCATGCTGAGGTCTATATTTTCATTGTACTTTGCCTAAAAGGAGACAAACTAGGCAAAGTTCTCATTTGTATTTCTTATCAATTACCCCTCAAAAATCGGTCATTTTTACAAAACTTTACAAGGCTGCACCTGGTGACACGAACCTTCTATTTTCGCCGACACCTGGGGAAGTGATGCTATTGAGTTCTTAGATACAGTCAGATGGGGTGATGCTGATGGGTGAAATTAACGATTTGCGATTTACTGCTACACCAGAGGACTTGGCCAGATGGGAGTGGTTTTTTAAGGAAATGGAGAAACGCGGACTGATAACCATTTTTGAAAAATCTAACCAGTATGCAAATCGTGGCGACTCGAAGCTAAAGCGACAATATTTCAAAATCAAACTAAATGTGGACAATTCTGAGTAGTACTTGTGTAGGCATAGCCCGCACTTCTCTTCTTAGGCTGCACCAACGACAAAGACATCGCTTTTCTTGGTGTGCGCCTTTCCATATTGTTCTAGTAAAGCTTACTAGAACAATATGGGTTGGGTTTATGTTTATTCCTTGCTCTCATCGTCAAAACTCCATAGCAGCACTTCAATTTCTCGCTGCAATGCCTCAATACGCCTACGGGTTGCTAACCCTTGTATTGCTACGTTGTATGCCAAGGTGTCAGGCTTCCCTAGATGCATGGTTTTAACCTTGCCGCTTTTCTGGTAGTCCTTGCCCTGGCTTAACCAGAACGCTTTTTGCTTGTCGTTCATCTTTGCCGGGAACACTGGGTAATGACTCCACAATTTCCAGTATTCATAGCAGCCGTAGAGTTTTTTCACTTTGTAAGTGCTGAGGTAGCAACCAGCTGGGGGTACAAATCCACTGCTCTCTAGTTCTCGTACCTCAGCCCGCAGCTGGTCAAGTCGTTGGCGGCGCTCTTGAGACTTGACCTTTCTAAATTCTTCTGCCTTATTTCTAATCTCGTTTCTGTAAGCAGCAGCAATATTTTCAGGCGCAGGCGTGGGCATCACAGCATCTCTGTACATAGCCCAAATTTCTAAGTTCACCTTTTGGAAATCATGCCACCCGTCGATAGTTAAATCTTGAATCAGCTGTAGTTTGTAGCGCCAGTCATTAAGTGTTGGTTCCCAATACTCAATCATGGCTTGTTTTATACCTTCCAAGTTTTCAGGCTCATCTACTAACAACCACGCGATCCGAACATCGGACATCGCCGCGAGATGACTATATTGACTATTGGCAATCCACTTTTGATTTAGATTTAGTGTGGAATCTATATACAGTATTTTGTTGTCTGCCCCTATGCAGAAGTAGACTGCTGGTACTGCTGGAAGTGTCGCCCGATTTCCTAATGAGACAGATGGTAGTGAGAGAGGATCAATCCCACCTGGGGGTGGTAATGGTTGTGTTGTACTGTTCATCTGACAGTTGGTAGTAGACAAAATTATTCTAGTAAACTTTACTAGAACATTATAGGCGGAAATTCCTTGATGCAATTACTGCTTGCCTAGCTTCAATTTCTATTTTCAATAAGAAAGTAAGTAGCTATACAAAAACATGAAACACTTAAATGATTTATGATTTTCCCAAACGTTGTTTATTCTGAGTTATGTGAGAAAATTAGCTTAAGGATATTTGTTCATAAAACTGCGAACTGTCAAGATTAGCCAACTGGACAACTTATAAATCGCCATTTGGTCTAGCTGCTTCCAGATCAAGCCTTGTTAGGCTAACTGCTAAGGCAATCAGCTTTGAGTACCTATGGCTACCAAAACACTGACCAAACCTAAGCAAAGACAAAATTCTCAAAATCGCTCATGGGAAAACCTGACAGATCGCCGCAAACTCCGCCATATTGAAAACATACTGGATAAAGCGATCGCATCCTCAATTCAGGATGATTCTATCCAGTCCCACGAAGACTTTAAAGCCTATGTAGAAAACTACAGCCAGGAATCGGGTAAAGCCCCTATCACAGTAGAACTTTGTGTAGGAGGTGGGGATGATGACGAGATTAGAGGCTATCGCTTCTACCTCACCAATGATCCGAATCACAGAACCAGTGGTAAGTACCTGATTAAAAACCTCGAAGGAATTACCAGCAAAGATGAAAACTACTTCACCCCTTCTAACATTGCTGAAATTTGCGGTTTTGCTGAAACAGAACTAGACGATCTCGATGATGAATTAGAAGATGACCTACTCGATTTAGATGAAGAAAAAGATGATATAAACGACGAACTAGACGACCTATTAAATGATGATTTAAACACTAAACTAGACGACCTAGATGACTTAGATGAAGAAGACGAACCATCTGTTAGTCGTATTAGCGCAGCCCAAACTAAAACTCAAGCCAAAACTTCAACTAAAACCCAAACTAATTCTCAGCCTAAAACATCCTCTAAAACTCAGAACAGAGCTAATACCAATAAAACTGCTGCTAAAAACTCCAAATCCAGAGAACCTTTGGACGAAGCTTCGCGTTTAAGTGCCACAGCTGCCACCAATGGACGAGAAGTGAATGGAGTGAATTTAGCAGGATTAGCAGGACAACTGGCATCTCTGGGAATTGCGGTAGGACAAGGTGTTTTGGAACAGCTAGCAGCCGAGGCTGATGAAAAGCGGCTTGAACGAATTCTCAAAGAACTGCAACAGCAGAATGACCGCGTAGATAACATAGCCAGTCGCTTGCAAGAAGCAAAGCCGGACTCACCAGAGTCTCAAAAGTCTCAAGATTTTCAAACTGTATCTGAAAAATCAGCCGCAGAAAATCCACTGGCTGTAGCTGCTACCAAAATCGGCTCGAAAGTAGACAATCTTGGTGACAAACTAGACCCCAAATACCAATCACAACCATTTGAATTAGATAAGGATGCCAGCGTCAGCGAACAGCTTGACCAAATTGAAGCCTACCTGAAAGTTCTCTCCAAGCGACTTGACCGTTTAGAAATGGTAGTTAGCCGATTGGAAAAACAGATGGCAGCACGACAAAATAATTCTACTGTTGTCGAGTCAGAAACTGATGCAGATATTGTCCAACCTAACTCTGCTAACCAGCCACCAGCAGACGTTGACATTTTAGAACATCTGACGAAACGCCAAGCACAGCAACAACAAGCTGCCTGTGCTGATGCTTTAGTGGGGTTTGCCAAAGTTGCTGGTGAATTATTTGACCAATCACCCCAAGCAGGTATCGCCGTTTCCAGTAACAAAACTTTATGGGTAGAAGCACAGGACAAACAGGTAGCGATCGCCTTAGAAAATACCCAAGGTGAAACACTCTTTGCTGGTACTCGCACTCAGGGAAAGTGGGCGATCGCACAAGACAATCTTAGCCCTGATGAAAAGACTGGCATCTGCAAACTGCCACAGTCGAAAGAAGAATACGCCCTAAAAGCCAGTACCCAAGCATTGATTCAAAAATTTCAAGAACAACTACCTAACCGATTTAACAGCAACAATGAACCGACATTCACCTGGACTGAAAAGGGCAAAGTCAAGTACGAGTTTGAAGTAGTAAAACTGCCCAATGGTACACAGCTACTTCAAGGATTTAACCCTAATCGTAACGATGAACAAGTACTTGATGCCGTTTTAGTACCAGGGCAGCCGCCGGAGATTTTGCAGTGCAGCATTCCCCTGCGTGAGATAGACGCGCTACTGGACAATCAGCAATCAACTCGCTCTACCCAAGCCCAGACTGATAAAGATACTGCAAAACAACACCAGAAACAAACTCAAAGAAAAGCCAGCAAACCAGAAATGCAAGTTTAATTCTACCGAGAATAGAAAAATGAACAACACAAAATCTCACATTTCTCAGTTCAAACTGCTGCCATCTCGTCAATTTTCAACCAACTTGAGAAACCTGAAAATCAACCGCACAGACTTACTTTTCATTTTACTATGTCTTGCGATTGGAATTTATTTGTTAGCTACCAAACCCATATTCGTCAGTATTTTGGGATGTGCCACCATTGTTTTCTTGAGTATTGGGTACATAATTCGGACAGTACCAATTCTAGAAAAGTATTTAGGTAGAAAAATTCGCTTTTGGCATATTGTTGCCGCCATTATAACTGTTACCGCTTTACTTGATACCTTTACAACTCCAGCCCAAGCTATTTTCTTAAGCGGGTTAGAAAGCTTCTTCAACAATCTAGCCCAACAAAGTTCCCAAGCAGGAGGCGGTTCTACTAGCACTTTGGATACAAACGTTGTTGGTTTGACATTTAACCTCATCCGAGGTGCATTCTTGCTGCTGGTTGCTGCTGCTTCTCTATTTGCCTATAACCAAGCACAGCAAGGTAACGACTGGCGGCCGATTGTTACTCAAGTTGGTCTAGCGTTCTCCATCGTAATTGCCATTGATGTCATCACTTTCATATTTGTCGGTAATGGCACAGGAACAACAGCCATAAACTAAACCCAACTTGAATTTTATACCCACTAAATAAGAATTCAGAAGTCAGAAAATATTCGTCAGAATTCATCAGTGGGGGATGAGCGCGGAAAATCGCAACGGCAGCCCTCGCAGTTGGTATCTGTTAACTACTAAGTAGCGTCACTTTCCTCTTAGACTCGCCACTATGAAACTTGACCACTCAATAAGCTGTCGCACCTACAATTTGCACTTTTTGTCAACCGTAACCCTTGATATATCGAGAATGTTTTGGAAAAGTAAAGACGCGACAGCTTATGCAGATTTAGTGTAGTGTTTCACCATTCATCTACCACTCCTACAGAATTCAGCATGACTTCTGACTCATGACTCCTGAATTATTTCTTGTTAAATAGGGCTGTCAAAGATGGCAGATTCATAACATATTGTTCAGAAAATTTAGGCGGTGTCAGTTATTGAGAAATTTTGGAAAAGCTGAAAAATCCTGCTAATAGTTACTCAAAGCAACTTTGAGAGGTTCATGACAAGAAGAAAAGTCTTATTCTCTCCCTTATCTTCACTTGTTACTTCTTGGTTGACAGACTATTAATGCAGCACCAGAGAATTACACAAATATGGCACAAGACAATCGAGAATTCATCAAAGTCAATCGGATTCTAGGCAAGCAAGCCAGCATTGGGCCAATTCCGGCTGAACAGCTACTTCCTTGGATTGCCATCATTGTAGTTTGCTATGTTCTCACCAATGGTTTACTCAGTTTGGGTATGGGTTGGTTCTTTGCCACCTCCTTCTGGCTAATTATCAGTTGGTGGATTCTCACAGGCAAACAGCCCCATCAGTTTTTAGATCGATGGCGTAATCCACCGGGAACAGAGTGGTGCAATAGTAACAGTATTTACATCTCACCAATTCCTGAATATCGACCCGCTTGGGTACGTCGGCGTTACGCAGACTCGCAAGTGCAAATTCGATTCAAGCCACTGATTGTACCGAATCAATATAAAGGCAAAAGTAAGTTCATGCCCTTCCAAAATGAGGTAAACATCTGCTGTATTGCAGAAATTAAGAAAGATGATCGTGAAGTGGCTGCCCTGTTATTGGATAAAGGCAACTCTCAGTATCAACTCGTGTTTGGGTTCCGCATCGCTGGACTGCATGACATACTGCATGAAAATGAGGTCAGCGAATTTACCCGCTCTATCGAAGAGGGTTTGAAAGAACTACCCCCTGGTGAAAAAATTACCTTTTGTACAGGCTGTTATAGTGATGATACCGAGTCGTATCCCCTACGAACAGGCTCTGCCAAGGAAGTACCCCAGAAACGCCAAACCCCACTAACTGCCTTAGCAGACGATTGCCACTTGAAACCAGTTTCTGTGCTGCTTCGCAACGAGCAATTGCGGGTGGAACAACTCAAGGAAGCAGGTTCTCGCCAAATCTGGAACCAAATCGCCTTCTGTACTTGGACAAGCGATGATGAAGCTGGTTCACAGCAAAAGGATTTCGTGGGTGGATTGATTGAAAAATGTAGAAAATTCGGTTCTTGGGCAGTTGAACAAATTACAGGGAATAAGCGCATTTACCAAGAAGAGTTTTTTAAAAAGCTATTACTGCAAGGGTTTCAGCAAGGATTTATCCAGTGGGAATTACTGCTCAATACCAAAATTGGCTTAGAAGTAACACCTTGCAGTGCTACAGATTTGTGGCAGTGGCTTTGGAATCGATTTAATGAGGGTGCAGCACCTCCTATTCCTCAAGTTATTACACTGAAGGAGACTGAGACGGGACTGGAGTTAACGGAAACCCTAACCACCGACAAACACATTTGTACATTACTGATTGAAGGACAACAGGGACGTTCTGCTTGTCCCGAACATCGGGGAGATAATGACCGAGTTTACCTGAGAGGTAAAAGCAAGGTTTGTGGAGTCATGGTCGTAACAGATCCCCCCGTTGGTTGGTCTAATGCCCAAGACCAGCTAAAGTGGGTCTGGAAAATCCTTGCTTCCAGCTACGTCCACGATACAGAAGCTTGGGTTGAAATTAGCCGCAGCAATGACTTCTTTATCCAAGACAACCTGGCGCGTCAGGCAAAACAATCCAAAACAGCCCGTACTTTAGCCATAACCAAAGGACAAGGACGGGACGTTGGAGCGGAAATCAAACAGGAGGAATCCTTTGAAGCCCAACGACGACTTTATGAAGGGACAAAAGCGTTGCACTGTGCGCCTGTATTTCTAGTTTATCGTCACAGTGCCCAAGAGTTAACCCACGCTTGCAACTTATTGGCTAACAGTTTTGAGACTGCCAAAGTCATTCGAGAGCGTAATATTGCTTGGGAAATTTGGCTGCAAACTCTGCCGATTACCTGCAAATGGTTGCTGCACGGAGGTAATCTCAGCGAACGCAGAATAACTTTAGATACCCATACTGTGGCTGGAATCATGCCTTTAACTGTCCCCAAGGATATCGATAAACAAGGTGTGGAATTCCTTACCAGTCGTGGTGGCAAGCCTATTTATGTTGACTTATTTCACCAGCAGATTGGACGCGCTCTAATTACAGGTACTTCCGGCTCAGGAAAGAGCGTTTTGGGATGGCGCTTTGCTCTAGAGGCATTAGCGAACAATATTCCCGTTGTTGGTATGGATATCTCTGCTAGTGGTAACAGCACTTTCAAGACGGCAATTGAACTTTTGGGCGAGCAAGGAGCATATTACGATATTTCCAGTGGTAGCAGTAACCTACTGGAACCGCCAGATTTGCGACGGTTCGACAAGTCAGAACGGGAACGGCGCATGGAATCTTGGAAGGACTTTATTCGCAAAGCATTAACAGCGATCGCAATGGGTAAAGTCAAAAATCCTCATCTAGCTCAACGGGTTGATGCCTTACTAGTCAAAGCTTTGGACGTATTTTTAAAAGACCCAGAAATTATTACTCGCTACAACCGAGCCTTTGAGATGGGCTGGCTTTCACCAGAATGGCAGCAGATACCCACGCTACCAGATTTCATCAAGTTCTGCACTAGAGAGCGCCTTAATCTCAGGTCGTTTGAAGAAATTGACCGACAGGCACTCAACCAAATCCAGAATCAGGTTAGTGCTTTACTCGCATCTAGGTTGGGAAAAGCGATCGCTCGTCCCAGCACTTTTTCCCCGTTACCGGCGATTAAATTCTTTGCCCTCAGTGGATTGAGTAACGAACAGGATGCTTACTTGATGGCAATTAACGCCCATAGTGCCTGTATCCGTAACGCCCTATCCCATCCCAAGAGTTTGTTTATTGGCGATGAGCTTTCCGTATTGTTACGTAAAGATGGCTTTGCCCAGATTATAGGCGAAACCTGTGCCACGGGAAGGAAAGAAGGCATTGCTGTTCTGCTGTTGTCCCAAGACCCGGATACCATTTGCGAGTGTTCGACAGGCGCTCAAATTATGCAAAACATGACCTACCGGATTACCGGACGTATTACCAGTAGCGGTATTGCTTCTTTCCAACAGTATCTGGGCTATCCCGTCAATATTATCAGTCAGAATGCAACTGAAGCATTTTTGCCCCGTACCAGCGACCTTTATTCCTGTTGGCTAGTTGAAACAGGTGGTAGATTCTGGCGTACCCGCTTTTACCCTGGAGAAATGATGCTGGCCAGTGTTGCCAATAACCAGGATGAACGGGAAGCACGAGAACGGGTGATGGCTCAGTATCCAGATACCGCTAAAGGCAACCTGTTAGGACTGAGAGCATTTACAGATGCTTACATTCCTGCTTTGAAGGAAAACAAAGGGTTTAAGCATATTGGTCGAGAGATACATCAAACCGCTGCATTGCGCGATTGGGTACACCCAGCCAAACCCAACCAAAGCAGAGCATCTCTGCAAGGAGAAGGCGATCGCCAAGAGAATAACGATGGCCAACAGGCTGAAAGTAGCCTGATTGCAAGTTGATATATCTAAAAACTGCATTAAGGAAGGTGAATCATGAAATCTAAACTTACCTTTATCAGATTGATGGCACTAATTCTAATTTTGGAACTTGGTTCTATCGCCAGTCCAGCCCTTGCTCGTACTCAAGACAACGGTCGAGATCCAGTAGCTGCTGCTGTTAATAACAAAACTACTGGTAGTAGTATTTTCACCTCAGACACAGCATCTCAAATCAATGATTTTGTGGGAGATGTCAAAAATTTCGCTCAAAATGACCTATTTAATCCTCTTGGCAATCTGCTCAATTCTGCCTTGGGTGCAATTCAAATTCCAGATTTAAACAAAGTTTTGGCAGGAATTATGAACGGTTCTGCCAACAACGATCCTGGTGCCGTGCTATCTGAAACTTTGGAGAACAAAACCAATGGTCAAAGCTCTTATGGTATCCGTGAAGACCTTGGTAAATACGCTACTAGAACAGTTGCCACAGAGATCGCTAATCAGGCTACTTTGAGCCAAACAGCCCAAAGTCAGATGGCTCAAATTAAGCAAGCTACTCAACAAGATACTCAAGAAAGCGTCAGCTTGGGTGAGGAATCCCAAAGTTTAGATGTCACCCAACAGATTTTGCAAAACCTATCCCAACAGACTGCCATTACCAGTCGCGTCAACGAGCGAATGCTTATTGAAGCCCAGCAAGCACGCATTGACAGGGCATTGAGTAACACCTTAACCGCTCAAACAGCCAAGGAACTTTCAGCCATCAATACTGCCGATCGCCGTAAGAGTGTTGCCGCAGGCAATGCTGCCACTCAACAGGCGGGGTTATTGATCATGCCTGGTGGCATTACCCTTGGTTCTGACAAGCAGTAGCTAGCAATTGGAATCTTAGAGCTAGTACCGCCGTGAAGTCCAAAGTCAAAAAGCTAATTAATCGACCTTTTTAGCTATTTTGTAGCAAGTTTTAAGAGTAGGGATATGGTTGGTCTATTTATGCCGTGCTGTACTAGCTCTAAGTAATTAATTAGACATTGTAAATCAATTACAACTTACGTAAAACCTTTCACTTCCTCGTGTCTTCCCTTCTCTACGAGAGGCTGCGCCAATGGGACGATCCGCGAACTTATTCCTTATCCGTAAGTCCTGTCAATTTTAGCTGCGATCGCTAACGCTTTCGACACTCATGATCCACATTATTGCTCAATCATTTCCAGTAACAGGCGGAGAATCCGATGCCCTAGAAATTATCTCCAGTTCTTTAGAACTTTCTCGTGCCACAGTTGAGTCGTGGAATACCGTCTGGCTAGTTACTTTAGATCCGCTCGGTTCGGCATTATGGATTGGCTTGATTAAATTGGGCATCACCTTGGGAGCCGCCAGCATCTTATTTGTGGCGCTGACCACTGGTAAGGAAATCATTGAAAAGCAATCATGGTCAGAACTGGCATCAATCTTTGTTTGGCCTATCGTGATTATGATTTTCTTGGGGGCCAACGGCAATATGCTGGCGAAGACAATTACTGTTATCCGAGGCTTTGCTTACAACCAAGTACAAAGCGTTCTTCAGCTTCAAGTTGGTGAACTAACATTTCGAGATGCTATTACCAATGTGGCAATTAGCAATATCGCTAGACAACAGCTAGAAAACCTTTATAGCGAATGTCAAGGAAAAGTCGGTACAGAGTTAGTTGAATGCTGGAACTCAAAGCAAGCCCAGGCACAGGCAATTGTTACCAAAGCTGAAGAGCAAGCTAAATCTCCACTCCAACCACTACGAGATTTTGGTAGTTTTCTCTGGAGTAGAACTTTACCTGGTCAAATCGGTACTGCTGTTCAGTTTGCCAACGATCCAGGTAGTGTATTTCGAGATACTGCCATCCCCATTATTCGCTTTATCCTGTATGCCCTGCAATGGGGCTTTGTAAATATCTTGGAAGCTGCTCTGTTGCTGACGGCATTATTTGCGCCGATCGCAGTTGGTTTATCTTTGCTGCCATTACAAGGTCGTCCTATTTGGGCGTGGCTGACAGGGTTTATTTCCTTGTTTGGTGTTCAACTTGGTTACAACATTTTAGTGGGTTTAGCAGCCGTCGTGCTGGTGAAGTCGGGTGCTGAATTAGCATCTGATGTAGCATTTTTATGTTTCCTGAGCATCTTTGCACCAGTTTTGGCGGTATTGATAGCTGGAGGTGGGGGAATGGCGATTTATAACGGTATTTCTGCCAATGTCAAAGGCTTAATCGATATTTTTAGCAGTGCCATTGGAACTGCAACCAGTATTGCTCTACTCCGCAGGGGGTAATACCAATTTTGGATTTTAGATTAAAAACCTTTAACACAAGGCTGTTCGGTGGATTTTCAAACAATACTACTTATGCCAATTTGGTATGACTCTGCAAATTAAACGACTTCAAGCTCCATTACTTCCGGAAGCCAAAAACCTCCTGGCTATTTGTTTTCTCTGTCTAACTGCATTTAACGGTCTGATATTTTTGTTGACTCTATTCACCGCTTTCAGGGTCAATAAAATTGCCGATCGCAAGACGACTTTTGCCCAGTTGGTAAATGGCGAGACAATCTACATTTCCGAGCAAGACCGCAACTGGCGTTATCCAGCTGTAATTCAAAAGGTAGTTAATGACTGGACAACCCTAACATTTAACTGGGATGACAAACTCACTGGCACTAATCAACCAGACCAAGGCATTCAAGTTGGTAGAAATGGGCGGATTCCTACAAATACTTGGTTTGCTTCCCTGCTGCTAGAACCGGAATTTGCCAAAGCTTCTCTACCGAAGATTGCCGAATTAGTTCCTACTAGCTTCTTTTCAGGTCAGCTGCGTAGCACCACTATTATTTCCTATCTGTCAGAACCAAGAGCAGTACGACCTGGGGAATGGGAAATAGACATGATTGCTACCCGGATCTTAGTTGACCGTACTACTGGTAGAGATGAGCGTATTCCTTTTAACCGCACATTTACAGTCCAAGCAGTTGAGATTCCCCGATCTCCTTTAGGTAAAGATGCCCCCCTGGTAGAACAGAAAATTTATGAAGTGCGATCGTCTGGACTGCAAATTACCAAGATGGTTGAGTTCAATTCTCAGCAACGACGCTAAAGGAAAAGGGTAGAATTATGACTAATTCAAATCAAAACCATGAATTTGACTACCTAAACGAAAATTCTGCTGATTATTCGCCGGAATTTAACAGTACTAACGGCAATCATCGCTCTACCCAAGCCACTTTGGTCGCTGATGATGATATCAGCCCTGAAGAGGAGCAGTTGTTGGCAGGTTATAACCCTACCGCAAATCACCTCATTTCCGAAGAATATCGCTTGAAACAAGATGCAGAAGGAGCAGTAGAGCGACCGTTAGCAGAAAAACCTAGTGTTCGACTAGGTTCAGTAGTTGCCTTAGTGGGAATCGTTATTGGCTCTGTAGCACTGATCTGGTTTGGATTTCTCCAACCGAAACCTCCTGTCAAACAAGTAGTTCAAACTCCTACTACATCTCCAAAAGGCGAACCAGTTTTGGATGAATCTGCCGAACTGAAAAGCAGATTAGCCTTTCAAGACCAACGGCAACAACTCAAAGTGGAACCTGTTGCGGCTAAATCCCCAAGTCCAACCCTACAAAATAAACCCAAACCAACGCCATCTCAACCTCAAAGTACAGCACCTCAGACTTTTTCACCGCGCACAACTCCTACATCACGCATAACACCAATAACTCCTGTAAGAATTTCTCAACCTGCGCCCCCAGTAGTGCGGTATATTTCTCCAAATCCTGTTAGATATCAAGCTTCAACACCAATACGACAGCCTGAAAGTAATGTCGATCCTTTCCAGCAGTGGAGCCAACTAGCTAGTCTGGGACAGTCGCAAATCGGTAACTCTAAAGCAGCTGAAACTCAGTCAGAAGTTGCTGTGAACACTCAAATTCCAACAGGCTCGAAACCAACAGCTAGGACATCCATTTCCACTCCTGAAGACCCTGGTATTCAAACAGTTTTAATTGGCTCCAAAAGCACTGACAGTAAAACTGATAACTTGACTCCAGGAATGGTAGGTATCCTCAATCGCACCCCTGTAGCTCTAGCCAATCTCAATGTAAATGAAACTAAAGAGGTAGCACTGGGTACATCTGCTCCAGGTAGGATTATCATGCCAATGATTTGGGATCAGGGAGGGAATAATAAGAGCGATCGCTTTGCTATCGAGTTAACCAAACCTCTCACAGCCACAGACGGCACGGTGGCACTCCCGGCTGGTACTGTTTTAGTAACGAAAACAGTGGCAGTAGGTAAAAAGAATAACTTAGTATCTGCTAGTGCGATCGCGCTTATTTACCCTGACTCCCAAGGCACGGTCAAACAGGAAAGCATTCCGGCTGAGACTCTGTTAATTCGCGGTCGAGGACAGCAACCGTTAATTGCTAAAAAGCTGAATGATGTGGGGACAGATATTGCCCAACAAGATTTATTAGTTGGATTACTCAGTAGTTTGGGTAAGGTGGGAAGCATAGTGAATCAGCCCCGCACTCAATCTAGCACTGTTGTTTCTAGTGGCACTTTTAACCAAAGTACTATTACTAGTAACTCTAATCCTCAGATTTGGGCGGCGGCGCTAGAAGGCTTTTTTAGTCCAGTCAGTGAACGTCTGTCTAGACGCTCTGACCAAGCAGTACAGGAATTACTAGAACGTCCAAATATCCAGTTTTTACCTGAAGGTACAGAAGTCTCCGTTGTCGTCAATAGTTTTTTGAAAGTTGAACGATGATACCAATTTGGTGCGGGTAGTCAGCAATTTAAAATTCGGCGTTGCATAAATGCGGGATGAATTGGCGGTTGAAACCATTGAAAATTCCTGACAAATTGGACGAAATCATCCCCTGATTCACCAATGCTTAAAATTCAAACAAATTGGAATCAATTCATATACAGCATCCTGGCTATTGAATAGATACAAACTGAACGTTCTACAACTTAATATTTGAGATTACTGGAACAGCCTATAAGTCAAAACTTCTAGTCCAAAATTAAAAATTGGTATGAAACTATTTGCCACTCTTGTTATTACTAGCACCACAATACTATTTGGGGTGACGATACCTGTTGTACAGGCACAAACTCCTGCATATCGCTTGATTGAACGGGATACAGCTGCAAGCAGTAGGATTCAGGTTCAAGTTACTCCAGGACGTGCTACGCCCATTAGCTTCACTCAAACCGACGAGGCGATCGCCTACATTTTGGTAGCAGATCCTTCACGACTGGTCTACACCACAGATACAGATTTAAAAAGCGGACGCGCCACAACCATCTTTCTGCGGGCAATCCAACCGCTAAAATTTCCAGGGGCTACCACCACTGCCATTACTAACTTACTTGTCCAAACTGTAGACAAAACGGGACAAAAACGACTCTACAACTTCGATATCGTTCCAGTGCGTAGAAACACTGGTTATATTGGTATTCAGATTGCAAATGCGATCGTCGTACCCCTGCGGGGAAGCAAGCTACGCGTAGCGGACGCACCAGAAGACGTTGCCGTACCCCTATGGGGAAGCAAGCTACGCTCCCGCTTTGCGTCTCCGACAGGAGAAGGCATCGCCTCCGGCACTGCGCGTAGACGCAAAGCGGCTTCTGAAAGTAGCGCAATCGCCGGACAGCAGACACTATTGATAGATAAAAATCGCAGAGCGAGAGTAGATGATATTGAAACCGGGCTGAGAATTGCTATAAATCGGGGTTACACCAACACAAGCGATCCAGTTGTTCCTAAAGTGCAGCAAGTTTTAGACCTGTTGCGAAATAGCAGAATAACAATCCCAGAAGCAGCTAAATCTGTTGGTGTTCCAGTTGAGGTTATTTCTGAATTAGGAAGAATCGCCTTAAATGACCGCCTACTCAAACTAGGACAGCAACGCTAGAGGTGATGCACTGGTTAAAATAGAAAGGAATTGACATTTGATCAAGTTTTTAACACCTCAATGATCTTATCCACGAGTTCCATTGGCTCAATTGGCTTGGTAATAAAAAGTTGAAACCCTGCTTCTAAAATACGTTGCTCATTTTTGGCTCCAGCAAATGCGGTAAGAGCGATCGCCTTCGGCATAACTTCGTTTACCGCAGGAATTTGTCCCCCTTGCTCTATAGTGCGGGAGCGAACCTGACGAATTAAGGTAAAGCCATCCTCATCTGGCATACTGATATCACTAATCAGTAGAGCGGGCGATGCCTGGGTTGGGCTACGCCTACGCTGTTCTAAAAGTGCCAATGCTTCTCTTACTGATGCTGCCACTAATACATCTGCCCCGGCGCTTTGGAGAACAGTCTGCATTAACATCCGAGCATCTGCATCGTCATCCACAACCAGAATGCACAAGTTCTGCAATTGGGCAATTTCCTTATTGCCATGCTGCAATTCTAGTACTACTAGTTCCTCATTACTCAACTGCCCTGTGATTTTCACAAGAGGTAGCCTTACCGTGAATGTCGAACCCTTGCCGAATCCCGCGCTGGCTGCTGTGATATTGCCATTGTGAAGTTCTACAATATAACGAGCGATCGCAAGTCCTAACCCTAATCCACCAGCAGAACGAGTAGTGGAAGCATCACGCTGACTAAACCGTTCAAAGACGAATGGTATAAATTCTGCTTCTATGCCCCTCCCTCGATCAATAACAGTAATCTGAGCTTGAGACTCAACTTGTTCCAACCTCACCTCTACACTTTCATTCTTAGAACTAAACTTGATTGCATTTGAAAGCAAATTCCAAACCACTTGTTGTAAACGAATGGCATCACCTAAAACGTTGGACACAGCAGCATCAAGATGTAACTGAATTTGAATGCCTTTTGTTTCGGCTGACAATCGAATAGTATCTACTGCTGACCGAATTACACTTGCTAGGTCAACAGGTTCGATTTCCAAATTCATCTCGCCCTTCTGCATCCTAGCCAGATCCAACAAATCGTCAATTAAGCGAACTTGTAGACGAGCATTTCGCTCAATCGTTTCCAGTCCCTCAATTTTCAGTGCTTCATCCATCTCAGATTCAGTTAGCAATAGTTGCGCCCAACCGTGGAGATTATGCATGGGAGTACGTAACTCATGAGACAAGACAGCGACGAATTCATCCTTTACTCGATTTATTTCTGCCAGTTCTTCAGTCTTTTGTCTCAGTTCTTCCTCTACACGCTTTTGTTCAGTGATATCAATGCCGATTAAAAATGCGGCTCTGTTCTGGTCATATTTTTGAGCCACAATTAAATAGCTACGATCTGCGCTTATCGATTTCAACTCATATAATGCTTCAGATTCATCTCCAGCAAAGAAATTTTGCACGAATTCACGAAACCCATTACCACTAGCTAAGAAACCAATATCCTGACCAACAAAAGCTTCGGGAGACAAATTAAAACTATCAGCTAAGTGCTTGTTGACACCTAGATAGCACAAATCGGAACTGACCCAAGATACAATTCCAGGTACAGCCTCCAGTACAGTCTGCAACTGATCTCTAGCAGCTTGCAATTTTTTTTCTGCCTGGTTGCGCTGGGTAATATCTAGAAATATACTTACACACCCCCGCACTTTTCCATCTTCATCAAATAAAGGGGCAGCATACTGCGACAGGTTAATTATGATACCATCATCACGAACCACCTCAATCTCAGAATCCAGTATTTCCACCCCATGAGTGGTAGCATATTGCATAGCTAGTTCTTTTGGAGCTAGTTCTCTGCCATCCTGGTAAACTTTAAAGTTAGTTGGACGTTCATCATTAGGAGCGCTGAGAGAGGCATTTGCGTCAACAGGTATGCCAAGCAGTTTGGCAAGAGCTGGATTAGCTCGAATAGTTCGGCATTCTGGATCTTCTGCAATGGCAATGCCAGTTGGAATCACCTCTAACAAAGTTTGTAATTCTTTAACTCGTCGATTTAAAGCTTGGTTCAGCTTAATAATTTTTGCTTCTGCTTGTTTGCGGTTCGTGACGTTTTGGAAGATTGCCAAGCCTGTCAGAATTTTGCTATTTTCATCTTTGACTGGAAAAGTTTGTACTAGATAAACTTGATTGTTATAAGGGATTTCAATACACATTGGACTACCCTGTAAGGTACTACGGTAAACTGGTTCTATCAGTTCGTAAGTCTCAGGGAGAACAGTTTCGTGCAGCGTTTTACCTTGAAACTCTTCTTTTGGTAAACCAAAGATTTGCAGTTCTGTACCCTCAGCACCCATAAAGCGCATATCTCGATCAAAGAGAAAAACTACTCCATTGGGTAGATTTTGGGTTAATGTTCGGTATAGTTCTTCACCTTGACGGAGTGAACGCTGACTCTGTAATAAATCTTTTAGATTGATTTGGGCTTTTGTTTTATCAGTATCTGACTGCTGTTTACTTGACTGGAAGTTATCAGTTAGCGCACTGATTAATAGACCCTCGATAACAAATAATACAAATTCCAGACTATCGAGAGTAGAAGATGGATTTGTAAAAAAGTAATGACTAGCTAAAGCAGCCAAAAACATTGATGTCAATCCTGAAATGATGCTACCGTACCAAGTACTTATAGAGATAGCAATCAGCCACAAGCTGAAAGAACTTGTGATTACAGTTAGATGCTCTAGTCCCAGCTTTACTAGCAAGGTTACTCCCACACTGAAAAATGCAATCCTGTAGGGCAGGTATTTTTGTTTGATAAATAACATAGAGATGGGAGCAACGGGATAGTATTTTGTGAGGCCGGCTAAAAAACGAGCAATGTCTACGGCGGGCCACGCCTACGCTAAAAACTATTTTCAGTATATTAGAATATTCAGTATATTAAAACACGTACTAATGCGTAGTAAGATTTACTAGGTCTAATGTATGGTGACGAGCGCGAAAATTTGTAATAACAAGAATTAGCAAAACACCTGCTCAACATCTCGGAGACGATCTGGCAGAGGTGGCATAACTGGCTAGACGATCATACGTACTGGCTTATACATTCTGCACTCATCCACGGTGACTTACACCCAGGACACATCTTGGTTGACCGAGTGACTGGACTACTGGATTGGACAGAAGCCTCGGTTGCCAACCCAGCAACAGACTTCGCTCTTTACTACGCCATTTTTGGTGAATCCGCACTCTCTCATCTACTTCAGCAGTACCAACAGTCTGGGGGTCAAGTTTGGCCTCGAATGCACGATCGCATCGTCGAATTGTATTGTGCCTACCTTGTCATGATTGCAATGTTCGTACTGCGAACAGGTGAAGAATCTTACATAGAACTAGCACAGATGATGCTGTCCACACATGAACAGCAAATGGTTGGTTTGGGATATTGATTGCCGATGATGCCGAATGGATATGGAAATATATTCCTCGAACCAGAAGGAGTGTTGTTTTTCGGAGAAGCAAAACCAACAGCTATCGCTGCATTGAGTGGATCAATTAATGGAATTAGCGAAGCGATGATGATCCAAACACTTCCTACTTTCGCTGCAACAGGTTCTTTTCCATTTCAACTCACTCAGCAGCAGCAAAAAGCTTTAGATGCAATGTGGACATTTATACAGCCAACTGTGATGGCTGCTTTATTTCTACTGGTTGGCTATGCTGGAACCGGCAAGTCAACTATTGTTTTCCAACTAGTTAAAGTTCTTGTCGCTACGGGTAAGCGAGTTGTACTGACTGCACCCACTAATAAAGCTGTAGGTGTGCTGCAACGCATGGCGGCAGAAAATGGTGTAACTGGGGTAGAATTCTTCACCATTCACCAGTTGTTAGGACTGGGTATGGTAACTAGAGGTAAAGAGAAAGTACTTGACCAAACTGGGCCTTCTTACATCAATCTATTTGATGTTGTCTTTATTGATGAATGTTCCATGATTGGCAAACAACTCTGGCGCTGGATTGAGGATGTTGCTAACCAATCATCCACCTGGACAAAAATCAAAATTATTCTCATGGGCGATCCAGCACAGTTAAATCCAGTTAATGAAGGAAAATCCCCTAGTTTTCAAGTGCCAGATAAAGCAGTATTGACTCAAGTTGTGCGTCAAGGAACTGGTAGCCCTTTGTTAGAGTTTGTCACCGCTTCTCGCTATGCAGTCACCAAGAGCAAGTTTCCTTTTGAGCCTTATGCCAAATATCTGCCTGATAAAAGTAATGGGGCGCTGATGGTTAAACGTCAAACTTTGCTGCGTTATGCCTGCAAAAAGATGAAGATAGAATTTGCTCAAAACCCAGATTGTTTCCGAATTTTATCCTGGACTAATACTCAAGTTGACTTTTACAATCAGCAGATTCGCACACATTTATATGGTGAAAATCTCAATCGCTTTATTCCTGGAGAAAGATTAATCACCAGAGATCCTGTGATGGCTCCTGATGGTAAAACTACGATTCTTTCTACATCTACAGAGTTTACTGTTTTAGATGTCTTTGGGGATCGTTACAACAACTATGATACTTGGAGGCTAAAGGTAGAAACAGATGAAGGGATTGTGCGTCAAATCTATGTTCTGCATGAAGATGAGCAAAAACAATTTGACCAAGAAACCAAACGCTTACTCAAAAGTGCCAAGCGTAATCCCTTTCTGTGGAAGCAGTACTACAAACATTTAGAGCAGTTTGCCAACATCAGAAACTGCTTTGCATTAACTGTTCACAATAGTCAAGGTAGCACTTTCTTAGAAGCGGGTATTGATGGTCAAGATTTGAGTAAGCGACTTTATCCAGAACGAGGAGATGACAGTAAGGCAGTCCTGGCAAAGATTAAAGAGTTTAATCGTTTGTACTATGTTTCTAGCTCACGGGCTAGACAACGGATATTAGTTATCCGGTGATAATTTTGTATAGCAATCTCGACACAAAATTCCGATTAATCATTCGTGAACAATGAGAACCCCGATTTATCTAATAAATCGGGGTTCTGTGCCTTGTAATTTTCACAAATCAAATAAGCTAATGAGCATTTAAGTTGCATGAAAGCAGGGATTAAGCCCTTACTATAAGCGAATAAATCTGTAAAAACAAATGACGATTAGCTTATGATTGCTAGATTATGAAATCGAAATAGATAATGTATTATGAAACGTTTGCTCACTTTAATAACTGCTTACTAACTATAGAAAAACTGTCTTCCTTTTACAATATTTCCGCAATAATCTGATTTTAACAGCTTTTTAGTCTCAAATTATTTTTTAAATTACAATCAAATATATTTATATTTAGTAACTATTTAAATGATTTACGTGAATAAATTTATAGCCCAACTTAGTGGCGAAAAGGTAAAGCTTACGCTTTATTTTACTGAGATCAAAAACATTATTATTCCTAGTAAATGTGGTACAAGCAGTGATTACAAATTCAAGCGAAACCTTTCTAAAAGACGCTGTTGTTGAAAGATATAATCTCTCTAAGTTGAATAAAACTCGTATCCGTTTCAAAATTCAGTTAAAGAAGACAACCAAGAGTAATGCTCCAAAATGGACAGATGTTCTCAAATATTCTCAAGATGAACAAGAATCTGACTTAGTGAAGGTCACAACCTCAGAAGTTGGTTTAAAGGGCATCAAAGTTTTCAAAGCTTTAGACGAAGCAGCAAACCAACTAAGGCAAGAAATTGCTTCAGTCCAAGAATGGATGAATTATGACAATGGTGATTGGATTTGTTCTATAGACTTAGCGCCCTTGGTCTGGAATCAACTAATCGGAATTCGAGATAATATTGCACCTGTTTTACGCACTCAACTGAAAGAAGAGTATGAAAAGGGGTACACCGACTATCAAGAACGTATTGACAAATTTCTCTCACTCAATGCTTGGCAGTTATCTGTAGAACAACAACAAGAAGTTAAGCAGAACTTAGCCAAAGCTTTTCCCTGTTTAGAGGAACTAGAGGACTATTTACAAGTAGTAATTGGTCGTCCTGTCATTATTCCCGCCATCAGTGAACAATTGTCAGAGAAACAAGCTGAATGCTTAGGGCAAATAAGTCGGTTTATCGAACAGTATGACAGAAATTTAGAACAAACACTGAGGGAATCAGCGATCGCTCTCGGTGAACAACTAGCAGCCCAGTTGCTCGAAGATTTGAGTAATTGGGAACCAGGACGCAAGCCAGTCAACTTCAAGAAAAAGATGGAACGCCATTTCAAAAAAGTCCAAATGCTTTTGGCTAACGCCAGTTTTGAAGCAGGTAGCAGCCTTGGACAAATGATGGCTCATCTAGAAAATGTTCTTGAAAACGCTTCTGTGGATGCCAAAAAGCTGGATTCACAAGGGCGTTCTCAGTTGCAGGAAAAAATGGATGAAATTTGCTCCAAGCTTTTGGATGAACAACGCCATCTTCAACGATTAGCAAGTGATGAGGGTATGGGCTTAACCAGAGCTACAGCGATGTCTCTCAAACTTCGCTAGAAAAAACAATCAAGAACGTGTCTGTATCGTCGTTGATCGAAAACTAGGTGTGGGGGAGCCACTGCGGTGGACGGGTTTCCACAGCAGTATGCAAGTGGCGTTGTAGAGGAAGACAATACGCACACACTTCCCAAGCTTGCTACGGAACTAAGAGGGGAAGGAACTTTTTGCTTCCTTGTCTATCACCACTGTTCGCATTAATTTACCAGTCCACAGTATTTAGAGGTAGGAAATGTCGCACTTTTCAACTGTCACTACAAAACTAACTAACCGTGAATGTTTAGTACAAGCTCTACAAGATTTGCAGCTTACCGTCCAAGTTTATGAAAAACCACAATCCCTGAGAGGTTATTACGATGACTCCCAGGGGAAAAGTGCTGAGATTGTTGTCCCTGGCCGTAGTTTAAGTGTCCGCGCAGATATCGGGTTTAGGTGGGATCAAGAGGCAGGGGTGTATCAACTCATCCATGATGCCTATGAAACTGTACCCCGACTAGGAGAAAACTTCTTTTCTCACACCCTAATACAAGCCTATGGCAAGAAGATGGTTCGCGCTAAAGCAGCCCAGTTACAAGAACATCTGGGAGAATGCACCATCACAGAAGAAACCAACGGTCAGGTACATACCCTGCGCCTTGCATTTTCAGCACACCAGCAAACTCAACAAGTTCGGAGATAATTATGGAACGGGCAATATTGATACATTTTGACACTGTTACAGGTGAAGTGAAAATAGAAGCCGAGGGATTTGAGGGTTTGTCGTGCCTAGAAGCAACCCAACCCTTTGAGGAAGCTTTGGGTGTGGTAGAGGGCGATCGCACTTACAAACCAGAATCTCAGCAACAGCTTCGTAGCATCATTACTCATCAACAACGACTGCACCAATAAACATTCGATGGGGGGACGAGGAAAATCCCCCTGCACAATTTTTCTATGAGCGAACTACCTGAAGATTATCCGATGCTCCATATTTACCCCTCAAAAGGAGCGCGGGAACCAGTAATTATCAAAGGAAATGCGGAGGGACTGTGCGCTTTAGTCAATGCCCTAATTTCCGCCATTGCTCATCCAAATTCTTCTGGAGTTGCTGAAGTATTTAACGGCGATGCCGAAGTTTACGAAGTAGTCGTGCATCTTGTTACCACTCACGAAAAACTTTCTCCCGTACCCGATCAAAATTCACAACAATGAAACTATCAAACCTGATTACCACCATTGACTCTCAAATACCCATCGTGGCAATAGATGTTCTGTCCCCCGAAGAAGCCACTATCATTCAGTGGTTAACTACTGAAGTGATGGACAAACTTAATAGTCCTGTGTACTTCTGGAATTTGGGAGTTTCCGGCTTGGAGCAATGTCTGATTGCTGACGACGGTGGACTGGTGTTCAAATCAGTCGAGACGTATAAAAAGCCTCCTAACATAGATCCTTTAATATATGTGTTCGAGTATATCAACAATTTTGGCGGTAATGGGGTTTTCATCTTGGGAGATGTTCACCCTTTTGTGGGTAAAAACTCCCTGCAATTGAGTTGGGAAATCCTCACCAGAGTAAAAAACTTGTACCATCGCCTCAAACCGACTGAAAAGCGAATTGTGTTTTTAGGTCAAAACATTCAACTGCACGAATCCCTGCTGAGGCTAATTCCTTGCTGTGAAGTTCCTTTGCCCAGCATTGAGCAAATTCAAGACCATTTAGAATCATATTTACTGTACTTGCAAGAATCTGCCAGTGAGCAAGAGGTAACTTTTACCGTATCTCTCACCACTGAAGATAAAGAAACCTTGGCAAGAGCAGCTTTAGGCTTGACGCTGGAGGAAATCAGCGACTTTCTCCGGCTCACTGTTAAGGAGCGATTAACTTCTAAAGGTATAGTAATTGATACTACGGTCATCCCTTTGGTTGTCGAATACAAAACCCGCCTACTGTCTCAGATGGGTATTGAATTGGGTAAATCAGCGACCATACCCTTTGGTGGTTTGGATTTATTGCGGGATTGGTTGCAACGCCGCAGCCGGTTATTTTCCCAAGAAGCGCGATCGCTAAATCTACCCCAACCTAAAGGTGTGCTACTGGCAGGGCCACCAGGGACAGGTAAATCGATAGTAGCAAAGAACATTGCAACTATACTCAATCTTCCACTGCTACAATTAGACATTGCCTCGATGCTTGGTAGCCTGGTTGGAGAATCTGAGGGCAATGTCCGCCGCGCACTCAAGACTGCTGAAGCTATTGCACCCTGTATCTTGTGGATTGATGAGGTCGAGAAAGCACTTTCAGCTAATGGCGATACCTCTGGAGTCTCACAAAGGATTCTGGGGAATATCCTCACTTTCATGTCTGAATGTACGGCGGGGGTGTTTGTGGTGGCAACTTGTAATGACCCAACAGCACTGCCTATTGAGTTCAAGAGGAAAGGGCGGTTTGATGAGAATTTCTTCGTTGACCTGCCTACTGAGTTGGAACGTTGCCAGATTCTCAAGATTCATTTGGAACGGTTTGGTATAGAAGTTCCGCAAGAATATTTAGAGGCGATCGCTGCTGCTACCGACAAGTTTAGTGGTGCTGAGTTGGAAACCCTGGCATCAGAAGCAGCACTATTGGCTTTCGATGAGGGAAGACCTCAGCAGGTCACACTGGCTGATTTAGAAAATTGTCAGCAAAACATCACCCCTTTAGCTGTTCAAGATGCTGCTGCTGTTGAGCGGATGCAGTCTTGGTCAAAGATTGCGCGACCAGCTTCCAGTCCTGTGCAGGTGTCTAAGAAAGGTCTTCGTACTTCTAGGTTCCGTACTAATTAGATAAATGCGCTTCTTCTAAGCTCGACTTTATCCAAAAATAAGAACTTGGTTCTCTTGATACGGCAAAAACCCTAGCTTCTTGGCAAAAACTTTTTCTATGCCACTGATTATTGGTGAAATCGAAAAAGTAAAACTACCGTCCCACAAAGGTTTCAGCGTCAGCTTGAGCGTTGCTAGAAAATGGATAAAGTCGAGCTAAGACTAAGAAGCGATGTCTGCGGTGAGCGATCGCGAACAGGGGGGCGTAGCCCATCGCGAATAGGGTCTCGTAAAGCCTGCGGCATAGCTTCGCTTAGGGCGCAGCCTAAAAAGAGAAACGAACGACAAAATGAAATAAGTTACTCCACGTTAAATTTTTACTAATTTGGCAATGCCTAATTAGTAATGATTTGAAGCTTTTATCAAATGAACATTTTAACAACAGATGTTCATTTGACATGGCAATATTGTACTTTAAATTAGGTCAAAAATATGGAAATTTACTTAATATTTGTAAATGCAGCTCAGAACAGTAACAAATTCTGGAGTGCAAAAGTTGAGCAAGGTAATCTAACTGTTGAGTGGGGTAGGGTCGGCTACAAATCTCAGCAAAAAGTACACTCTTTTGGTAATTATCAACAAGCAGTTTCTAAATTCCACAATCTCGTGGCTGAGAAGAAAATGAAAGGCTACCGAGAAAGCCAACCTCAAATTGATAGTACTTCTGATTCTCTAGAAATCAAAAGAGCTATCCAATTACTGGAGATATTGCGCCCTTATGTAGCACAAAGACAATTTGCCAATATAAATTATCTAGAGACATTAAACCAATATTTAAAAATTGTTCCTACACCTTTAGGAATGAAAATAGACCCGTCTCGAATATACCGCGATGTGGCAGATGTTGAACATCAACTATCACTGCTGAACTCTTTGTTGGAAACTGATTCTGTGCTGGCTGATAACACTACAGAAGAATCTGCTAATAACAGCAAAGTTATCAGTTTAAAAAGCATTGGAAAGAACTTTTGGAGGCATTTGTAGAACTTAATAATTCAGGAGCGGAGCCTGATACTCCGAAAGCTACGATTAGAATAAAGGCTTACCTGAGAGCGGTTAAATGGGATATATCAGTAAAACTCTGTATGTCTCACAGAGTAAAAGCATCTGATTCAAAACTTCACATCCTTTATTTTCTGCTATCGCAGTCACCTTTCTAACAATGACGCAACCAGAAATAAATTATCATGACTCAAACAGCATCGAAACAAAGGGTAAAGCCTGCCAATCAGACCAAAAAAACAAGTGTAGCTACTCCTAAAGGCGAAAATGAAGTATCAGCAAATATCCCAGACATATCTACAGGTAAAAAGAAAAAACCTACATCTCCAGATGCTGATACTTCAACTGAGCCTATCTCAAATAAGCGTACTAATAAACGTTCTGCCAAATCAGAGTTAAACTCTCAACCACTTATAGAATCAGCAATGGAGGTAATCTGCTCACAAACTAAATTTCACGATGCACTCTCTTTAGTGAGTTGTGCTACCCCAGCTAAACCTACCCATCCGATTCTTGCTAATGCTCTAATCATTGCAGATATCGAAACACAAGAGATACATTTAACTGTTACTGATTTAGCATTAACAATTCAGGCAAGTTTTGAAGCCCAGGTGTTGCTCAAGGGTGAAATTACTGTACCAGTGGAAATGCTATTTGAGATAGTTAAGCATTGCCCTAATGGTAATATTAGCCTCAGTAGTCAGACTCAGATTATACAGCTTATTGATGAGGAGAAGCAAACAAAAATCTGTTCTCTCAGTTTATCTGATACTGATGGAAAATATGAAATTAGAGGCATTAATGCTGAAGAATTTCCACATATTTCTACAATTGATGCTACTCCCATTCCTCTGCCAACAACAGTTTTCAAAGATGGTTTGAAAGGTGTGATTTATGCTATTAGCACTGATGAAAATAAATATATCTTGACCGGAGTTCATATTCAAATTACACAGGAGAAGTTAAAGTTTATTGGTACTGATGGGCATCGAGTCGCAACCACTGAACTTTCAACTCAAGGAATAGGTAGAAAACCCCGCAAACAAGTAGAATCTGAAGAAATAATCCAATTTACTCTTCCTGGTCGAGTCCTCAAGGAACTAGCGCGTAACTTGGATGATTCTGTCGAATTCATTAATCTGTTGTATGATGCCCAAAGTAATCGTTTGGGTTTTGCTTGGCAAGATATTATCCTCAGATGTCAATGTCTCGAAGGAACTTACCCTGACTGCGAACAGTTATTGGCAAGATTTAGCTTTGACCGAGAAGTAATCCTAGAAAAAGCATTTTTAGTCAAAGCACTGGAACGGTTAGCTGTGTTAACAGATAAAAAAGAGAAAGGTATTTATTTACAGTTTGATGGAAGTTTGCAGCAGTTACGATTATCAATTGAACGGGAGTTTGGCAAAGGCGATCAGGTTATTGCTGCTCATCTACCATCAGAAATGTCATTGAATATTCAGTTTAACCTCAAGTATTTAGTAGAAGCAGCCAAAGCAATTCCTAGTTCCGCTATCAAAATGCACTTGCAACAATCAGATCATCCTGCCATGTTGGTTCCTTATGGAGATAGACCAAATCCAGAACTGCAAATGGAAATGCGTCAATTCTTATTGCCACTGTACACTCTAAATACTTAATAAATGTTAACCGCAATCTTGAAGTTTTGTAGATTGTTTTGGATACGAGTGGTGTTTATTTTAGACGGGGATTTGAGCAACTCTGGACAAAACTGGACAACATAAACGCTAAATAACGAAAATCCTCGATTTTGACAAATAGAAACTGTGCATTTTGGCGGTAAATATCCGACTAGTTGCCGCCAAAATACCAAACAAGCAGTTATTAATGAAAATCACCTGCTGTTAATAGTTGTAAATACAGAAAAGGAGGAAATTCGGCAATGGATAAGCTAGACCAATATCGCAATGCTATCAAGAAAATATTGACTGAGTATTACGAAACTACTAAGACTCAAGTTGTAAAAGATGCGGGAGTTGAAGTAAGCGATCGCTTGGCTTTTGATGAAACAAGAGATCAATATCTTTGGTTTAGGTTTGGCTGGGATGACAAAAAGCAAATACAGTATATTATCATCTATCTCTGCATTAAAAATGGCAAAGTTTGGGTGGAAGAAGATGCAACTAATTTATGCGTTGTTGATGATTTGCTATCAGCCGGAATACCTCAAGCCGATATTGTTTTGGGTTTTCATCATCCCAGTAAACGAGGTTTAACAGAATTTGCTACTGCTTAATGAGGCAAATGAAGAGTGTTGAGTTTCAAGTGCTGAGTTGAAAGACCGCCCACAATTCGGAAAGTATCAACCTTCTCCTGATAAAAAGATTCCGCCCACAAGGGGAGTTGCTCTTACCAAGTACATAAGTCAGCCGTACTTTTTAATTCACTCAGGACTCAGCACTGAGTATGGTAAATTCTACTAGGAACGGTTGAGCAAATCAGCCTATTTTGGAATCAAAATTACACCCCCTTAACAGGGGTAAGGGCGACAAATTAAGGTTAATGAATCCTATGTCTACAGTCGCCCTACATCAAAAATATAGACCCCAGACAATAGCCGAATTAGTTGGACAGCCCTACATCAAAACTGCTCTGACTAATGCTGTCAAATACCTGCAAATTGCACCAGCTTATTTGTTTACAGGTTCTAGAGGCACAGGTAAAACTTCAACTGCTCGGATATTTGCTAAATCCCTCAATTGCCTCAACACTAAAAAACCAACTGACCAACCTTGTGGTATTTGTCAATCCTGCCGTTCAATTGAAACCAGTAATAGCCTAGATGTCAGTGAAATTGATGCTGCTTCTAATAATGGTGTAGATGATGCCCGTGCTTTAATTGAGCGCAGTACCTTAGCACCTGTTGCAGGACGTTACCGAATTTTTATTCTCGATGAGTGCCATTGTCTAACCGGTAACGCCTTCAATGCTTTACTTAAGTGTATTGAAGAACCGCCACCTCATGTAGTATTCATTCTCTGCACAACAGAACTACACAAGGTGTTACCTACTATTGTCAGCCGTTGTCAGGTGTTTAATTTCCGCACTTTGTCTGTTCAGGCAATTGTGCAGCACCTCGGTATTGTAGCAGATGCAGAATCTATCTCTATTGATGAGGAGGCACTAACAGCGATCGCTCGACTTAGCGATGGTGGACTCAGAGATGCACTGCAATTACTCGGTCAGGTGAGTCTTTTAGATGAAGATATCACTGCCAATCATGTCATGGAAATCGCTGGTGGTGTGACCCAAACAGAATTAATGTCAATTTTACAGGCAATATCCACCAACAACACCTTTAACTTGCTGCAAGTAGCAAGAGTTTTAGTAGATTCTGGTAAAACGCCCAAATTGATTCTCTCCAACTTACTGCAAACATACCGAGATTTACTGATTATCAAGTCTGCACCCAAAGAGCAATCCCTGCTAACTGGTTGTATTAGCTATGCTCAACTCAAGGTTTTAGCAAATCACTGGAATTTCGAGACGCTTAACTTGTCTCTAGCAGAGTTACAAAAAGCAGAAAACTATCTTCGGTACACAGTAAATGCTGCTGTGTGGTTAGAAGTTTGCTTACTGAACCTGATACCCAGTTTATTGGCTGTCAGTGCAACCAAGATGCTAACTGTTAAACCTGTAAATGACAAAGGGCATGATAGCAACTTGTTACCAGCAGTTGCAGCCAATACCGCTAACCTGGCTCAAATTTGGCAGCAGGTGATGGATACGGCTAAACCCAGCAATCAAAAGCTGTTGGCTCATGCAAATCTCGTTAAATTGCAAGATGACAAGGCAATTTTAGAGGTTACACCAGCTTACTTGAATAAGTTTGAGAGTAGTAAAGAGGCGATCGCTAAAATGCTGCAACGAGCTACCCAAAGTCAACAACCAATGACTGTGTTAATTAAAACTGCCAACAAGAGCAGTAATGGGAGGGTAAAAGCATGATTGTCTTGCTGACAGGTGACGACCAACACGCCATCCAAGAACAGCTCAACCAATACAAAGCAGAGATTGATGCTCAATGGCTCACACTTTGCTATCACCGATTTCCAGCCGATCACCTTGACCGAGCTATCAGCGTAGCTCGCACTCGTTCCCTGACTGGTGGTAAAAAACTGGTGATTGTGGAAAATTGCCACCTCAAGCAGTGGGGTGATACTGAGTTGTCAACTTTGCAGCAGCTTGTTCAAGTGCCTGAATTCACAATTTTGGTGTTTGTCGCCACTAATGTAGATAAGCGCTTGAAGATTTACAAACATATTGTCAAGTATGCCCAGTTGTCTGAGTTTCCGTTGATACCACCTTGGTGTAATGATTTGATTGAAAAGGCGATCGCAACTCAGGCGAAAAAAATCAAGCTGGTGCTGTCAAAGGATGTAGTGGAATATCTAGCAGAAGCAATTGGTAACGACATGACCCGTGCAGCCACAGAGTTACGCAAACTGTATATCTATGGTAATGGCAGACAACTTGAACTTGCAGAAGTAAAAGAGTTAGTGCCATGTCAGACTCAGAATAGCCTACAACTGGCATCTGCTATTCGCCAAGGAGAAAGTAATCAAGTTTTGCACCTGCTGGATGATTTACTGTCACGCTCCGAACCATTACTGGTGATTGTTGCTACTCTCTTAACACAGTTTAGAACTTGGCTGTGGGTTAAGTCTGCGATCGCTTCTGGGGTTAAGAAAGATAGTGAATTAGCTCAACTGTGCAGTATCAGCAATCCTAATCGCATTTACTACTTGCGTCAGGAGGTAGCAAATACAAACATCAATGCTTTAGCTAAGGCAGTAACTATGATGCTGGATTTGGAGATGTCTATTAAGAGGGGTGCTGATAGCGGAGCGGTAGCGAGTCATCGAGCGTCAAGTAAGGATTTACTGCTAATAATTCTTAGTGTTAGCAGGTTATTTAAGTTAACTTAATCAACATAAAGTTGACTGAGAGTTTTGGATTTTGGATTGTATATTTGATTTCAGTCTAAAATCCAAATTCACTAATAATGATATTAGTATCTAATATAGCTTTCACAAGTTATGTTTACCCTTGTCTCGCCTTAGACAACTTCAGTGCTATTAACAAACCAATTTTCAACCTTTAAATTATTAAAAAATTCAAAATCAGAAACATTATTAGTTACCAAGATTAAATTATTACAGTAAGCAATACTCGCAATTTGACCATCTACAAAAGCAGGAGTTTTGCCAATCTTGGATAATCTAGCCCTTTCTTGGGCGTGCCATTGTGCTGCCTTTAAATCGTAATCAAGGACTGGTAAATTTAATACAGATTCATGAATATAATTCCAAAGAGACTCTCGCCGCTTAGATTCTGGCAACCGCAAACAGCCATGTAAAAGTTCATGAATAACAACACTAGAAACAGCAACTTCTGATTTATGAATATCTAGTTTGTGCAAAACATTGACATTAGGAATAGGACGTGCTGGCTCTGAGAGAATATTGGTATCAAGTAAGTATTTCAAGCTCATAGCTCAATTTCTCTTCCCACACTGCGATCTCGTAAGTCAGCGAAATCATCATCATTAAAGATAATTCCCTCGCTTTGGATTACTTTTCTAAATTTTTGTAATCCCTCCCAAAAATTATCCCCTCTAGATTCCTCCTTTTTTTTACGGAGAAACTCAAACAAATAGTCCCGTTCTTCTGTGGGTAAACTTTCAATAGAATTAATAATTTCTTGTAAATTCATCAGAGAACCTCCTAATTAAGTAAACCTACCTTTGCTAACTCTATTTTAATCTCTAAATCCAAAGCCTTAGCCTCTTACATTTAGCCAATTTATGCAAAAATAGGATACGATATTATGCTGATCGGCGGCAAATGTTTCTGGAGAACAGAAACAGCGATTAGCGTAGGCGTAACCCGCCGCAGGCATCGCCAGCGCAATCATCAATAATCCACCAATTTTAACTGTAGATGAATCTACAGCTAATTTAGATCCTTTAAATGAAAAAACAATCAAGTTTTGCGATCGCTGGATGATTTACTGTCCATTTTGAAGAAATAGGGTTGTTTGCTTCCAGAAGGAGGAAGTAAATTCCGATATTCCCAGTGTCCGCGTTTGCCCAAATCTTGAATAATATTTTCAGCAGTTTTTGTTGCTTGACCACTGGTGCTTTTAATAGCTTTACTGAGGATAGCTTTAGTTTCATTCTGCCAACCGTAGATACTCCAACCAGACTTATCATTTTTAATGAGCAATTCAAGGCACTCGACAGATAATTCTGGCATCGTATCAACAAGTACTGCTAGACGTTCGAGCAGCAAAAAGTCAGGATCTACTTTGCCAATTAGCTCAAGAATCTGTTTAATCTGTGCAATAGCCCAAGCGTCATCAAATTTCCCAGAACCGAACCACCAGCCAAAAGCTGCAAGTTCAGTAGCGTAGGAATTAGGTTCAGTAGAATTACGCGCTGTTTCCAAACGCTTCCCCCACAGCAATTGCAGCCAATTTAAGATTTCTGGATCTATCTCATTTTCTGTCTTCTTAAGACTTCGCCCCACAAATTCGAGAGCATAGCCACGTAACGCATCAGAAGCTAACTCAAAAAACCGCGTTAGTAATCCTCCTGACTCATCCAAATTCAGCTTCCCACGCCAGTAGAAAGTCATCAAGTGATCGGCAAGACCTTCATCAGTATGTGTCAGTTTTTGTCGTTCAATCAAAGTGGTATTGATCTGTTCAACTGCATAGCGGTATTCCTCATGTAGTAAATCAAAAGCATTGTTATAAACACCAGAAAAATTAATGTAGCTTTCCCAAGCAGCAAGTCGCAGATTGCTGAAAGTCTCATCCTGTGGAAATATTTTTCCTATGCTTTGATTTGCCCATAGCGGATCTAGTAAAGCCAGCCAAGGAAACCACTGACCATAAACTGAGCGTATTGCTAAAGATGGCTCTATATCTGGGTTAAGATGTTCATCAAGTACCTGCCGTACTTCTGGCATTTCATCAAAACCTCGTTGCAAATGCTCTGCACTCTCAGGTATTTGCTCAAAGTGGCGACGAATCCAGAGGGCATAGCGAACAACTGTGTGCATTGCTTCCCCGCGAACAGTATTAATTGCCAGTTCACTATAACTATTATTTGAGCTATGGTACTCCATTTCTCTTTCTAGCGTGGGGTCTGGATGTTGAGTTAAAAGTCTGAGGATGTTCCAAACCCGATCGCGAAAATTAAACTGAATTGCTATTGTATCAAGGTTCAGTCCGACTCCAAGCAAGTCTACCACTGTTCGGCAAGGTTCGAGCCAATTGCTGCTGGGTTCGTTATAAATTGTCTGAGATTTCTTCAATTCTTCAGATTTCTCTGCTAACCAATTGCAGAGACTTAGAACAGATATCCAATCAAATTCTCTTATTTCTTGCTGTTGTGTTGATTGATTATTTAAAGCTTGACGCAAACCTCTAAGCAAATTTGATATATATCTTGCGTGTAGACCTTGGAATTGAGCGGCTCCCTGTGCATAACGTTCAGGACTTTTTTCAACCAGTCTTGTCAGAGCAGATCCTAGCCCTGAGCGTGATGGTTCTTCAAAGGGATCTGTAGAATTTGGCTCCCATGTTCTAAGAAAGGCAACTAGCTCCTCAATACTCATAGATTCTAATTCTGAGTCAGTTTTTGGACTTCCAACACCTGAGACTCTAACCTGACCTACACCTCCAGAAACAATATCTGAAAGTTCAATCTCCTTGCCAAATTTATTGACTAAATCATCATAGCGTTCACGCCAATATGTTGAAAGACTATCTTTTATTATTGTCAGTTTATGCCACTGCCAATATTTTACCCATTCAGCTTTTCTCTCTTGATCTTCTTCCCAATTCAAGTCCAGTTCAGGATTTTCAATCCAACTTAGAATTTGCGCTTGTTTTTCTACAGAAAGTTGAGCAAAATTATCTTTGAGTAAGTGTGCATACTCATAATCTTCGTAAGAACTAGTATCTGTAAAACGCTTAGAGTCAACAACTTTTTCTATCAGCAAATTTGGGTCTACATCTTGATACTCACGAATCAGGTAAAGTGCGATGCGATGAAAAATTCGCCAGCGTCGCTCCTCCAACTTCTGCACAATATTTCGGATTTTCGTCCGATCCGATTCTAATATCTGTTTTGCTGTATCCCTTACTGTTTCTACTAAAATTTCTCTAACATCGTAAGGAGGGTGATTTCGATGATGCTCCTCAATTGCATATCGCCAGATACGTGAGTAATCCTCCAAGATAGGCGAATTATTCTGCTTTTCCTCAGTTTCTGCATTACGTCTAGAGAACTTAATCGCATTATTAAGCAGAATAATTAGCATAATTAACGCTTCTTCACCCGTTATCTTTACTAATTCTGGCACTAAGGTTTTTAAAATTCTTCGATAATGCGAATTATTAAAACGTATTCTTGGCTTGGGTGAGGAAAGGTAAACATTATTATCATTATTGTCCCCATTGTTCAAACTAGAATCTGGCATAACAGCAAGTAATGTTTTGGCCAGTTCTAGTGCCTTTTTAATCTTACCACCTTGAGCAAGATGTACTATGAGGGCAGCAACTTTCTCTGGAAGTAGAGAGGATGAGTATAGTGATTTAATCCAAGTTTTAACTTTAGGAACTAATTGCACTGCTTCTTCTAATGCCATCTCAAGTGCAGCATCAACAAAATCTTCATGGACACGGGGATTGTTGCTTTCTATCTGCCGTGCAATTTCTAGAACCTCTTTCGGCTTGTGTTTAGCCATTCGCGCTAGATAGCGAGACTGAGGCCACATAGGAAAGCTGACAGTGCCTTGACTAACATCCTCAATCATTTGCGGAGGATTCTTGAAAAACCCTTTATCCTTTAACAGTTTAATCCACTCTGGATTTTGTAGACGATTGAAAAAGTAACTAAAATGCTGTGGGTGAATCAGGAATCCTATAACTTTCTCTATCTGCTGAGGATTGTCTTCTTGTAAGATTTCATCAAGTTTATCTACAGTAGTGTAGAAATTTTGAGCAAATGTAGCGAGAAATGACTCAAATAACTCAAATTGATGACGGATTTTCAGATCATCAGGATCTAATTTAGGTTTGCCGCTATCATGTGTTTCATGTGTTTGTTCCATAAACCACTCTGTTATTTCCCAGTAGTGATTGACTATAGGTTCTAATATATTCAGGTCAAGTTTATTTTCAGAAATACATAATTCAAAAAAGAGAAAGGTTCTTTTTTTATTGTTGTATCTTACTGCTTTATGTTTTTTTATAAGTTGCTGTATTTTACTAAATATTTGAAAATTAATAGTAATCTCTTCACTCTCTAAAGGTATTTCATCTAAACCAAAGCCATTACTCTCCCAAATATCTGCTAGGTTTTCAACTTCATCTTTATATTCAAGTCTTTCACTTATTTTAGGAATAGAATCAGGCAATCTATTACGAATTTCACGAACAGCATGAGATATAAATCTTAATCTACCAGGAATTGGGATTCCAAAAGTTAAGCAAACTGCACCTTCATACAAATTTGCTAGAGAGCTACTATTTTGATTCAGCCAGGAGAGTATTTTCCTACGGGTCGTTGTCCAGTCCGCTGGAGATACTTGAGGTAAATCAGATGAGGTAGGGTGTAGATTTTGACTATTTAGTTCCACAACTTCTTCGCTAATACGCTAATAATTGACCTAAACGTTGATTTTTTCAAACTATTATACTGTATAGTCGCTAACTGACTTGATGATAGAAAGCATTTGCTAAAGAACTTACCCATCTTAGTTTCAGTCTTAGCGTATAAAAGACATTTTTGGGCAGGTTGACTCTACTACTTATCCTAATTTAGTCTCACTCCCCCATTGGGGGATTTTTTAGGGCAATGAGCGAAAAACACCGCCATGAACACGCCCAATTATAGTGCCTTACTACAAAGCTTTTGGACACCACCTAGCACACCCATTCCAGAAAATTCCAACTCAAATAACCATCCTACTGAACCAACAAATATTGCTGAATTTCTAGGTGAAGATTTACTCTGGCAACAGACTATCCCTGCCAAAGAACCTAATCTGAAAAATATCCCTAATGACCTACCAAATAAATTAATTAAAGCACTGCAATCATTAGGAATCACCCAACTTTACTCTCACCAACTTCAAGCCTTACAAGCAATTAGACAAGGTAAAAGTTTAATCCTCACCTCTCCCACAGCCAGTGGCAAAACTCTCAGTACATACCCCGCCATTCTGGAAGGTTGTATCAATGAAGAACATCGAGCATTAGCATTTTATGGACTACGAGCCTTAGCACTAGACCAGTTCCACAAAATCTCTGAACTACTCTCTACCATACCAACACAATCCAGACCTATACTGGCAATGATCACTGGAGATGTCAAATCAGAAAAACGAGAACAAATCCTCAAGAGTGAACCGCATATATTAGGTGTCACACCAGAATTAATCCACTTTCAACTCAAGCAAGCCTGGAAATCCGCGCATTGGGCAAACTTTTATCAGCGATTGCGCTATATACTGCTTGACGAAGCTCACACCCTTTCAGGTAGCTATGGCGCAAATATGTCCTGGCTGATTCGTCGCATTAAACTAGCAGTAGATCATTACGGTGGTGACTCTAAGAAACTACAATTTATCTTTCTGAGTGCCACTTGTGGTAATCCTAAACAACTGGCTCTGAAAATCTCTGGTTTGAAACCAACTAAACTCAACCCCAAACCCCTAATTTGGATTCGTAAAAGTGGAGCAGCTTCACCATCTAGACAAATAATTATCACTCAGCCCAGTTACAATCTGACTGCTGATACCGCTCAGATTATTCAATTTTTGCTCAATCAAGGTAAGTCAGGTATCGCCTTTTGTAACTCCCGTCGCAGCGTGCGGGAACTAACAGAATTACTCAAATCAAACCAAGTAGCTGCATTCTACAGTGGCATTACTTCTGAGCGCCGGGCAGAAGTAGTAGACCAACTCCAGTCTGGTACGATCAAGTGGATTATTGCCACAGAAGCATTAGAAGCCGGAATTGACCTACCAGAATTAGAATGTTGCATTTTGCGTGGCTGGCCTGGTTCCAAAATGGCATACCAGCAACGCAGTGGCCGCGCCGGACGTTCTCAGTCTGGACTGACAGTGCTGCTTCCCAATGCTCTCAATCCCATAGACTGCTATGTAGCAGAACATCCAGAAATGCTGGTATCGCCAGAAGCTGAGGAAGTATTCTTTAATGACGAATATCCCATCTTTGCTGCTAAACATTTGATGTGTGCAGCAGCAGAAACTGGTATTCCTACTAATAAAATAAAGCACTACTTTGGCACAGCCGCTCTAGAGGTAGCAAAACTCCTGTTAGCCCAAGGGCATTTAAATAAAGGTCGTAATGGACTGTGGGCAAAGGGTTATCCCCATAAAGATGTTAACTTCCGGGGTGGCTTATCCCAAACTACCATCAAGCTAGTAGATGCAGAATCTGGCGAAGAACTAGAGGAAATCTCAGAGGATATTGCTCACCGAGAAGTCCATCCCCAAGCCATCTACAAACGACAAGATGCCAATGGACGAATGCTGACTTATCAGTGCATCTCCCTTGACTTGGACAGCAAGCAAGCAATATTAAAACAGACAGCAGATAGCCCACTGTTTACAGTTGCAGTTACAGAATCAGAAACCAGTAGCCTAACAGTGCTGACAGATCCGGTGAAGTTACCATTGCTGTTTTCTCAAGTCAGTGAAGTTGATGACTGTCAAGAATACTTAATCCTGGAACTTAGTTTTGGTGAGGTTAAGCACATTACCAGTGGTTACAGTTTAATGACCCAAATCTATGAGCAGACTTGCCTGAACAAGCGGTGTCTTAACTACAAAGAGCCGCTACCTAAAGAACGTCGTTGTCCACTTTGTAGCAAACTCACACGCAAAGCTGTAATTGTGAAAACCCTGTCAGAAGAAAAGTTTGAGCAGCCTTTCCGTACTCAATTTTCAGCACCAATGGTCAAAGTAGCAATTAACTCAAGTGCGCGGGAATACCTCCAGGATTTTGCCAAGGAATCTAGAACCAATTTAACCCGCAGTGGAGAACCGATTCCACCAGGCTATCAACAGCTATGGGAATATTCCAGTACCTTGATTGCTATCCACAGCTTTGGGCATCAAATTATGAGAGCGTTACAGCTGGTGGCTAGAATTGACCCAAAACAGGTGAATTTTACAGTAGTGAAGGAGTTAGGGGAAAATAACAATTACACAGGCTATTTCTATGATACCAGTGATGGTGGTAATGGTGCGGCTGAAGCTGTGTTTAAGCATCTG
The DNA here is from genome assembly GCF_002608075.1 of Nostoc linckia z4. GTDB lineage: Bacteria > Cyanobacteriota > Cyanobacteriia > Cyanobacteriales > Nostocaceae > Nostoc > Nostoc linckia. The sequence goes on from NZ_LAHA01000008.1 coordinate 40,524, forward strand.
CCAAAACTTGCTGGTGCTGCTAGAGCGATCGCACAGGATTGCAACTGCGATACTGGCTGTGCCAAGTGCCTAATTCAACATGGTTGCCCTGATGGTAACACTGCTTTATTGAAGCAAATGGGATTACTGTTGTTAGATGCGATCGCTTCCGACAAAACTTAGCCCATCGCTACACCTGATGTTTGACACAAGCATCGTCGTAGACATCGCTCAACTTCCAGATTTTATTGTTCCAGATACTCAATCACTGCCTCCAAGTCTGCGATGCCTGCGGCGGGCTACGCCTACGCTCGATTAAATCGATTCAGCATTGCTTCTGCTACTTCTGGTTGGGCGTTGACAGTCGGTAGTTTTTCTCTTACCACACCTTTGAGTGCTTCTAGCCACAGCGACAAATTTGTATGTCGAACTGCTGTCAACAATCCCATATTGGTGAGAACAGACAAGTGAAACCCAAGTTGGTCTTGTCCACCATAACCCAAATATCCGTTACTAAGTTCCAACTTTTCTGGAGTAAATTCAAAATACTGCTCAGAAGTAATACCAGCAGATTCTAGTTTGGGTTGTGGTAATGGAGGTTGGGATTGAGTCATTATCAGTTAGGATTGTTGTACAGTAGGTAATTTTGACATTTGCAAAACACTGTCTGACCAAATAGCAAGTTCTTGAATAATCTGGTTTTTAGCTTCTGTGTTATTCCAAGCTTGTTCCCAGTTAAACAGCCAGCGTGTGAGAAACCTTCCTAAGTTTGCTAACTCAAAAGCATTGTCAATATCTATATCTGGGGCTATCCACTCAAGAAAATACATAGTCTCTCTAATCAGGCTTTTGACCACATCCTCATGCGTAGAGTCACTGAAAAGTTGACTTATCCGTGCTAGATTAGTTGCCAATTTTTCCAATCTAACAGGGATACTATCTTGCACAAAGGTTTCTTGCTCATAAGTTAAGCCACTATTCATCCCAGAAACTCCATAAGAATTTGGGACACAATTTGTTTAATCTTAACGTCCATAATTTTCATTGAACAATTAATGTTTTAATAAGATATGCGTTAGCCGTACTCCGCAGGAGTTGCAAGCTACGCGGAGCGTCTCCAAGAGTTGGCTTTGGCGTACCCTTACTCAAAAGCTTGCTACGCGTAGCGTCTCTAAGAGTTGCCATCGCTTGCAGCTTAATTTTACAGGTATCTAGAATTAGCGCGATGTCTACAACGGGCGTAGCTGAAGCACTCCCACACTTGACCCGGATTTCTCACGCATAGTGTAGGCAGAGGAGTGTGGGGAGTGTGGGGGGTAAGACTTCTTCCCCATCCTCCCACACCTCCCACACCTCTTGGATTTCTCACTTGTGAGAAATCCAGGTTGAGCAGTCCGCTTTACCCAATCTATGAGGTGCCGCAGCTACGCCCAGAGCAGGCATCGCTATAATAAAACCAGTATCACGCTCGGAAAACTCACAATGTCCATTACACTTGATCTGCCACCGAAAGTTGAGGCACTGTTGCGACAGCGTGCTGAAAGTACTGGACAAGATATTTCGCAAATGGCGCTAGCGGTGCTGACTTTAGGACTGAGTTTGGACGATCAAGATTTTTTTGAGGCTTTAAAGGGAATCCAACGTGGGCTTGATGATTTTGAGCAAGGACAATTTTCGAGTTTAGAGGACTTCATTGCTGAACAAAATCAGAAATATGGATTGTCTCTTGAAGCATGACGTACCGCATTGATTTCTCTAGCATTGCGAAAGCCGAAGCGGATGCCGCATTCTTAAGTTTTTCTCAGTTTACCACAGATGAACGCGCCCAACTCTGGTATCAAGGGCTGATTAAAGCAATCGTCTCTCTGCAAGAAATGCCTCGGCGCTGTCCAATCGCTCGAGAGGATGCCTTCTTTAGTCAAGAAATTCGTCAGCTTCTTTACGGGCAAGGAAAACAAACCTATCGTATTCTATTTACGGTTCTTGAAGATCAGCCTGTTCCAACGGTGAGAATTCTCCATATTCGTCATGGCGCACAGAAGACAATTGGTGAGCCGGAAGTAGAGGATTGATTGTATTGACAGCTAATTCTTGTATCTTGGCTGTACGTATAATTAATTTGCAGCTTACCGCTGCATTGGAGAGATGTTATGTTCTCTCCACCATGCCAGTAATTAATCTTGCCGATATTCAACAAATTACTAAAACACAGCAACAACTCCTATTACCCAGTCAAAAATATCATCCAAATCGCTCTGCCTTTGACTCTATAGTTGCAGATAACTTTTCTTTGGTGATGAGACAACTATTTTTAGGACTGACTGTAGAACCTTTATTAAATGCCTATCCTCAAATTGCTCAGTGGATTTCTCAAATACAGGAACTTGCACCGGAAATTTTTAAATCTCGGAAAAAGTTATTAGTCGATAATCCAGTTATCGCACCTCTTGTAATTAATGACGATAAGCACTTTATTCAAGTATTAACAAATATAGCATTTAAACAAGGTATTCCCAGGCTTTATGAATGGGCTATACGCCATCCATATTTAAGCTGGCAAGACCGGGTAAAGTTGTGGACTACGGCTAGACAATACTCAGTTACTCCTAACCAAATACAACTCGTAGTTTTAGCATTACATCCTGTTAAACCAGCCCAAAGATTAGATATACGCTGGAATAAAAAGGATCAGATGCAGACTGAAAAATGGTTAATTAAACTACTGACTCAATCTCCAGATAACAAATCACAATCAAACATAGTCATTCCTGAGTTATCGTCAATGGTCAATTTAGAAGCTATTCCAGAAGTCAAGATTTAAGAGGCTAATGCCTCTGCCATTGGCGTTTATTACAGATAACACCAATGGTAATCAAATCAAATTTTGAACATGGATGGCTATTATCAAAACTACTGAAATTAGATGATGAATATCAAGGTAGGTGGGAGCAATGGCGATGGACAATGGAAACTGGAGAACTGCCTAAAGAAATACCACAAACTGAGTTTTTAGACTTAGGACATCCTCAAGTTTTACAGATGCTCTCAAGCTGTCTGCAATCTATTCCTAAAGCTGGATGCGGCAGTCCTTCCAGATTTATTCCCTATTTCACTGATTGGTTACTTTATGCTCTAGGGCATCCCAGTATTGCCAAATTACCTCATGAGCCAGAGGGATGTAACGGTGCGAGTAATCGTCTTATTCAAGAACTAGAACTGAAGCTTTTGATTTCTTGTCCCTTCGATTACTTCGGTCATTTGTTGGCTGCTAATCGTTACGGACAATCAAGAGCTAAATTCTATCCTACTCCTACTTGGACAGCCAGGACAATGGCTATTGCAGCAGAACTGTCAACTGCTGCAATAGCACCATTTCATATATATGAACCAGCACTTGGTACAGGACGATTAGCATTGGAAATGTCCAATTATGCCATCAGTTTAACAGGCTGGGAGTGGGATTCACTACTAATAAAAATAGCAAGTTTAAACTTCATGCTTTATGCTCCCTACTTGGCATTGCCTATTCCTAGTTTGGGTGGAGATTTAGTTATCGGAGACACCCTGACTGGCAAGGGTATTTCTTTTATTCGACCAAATTTAAAGTATGAAACTCCCGCATCAACACCTAAACCAAAGCTAAATAATAGTTTGCTGATTAATAGTATCAAATATGAAAATACTAAAACAGAAAATATATTGCAAGGAAGTTTATTTTGATGAAAATGAAAATTACTGAATGGCAACAACTATTTCAAAATTGTGTCAGTAATCCTCCTCTGCCAATTTCCTTACCTACTGTAGCACTTACCAATCCTCCCTATTGCAAAATTAATCTCACTTCCGATTCAGAACTAGCCCGATTTTATATGGCTTATAAATGGATAAAACACGGAGATGGAAGCTACGTGATTACATCCAAGTTGAAAAACCAAGCAGAACAAGAGTGCTTATTTGTAGAACAGTGTTTAAATCAATTGCAACCTGGTGAAATAGTCTGTATCTTGGTATCTAATGGAATTCTGTCTTCATCTAACCAAGCACATTTTCGCCGATGGCTATTAGAAGACATGGCTTTCCTAATTGCTTCCATTCAGTTACCTACAGAAAACTTTCAGGTAGAATGTGGATTGGGAATTACCACCAGCTTTTTAATTCTTCAGCGCAAAGGTGGAGATTTACCAGTACCAGAAGACTACTCAATCTTTATGGCAGTTGCGGATAAAATTGGTTTTGATAGTCGAGGTCGTCGTCTGTTTCGTCCAATTACAAATGGGCAACAAACTCAAGAAATTGATAGTGATTTACCGCTAATTATGGAAGAATTTAAAAAGTTTATGACAGAAGTTTGGCAAAATCATATTGGACTAAAATAATTCAGGAGTTACAGGTGAATTACAGGAGTGCATCGGGGAGCATCTCAATAGCACTCTCCGAGTTGACACCGCTCAGTTTGACACCACTCAGGTTGGCAATCAGATTGGCAGGGAATAACAAGAAGCTGGCATCTTTTAACTGTGACCAAAAGATGTGGGAGTAGTTTACCGCCGTTGGCGCTACAAAGGCACGACGGCAACAGACAGCCTATGCCGCAGAACTCCACCAGCTTAAAGCACTTCAGGCAAAATTTCAAAGGCACATCACAAAGCCAGTTGATGTTGATGCACTCACTGGTATCATTGTTCAACTAGCCCAACCTCATTAGGGTGCGATCGCGCAAAAACTTATAGTGTAGAATTTAATATTTTTTTCTGAAAGCCTTGTATAGCAATACTTTTGGTAGTTGCATGGCAAATGGTGGCAAGCTCGCTATTTTTGCCCTCAATTGCTCATTTGAATACATTTATACTATAATTCACCGGATAAGCGCGAGTTAAAACACCTAATCTTAAATATACTTGCATAATGACATCAAAACATACTTTTGAGGAAAGTTCCAATCCCTTAGCACAATTAAACTACATTCCGTTGCTTGACAAAATTATACAATTAATTCAAAGAAAGAAAATTTTTAAGTTATCTCCAGATAAAAATAAACTACTGATATCTGCTTATGAACTTGCATATGAAATTGCTATTAATACAAACCAGCAACCACTAAATGCTTTAAACAAAGAAATAGGTGTTAAAGCTGCAACTGTCAATTTTATTTCAGACACAGAGTTTTACTCTAAAATTCAAACCATTAGAGATGAATTAAGAAAACAACTTGATGATGCTTGTGGACAAAATCAAACCCAAGCTTGCTTAGAAAATATTTGTAGCTCATTGTCTGATTTTAATGAGAATCAGCCATCTTTACCATTTAACTATCCTTTTAACCAACCTTATAGTTTCACATCCCAACGCTTGACTATTGAAAATAGTTTGGCTGAAGAGAGGCGTAATGGTGGTGATTCAGTCATCAAGGCTCATCATTTGAATGTCAGATTTGAAGGCATATCGCAGTTCGATAATAAGTTGTTAGAGAGCATTAGGGTTTATATAGATAAAATAGCTACTCCTGATACCGACGATTGGCAAGAAGTGACGGAACTTTTAACAGAAATATCACAACGAGAAAACTCTGAACTAACTGAACTTAGAAGAATAGTAGATACGGAATCTCTACCCAGACTGTTACGTGATATCAAAATAGACTATCTAGATTATTTGAGAGTAGAATGTGCAAAAACTAATATACGCAACTCTCACACCGAAGGTTTTGAATGTTTAGAAACTTTAATTAATCGGTTGAGGTTGTTATCAGATTACATTAACGAACCAAATTTAGATAATACACATTTTGAAGTTAGTTATTTATTAGAGACAGCGACTAGTCTTAGGACAGCTTTTTCTCAAGCAGATGCTTTTGATAAGTTGCCTGTCGTCCCTGAATATGAAGGAGTGATAGGCGAAAGCATAGATAAAGAAAAAGACATTAAAGAATTTAATTTGGGGTTGAGGCTAAAGCTGAATGGTTCCGTAAATGCCTATGATGAAAAATCTGTACTTGATTACTATATGACTGAACTTGATCCTACAAGTCAGCGGCATCAAGAGCAATTGCAAGATCCAGTTAAATCTAAAAACTTTAAAACAAAGGTTTTAATTATTGCTTGTCTCTACTATTTTATTTTTGCCGTCGATGAAGATGGCAAAGTAGCTGATAAAGATTATAACCCTATTCCCAAGTTTGAGATAGATGTTTTAAACAAATTGAAACCAGGTGCTACTTCTAATGAAGAAGTAAAAAATGTGCTATGCAACATCAGAAATTTAATATTGAATCAGGATGGCTGGCGAGTTAGACAGAAGCTAGCATCTTTAAGAAATCTGTTACGAAGTTTTCTTGAAAAGAGAGAAATATTACCTCCTTTATCTAAATCAGTTCAACTATGTATTAACACAGCCATTCTCAATAAAACTGCTGCAAAAATTCTCAAGTCTCGGAATTTTTTTAAAATTGATTTAATCCAAGAAACCCAATCACAAGCAAAAGCGAAAGCTAGAGAGGCTTTAGGGTATATTGAGGTTGTGCAACCTACTGTTAATTTACAATCTCTTACTTCACTGGCTGTCACTTTTACTTTTGATGATGTCCGCTATTTTACAGAGGGCAATAAACAAAATTTTTCCATGAAATATGACACCACAGGAATTAAAACTTTACCAGTAATATTTTCACCTATTGGAGAAGAAAAAATTAAATCTACAAACGAGACAGGTGAACCTGTAGAGAAAATAAAATCTATAACTCACCCAATTTATAACGATTACTTTGAAAGGCAAAATATTATTGTTATTTATTATAAAATTAAGGAAGTAAGAGAAATAATATTTAAAAATAGCCAATCGCCCGCAGCAAGAATATATCGGCAAGTATTTACTTTACTAAGTTACTTGTGCATCAGTGTCTGCCGAGAGGCAATAAACCTCAATATTCAGCAAAATGAAAAATTGTTTATCCCTATATTTAGGTTTCATATAAAAGATGAAAACGATACTACAGAAGATGAAGTGTTTCTCAACTCTTTATCGAAAGCATTAGCACATATTTTACGCAGAGATTGTCTTGCTGATGCTCAAGGAATTAACGTTAAAGATTATGAAGAGCATAAATTACAAAAAAAACAAAATAAAAATAAGCTCACAGGTTTTGATTTCCGTGTAAGAAATGCTTTGTCATCAATGTACGCCTTAGTCCCAAAAACTTTTGAGTTTAAAGGAGGTTATCGTCCTCAACTGGATAGACTAGCAATTATAGTAGTTTCAAGCTGGTTAAGTGATGCTATTTGGGATGAGAAAGACAAAACAGCCAGAATTTCTAATATTTATGGAGAAATTATTGTCATTAATAAGGTATCTGATACAGCAGTAAAAATTGAAACTATCAAAACGTTTGCTGATAATCAACCACACTCGAAAATATATACGCAGCCAGAGATTATTAAAGATGAAATTAGCAAGCTTTACCAGCAAGGGTATCAACATTTTCTATATATAGCCAAAGCTCCATATAGTAGAAGCTTAGGTATAACTAAATTGGAATCCGACCCAGATTCATTATTTTTTATGTCTCAGAGTGTAGTTCAGTATCTTAAACAAGGCAAACCAGATATTAAGTTGTATCCAATATTTATGGATACTTATCCAGCCCTAAATTTTACTCGCGGAACAGTTGATTCTTTTTACATTCCTGATACTGAAGAATTAGAAAAGTTATCTAAAGATAAAAGCCAACAAACTAGAGTATTTCTTAACCTTTTTACAGGACGTTCTGTAGACGAACAGCGCACGATTTTTAACAGTGTAGTTTGTTATAGTACTTTATTAAATATTTATGATGTTGCTGATACCAGAGATATCATGGCAGGTCTTCTGGATAAAAATTCACCTTTGCAACAAGCTATTGTGCAGTACATTACTTTATTTCATTTTTCTAGATACGAAGTTAACCGAAATATAGCATTTAAACTGAATCCTTACAGTAAGCTAATTGGAGATGAAGGTATCGGTACAATCTCTACTTACACCTATTCAAATAGAAACGTCAAATTTAATAACCTAGCCTTTTTGACTAGCATCAGGAGTGCGCTTTATGGCAGATGATTTAGGCATTAATTTAGGTCGGGTATTTGAAATAAGCTTTAATATCGGCATCCTAACTTATTTTCAACACTCCAAGTTTCAACATTCCTATGACGATGTTTATCTAAAACCGTTAAGTAGTTTATATTTACATAAAATACAACAAGCTATTACCAAGAATTACATAAATAAATCTCATAAAGAGATTATAGGAGACTGGGTAAAGTTGTTTATTCAAAAAGGCTGGACTTCAGGCTATAGCTTTATTCGAGAGTATATAGAAGCAACTGGCTGGCGTAATAAAAGCAAAATAGAAATTCTTTATTTTCAGTGTGACTTGTACGGCGACAACTCCTTTGGTATTTTAGACAGAGATGAAATAATTTGCTACAAAGAAATTTTGGAGAGCCAGGGATTTGAAAATGTAGATATCATTCGCTACAAAGACACTGGTGAATTTCTCAAAGCTGATACCCTCTTATTAACTCGGTATTCGGGTAAATATCGAATCTTGACTGTAGACCTATCCACTTTTACCACTTCAGCTATTCATTCTGTAACTGACTTAAATAATATCCAAACTTTACAAGATTCATTGTGTACCGAGTTGAACTATGTGCGCTCCAAATCTAGCTTTTGTGGACTTGGTATAGATACTGGTAACAGTAGCGACAAGGACAATAAGCTTAACGAAATTTACTCCAAGGAATTGGTGCAATACTTTTCTGCTTTCAAGACGAAAGATAAAGAAGCAGTTAAGGTTATCCAAGCCTGTAGTTACGCCTGGAGCTTTTATAAATTTTTACTGGCATCAGGTAAAATATCCTCCACTGACCCAGTTAAGTTTAACTGTTTTGGATATAGTGACAGGATGGTTAATGGCATTACCCTCACTAAAGAAAAAGAAGATGGTCAAGATAGCCTGGAAATATTAAAAACTTGTTACGAAATCTACAAAGATAAAAGTTTCAAAGATATTAATGAGAGCCGCAGCAAAGTACTTCAAGTTATTAAAAGCAACGCGGCTAGAAACTTTCAGGATGGTAGAAGGTTCGTTACAGATATACTTGAAGCAAAAAAGGATATATTAAGCCACATTCACAATACTGAGGTGTTTGAGGCGGAAAAACACTTCTTTAATACGGCTGGTATTGTACCTGAATCAGTAAAGCAATCCCTTCAACTAACAGAAACAAAATTCAGAGATGCTCATGCAGAGTTAATACATCGGGCGCTTGCAGATTCTAGAATAGCATTTCTGTTTTTGACCGGAAATCCCGGAATTGGTAAGACTACAACAGTTGCAGAGCAAATTCTTGAACAGCTAAATGAAGGTTCGCTCCTGATATATATCAGTCCTCGGATTCAGGTAAACAGGGATATTATTGAGAAGTTTAGAGAACAACCAGACCTAAAATTATTTGACGATAATTTGATTTGTATTAATACAAACAAAAGAATAATTGATTATGCAAAAGGGCGCTATGCTGTTGAATACCATAGCAATAAACTTCACGGAAATCATTCAATAGGACAGGTTCAATTCTTAGATGCTAATACTTTAAAAGATAATCCATTTGAGCTTTCAAGTGAATTGGTTAGATATGCAGATAACTTGATACAAGTGGAGAGACGTAACCAAGTTGGAGTCTTAGCAAGTTTATGTGAAGCGATTCACACCTGTATTATTAATCCTGATTTACCTAACAATATTGTTGCTACTGCGTCAATTCAATCACTTAAGGAAACTCGCTACGGTAATACTTTAAAGCATTTCAGTAGAATATTTAGCAGTGCTTATAATTCCTCAAGCAAGCCACCTGGAATTATCAAAAACAGGATGAAAGCAATCGCTAGCCGCATGAAAAATATTTTCATTATGATTGACGAAATTACAGGTTCCCAAGAAGGAGTAGCTTTTTTGCATGGCATTTTAGAGTTTATTGAAGAATATGATTTATTAAATCCTGAATATGGCTTTAATATAAAGGTGATTACTGCTGACGCATCACTGACAATACAAGACGTAGTTAACAGTCATCTTGCTAACAACCAGGTTCAAGGGGACAAAATATTTGTTAGGCAAGTTGCAGATTCTATGGGTCAATGTTTATCAATTGAAGAATTTGAATTTTTAAGTAAGCCGGCAACTCTAATTAATGCAAATTCCTATCCTGCTGACAAGCTGACCATTAATTATGAAGTGTTTATACAATCATTAAACTCAGAAAAAATTGCAGATGACAATTTCAAGTTAGATGCTAATGTTGCTGAAAAAATAAAAAGTGATATTTTGAAGCTACTGAAAGCTAATGATGGTCAAATTATAGTTTATATTCAAAATAAGGATAGCCTTAAGCAATTAATTACTAATATTTCCAAAGAAAGACCGAGCTTTAAGCTATATCAAGAGTATTTGGAAATACACGCTAGTTTGTCAGATAGGGAAGAAGCTGAGATTCAGAGATATCAAAATCAAGAACAAATAAAAGTAGTCTTTATGACTGCTTCAGCATCTCGTGGCTTGTCTTTCCCTAATACTAAATATATTCTAGTACAAATTCCTGGTTTCCAAATTGAGCAAAACTTAATGGAAATAATACAAGTAATTTACCGAGGAAGAGGAGGTGAACTAGATAAAGGCGATAAAAATTTGACTTTTTACTTATCTGATAAAGCAATATATTACCCTAAAAAACTTGATGAGGACGGAAACCGTTTAAGTGCTGATGAATCTGAAAAACTTGCAAATCTTTCATTGCAAGAGGCTTGCTTGAATGTACTAAATATTCTGATTATTCTCAAAGCCTCTATTATGACCAGAATTGTGGGTTCAGGACAAATAGGCAGAGAGCGATATGTTATTATTCCTATTGGTGGTAAATCAATTAGCCAAGCGGGAGAAACCTTTATTGGCTCATTGGCTACTTTATTAAGGGAAATCCGTAAGGAGTTTAAAAAGCAACCTGAAGATAGCTTGTTACGAGATATCGAGCATACTTTATATGAATTGCTTTCTGTTCAAAAAACCGAAATTATTCCTTATTCTCAAAAAGAATCATTCTCGGAAAATCAAGAAGTATCCTATTTTTCAATAGGCTTTCACGTTTTATCACAAATGGAGACTAGTCTTGATAAATTACTTAATCTTCCACCGATTGAGCAAACATATGTCAGAGGAAGTTTGCTAATTGTACCGTTATCAGAAAAGTTGGTAAAGGAAACCAATTATATCGATTTAGAAAAAATTATTGACCCTGAGCGCAATGAAGACTTTATCAGGAAGCTTGGACTTTTGGTCAAATCTGGGAAGTATCCAAAACAAATTACTAGTGCTGCTTATTCTTTAATAGACTTAGCAAGAACACTTTTTAGTGAGTTAGAACGTTCTCAAAAACTAAGTCAGACTTCACGTTCATCAGAGCGTTATTACGCCTTGCCTATACAGACCTTTATCTCATTCCACGCTTTTGAAGATTATTTTGAAAATGAGAGAATAGTATCTAATCTATCTTTCAGAGATATTTTGGCTAAGTATGTTTATACACTGGCTTTAGCATACAATATTTTGCCAATTGACTCTAATTATCAAAATATTCCCTATGTAGTCTTTAATAGTGCTGCGATGGATAAATTAAGAAAAAGCTTATTTAATGAAAATCAAATATTTCAATCGAAGGAAATGAATATTCTCAATTTAATTCTCTCTCAATAAGATTGAGTTAGATAGTTTTAGCTACTCCACGAGTAAAATTATTGTCCGTCGCCCACAGCGGCAGATCGTATTATTGCGATCAATAAATACGCGAACCAGTTTCTTTTTGCACATCCCGTCAAAAGTCAGCTTTGCTAACAACAGCATTGTCAAAATTTACTGCAATCCTGGTGTTTGATAAACTCGCCTAGTAAAATTATCCAAAACATCAGGTTCACTGCTACTAGACTCCGGTGCAGGTGCTACATCTTCCTCTGGTAATGGCAACATTCGCGCGGCTGACTCAATCCGTTCATGTAATGCTTGTGTTAGCGTTTTAATATCAGGAATTGTCACCTGACTTGACAAAGCAGGTTTAACTTGTGTATCCCAAAGAGCCTCACTATCATGCGCCCGTTTCTCATCGGCTTTGGACACTGGAATAATTAAAGGATAGGGAATAGAAGCTTGTCCCTCTGAACTATAACCAGGACTGGTAATTACGCACTTGCCTTGAGGAAATTTCAAAATTTCGTCAGCACTGATTACAGGCATTTTTTGCAAATTCTCACTCCAGCTAATTGAACGGCTCATTTGTCCGCCAAGCGATCGCCCTGTGGTACGATTTTTAATCAGCACTTCCTTCTCACCGTAACGCTTTGAGTAATCCTCAGCCGTTTTGTAATTACCAGGATTAAACAAAACATGAGTACTACAAGCTGATGCGATCGCACTCCCCATCTTATCCCCATAAATATCGTAAAGTTGCTCTAAACTTTGGATACCCAGAATAAAACAGGCACCGTTGGAACGATATTCATTAATCCACTGTGGCAGTCGGTCTAGCTTAATTGATGGTAATTCATCCAAAGAAATAATCAACGGGTCTTTGCGGGGACGGCTCAAATTACCAACAATCATCAAGTGCATTGCAGCCGCCAGCAGAGGCCCAACCACACTGCGGCGTTCATCATCTAGCTTGAACACCACCATCTCTCTACCTTCAAGCTTAGTGGGAATGTCCGATTTCCCCATAAATGCCCTCAGCAAATCAGCTTGGATGAAAGATGAGAAAGTACCTGCTGCTGTGGTCAAAATCCCCGAAATAGTCTTCTCTGCATCCTTAGCACTCAAAAATTGAATAAATGAAGTCGCCACCCATTCATCCAACCTTTTGGACTGTACTGCATGGTCAAGACGCTGTACCAGTTTTGGCAACCGCAGCACCGCATAAAGCATCGCCATATCTGGGTAAGGAGAACCCTTAACTAACTGTAAAAGTGCTTTAGCTAACAAGTCCCCGGCTTTAGCAAAGAACTCATCACTTTTACCACCACTGGAAGCATTGCGGTTAATCACTTGCCCAATTTCCCCCGCCATTACCCCATCGCGTGCATCACGCATATAATCCAAAGGATTGATCACACCGCTAAAGGGTTCACCGGGGGCAAATACTCGTACTTTGTAACCATAACGGGCTGCTAAGGGTGCATGGAGTCGTAGTTGGTCGCCCTTCTTATCGTAGAGTAAAATCGGAAAACCTTGCTGCATCGCACTTTCTAACATCCGGTCTATGGTAGAGTAGGTTTTACCAGACCCAGGCGCACCTATTACCAGTGTTCCCCTTTCGGCATTGGGAAACCAAACTGTAGGTGCAGCACCAAGCATAGTTTGTATGTTAGCCAGCAACCCCCGCCATTTACCTTTTACCCAATAGCGAGGAGTACCAGACCACAGGGTAACTTTATTGTGTTTATGCTCCTTGATTTGCTTGAGTGCTAGGTTAGTTGCTGCTAATTTCTCGCTGATACCGGAGACTTTACCAGTGGTGATTTTTCCCTTACCAGTACCACTGATTTGCAACAACAGTAAAACGAAGAGCATTCCACCTAACATCATCCAACCTTGGGGATTGTTATACTGTTGAAACAACTTGCCAAAGTCAATGCTAGCCAGAGGTGCTTGAAAGGATGAGACTTCAATTAATGTTGAGTTAGTAGCGATCTGGTTGTCTGGTAGATTTTTCTGGTAAATGTTCATAGCAGTGAAGTAGGCATTTAGCAGAAATTTTAGCTACCAAGTGAAAGCTAAAGTATTGACCTTTTGGACATTTTTTTAGAGGTGTTAGAAACTCTATTTTTAGAGGAGTGTCAGATACATAACAGCTTTATGAATGGTTGCTGTTAAACCTGGCCAATAACTCCTCACGGGAGAGATTTGATAACTGCAACAGTAAAGAAGCATACTCTTGTGAAGGTAGCTCTAGAATAGGCTGAATAATTGTGGCTAATTGTTCATCTAGCGTACCAAATCGAACTGTTAGTAAATTTTCTACAACCATCCGTTGCCCTTGCTTTTGAGCCTCTTGCTCCCACTGCACATATAATGGTGATAATTTCATGATTAACCTCCTGTCATCCTCATCTATATTTTCGCTAGTCTGTAAATTAGCATTCAAGTTAGTCACCAACCTTAGCGCAATTGAACGTAAAGAATTACTACGAGGTAGTTTTTGTAATTCATCAATTGCCTGTTCTTGCACCCTTCCCCTACCTAAAAGCCTTAACCAGAGTGTTTCTTCTGTGCGTGGTAACTGGTGAATTGCTACAATCGCCGTTCTGAAATGGTCTGCTAAAAAATAAACTCCAGAACCCCAATTTTCTTCATCCAGTATCCCCCGAAAGCCACGAATAATCGATTCAGACACTGTAGGAGTAATAATCCACAGTTTTGGTAACTTTTCCTCTAGCAACCGCTCCTGATTCCGGTTCGCTTCTCGCTGTAACTCGCCTCGTAACTCCAGTAACTTCAAAATACAGTTACAAATTTCTGTCACCGTAGCAGGATTACGAAACGGTTCAAATAAAGCAGGAGTTGCAGCAAATAGTCCCAATAATCCCAATGGTAGCGCATCTGCTCTAGTTGGGAGGACGGGTGCAAACCAAACATCAATCTGTCGCACTTCTCCTTTTACTTCACGGGGTGCTTTTACCTCTCCTAGAGGCTTCAACAACTCCTCTAAAAATTCTTTGGCAAATTGGTCGTAGGGAAATCTAGTCATTTATAATACACACATTTCGCCCAGAAATTTAGACACAAATTTATTATTGTTTAAAGTGTAATTATTGCATTTATATCTTGTCTTAGTATACTATTTTGGGGAGTATATTTATTTTAAATATTTTCTGAAACCACTGCTCTAAATTGTTAGTTACCTCCTTCCATCGGCGCATTAGCTTACAGTATTTTATAAGTCTGTAACGAATAAAATTCACAAAGACTCTGCATTTCTCTGCATTTAAAACCGCTACGATTTTATGCAAAGCGGCAACTAAGTTTTGAGGCTAACGCCTCATGCGTTGGACAATCATATTTATGCAGTCCAATGGTTAAATCAAAAGTTACAGACAACTCTAAACACCCCCATCAATCTACCAGTAAAACTACTGCTGCCAAACCTAAAACTCCCAAAGCCAGAGCAACTGAAACTGATGATTATGACTTTGAAGAAACCGAATTTGAAATAGACCCAGAACTCTTCAATGATAATTATAACCAAGTTCGCAAACCGATTCTTCCCTACGGTATTGTCGTTAACGATAAACCTGCTGGACTTTTGATTCCAGAAGACCAGTTAGAAAAAGCTGGTTGGATTGAAATACCTGGAGAAGATGATCTAACTACTGTCACTTTGACTGAAGATGTTACCGGACTATTAATTACTGAAGGTCGGTTACTGGTTTTAGCTTTTGCACCAGAATATATCCGCTATAAATCAGATGTTGAAGAAGTAGGTGGTTCATTTGTTGGGCTTTATGACGATTACAGGCATAGTCTTGATAAGAAAACAATGGATGTGTGTTCTGAACACGCAATCATGTTTCTTGATGACAAGAATCAACCATTACATACTACTCCTGTTGTTGTCCGGTTCAAAAATGTAGCTCTTTGGAGTTTTAAATCAGTGCGTGAAGAATTTTATCGTTCATTAGAGAAAACCTTCGCTGATTATTTCCAAGTGCCATTTAGTGGTAAAAGTGATAAATGGCGGAGTTTAGGTGTGCTAGAAATTGAGTTTAGAGCAATTAAAGAAGGTGAAGGTAAGAATAAACATAACTGTTGCAAAACTGTAGCCTACACTAAACCCACAGTTGAAAATTTCCCGCAACTGTATTTGGGTAAAACCACAGCTAAAGCCCTAATTTGGCAACAACATGATGCGATCGCTGGTTTTAATGAACCTCAATCCCTACCTGCTTTGCCAGGAGAATCGGTATCTGTAGACGTGGAAGTATTACCACCCTCTAAGAATAGGAACAAAACTCAAAGCGTTCGTAAATCCAAACCAGCGACCAAGCCACCTCGCAAAATTCAACTTATTGACGATGACGACTTCCTCGATGAAACCGACGATTTGGGAGCTGAGTTAGACGATGATGATTTTGAGGAGGAAGACGATGAACTGGATGATGAGGAATAGTCCAATGCAACTATAGCGTCTGTGCTGGTTAACTACCCACTACTCAGTGCTGAGTCATGAGTCCTGAGTAGATTAAAAATCACTCAGTACTTATTTATGTACTTGGTATATACCCCACACAGCACTTGCTCCACTTGTGTGCGGCTTTTTAACTCATCACGGGCTAAACGCCCCGCTATCCATGTACAGCACTCTTCATCCACCACTGACCTAGATGCCGATTTAATGGGAATTTCCTAGAGGTTTTAGAAGAAAACTCTGCCATAGTCTTCTTGGCTACGGCAGAGTTTTCTTCTAGATTTCGAGTTATCAACTTCGAGAATTTTTACTATTAGTGAAAAGCTGACTATCAGCAAGTTGATAGCCAGTGCCATTGAAACAAAAATTCAATTGACGTAGCTGCTCTTGCTCGGTTTGCAGTACCTTAATGCACGGTAATGCCTGACCTCGGTTCTCTCCCACTGACAACAAAAGTTTACCTGGTGGTAGATTGGAATTCAAGTAACTCAAGAATACCTGAGTAATTGGTCTGTCCTTTCTGAGCCAGTAACCAGTATACAAACATCCCAAAGCACCACAGACATCAGGCGTATTCAAGTTGAAAACTGCGAACCTGCCGTCTTTTCCTTCCACACTCCAAGCCAGTATATTTTTAGCAGATGCTTTGGTATTCAACTCTGTATTTTCTACAATCACCTGTTCAACTACTGAAGCAGGCACAACATTAGCAGCTTTGTTCCAAGTAACGGTTGCCGCATTTAAGCTACAGCCCCCTAAGCTTATGAGAATCGACAGCAACAAAAAGATGCCCAAACCTATGCGAAACCAATGAACCCAGTAGCGTACCCTCATAGAAGGTGCTGGTAATTGATATGCAGTTGTCTTCAGTGGTTGAGACTGACTAGGGGAGGCGGAGGAAGAATAAACTCCTTTTCCTTCCCCTGTTTGCCCAAAGTGTATTTTTGAATTGCTATCAGTATCAAGTATTTCTTTTATCTCATGGGGTGAAGTAATAGAGGTTTTAGATAAATCTGTCATACTCTACCTCCCATTTTCAGTATTTTTAGCAGTGCTGATGTAGCTAGAATTTACATTGGGAGAACAGGTCAGCGTTACATTATCGCTATTACTGTTGCGATAACTAGCTAAAGCGGTTTTGCCGTAATCTTTGAGGCTGAGGCGACCGAGGGCATCTGAGCCATTTCCATCAACTTTGCTGTAATCACCACCAAAGTGCTTTTGAGCCACTCGTTCAATTAGGCGATCGCCCGTAAATGGCTGTCCTGTAGCCGGATCGATTTGCTCTTGTGTCACTTGAATTTTGTTAGCCATATCAGCCATAAATGCCCTATCTTGGTCGGCGGTCGGAAAAAACTCAAATAGTTCAGCCTCTGTTGGTCGATGCCCTTGCTCCACTTGACTGAGAAACTCTTTACCTCCAGGCTTGGCAGCAATTAACTGCACTGCATAAGGGTTATAACTCATGAACTGGTAGCGACCGAGAGCGCGACCACAATTTAAACCCCCATCCGCACAGGTATGTATGCCAACTGCTTTGTAATCCCCGCTACCAGCACTCTCAATTTCCGCAATCGCATTTGAGAGCGATCGCAAATCAATACCAGAGAATGATTGATCTGTTATCGACCGACTACCATTGCTGAACGCGCATGGATTAATCTTCTCTCTTACTCCAGTACGGTTGGTAATGCTAGCTTTAGGCTCTCTTGTCGCTCCAGTTGGTAGAGACGCAGTATTTGTCCTCTGTTCACTCAAATTGCCTACAAATATCAGGGAGTTAACTTTGTAGCTGAAAAAAGGAACAGGGCCGATAAAGTAAGGTGTACAACCCATTCGCCAAGCACAGAAACGAAAGAACAAAGCCGTATCTACCGTATCAGTGGTTTCATCCGGCTCCATTACCACCACCTTAAAAGCTTTACCAAACGGTAGCCTTCCTGTTGGTTCTCGACCGTTATTCGCTGCTTTTAGGATACCCCGCCCGCCCTCGACTTCTTGGTATTTCCCGGAAATCCACTGCTTACCTTCTAACTTACTGCGATCGCTACGACCTGCATTTTCCAAATCATCCAATTCTAAATAAGCGCAGTCTTTTACAGTACAAGGCACAGAAAACCCTTGTACGTCTGAACCAGAAATCGTATTATTACGGCGGTTTTCTGCTGGCCCATGAACTACATCAATCCGCATTACTAAGCTACCAATTTCAGTGATGGGATTAGGCATTAATCCTAAAGGTACTTGTCCCAAACCAGGAATATCCGAAACATTGCTATTCATCCAACCTGTAAATTGTTGTAGCTGTACTGCATCTAAGTTAGGAATTGAAGAAATAGAAAACTCTGACAAGTCGATTTCTAAGAGCTTCATTTGCCCAACTTCATACTGTGTTAGTACCTGAGCTAGTGTTAAATTAGATGCAGCAATTCCTTTTGATTTTAGTAAGGTGGCAACAGGTGTAATATTGTTTACTTGTGTCTTAGCTAATTCTGGAACAACCTGAGCCAAATGGCTCAATGTCTGTTCCCCAATCAGGGGAAATTCACTCAAGGCAATTTTGTTTGAATCTATACTGTTAATGTCTGTGTTTGCCTCTGGTACTCTGCCCAGAGCGATCGCCTGGATCGCCTGCAAAGAAAACTCCTCTGCCTGCAATGCTTCACTGATATCTCCTAACTTCAAATATTGGTCAGGAGTCATACCCACATTCCAAGTGCGACTCAGGTCATAACCCAGTGTTTGGCTGTAGGGACTGCCATCAATTGCACCGGATTGACTGATACCTGGTAGCTGGGCCAGAGAAATGCGGCTCCAGTCTGGGAGCAAAACTTTAGTAGCAGGTAGTCGAGACTGAGGATTTGCAACTTCTACAATTCGAGTCGGTAAATTGCCATCACCAAATGTGTTGATTGTGGCTTGTGCAGCGATACTATAAATAATACAAGCAATGACAACCAGAAGAGATATCCATGCTTTTGGTATCTTCATAATTCCAGGTTTAAAAATGACAGCAACTATACCCCAACAAGCAAAGTAATTTATTGAATAAAAACCCGGCGTTGCTGAATGAAGGAATGAAAATTAAAAATTCAATCTCTCAAACTCTTACTCTCTGCGCCTGGAGCGTCTGGAGCGTGTTAGCGTACCCCTGCTCTTAAGCAAGCTACGCGGAGCGTCTCGTAGAGAAGCGGGGCGTAAGCCCGACAAAAATCATCCCACTGATCAGCAATGCCAAAAACCCAATTAATTGTTGCTTATGGGGTATAGGAAGAGAGTGAAAATATGACTTATAACTCTAGCTCCTCTTCTGCTGACTGTTGACTTTTCTTAGACTTGTAACCGGAGCCAGAGCCATATCCTGGTAATTGAGGATTGGGATTAGCAGCCGATTCAGTGTAAGGTGTATCCCCAAGATTGATTTCAAAGATATTCTCTTGATAACCATCCCTAAATTGGTCTGCTTGCAAGGGATTACTACTATCTCCAGAACTTGATTGCTCAACACCGTAACCTTCAGATTGATAGCCACTGCCAGACTGATAATTACTACTGTAGTTAGTATCAAGATTTTGGTTAATTGTGGGTTCGTTATTCATTGACATTACCTGAAAAAGCTGTATAAATGCCAGCATAAAAAGATTTATCTAATATCAGCCTTCACCTATTGGACATTAATTTTTTAGCCGATTGGCTATTTTTGGTGATGCGCTCATATCGAGATGAAAAATGGAGCAAATGAATTTAATTTCACCAGAAATAATGGCAGAAATCAGTAATGCTAATAGTACCAAACTGCCAGACAACACCCGAAAAATGCTGCAAATTCTGGCAAGTTTAAATACACCAAAAGAATTATTAGCAAGTCTTTTAGAAATAGCTGAATTTTCCCTACACCATGTTCGCTACCTTGCAGGGCCATTGGTAATTCATCGCAGTCCTTGGAGTGATACGATTCCCCAATGGCTGAAGTTTGCTTGTATTCAGGATCGATTGGAACTTATCTTCACTGAATACGAACAGGATCAGGTTGGTGTTTCCAGCACAGCCACAGAAGTTCTTACCTACATGATGCCTGCAACTTACGAAGCACCTTTACATAGAGATTACGCTGACCTTTATCTTTGGGTAGGTAATGAAGTTTTAACCAAATACGATAAATTACCAAAGGGTTGCAAGAGTTTTTATGAATTTATAAGTGATGGTGCTACGAGCAATGCCAGCAATAATCGCATCATTCATTTTAATCAGGTAAAAAATGAATTCAACTATCTTAGCAGGTCAATTCGACGCAGCATAGTTAAACACGCAGCACAAGAGGGATGGGGTAAGCGTAATGTCAATGCCAAATCTAACTTAGACTCGACCCAAAGCACTCCAACTCCTAAACCTTCATCAAATTCAACTGTGCAAATGAGCTTGTTCTAAATTTTCACTCTTCTCCTCAGTCTACAATTTTAAATTTTCAGCTGAGGATTTTTCTGTTAGAGGGAACCATAAAAATAAATCTCCAGCCGGATTAAGGAATTACTCGTTGTGTTGCCAGGATCGCTTGTGTGCGTTAAATGGAAGCGTTCGCTTCTTTAATTATGAACATAAATTTTCAATTTAGTCATCATGAATACTCAAGAAATTCAAGAAGTTTTAAATCATCTCATCATTGGAATTACAGCCTTATATGCCATTGTAATGGTCGTTGATTTCGTTGTGGGAATAGTCCATCTGTGGCAGAAATTTACAGTCAACATCGAATACCATACTAACAACACAACATCTGAACAATCACACCTTGAATTTATTGATATTAATAAATATCTCAAGTTGGAAAATCAAAATCAATCAACTAACCGTATTACATCGAAACCAGAACCTCAACCAGATAACTTTGTTAGCATTGATGTAGACAAAATTGATTTACGGACAGCCAGAAAAATTGCCACTGCCATAAGAAAAGCTTCAAAATCCAATCCTGACTTAATTATCAAACAAAAAGTCAACAATAAATGTGTTCCTTTAGCCTGGTTGCAAGCACAGATTAAGCATCGTTTAGAACTGGCACCAGAAATTGTCGCACCCATTATTAGAGAATTGGCTCCTACTGCTTTTACATCTGCTCAAGAGAATATTCAGCATTCTAACATTGCAAAAACAGGTAAGCGTAAAGTCAGTTAATCATATAAAGAGAGGAATATCGATAGTATTACCTCTCTTTAATAGGTTTTCAAATCTTTGTATAAAACTAATTTGAAGTTGCTAAATATACAAGCTATCGCTTCTAGGTGATAAATTCAAATTTAATTTATTATGAATACAGGCTTAATAAATACAAATAATATCAATATTTTTACCCCGCAATATACTCTTGTTTCCAATGTTTCAACTCTTAATTCTGCTCTCAAACCTCTGTTTCAGGCAGAGGTTTTAGCCATAGATTGTGAAACAACAGGACTTGACCCTCTAACTGATTCTATTAGACTGATTCAAATAGCTGCACCAAACCATCCAGTAGTGCTGATAGATTTACCAGCTATTCCCAAAAGCGATCGCTCACTTTTAAAACAACTCCTTAGTAACTCTGCTGTCAAAATTGCTCATAATGCCAAGTTCGACTGGCAATTTCTCACACTCGCAGGACTTCAACCAAAGAGTCAATTCTTTGATACCCAACTTGCTTATAAAGTTCTAACCGCAGGATTAAAAACAAGCTCATCCTTACAAAATATAGTTAAAAAGCTACTACACCTTCAACTAGATAAAACTCAACAAATTAGCGATTGGTGTAAACCTCTTACTAAAATTCAATTGCACTATGCTGCCGTAGATGCTGCGATATTACTTGACCTTTACCCAATTCTCCTCAAGAGGTTAAAGCAGGCAAAGTTACTCAAAATTGCCCAACTGGAATTTCAGTGTATGCCTGTTGTAGCTCAAATGGAACTTAACGGAATGCTATTTGACTTGTCCCGATGGCAGATACTGGGTGCAAAACTAGAAGCTGAAAAAACAGATGCTTTAAACCAACTCAAGCAACTCCGTATTGCTAGTTCTCAGATGTCATTGCTGCCAGAACTGACAGATGCAGTCAACCCGAATTCACCTCAGCAAGTTTTGGCTGCTCTACAAGCTATTGGTATCAAAATCAACTCAACTAATCAAAGTAAATTAGTTTCTTTAGCTGCACAGTATCCCATAATTCAAGCATTGCTAGATTACCGCCGTCTATCCAAAATTATCGGCACTTTTACCGAGAAACTACCCCAGCATATCCACCCCAAAACTGGGAGAATTCATCCCAACTATTATCAATTAGGAGCAAAATCCGGTAGATTTTCTTGCCGCAAACCACCTCTACAAAATATTCCCCGTGATGAAACAGCTCGTAGCTGCTTCATTGCTGCCCCTGGCTATAAAATTATCAAAGCCGATTACTCCCAAATAGAACTACGAATTATGGCTCGGCTTAGTGGTGATACAAAGATGTGCCAAGTCTATCGCCAGGGGGCTGACTTACATCGATTAACAGCATCTCTAGTAACTGGAAAATATATCAATGAAGTGACTGAAGAAGACCGCAGACTAGCAAAAGCAATAAACTTTGGATTGATTTTCGGTATGGGCGCTGCCAAACTCCAAATTTACGCTCAAGTAAAATATGGAGTAGCAATGACATTAGAACAAGCAAAAGCTTTCAGAAAACGATTCTTTGAAGCTTATCCTGGAATAGCTAGGTGGCATGAAAACATCAAACGTAAATACATCCAAGGCATTAAGCAAAGTCGTACACTAGCAAACAGACGACGGAGATGGGTAAACAAGCCCCGACTATCAGAGCTATTTAACCATCCAGTACAAGGTTTAAATGCCGACATCAACAAATTAGCTATGGTAAAACTTTCAAATCCATTAGCTAAATTCAGAACCAAACTCATCTGTGTAAGACATGATGAAATTGTACTGGAATGTCCAGAGACTGAAGTTGACCAAGTTAGCCACATATTACACAATTGTATGGTTGCTGCTGCCCAAAAGTTTCTCAGCCCTATTCCAGTTGTTATAGATATTAAAACATCAAATAGCTGGTGAACTACCCCAACTTGCGGAGTACGACTGAAGTTGGATTTGCAGTCAAGCTATTCTGAGAAGATTAGTCAAAAACTCAATTGCCCTCCTCCCTGCAAGAGCTTGTGCAAAAACGTGGTTAGAGGGCGTTTCGTTTTTGACTCGAAGCACTATCCCCACCCTATCCCAATACCGTTCAGTTAAGGACATTTATCTGTTGAGGCGGGCTGTTATTGAGCAGGGTAAGCAGGGGGAGAAAAAAGGCTTAAACCAATTCTCTATGAAGATGCGCCTAATTATTTTGAGACACAGCGAATTATCTTTAGAAAATCTCTGTCTTGAAAAGCTTTGATCGCCGGAAGCCGGCGCTCAAACTTTTCGCTGTGTACCTTTGCGCTAACTTCCGCGTCGGCAGTCGCTCATGGGGGAAACCCCCAAGACCGCGCTGCCTCACCTTTGCGTTGAAAAAAAGTTAGGATTTGGCGCAGCTTCACAAAGAAATGGTATTAACCCAAGCGTATTGCACCCTATCCACTATTTCTGGCTATTCCTGAATCGGTATTCTAGCCATTATAAATAACGGAACTATTTTAACTATATCTGCTTACGCAGATTTAGAGTGAATCAAGAGTTTAAAACTCGTTTATTTGGGTTAAATTTGTGTGTTTATAACACTCTGTAACTGACAAATAACTGATGTAATAAATGAGTTACAAAATTTACATATTTGAGGTGTATTAATGTCTAATCCCCAGATTTTAGGGGCAAGAGAAATTCATCTAATTTCACTCTACAGTCACTGGGAATTTGGTATGAAACCAGAAGAATTTTATGCCAAATGGGATGTTAGTTATGAACAAATTGCCCTAATATGCTGTCGTTCTGATTCTACAGTCCGAGGTTGGTTTAAGCAAGGTAAATTTAGACGCTATCCTCAGCCTAATGATTTACGACATTTGGCATTCATGGACTTTTTACTAGAACATTTTGAAGAAGTTCCCGAACAACTTTGGCAATTGCTATGTCTGACTCATTCGCCTTGATCTCAATAACATTTCTATTCTACATATAGCAATCCGGTTGGATTACTGAAAGCTTTTTAAAACAAAAGCTTTGCCCTGCAAGGCTTTCAGACTTAGTACACTTTCTTTCATTCCAGTCGGAACGCTATATATTTGTCCAATCAATCTAATGCACGCATAATTCTAATTGTCAATATCAATTTGACCTGTCTTTGAGTATACCTCCTCGTTTAAGGTAAAATTTGGCGATTTTAAAGCACATAGCATGGTTATTTTACAGCATTTTTAAGGGGTAGAATATGACTTATTCTGAGCAATTAAAACCGTGGTGTATTGTCCGTGATATTCCTAATCAAGAAAATATTGTTGTGACAAGATTTCGCCGACGTGATGATGCTGTTGCTTATCTGCAAGTGTTGAAGCAGTCAGCGAGAGATATTGCTTTTAAAATCATTTTTAAGGCTCAAAACGTCAATATGCCACGGGAGAATGAAGCTTTGAACGGTTCATTTTGAGAAGATTTGAAAATCATAAAAATACTAACTTGCCGGATGATATAATCCCGTATTTTCGTTAAATTCCCACCCCATACCCGATTTATCCTTGCCCTTGCACCATGCCACAAAAAGCGGTGGGTGCAGCTTATTTCGTTGCTCGCGTATAGTTTCTACATTTACACCAAGTCTTGAAGCTAAACCTTCTTCGGTTAATGGTTGAATTCGCGGAGTTTGCCCTTTGAAGGATGAATTGTTGTTGTACGATTTATTAGCCCGTCTTGGTTGGTTGTTGAGATAGTTTTGAATTTTGATAATTGCCTCAGCCAACTGTGTCATTCGGGCACACGTCCCCTCCACTTTTTCTTCTAAATCGGCGAGATTATGGATTGCTGTGGTTTGGTTACTATTAGATTCACTTGAAAACTCTGACTCCAGCTTATCAAGTCGTGAGCAAATAGCTAATATCGTTTCATTCGTATAACCGACGTTACTATTGTTACCAGCAACCAAGTACTCCTCAACACTTGCCTTAATCTTAGAGTCCAAGCGTTTATCTAAATTATCGCCACCAATTGCATCAAGGTTATCTAGATCATCTAGGTAAAGTTCGATAAATTGGGTCAGCGTGGCTGTTGCCGTCGTCCCTTTCGACTTACAACGGGCAATAAACTGCTCCCACATCTTTTGGTCGCAGTTAAAAGATGCCAGTTTCTTGTTTTTCCCTGTTTGGCTCATGTCTAGGTAATGTCTAGGTAAATCTGGACTGGACACGACTGGGTGAGCGTGTCATCCATCTTGATAACTACCTTGACACTATCATTTTGGAGCGCATGAGTGCGCCCGCCGGAGGCGATCGCCTCTACCAAAAAGCAGTCAGATTACTACTGTCTGCAACAGTTAGTTAGCCACTGTTGGAGTTGTTCAGGAGTTGTTGGCGCACAATTTTAACAAAGCCATTGCTTTTGTAGCCAAATCAGGGGGTGACTTCCTGGCTAACGCATCCATTTAGTCAATCATATCTGCCAATAAATTTGTCATCTCTGACTGACCGTGTTTACGGTTATCGTCATACTGGATTAATACATCCAGCTTGGCATGACGGCTGACTTTTTGCGTCTTTCGCACATCTCCTTCTGTTGCTTCTAAAAGAGTTGTAATCCCACTATGGCGGATGCGGTGCGGTGACATTAACTTTTTCACACCAGCTGCATCAAAATAATTGACAACAATTTTGCGGATGCCGTCCCCAGTCAGACGATGCCCTTTGCTACGGTTATCAAGGGCGATAAATAGAGGTGATGAAGCGGTGATATTACCCCGGACTTGCAACCAATCACAGATGGCATTCACCGTTGCCATTGATAGTTTTACCCATTCATCATTCGTGCCCTTTCCTTTCCCCAAAATCCGTAATCTGCACTCATGGGGGTCAAAGTCTTTCACGTCTAGTTTGCTGACCTCATCGCGACGCAGTAAATTTTCCCACAACAGCCGCAACAGCGCATAATCTCTTTGACCATGAACAGTTGAGCGCTCAATTAGCTGGACTACACTGTTGATGCTTTGAGCATCCACCCCGGTAGTATCTCGATACGCCTTTACCTTCTCCAACTCCACATCTTCTAGCGTATAGCTGCATACACCCAACTTACGGGCAAACTTCACCAACGATTTAATACTGCTAAGGCGACGGTTAACTGTTGCTTCCTTCAACCCTAGAGCCAGTAGCTTGGCCTTATATTTCAACACCACCGCCACCGCCCGCTTTTCGGTGAGGTGCAGAAATTCCAACACGCTATCAACATTCGGCTCAATACCAGTCATCGCCACAAAAAACTTCCGCAAATCTTTCTGGTATTCGCGTCGGGTGCTGGGTGCGCGAATATTGGCGAGCATCAAAGCAATGACATCCCGTTCATCCTCTGTTGCAGCAAAATACCGCTCAATTGGGGCTTTGAGAGATTTTTTTAATGACTCTACCGCCCTTTCAATAGGAGTGTCATCGTTTGCTTTTGGGGATGCCCGTCTGGGGGAATATGGTGTATCAGACATAGCATTGGTCGCGAAAATGGCGCTTTTCGATATCAAATCTATTCTCTCTCGATTTGCCCGACTACACTCACTTTGGCGCGATAAATCTTCCATTAGATCAACACAATCTAAATGTTGCTAAATATACTGCTGTAATTGTGCTATTCGCTTGTTACCCAACACTTGACTGTACTACGTTATGTATTTTAGCTGAATTATTATAGATGCAAAAATTAAACCATCCCAGTGGTTGGAATGGTTTGAGGAAATTATCAATTTTTTTTACTGCTCCTTTTGCTTATAGGAGGCGACCAATTGTTGTTGGCGACAATTCGGGCAAACCTTTTAACTTGATAGTTTCGGCGACTTGGTTGTTATTCTGGCGTTTTGAATAGACAGGATTGCCCGTTAGCTTGATTAAGCCTGATGTTATTAGCGTTGCGCTTCCAAGATCCGACCTATACTTCTTGGCGATAGTGCTGGCAACCCCCTGCTCTTTGCTTCTTCAGCAACTTGCATATGGTAATGGTGCTTTGAACGACTGGGTTTTCGGTTCTTGCTCCATTCGCTGATTTCAACAATTTTGCTTGCCTCTGCGCTCTTGCACTTCTTAGGTCTGCCTGCATTCACACCTAATACATCATTTACCTTTGCGATCGCATCTTCCAAGGTTTCCGATGTTATGGTACAAGATGTCCACTTTTTCTTCCAGTTTGTTACTGTTTGCTTCGCTATACCAAGTTTTTTTACTATATTTTTATGATTTTCCCCACGATTAAGCTCTAGCAGGATGTTTGCTCTCTTGATCATTTCATCGCTGCCGGTGGCTGCTATATTCTCTAATACTTGCTTTTCAATAGGATTCAAGTATTGAATATGAGGCATTTTAGTATTTACCCCGCTTAAACCTACAATTTTGCCAAATCGAATGAAGCCTGATATACTCTTTTTGTAGCGTTCATTTTTCCTAAAGATTCACTCAAAGCCCTGTTTGCAGCAGGGCTTTGAGGAAAAAACAAGCCCACCTGTTACTAAAACAGGACGGAACTTTGTTTTGTCAATTTAGTTATCTAGAGCTATCATATCATGAGTTTACCCAGTTTGACAAATCTATCTTTAGATAGATGCTTTTTTTCAAATGCCAGTGCGTTAAATATCTCTTCAGTCGTATTGGTTTTCAATGGGTTGGGAATAATAGTTTACTGTGCGAGAAAATTCTCTTCGAGAGTTTTTCTGGTAGTTAATCCTTTGCTATTTACAAGATTTAATTATTTTTTAAAATTGTCACTTTTTCCAAGGTATGAAAGTGTTATAAGTCTTGCTGGTTAAGATTTTTCTGCTTTCTGCTTAGGTTTTTCACTTCTTGAACTTATCTTTTGAGTAACAATTTGTGACCCGGAGTATCAATATGTCTCTTGTGCATAATCCGGCAATTGTATATATTTCTCCTGCGGAGTTGGTTGTTCATCCGAAGCTGATAGAAATATATGGTGAGAATGAGGATCGTCCGGCTTTAGAAAAAAGTATCTCTGAAAAAGGGATTCTTGAATCTTTAAAGGTATCTGCACGTACTGGTGTAAATATCGTCTTGGCGGGTAAGTGTCGCTTGCAGATAGCCCGCCAGTTAGGGATTTCCGCCGTGAAAGTGGAATTTGTTGAGTCTGGTTCGTTTGAAGAAGATTTGAAACTAGTGCTTGACTTTAATCTCCACCGGGAAGGCGGGAAGACTCATTACCAGAAATTTCACGAGGGGCAGTACTGGGAGAGCGTACTTCGTCCCCAGGCGAAAGAAAGACAGCGCCAAAGCGCCCGTCGTTTGAATCAATCGAATGATTCAAATTTGAATCATTCGTTAAATGAGAATAACTTTCAATTAACAAAGGGCAAGCGAGTGATTCAGGAGGTTTCAGAGAATCTAAGGATAAGTGTTGGTAGTTATCACAAGGGTAAGAAAGTATTTGATTTGATTTCTCAATTACGAGAACTTCAAAAATTTAAGGCAGTTGTTGCACTGGAGATGGAATTTAACCGAAGTATTGATGCAGCATACAAGTTTGTTTGCAATCAAGATATCTGTTACCAGGTAATAGACCTTCTGGAGGCAGATGAGATAGGTAGTATAGGTGATGGTATTGCTTGGATGCGAAATGGTGAGCGCAATCCGTTTCGACGTTTCCAGCTTGACCAAGTATATCAGTTCAAGAAGAGACTGCGGCCCGAATTGGAAATTGTGGGACGGGTTATTGGTATAACTAATGAGTTTGTTGTGTTTGGATTGAGGAATTTAGGGAATATGAGCCTAGAAATTGTGAATCTACGTCCTCGACAAATTGATGCAGAATTGCAGGATGAACCATCTGCATCACAGAGGAAGAGAATATTTCACTTAATGCAAAAGTTTAGTGATGTTTTCCCAGTTCAAGTGTCTTTGGCGGAGTTGTTGAAACTTCCGAATTTAACTGAGAAAGAGGAGGTTTTATTGCGGATGTATGAGTCTGACGTATTTGAAAAAACTTGGGAAGATTATAAGACCCAAATGAAAGCAATGGAAGTTTCTACAAATAGAAAAAAGGATAATATTCGTGCTGCATAGGTAGCTGTGGGCTGCTAATTTAGTAGATAATTTGTCCCACAATTTAACATTACTTACTAGATTAGCATCTCAATACTAATTGCAATACGAGTTCACTATTGTGGGTGCTGAACTCGTATCAAGATATTTGACTGTTTTTTGTTTTTTAACTCGGTGGTGGAGTATGAGTAATTTCATCTTCACCAGTTGTGCTAACAAGAGCCAATGTGTGGTGACACTTGTGGGTGTTACTAGCTTTGCATTGTTATCCCAAAACTCTTTTGTCGATTTAGTGATAACTTCGCTAGAACTGCCTCATTTAAATAATAACCAAAAAAAAGTTGGGTAGTCGCATTGTTGTTGGTGAAGCGTGTTGGACTAAATCTTAGCCTAAGCCTACGTATGTCTAAGCCTAAACAAGTATAAACCTTTCTTTGCTTTCAACCATGAGACGATTACCAGTCGCCTCCAACAAGCGGATAACCAACCGCTTCATTCAAAATAAAATTTCAAATTTAGGCTAACACATTTTGACCAACAGCGAGACTACCTGATGCACAAAAATCATCAGGACAGTCACTCATGTTCCAAGAAAATTTCTCTTCAGATGTCGAGAACAAGCCCCAATTAAGTCTTTCACAGCCTTCAAAAAAGAAAATCAAACCCCACCTGCCCGCCGAATCCGTGGGCAAACGCTACGTAGAACGCTTTTGGCATCCATTTGGGGCGATAGTTGCCCCTTCTTTAGTAGAAGGTGCAAAACCAGCATGGCGTACCATTGACTATTACCTGCAACCTTCGCAACTGTGGAAGCTACACCAAGACAAGTCAAAACTAGTAGGTCTGCGCTTTGACGACACAACCAGTTACGCCACAATCGATTTAGACCTAGAAGGCGACTACCATAACATTGAATCCATAAATCGCATCAAAGCGGTGCTAGAGGACATTGGTATAGTCGATATCATCATCCTCCAGTCCAGTTTTAGTGGCGGATATCACCTGATCCTAACCTTTGCTTCCTCTCTGCCCACTTTTGCCCTAGCCTGCGCCCTAGAGATTACTTTGAGAAGTGCAGGCTTTATACTGCGTCTTGGACACCTAGAAATCTTCCCCAACACCAAACCATATAGTGCCAAACAAATAACTAACTACAAAGCCATCCGTTGCCCCATGCAACCAGGTAGCGGGTCATTTTTACTTAATGATGACCTACAACCAATTAGTGACTCAGTTTCTATCTTCCTCGATTATTGCGATCGCGCAGCAAGTCGGCAAGATTTAACCAAACTAAAACGGGTTGCGAACAAAGCCAAAAAACAAATTTCACGGGAGAGATATCGCAAGCAAGAGTCTGCTGATGTTGCACAGTGGCGTGCCAACTGGGAAGAAATAATTGCGATTGGTTGGACGGGACAAGGACAAACAAACACCCTCCTACAAATCTTCGTGGGCTACGGAATCGTCTTTTTAGACTTAACGGGTGATGAATTAGTCGAATTTTGCTTCTCTACCGCTACTAACGCCCCTGGCTATAACCAATATTGCCGACACCAACACGAAATCGAAGCTAGGGTACGGCATTGGGTAGAATGCACAATTCGTAACAAATGGTACAGTGCCTACGTTAGTTATCCTGAACGGCTGTTGGGTACATTCGCCAACACATTTGCAGAAGCCATAGCAGGCATTAGGAGCATCCATAAACCCAAAGATAACGTAATCCCATTTGACCGCCGCCAGCAACAGAACTGGGAACGTAGTCAACAAGCCCAACGACGCATCCAGATAGTTGTAAGAGCAATAGAGTGGGATAGTGCGTTACCAGCAGGGGCTACTGAACGAGCGAAAGTAATACGTGTCGAGTACAAGCGGCGTTTTAACAAAACTATCTCACAAGAGACACTACAAAAGCACTTACATTTGTGGCATCCCACGCGCTACATTTTAGATCCTTGGACAGAAAATAGCTTAAACCCTTATCAACCAAGCAATGACGGGCAATTTGATAGTTTTCAAAACTCATTTCCAAAACAAAGTGCTGAAAACCCTTATCAAATGGAAAATTACGGTCATTGTTTTTATATGAAGGTTTTTTGTAAGTGCTTACCTCCTGCTGCTGATGCCCCTATAGGGGAGCAGCCAGCAGCAGGTTTTAAAGAAGTTCCTGAGTTTGAAAGAGAATTGTTTGTACCACAGGTACAACATGAATCTGAGGAAATTAACATTAATTCCGAAGAATTGAATTTATTACAACCAGAAGATTTGTCTTTAACTTCAGGTGTCAGTAATTCTGATAATTCATTAGTTTCTTCAAATATTATACAACCAGTTGAAAACGTTGATGAAAGTAATTCAGATAAGGATTTTAAATACATTTCTAACCCCCACGCCTCGGAAAATTACAATAACAAAAACTTATTAATTAATTCTGTCAGTATTCCGATTACTACGCCTACAGCTGCAATTGTGCCGCCTGAAACGTCACCAAAAGCCGAAATTAGCGAGCAAAGTACACCTTCAGGCGACCTAGCTGAAACTCTCGCTTTGTCAGAACTCAAGAAACTGACTAAGTTGCGACTCCAGGCAGCATCTCACGCCAAGCGTATAGCTAGAGAGTACTGCCTAATTGCGCGACGCTTAATTGTAGGCAAGGAACGCGAACGTTTGGAGCAAAATGCCAAAATGCAATTCTATCTTGATTCGGGTAACAAAACTCTAATTGCAGAAGCCAACGAGTGGGCAGCTGCCAATCCTGGGTGTCTACCGTTTTCGTTGGAGTTGGCGTTTCAAGAAAGTGAGACGTGATGGCTGAATTTCACAGGTGCTCCACCTCAGATTGAAACTTTCCAAGATAAGCAAAAACGCATCATTACTAGTGCGGGAGTACCAATTGTTACTCTAACTACAACAGACGCTCAAGACAATTTAACAACTGTTGACGCTATTTATCAAACCTAGAAAATTGCCTCGCCAAGACTAAGAATAAAGCTTATATGCGCTTAAAAAAATTCTTCAGCTGACCTCTTGACTCTCCAGTTCACTGGAGCATTCAAGATGAAATTAGTTGTTAGTTAACGCCACTTAGTAACTGGAGCAGCCAGATGGAGAATACCACACTCAAACTGCGCGGCATGAGTTGTGCCTCTTGTGCCAGCAGCATTGAAGACGCGATTAATTCTGTCCCCGGTGTCGATGAATGTATTGTGAATTTTGGAGCAGAACAGGCAACAGTTAAATATGACCCTAAAAGAACTGATTTAGAAGCTATTCAAGAAGCGGTAGATGCAGCAGGTTACTCTGCTTACCCACTCCAAGAACAAAACCTGATGACGGGAGAAGACGATGTGGAGAAAAGACATCGCTTAAGAGAATCCCGCGATTTAATGCGAAAGGTGGCGGTAGGAGGCATTATTAGCACTGTATTGGTTATAGGTTCACTGCCTATGATGACAGGGTTGCACTTACCCTTTATCCCAGTATGGCTGCATAATCCTTGGGTACAGTTGATACTTACTACCCCAGTACAGTTCTGGTGTGGTTACTCCTTCTACATTAATGGATGGAAAGCTTTAAAACGTCATGCTGCCACAATGGATACCCTAATTGCTTTAGGTACAAGTGCAGCATATTTTTATTCGCTATTTCCCACTTTATTTCCCAGCTTTTTCATCAATCAGGGGTTAACACCAGATGTGTATTATGAAACTGCTGCTGTCGTCATTACGCTGATTTTGCTAGGCAGACTATTTGAAAATCGCGCTAAAGGACAAACTTCAGAAGCTATCCGTAAGCTGATTGGGTTACAAGCTAAAACAGCGCGTTTGATTCGCAATGGACGAGAAGTAGATGTCCCAATTGAAGAAGTACAGATTGGAGATGTGATACTGGTTCGTCCTGGCGAGAAAATTCCTGTTGACGGGGAAGTAATTGAGGGAGCATCCACAATTGATGAAGGGATGGTAACAGGGGAAAGCGTGCCTGTCAAAAAGCAACCAGGCGATGAAGTGATTGGAGCTACCATTAACAAAACTGGGAGTTTTAAGTTTCGGGCGACACGAGTCGGAAGTGATACTGTACTGGCGCAGATTGTTCAATTAGTACAGCAAGCACAAGGTTCCAAAGCCCCAATTCAGAGATTAGCAGACCAAGTAACTGGATGGTTTGTACCTGCGGTAATTGCGATCGCGCTCCTCACCTTTATCATTTGGTACAACATTATGGGCAACGTCACCCTAGCACTGATTACCACAGTTGGGGTGTTAATTATCGCTTGTCCTTGTGCCTTGGGTTTAGCCACACCAACCTCTGTAATGGTAGGTACAGGTAAAGGTGCAGAAAACGGCATTCTAATTAAAGGAGCCGAAAGCCTAGAATTAGCACATCAGATTCAAACAATTGTGTTAGACAAAACAGGCACAATTACCCAAGGTAAACCGACAGTTACAGATTTTGTCACCGTTGATGGCACTCTCAATGGTAATGAAGTCAAGTTGATACAACTAGCCGCCTCTGTAGAACGCAATTCGGAACACCCCTTGGCGGAAGCAGTTGTCAGATATGCCCAATCTCAGGAAGTGCCATTAGCAGATGTTAAAAATTTTGAAGCGATCGCAGGTAGTGGTGTACAAGGTATCGTTTCTAACCGTCTCGTACAAATTGGTACACAACGCTGGATGGAAGAGTTGAGTATTGACACTCAAGCCTTGCAACAAGACAAAGAACGTTTAGAATACCTGGGTAAAACAGCCGTGTGGTTAGCAGTGGCCGGCGAAATCAAAGGAGTGATGGGTATTGCTGATGCTATTAAACCCACTTCCACCCAAGCGGTAAAAGCATTGCAAAAACTCGGTTTAGAAGTTGTGATGCTCACCGGAGATAACCGCCGCACGGCAGAAAGTATTGCTCGTGAAGTTGGTATCAAGCGGGTAATGGCAGAAGTTCGACCCGATCAAAAAGCCGCTACAGTGCAGAAACTACAATCAGAAGGCAAAATTGTGGCAATGGTAGGTGATGGTATCAACGATGCACCAGCTTTAGCTCAAGCCGATGTCGGTATAGCAATCGGAACTGGTACAGATGTGGCGATCGCCGCTAGTGACATTACACTCATCTCAGGCGATTTACAAGGTATAGTCACAGCAATTCAACTGAGCCGTGCCACAATTCGCAACATTCGCCAAAACTTATTCTTCGCCTTCATCTACAACGTTGCTGGCATTCCCATCGCTGCGGGTATTTTGTTCCCTATCTTTGGTTGGTTGCTTAACCCGATCATCGCCGGTGCAGCAATGGCGTTTAGTTCGGTTTCTGTTGTCAGCAATGCTCTACGTCTACGTAATTTTCAACCTAAAACACTTGGCTAGAGGAAATGCTAATGCTCAATAAAGTGATATTTTTCGCAAGTTTAGCAGGATTTGGATTTCTGCTTGGGGTAATTTCAGGAGCGATCGCATAGGAGCTTTTTCAATGATGAATAAAACAGCAATTATCGGTAGTATTGCAAGTCTAGGAGTTGTGTTAGGACTTGCTTCTGGTAAAGCGATCGCCCAAGTATCCCATGAAACCCACTCATCTCAAACAGAGTCAACAAGTCAATTTCAACGCATTGAACAGCCGTTAGGAAACAAAGTTGCAGTTACGCTTGGTGGATTGGGGCTGATTGGCTTAGAACTTTGGTGGTTCTTGCTCAGTAAACCCAAGTCCCAAAAGGCAGTTGCAGCAGGTGAGGGTATTCAGGAAGTAACCGTCACCGTTGATGGTGGATACGAGCCAAGTCGGATTGTCGTGGAAGTAGGAAAACCCGTGCGGCTTTTCTTTGACCGCAGAGATCCCAGCAGTTGCTTGGAGCAAGTGCTAATTCCAGACTTTCATATTGCCGTAGATTTACCGCTCAATCAAGCGATCGCTGTGGAATTTACACCTAAACAAGTTGGAAATTATGTCTTTACCTGTGGCATGAACATGTTTCGTGGTGAAATCCGAGCCGAAGCTTCAAACACTCAATCAACAGCTTTAAAGGAGTATGAAATAATGGCAGAACCTCAACTCAGTTCCTCAACTTCAATTCACCAAAATGAAACAACCGTAGAAATTCCATCTTTGCAACCGACTATAGAGCAAGGAATTCAGAAGGTCATAATCAAAGTGGATAAAGGTTATACACCGAATCATGTTGTCGTGAAAGCAGGGCAAAGAGTTCAACTTAACTTTTTGCGCGAAAATCCCAGTAATTGTCTTGCAGAAGTATTAATTCCTGATTTTGGCATTGCTGCCGAGCTACCACTCAATAAATTGACATCTATTGAGATTACACCTGAAAAAACAGGCGAATATGCTTTTAGCTGTGGCATGAATATGTTTCATGGTGCGATCTCCGTACAAGCAGCAGATGCTAATCAAGAAAGAGCGTCCACTCAAGTCTCTAGATGAACGATACATGCGATTTGTAGGCATACCGCAAACTTGGTATTAACTAGGCAAGTCAGTTTGATCCCTTAAATAGGCGTAAATAGAAGGTTCGTGCAACCAGGGGCAACCTTGTAAAATTTAGTAAAAATAACCCTTGATTTAGCCTCAATTGATAAGAAATACAAATGATAACTTTGCCTAGTTCGTCTTCTTTTAGGCAAAGTATGATGGAGATAGCAACCAAGACATGAGGATTTGACCCATGTCTACCCACACTACTCAACTTCCATTTTCGGCAAAGTCAACCAACTACTCGACTCCACCAGCAAAACGCCCATCCGCACGCGAACGAGAGTATTTGCGACCGAAGGAAGTTGAAGCAATGATCAGTGCGGCTCGTGCTGTCGGTCGGCATGGGGTGAGGGATGCAGCGATGATTTTACTTATGTTCCGGCATGGACTTCGCACTGCTGAGTTAATTGCACTCAAGTGGTCACAAATAGATTTTTCAGAGGGCTATATCGACATTCATCGCCTAAAACATGGGCATGATACCATTCATCCGTTACGAGCTCCTGAACTCAGAGCGTTGCGCCAAGTGCAACGGGATTATCCCGATACTCCCTATGTTTTTGTGTCCGAGCGCAAAGCTCCACTATCAACCAGAGCCGTTCGTCACATTATTGCACGAGCAGGCTCGCGTGCTGGAATCACTGAACCAGTTCATCCCCATCAACTGCGCCATGCTTGTGGCTACTATTTAGCTGCCCAAGGTCATGATACCAGAGCAATTCAAGACTATTTAGGACATAAAAATATACACCACACAGTTCGTTATACTCAAATGTCGCCTCAAAGATTTGAAAAGTTCTGGAGGGATTAAGCAACCAGTTGTTGTGTCAAACCAGCAATCCTCTCGTTGAGATCAAGCTTAAATGTACCATAAGGATTGACATGACTAAAAATCAAAGGAGTAATTGCTCTAAAATCGACTTCAGTTAACTTTTGCTGCCAATGTTTCTGCTCCAGAACACTCTGAATCATCAAAGTATTCACATAGACCAAACATATCTGCAAWAGRTGCAAAGATAAAACCGATAACTCCTGACTTTCCAAGCGATTAGAAGCAAACTCTCCACCCTTACCGTAGAAGATAAAATCATTAACCCCATTCCATCTTTCYACTACATTTAATCCTTCATTAACTTCYCGCCGSACTTCCGACTCGTCAAGATACTGGCATAGGAAAATTGTTTTAATTACTCGTCCTAATTCGAGTAAAGCCAGATAAGTAGGATGTTTGAATGGATTTTTGCTAAAGCGTTTTAAAATAGCTTCAGTTTCTGTCGTTCCCAACCTTAAAGCAGTAGTATACTTCACCATTTGGTCATACTGTTGACGAATTAAATCCCAATTAATTGGACGAGTTAGAATAGGCTGTAAATTAGGGTAAGCATCAGATTGTCCAGTATAAGGACGATATAACTTTTGTACCTTAATCCGCTTCAATCGGGGCATTAACTGAAATCCCAACAGATGTGTGAAAGCAAAGGCCACCTCACTTTGACCATGACTATCCACGTAGTTTTTCTGCACGTCCATATTGGTACAGTGACGTAATACCCCTTCAATCATGGCTGCAACTTCACTACTGGAACAAGTTTTGAGTTGGGAATAGATACAGGTAGATTTCTTCTCGACGTGCCAATAAATCATCACTCCTCGACCACCGTAACGCAAATGATACTGAGTCATAAGATTCTGCTCCCATGCTCCAAAATGCTTGCTGTCACTGGCACAGGTGGTAGTTCCCTCACCCCAAATCTGGGGTAAACGAATCTCAAAAATGGCATTAATAACGTCTGCAATAGCACTACGTAACTGGTCTTTGTGGATATAGCGACGACGTACATAGAGTAAATCTTGATAGTTTTCCCCATTTATCCCTGTATTAATTCTCTTCAATCCGGTATTTGTTCCCATACCGTAGAGACACAGTAATAATCGCTTTTGTAGTGTTTCTCTATCAATAATTTCTCTTGTCCCCATACTTTTAAAATTACGGGTAAAATCTACTCTTAAATCTGTTTCTTTGAGAATGTCTAAAAGGCTGGTTTGATGCCAAATGTGATTTATTTCACCCTTCAGTCGTTTGAGATTGATAGGTTCAGGTACAGGGTCTATTGGGCTAAGTCTAATTAAACCTTGACCTTTCTTACCGAGAATAGTGACATCTGGGTTTTTAGGTATTCCCTGATCTAGTTTTTCTAACCCTTGTGCCATTTGTTGTTGTAAGTTTGAGATAAAAGTTTCTACATCTAATGGAAGGGTTAAAGCTTGATAGTAAATCTGACGTTGTTGGTCAAAATCAGTTGGTAAATCATAATCGGGATTACCGTAACGAGAAGCTCCCACTACCCAAATTTCCTTACAACTAAGTCTTTCTCTAAGAGCTTGCAAAACGCTAATCTCATAGTTGATACGGTTGATACGTTCTTTTCCATCAGAGTCAGTTTCTAAGAGAATTTCTTTCCAACCACTTTTGAGGACTCCATCAATTGGTATCACTTCCCCTGCATCATAATATCGGGCTTTACTTGAGGTATATTTTTTAAGCAACTCTAATGCTTGAATTACTGGACGATGAATATCATTGTTGGAGCAAAATTCCAGGACTTCTAAAAGTTGAGGAATCATCCGGCGGTAGTGACTGGCAAAGGATGAACGCATTCTAGTGTGGACTCTTTGGCGATAAGCTGTACCAGTTGCTTTATACTCAGCCACTAAATCTTTGAGAGTTTTTTGAGATACTACAGGATATATTACCTTTTCAATTACTCCCGCAGGTTCAGCTACTGCTACTTCAGCAATGCGAAATAAGAGATTGGTTTTTCCGGTTATTTCTTTAAAGTCTGAAACTAATTCTTTGTTAATGCGTCTTTCAGCCCTTGTACCAATACGTTGAATGATTGACATTAGTAAATCGATTAGATTATCGGTAATCTCTTGAGAGCGTTGGAGACAAAAAGCTGCCATCAGGGTGTAGCGGATAGCAGGTGGATGTTGTCGCAAATGATAAGGAGTTTCTGTTGCAGCCCGATGACGGTATATTTTAATCAGTTTTGGTGATATTCCTGCAAATAAATCAGGTGGCAAACCAACTGTACGAATACGTTTTAGTTTTTCGATTTCGGTTAAGAAACTTCCTAATCCAACTGGCCCTGCGTCTGTTTTGAGAAATGCAAACTCGGAAG
Organism: Nostoc linckia z4; assembly: GCF_002608075.1. GTDB lineage: Bacteria > Cyanobacteriota > Cyanobacteriia > Cyanobacteriales > Nostocaceae > Nostoc > Nostoc linckia. The sequence continues at coordinate 79,611 of NZ_LAHA01000008.1, forward strand.
TTTTTAACTTGAGAGAATCTTGTTTATCAGCTTCATTGTCTGATTCTTCTGTGCTTAATAAAATCTCAATTTGAGAAATGGTTTCTTTTGATAGCTTAGAAAAAGTGTGATGACAGAAGTTGCTTTCATATTGACTTATGGCACTACGAATCAAACGTTCAACTTGTTTGGATGTTGGTGGTTCAATTTGTAATAAGCGAAACCTTTGATATGTTTGTTCTTCCAGTGGTTCAAATCTTTGTTCGTTGGGTAAAATAAAAGCAATTAACCAATCAGATATCTCCTCGGAATCAGACATTGTAGCTGTCCGAAATCCAAATAAATCTCGAATTTCAGCACGATGATTTTTGATGGAACGCCCTTGCCAATTGTATTGAGAATATAATGATGGGTCTGATTTTAGTTGTGATGCTATGTATGTAATCACAGTTTCTGGTATTTCTGCGCTTGAGTCAGGAAAACGAGCCATTATTTGAAAATATTTCAGTAAAATGGCAAAACCAATCTGTCCCGCACCTACTTTCTTCTTCACCAGTTCTAATTCTTGGGGAACAAGAGTCCAATTTTCTACAAGTTCTTCTGTGCTTTGAGGCGGTTTAACCATTTATTATCTTCTCCGTAATGGTAATACCAGTTGCTCCCAAAGCATAAATGAATCTGTTGTTATCAAGTTCTAAATTTCTCTGTGCAGGTTTGAGTTTTTTTGTCAAATCTCATAAAAACTATATATTAAGTTTACTTATATTTAAGGGTGAAAAACTTGGGTCAATCATCATCTAAGAAAAATGGCTAAAACTCTTACTGGTTAAGCATTTCAACGAGGGTTGCCCCTGGTTGCACGAACCTTCTATTTACGCCATGACGACATTTGACCATCCCCCCAGAATTTTGTTTTTGTATGGTTCCCTGCGTGAGCGTTCCTATAGCCGCCTCTTGGCTGAGTCAGCAGCACGCATCATTGAAGAATTTGGGGCAGAGGTGAAGTTTTTTGACCCGCGTGAACTTCCAATTTATGGCAGCGTACCTGACACTCATCCAAAAGTACAGGAATTACGCGAATTAAGCCTGTGGTCGGAAGGGCAGGTCTGGTCTAGCCCAGAGATGCACGGTCAGATTTCTGGCATTATGAAGAACCAAATTGACTGGATTCCACTCTCGCTTGGAGCCGTTCGCCCGACTCAAGGTAGGACTCTGGCTGTCATGCAGGTAAGCGGCGGGTCACAGTCTTTCAACGCCGTCAACACTCTGCGAATTCTTGGTCGCTGGATGCGGATGTTCACTATCCCCAATCAATCCTCCGTTGCCAAAGCCTACCTTGAGTTCAATGAAGACGGCACTATGAAAGATTCGCCCTACCGCGATCGCGTCGTGGATGTTATGGAAGAACTTTACAAGTTCACCTTGTTGCTACGAGACAAGGTGGACTACCTAACAGATCGCTATAGCGAACGCAAGGAGAAAGCAGCAAAACAAATGATTGAGGTAGCGAACAAAGCCTTAGAGATGAACACAACCCAGGGGTAAGCGACTCTCCCAAGCAACACTCACCCGTAGAGCGCGAGGCTGCCCGTGTGATAACTAACCCTGTTATGTCACTTCTGGAAAACAATAATCGAAGCGAAATTCTCAACCTTTGATTGAATCAAGCTTTGAGCCTTTATTTACTAACAGAAACTAGAATTTATAGCCAAAACCCAGAAATTAAAGCTCCAGAAGGCTTACAGCGATTGGCTTCTACTAAAGTGACACAAGAGGGCTAAAAACTGGCAGCGACAACAATCACTCCACTGTTTCAGTAGATTCTTAGTGGAATTATTGGAACACTTTTAGGGTTATGGCTTCTGGTAGTACAGCCCAATTTCGGTTTACAAAAAACTGCTCAAATGAAAACCCCCTCCCATTTTCTAATAACGGCGGCTTTAGATAGGGCTTTACCACGAGTACCGATTGTTAAAAGTGCTTTTCTGCTTGGCTCTGTGGCTCCTGATATACCTCTTTGGGTTTTATCTATCAGCGGAATTATTTACTATCATTTGATTTTGGGTTGGAGTCTAGCCAATACTTTTCATTTAATGTTTGACCAGCTGTACTTTTACAACCCAGCTTGGATAGCACTCCATAATTTACTACATAGCCCCGTGTTACTTCTGCTTGGGTTAGGATTGGTTTGGCAACGCAGAAGAAATATTGGCTCACGCGATCGCTGGTTATTCTGGTTCTTGCTAGCATGTTTATTCCATGCTGTTGTGGACATCTTCACCCATACCAACGATGGGCCATTATTGTTTTTTCCTTTAGAGTGGAGCATCCGTTTCCATAGTCCTATTAGCTACTGGGATTGGCGCTATCATGGACGAGAATTTGCACGATTTGAACTGGCTCTAGATAGTGTACTGCTAATCTATCTTCTGACTTCGCGCTTCTTCTCAAAACGCTCAAAAATGCCATAAATCTCTCCAATCACAATTTAGAAAACGTCAAGCATTCACTTCTATATATTTTTAGTGTGTTTAATATTATAAGATTAATTTAATAATTAAAACTCATTTTTCTTTAGGTAATTGAACTGTAAAAGTGCTACCTTTACCTAATTCACTTTCTACATTTATTTTACCTTGATGTGCTTGAACAATAGCTTGAACAATGGCTAATCCTAAACCAGAACCACCAGTGCTGCGAGAGCGATCGCTACTCACCCGATAAAAGCGATCAAAAATTCGCTTAAGTTCGTATTTCGGGATACCAATGCCTGTATCTTGAACTTTGATTACAGCATAATGGTCGTTGCGGTCTAATAAAACCGTTACTTCTCCTTCTCTAGGTGTGTATTGAATTGCATTGACAATTAAATTAGAAAACAAGCGATAAAACTGGTCAGAATTACCTATGATATTCACGGGTTCATGCACTTGTATTAAAGATGTCAGCTTTACCCCTGCGGCATTTGCCATCGCTTCAAACTCCTCAACTAAATCGCTAACAATATCATTTAGGTAACAAACTTCACGCTGTAACTTTTGGGCTTGTTTATCTAAACGTGCTAACATCAATAAATCAACAACCAAAGCCGTTAGTCGTTGATTCTGACGTTGTATAGTTTGCAAAATATCTCGTGTATCTTCAGAGTCTATTTGCGGCATTAAAAGTGCTGATTCCACCGTTGCACCTGTTGCAGCTAAAGGCGTTCGTAATTCATGTGCTGCATCTGCTGTAAACTGTTGAATTTGTCGATAGGATTGATAAATTGGCTGCATAGCTAATCCTGATAGCCACCAGCTAGCACCAGCAATCATAGCCATTGCAACTAGCAGCCCTAATACCAAAACTAATTTCACACTATCCAAGTAATGATTAAACTCTTGTAGACTTCGCCCTACTTGCATATATCCCCAATCTTGATAATTTTGGGTATGCAGTGATAAAGTAATTTGATGGTAATCTTTGCCTTTGCTGTCTTTGAGAAATTGCCAAGTTTTTTGATTAAAAACGTCAGGTAATCCTTCTGGATAATAACCAGCAGTAGCAATTAATTTTCCCGAAGTATCAAAAAAACGTATATAGTAGCTACTTTTAGTAACGATACCAAGAAGATGACGTTTAGAATCTGACTGTTGTTGAATACAATTAGTAGCTCCAGTTCCACATTTATCTATATTTGGAAATAATTGATATGCCAATGGTTCTAAACGTCCAGGTAACTGTAGTTTTAGTTCGATACTGTCGTGCAATGTTCCCGCTACAGACTCGATTTCACTGTCTAAAGCTACCACATGAGCATGGAACACTGCTCGATAAAAACCGAACGCACATAGGCTTAAAATTAAACCCATAACAATGGCATAATATAGAGCCAACCGAATACGAGTGAGTCGAAACAGCTTATTCTGATTCATTGGTGAAATTAAGACGATATCCCATACCGTGCAAAGTTTCAATTGAGTTAGTACAGTCGCTATTGGTGAGTTTGCGACGTAACAAACGTATTTGTGCCGCCACTACATTGCTACTAGATTCCGCATTAACTTCCCAAATCTGGTTACGAATTTGTTCGGTAGTAACAATTTGGTTGGGATGCTTCATAAAATACTCTAGCAGTTGGAACTCTTTATTAGTTAAAGGAATCCTTTGCTGTTCACCCGTAGTATGTTGTCTTACAACTGTGCTGTTGCCATAATCTAGAGTCAAGTTACCAACAGTCAATTGTTGAGGTTGGAAATGCGGAGAGCGACGCTGCAAAGCCCGCAATCGTGCCAGTAGTTCTACCATGCTAAAGGGCTTTACTAGGTAATCGTCAGCACCAGCATCTAGTCCGGCAACTTTATCTTCCATTCTATCTTTAGCAGTTAGCATCAAGATAGGAAGAGGATTACCTTTGTAACGTAGTCTTTTACACAATTCTAAACCAGTAATTCCAGGAAGCATCCAATCGAGAATCGCTACTGTATATTGTGCCGAGCTATTTTCTAAGTAAGCCCATGCTTCAGTACCATCCATTACCCAATCAACTAAGTACTTTTGTTGATTTAAGGTGCGCTTAATAGCAGCCCCCAAATCCGGCTCATCTTCGACTAGCAGCACCCTCATATCAAATTGAATAGTTAAAGGTTCGTTGTAAATTTGTGATGTAAGCATAGTTTGCAATAGGGATACCCCTATAAATAGGTTGACAGAAGTTTATGAAATTAGGATGAAATTCTTAAGAATTAGAATTAAGCTATACAAAACCTAACAGTAACTAGTATCTTAGCGATACATAATCAAAGAGAAAAGACTCAGTAGACCAACTTGCCAAAATAGGGTGTGAACTTAGTTTGAGGAGTTATAGAAACTAAGTTTTGCAAGATATCTATTGAGTCAATAAGAATTTTGACACGGAAATATGAAATAAAGATGAAATTTAAATTATCTCAAGAACATTTAGAAAAATTGTTGTCATTAATTAGTTGATATATAAGCGAAGTTAGCATTCTACCTCTAACTTTAGTTAGAATTTATAACAATAAATATTGCAACTAATTCTAATTTATACATACATATATATGCATTGGACATCAAGTTGTTATGTTTATCAAGAAAAACTTCAGAATTAAAAAGTCATAATTAGTACATAAATTCTGTACGAATTGCGAGTGAATCAATGGTGAAATGCCACATAATTTTTTCAATTTCGTAGTCTTAAATTAGTGGAAAATTCAGACATATCATTAATTATGACTTCTATTTTGAATCTTTCTTCAAATTATACAACAATGAGAAGTCAATTAGATGACAAGAACACATTATGAATACTGAACTTTGGAAATTATTAAAGACAAAATAGAAAATTTCATCTTGATTTCATATTTCTCCTTCAAGATAAAAAATAGGTTGATTCCATAATGGATATCAATATTTTTGTGGACATGACTTAAAGGCTTGCTCAGGTAGTTATCGCTCAGACCTAATTGATATTTACTTTTGGTCAACTTGAAACAGTTTTAAGTGGTGATTAGCTATACAAGCAATAATCACTACAATTCGTATCGTCAATAAAAGAATGTAGTAACGATATTGCAAATAAAAATCCGCTCCAATGAGCAAGTTCATTCAGCTTTGATAATTCCTACTAGTTTTTGAATTTTTTGGATGGTAAATATGAATCAGCTTGCAAAATCTTCATCATTCGAGAACGTTTCTAACTATCAATGGAACAATCATAGTAAATGGAAAAAGATTACTGCCGCTGATGTTACCGAGGCAATAGGAAATGTACCGATTGTAAAACTTAGGAATATTTCTCCTGTATGTGTTGTCTCGGAATGTTTCTTGAAGTTAGAGAGCTGCAATCCTGGAGGGTCAATTAAGGAGAAAAATGCAGTTTACCTCGTCACGCGTGCGGAAGAAGAAGGGCTTCTTGTGCCTGGTGGTACGATTATCGAGTCAAGCTCAGGAAATTTTGGTGTTGGTCTGGCTATGGTAGGAGCAGTCCGAGGGTATCGAGTGATTATTGTTGTCGATGCCAAAACTGCTCCACCGTTTAGACGAATGCTGAAAGCATACGGTGCAGAACTTGTGGATGTACCGCTACATGAGGCAGACGAATCAGGCTCGATGCAGAAGGCAAGAATGAAACGAGCGCGTGAACTTGCCGCGACTATTCCTAACGCTTGGTATCCATGTCAACACTTGAATCCTCTGAATACGGAGGCACATTCATACTACACTGCGCGTGAGATTGAAGCTCACTTTTCCTCCGATCTTGATGCTGTCGTTGTTGGTGTTAGCACTGCGGGACAAATAATGGGAATTGCTCGTTATCTTCAACCGCGATTTCCAAAAATACGTATTGTTGGCGTTGATGTCGAGGGTTCAGTCATTATGGGAACGCCAGCAAAACCATACAAGATGACGGGTGTTGGATTATCGTTCTTTCCACCTAATCTAGAGCTTTCGCTGCTTAATCGTGCTTACGTTGTACCAGAGACGCTTGCTTACTCGGTATGTCATGCACTCGCACGTCGTGAAGGATTGCTTCTTGGTGCATCAACAGGGGCAATTGTAGCTGGTGGCTTGCATCTGGCGCGCTCTCTTGGTGCTGGTGCGCGGATTCTGATGATCAATCCAGACCGAGGGGATAGATACCTTGAGACAGTCTACGACGACCATTGGCTTGACCGTTATGGATTTACCCTTAAACAAGGAGAGCATCTTGATGATGCGATCGCCTCACTGACTCCTGTGTATTTTTAGTGGCTTATTACATAATGCTGAAAAATTTCATGAACACCTCACCCCAGCAGGAACAGGAAGCTAATAAAACAGCCTCCCAGCGATCGCTATTGATGTTACTTGCTCAGTTCATACCTCTTTCCTTAACTGATGTGGCAATGACTCTCGGCGATCCACTTCAGACTGCTGCACTCAGTCGCCTGGCCTTTCCACAACAAACATTAGCCGGAGTTGGGGTAGTCAAAGGGGTTGCCGTATTTCTAGAAAGCCCCATTATCATGATTATTCATGCCTCAACTGCTCTTGGAGGAGAAGTCAAATCTCGCCGCGCACTTTGGCAATTTACAGTAATTGCGGGACTTTCTCTCAGTGGTATCTTCCTTTTACTCACTTGGGAGCCTTTGTATAACTGGCTTCTTTTAGAGGTATTTGGCGTTAGCCCATTTATTGCAGCGCAAGGGAGAACTGCTTTTTTATTGATGTTCCTGTGGCCTTTCGTTATTGCTTGGCGACGATTCTTTCAGGGGCTGCTTATCCGCGCTCAAAAGAGCGTAGCTGTAGGATGGGCAGGTGTTGCACGATTTACTTGGGTAATTGTGGCGCTGACAGTGGGGGTTAGTCTTAGAAGTGATGGGGCATTTCTTGCAGGTATCACCATGATGGGAGGCATACTTATTGAAGCAGTATTGGTCACATGGTTTTGTTTGCGTCTTGGTGCTATTTCTATTCTCAACCAGCAAGTAAATTCTGAAACTAAGAAACTGCCTAAAACTTTTCCAGGAGTCACATTTTACTATCTTCCTTTAGCCTCAACAATGCTTATTGTCTGGGGTGCAAGGGCAATACTCTTAAGTCTCATTGCTCGCTCATTCGATGGTAGTCTTGCACTCGCTGTGTGGCCCGCTGCTTGGGGGCTACTTCTTTCGATAGCCAACGGTACACGCATGATTCAACAAGTAGTAATTTCTACTTATGAAGAAACTTCTAAGCGAACACTTGTTGCTTTTGTAGTTCTTGTCGGTTTGGGTTTTACTGTAGTACCAATTTTTCTTGGGTTTACGGACAAAGGATTGCTACTACTTGGCCAATTTTTGGGAAATAATCCATCTCTTGTGGAAGCAGCTCGTCCGGTTATACAAATACTGTCATTTTTACCCTTGCTCCTGGCATTGCAAAATACGTTTCAAGGACTGCTTATTCACCGAGCAAAGAACTGGTTCATCAACCTTGCAACATTAATTGCCGCAGCTTTTACCCTGATAGTATGTGCAAGTCTGATTTTTACTAGACATAGCGGAGCTACTTCAGCAGCGTATGGAATGCTTGCGGGTACTGTCAGTGAAATTATAGTGCTATTTTTTGCACTGCAATGTAAATAAGAGAGTCAAAATACAGGCAGTACTTTTTCCTTGCAGAAGGATAGGAAATTGAAAAAATTCGAGTCTTCTGCATTTTTTGTGAAAGGAGATATACTTTGCGATCGCAAAGTATATCGTTTCCTAAGCAACTGAGGTACACCCAAATTTTGTTTACCAAGGTTAATAGCTTTAAAAACGTACCTCACCCGATCTGGAACCGTTATATAAACTACTGCGACGTTGAATAATTTATAAAAGAAAAGGAGTACGATTGCCAGTGCTGTAGGCAATCGCACTCCTTTTCTTGCTACTGGATTTGGTAATTTTAAACAGCATTACGTATGGTAGAGTTAACAGGATATACGCTACTAATATCAGTTAAATAAAGAGCCTTAGCACCATATAACTTTTAAAATCTAGTAAATGTGCTTAAAACTATACAAGTTTCATCTTTAGTGAATTTTAATGCATAAGTTTTTATTATGTTGTCTAAAATCAAAGTATTAAAATATTAACAGTTAGAAAAAACTCAATACACCTCATTGCCACAAATGATTGTAAATTGGTGTGAGCAAAAGTCAGTTAGAGAAGTTCTGGAAACTAACTGCTAGCAAGAAATCTATTGAGTTATCTTTATTGTGACAAATCAGTATGAAATTAAGATGAAATATCAAGCTGCCTCAGAAACTTTAAAATTTATACTTGCCTAAATAATACAACACCCTAATCGAAAGACTAGAGCGTTGTATTTAACACATACTACTAGACATAATTAGAACTTAAAAACAGTTCTATGTATTGATGACAATACTATTAATGAAATGATGATGATTAGTAGTTTTAGAAAGTGAAAGTGGTACGCAGTGTACCAACGTAAATTGTGTCGTTGTTATTATTATGCTCTGGATTGAAGATGACCAATAAACCAGGAGTGACGGAAATATTATCGTTGATCTGTAGGCGGTACAGAGCTTCTAGGTGGTAAGAGGTGTCGTTATCTTCACGCCTAGTAGTTCTTGCGGCGGAAGTGAATGCATCATTATCACTTACTTTAGGTGGTTGACCAAAAATCAGACCAAGCAAGTTGCCTTCTTTGCCAAAGTCTTTGAAGGCTACGGTTGCAGCCCAGTAATTCATTGATGCTTCATCACCTTGATTCACACCCGTACCACTTGCCCTGGCTTCAGCGTTGCTGTAACCATACCAACCACCAATAGTTAACTTGGAACTGGGTTTGAAGGTAGCTTCTATACCGTAATGGTTGGCAGTAGTAGCAACTCCATTGAAGGGATTACCTGCGTATACACTACCTGTACCCTCAAACATGTTTACACTGGATAAACTATTTTGATAGCTGTGAGCGTAGGTAAGACCAATATTAAATGCATCACTAGGCCTGAAAGCTACCTGACCAAGGGCTGTATAGGCACCATTTGTCAGACCTCCATTTGAACCAGGATTGCTAGCTGTGCGAGCTATGTAAGCCGCAGATGCAGTGAAAGCTCCTGTAGGATTGAAAGTTATGGTTGCACCTGCACCACCGAAACCAGTGCGATAGATAGGGCTAAATCGACCATAGCGAGACAAAGCGCCCCTACCATCACTGGCAAGATCAGGGTTGAAGTTGTTGATGTTGTCGTATATGTTACCGCCTGCTGCATCAATTTTTACCCGCACTGCATTACTCAGGTTGAAAGCATAGTTAATTTTATCGATGACAGTCTCATTGTTCTGATTTCCATCAAAACCGAAGCGGGTCATGTTAGTACCCGTCACATTTGTGTCATAGGGAGTGACGTTCCGGGATTGCAAGCGGATTTGCAATAGGTCTGTACCAACAAAACTTGATTCCAATCTCAGACGAACCCGGTCAGTTAGAATAGTATTAGAATCTAGGTCGGGAGCAGTACTTGGATCTACACCAGAAGGAACTGCCCTTTGATCGCTACCAAAAACATTAGATACGTTAAAAATTGCTTCCCCAATTAACTTGGTGGTAGTCGAGAACTGATTGGCTTCCAACTCAGCAGTGCGTACTTCTAAAGCATCTACGCGACCACGCAGGGTAGCTAGTTCCGCAGAAAATTCTTCTTGCAGACGCTGTAGGGTAGCCAAATCCTCTTTTGATACTAAGTCAGCAGTAGCAGTAGCAATCAGTTCATTAACTCTATCTAAACAAGCATTCAAACCAGCAGCAAATTCATAACGAGTTAAAGCACGATTACCTCGGTAAGTCGCATTGGGATAACCAGCAATACAACCGTAACGTTCAACTAGTGATTGTAAAGCTTGGAATGCCCAGTCTGTTGGTTGTACATCAGAAAACTGAGAAACTGATGTGACTTGACCAAAGTTGTCTGATTGGGCAGTCAACTGCTCCACAGTCATTACTTGTTCGTTAGCTTCAACTGCTAAGGCACTGTTAGCAGCAAAAAATATAGCGGCAACAATAACTGGACTGAGCCTTAGAACATTACAGAATGGTTTGGTCATGATTGTTTTCTCACTCACACCTAAATTTGATTCCGACATGATTTCTTGTCTCTTCAAACCTGAAAATCTAGTTACAGGATTCACTCCTATAACTAGAATCTCAGAGCATGATGAAATTAGGATGAAATCACAGGTTAATGATAGGTTAATGAATCAAAAAACCACCAAACACGCATCTATCACAATTTGCATCCCTACTTATAGCAATATGAGATCCTTAAGCACCAGTTTCATAAACTCGAAGAATTGCTCTGACTAGGGGTAGGTCTGAATCTGAGCTAGACCAAGTGGAATTTCTTGCGTGAATCCAACTTTCTTGGCATAGACTTGGTACTGCCAAGTTGCACCATAGCCTGGTTCATAGGTTTGAGTATTGACTCCTCTCATTAAAATTGAGAGCTTTGTCTCAGGGTCTATTGGTTGTGAAAAAGCTACAGTAGCTTTTTGTCCATTAATAGAAACTGTCGTGGGAATTTTTTGTCCTGATTGATTGTTGACCTCAATTCCTCTATCAATTTTCAGTCCTTCAGGCAAATTAATTGTGAGTGCTTCTAGAGGTTTACCTTGTACGTGGACTTCAAATTTATGAGTAGCATCTGTGACATAAGTAGTATTAGGGATAGCAGCAGTTTTCACCAAATGGGAAGCGTTAAAATCACCTGGTTTCCCGCTTGCAAAAACAGCATCAACTGAAGATGTAAATGCCAGTGTGAATGCAACAGCATAAATTAAGCTTTTCATTTTGATTCTCCTTAAAAACTAGTTCAATTTACTTTCTATTATCAGTTTGACATTCACAGATGAAATCTCAATGAAATCCCATAGATTGTTAGAGAAAAAAGGTTGGATTAGTAAGTACGAAACCAAGCAACACCTATGGGAATTTCTCCATCAATGCCAACCTCTCTAGCTGAGAAGCTGTAGACAGAACCATTACCAAGATTTCGTCTTCTTATTTTGTTAAGGTCAACATCAAACTTAGTGTTAGGAGCAACTGGTTCGGCGAAAGCTAATAGTATTGTTTTACCGTTGACAGATACATTAGTGTTAATTTTCTGCCCCTTTTCATCCACGACATCGATATCCTGAATGCTATTACTTATAGTTACATTGTCTGGAACTTTAATAAGTAGTTGGGTAACAGCTTTGCTATTTTGGGGAATGTGCAACCGGAAAGTATGTCTAAAAGTTCCCCAGCGTATGGGAGGGAATTGTGAATTTCCATCAATATGGGGAACCCTACCATCATCTGTTCTAGCACTTGCATAGCTAGGAGCAATAATAGCTGTGCTACTCAGAGTCAATACAATGGCGTAAATCAATGACCTCTTCATATTTATCTCCAAAATAATTAAACACGTTAGTTAAAGTGCAGGTTCATGCATTGTGAGTGAATCTGCTCTTAATAGATAGATCAAAACTTGGCAAAGCCATATTTAACTACCCCTTGATACAGCTGTTAATCAGGAGAAGTAGGTAGTTAGCTTACCCTTATCAAGTTCAAATCGTCGGTGATGTTTTTGCAAAAGAGGTATGCTACCTCTATCTACTAGCATGACAAGTCAGAATGAAATCAAGATGAAATTTCAGCAGTTACCATTAAAATCTACAAATAAATTAAAATGGAGAAAATTGAGCTTCACCTATAGGAATCTCTACGTCACTACCAACGACTTTACCCGAAAGATGGTAACTAGAAGTAGAACCAAGAATTGGTTGAAGTACTTTGTTGAGATTTATTTGTAATTTAGTAGTGCTGGAAGTAACTGGTTCAGGAAAATCTATAATAATTCTTTTACTCTCTAAAGAAATATTAATTTTGATTTTTTGACCTTTATCATCCAAGACTTCAATATCATTACTTACAGCTACTGTGGATGGAACATCAATAATTAGCTGGGAAAGAGCCTTGCCCTTTTTAGGAACGTGTAACTGGAAAGCCAATTTAACGAATTGCCAACCAGTAGGAATAGATTGGATATTATTTTCAATACTAACAACCTTATTATTATCTGTTTTCGCATTTGCATAGCCAGCAGAAATTAAAGCTGCGGTAGCCACACTACATACAGCAGCATAAATCAGTATTCTCTTCATTTTGACTGCCAAATTAACAAACTATCTCAACTAAATTGCAGATTTATCCTTAGTGAATGAACCTTTACAAAACCAGTTTGACAGGTCACTATGAAATTAAGATGAAATAATCAGCTTGCAAAAACAATTAACATTGCAAAGCATAAATTAGAAAAAATACAATTAACAAAAAGCTTTGTGTCCTGGTTATCACCAACATTTGTCTCGCGTGCATAGCCACTATCAAGCTTATAAAATTTAATATGGGAAGTCAAAATGAAATTAAGATGAAATCTAATGCTGTACCCTGGTATGCTATAAGAAAACAGGCTTATAGTACAACTATAAGCCTATCAAGTATGTGAAACATGAGGAACATGTCTCTAAAACTTATTATATAAAAATGAAATGAAATCAAGATGAAATACAGGTGAATATATATAATTTTTTTGATTAAAAATATTTTATTAGCTTCTAAAATCAAATATATATACTATCTTAATTTAGCTTGAGTTTGGTCATAATAATAAGACAGGCTTTTATAGTACTAGAGAAGCACTATTATCAAGCCTGAGATACCAATTAAATATCTAGGATAGGCTTAGATTTTATAATCTACTAGATCAAGATCAAATTTGAAATGACTATTGTACATCTACCCAGAAATCAGTAGTGACAATTTTGCCATTACGATTAAATTGTCCCCACATTTTATATTTTCCTGGTTTTGGGAAACTAGTTATAAAATGAACCTCAGCAGCTGGAGTATTTTTCATAGCATGAGCATGAATATAGTCTGCTTGTGTTAACGGCGATGACTGTTTGAGGATGACTAAATGTCCTCTTTCTCCTAAATAAGGTTTCAAATCTTTCAGTGGTTGGTTGCTAGCTGCATCTTGTAAGTTGAAAATTAAGTGAACTTCTTGTCCAGTTTTGATTGTGGGTTGAGATAACTTGAGATTAGCCTTAGTATTACCAAAAGTCTTTGTAGTAGCTAAATCAATCTTGGGTGCAGTTGGACTGTTACCTGGAACTTCTGCTTTTAATACCGAAACTTGTTCTGCTTTTCCTGCTACTTTGTAATCGCTGAAAAGGCTGTATCTGCCTGGATGGGGAAAATTAGCTTTAACTTCAAAGCGTCCATTTCCTTTATATATAGGATGAATATGATTAAAAGATTGAAAGTCATCACTGACAACAATTAGATGCATTAATTTTTCTTGAAATTGATCAAAACTAGAAATTGCTTTACCATTGTTGTCTTGCACTTCAATTATTATAGGTACAGGAGTGTTAGGAGTGATTTTGGAAGCAACTGTCAGTTTTGCAGTAGCGTTCGCAGATTCTAACTTGGAATAACCAGAATGCTCGTTACGGGAATTCTCTATATTGTGACTACTGTGAGGATTTTTCTCAGCTTTTGGTGTCTGGGAATTACCTATATTGTGACCTGCATGAGGATTCGCATTACTCACAGTGGTAGCATTAGAGTCTGGTGTCTCACCAGATTTCACTTGTGAGGTGCAAGCTTGAGTGACAACAAAAGTTGAAGTGATGGCAAGTGCAGTGAAAAATCGCTTCATTTTTCTCCAATTAGTAATTATAAGTTTGAAAAAACGCCACAACTAGAATATTTAAGAAGTACAAAACTGCCACAAATAGTATACAAAAAAGTTTGGCTAGTTTACAGATAATACTTAACCTATGCGTGAACATCCCGCTAATTCTCCTGGTGCTTGAACTTGGTCTAATTTTGTTTTGACAATAAGACCAAAACAGTATGTATAGTTCTAAGCCATATATTAACTTTTTCATAGACAAATGAAATTAACATGAAATTCTCATAACTTATTAGCTAAATTTATTAGCATACCTAAATGAAATCAGCATGAAATCTAGGCATTTCACTAGGAATAAATTAGCATCATGTCATGAGGTAGATGCGCTTACACCGACAATTGCCTAGCGTGGATTATTAGAGGCATAACTACAGCTTCATACTGATTCATCTATTTAGCTTAGGGATAAAATTATGACTACAACTATGAATCCATCCTTGAAGCTTGCATTCAAGGTTGTTTAGAATGCCTGCATGACTGCGATCGCTACTACCCAAGCCTCATTAATAGGGAAATACAGGTGCAATTCTCGTCGTAGATGCTTTGGGCACATCTCATGCGATATTTTTGAAACCATTAAAAAGAATTTGGCAAAATCCCTTGACTCTCCAGCCAGCTAGAGAGTCTAAGATGAATTTATGAAGTAAACATTTCAGAGAGTCTAAAGCTGTAGCAGCTTGTGTACTTTCAGTTATGCCATTTGAAATAGCAATCGAAGAAGCGATACCTTTGGTCGGCGCAGCAATCGCTAACTCTGGTTATCCTGCTAGCTAAAGCCGTAAACCATTTGAGTCTTCAACTCCTGATTTTCTTAACTCCATCTTTTTACTATCCAAGTTCAAGGTTTTTAACATTATGACACTTCAACTAACAGTTCCTAATATGGCTTGCTCTGCTTGTGGAGACACCATTACTAAAGCAGTTAAAACAGTTGATCCTACTGCTACGGTTCAAGCAGATCCAAAAACAAAAATCGTCTTAGTAGATACAAATGCTGACGAAACAGTTATTAAGGAAGCAATTACTACTGCTGGCTATTCTGTCACTTAAAAGCCATCAACAAAGAATAGATTAGCAAACAGAGCAAGGCAACTTTACTGAACTTAGCTTTGCCTGTGTGCTTTTCAGGCAAAGCTAAGTATAACGACACTCAGCTATCAATCACACCAAAACACCGTTCTTAGAACTCAGTAAAGCAGCGGCTAAAAAAGCATATTTAACTATGGATACTCTGAGTCTTAAACTTCGAGGTATGAGTTGTGCCTCATGCGCCAACAACATTGAAGAAGCAATCCGATCTGTTCCAGGAGTGAGTGACTGTAACGTTAACTTTGGTGCGGAGCAGGCTACTATTCAATACGACCCCAAGCGCACTAATCTGGAAACAATTCAAGCCGCTATAGATGCTGCCGGATACTCATCTTACTCACTCCAAGAACAAGAAATGATTACTGGAGAAGATGATGCGGAAAAAACCGCCCGTGAAGCAGAACTACGTACACTTACCCGCAAGCTAATTGTAGGAGCAATCTTCAGCACTTTAATTGTACTAGGGTCAATTTCTGCCATGACAGGGCTAAATCTGCCTTGGATTCGGACATTGTGGCTAGACAATCCTTGGGTACAGTTGGTACTAGCAACCCCTGTCTTGTTCTGGTGCGGTGCGGACTTCTTCAAAAATGCCTGGAAAGCCTTTAAACGTCATACAGCAACTATGGATACCTTGGTTGCTATTGGTACTGGTGCAGCGTATTTCTATTCACTGTTTGCTACTGTTTTCCCAGGTTTTTTTACGGCTGCTGGATTGATGCCTGATGTGTACTATGAAGCAGCAGCAGTCATTACCACCTTAATTTTGCTAGGAAGGCTATTTGAGAATCGTGCTAAGGGACAAACTTCTGAAGCCATCCGCAAACTCATCGGTTTACAAGCTAGAGATGCCAGAGTAATTAGAAATGGGCAAGAAATTGATGTTCCCATTCAGGAAGTTCAGATTGGTGATGTAATTTTGGTGCGTCCGGGCGAAAAAGTTCCTGTTGATGGAGAAGTAATTGAAGGTACTTCCAACGTTGATGAAGCAATGGTGACTGGTGAGAGTTTGCCAGTCAAAAAGCAACCGGGGGATGAAGTAATTGGAGCGACAATTAATAAAACAGGCAGTTTTAAATTCCGGGCAATCCGCGTCGGTAAAGACACTTTTTTGTCTCAAATAGTCAAAATGGTGCAACAAGCTCAAGGCTCCAAAGCACCTATTCAACGTTTAGCAGATCGAGTGACGGGATGGTTTGTGCCAGCAGTAATAGCCATTGCGATCGCTGCCTTTGTCATTTGGTTTAATGTCATGGGCAACTTGACATTAGCCCTAATCACCACAGTAGGTGTGCTGATTATCGCTTGTCCCTGTGCCTTGGGTTTAGCTACTCCAACTTCAGTAATGGTAGGAACGGGCAAGGGCGCAGAAAATGGCATCTTAATTAAAGGTGCTGAAAGTCTAGAACTTGCTCATAGAATCCAAACCATTGTGCTAGATAAAACTGGAACTTTAACACAGGGAAAACCTACTGTTACTGACTTTGTTACTGTTAATGGCACAGCTAATAGTAACGAGTTAAAACTTTTACAATTGGCAGCGTCCGTAGAACGAAATTCAGAACATCCATTAGCTGAAGCCGTGGTTAAGTATGCCCAATCTCAGCAAGTAGAACTGACAGAGGCTCAAAAATTTGAAGCGATCGCCGGGAGTGGTGTCCAAGGAATTGTTTCAGATCACCTAGTACAAATTGGTACTCAACGTTGGATGGAAGAATTAAATATCGACACTCGCACTCTCCAAGAGCGCAAAGCCTCTCTAGAAGCTGCTGGAAAAACGGCTATTTTAATTGCTGTAGATGGGCAAATTCAAGGCTTGATGGG
Organism: Nostoc linckia z4; assembly: GCF_002608075.1. Taxonomy (GTDB): domain Bacteria; phylum Cyanobacteriota; class Cyanobacteriia; order Cyanobacteriales; family Nostocaceae; genus Nostoc; species Nostoc linckia. The sequence continues at coordinate 96,778 of NZ_LAHA01000008.1, forward strand.
AATTGCTGATGCACTTAAACCTTCTTCAGTAGCAGTTGTAAGAACGCTACAAAAGCTAGGTTTAGAAGTAGTTATGTTAACAGGGGATAATCGCAAAACAGCAGAAGCGATCGCCAGAGAAGTTGGTATCAGACGTGTAGTTGCAGAAGTTCGACCTGACCAAAAAGCGTCTCAAGTACAAGCATTGCAAGCAGAGGGGAAAATTGTCGCAATGGTGGGTGATGGTATCAATGATGCTCCAGCACTAGCTCAAGCGAACGTGGGGATTGCAATTGGTACAGGAACAGATGTAGCGATCGCTGCCAGCGATATTACCCTGATCTCTGGAGACTTGCAAGGTATTGTTACCGCAATTCAATTGAGCCGTGCCACTATTGGCAATATCCGCCAAAATCTCTTCTTTGCCTTTATTTATAACGTTGCTGGGATTCCCATTGCTGCCGGAGTTTTGTTTCCTGTCTTTGGCTGGTTACTCAACCCAATTATTGCGGGTGGAGCGATGGCTTTTAGTTCTGTTTCTGTTGTGACGAATGCCTTACGCTTGCGTAACTTTCACCCGAAAAGTATCTAAAGTAATCGTAGAGGAATTTAGCAAATGTTTAACAAAAGTAAGGTTTTTGCGAGCATTGCCGGACTAGGACTTCTGTTTGGTACAGTATCAAGCACAGCAACAGCACAAATGCCAACACATTCATCAGAACAGACTAATCAATTTCGCCGCATTGAGCAACCCTTAGCATTAAAAATTGGCGTTACTTTAGGCGGAGTAGGATTAATTGGATTAGAACTGTGGTGGTTTCTATTCAGTAAGAATAAAGCTATAAAAGCTAATCTTGGTCAAGGGATACAGGAGCTAACAATTAATGTAGATGGAGGCTATGAACCTTCTCGCGTGATTGTTAAATCTGGTCAACCTGTACGGCTAAATTTCTTTCGCCGCGACCCCAGTAGCTGTTTGGAGAAAGTGTTATTACCTGATTTTCACATTGCTCAAGATTTAGCTCTTAATCATGTCACTCCCATTGAATTTACACCTTCTAAACCAGGTCAATATCAATTTACCTGTGGAATGAATATGTTTCGTGGTGTGGTAGAAGTCCAGTAGTAAAGAAATTAGTAGAAAATGGCTTACAAGCGTTCGTTCTTAAATCAGAATAACTTGTGATTCAGCGACTAGCTGTTGCTACCATCAATCCCCATATCAATCCAAAACGAATCTTAGTAGCACGACAAATATTAAAACCTGCGGATGTAAGTAGCTCATGAAATTCAGCTTGAGAGTAACACTGCTTGTATACTGGATCAAAAATTTTCAGTATTATGTCGCAGATTTGACATACTAAATAATCTCTGCACCAATCTAAAATCACTAATTTACCATCCGGCTTCAGAACCCTTTTCATTTCTGCTAATGCAGCGTCAGGATCATCAAAATAGTGAAACGAACTAGCAGATACGACCACATCGAAACTGTTACTTGCAAAGGGTAATGCTAAGACTGATGCGTTGTAAAATGAGACATTGGGATAGTCACAAAATTTTTGTTTAGCCACAAGTAGCATCTTGTCTGAAATGTCTACTCCGACCATCTGCTGCGCCGGTTGTTCAGTTAGAATCAGCCGCTCAAACTCCCCTGTCCCACAAGCGATATCCAGCACAACATCTGATGGAGATATCTGCGCCCAGTTTTTGAGAAACGACAACGTATTCGCAACGTAATTACTCCAGCGTTGATCGTATACTGCCGCTAACCGATCGTACTGCTTACGAACTTTAGTTTCGGTCATACTGAACCTCTAGCTTCTTTCATAAACTGAAATATATACTTAATACTTAAGTACAGCGACTTCATAGTAGCGTGCGAGCAACAAGGTATTAGCGCGGCTTTTTATCCTGCTGACTTAACATGGCACACTTTGGAGTTAATTAGCTAATCTATGACAATCAAAATTATATTTTTAATGAGGTTCTTAAAGAACTTAGTATTTAAATACATCGATAGCTCAGTACATGAAAAGAGCTAACTTAAACGCTATTTTTTAGTATAAATATATACTATTAGTTTGTTTCTAGCTAGAAACAAACTAATAGCTCACTTGCACGAATTCGCCACTCGAACGGGTAGTGAATTCCTTGTTCCTACTGCTTCTAATTTAATGGTTGACCTACACCAACAGCTTGGAGTTGCTCTCGACTGGGTTTGCCAGTCATAACTAGTTTTCCATTAATTGCGATCGCAGGCACTGCATTCACTCCATACTGCTGGGCTTTCTCCTGCTCTTGTCGCAGGTTATAGACTGATACTTCACAATTAGGGCAAGTCAATTCTTGCACCAATTGAACTGTTTCATCGCAAAGAGGACAGTCAGCAGTAAAAATCTCAACTTGACGTTTTGTCATGATGTCCACCAAAATTCTTTTTACTCATTCATTCTGAAGCCTCTAGCTAACTATAGAGTCAACCCTTTTTTACTTTCTGAATTTATTCTTTGACTTGCACTTAATGATAATTAAAGTGACAGTGCTATCCAAAGATATTGCAATGAAATATTAAGAGAAATTCTCGCTTATATCTACTTGACTCTACAGCCGACTTGAGGGTTTAACATCGCTTTAATTTACTTATTTTAAGTATTCTCAAATTGATCGTTACCGTCCGTGAGGAAATAAATAGCATGAAATCTTTCAAGTGGCTCTTAATCGTTATAGGAAGCATGGGAGTAATTTCTTTGGGAGCTTGTAGTAATGGACAACAGGTAGATAATTCAGGTAATAATCCGACTGTCTCTTCCTCAAAGACCACGACAGGTAGTCAGGTGATTGAACCTGCTACCCAAACAGGAGAGGCTCACATGATTCTAAATACGGAAGCGACACCCCTCAAAACTGGAAAAAGTACTCTCATGCTCAACGTTACAGATGCCAAGAGTGGTAAGCCTTTAGCTGTCAAAAATGTAGCGGTTGAAATGGTTATGTCTGAGCAAGAAATGAAGGCAATGGGTATGGAAGGAGTAGGAACTGCAAAAACACAAATCAAGCCAACATCCTCACCCGGTATGTTTGAAATTCAAAGCAGTCTACCTTATGGTGGTAACTGGCAACTGAAGGTGAACCTCAAAGATATCCAGCCTACTGCTAGTGCTGTCTTTAATGTAGCTGTTAAGTAGTCAGACTAAATTTTTGTAGCTAAGACATCTAACAATTCATTAGTAATACAAAATTTTGTCAAAAAAGTTTACAAAAATTCAAGCTCTAGGAGTTGACTTTACAGCTGACTATAGACTCTATGGTTAGAGCAACGCATAGTAGTAAAAGTCAAGAACTATGGTTGTTGTAGTGGAACAATTTTGTTGTCAAGCATCATCCCCAAAAAAACTGCTGAAAATAGGTGAGCTAGCAAAGCAAACCGATGTCGCAGTGGGAACAATCCGGTATTACGAAAGCTTAGGATTGCTAACACCAGTTGAAAGAAGTGAAAATGGCTATCGTTATTACGATGCCGAAGCGATCAAGCGATTGCAATTCATCAAAAAAGCCCAATCTTTACAGTTTTCCCTCTCTGAAATTCAACAAATAGTTGGTGTTCGCTCTCACGGTAGCCCCGCTTGCCCATTGGTCAGGGGCTTACTGAAAAAGAAAATAGCTGATCTTGAGGAGCAGATTTATCGCATGAAGGCGCTGAAGGAGGAGCTAGAAGCATATCAAGAAAGCTGGTCAAGCCGACCCTTGGACGACCCATGCAGCAAAGAGCTTTGTAGCATGATTGAGGAAGTTGCTTGTCGGGATATACCTGTTCAGAATCTACGAGGAGAGTAAATGTCTGGAACTACTGACGAGGATAAAAACTCTCGCATCAAAGCAGAAAACGAGCAAATTCCTCTTTCTGACCTTTCTCCTCTTGAGGCAGAAACACCCGATCGGGTCAGTAATCATGACAATGCTAACTTGGTTGAAATTAAGCCGCTCAAAAAGTCCATTTTATCCGTCAAAACGGGTATTACACTTGCAGTTTTTGTAGCACTAATCGGTGGCATCTCAATAGTAACCAAGCAGTTCAAACCCTCTTCTTCTATGGCTGGGATGGAAGATATGAAAGGGATGTCAATGGAAGATATGATGCGGGTGGACGGCTCTTCTAATCCCACCCCGGTCAAAGTCGAGTCCATCCAGCCTGGTTTAATGGAAGCAAGTGTGCGTTATACCGGGACAGTGCGTCCTTACCTGGAAGTGACTGTATATCCACGAGTGGGTGGGCAGTTGACTGAATACTCTGCCTACCCAGGAAGTAAAGTAAAAGCAGGACAAGTGCTGGCTCGGCTAACTGCGACGGAACTTTCTGATGAGGTAGAGGAAGCAACCACGGAAATGGAGGCTGCCAAAGCTGAGGAGCAAGCTAGCAGAAAAGAACTGGATGAGCAACGTCAAGAAATAGAACGGATGTCAGCCGAGTCAACTTACTTAGAAAAAAGAGTACAGCGAACTGAGCAGGTTTTATTAAATTCCGGGGCGATCGCCCGTAATGACTTTGACAGACAAAAAAGCGAGGCAACATCAGCCAAGGCGGCTCTAGGCGCTGCAAAAGTTAAATTAGAACGGATGCAAGCCCAGATAGCTAAAGCTCAAGCTCAGGTAGCTCAGGCTAAAGTAAAAATTCAGCGTCTTAAGGTTATAGAAAGTTACAAAATAATTACATCTCCGATTACAGGCATTGTACAGGAGCGCATGGCAGATCCTGGTGTAGTGGTACAACCTGGGATGGGGATTCTCAAAATCGGAAACTATAGTAAAGTTCGTCTCCAAGCAAATGTTGCCCAGCAAAACCTAGCGGGTGTAGAAATTGGTTCGCCAATTGTAGCGCATGTGATTGGCAACTTCACTAAAACCATCAAAGGTAGGGTGACAAGCATTTTCCCAAAAGCTGGAGAAGAAACTCGCACAGTTACAGTCGAGGCAGTTGTAGATAACCCTGGTGGACAGGTTTTGGCAGGGCAGGCTGTGGAGATGCAAATTATTACAGCCTATAAACGCAATGCTTTGTCGGTTCCCCAAGCAGCAGTGATTGAATCCGAAACTAAGCCAGCTGTATGGGTATTAGCAGGTAAATCAGCTAAACGCAAATTTATTACCACAGGATTAACCAGCGGCGATCGCGTAGAGGTAACTAGCGGTTTGCAACCCAGCGATTTGGTTATTACTTCGGGACAGGAAAGACTAATTGAAAATGCATCGGTGGCGGCTATTGATGATTCTGGTCAACCAGTTGCCTCATTGAGTAGCACTGTACAAGGCAACACTCAAATTAAGTTAGTCAGCCCGCAAGGCAAAGCAGTATCTGGTGATAATCAACTGGTTCTGGAAATCCAAGACTCTAAAACCAAGAAGCCTATAAAAGTTGAAGGTTTAGAAGTTAGCGTCACTATGCCAATGAAGAATTCCTCTCCCATGTCTACTGATGTAGAAGTAAAACCTGATACTCAATTAGGTCGTTTTAAAGTCAATACCTATTTGGGTATGAGTGGAAAGTGGGAAGTAACTGCCAAAGTCAAAGACTCGTCACGAATTGGCAGTGGTTCTTTCACGCTGGATAATCGCCCATAGGAGCTTTTTTAAATGAAAATTGGCTCAATTGTGCGCTGGTCGATCCGGAACCCAGTGATTTTGTTAGCGTTGTATGTTGGCATTCTTGCCCTAGCTGTCCTGGCGCTATTTCAGCTACCAGTGCGGATGATGCCCTACCTTCAAAGTCCTTTAGTTGCTATTGTAACGATGGCTTCTGGTTCATCTCCCCAAGAGGTAGAGACTTACATTAGCAAGCCAATCGAACAGCGGATGACGGTGCTAGACGGTGTGCGCTTTGTCCGCTCTAGTTCCCAGCAAGATATGTCCCTAGTGACAGTGCAGTTTGCTTGGGGTCAAGATATGCAGCGATCGCTTGGAGCTGTGCAAAGTGTGATGAAATCGGCGGAAGGCGATATCACTATCGATGGGTTCAGCACACGTTCTTACTGGGTTCTACCCATTGACCCTCTCAACCGTCCTGTCCTGACCTTAGCATTGCGAGGGTCAGGATGGGACCCGGTACGTCTACGCGATTTTGCCGACAATATTTTAGTCGATCGGCTTAAACAATTACCTGATGTTCAGGCTGTATCTATTTTTGGCGGATACCGACGGCAATTGCAAATAATCGTAGATCGAGAAAAGTTAGCAGCCTATGGTCTTTCAATTTTGCAAGTGCGGGATGCAATCGACCGTAACAATATTTCCAAGGGTGCTGGAGTACTAACCAAAGGCGATCGCGAAATTTTGGTACGTAGCGATGAACGCGCTTTGGGTAGTCAGACTGTTTTAGATTATCCTATTTTCAATCAAGGCGATCGCATTGTCTATATTCGAGATGTAGCTACCGTCAAAGATTCTTATGAAGAACGGCGTAGTGGCTATCGCTACAACGGTTCACCAGCATTAGGAATTAATGTTATTCAAAAACCTGATGCCAGTTCTCCTCAAGTAATTGAGCGCGTGCGAGCCGAACTCAAGCGCATCCAGACTCAGTATTCTGGCATTGAGTTTAAGGAAGCCTACGATAACTCCCACCTGGTCGAGATTATCAAAGAAGGCACAATTGCAGAATTGCTGATCAGCGTAGCTTTAGCTGGGCTAGTGATTTTGATTTTTTTGGAGGATTTTCGAGCAACCGCAATGGTACTCATTTCCATTCCCACCTCATTGGCAATATCGATTCTGCCGTTTGTGCCGATGGGAATGTCCTTGAATTCTTCGACTCTGATTGGCGTGCTGTTAGCGATTGGGCGGCTAGTAGATGACTCGATTGTAGTGATTGAATCAGTCGAGCGCAAGCTGAAACAGGGTAGAAAGCCCTTCCACGCAGCGATTGAAGGAACGCAGGAAGTATTTTTGGCGATCGCCGCAGCTACAGCAGTGATGGTTGCGGCATTGGCTCCAATGACTTTTGCTGGCGGACTAACAGGAATAATGTTTGTCGGGATTGTTTGGCCGATTATTTATGCCTTGTTAGCTTCTCTAATTGTGTCGCTGACTTTGACACCCCTGATGGCAACTTACTTTTTAAAACCTCACCACGAGCATCAACACAAAGCAACTTTACTAAAACGACTCCTCACCCCATTTCGTCAGGGGTTTGGGTGGTTGGAAACAAGTTATGCATCTATGCTGGATTTGGCATTAAAAAATCGGGGGATAGTTTTAGCTGTGGCGATCGCCTTCATCTACTTGGGCTACAGTTTGTACCCTTTTGTAGGTCAAGAGATGATGCCTTTGGCGGACTCTGGTCAATTTATGGTGACTGTGGAAGCTCTTGCAGGGACATCTTTCGCTAAGACTGATGCGATCGCCCAAAAGTTTGAGCAGATTCTCCAAAAGCAGCCGGAAGTTGAGAAAATATCTTCAGAAGTAGGGTTTGAACTCACTAGCAACAGCACTTATTTCAGTGGTTATAGCATGGGTGGGGTAAACAGCGCCTCAATGATTGTGACTCTCAAAGACCGAGGCGAAAGAACCCGCGATATCTGGCAAGTGATTGATGCTGTAGAAGCTCTTGCTCGTCGTACCATTCCTGGTATCCGACGTATTGCTATGCAACCAATGGGAGTAGATGTCATGGCTACTTCCGCCGCGCCTGTGCAGCTGGCAGTCTATGGGGAGGATTTAGATATTTTACACCGCCTCGCCGACCAAGTTTTAAGCATTGCCGAGAAAACTCCTGGGTTGAAAATGGCTCACACTAGCTCGACAATGACTCAACCTGAATATCAACTAAAAGTTGATCGCCGTCGTGCTATGGAACTGGGACTCAGTGTTGCAGAAGTAACTGAACAAGCTCGCTACGCTTTGCAGGGGGGATATACTCAACAATACTATAATTTACCTAATCGCAGGCTGAACTCTATATTAGTGCGCTACAACCAGAAAGACCGAGGGAACGCTCAAGACTTAGCTGCAACTTACTTGACAACCCAAGATGGAAAACAAGTACCTCTTAGTACGGTGGTTACTCTTGAGAGTCGCAAGGGGCCTAGCCTAATTGAACATGTCAATGGTCGTCGGGTAGTCTACGTCAATGGATTTTATCGTAAGCACGCTCCAGCCTCGATGGATCTATCAATGACAGTGGCAATGCAAGCTGGTGCTGAACTTGATTTTCCCCCTGGATACGGTCTGGACTCAATGGGTGATATGACTGACATGATGATTGAGTTCGCTCGGTTGCTTAGAGGGCTTGTGCTTTCCCTAATACTTATTTATCTCATCTTAGTAGTTCAGTTTGGCTCATTCATCCAGCCCCTTAACATGATGCTGTCAATTCCCTTAGAACTAGCGGGGGTATTTGGAGCTTTATTGCTAGCTGGGCAGACATTTTCGACAGTTTCTATTTTAGGGATTATCATTCTGTCAGGAATTGATGTGGCTGGAGCAATCTTGCTGATTGATTTAATTTTGACAAAACGTCGGCAGAAAATCTCTAGAGATGTCGCTATTCAAGAAGCTGCCCCTATCAGACTCAAGCCGATTTTGATGACAGTAATTATCACTTTAGTAGTGATTATTCGACTGGCATTTTTCCCTGATACTGGAATGGATGCATACTCACCAATCGCTACAGTGATTCTGGGAGGATTAAGCATCTCCACTCTACTCACTCTCATTGTCATTCCGGTTATGCATTCGGTAGTAGATGATGGAACTCAGTTATTTTCCCGTATTTTCAAGAAGCAGTACATAAGGAAACATTAAGTAAATTTTTGAATTTATTACTTGACTCTCTACCTAACTGAAGGGTTTAGAATGACTTTAGTTTCAAGAAAAACTACTAGCTCGACAAAGTAATGGAGAGTAAAAATGAACATTAATACAGGCGTTAAGATACTATTAAGCGGAGCCGTAGCTAGTTTTGCATTACTTACGTTAACCACTAATGCTTCGTTTGCAAACACTGTCAAAGAAACTGCGAATGCGAATCAATTAGTTAACGCTATAAACAAAGCAAAATTAACTCAAATACCAACAACTCAAAGAACAGCACCAACGAATCAAACACCACAGCAGCCAAACCAAACAGGATGTAAGTGTTGCCAAGCAATGATGAATAATATGCCGGGAATGATGAATAATATGCCAGGAATGATGAACAACCAAAACATTCCATCAAAATAGAGCTTGATAAATTTCTTGGCGAGAACAAATTTTAATTTGACATGTCAGAAAAAACTAGGAATGTTTAGAGAAGTCTCGCCAAGAAAGGCTAGTGAATTCATGGCTAAGAAAGCCATCTTATGCTTGAACTAAGGAACTTAAGGTAAACCAGGATAACTATCGAACTCGTTCCTTTTATCCAGAAACTCAAAACGCGCTTACTTTTGCATTTCATCATAAGTCAACAGCTTTACTACAGCAGAAAACTTACTCAGGAGAAACACAATTATGAGTCAGCCTGACTCAAAAGACCACAACATGATGAAATGGATGGGAATTGCTATGGTGGCTTGCTGCGCCGTGCCCATAGCATTTTCCCTCTTTTTAGGCGGAGGCTTGGGAGTGTGGTTCGGTCGTTCTATCCAGCAGCCTGCTAGCAATCAGTCAACCAACCAGTTACTCTCCACCAACCAGCCAAACAACCAGCCTCAACCAAAGGCTGTAAATGTATCCCTAGAAAAAGCGGTCAATTGGCAAGCAAATAATCACGTTCATGGTTTAACCGTGAATCGAGATAATCCCAATATTATTTATGTTGCAAGTCATAATGGACTCTTGCAACGTTCTGAAACTGGAGAATGGTTTTGGATGGGAAAAGAGCGAGCTGATTATATGGGCTTTACTGCCGATCCAATTAACAGTAAACGCTTTTATTCCAGCGGGCATCCACACACAGGAGGTAATCTAGGATTCCAGATCAGTGAAAATCAAGGGCAAGATTGGAAACAGATTTCTATGCCTGGGGTAGATTTTCATGCAATAGCGATCGCACCCAGTAACCCCAACGTTTTTTATGGATGGCCCGCTTCTGGAGCGCAAGGGCTGCATACTTCTAATGATGGTGGAAAAACTTGGGTCAAAACCCGCATGATGGGATTAGGCGATGCTCCTTTTGACCTTGCAGTTGACCCACAAAACCCTAAGCATTTGTTTGCAACTACCCGTTCGGGAATGTATGAAAGCACCAACAGCGGCAATGATTGGACATTAGTACCTAGTACACGGGAAGCTCCTGTTATCAGTTTGGCTCTACAAAAAGAAGGTAACAATCTTATAATGTATGGCTATCGCTTTCTCAAATCAGCACCCGGTATTTATCGTAGCAGTGATGGTGGTAAAACCTGGGCGAAACTTTGGACTGAAACTAATGGTGTAGTTGTAAAACTAGCGATCGCTCCTAGCAATCCCCAAATATTTTATACGGTAAATGATAATAATGCAGTCTTTCAATCCCAAGATAGCGGCAAGACATGGAGAGAACTGAAATAAATTTGAAGTCTATCAACATAGCTATAATAATTTGAAATACTAATCGCTCAAATCTGCAATCAAGGCATTTTGAACGTTAGGATTATTTGTAATTCAAATTACAGTTCAGCCATTACCTTAGTTAATCAGTAAAGATTAATAATGATAGCTTGAGCAACGCCAGCTATAGTTCCAGAATTGAGAAAATAATGATGGCGAAGATACATACTGTAGCGTCAAATATAAAAGGTTCTCCAGACTGGTATAAACGCTTATTTGCCTGGATGATGGCTCATGGCAACGCTAAATACGAGAAGGAGATAGCAGACCGAAAACGAGCTTTGTTTGCCCAACTGCATGGCAACGTTTTAGAAATTGGCCCTGGTACGGGCCCCAACTTGTCTTATTATCCGTCCGACATTCATTGGATTGGTATTGAGCCAAACCCTTTCATGCATCCATATCTACAGCAAGAAGCTGAGCGGCTCGGCTTAGATATTGACCTCCACAGTGGAACTGCCGAACAGATGGAAGTCGAGGATAACAGCGTGGATGCTGTTGTAAGTACGCTCGTTTTATGTTCTGTGAATAATCTAGCTGCTGTATTGCAGGAAGTTATACGAGTACTTAAGCCTGGTGGATGCTTCTTTTTCCTTGAACACGTTGCGGCATCTCAAGGAACAATGTTGCGATGGATACAGCATGGAATAAAACCGCTTTGGAAAACGCTTGGTGATGGCTGCCATCCCGACCGCGAAACTTGGGTAGCATTGGAGAATGCAGGGTTTGAGCAAGTAGATTATCAACATTTTCGGGCAAACGTCCCTGCGATCGTTAGCCCTCAAATAATTGGTGTAGCATTCAAGAAAGGCTAAACTGAGGACTCGCCTATGGGTACAGAAGCCCAGCTTTCAGCCAAAGGAAAAGCTGGGTAGTTCAGACCACATTTTCTGGAGCAAGAGTACACGGATACCTCGGATCGCCAGTCTCTATCTGAAGCGTAGCGTGTTCAATGCCAAAATGGTCGTGAAGCTCTTGAAAAACCTGTACTAAAAAAGCATCGCCTGGATGTCCGGCAGGCATAATTAAGTGAGCAGTGAGTGCAGTCTCGGTAGTACTCATTGCCCAGATGTGCAAATCATGAACACCAGCCACACCAGGACGCTCGGTCAGATAAGTCTGGACAGCCTTTGGCTCAATTCCCTCTGGCACAGCATCTAATGCTAGATTCACAGAGTCTTTCAACAGTTGCCAGGTTCCAACTACGACGACGACAACGATAATTAAACTCACAACTGGGTCAAACCATAACCAGCCAGTGAAAACAATGGCGATGCCAGCTAATACAACCCCCAACGAAACTCCGGCATCAGCCGCCATGTGCAGAAACGCTCCTCGAATATTTAAGTCCTTTTGACGACCGGACATAAACATCAAGGCAGTAACTGTGTTGATGATAATCCCTACTACAGCAACGCCGATGACTGTACTTCCCGATACTGAGCTAGGTTCGCTAAAGCGGCGAACTGCTTCCCAAGCGATCGCACCCATCGCTAAGAGAAGAACAAGTGCGTTGACGAGAGCCGCCAAAATTGAGGAACGACGCAATCCGTAGGTATGTCGTCGGGTTGGAGGTCGTCGGGTAAGGACACCTGCTCCCCAAGCTAGTAGCAATCCCAATACATCACTCAAATTGTGACCAGCATCGGCAACCAAAGCCAGCGAGTTTGCTCGGTAGCCATAGACTGCTTCAACAATCACAAATCCGATATTAAGGGCAGTACCAATTGCGAAAGCGCGGTTGTAGTTGCCCTGTCCGTGTTCGTGTCCCTGGTGCTTGTGGCTGTGGTCGTGTACCATTGCTTAATCCTTAACAGTCTTGGTTTTAAATAGCCGCATTCCATTTGCAGTAACTAATAAGGAAGTTCCTGTATCTGCTAAGACGGCTACAGCTAACCCAACAAATCCAAAGGTTCCCAACAACAGAAACAAACCTTTTGTTACTAAAGAAAAGACAACATTCTGTTGAATTACAGATACAGTACGACGGCTTAGTTCTACTGCATAAGCAAGTCGTCTGAGGTCGCTTCCCACGATCACTACATCTGCTGTCTCCAAAGCAATATCTATTCCACCAACCGCAAAACTGATATCCGCAGCAGCAAGCGCAGGAGCATCGTTAATACCATCCCCAACCATACCTACTACTCCTTTTTTACGCAGGACTTGAATTTCCTCAAGTTTATCTTCGGGTAGCAGTTCTGCTCGGTACTCTGTAATTCCAACTTGCTGGGCAATCTGTTTAGCAACAGCAGTGCGATCGCCTGTTAACATCACCAACTGCTTTAATCCAACCCGCTTCAACTGTCGCAGGGCTTCTGTAGCTTCTAAGCGGATACCATCGGAAAGTGCGATCGCTCCCAATAACCCTTCGTTCGTCCCTACCAACACCGGAATTTGACCGAGTTGCTCAATTTCAGCTAACAAAGATTCAGCTTCACCAGATAAGCGAATACCTTGGTCTAAAAACAACCGTTGATTGCCTATGAAGTACAACTGCTCCCTCAAGTTCGCCTGAATCCCTTTCCCAGGTAGTGCTGTAAATTTAATAGGTGCTTCTAACTCCATGCCTTGCTCATGAGCCTTGGCTACAATTGCCTTGGAGAGCGGATGCTCAGACTGTTGCTCAACTGAAGCTGCAATCTGTAACACCATGTTTGCACTTACCTTGCCAAGGTGATAAACCTTTTGTACAACGGGTAGCCCTTGCGTAATCGTACCAGTCTTATCAAAAGCAAAAGTAGTCAAACGTCCGGCGGTTTCCAGCGCATTACCCCCTTTGAACAAAACGCCTTTACGAGTTGCTGCACCAATGGCGCTGACAATTGAAACAGGAGTAGAAATTACTAAAGCACAGGGGCAAGCTATTACCAACATCACCAGCGACCGATAGAGCCAGACGTTAAAAGGTTGAGCAAAAGCCAAGGGCGGAATCAGGGCAATGGCGATCGCTGCTAAAATAACTATTGGGGTGTAAACCTCTGCAAACCGATCCACCCACTGCTGAGAAGGAGCGCGGCTTCCTTGGGCTGATTCTACCAAATGAATAATTTTAGAAACAGTTGTATCACTAACAGTGTGAGTTACTTTTACTTCTAAAAAGCCTGATTGATTCAATGTTCCGGCAAAGACAGTATCGCCTGGAGCTTTATCTTCTGGAATTGACTCTCCTGTGATTGGCGATTGATCAATGGCACTGCTGCCAAAAACGACTACACCATCCAACGCTACACGCCCTCCGGGTCGAAGCGTCAAAATTTCACCAACTTGAACGCTTTCAACGGGAACTGTAACTTCTTTATTCCCCCGCTTGACAGTAGCAGTAGGTGGAGTTAAATCCATGAGAGCGCTGATAGCATTGCGCGTGCGACCAAAGGTAAAAACTTGCAGTGTTGTACCCAAAGAGAATAAAAATAGGACTAGCGTCGCTTCAAACCAGTCCCCCAAAATCACTGCCCCAATAACTGAAATGGTCATCAGCAAATTCATATCGGCGCGGCGCAAGCGCAACTCAAACAAACCAGCCCGTGCGATCGGATAGCCAGCAATTACTATACCAATTCCATAAAAAGCCCTTGCTATCCAGATCGGTAGTACTAAATACTGAGTAAGTAAACCTAAAACTAAGCCTATACCTGCAAGTATGACACTCTGTCCCCGACGATTTTCAATCCAGAATCTCCAGCTTGTTAAGTCGGATTTTTGTTTTTGTTTGGACTTGTTTATTGGCTGAGAATGCTCGTGGTTATGGCTATGGTCATGGTCGTGATGATGCTCATGGTCATGACCACAAGCATCATTGTGATGATGGGAACTTACCTCAACACCCTCCTCAACCGTGTAACCTAAATCTTGAATTCGATCATAAATTGCTTTCTCATTCACCAATTGTGGGTCATAGGATATATGCAATCTTTCGCTGGCAAAGCTGACCGATGCTTCTTGTACGCCTATTATCTTCTGCACCCCAACCTCAATGGTTTTGGCACAACTGCCACAATCCATCCCGCCAATTTGTAGCTGTAGCGTTTTCATAGGAGCTACATCTACGTTATGGTCATGATTTTGGTGGTCATGGTCGTGTTCACCGCCACAGGAATGAGTATGTTGATGGGATTGCGCCTCATAACTCTGCTCAACTGTATAACCCAAACCCTTAATTTGGTCATAAATACTCTTTTCACTCAATACTTCTGGATCATAAGAAACCCTAGCTTTACCAGTTGTAAAGTTTACCGTTGCTTCTGTCACACCATGTAACTGTTGCAAAGCGACTTCAATTATCTTGGCGCAACTTCCGCAGTCCATACCGCCAACTTGCAAAGTTTGGGTTTTGAGGTCAGGAGTTTGAGTCATAGCAGCTTTAGAATCAAGGCGAAAAGTTAACTGCCAATATTATAATATAACAATTGAACAACTATTCAACTGTACAATGGTTATCATTTTAGGTATTATTGAGATTGATAACCATTGCTAAGTAAAACTTGCTATGAATAAGCACAAAAAAAAGCAGGACTTAGACTTAATTCAAAGTTCTGACACCCCTACCTGTGATACTCATCTGGTGCATCTAGATAATGTACGCTCATCTCAGGCGCAAATTTTACCGACAGATAAAGCACAACAAATGGCAGAAATTTTTGGGGTGTTAGCAGATACAAACCGCATACGCCTCTTATCAGCTTTGGCTTCTAGTGAATTGTGTGTTTGCGATCTAGCTGCATTAACCAAAATGAGTGAATCAGCAGTTTGCCATCAGCTGCGGTTATTGAAAGCTATGCGTTTAGTCAGCTATCGTCGAGAAGGTCGGAATGTTTATTATAGTTTGGCTGACAGTCACGTCATTAACTTATATCGCTCTTTAGTGGAAAATTTAAATTAATAAAATATTGAAGTTTTGACTTATTGGTTTATCGATTTTGCTGTTAGTTTAAAATCATTTAAATAATATAATTTTAGACTAATCTTAAATTCTGAAACTGGTATTTTTTAAAGAGATTTTATGAAATAAAGTGAGTGCAAAGCACGCGCTATACGAACACGAAAAAAGATGAAATTTTTATTTAATTCTGCTTTTTATCTCATTTTCAAGACTAATAGCTGAAGTTTGATAGCTATAGCCTTCTTATTTATAAAATTGTAGTCTACTTAATTTTTACTTTAACTTTTAATAATTAAAATACATAAATAATAAATTTTATATTTATGCTGTGAGAATGCATACAGCAATCCCAAAGCGTATATGTATTATATACGTTTGAGGTACTTTGTAGTTCTGGAAAAATGTAAAATTCCAAACATGAAATCGCCTAAATATCATAGTTACTCCTAATAACAATCGCCACTAAAAATTTCACCCAAATTTCATATCGATATGAAACACTGGAAAAAGACTACTATTCAAATTCCTTAAACTACTCACAAAAGCGATGTAACTAGCTAAAGAAAGCGGTAGTCCAAATTTGCACATTAAATGCCAACATCCAAAGGCGATTCTGCTTTCTCACTAACTTAGGACACAACAAGCGATGGGAATCTCTAATTTGTTTCAATGTTCTGCTCCACTGCGTTATGTTTCGTTGACAATGTTGAGTTTGTTACTACTAAATACTCCTACTACTGTTTTGGCTGGTGGTGGACACGATCATAGCGGTGCAAGTTCATTTCAGGGTGGGGGAAGCGAAGCAACTGGTTCTGTTGAAGTTGACGCAGAAACCGCAAAACTGCTAGGAGTTAAGGTCGAACCAGTGCAACGTCAACGATTAGCTGTCGGCATTAAAACCACTGGACAGATTGAAACCTTACCTAGCCAGAAAGTTGAAGTCACCACTCCAATTCAAGGGGTAAAAGTAGTTGAACTGTTGGTAGAACCAGGCGCATTAGTAAAGAAAGGTCAATCGGTCGCCGTTGTAACCAGTCCAGATTTAGTGACATTGCGCGTGGAATCTCAGGACAAATTAGCACAAGGTCAGGCTGATTTACAGCAAGCTCAAGCTGACTTGAGGCTAGCCCAGCAGAATTACGATCGCTATCAGCAAATAGCCGCAGCAGAAATCGCCCAAGCCCAAAGCCAAGTAGCATTTGCTCAAGAAAAGTATGAGAAAGATCAAGTGTTAGCCACTGAAGGTGCTTTGGCACGTCGCAACGCTCTTGAATCTCAAACCCAACTAGCAGAAGCCAAAGCTAAACTAACCACAGCCAACAGCCGCCGCGATGTCATTGCGGCTGAAAATCAACTCAAACGCGTTCAAGCAGCAGTTAGCCTAGCAAAGTCCAATATTAATCGCAGCAGTGCTATTTATGAAACTCGGCTGCTACAACTAGGAAACCGCGCTAATACTAAGGGACTAATAACAGTAACAGCTCCGATTTCTGGCAAGGTTGTTGATAGGGAAGTTACTATCGGTCAATCATTTCAGGACGCGGGTGGCAAGTTAATGACGATTGTGAATGACAGTCGGGTTTTTGCCACAGCGAATATCTATGAAAAAGATTTAGATAAAGTGAGGACAGGTCAACAGGTAAGGATGAAGGTTGCTAGTGTGCCTAATCAAACTTTTACAGGAAGGATTACACGGATTGGCTCAGTAGTGGAAGGAGAAACGAGAGTAGTACCAGTACAAGCCGAACTCAATAACGCTAGAGGGCAGCTCAAACCCGGAATGTTTGCCGAACTTGAAGTTGTAACAGATCAGACATCTACAGCTACTTTGGCGATTCCCCAGTTTGCTGTAGTGGATGCAAATAATAAGAAATTGGTCTATGTCCAAAACGGCAATGCCTTCCAATCTGTTGAAGTTGAGTTAGGACAAACCTCTGGAGATTTAATTGAGATTAAAAGTGGTTTATTCGAGGGAGATTCAGTAGTTACCCAGCGTGCGCCACAACTTTATGCACAGTCGTTACGGGGCGATAAGAAACCCAAAGAAGACGACCAATCGCAAGAAGGAGATTCGCACTCAGAGGAAACTGAGGCTAAAGCTAACAGCCTCCCTCTACCTTTATGGTTGCTCTTAGCAGGGGGAGGAACAGCCATTGCTACCGTGGCTTTTATGGGAGGTAGCTTCTGGTCTGGTCGTCGCACGCGATCGCCTTTAATAGCAGTAGGAAATTCAGGCTACGAGTATGAAACTGAGGTTTATACCGACAACCATAAGCAACCTATATTGTCTCAACCAGCCAAGCTGATTGAGAATGAAGAACGTGAAAATCCTCATTCCCCAAACTAAATACAGTTTTGCTTAATTTCGTAGCGAAAAACTCGAACAAACTTTACGCTTCTGGGCGCTCAACTCTGTGTACCTCTGCGTTTCAATTTAAACCCTCAATTGGCCAAGATTTTACGAAATTTTGTACTAAGGGATTTTAGATTGACAATTTTATACGGGGTTTAGGGCTAAAAATCCTATGTAAGTCAAAATATGCTTAATTCTATTGTTAAATGGTCGATCGCTCAACGCTGGCTAGTGGTTATTGCTTCCATCCTCATATCTGTTTGGGGCTTTCTCGTCCTGACGCAAATGCCACTGGATGTATTTCCTAACTTTGCTCCACCGCAAGTGGAAATTATGACCGAAGCCCCAGGACTTGCACCAGAGGAAGTAGAGTCCCTAGTTACTCGACCGATAGAAAGTGTAATTAACGGCACTCCTGGACTAGAAACATTGCGTTCTGCCTCAGCTGTCGGTCTTTCGTCTGTGAGAGCGACTTTTAGCTTGGATACAGAAATTTATCGCGCCCGCCAATTGGTAACGGAACGGTTGCAACAAGCACGCAGTCAACTACCGCAAGGTGTGGAAAACCCAGAGGTTCTGCCTGTTAGTTCACCCTTGGGATGGACTGTCAAATATGCCTTTACTTCTGAAACCACTCCGATGATGGAGGTCTGGCGGATTGTCAACTGGCAAGTGAAAAACCGCCTGCTTGCTGTCCCTGGCGTAAGTAATGTCGTCATATTTGGTGGGGATGAGCGTCAGTATCAAGTGTTGGTAAACCCAGATAAATTGAAAGCGTTTAATGTTTCCCTTGATGATGTCACCAAAGCAGCACAAGCATCCAACGCTAATGCACCAGGGGGATTTTTAATTACTCCTGACCAAGAAACATTGGTGCGAGGGGTAGGGCGGATTGAATCTATCGAACAACTTAAGAAATCAGTAATTAAAGCCAAAAATGGCACCCCTATACTGTTGGAACAAGTGGCGGATGTACAAATCGGTGCAGCACTCAAACGCGGCGATGGCAGTTTTGCGGGTAAAAAAGCGGTAATTTTGACAGTCAACAAACAGCCAACAGCAGATACGCCAAAAGTAACGAAGGCGGCTGAAAAAGCAATGGAGGAAATTCAAGCAGGTCTGCCCAAAGATGTCAAAATTACAACTACTTTCCGTCAGGAAGATTTTATCGAAGCCTCGCTTAAGAATGTTGAAGAAGCTTTGCGTGATGGCACGATCATCGTTTGTGTCATCTTGATTTTATTTTTGATGAACTGGCGCACGGTGATTATTAGTTTGAGCGCAATTCCTGTGTCTTTGTTGTTAGGAATGATGATCCTGAATTGGACAGGACAAGGCATCAATACAATGACTTTGGGCGGATTGGTTGTGGCGATTGGTTCGGTGGTGGATGACGCAATTGTCGATATGGAGAATGTCTACCGCCGTTTGCGAGAAAACCAGATAGCAGGCAATCCTGTACCACCACTGCAAGTTGTTTTTAATGGCTCAGTGGAGGTGCGGGTAAGCGTACTGTTCTCGACAATCATTATTGCAGTCGTCTTTGCACCAATTTTTGCTCTTTCCGGTGTAGAAGGTCGGATTTTTACACCGATGGCTGTAGCTTATTTGCTGTCAATTGGCGCTTCTACCTTAGTAGCACTGACATTGACTCCAGCACTGTGCGCCCTTTTGCTAGTAAATCGGCGTTTACCAAGTACAGAAACTTGGGTTGAACGATTTTCCCATCGTTTGTATCGTCCACTTTTGAAATTTTCTATTCGTCGCCCCAAGATTATTTTGACAGGTGCGATCGCTGCCTTTGTGGCTTCAACGATGATTCTACTCTCGTTAGGGCAAGTTTTTTTACCAGAATTCCAAGACCGCTCTTTAGTAATCGCCGCAGTTTTAATGCCTGGTCAATCTCTGGATGCGACTAATCAAGTAGGGTTAGCGATCGAAGAAGCCCTGAAAAAAAATCCTGGGGTTGAAACGGCTCAATTGCGCTCTGGACGGGCTGTGGGGGATACTGAGGTGGCTGGTGTAAACGGAGCGGAAATAGATGTCCAACTCAGCGAGGAGGGGGCAAAAGACCGAGAAGAAACAATTGAAACGATTCGTAAAGAGTTTGAAAAAATTCCCGGAGTCGTTCCCAATATCGGCGGGTTCATTTCGCACCGGATGGATGAGGTACTCTCAGGTGTACGAAGTGCGATCGCTGTGAAAATTTTTGGCCCCGATTTAGAACAACTCCGCACCCTTGGTCAACAAGTACAATCAGCTATGGGCAGTGTTTCGGGTCTAGTAGATTTGCAACTAGAACCGCAAGTACCAATTAAACAGGTACAAATTCAATTCGACCGCAATGCAGCAGCCCGCTATGGTATAACTATTGGCGAATTGTCAGAGATAGTAGAAACTGCACTCAATGGGCGAGTCGTTTCCCAAGTATTGGAGCAACAACAAACCTTTGATATGGTGGTTTGGTTGCAAGAAAAATACCGTAACAATATTGAAATTATCGGTAATTTGCTCGTTGATACACCCAATGGACAGAAAATTCCTTTAGCTCAAGTCGCAAAAATTGACTACGGTACAGGCCCCAATACTATTAACCGCGAGAATGTCTCCCGTTATATTGTTATCTCCAGCAATGTAGCTGGACGCGATTTAGGTTCTGTGATTAAAGATATCCGAGACAAAGTTAAGCAAGAGGTACAATTACCTCCCGGATATTACATTGAATACGGCGGTCAATTTGAAGCACAAGAAGGAGCGACAAAAACTTTACTTTCGGCTGGTGGATTAGCTTTTGTTGCGATCGCAGTTTTGATTTACTTTGCTGTCAAGTCGATTCCTGCCACCATCATGATCTTGATAAACTTGCCCTTAGCCTTAGTGGGTGGAGTCATTTCCATAGCCTTGACTGGTGGTATTCTCTCTGTAGCTTCAATGGTAGGATTTATTACCTTATTCGGCGTTGCTACACGTAATGGACTATTACTGGTTGAGAACTACAATTCTAGGATGGCAGAAGGACAGCCTCTGCGGCAGGCTTTGATGGAAGGGTCGGTAGAAAGGCTGGCTGCTATCTTAATGACGGCATTGTCATCAGCTTTGGGTATGGCACCCTTGGTAATTGGTAGTGGAGCTGGAAAAGAAATCCTCCAGCCATTAGCTGTTGTAGTGTTAGGTGGATTGTTTACCTCAACCGCTTTAACCTTGTTAGTGCTTCCGGCTTTGTATATACAGTTTGGTAGATTTGTGGTGCCAAGAAAGGCTGAACCAATTATTCAGCCAGAAATTGCACGAGAAGCCAGAGCCTAATAATACAGCTTGGCGGAATTTGCAATGGGCTACGCCTCACTACGCTAACGGAATTAGGAATTCCTAATTCTTAAAGGTTTCATTGATTTGAAATAGGTGGTTTACTTACAACGTGCTGTATTAGTTTTTAATTTACAAAACATCAAGGAGTTTGAATTAATGAAATTTCTGAAAACCAGTTTAGTAATTGTTAGCAGTGTAGGATTAATTTTTTTGGGTGCTTGTAATGGTGGGAATCAAGCTGCTAACTCGGAAAGTGCTACCAAAACAGCAACTACAAAAACAGCTGCCAAAACTGAACCCGTTGCTAAAACTGGGGAAGCGCATAATGAAAACGACGGTCATGCTCATGATGAAAAAGGCGATCAATCTAATAATGGAGAGCATAAGGGTCAAGTTATAGAGTCGGGCAAATATCATTTAGAGTTCAAACCAGATATAGAAAAAGATTCTACTCATTTAGATATAAGCGTACACGGCGAGCAGGACAAAGCAATTACTGATGCCAAGCTCACGGCTCAAGTTCAGCTACCAGATGGCAGTAACAAAACCCTACAAGTTCCTTATAATACCGAGGAAAAGCAATATTCAGCAAAACTGCTTGCGGCTGCAACGGGAGAGTATAAAGTTGTTATTCAAACTGATGTGAAAGGTGAAAAATTTAATGGTCGCTTTACCTTTAAGCGATAATCCGAGCAATTCAATAATTAGCGATAATAGCGATACCAGTATAGGAAAAGCAATATGACAATATGGAAAGAATTAACAATTTATGTTAGCGAGTTAGATTGTTGGGAACATCAACCCCTTCATCAAGTTCTGCTCGGAATCGCTCGCAAACAAGGATTAACAGGGGTAACGGTAGTGCGGGCAATTTCTGGATATGGTAAACATGGGGTTTTTCGGACTCTAAATAAGCTAGATCCGTCTACTGAGTCCTCTGCACTACCACTTCTTGTTACAGTTATTGATAGTGAAACTGCAATAACCGAATTTTTTTCCTTGGTCAAAGATATGCTTAAAGATAAGTTTGTCACTTGTCAAAGCATAGAAGTTCTTTCGCCATTGGTAACGCTTTAAGGATAGCATTAATGTCTCATAATCACAGTCACGGACACAGCCACGAACCGACTAATTACAACCGTGCCTTCATTATTAGCGTTGCTCTCAACACTGGATTTGTTGTCATTGAAGTAGTTTATGGGTTAGCTGCCAATTCCCTTGCCCTACTTGCCGATGCTGGTCACAATTTGAGTGATGTTCTAGGTTTGTTACTTGCCTGGGGAGCAAGCTTCCTCGGTCGTCGCCAACCAACACCACGCCGCACTTACGGGTTACGTCGCTCCTCTATTTTGGCAGCTCTATTAAACGCTATCCTCGTACTTGTAGCTTCTGGCGCAGTTGCCTGGGAAGCCATACAGCGTTTTGCTCAAGCTAGTCCAGTATCAGGTAGTACAATTATCGGCGTGGCTGCGGTAGGTATTGCCATCAATATGGGAAGTGCCTTAATGTTCTTATCTGGTCGTGAAAGAGACTTGAATATTAGAGGAGCCTTTATCCATTTAGTTGCTGACGCGGCGGTGTCTTTGGGTGCAGTCCTGGCTGGTATTGCAATTGTTACCACTGGTTGGCTATGGTTTGACCCAGTTGTAAGTTTGATGATCGTTGTCGTGATTATTGTGAGTACTTGGCAATTGTTCCAAGAATCTTTGAACTTAGTCACAGATGCAGTACCAGCAGGTATTGAACCACTTGCAGTCCGTACATTCTTAGCTGAACTTCCCGGTGTATCTAGTGTTCATGACTTGCACATTTGGGCAATGAGTACCACAGAAACAGCTCTCACTGCTCACTTAATTATGCCTACTAGAAATCCTAATGATGCTTTTTTAGTTCAGGTAAATCAACAACTTCACGACCATTTTGGTATCGAACACACTACAATTCAGATAGAAACAGGCGATCCAAGTTTTCCATGTCCTCTTGCTCAAGAAAACGTGGTTTAAATCAATTGAGTTGAGTATATGGATAGAGAATTTGGTGGCGATCGCATTTAGAGCAATTACTGTGACCGAATACCTAATCATCTTAGCTTTGTGAGAATAAATCCCCAAACTAATAGTTATTTAAGTAAATTTGCTGACTTTAATATATACCAAAATCACTAAACTTAGAAAAAAATCTATAAAATACTGATTTTTCATCTTAATTTCATCCTATTTTTGTAAAGTAGAATTTAGAGATTTAAAGTTTAAATCTTATAGCTCTTTAAAACACCACAGTTGTCTCACTAAATTATGGGTGCAACTAAAATTTAGATGCTTATAAATTAAGATGAAATCAAAGTCATCATCTCAAAAGATGAGCTTTATTCCTCGCTCTATCCTGCGGACGATAGGAAAATTTCAACAGACGTTAGATCCAAATGCTGAAGCAAAGGTTATTGAAGAGTTTCGCGCTTCTCGACTTCAAACAATTTCCTCTGTCCGTTTTTTGTTAATTTTGATTATAGTTCCATTACTTATAAATCAGCTTTCTCGAAACTTTGTAATCACTCCCCTCGTTGAGAAGTTCTGGAATTCACAAGAGTTAAATATTTTCTTAAATTCTTCTCAAGAAGAAAAAGCTTTAGTTGAACTTAAAAAATTCGAGCAACGTGTTTATTTTAAAGCTCGATTAGGTAAAATCACCACATTCTCTGACGAGGTTGTTCAAAATCAGCTTAAGAAAAAAGCTATTGCTTTAGTAGAAGAAAATAAAATTGAAAGTATTAATGCAGTAACAAATGTCTTGACAGATATACTTACAGCTATCACATTAATAATCTTAATCTTAACAGGTAAGCAGCAGCTATCCATTCTTATGTCTTTTGCTGGCGATATAACTTATAGTCTAAGCGACTCTGCTAAGGCTTTTTTAATTATTCTATCTACAGATATATTTGTCGGTTTTCACTCTCCTTATGGTTGGCAAATAATTATAGAAAGTACTTTCAAGCATTATGGTTTACCAGAAAACAAAAGCCTTACTTCTTTATTTATTGCTACTGTTCCAGTAATCATGGATACAGTTTTCAAATATTGGATATTTCGCTACCTCAATCGCAGTTCTCCTTCAGCCGTGGCTACTTACCGTAACATGAATGAATAATTTTTATTAAAGATATTTTCACATCAACAAACAATACTAAACTTATGCCGATTTGTAACATGACAACAACAACGTCAAATATTAAATTTAGCACAGATATAGTTCGTAATTATCTGCAAGATATTGTTCGTGTACCATTGTTAACTCATGAGGAAGAAATTGTATATAGCAAACAGGTACAGCAGATGATTACGTTACACAAAAAAAATGAAACTTTGAAGAAATACCTCAATCACGAACCATCTCAAAAACAATTAGCTCAATATGTACAACTTAGTGAAATGGAAGTGAAGGAAATTTTTCAGAAAGGTACACAGGCAAAGCAAAAGATGATAGCAGCAAATCTTCGTTTAGTGGTTTCTATTGCCAAAAAATATCAAGGACGAAATTTGGAGTTTATGGATTTAATTCAGGAAGGTTCACTAGGTTTAGAGCGTGGTGTAGAGAAATTTGACCCCACTCGTGGCTATAAGTTTTCTACCTATGCTTATTGGTGGATTAGCCAGGGAATGACACGAGCAATATCTCAGCAATCACGAACTATTAGACTGCCAATTCATCTTACTGAAAAGTTGAACAAACTAAAAAAAGTGCAAAGGGAATTATCTCAAAAACTAAAGCGCAGTCCTAGTATGTCTGAAATTGCAGAAAAGATGAAATTAAATCCTGCTCAAATCCGCGAACTGCTGATGATATCTCGTCAACCTGTTTCATTAGATAAACAAGTGGGCGATAACGAAGATACAGAATTGCAAGAACTTTTAACAGAAGTTCCAGAAGCCTCGCCTGAAATCCAAGTAACTCAAAATTTAATGCGTCAAGATATCTATCTCTCACTGAAAGAATTAACTCCACAGCAGCAACAAGTCCTAATTTTGCATTATGGCTTGGAAGATAATTGCGAACTCACCTTGACGCAGGTAGCTCAACATCTCAACATTAGTGAAAGCAGAGTTCGTTACTTAGAAAAACAAGCACTGAGTTACCTCCGTCGTTGCCAAACAAATCTACGAGAGTATATTTTAACTTAAATGTATGACAAAACATCAGTATGAACATCTTGCTTCTTCAACTGTTTGTCAACATCGTTAGAAGCTGAAACAAAGTTAGAGAGAGTTTTGAGACTATAAAAAAGTATACATTTCCGAAAGGATTATAGCTTCATCAAAGGTCACTTATTTGTTTTTTTTAAGAAATCTCTATAACTAGCTAAAATTTCACCCAAATTTCATCTCACTTTGTCAAGCTATTAAGAGGTAACATCTTTCACTGAAGATAATTCTGATGATTGATGAATTTAGTAAAGTGATTATAAGAGCGCAATGAATAGAACACTGACATACACTGCTATTTTTGCCTTGACTATGGCAGTTTTAGTTCCAGCTACTTATGCAAATCCTACACCACAATCTAGTAACTTTCCTCATGTTATTAGCTTGGTGGAATTTCCCCAGGGTATTCGCCACTGGAGAATTCTCAGACATACTTTAAAAATAGCAGTTCCCGAAAACAGCAAGGCTATTTCTCAGCTAATTATCGAAGCTCCAGCTAACCTTGTTCTCAGAGAAAATATTGATGTGTCCGAGGAATCCGGTAAAAAAATCGCTGCAAAAGTTTCTATTCAAGGCAAAAAAGCTACGCTAGAGTTTGCCGAATCAGTCGCTCCTGGAACTACTATCATTGTAGAAATGAATAATGTTAAAAAAACAGCAGTGACTACTGGTAATAAGTTCTACAAAATATCTACCATTTTCGCTGGTACGAATGCAGAGTTACCAATTGGTGTCGCTCAATTGCGTGTAATTTAATGAACAAATTACTAAAATACATCTGCTGATTATGAAAGTTTTGCTTGTTGAAGATGAGCCAGATTTGGGTGCATCGATTCAGCGAAAGTTGAGTAAAGAAAGATATATTGTTGACTGGGTTTTGGATGGAAATGAAGCCTGGACTTATCTAGAACATGATTGGACTCAATATACACTGGCAATTTTTGATTGGTTGTTACCGGGAATGTCAGGTTTGGAACTGTGCAAGCGATTACGAGGTCGGGGTAATGCTTTGCCCGTGCTGATGCTAACTGCTAAAGATAGCATGGCAGATAAGGTAGCTGGACTAGATGCAGGGGCTGATGATTATTTGATCAAGCCGTTTGGTATGGCAGAACTACTGGCACGGTTGCGTGCCTTGCAACGGCGAGCTTCTTTTGGAGGCACATCGCTTACGTCTCAGTTCCAGCCTTTACAATTGCAAGTTGGTGGTCTTATCTTAGACTGCGGTAATTGTACAGTTTCTCGACAGTACCCGAATGGTGAAAATAAGGTAATTTATTTAACAAAAAAAGAATTCCAATTATTAGAATACTTGATGAAACGTCCTAATACAGTTATTACCCGCGACCAAATTTTAAATCATCTGTACGCCTTTAGTGCAGAACGCGTTAGTAATGTAGTAGCAGCTCAAATCCGACTTTTGCGACGCAAATTATCGGAATATGGTTGTGATGGGCTAATCGAAACTGTCCCTAGTATGGGCTATCGTTTCAATCCTGGCAATGCAGATTCGACTATTTCGTAAGACTCGCTGGCAATTGGCTACCTGGTATGCGGTAGCTATGGCTTTGATTCTATCCTTATGCGGTTTTGTGGTTTACAAGGTAATCATTGATGCTTATGTGGCTTCTATCAACCGGGAACTGGAATCGGTAGCAGGTACACTACATGATGTAATTGAACCAACTTTGAAACAACCTGGTATTACAGAGCTAGTTTTCCAGCAGGTTTTACCAAATATTTGTTTAGCTGAGTCCAGTTGTCCTACCCAAAATATCCTGAGTCACAGTCAAAGCACCCATAATGAACACGGCATTTTTAGTACTGTATACAAAGAGAAGCAATATTACATCCGTTTTGTCGATGGTTCAGGACGGTTAATTGCAGTGGCAGGTTTCCAACCTGATGAATTGCCACCGACTGTGCAAACCCAAGTGTGGCAAACAGTTAAAGACTTGCAAGGTAATCGTTACAGTCAAAAGTCTCTACTGCTGCACACTCAAGATAATCAAGATTGGGGCTATATTCAGGTAGGGCGCAATCTCAATGACCTTGATAGTCGTCTCGCTGCTTTGAAATTAATTTTGGCGGTGGGATTGCCAATTACGGTATTGTTAGTTGGCGGTTCTAGTTGGTGGCTGGCAGGGTTAGCAATGCAGCCAATTGACTCTTCGTATAAACAAATGCAACAGTTTACGTCTGATGCCTCTCATGAGTTGCGTACTCCTCTTGCAGCGATTAATGCAACGGTAGAAACTTTATTTGATATGGATTATCTGCCGGAGGAAGTGCAAGATATTTTGATATCTATTCAACGTCAGAATCATCGATTAGCTGAACTAGTTCAGGATATGCTGTTACTGTCTCGATTGGAACAGCAAATGTTAGCGACACAACAAATACATTGCTGTCTGAATATTTTGATTAATGACCTGATAGAAGAATTTTCAGCGTTAGCGGCTGCGGCTTCTTTGCAGCTAACATCTTTGGTGTTATGCCAAGAGCTTTTATACGTGATGGGAGATGAAGATCAACTGTTGCGTGTGCTTTCTAATCTAATTGCGAATGCTATTCAATACACCCCTGCTGGCGGTTATGTAACTGTTATCCTCAAACGCAGCAACGGTCATGCTGTAATTGAAGTTCAAGATACAGGTATTGGTATTGCATCGCACGAGCAAAAGCGGATTTTTGACCGTTTTTATCGAGTGAATAGCGATCGCTCGCGTCGTACTGGTGGATCTGGATTGGGATTAGCGATCGCTCAAGCAATTGTTCAGGCTCATGGAGGTAGTATACAGTTGCAAAGCCAACTTGGTAAGGGTAGCACTTTCATCGTTCACTTACCCTTGACAGACGAAGCGATCGCTCGCGTCGTACTGGTGGATCTGGATTTGGGTTAGCGATCGCGTAAGCAACTGAGAATTGAATACTCTCCTAGAGGATATAGTAGAATGAACTCCTCTTTTCTATGCTCTGGGTGCATACATGATAATTAACACACTCAGTAGCGCCAAACAAGCTCCTAGCATATCGTAGTGATCTGGAGCTACCCCATCTACTTTCCAACCCCAAAGCATTGCCAGCACAATAAATACCCCTCCATAGGCAGCATACACTCTACCAAAGTTAGCAGGCTGGAGAGTAGCAAGCATACCGTATAAAGCTAACCCAATACCTCCGGCAATTCCCCACCAGAAAGGCTTTCCATCCTTTAACCATTGCCAGATAAGATAGCCACCGCCTATCTCAAACAAGCCAGCCCATATGAAGTTAAGTAAGGACTTTAGTATTTCTTTCACTCAAGAATATCCTAGCTATTATAAAGATT
This sequence comes from Nostoc linckia z4, assembly GCF_002608075.1. GTDB lineage: Bacteria > Cyanobacteriota > Cyanobacteriia > Cyanobacteriales > Nostocaceae > Nostoc > Nostoc linckia. The sequence continues at coordinate 125,394 of NZ_LAHA01000008.1, forward strand.
CTTTACGAACTTCAAATCTTATTAGATTTGTGTTCTAGCAAAAGTATAAAAAAACACGGTAGTTATAAGTGGTAAGACAAGATTTTTACTTTTGAAATCTTGAGGAGATTAATATTCATGCCAGATTTTTTTAAATAATGAGAAAAATATGAAAAAATAAATCATGAAAAGAATATGAGAATATTTTATAGCAAAGTAAATGACTCCTCCAGAAAACAGACCTAGCTTACCAGAGGTTCACCGTAGTATTAGAGTCCCCAACAGCAACAGCTTTTGGCGCAAGATGCTGGCTTATGCAGGGCCAGGGTATTTGGTTTCAGTTGGATACATAGACCCTGGAAACTGGGCAACAGATATCGCTGGGGGGTCAAAGTTTGGTTATACTCTGTTGACAGTGATCCTGCTGTCGAACCTGATGGCGATATTACTGCAATCGCTATGTGTGCGTTTGGGAGTTGCTACGGGGCGAGATTTGGCACAGGCTTGTCGGGACTATTACGGTCGAAGGGTAAGCTTTTGTTTGTGGATACTGTGTGAGATTGCGATCGCCGCTTGTGACTTAGCTGAACTACTGGGAAGTGCGATCGCCCTGCAACTTTTATTCGGTATTCCCTTGCTATGGGGTGTGTGCATCACTGCGCTGGATGTCTTGGTATTGCTATTCCTGCAAAGTAAAGGCTTTCGCTATACAGAAGCCCTGGTAATAATGTTGGTAACAACTGTAGGCTTTTGTTTCACAGCAGAAATTCTGTTCTCTCGACCTGATATGGGGGGGATTTTATTGGGATATCTGCCCAAACCAGAGATTTTAAGTAACCCAGAAATGCTCTACATTGCTATTGGCATTTTAGGGGCAACAGTGATGCCTCACAACTTATATTTACACTCATCTATTGTGCAAACCCGTGATTGGCAACCTACTACTGAAAAAAGATGGGAAGCAATTAAGTTTGGCACAATTGATTCAACTTTTGCTCTATCGTTGGCACTGTTTATCAACTCAGCGATTTTAATTGTGTCTGCCGCCACATTTCATTTTTCTGGTAATCAGAATGTGGCAGAAATTCAAGATGCTTACAAATTGCTTTCACCATTGTTAGGTGTTAGTGCTGCTAGTGCCATCTTTGGGATTGCCTTACTTGCTTCCGGTCAAAGTTCAACACTGACTGCAACTCTGGCTGGGCAGATTGTCATGGAAGGCTTTTTAAAATTTCGCCTTCCATCCTGGTTACGGCGTTTAGTTACCCGTCTGCTTGCCATCATTCCAGCGTTGATTACAATTATTATCTTTGGGGAAAATAGCACAAGCCGCCTCATAGTTCTAAGTCAAGTTATCCTTAGCTTACAGTTACCGTTTGCAGTGATTCCTTTGGTGATGTTTACAAGTAACCGTCGCTTAATGGGTGAGTTTGTAAATCCCTTATGGCTCAAATCTTTATCCTGGGGAGTTGCTATTGTCATCGTCATGCTCAATGTTTGGTTGCTATTACAAAGTATTTTGGGTTAGGCACTTGCTCTGAAAAAAGATACCAGCTGTCCCACCCAGATCCGCGACATACAACAAGCAATTAAGAACACGAGTGGTATAGGAATGAAAGCGGTCTCTCCTTAGCTGGGTTTGAAGCTTTAAACCGCTTAGGATGGATCTAGTCGAGAACAATCCCGTGCGTCTGTCTTGATATGTTTTACACGGAGAAAATCAAGCTATGAACTACATTTACTCTTCTGTTGCCATCCTGGGAATAATAACTAGCGTACTGAGTGGAATACCTGTTGCTGTCCTAGCTGCACAGTCACCACCAACGCGCATCCAACAGATGAATTATCAGGAATACTATAACCAGGGTGTGCAAAAGCTTGAGCAAGGCAACTTCAACGGCGCGATAGAAGATTTTAGTCGGGTAGTACAGTTAAATCCCAAATACTACGAAGGTTTTTGCTTAAGAGGTTTGGCAAAGTCTCAATTAGGAGATTTTAAAGCAGCCGTTATTGACTTCGATCAAGCACTGCGATTAAATCCCAATCATACAGATGCTTACAACAGCCGGGGGACTGCTCATGCGGAACTAGGAAGCATTCAAGCTGCGATTACCGATTTTAACCAGGTACTAAGAATTGATCCCAAGTCTGTAGATGCTTACTATAATAGGGGCTTTTTGAATTATAGACAGGGAAATCACAAGCTGGCGATTCCTTCGGAGAGCTTCGCTAACGCAGATTTTAACCAAGCACTACAAATCAACCCCAACTTAGCTGATGCCTACGGCAACCGAGGACTTGCTCTTTATGCTTTAGGCGATCGCAAAAATGCCATTAATGATTTAGAGCAAGCTGCAAGTCTATTTCAACGACAAGGAGATACTCTTCGGTATAAGCAAACACAAGCTCTTATTCAGCAGATTCAGAAGTAAGCAATATTAAGGCTCAAAGTTGTAAAAATCATTTTTAATAAGTTGATTTTCAGGTTAGGCAAGCAAAGCTTACCCTTAAATTTAGCTTAACTGGACGGATAAAAACAAAAACTTTCTGTTAACGGGCATTATCAAATTAGCGGTTATAAAAATTCACTTGCTCTTTGATAATGAATCGAATAACCTAGATGTTCAGTTATCTCCAAGAAGCTTATGAACAAAAAACTCATACTTAATTTGCTTGCTACTTCCTCAATTTTTACATCATTGATGTCTACGCTAGGGATAATCAATCCTGCCCATGCTAGTGTTAATCTTACCCAGCGATTACTACATACTAATGACGGTCGTACCTGTATCAGTAATCCCCACGGTTTCAAGAATTTTGTCTGTATTCGAGATTCTGAGAGAGATCCAAAAGCTCCCCTTGCACCCAAATCAACGGTAATCTCAGCGCAGCCATCTGATAGCACAATTGCAGAACTAAATTTTACGGATGAGGAAAGTGAGGCTGCAATTAGATTATTTAAGTGCGACTGTCCATTTTGCATCAATTCTTTGCGACAGTTACATGGTACTGGCAACTTGGTTTACTAAGCTTTATAAGTAATGAATTAACTTGTAGTCACAGTAGTATCCACAGCTAGCCGACCATCTTCCATGCGAACAATACGGTCAGCTATATCTAAAATGCGATTGTCATGTGTCACTACCAAAATAGGGCATCCTTGCTCTTGTGCTAGTTGCTGCATCAGTTCTACTACGTCTCGTCCTGATTTACTATCTAAAGCAGCAGTTGGTTCGTCGGCTAAAATCAGCTTGGGATGACTCACAAGGGCGCGGGCGATCGCTACTTTTTGTTTTTGCCCGCCAGAGAGATTTTCTGGGTAGTAGTTCACCCGATGTTCTAACCCTACTGTTTTAAGCATGGCTTCCGCTCTAGGGCGGAGTTCTTCTGGTGGAATGTCTGGGTGCAGTTCCAAGGATGTTTGCACATTTTGCCAAGCTGTTAAAAATTTAAGCAAATTATGAGATTGGAAGATATAGCCAATATTGCGCCTAATTTCAAAGAGTTGGTCTTTGTTTGCTCCATACAGCTCAAAACCTAGCACTTTAAGGCTTCCCTCTTGTACAGACCGCAAACCACCAATTAAAGTCAGTAAAGTTGTTTTTCCTGACCCAGATGGCCCCATCATGATGACAATTTCTCCAGGATATATTTCCAAGTTAATATCAAATAAAACCTGCTTCTTTAATTCATTTTGTCCAAAATAGTGATTGAGATTATAGACTTTTACAACAGCTTGTTGATACATAGTTTTAATAAATATTTTTGATTTTTTAGTTGGGATTTAGAGTTATCAAGGCTAAAAAATATCAGCAGGATCGGCAGCTTGCAATTTCCGAACTGCAATTGCACCAGAAATAAAGCACATAACAATTGTCAATATTAAAACCATCAAACTTCGTACAATATCCATTGCCATCGGTAAACTGGTGGCTTGTTTGGTTAAATCGTATAGACCTAGTGTGATTGCAAATCCGGGTATATAACCTAAAACTCCCAGAATCAGAGCTTCTTGAAACACCATTAATAACAGGTAGGTATCCTTATATCCCATTGCTTTTAGCGTTGCATATTCAGCCAAGTGGTCGGAGACATTGGTATAAAGAACTTGATAAACAATCACACTTCCGACAATAAATCCCATAATGGTTCCTAGTGTAAAAACAAAACCGATAGCTGTATTTTTTTGCCAGTAGGTTTTCTCAAATTCCACAAATTTATCGTGAGTTAGCACCTGGATATCTTGTGGTAAATTAGTTTTGATTGCCTGAGTAATTCTCTCAATATTTGTATTAGGCTTAAGTTTGATTAAACCAACATTAATTTCTCCAGCTTCACGGGTTTTGAAAATACGCAAAAAATTAACTTCACTGGTAATTAACAGTGCATCAGAACCAAAAGACGAACCAACTGTAAACAAGCCTACGACTTTAATTTTTCTACCACTGATTTCAGGGGTGATGACTTTACCTTGAGCAACTTCTGCAATGAACGGCTGAAATTCAGGTCGAGAAACCCGGTCGAGGATGGCAACATCGTCAAGTTTTAGCTTATCCAGGTTTTGATTTATTTCTGTAATGTGTAGAGTTGTCTTAGTTGGGTCAATTCCCAAAACTAAGATGGCGCGATCGCGCTGACTTTCCGGACTTTTCCAGGTTCCTAAACCTACATACACTGAATTAATAGACTCTACGCCATCAAAACCTAGAGCCTGATACAAACGCCGTCTGGAGAAATTGTTCATACTCATCAACGCACGGGAACGAGGATTAATTAGCACCACATCTGCGTTGAGACTTTGATGCACGCGGGTTGCACTTTCAAACAACGCCGCCTGAAATCCTAGCTGCATGAACATGAGAATAACCGCAAAGGCAATCCCTGCCAAAGCAACTAGGAGTCTAGCTCTTTCCCTGGAGAGTTGCAACCAAGCTAGAAATAATTTGCGGTTCATGGCTCAATCTCCACAGTTACTTGCAGGTTGGTTAAGCCAGTAACTCGCTGACTAGAAGCAGAGTCCAGACCAATTTTTACTTCGACGACTCTGACATCTGTGGCGGCTGCGGGATCGGTACTAAGAACGTCTTTTTTACCTACTTCCCAGCCAATTTGGTCTACCGTACCTTGTAATTTTGCTGGAAACGCATCACTGGTAATCGTGGCACGTTGTCCAAGACGAACTTTACTAATGTCAGTTTCATACACCTCCGCTACTGCATACATTTGGTCGGTTTGACCAAGTTTGAGAATTCCTTCTCCTTGGTTGCTGACCACTTCCCCAGGACGGGCATGAATTTTCAAAATTCGACCGTCTCTTGGCGATCGCACGTATGATAGTTCCAAGTCTGCTTTTGCTTGTCCAACAGCAGCAATCGCCTTATCCACTTCTGCTTGCACCGCTTGCACATCAGTGGGACGGACTTCTGCAATCCGATTGAGGTTAGCTTTGGCTTCGTTTAGTTGTGCTTGCACTGATTCCTGAATCCGCTTGAGCGTTACCCTACCTTCATCCAGTTTTTTCTGGGCAGTCTCGACAGCTAAACGCTTGCTGTCAAGCGTGGATGCTGAAACTGCACCCTCTTGATAAAGTTGCTGGTAGCGTTTATACTCTGTTTCAGCATTACGTAGCTCAGCTTCCATTCGTTCTACCGTTGCTGACTGAGCTTTCACATTACCCTGTAACTCAGCTTCCATTCGCACAATTGTTGCCTTTTGAGCATTAATTTCTCCGGCTTTGGCTCCGGCTTTTACCTGTGCCAAACGAGCTTGAGCAACTTTGACTTGTTCGGTCGCTTCTTTCAAAGCAGCCAAACGGCGATCGCGTGTATCAAGGATGGCAAGGATTTGCCCAACCCGAACTTTGTCCCCCTCTTTGACCAGAATTCGGAGAATCCGAGTTCCTTCTAGAGAACCAGTTGTAGCTGCGTGAACGGCTTCTCCCTTGGGTTCTAAACGTCCCAGGGCTGTTACCTTCCTAGCTATTGCAACAGTTGGCGAGGGAGTTGGTGCAGAGGTGGAAGGCAGTCGGCGATACCGTGAAATTATGTAGATTGTGGTAGAAATAGTAGCAATTCCAACAGCAATTGCTAACAGAAGCACCCATCGTTTAGAGCGTTTGATTTGCGGTGTTTTTGACGGTACATCCATAACTAAAATCTCCAACAAAGTTGATTTTAAGTAACCAGCACTCCTGCTATTTCTATCGTTCCTCTCGATAGCCCAGTAGATGACGGCGAGCTAAATAAAGCACCAACGGCGGCAAAGTTATCCACTGAAATACAGCTAGCCAACTCATGCCAAGAATAGTTACAGCTAACACCGGAACACCATAGGTCTTGGTAATGTTAACTCGGTAAGTTTCTATGACTAAGGTAATGAACCAGCCTATGCAAGTAAAACTTAAAGTTAACTGCCAGCCAGGGTTCAGTATCCAGTAACGGGAACGAGCCAAAGCGCTTACAATCCAACCGCTTATCAGGGTAATCACACCATCACCGAAAGTACAATGAGTCAGGTCTTTGATTTTGTCTGCTAAAGAAGGCGCTCCATAAAATTCGTAGTACGGAGCTTGCCAAACTTCATAAACAAAATTGAGAAGAAAAGCAAACAGAAATAAATTTGTTTCTGGTGCAGCCAAAATACGAATCACCCATTTAGAGAAAGACTTGCTTATCATAATTACTGCTTCATCCTGCTAGAAATTTCCTGCCATCGCCTCTAATCGGCGAATGCATTCCTCAGTCGAGGGATGGGTAGAAAAAAGATTGCTATGTTGCTTAACTTTTCTCAGGGATGTTGGCACAAATTCTACAATCAGTTTTATCTAAAATCTGCACTCCAGGAATTAACTGTTTCAACTCAGTTTTTAAACGTCGTAATTGTTGAATTTGAGGGTCAATTTCCAAAATAGTATCTTTCAGTTTATTTGTGATTTCTTCACTAGAAAAACATTCCTCGTCGCATATCTGGAGAAATTCTCTGATTTCTTGCAGGCTGAGACCAAGTTTCTGAGCGCGTTTGATGAAAGCCAAACGGTCGAGTACTTCAGGTGAAAATAAGCGAAATCCTCCCCTCGTCCGTCCTGAGCATTTCAGCAAACCCAGTTCTTCATAATAGCGAATTGTTTTAATGGGTATACCACTTTCAACTGCTATTTGACCAATAAAAAATAGACCTTGCTTCTGAGTAACCATAGTCCAATCTTGAGGTAAAACTAGAGAATAAGTGGACTAGAAAAATATTCAAAATTTCTGAAAGATGGAGGCTGGAGAAAGATAACATAGAGTAGGATTAAAACTTTACTCGCTGGTAAAAAATTTGCTTCACCTTGTCGGCTGTTGCAACATAGGCAATAACGATTGCTCCCAACCAAAAAACAAAGGAAAGAGTCAAAGGTTGAAAACCAAATGGTTTGGCTAAGGGTGTGAAGGGAAAGATGAGGGTAATGCCCACAACTAGCAGTGTAGCAATCAATAAATATTTACCTGGTTGACTTTTGAAAAAAGGCTTACGAGAGCGGATTACTAATACAATTAGCGAAGCAGAAATTACCGATTCCATAAACCAACCTGTTCTAAATTCATCGGGTGTAGCACGCAGAATGAACAGCAGTGTCCCAAAGGTAAGGAAGTCAAACACCGAACTAATCAAGCCAAAAACGAGCATGAAATTCCGAATAAACTGAATATCCCAGCGCCGTGGTTTGCTAACCATATCTCGGTCTACGGTGTCAGTAGCAATGGTCATCTCCGGAAAATCTGTTAGCAAATTGGTCAGTAAAATTTGCTTGGGTAATAGTGGCAGAAATGGTAAAAATAGAGAGGCTCCTGCCATGCTAAACATATTGCCAAAATTAGCGCTGGTTGCCATAAAAACATACTTGAGTGTGTTTGCAAAGGTTATTCGTCCTTCCTGTACACCCTGCACCAATACATCCAAGTCTTTTTCTAGCAACACAATATCGGCTGCCTCTTTTGCTACATCTACTGCACTATTTACTGAGATTCCAACATCGGCGACATGCAAGGCTGAAGCATCGTTGATTCCATCTCCCAGGTAACCAACCACGTTACCAGCTTTTTTTAAAGCCAAAATAATACGTTCTTTTTGGTTTGGCTCAACCTCAGCAAACACATTAACCTCATTGACTCTTTTTAACAGTGCTTCATCACTAATCTGATGCAGGTCTGAGCCAGTAAGTATCGTTGGATTTGCAAATCCCATCTGTTGACCAATGTTGGCAGCAACTTTTTGGTTGTCACCCGTAATAATTTTTAAGGAAACACCTGTGTACTCCAAATTGCGGATAGTGTCGATAATGCCAGGTTTAGGCGGATCGGCAAGGAGCAGGAAGCCCAGAAAAGTCATCTCAGTTTCTTGATCTTTAGTAATGCAGGAAGCAGAGCCAATATCCCGTAAGGCAATTCCTAGAGTGCGAAAACCTTGCCTACTAAAATCTTCATAGTGCTGCTGGAGTAATTCTTGCACTGTATTAATGTCGGCGATCGCCCCATCTGTCATTTGTGCTTTTGAACATACCGCCAGTACATCTTTCAGTGCGCCTTTGGTGACTAGCAAATGGTTGCTATCTTTCGCAACCAAGATACTCAATCGCTTGCGGATGAAATCATAGGGAATCTCATCTAATTTTTGATAACCCAATAGTTCAAATTGGCGATGACTACGGATAGCTTCATCAATCGGGTTCACATAACCAGTTTCATAGAAAGCATTAAGGTAAGCATAAAAAAGTACCGCTTCGTTCTCATTCCCAGTAGTATCAAGGGCAGCGTGGATGTGGACGACTCCTTCAGTTAAAGTGCCAGTTTTATCGGAACACAGGACATTCATGCTGCCAAAGTTTTCAATAGAGGCAAGGCGTTTGACAATGACCTTCTGCCTAGCCATGCGTTTAGCACCGTGAGCGAGGTTAACACTGATAATTGCTGGCAGTAACTGCGGGGTCAACCCAACTGCTAAAGCTAATGCAAAGAGAAAAGCTTCTAAAACTGGGCGTGCTAGGTAGACGTTAATTGCAAAAATGGCAATCACCAGTATCAAGGTGACTTCTAAGAGAAAGTAGCCAAATCGCCGAATACCATGTTCAAAGTCAGTCTCTGGTGGTCTGAGTTGCAATCGCTCCGAGACTTTACCAAATTCCGTATGTTTGCCTGTGTGTACTACTAGTGCTTCCCCTTGTCCACTAACTATATGAGTACCCATAAAAAGCACATTAGTTCGCTGACTAAGAGGTGTCTCTGATGGCAACACACCAGTTATTTTAGCAACTGGGTAGGTTTCTCCGGTTAACGCTGCCTCATCAACAAAGAGGTCTTTGGATTTTAAAATTATGCAATCCCCTGGAATCGTTCCTCCTGCGGTGAGAACAAAAACATCTCCAGGAACAATTTCTTCTGGAGAAACAGTCTGGGTATTGTTATTTCGCCGCACCACTACTTTAGCTTGGACAATTGCCAGCAGCTTCTCAACAGCATCAGCAGCTCCCCACTCCTGCCAGAAACCCAGTAGTCCACTGACAAAAACAATTGCCAAGATAATCAAACCGTCTGTATGGTCATGGACGAAGAACGACAAACCAGCAGCAAATATCAAGATGAGAATGACTGGACTTTGGAATTGAGCCACGAGAAGCATAAAAGCATCTAATTTCCGTTTGGGCTTCAAGAGATTGAAGCCATAGCGCGTCAGTCGCAGCTTGGCTTCTTTATCTGTTAATCCCTGCTGTGTGGTTTGTAGTTCTTCAAGCAATTTGGCATTAGGGATACTCCAAAACGGTAGTGAGGGCTGGTTCATAGAATTAGCCTTTAAGGCAAATAAGTATTAGTAAAATACTGATGAACTATGCGGTGGGTATTTAAAGAGGTATATAGAGTTGTGTGGCAAAAAGTCTTTGAGGTAATAAAAACGTTACTTTCTTAACTATTGCAACGGTTGGCAAGGCAGTTGATGCAAAGGTGGCAGTAGCAGTACAGTGAAATTGTTGAGACTTTGGTAAAAATAGTAGCAATTCTAATATTAATTGCTAATAAAAGTACCCAGTAACGAGGTTTCTTGATGAACTCAATTAGACAATCGCCGTCTACTTTTCTCTTGCCAGCCAACTGCCAGACCCAGCCCAAGTAGAAAGACTCCGGCAATCAGGTAGGGTGACTCTGCTTGCCATCCAAATAAGACACCGCCAAACAGAGGACCACCGACCTGACCCAGGCTACTCGCCGAATTTTGTAATCCCAATACTGCGCCTTGGTGCACGCCACCCTGGTCGGCAATCAGCGCTGTGAGATTGGGAGAAACGAGTGCCATGCCGAATGACAATAAGCCAATTGCACCCAGAACCAAAGGCATTGTTCGCGTAATTAACAGCAGGGTAATCCCAATTCCCATCCAGCTGAAGCCCAGGGCAACCTGGAAAATTGCACTGATGTACTTAGACAGGTAGCTAACGGCGATCACTTGAAATACCGACATGACCAGCCCACACACCATAAAGGCAATGCCAATTTCAACTGGTCCGTACTTCAGTGTTTCCTGAGCATAAAGTGCAAACGTTGCCTCAAAGATTGCCAGACCAAATTGACCTGCAATTGTCAGTGCGAGAAGTCGCCGTAGTGGACGGTTACTTAAACCCTGAGCACTAGTTAATTGTGGACGACGTGAAGCTGGAGCTAACTGGGGATGCAAAGACTCTGGCAACCAGCGCAGCGCTATCAACAGGGCAATCCCCGCTAACACGGCGGCAGTAAAAAAAGGTAGAGAAAACCCATCGATTCTAAAATGCTGATAGCTGATGGCAAAGTGGAGTTCTCGACGAGTAGCAAGACCGCCCAATGTTGGACCAGCAACTACACCCAGGCTCACTGCCGTACCGAGCCATGCCATGCCCTGATTGCGATCGCGCTCAGTGGTGATATCAGCAACATAGGCAGTTGCCACTGGCAGCATGGCTGACGTTAACAATCCCCCGATCGCTCGCACTGCGTAAAGCATCCACAAGGAATTCACGATCCCAAATAGCACTTGCGTGATGGCAGCACCTGCCAGACCAAGTAACACTAACGGTCTTCTGCCAACTCGATCTGACCAGCTTCCCCAAAAGGGTGCAAAAATTAACTGCATCAGGGCATAGATACTTGTCAGCAAGCTGATGTGAATTGCCATTATCTGACGATTAGTACTGCCTGTAATATGCAGTCGTTCAGCATAAAAGGGCAGTACAGGCAGTGTTATGCCAAAACCAATCATGACAATAAACAGACAGACAAGAATCAGGAGCAGATTTTTATGCATTGTGAATTCTGGCAGAGTAATGTGAAAAACGCCTAATTTCAAGAGATGCACTGGATGAAATGTTCTACTCCTGAATCAAGGTTCAATTAGAGTTGCAGACTAATGGCAACCGCCACGACCGCTATGCTTGTGCCTCCGTTCACTGCGGTGATCGCCGCCATGTTCTCCGTACCTGTGCCGTTGCCGTTGGAACCAGAATACGGCGATCGCGAGCAGTGCTAGTCCTAATAACAATCCAAACATGGCATTCTTTTCTCTGAAGATATTGACAATTATGAATCTGGATAGAGTCAAGGCTTAACCGATTAGTTGAGCGACTCGCAAAGCAGATGCGATCGCTCCTTCATGCAAGCCATCCCCAAGGTAGGCTCCCGCATGGTAGGTGTTGTTCTCTCCGTTAGTGGCAACCACTTCATCTCGGTATCGAAAAGATTCAGTGGTATATAGCGGGGTGTGGTGTTCCTGAATGTGGATAATGCGATCTTTGGCAATTAACTCTTCCAGTTGGAACGATAGAAAATGATGTTGTGGTGACGAGGAGATGCCGCAAAGCTGATTCAAGCAACCGTTATATCCCCATTGGGTGTTTGTCTGGAAGAAATCAAATTCCGAGGGATGCCGGATGCCGTGGTTGTCATACATGGAAGTATCTTTATGAACTGTAGTAGTTGCATAATTGGCTTTCCAAGTTGAGAAGCGTTTAATTTCCGCATCGGTTGGGTCAGCTAACAGCGCCATCACTTGGTCGGGTGGCGTGGCAAACACGACTTTATCAAACTCCTGGATTTCGCCGTTCAATCTCTCAATTTTCACGGCATCTGGGCTTCTGAAAATATTGGCAATCTCCACATTCAGCAAGACTTCACCTTTAAAGCGTTCCAGAATTTTTTCAATGTAAGAATATACACCGCCTTCAACCCTAAGCCAGTTGACCGCGAGGTAGTCGCGTAACATCGGAATTGCCAATTCTGCGGGAAAATGGTCGATGAGGTCAAACGGCATCGAGTAGCTATACATTATCAGCAACTTGAGCCAGAGGCTGCCAGTACTGTGGTCTTTCAGATAGAGAGATAGTGGCTGGTCGTAAAAATCCTGCATATCAGCAAATCGCGTTTTCAGCCATAATCCAGCAGAACGGGCATAAACAGTATCGAATCGAAGATATTCGATCAGACGTTGGATGCCTGCGAAGTTTTTCTTGATCGCGACCTCCGATAAAAAGCGATCGCCAGTTCTGGGGAACAAGGCTGAACCAATATCAACGGGTACTAGTTCCACTCCTAGCTCTTGCATGAGCGCGACGAAGTTATAAAATTTAGTGGGAAATTCGAGTGGACCACTTTCCAAAATTTCGTTGCACTCAGATCGGTTCGGCTTCACGTTTTTGTTCAGTGTCCGAATATGTCCCCCTAACATTGGTTGCCGTTCAAACACGGTGACATGATGCCCTTGTTTATCGAGCAGGTAAGCTGTGGCCATACCACTGGCTCCGCCCCCAATAACCGCAATTCTCATAGCTAACTCCTAAGTTGATGAATTGAATATTGCATGACCGTCTGTTTAGCCGTTGCCTAAAATCACATCGCCAGATAAGCGTTGATACAGCAATGCTCCTGTCCAAATGGTCGGAGCGAAACCTGGATAGCCGGATGAGGCGTTGCAGAAATAGAAATTGTTGAGTGAAGTTTCGTGATTCAGTCGCCCTAAACCCATGTTGCGCGGAGTCAAACTGGAGCCGTAGGAATTCCCGTTAGGACACCAGCAGAAGCGTTCATTGGTAGTAGGACTGCCTGTGATATGAAAGACCATGTACTCTCTAAAATTCGGTACATAGTGTTTTTCCACGACATCCAGAATGGAATCTAGGATTTCTTGCTTTTTCTGGTTATAGGCTTTGCGGTCTGTCTCCCGCAATTGCTTGAAGTAGTCATAATTGGCAACGGTGAGAAATTCGACAATCTGGCAATCCTCTGGGCAATCCCGTCTCGCTTGGGTCAATAAAGTGGGCGTTGTAATAGCAAAGCTGGGATTGGAAAAGTCATTGTGTTCATACATCTGAGCAAAGGCTTCATTCAGATCCTGATGCCCTGTATGCGAGAGATTCCATTTACCAAATCCATAGTCGCGCAGGTCGAGATTTTTGACGACGCAATAAGCCATGAAGTTGGATGCCGAATATTCATAGTTGAGTTTCCGGCGCAATTTTTGGGAAAACTTTTCCTCCCCAATCATTTTGGCGGCTTTTTTGGGGTCAATGTTGCAAATCACGGTATCACCTGTAAATTCATGAGTTTGATGGGTGATGAGATTCATTGCCTCAACTCCCGTGACCGTTTTGTCGATGACTCTAAAATTCGTGATTTCATGGTTGAGTAGCACCTGCCCCCCGTGTGATTCAATCACCTTGACAAATGAATTAATTACACGCTCAAAATGCTGCGTTGGGTAAAATGCGCCTGCTTGATAGCCTCGAAATAATGCAACCCAGGCATAGAACGATAGTTGGTTGGGAGGCAGCAAAAAATCAGGCCATTGCAGGGCTAATAAGGTTTGGGCGGCTTGGGGTAGCTGAAACTTGTCAAATACATCTTGAAGTGTGCTGTTGAGATGCTGGACAGCACAGAACACCTCATTTGGATGTTTCAGTAGTTCAGTCGGTTTGATCGGAGGAGCGAGTATTTGCAAGCCTGCACCAGTCTTTTCCACTTCGTTGACGAATTGGCGAATACGATCCGCGCTTCTCCTTGCGGAGAGGCTTCGCCAACGCGGCAGCGCTTCGCTATCGCTATGTTCAGGAAACAGTGCCGACAATCGTCGAATCAGTTCCTCTGGTTGTGAGGGAATATCCAACGCATACCCCGGCATTCGCATATGGTCAAAGCCATCTGGGTCATACCGCTCAAAAGTCACCTCCTGATCTAACCCCAGTCTTTTTAGTACCTGATTCACCGTTTGCCCTTCACCGCAGTCCCAAACATAGTGCAGTTGGGCATTAAACGTATATTTTTTAGCCATTGTAAACGTGTGTCCAAAGCCTCCTGGATGCTCATGGGCTTCGAGGATTTGCACAGACTTGCCAGAGTTTGCCATCAAAGCGCCAAAGACTAATGCTGATAAACCACTGCCGACAATGAGATAATCCGGTTTCATAGGATGATTCCTCGGATGATTGAATGAAAAAATGCTGTTTTTTTCAACTAGACCTAAACTTTGAAAGGCATTTAGAACTGCTGGTTTTTAGCATGGCTGAAATTTAGGCGTTGCTGATTCGATGTATGATGCAGGATTTTGTGGGATCTAAAACCCTTTCTAAAGACTTATCTTTGAGCTAATAAAGACCTCATTGAACATCTCCTAGCAGGAAATTTAGAGAGAGAAATGTCCTATTGCTATATGAATGAGTCCAAGAGAATGGCAAACCATTAAGCAAGCAGCAAACATTAGAAATGTGCCAATAATTTTGCTGACTACATTTTGGGCATTTTTATCTTTTTGGATATCTGGATTATCTGAAGTATCAAAAACTTGTTTGTGCATAAATACGCCTCCTGAAATCAAACAAAGAAAATCTCTACTAATAAGACCATTTCCAGTTGCTAATTTCAGGTATATCCTCACTATGCTGCTGAATATAGTGCTTGTGTTCTATCAGCTTGTCTTGCAACATTTGCTTGACATAAGCAGCTTTATATCCGAGTTGTGGCACACGGTCAATCACGTCCATGACCAGATGGAAGCGGTCTAAATCGTTCAGCACAACCATGTCAAAGGGAGTGGTTGTAGTTCCCTCCTCTTTGTAACCTCGAACATGGAGATTTTTATGGTTCGTTCGACGATAGGTAAGACGATGAATTAGCCAAGGATAGCCGTGATAAGCAAAGATAATAGGCTTGTCGCTAGTGAAGATTGTGTCAAAATCTTTATCAGATAAACCGTGCGGATGCTCGATTTGTGGCTGTAGTTTCATCAAGTCAACCACATTTACTACCCGTATTTTTAACTCAGGGAAGTGCTGACGCATAATATCAACTGCTGCCAAGGTCTCTAAGGTAGGAATATCCCCCGCGCAAGCCATAACTACGTCTGGTTCGGTACTTTGGTCATTGCTGGCCCACTCCCAGATGCCGATACCTTTAGTACAATGCTTGATAGCAGCGTCGATATCAAGGTACTGTAATGCAGGCTGTTTACCAGCGACAATCACGTTGACATAATTACGACTTTTCAGGCAGTGGTCTGTCACCGATAATAAGGTGTTAGTATCAGGGGGCAAATACACCCGAATTACTTCAGCTTTCTTGTTAACTACATGGTCGATAAAACCGGGGTCTTGGTGTGAAAAACCATTATGGTCTTGTCGCCACACGTGGGAGGTAAGGAGGTAATTAAGTGAGGCAATTTGTCTGCGCCAAGGGATGTGATGAGTTGTTTTCAGCCACTTGGCGTGCTGATTAAACATGGAGTCAATGATGTGGATAAACGCCTCGTAGCAGGAAAAGAAACCGTGACGGCCTGTAAGCAGATAGCCTTCTAACCAACCTTGGCAAGTAGTTTCACTCAGAATTTCCATCACCCGCCCGTTGGGTGATAGGTGTTCGTCTTCAGGGAGTATTTCAGCAACCCAAGCCCTATCTGTGGCTTCCAATGCTGCACCTAAACGATTGGACTCGGTTTCGTCGGGTCCAAAAATGCGAAAATTCCGGCTTTGTAAGTTCTCTCGCATTACATCTCGGAGAAACTTGCCCATCACCTTGGTAGCTTCAGCAATATTAGTCCCCGGTTTGGATACATCAACGGCATAATCTTGGAACTCAGGTATTTTGAGGTCGCGCAGCAAGATACCACCGTTGGCATGGGGATTATCGCCCATACGTTGGTGTCCTTGAGGTGCGAGTTCCGCTAATTCCGGATGCAGCTTGCCATTTTCGTCGAATAGTTCTTGAGGCTTGTAACTTTGCATCCACTCTTCAAGAAGTTTCAGGTGTTCCGGTTTGCTAGCTAATTCCCCAAAAGGAACTTGATGCGATCGCCAGTAATCTTCAGTCTTTTTCCCATCAACTTCCTTTGGCCCCGTCCAACCTTTGGGAGATTTTAAAATAATCATGGGCCATTGGGGACGCTGTTGAAAACCGTTTTTCCGTGCGTCTTCTTGAATTTCGTGAATTTCCTGGATAACGATATCGAGTGTTGCTGCCATCTGTTGATGCATAGTTTCCGGTTCGGAACCTTCAACAAAATAAGGCTTGTAGCCATAACCGACAAACAAACTTTCCAACTCTCTGTGGCTTATCCGCGCCAGTACGGTCGGATTGGCAATTTTATAGCCATTAAGGTGGAGGATTGGCAGTACTACACCATCATGCACTGGGTTAAGAAACTTGTTGGAATGCCAGCTAGAAGCTAAGGCCGCGGTTTCTGCTTCGCCATCACCTACAACACAAGCAACTATCAAGTCATGATTGTCAAAAGCAGCACCATAGGCGTGGGAAAGGGCATAACCCAATTCACCGCCTTCGTGGATTGAACCGGGAGTTTCTGGTGCAACATGGCTGGGGATACCACCAGGAAAGGAAAACTGTTTGAAAAGTTTTTTCATGCCCTCAGCATCTTGAGAAATGTTGGGGTAATATTCGCTGTAAGTCCCTTCCAAGTATGTATTTGCTACCAGTCCGGGGCCACCGTGACCGGGGCCTGCAATATAAATCATGTTTAGGTCATATTTTTTGATAACTCGATTGAGGTGAACGTAGACAAAGTTTAGACCAGGAGTTGTTCCCCAGTGACCCAAGAGTCGCGGTTTGACTTGTTCTAGCTTCAGTGGTTCTTTCAGCAGGGGATTATCGAGTAAATATATTTGCCCAACAGAAAGGTAGTTAGCTGCACACCAGTAGGCATTTATTTTACGCAATTCTTCTGCGCTTAGGGGTTTTGACTGTATGGAAATTGTTGTTGTCATAGTTCTGAATCTTTATAAAAAGGAGGTAAAAATTAAGTTTTTACTTCGGAAGCGTTATCCTTTTTGTCTTTGATGATTAGCAATTGGGACATTTCGAGATTGCAAACTTTCCTAAAACTTTGCGCTACAAGTCCCAAACTATGCCTAACTTAACTGCACTCGTCGCAGCAACATTGCATTAATAGATACAACCACAGTAGAAACACTCATGAACACTGCTGCTAAAGCTGGAGGAAGCAAGATACCTAAAGGATAGGCAACACCAGCTGCTAGGGGAATACCAATAACGTTGTAACCCGTTGCCCAAAGAAGGTTCTGAAGCATTTTATCGTAGGTCGCTTTTGATAGTTTTAAGGCATAGGCAGCGTCTAAAGGATTACTCTTAATCAGTACTAAATCAGCAGACTCAATTGCTACATTAGTGCCTGCTCCAATAGCGAGTCCTAAATCTGACTCAAACAAAGCAGGTGCATCATTTATACCGTCGCCAACAAATGCTGTAGGCTGTGATGCTTTTAATTTGCGGACAATCGCAGCTTTGTCCTGCGGTAGGACGCGGGCATAGTAACGGTCGATACCCAAATCCTCTGCAACAGTTTTTGCGACTGCTTCAGCATCTCCAGTAATCATAACTACCTGAACCTGCATTTCTTGGAGTCGCTGTACTGCGGTACGTGCCTGTTCTCGTACTTTGTCTGCCAGTCCAAACAGAGCAATCAAACGCTCATCATCTAACAGGGCGATCGCACTCTCGCCACGAGACTCAATATTTTCTAAACCCGTTTGCAACTTGGCAGAAAAAGCCAGATTCAACTCCTGCGCCCATTCCGGTCGCCCAACTCGATAGCGTTTGCCATTGACACTACCTTCAACCCCTTTGCCTGCAACAGCTTGGAAATCTCTCGCTTTTGGCAAAGACAATTGACGGATTTCGGCTTCTTGCACCACTGCTTGAGCCAAAGGGTGTTCTGACAAAGCTTCTAGGGCAGCAGCAATAGAGAGTGCTTCTAGCTCATCCATACCTTCGGTATAAATCCGCTGTACCCCAAACCGACCTTCAGTGAGGGTTCCGGTTTTGTCAAAAGCGATCGCTTTAATTTTCCGGGCACGCTCAAAGGCTTCTCGCCGTCGCACCAAAATTCCATGCTTTGCAGATAAGCCAGTGGCGTTAACAATTACTAGTGGAATTGCCAAACCGAGAGCATGGGGACAGGCAATTACAAGCACTGTAACGGCTCGTTCAATAGCGAACACTAATCCAGCATTCAACCCAAACCAGACAACAAACGTCAGTGTTCCTACTCCAATAGCAATCAAGGTTAGCCAGTAGGCAATCTGATCCGCCAGCGCCTGAAAGCGGCTGCGCGACGATTGGGCTTCTTCCACCAAGCGCATAATCTGGTTCAGAGTTGTCTGCTCTCCCGTGCGTGTTACCTTGACGGTTAAGGCTCCTTCTGCATTGACAGCACCTGCAACCACCTCATCCCCAAATTGCTTCGTAACCGGACGCGACTCTCCGGTGAGAAATGCTTCATTGACGCTAGAAGCTCCTTCCTCTACCTCCCCGTCAATAGGAATCTGTTCTCCAGGGCGGATGAGAATCAGGTCGCCTTGTTGCAACTCTCCTACGGGTACATCCTCAATCCGCCCCTGCACCAGGCGATGAGCAATATCTGGTACAAGGTTTGCCAGGTGTTCCAAAGCACGACTGGCTCCCTGCACCGATGCCATTTCAATCCAGTGACCCAGCAACATAATATCCACCAGAGTGACCAGTTCCCAATAGAACGACTGTCCCCCTAATCTCAAAAAAGTGATTGCCAGACTGTAAACGAAAGCAACGGTAATCGCCAGAGCTATCAGGGTCATCATCCCAACTTTGCTCCGAAGTTCGTACCAAGCTCCTTTGAGGAAGACCCAACCGCCGTAAAAGTAAATTATGATACTTAGGAAAGACCCCACCCAGTTTGAACCTGGAAACTGCACTGCTTCATAGCCAAACCAACCCTGAAAAGCTGGATCGTAGTAAAGAACGGGTAGCGTCAGCACAAGACAGATAAAGAAGCGTCGCTTAAATATCTCCGGGTTATGTCCAGCGTGTTTATCGTGCCTCTCATGTTTACTGGGGGAAGTGGAAGCTCTGTGTGAATCGTGTCCATGATGCCCTTGTTCGTGTTGCATAAGTTAATCCTCAATTGAACTGCTTATCCAATGGTCGCGTTGTGTACCCCGCAGTCTCTAGAGCTTTCTGAATAGTTAGGACAGAACAAGGAGCATAATGAAGTACGTAATTACTGACACTCCCCAGAAATAACTCACTCAAACCGGAATGACCCCGCCGCCCGATGACAATTAAGTCAGCCTCCCAAGTACGAGCGACATCACAAATAGTTCGACCAGGATTGCCTAGTTTTTGAGAATATTCTGCGTTCACTCCAGCGGCTATTGCTTCGGCAGCGTGCGCCCTTACCATCTTCAAACCCTTCTGGGAAAATTCCTCCCACATTTTTTGGCAGTGTTGAGCAGCTTCGCTGTTTGTTCCCGCGTAATAATAGGTGTTTAAAAGTCCAGAGGTATCTGGACAATCCTCTTCATCTGGAGATAAAATGTGTAACACCATAAGGCTTGCTGCGTTAGCTTTTGCTTGGGCAAGTGCTTCTTCAAAAACACGCTTGCTAAATTTAGAACAATCTATTGCAACCAGAATCTTACGAAACATAAAAATCTCCTGAGTTTTAGAAAAACCTTCAGGGTAAATAAGCATTCGTGACATACTGCTGTACCATGCGATGAGTATTAAAAAATGAGGCATTTAGTGCGATCGCATATCGCATTACATCCACCCACCGCTCGCGTTCCTGATAAAACATCGGAGCAATTACGTTTTTCAACTTCTGATATAAGTCCTCTGCATCCTGTCGGTTGAGAATGTCTGAACCAGAAAACTCAGGTTCTCTAGAACCAATAGACCAGCCAGTCACTCCTTCGATATGCCCCTCAATCCACCAACCATCGAGTATGCTGAAACTAGGAACGCCGTTATGTGCTGCCTTCATACCCGATGTTCCAGAAGCTTCTAAAGGTCGCTGTGGCGTATTGAGCCAGAGATCCACGCCAGACACAATCAGTCTGGATAGCTCCATGTCATAATTTTCTAAAAAAACTACAGGTATCTGCTTCTGTAATTGGTGGGAAATTTCAAATATCCGTCGAATTAACTCTTTGCCAGAATAATCTTTAGGGTGCGCCTTACCAGCAAAGATAAACTGTAAAGAACCGACTTTTTGGCTAATCTCTAGCAGTTGATTGATGTCTGAGAAGACTAAATCTGCTCGTTTGTAAGGTGTTGCCCTGCGAGCAAACCCAATTGTCAGGGTATCCGCAGATAACGAAAGATGAGTTTGTTCCTGAATGTGAGCTAAAAGATGTGCTTTAGCCGCCAAATGGGCTGACCAAATCTCCTTTTGGGGAATACTGATGGCGTGCCGTAGCATCGATGGGTCGTTACTCCAGCCAGGAATATATTGGTTGTAGAGGGTTCTAAAGCTGTCACAAGTCCATGTCCATGAGTGAACACCATTTGTAATGTGATGGATGGGGTAGCCAGGGAACATTTCTTGCGAAACTTCTTCGTGCCGCTTGGCAACACCGTTGACATAGTGGCTCAAGTTTAGTCCTAGCATAGTCATGTTGAGGCGATCGCGTCCCCCCAACATTTGCAGTACATCAAACGGCACTATTTGCCCCAAACTATACTGCACTAAACCGTAGTCAAACTGGTCGTGCCCTGCTGGAACAGGGGTATGAGTAGTAAAGACGCATTGATTTCTGATACTGCTAAAATTCCATGCTTCTGTATTTATCCCGTTTCGTTCTTTTAGCAATTCCAAAACCAGCAAACTGGCGTGTCCTTCGTTCATATGGAATCTTTCAATTTCTCTGTAACCGAGGACGTTGAGCATTCTGACACCACCAATTCCCAGCAGAATTTCCTGGGCTAGCCGATATCGCTCATCTCCGCCATAGAGAACATCAGTTAAAGTACGGTCATAATTAGTATTTTGCTCAACATTAGTATCTAGCAAAATTAAAGGGACGTTGTAGTCACTTAAGCCAACAATGTCATATTGCCAAGCTCGAACTTGTACAGTTCTCTGTTCAATTTCGACCTGAACAGTTTCAGACAAAAGGTGCAGGAAATGTTCGGGACTCCACAAAATAGGAAATTCCTGCTGTCCTCCCCACTCATCCAACTTTTGGTGAAAGTAACCTTTGCGATAGAGTAGACTTACCCCAACCGCAGGTATTCGCAAATCGGCAAAGGATTTCAAAGTGTCACCAGCCAGTATACCTAAACCGCCACTGTAAGTTGGCATAGCAGAACCAACAGCCACCTCCATCGAGAAATAGGCAACCCGCCGATTTTCTTTGGCTTCGTCGTAACTAGTGGTAGTTAATGTGGTGATATATAACTCTGGATGCTGAAAAAATTTGTTTCGACAGAATTCGGAGCAGAAGTGAATTTTTTGCTCCTGGTAAAAGGCAGTGATTTCTCTGCCTGGTTGAACAGTCATGCCACAAACTGGGTCTTTTAAAATAGGGTTCATAGGTTTTCTTTTATTTTGATAGTTATTAACCCTTGTGATGCCCAATCCTTAGTTTTTTCGAGTCTAAAGCCACATTGTTATCAACTTAATATTCCTAGAATTTCTCCCTACCCTACTGGCATAGGTGATAGCATCAACCGTAGGGTAGGATAAAAATTTTTGCAGTTAGTTATGGAAATTAAATCTTGTCAACAAACTCTTCTTTGGCTTCAAGTTTTGTTAAAGCTGCCTGTAGTTTTGCTTCATCTTCTTTTGATAGTGAAGTTCGTAAAACTTTACCATCAAATTTGCTCAAATCGTCTAACACTTTGTCTGGAGTAGACTTTTTCACAAGTATAAATAAAGCAGATGTTCCCGGCTCTATTGTGTTACCAAGTTCTCGAATAAAGTTATCGTCAATGCCAATATCAGTAAGCGCTCCCGAAATTGCGCCAGCAGCCGCACCAAAGAGAGCCAACATTGGGTGGAAGAATATCAAACCAAGAAGCAGTCCCCAAAAACCTCCAGTTAATGCACCAGAAGTTACAAGTTCTTGGGTTTGTTTAATCTTGACTTTGCCTTCTTTATTTCTAACAACAATAGCGGCATCTTCTAGGTCAATAAGATACTCTAGTTCCAGTTTTCTTAGATCAATCAGAACCTCATCTGCTTTAAACTCATCTTTGAAGCCAATAACAATTAAATCGCTCATAGTTTTCTCCTGTGTAAATTGGGTTTTAATTGTTCAATTTGGTATGTTGCAAAAAATTAGAAAAATACTAGCACCGCTACTCTGCGAGAAGCCGCGCTATGCACGTCTACTCTGAAGTCACGCCTTCTGAAGTCAAAAGTTAAAAAATCTTTTACTTCGTAACTGCAAGATTTTTCATGCATATTGGACTTCTTACCTAGCTGCAAAGCTGTTGTAGAGGCGAGCTATCAAAGCAGCATATAAAGCTGTTCCTATAGACCAAAATAGAAGACCAGCAATAAAGCTTCCCCAGGTAACTGTTCGGGCAATATTGCTCAAGTCCGCATGGAGAATGTAGCTGAAAAAAGCCATTGCTGCTTTTGGTGCTAAGGCAATAAATAGAATACAGATTGAGTAAACTGCGCCTGTGATTATAGCTGTAGCAAGAGAGAGCGATCGCGTTCTTAATTTAGTAAAAGAGTTCCTGCTAAGATGATGATTTTCCCGATCATGAGTGTGCGATACCATAATCAACCTCCTATTAATTTGATGGTTTGAAAATTTGAATCGGTTATGATTAACTGCGTCTTCATGGCTAGTTAAGTAATAGCAGTGTTCTAAGTTGGCTGATGGGATTGCAAAGACTTTCAGGTGTCTATAGGTTCACATTTCATGATGCTTTTTGGAGCGATCGCTTCTGCTTCCCCAACGAGGGAAAAAAGCGGGTGTATTGTCAGCATAGCGTCGGTACTCATCACCAAATTCCGCAAGTGCATCACGCTCCTCTTGGTGTGCTAGCCGTGTATACATCCACACCAGCACTGGGAACATTAACAACGTTAAGATTGTGGGCCACTGAAGCAAGAATCCAAACATGATGAGGATAAAAGCCACATACTGGGGATGACGAATCGTTGTATAAGGTCCAGAGGTAGCTAGTGTGTGGCTGCGCTGGGCTTTGTAAAGGACTTCCCAGGCAGAGCTAAGATAGATGAGTCCACCAAAAATAAATACGTTACTTAAAATGTGAATTGGGTTTAAGTGGGGATCACCTTTCCAACCTAGTAATGTCCACCAGATATGTCCGACATCATGGGAGAAAATATCCAGTTTGGGAAAGCGAGTTTGTAGCCAACCTGATAGTAAGTAAAGGGTCAATGGAAACCCATACATTTCTGTAAATAACGCGATAATAAAGGCGGAAAAAGCACCAAATGAACGCCAATCACGAGGACTTTTTGGCTTTGTGAAGCTGAAGGCAAAAATGATGAATATCAGTGAATTAATAATTACTAAAGACCAAAGACCATAGGCAGGTATATCTTTCATAATTCAATTTCCTTTCTTGTGGTGAAGTACTAGTTCTTTTGTGCCAATTGCCTTTATTGAGATTGGTTATTGCCTCCACCGCCTCCCCCATGTCCGCCGTGTCCCCCATGCATAAATAAGTGCATAATTATACAAAGTCCCAGAAGTAAGAATAGCGGTGGAAGACCAAGTATATGCGCCCAATGTTCTGCTATGAGAAAGAAGGCAATGATGGCGAGAAAGACAAACAATGCAATTTTTACAACTGATGTTCTTGTGCTAGATTGATGATTATGTTGGTGGGTCATGTTTTCTTAATTTGTAGTAATTTAAATTCCCTAATTGGCTATCTCTACAGCGAAATCAGCTTTTTAGATGGTGGCAACATTAGGGGTAGATTATTTTCTACTGGCTTTTTTCTAAAAAACGTAATTGAGATAGGAAGAGACATCAAAATAAAGACCAGTGGCAGGGTGTAAAGAAAGATAGAAACTATAGGTGAGCGAGAAACAGCTACCAGTAAAAAAGCACTAACAGTGAAGATAATAAATAGTGCCTGGTTGACAGACAGGTTATCAAACTGGAAGGAATAATGTTTATGTTGATGAATCATAAAAAACCTCCTTTTCTAGGACTATGTGCTAGATAACTTAAATCCTTTTAACAGCGACGAATTGACAATTACTGACAAAGAACTCAAAGCCATTGCAGCTGCGGCAATAATCGGATTTAAGTAACCGAAAGCTGCAATGGGAAGCCCTATGGTGTTGTAAATAAAAGCCCAGAACAGATTTTGTTTAATCTTGATCATGGTGGCGCGAGACAAGCGGATAGCTTTTACTACATCGCGTACATCGTTTTTCACCAAAATGATGCCCCCTGTTTCTTTGGCAACATCTGCACCAGAACCGATTGCGATACCAATATCAGCAGTTGCCAGTGCGGGTGCATCATTTACCCCATCACCCACCATTGCGACTGCTTCACCGCGCTGCTGAATTTCTTTGATAACTTGAGCTTTATCACCTGGCAAAACTTCAGCTATTACCCTATCGATTCCTACTTGACGGGCGATCGCTTCAGCAGTACGTTGGTTATCTCCGGTAAGCAAAACGACTTTGACTTTTTCCCGACGTAGCGCCGCGACTGCTTCCTTAGCTTCAGGTTTGAGCGTATCTGCTACTGCAACTATCCCCATTAAAAGACCATTGCAGCCAACCAGCATGGCAGTTTTGCCATCTAATTCCAATTGAGTCAGTAAGCGTTCGATTTCTGGACTAACGGTATAACCTTGTTGTTGGAACAAGCGGCGATTTCCCAGTAAAATGCGATCGCTATTCACTTCTCCTCGAATACCATGTCCGGGAATTGCTTCAAAATTTTTGACTTTGGGAATGTCTAGCATCTGATTTTTGGCAGCCTGTACAATCGCCTCGCCCAAGGGATGCTCCGAACCCGCTTCTACGGCAGCTGCTAGCCGGAGAATTTCATCTTCTGGACGGTTTGTCAAAGCAACAACATCTGTAACGCTGGGTTCTCCGCGTGTTAATGTTCCTGTTTTATCAAAAATCACTGTGGAGAGTTTCTCAGCCCGTTCCAAAACTTCACCACCTCGGATCAAGATCCCGTTTTCTGCACCTTTACCCACACCCACCATTAAGGCAGCTGGCGTAGCAACTCCCAAGGCACAAGGACAGGAAATGATCAGTACCGCAATAAATGCCAGCAACGCTTGGGGAAAATTACCAGCCAGCAACCAGCCAATAAAGGCAATAATTGCTATCAACACCACAGCAGGGACAAAATAACCAGTCACTTTATCAGCAAGTCTTTGAACTTGGGCGCTGCTACCTTGAGCTTCTTCTACAAACTTGATAATTTGCGCCAGTGCCGTTTCTGCACCCACGCGGGTAGCCTGAAAGCGGAAAAGTCCTGTTTTGTTTAAAGTACCGCCAATTACTTCTGCTCCCGGTGCCTTTTCTACTGGTATCGATTCCCCCGTTAGCATCGACTCATCTACAGAAGAAGAGCCTTCCAGGACAACTCCATCTGTGGGCACTTTCTCACCTGGACGCACGACAACGGTTTCATCAACCATAACGGTTTCTGCTGGAATTTCCATCTCCATTCCGTCCCGGATTACTCTTGCTGTAGCAGGTTTTAGATCCAAGAGTTTGCGGACAGCAGCCGATGAATTTTTTTTGATAATTTCTTCCATATACTTGCCCAACAAAACAAAGGCAATGATGATGGCGGAAACCTCAAAATAAACACTGCGCTCCTCTACTTTCACAGGTAAGATACTAGGGAAAAATACTACTACTACGCTGTAAACATAAGCCACAGTGGTTCCCAGAGCAATCAGGAAATCCATATTAATGTGGCGAGTGCGGATAGCATTCCACGAACCTACATAAAATGACCACCCACCAATAAACTGTACTGGCGTAGTCAAAAGAAATAACCATACGCCCCAAGTGAACCAGGGTAAGATAGGAATTGGTACCCAGGTCACAAGAGTCACTCCAGCTGCTAGTCCCAGAAAAGCCGCAGCCCTGAGAATTGCCAAAAGCAGCACCCCCGTCAACGCCAGGGTGACGCGCTTCCGCATAGATTTGAGTTCTGTTTCAGGATCTAAAAACGTATTTAGGCAAGTTTGACTACAAAAGTAGTAGGTGCGCCCGCTTCGTTCTGTCTTGAGTGATGTGGCTTTAGGTACTACCATACCGCAGATGGGGTCTTTCGCCATCTCTCCCGGATTTGGTGCTACGGCGCTTGCGTGTGCATGACTGTGATGTGTATGTTGGTGGGATTTAGCCATTTTTACAATCAGCTCCCGTGTTTGGTTTTATGTTTTACAGGCACCTCACTCTGGTTGCGATGACTCAAAGGTACGCTGGCAGCTAGGGCTGCAAAAATAGTAAGTCTGTCCGTCTCGCTCGGACTTCAACGCTGTAGCCTTTTCTACAGTCATACCGCAGATTGGATCTACTGCCATTTTTTCTTGATTTCTTTTCCTAGTTGGGTTACGTACCCATTCCAAAAATTTTCCGACCATAATTCAACTCCTGTCAGAAATTCAAACTTTTATCCATATTCAATGCCGCGCTAACATAGTCGCCCATAGTCTTGTAACTGGAGTTTTCTATCCAATTTTCGGAAGTAAGGTTGCGACCTTTCGCACAAGCCTCACAAACCCAGATGGGTATAGAAGCTGATAACAGTGCCTCTACAACGGCTTTCATAGGCGGCATATTTAGCCCTTGAATTTTGTCGTAAATATTTTTGTTGGCTATAGTTACGCCTTCACCTTGAAGCCATACCACCACTTCATGACCTTGATCGACAGCAACTTTAGCTACTAGCATTCCCAGCGTGGCGCGAGTTGGGTCATCTGTACCAAAACTTACAGAAACAATCACTTTCATCGACACCTTCCTTGCTGCTATTTTGTGATGCAGCATCATTGAGCTGTTCTTCCAATATGGAGGTAGGGATCTGGATGTTTTGATGACTGCCACGATTGAGGCTGTATGCTATTTACGAGAACTAATGCAGCGATCGCCCCATTAGTCATAGCCAAGATACCTAAAATTATCCTTTTCTGACTCATGGTTCGCCTCCTTTGAACTTACGCATAAACCAGGTAAGTTTCAACGATTGGTCATTGTCCAGAAACCTGTTTTTTCGTATCGTATCTGTGTGTAAGTCTTGCTCATCTAGCAAAAGGAAGAAACCTATAGATTCCAGGCTTGATACCATTGCCGCATCTGCCCAATCTCAGCAGTTTGGGTTTTAATGATGGACTGAGCCAAATTGCGAATTTCTGGTTTAGTGGCGCTGTTAGCAACCATCTGCGCCATCATCACCGCCATTTGGTGATGAGGAATCATTTGGCTGATAAATTCCAGGTCAAAATTTTGAGCATTTTTCAAGGCTCCCAAATCTACGTCCATGCCTCTCATGCCAGGGTGCATTGACATTTGCATCATGCCTTGGTTCATACCTTGGCCCCTGTTCTGCCCCATACCCATCATTGTGCCGTTATTCATTGCAACAGCAGGCACATCTTTGCCGTACCATGCCTTATACCAAGTTCGCATTTGTTTAATTTCGCGGTTTTGGTCAGTTTTAATGGCAAGAGCCAGTTTCTTAATTTCTGGATGTTTAGCAAGGGTTAAAGCCAGATCCGCCATTTCTACTGCTTTTTGATGATGGGGAATCATCATTTCGATGAAATGCTGGTCAACTTCAGTCATCATCCCTCGTTGGGAAGGCGTAGTTTTACTAGCTGGGTGATGAGTATTATGTTGTGAATTTGGAGCTTGAGCTTGCGTTTTATTTGTGATTAATAATCCTGCAAGCGTACTACTGGTTAATAGACCTATTAAACTATAAATCAGAGTTCTGTTATTCATAAATTCACCTCTTTAAAGAATGAATAACTTGATTTATATTGATGATATTAATTGTAATTTGTGAAGAACTTGTGAGGAAAAAGTAAGTCTGTCAAAAATAATTAATTGAAGCGAATATAATACAAGATTTTACCTCCTAGCTATTGGTAGAAAGTGATGATGAAAATCAATTATTATCAGCTAATTTTTTATAGCTAATATTTTTTAGTCTGATGTCATCTTTAATTTTAGTTTTGTTTTATTCCTCCTAATTAATCTAAATAATTCTCGATTCTAATTTTCAAGTCTCCACTCAGATAGAGAGTCGAGATATAGTAACAAAAGTTTACCTGAAAGGCTGGGCTTGTTTTGAGTTATTAATCAAATCGGAGCTTATAACTTTAGCTTTTCATCCAGAAATGAAATCAAGATGAAATACCATTTTCTCTAAATATTTCTTTACACTACAGAGGAAGCATTGAGTTGGCTACTCCCAGAGTCGAAGCCGTGCAGCTTTCAGCCTGCTATTCTTGTAAGAAAAGTAGTATTTATTTTAACCAGATTCCGTGGGTTTAAGCCCCCGGCTTCTACAAGCCGCAAGTTTTGTTGTGGAGTCTAAATCCCCATTACAAAACTATACTTCCGACTTCCGACTTCTTTAACGACTTGCATCTGCAAACAGGGCAAGGGAGTTGGTGATAATATCATTAACTATAGGAATCCGATTTGATTCCTGAACTGATTTGCGTAGGCAGGCAATAGGCAATAGGCTAGAAGGTTCTTCGATGTGTACTGAGTTTTTTCAAAAATCAAATATGAGTCCTATATCTCAATAATGACAAAATCAGCGTTGCTCTCAACGCTGACGAGGCACATTTGTAATTGTCCCTACTTATACTTGTGACTATCAATATGAGCCATAACTGCCCTGCAAGTGCTGCCTAAATACTCAGATTACTGATTAAAACTAAACCGACCATTGACCTTTTCTGTGCCAACATCCGCAATAACTTTCACTTGATATTGACCTGCCGCACCTCCATCCAGTTTAGCAGTATAGTGTTTACCATCAGCATCATATGTTAGGGGAACTGTCTTTTGTTTTCCATCTGGTGACTGAACATCAGCAGTAACTTTGGCATTTGGAACAGCTTCGTGTTTTTCGCCTGTTTGCAGATAAAAATCTAAGTGAGTTGCATTCCCTTCTTTCTCAGGCACAAACTCTAAGTGATACTTTCCTGCTTCGACGACTTGAGCATTTTTACCATGTGAGTCGCCATGAGCAGATGTTTCAGTTTTGGCGGCTGGTTCGGTTTTATTAGTGTTTTCTGTAGAAGGACTAGAAGGATTACTACTGGACTCAGAAGCTTGATTACTACAAGCTCCCAAAAAAAGTAATCCTACACTGGCGAAAACAACAAAGCCTAATTTGAATGATTGCATTGATTTACTCCTCATTGATTATTAGAAAAATTTCGCTTAATCCCATAAGTAGTGCATGAATATCTCTATATTTCCAGGTGGACATCTGGGAAGAATTAATAAATTAAGTGTCATACAACTGAACCTTGAGTAACATCAATTTCTTGTACTTGTGTAGTCTTTTTGGGAACCAAAAATTTCCCAAATAGCGAATATAAAGCCGGCAAAACTAAGAGTGTTAAAGCAGTGGAAGTAACCAGGCCACCTAACACTACCACAGCCAAAGGTTGTAAAATTTCCTTACCTGCACCAGAACCAATTACTAGGGGAACCATACCTAGTGCTGACGAAAGTGCTGTCAGGAGAATCGCAACTAATCGTTCCATTGAACCATCAACAATCACTTGTTTGAGTGGTATTCCCTCAGCGAGGCGATTGTTATAGTTATCTACTAACAGCAATCCGTTACGAGTAGCTACACCAAATAAAGTAATGAAACCAACCATTGAAGCGACGGATATGATCCCACCACCTATAGCAACAGAAATTACACCGCCAATTAACGCTAGTGGCAAGTTAATCATAATCATTGCTGTGGCAGGAATTGACTTGACGGCAAAGTAAATCAGCACAGAAATTACTGCGAGTGCGATCGCACCTGCAATTATCAATGTCTGCGTTGCTTGTTCCTGTGCCTGAAACTGACCGCCAAATTGGACGTAGTAGCCTCCAGGCAGTTGAATTTGTTTGACGCGATCGCGTACATCTTTAATTACAGAACCCAAATCCTTTCCAGAAACGTTGGCAGAAACCACAATCAGCCGGGAAACATTTTCACGATTAATGGTACTTGGCCCCGTGCCATAATCAACTTTAGCAACCTGGGATAAGGGAATTTTCTGCCCGTTGGGTGTATCTACCAACAAGTTACCAATCACGTCCAAATTGTTACGATAGCGCTCTTGCAACCACACGACGAGATTAAACGTTTGTTGCTTCTCCAGCACTTGGGAAACTGCTTTACCGTTCAGTCCAGTCTCTATAGTTTCTGCCAGTTCCCCCACAGTTAGCCCATAACGAGCTGCTGCATCGCGGTCAAATTGAATTTGAATTTGTTTAACTGGGACTTGGGGTTCTAGTTGCAAATCCACAATGCCGGGAATACCACTCATAGCGGATTGTACCTGTTTACCAATGGTACGGAGTTGTTCAAGTTCGGGGCCGTAGATTTTGACAGCGATCGCACTTCTGACTCCTGATAAAATTTCATCCATACGGTGTGAGATAAACCCGCCAATATTAGTTGCAACACCAGGAAGTTTTTCAAACTCTTTACGGAGTACTTCAACAGTCTTCTCTCGATCCTTTCCTCCTTCTTCACTAATTTGCACATCCAACTCACCAAAGTTTACCCCTGCCACATCCGGGTCTCCTTGAGCAAACCCAGAGCGAAACGCAATGGCATCGAAACGCTGATCCTTTTTGAGGGCATCCATCACCGCTAAAGCTGCTTGGTCAGTTGCATTCAGGGATTCACCGGGTAAAAGAATTATTGCATTGACCAAAGAGCGGTCTTGGAACTCTGGCAGGAAGACTTTTCCTAATCCAGGTAGAATTATCATAGATGCGACAAAACCCGCAAGTGCAACTCCTAAAACTACCTGGGGGCGACGAATTGAAAACTTCAAGGCTGGACGATAAAATTGATGTACTTTGCGCTCTAGCCAAGTTTCCGTACTAGGTAAACGGCGATTTGCTAATAATAAAGCACATAGCGCTGGAGTTAGTGTTAATGCAACTAAGGTAGAAGCGAGAATTGATAGCAAATACGCCATTCCCATTGGTGTGAAAATGCGACCTTCTACCCCAGACAAAACAAAAATCGGTGCAAAGACTACTGCAATAATTACTGTAGAAAATAGAACACTAACACGTACCTCTACTGAACCATCAAACACGACTTGTAAAGGATTTTTCGGGTTGTCTGCTATTTGGTTCTCCCTCAATCGGCGGTAAACGTTTTCCATATCAACGATGGCATCATCAACCACAGAACCAATAGCAACCACCAGTCCACCCAAGGTCATGGTGTTAATGCCCTGTCCAGTCCAGCTCAGAATAATCATCCCCAACAGTAACGACACAGGCAGCGCACTAAGGCTAATAATAACCGTGCGCCAGTTCATCAAGAAGATAATCAGAATAACTGAAACAATAATTACGCCATCCCGCAGGGCTTCCTCAACGTTTTTGACCGAAGCTTCAATGAATAAATTCTGGTCAAAGGTCTTAGTAAACTTGACATCCTTCGGTAGCCCTGGTTTAATCTCTTCCATTGCTGCTTCCACAGCTTTGACAACGGTGGGAGTGTCTGCCACAGGCTGCTTGGAGACAGTTAAAATCACCGCTCGTTTGCCTTGAAATAGTCCATCTCCACGTCGCAGTGCTGGACCAATTTTGACCTCTGCTACCTGTTCTAGTAATACGGGTGTACCTTTCGTCGCCTTAATTACTGAACGCTTGAGCTTGTCAATCGACTCTATTCGCCCAATTCCCCGAATTAGCGTTTCTTGATCGGGAGTAATTAAAAATCCCCCCGGCACGTTGACGTTGGCATTCTGCACTGCTTGGGTGACTTCTGGCAAGGAGACATTGTAGGCTTTAAGCTTATCTGGGTCAACCAAAACTTGATACTGTCGCTCATCCCCACCGTAGAGAAATACGTTACTCACCCCTGGTACAGCCAGCAAGCGATTTCTTACATCCCAATTGACAATACGCCACACCTCCATCATGTCAGTGCTTTCAGCAGAAAAAGCGTATTTGACAGCCCATCCCAAGGGCGAGTTAACAGGCAGAATTTCTGGCTGCTCAACCCCTTGTGGCAGTTGCGCCCCTTGTAATCGCTCTGTCACCAGTTGACGCGCACGGTATATATCAGTGTCCCAGCTAAAGACGGCTTTAATTGCAGAAATTCCGACAGCGGAAGCGGAGCGAAGCGATTCTAGTCCAGGCGTTCCGTTAATCGCGCTCTCAATCGGGCGAGTCACCAAAGACTCGATTTCTTCTGGTGCTAAACCGGAAGCTTGAACTTGAATTTCTACTTGGGGAGGAGCAAAGGCAGGAAATACGTCAAGCGGCATTTGTGTGATGACGCGCAATCCCCACAGACTAATTAATATCGAGGCAATAACGATTAGCCACCTTTGCGCGATCGACCACTTAACAATAGTATTGAGCATTATTTTTCAGATCCTAGCTGGGATATCTGCTTGGTTATAGTGATGTTTACGATGAGGTACTGTATTTAATGTCTCAGATGAAAATGAAATTAAGATGAAATCTGTAAGATCGAGTCAAAAGTACCTTGAGGAGAGATGTCAGCCAAAAACCTATTTCATGCTGCTGTCAAAGGAGCATTACTGAAGGGAAAGTGGGTAATTACAGCCTAGCCGCTCATAAATGAGATTGACTTAGCAGCAGAAAAGATTTTAGGGACTGAGAAAACAGGTTAAAAAATCGCGATCGCATTACAAATTATAAGTTTTTATTCTGTCTTCTTAGAAGTGCTAGAGCGTGTTTCTCTAGCTGTCGCACTCGTTCTCGACAAATACCCATGCGTTGACCAACCTGTACTAGCGTGAGTTCGTGTTCGCCTGCTAAACCAAAGCGTAAGGTTAACACTTCCTGCTGCTCTTGAGGCAACTTTGACAATAGGTTTTGAATATCTTGCTGAAGAAATTCTTGAACAGTGTGGTCTTCAGGAGACAGTCCATTGTCCTCCAGCATATCCAGCAATTGAGTATCCTGCTGCTCTCCAATTCTCATATCTAGGGAAATAGGTTGACGAGCAAACAGTAAATACTCTCGAATCTGACTAGGTTTCAAATTGAGTGCTTCAGCAATTTCAGTCGCAGTGGGAATATGACCTAGCTTTTGAGATAGTTCTCGTTGAACACGCTTTATTTTGTTTAGCTTTTCAGCAATGTGAATGGGTAAACGAATTGTACGGGATTGTTGAGCGATCGCCCGCGTAATTCCCTGACGAATCCACCAGTAAGCGTAGGTCGAGAACTTGTATCCAAGGTTCGGGTCAAATTTCTCAACCCCTCGTTCTAATCCCAAAGTACCTTCCTGAATTAAATCCAGAAACTCTAGGTTGCGTTTCTGATATTTCTTTGCAATTGATACCACCAACCGGAGATTAGCAGTAATCATCTTTTGCTTGGCAAGTTGTCCCTGATTGAGCTGTTTGAGCAGTACTTCTTCACTCAAGTGCATCTTAACAGCCCACTCTTGCAAAGTAGGTTGACGCTGTAATTTCTTAGATAGTTCTTCCTTGACAACAAGCATTGCCATCATGTGCTGAACTTGCTTGGCGAAAAAAACCTCTTGCTCATGGGTCAATAGAGGTATACGTCCAATTTCATGTAGATAGGTACGCACCATATCAACTGGAGGTGAAAATTTGTTATTCTTAACATTATTTATTTCAGATATCGAGTTAAGCATAATTCGGTTAACCTCTGTCAAAGAATTACTATGTAGTCCTGAGAGAAACAATAAATTAAATAATTTTATCGAGGAGATTTTTCTAGTTCTTTATGTTTGAGCATTGGAGTTGATGATTTTCTTGTATTAATATTTAAAATTTAAGAAATCAAAAATTAAAAATATCTAAAAAAAAGTAAATAAAAATATTTTAGTAACCTATTTACGGTTATACTCATCAGTTAAAATAGGTAATACCCACATTCCGCACTTCAAGTTGAAGTATAAATAGATTACAGTCAAGTAAAAAGCAAAAAATCAGGATAATTAAGAAAACAAAACTAAATTAATCTACGGCGTGAAGAGAAATAATCAAATCTTTTATATTTGACTTATAAAATGGCACTAAAAATTTGAGGAATAATCTTACTATTCCTGCGGATATTGATAAATTATTATTCACTCTCTAGATGTTCTTGAGATTAATAA
>NZ_LAHA01000077.1 GCF_002608075.1 Nostoc linckia z4
ATTTTTCATTCAGCGTAGGCACTCCCCGTTTTGATGTCAGATATCAAAACCTTTACTAATTGGGAATCCTACCTTTTTTTGTCCCAAAAAACGATTCATATTTATATTGAGAATAAAAATAAAATT
Source organism: Nostoc linckia z4 (assembly GCF_002608075.1). Taxonomy (GTDB): domain Bacteria; phylum Cyanobacteriota; class Cyanobacteriia; order Cyanobacteriales; family Nostocaceae; genus Nostoc; species Nostoc linckia. The sequence goes on from NZ_LAHA01000077.1 coordinate 127, forward strand.
TTACCAGTATTAGTACTGTTTGTAATGTTATAAATATTTATAGCGTACTGAAGCAAATTTTTAGCGATCGCTTGTTTTTCTCCGACCTCACGAAATCGCGTTGCTCCCCATTACATTCGTGTCTACCCTTGTTGGTGAAAGTGTTAAACAAGTTGTCTAATAACTTTAGAGAAGAGGTATGAGCGAAATTAGTTAGAGTAATACTCAGAGTAATTGAGAATATAAGAGAGAGATGAATTTACGCTCTCACTGTTGAGTATTGCTTGAGTATCTATCCGCTAACCTAGTAGTAAACTAGAGTATTACTAGTAAAAAAACAACTAAAAGAAGTACCTGAATTTACTTCTAAGGGGTAAATTACTATTTATGTACTAGAATTACTAGATTAAACCTTGAAACCATTGGTAGACGGTATGTCGTTAAATCCGAATCTGGATGAAATCCAGTTGACCAAAGATGATTACGAACGCTACTCCCGACACTTGATTTTGCCGGAAGTAGGTTTGGAAGGACAAAAGCGCCTCAAAGCCGCTAGCGTACTATGTATAGGTACGGGTGGACTAGGTTCGCCACTACTTTTATACCTAGCCGCCGCAGGTATTGGACGCATAGGCATTGTGGATTTCGATGTTGTTGATACTTCCAATTTACAACGTCAAGTCATCCACGGTACTTCCTGGGTAGGTAAACCCAAGATTGAATCAGCAAAAGACCGTATTCATGAGATTAACCCTTATTGTCAGGTGGATCTCTACGAAACTCGCCTGAGTTCCGAAAATGCCCTGGAAATTTTCCGACCTTACGATATCGTAGTGGATGGCACAGATAACTTCCCTACAAGATATCTAGTTAACGATGCTTGCGTATTGTTAGATAAACCCAACGTCTACGGTTCCATTTTCCGCTTTGAAGGACAAGCCACTGTATTTAACTACGAAGGCGGCCCGAATTATCGTGACCTTTACCCAGAACCACCACCACCAGGAATGGTTCCCTCTTGTGCAGAAGGTGGCGTGTTGGGAATTTTGCCGGGAATTATTGGTGTTATCCAAGCAACGGAAACTGTCAAAATTATTATGAGACAAGGTAACACCTTGAGCGGACGCTTACTGCTATACAACGCCTTAGACATGAAATTCCGGGAGTTGAAACTGCGTCCTAATCCCATTCGCCCAGTGATTGAAAAACTGATAGACTACGAACAATTCTGTGGAATTCCACAAGCTAAGGCAGAGGAGGCCAAACAGCAGATGGAAATTCAAGAAATGACCGTTAAGGATTTGAAGGAATTGCTAGATAGTGGTGCGAAGGATTTTGTACTACTAGATGTCCGTAACCCCAATGAATACGAAATTGCAAAAATTCCTGGTTCAGTTTTGGTACCCTTACCAGAAATAGAAAACGGTGATGGGGTTGCCAAAGTCAAAGAAATATTAAACGGTCACCATTTGATAGCTCATTGTAAGATGGGCGGGCGATCGGCAAAAGCCCTCGCTATTCTCAAAGAAGCCGGAATCCTTGGTACAAATGTTAAAGGCGGAATTACCGCTTGGAGTCGGGAAATCGATCCCTCAGTTCCGGAGTATTAAAGGAGATGGGGAGATAAGGGGATGGGGAGATGGGGAGAGAATTTCACCCTATCTCCCCACCACCCCATCTTCCCACCTTCCCACTCTCCACTCTCTACTCCCCTGTGCTTATGACTACCTCAAAATCTTCTTTCAATATTTTATGGGTGCAAGTTTGGGTATTAGCTGCGGTGCAGGGGGCAATTACCTTGAGTTGGTTAATTTATAATAGTTACTTGCCGCAACTTTTGACCCAGTTTGGTTTTCCTGCTTCATTTGCTATTGGTTTATTGGTGGTAGAAAATGCCTTGGGTGCAGTGTTGGAACCATTGATGGGGGGATTTTCAGACCAAACTAGACGTTGGGTAGGGACTCGATTTCCCTTGATCTCGGTGGGTGTAATTCTGGCATCAGCTTTGTTTATTGCTATACCATGTTTTGTCAGCTTAATTCCGCCTACTATGATACTGCGATCGCTACTGCCAATCACTTTAGTAGCCTGGGCATTAGCAATGACAATATTTCGCTCTCCAGCTATATGCCTGTTGGGAACGTATTCTACACCAGCCGAGTTACCATTGGCAGCCAGTATTGTCAGTTTGACAGGAGGATTGATTGGCGCTTTTAGACCCATCGCCAACAAATATATTCTGAATTTAGGGCCAGTTTTAACCTTTGCAATTGGTTCTTTTGTATTGTTGGGTGCTGTGGCTGCGTTGCGGTTTGTTAATCCGCCAGAAACGCCGGTAGATAGACACAATGCACAGATAATACAATTTCCTTTACAAAAATTAGCTTTGATTTTAGGAACTGGTTTTGGTGTAGCGTGGGGTATCCGATTTTTGATGGATGTTTTGGGCAAAGTCCTCAAAGCCCAATTAAACACTGATAATATCGATATCCAAATGGTGGGGATTGGAATAGCGATCGCCGTTGCCAGCATACCTGCGGGCATGTTCGCTGTTAAAATTGGCAATCGTCAAGCAATGCTTTGTGGCATTTGTGCAACTATTCCAGCGTTACTCATGATGGCATTTATCGGCGTACAAATTCCCATAATTCTCCTCGTGATTGCTGGTTTTAGTTTAATTGTTAACGGGGTAATTCCTTTTGCTTTAGGACTAGTACCCCAAAGATGGGCGGGATTGGGAATTGGTACATATTTTGGTGGATTTGCTGCGGCCATGAGTTTGTTTGGCGCTGTATTTCCCCAACCGCAAACCATAACCCCTTTTCTAGGTGCAGTTGCAGGTGCAATGGCATTTTTCCTAGCTGGTGTTTGCATTGTAGTGAGTGGCATTTCTCAAGCCCCAACTAGCGCAGAGATTTAATGCAGAGATGGGAGTTGGGGACTGGGTATTATATCATGTTTACCTAAATACTTACGATAAGAATGACACGGTGACAGTGAGACGCGGGGACACGGAGAATTTTGAATCGTAAGTGATTACCCGAACTTGATATTATTCATCTAATGGAAATGAATGTAGAGACGTAGCATTGCTACGTCTCTACAAGGATTTCGGGTAAAGCAGAATTAATTTTTGGAGATATCTATTGAGGAAGAGAATGGGGGACAAGGGGAAAGACTGGTTGCAAGTTTTCTACCTCTCTCCTAGTCGCCAGTCCCTAATCACCTACAGATTTAACTTGACTCAACAGATTTTGCAGTTTTTCTCCTTCAATAACTTCTGTTTCCAAAAGTTGAGTGGCAATTTCTTCTAGCAAGTTTCGATTCTGTTTGAGAATCTCTAGGGCTTGTTCGTGGGCAGTTTCCACGATTTCCTTGACTTCACTATCAATGGCTTTGGCTGTGTCTTCACTCACCATCCGCCGGGGATTAGGCGCACCATTGCCCAAGAACGCTGCTTGTTGTCCCTGTTGGTAAGCTAGCGGCCCTAAGACTTTACTCATACCATAGGTGGTCACCATCCGTTCTGCCAAGTCTGTTGCTCGTTGCAAATCGTTAGATGCACCTGTGGTAATGCTGCCAAATACAATTTCTTCGGCGGAACGTCCTCCCAGCAGAGTGGCAATTTGACCGCGCAATTCTACTTCGTTCATCAAAAAGCGGTCTTCGGTGGGTAATTGCAAGGTGTAGCCTAAGGCAGCCATACCACGGGGGATAATGGAAATCTTTTCTACACGACCGTTTCCTGTAGTTAGTGCCCCGACCATTGCGTGACCGACTTCATGGTAAGCAACAATTTTTTTCTCGGTATCGCTCAATACACGACTTTTCTTTTCTAAACCAGCGACTACCCGCTCAATTGCTTCCGCAAAGTCTTCTTGGGCAACGGTTTGGCGTTGATTGCGGGCTGCTAATAATGCAGCTTCGTTCACCAAGTTTGCCAAATCTGCACCAGCAAAACCAGGAGTCCGAGTGGCGATCGCTTTTAAATCTACATCATCTCCTAATTTTACCTTTTGAGCGTGAATCTTGAGAATTGCTTCCCGACCAGATAAATCAGGACGGTCAACCAACACTTGACGGTCAAAGCGACCAGGACGCAGCAATGCAGGGTCGAGGCTTTCGGGACGGTTAGTAGCTGCCAGCACAATTACAGTTGCATCCCCAGCCGCAAACCCATCCATCTCAGTTAGTAACTGATTCAGGGTTTGTTCGCGTTCATCGTTACCGCCGTAGAAGCCGTTACTGCTACGAGATTTACCAATAGCATCCAATTCATCAATAAATACAATACACGGTGCTTGTTTTTTTGCCTGCTCAAATAAATCTCGCACCCTGGAAGAACCCACACCTACAAATAGTTCCACAAACTCGGAACCAGAGATACTGAAGAATGGGACTCCTGCTTCCCCTGCCACAGCTTTGGCTAAAAGTGTCTTACCAGTACCAGGAGGGCCGACCAACAGCACACCTTTGGGAATCCTCGCACCAATTTGCGTAAAACGTGCCGGAGTCTTGAGAAAATCTACAATTTCCACTAACTCAGTTTTCGCTTCTTCTACCCCAGCCACATCTTGGAAGGTAATTTTAGCAGATTCACCTTCAACATAAACCTTCGCTTTACTCTTGCCGATAGAAAGAACCCCTTGAGAACCACCAGCACCACGGGAAATAAAGAATTGCCAGATGCCAATAAAAATCAGTGGTGGAATCACCCAACTCAAAAGAGTTGTAAACCAAGTATTCTTTGGTGCAGGTGCAGCAGCAAACTCGACTCCTTTTTGTTCTAGGAGTTTGGGCAATTCCAAATCAAAAATTGGTGTAGTTGCAAACACCTGCCCTGGTTCGCTATTCTCTGTTTTTAATTCATAGAGAATTTGGTTTTGACCCACAGAAGCGCGGCTGACTTCCCCTTCTTGTACCTGATGAATAAATAAGCTGTAGGGAACGCCAGGAGGACGAGAAGCGAACAAACCAGGCAAAAAGAAATTTAAAAGCAGGAATAACCCTGATACTACTAGCAATACATTGGCAATAATTCTAGACCGTGGTAACTTTGGCTGTTCTTTAATTGTCATGGGTGTTATCCTTTTTAGTCATTTGTCATTGGGCATGGGGCATTGGGCATGGGGCATTGGGCATTGGGCATTGGGCATTGGGCATTGGGCATGGGGCATTGGGCAGAACAGGCTTCAGCCGTAGAGGAAAAAACTCATCTCCCCATCTCCCCATCTCCCCATCTCCCCATCTCCCCATCTCCCCCAGTTTCCAGTCCCACCCTCTTCTAGCCAATCAAAAATTTGGGCTAACTGGTCTAGGTTTATAAATCCGTATTGCCACAGGGTGATTGCTAGGAAGTTGGGAGTTTGTTGGCAATGTCGTAAGGCTAAGGAAATTGCGTTTCCAGAAATAGCCAATTCTTTTTCTAAAAAATTTACTAATTGGTTTGTGGCTTTCATCGCAATCTTAAGAAATATTAAATAAATTTATTTTTGATGGAATTTAAGAGACTTGACAAAACACAGGTTAAAAATACCTACATGCAAAGCAATACTTGTCGGTTAAGGGGAAAAGGGGAAGGGGAAAGGGGAAAGAAAAAACCTTTACCCTTTACCCTTTAACCCCTTCGGGGTGACGCTCCTTCGTCGCTAACGCTGACGCTAACGCCAGTCGCTCATGGGGGAAACCCCCAAGACCGCGCTGGCTCACCTTTTCCCAAAACCAAATTCCGAGTTGAAAATGCACAAAGCGAGCACTATTGACATACAAAGCAGTTTGCCAAAATCCATCAAAGTTTTGACTGCTGTTGTCTGAGATAAATCCAGTCTGCTATGAAGTATCTGCCTAATTGAGGCAATGTCTAAGACGAACGAACCTGACGCCAAGTCGTTCATGTTGTCTTCGTCCTCAAGAGTAATTAATTCTCCCTTTCAGCAAGCTTGGCTGAGATTTTTAATCTATGTAACTAAACTTAACAATTAAATTAATCTTTGGGAACTAAAAGTAAATACGGTTTACCGTACTTAGAGGAGGCAAACACCAGAGAACACCCTGACGCTGTGCGTTAGAGTGTCATTTTTGATATCTGCGATCGCATCGCTATAAAATACTCAATTTAATTTATCTTAAAGATATTCAGCATTAAAAATGTTAGTCAGTAAAATTTATCTTACTAACATTATTATCTGAATTACCATTTTTTATTCTCTGGCAATAACTATATCATTAGACTTAATAACTGCATAAGCTTCTTTTCCTACAGCTAGTTCCAATTCTTCAGCAGAAGCTCTAGTAATAATCGAGGTTAATTCTACTTTATGGATAATTTCGATAGTTACTTCACTATTAACTGCTCCATAAACTACTCGTTTGACGACACCTTTAAGAATATTGCGAGAACTAACTTTTAATGATTTTTTGGGAATGTTACTTTCTAACTCAGGCTTTTGGGTGTAAATTTCTTCTTCTTCTTCCGGCTTACCTGTTAGTGATATTGGTGGTGAAGAGTGCTGATTAAGACTACGCACGAGTTCCCGCAAAATTTCAGTCTTAGTACGTTGGGACTGTTCGCAGAATTCTTCTAGAATCTTCCGCTCTTCTTCAGAGGTTTGAAATGTGACCCATCCTTGTTCTTTTCTTGGCATAATATTATTAATTTTGATTCTCTTGTTACGATTCTACCAAGGATCAATTCTATAGCAATTCCAAATAATTTGTGAAATATTACATGTTAGGGTTGTTCGCTGTTAACCCTTGACAGTCAACACCGATATTGTTCACAACTGAAATAGGATTGCTATGGGTATCGTTTGAGTAATAACATTTTTTTTGGAGTAGTTTCTCCGTTTTTCAGGAAAATCGATCCATTAATCTCATACATTTAACTACATAGATATTTATTTTCTGTACGTGCAAAATAATTTGTTACTTGATAATGGATAACCATCATTACACATATACCAACAAAAATGGTAAAAAAATGATGCTTAATGGTTGTCCTGCGTCTTAGTCAATGTCAACGTCAAAGGCTGTCAACTGTTAACCGTCAACTTTCAACTATCAACGTGAAATCCCATCCCAATACTTGTCGGGTTTTGGGGGAAAGGGAAAGGGGAAAAGGGAAAGAAAAAACCTTTAACCCTTACCCTTTAACCTTTTCCCCAAACCAAATTCCAGTTTAAAATCCAAAACCCAAGCAGTATTGAATCCCATCCCCATTTTAAAGCTTGATATCTTCTCTTTTTGTAGCTTTTTAGCAGTTGCAGAGTTAATGTAGCAAAAAACTCGGCAAGCGATGTCTACGACAGGCTACGCCTACGCACGAGTACCATAGGATTATTTTATGTGAGTTGACAAAAAGGTGATGAAACACCTAAAATCCCGTTCTCAAGACCTGCGAAGTTTGTTTGAAAACAATATCACCATTGAATACGTTGCAGAACCCCTCAAAGCCATGCCAGCTGATGCAGAGGTGATAGAAGTGCTGCATTGGATGGAGGCACAAAATTTTGATGTCATCGGTGTTGAGAGGAGCGATACTATTACTGGTTATCTAGAACGTTCTAGTTTGATTGAAGGGAAATCTAGCAAATGTGGAGACTATGAACGGGTATTTCATCCCAAAGAATTAATTGCCATTTCCACCCCACTGATGAAGTTACTACCCATTTTGCAACAAACTCCCCGATTATTTGTTCTCGACTGCAATCAAGTGAGTGGAATTGTTACCTGTGGCGACTTGCAAAAAGCACCCGCACGAATGCTATTGTTTGGCTTGGTAACACTGCTAGAAATGAATCTTTTGCGGTTGGTACGGCTTTACTATCCTCAAGATTCTTGGCAACCAGTCCTGAAAAAAGAACGCTTAGAAATTGCTCAACGGCTGTGGCGAGAAAGCCAGGAAAGAAACGAAGCTACCGATTTGTTAGATTATCTACAATTCTGCGATAAGCGAGAGTTGGTTTTAAATCAACCAGAACTTCTCGAACACTTGGAACTCAAATCCAAGCGATTTGGCGAACGTTTCCTCAAGTCTGCTGAACAGTTGCGAAACCGACTAGCTCATGCCCAAAATTTAGTTACTGGTTCCTCTTGGACAGAGTTGATTTCTTTAGCAGAGGCAATGGAAATGCTGTTAATTCGCTGCGAAGAAGTTGAGTAATACCATTTTGGATTTTGGATTTTAGATTTTGGATTGTGAAACAGTTAGTAGTAATTGCTTTTGGCTATACATCTGTCGCAATCATTTTTCAAATTGGTATAAGGTTTATGGGAATTCCAAGTCAAAAAATATTCCATAGATGATTGTTGACGGTTGACTGTTAACAGTCAAGAACTTGAAGTGGAATCAATACTTGTCGGGTTTTGGGGGAAAGGGAAAGGGGAAAAGGGAAAGAAAAAACCTTTAACCCTTACCCAGTTGGCGAGCTTGTCGAACCATTAACCTTTTCCCCAAACCAAATTCCAGTTTAAAATCCAAAACCCGAGCAGTATTGGAAGTGGAATAATTTATTTTTTGGAGTTCCCTATTGTTGGTTAGAAATCTAATAGTGCTTCACTTTTCGCTGCTGTGGGGGCGGGTTCACAGAAGATTTACATCTTCCCACAAATAATTTTAGTAAACCCGCCCCTATCCCTTAAATATTTACGGGCATATCTATTTCTGGCTTTGAGGTGAGAATGCAACCATTAAGTAATAAAAACTACAAATATTTACAAGATAAATGATTTTTAACGCGGTTTATTCAGGTAATCAGTCATTTGAGTACCTGTATACTTAGGAACCCATCCTTCTGCATTTGCAAAATAGCGTACTGCTTTAAAATTCAATAATGCACTTGGGCTGCACCAATGCTCAACACCTGCGGGTATGTAGAGATAATCTTGTGCCTGAATTAAAAGCTGTACTTGGCTACCATCGGGTCGCACGAAGCCATAAATCGCTTCTCCTGCTAACACGTAGATGGGTTCAACAGTGGTGTGAGTGTGGTAACGACCGTATGTTGCGATGGACTGGTGAAGACTCGGCGAACCTGGATGAATATTTAGTAAGTCAGACCAGACAGTGCCATTTTCTTGCTGGATAAATTCAAAGACACTGTTATGGAGTTCTATAATATAAAGTTTTTCAGATTCTGTTAAAACTTCCTGGTCTAGCAGATTGGGAAAAAGGAGCGATGTTCCTGGGTCATAGTGTCTGAGTTCAATACCAAGAGGGGCAAGTTCACGAACTATTTCACTTAAATCGCTCTCAATTGTGCCTTCATCAAGTAGGAGTTTCGCCATAATCGAAAAACTAATTAACTATTAACAAAAGTATACTCAATTGTTTACTAAAAAACCACCATTGCCGATTGACAAACCGGGGAATGGGGAGATGGGGAGATGGGGAGATGGGGAGATGAGTTTTTCGCCTCTGCCTCTTGTGCCCAATGACTAATGACTAATGCCCAATGCCCAATGCCCAATGCCCAATTCCCAAAATAAATTTATCAACAGAATGATGCTCTTTGGTGCCATTAACATCTAAGCTAGTACGGGTGAACTATTTTGATTATGGAATGTCTGACTTAATTCTGTTTTGGCATCGTCGTGATTTACGTATTTCTGATAATACGGGATTGGCTGCGGCACGGCGGCAGAGTGCAAAAGTGGTTGGTGTATTTTGCCTCGATCCGCTGATTCTAGAACGAGATGATGTTGCCCCGGTGAGGGTAACTTATATGATTGGCTGTTTGCAGAAATTACAACAGCGATATGCTGAAGTTGGTAGCGAGTTGTTGATACTTCATGGTAATCCCGTGGAAAAGATACCAGCTTTAGCACAGGCGTTATCAGCGACAGGGGTTTTTTGGAATTGGGATGTAGAACCTTATTCTCAAGAACGCGATCGCACTATTATAAATACCCTCAAAGAAAAAAGTATTCAGTTTCTTAGCCAAAACTGGGATCAAATTCTCCATTCCCCAGAAGAAATACGGTCGGGTAGTAATCAACCTTATACGGTTTATACTCCCTTTTGGAAAAATTGGATTAGTAAACCTAAGAGTGAACCAGTAGAAACTCTGGAAAATGCACAGGGGTTAACGGAAACTGAACAGGAAATTGCAAAACAAGCAGGAGTGGAGGCCTTACCTTCTGCAAAAGATTTAGGATTTATTTGGGATGGAGGATTGATTCTTTCACCAGGAGAAGCGGCGGCACAAGCACGGCTAGAGGAATTTACTACTAAAGCTATTACTGAATACCAAGAACAGCGTAATTTTCCCGCAGTTGACGGAACATCGCAACTGAGTGCAGCTTTGAAATTTGGCGTTATTGGCATTCGCACTGTTTGGCAAGCCACAACCCAAGCACTAGAAAATAGTCGCAGTGAAGAAACTACAGCCGCTATCCGCACATGGCAACAGGAACTAGCTTGGCGGGAGTTTTATCAACACGCAATGTATAACTTCCCCGAATTGGCTGATGGTGCTTTCCGCGACACCTTTAAGAACTTTCCTTGGGAAACTAACGAAGAACATTTCCAAGCTTGGTGTGAAGGAAGAACTGGCTACCCCATTGTGGATGCTGCAATGCGCCAGCTGAATGAAAGTGGCTGGATGCACAACCGTTGTCGAATGATTGTAGCTAGTTTTCTCACCAAAGATTTGCTCATTAATCCCCAACTGGGAGAAAAATATTTCATGCAGAAACTGATTGATGGTGATTTATCTGCTAATAATGGTGGTTGGCAATGGAGTGCTTCCAGTGGGATGGATCCAAAACCTGTGCGAATTTTCAACCCAGCCAGTCAAACACAAAAATTCGATCCAGAGGCAGAGTATATTCGCCAATGGGTGACAGAATTGCGGTCTGTGGATACACAATATTTAGTTAGTGGTAAAATTCCACCTTTAGAACGCCATGCTGCTGGCTATCCAGAACCAATCGTAGATCATAAAATACAACAACAGCAGTTTAAACAGCGCTATCAACAACAAAAAACCGCCAGTAGTGCCCAGTAAGTGGAGTTGCGAACGCCAAAACCTTGAGGCGTTCTCGCAAAGTAGCGGCAAAATTGTCTGTTATCGGCAATTCAGCGGATATCATACTATCCTATAATTCACTGAGAAGCCGACTTTACAAAGATGGTAGGCTTTGGTTTTGGATGCTTCACCGCAAATGCCCTGATACTTTAATGTGGCTTGTTAATAAATTCCGCAAAAACACCGTTACTTAATTTGTATTTCCGATCAAAACTGAGAGCATCCAGTTGATTAGGGTTTATTTATGACCAGCCCTGTAACGACGGTTATCCAGGTCAATTTGAAGATGGCTCTGGAAGTAGCTCAAGAATTAGAGCAAGCTCCATACACCAAACTCGGTGCTTATTGTTTAGAAATTTTGCGAGAAATCGGATTTCCTGGTACTGAACTCCCAGATAACTTGCGGACTCGCGATCAGCAGCTCAATTTCATTACTGGCTTTGCGTCTTATGCTTTTGGGGAGGTACAAAATGTCCAAAGCATTAATTGAAGATATCTTTAATGATTCAGAAGAGGAACAAGAAATTACTTTTCCTGCCACAGATAGAGATTTATTAATTTTAACAGAAAAATTTTTAGGGTTTGAAATTCCCTCAAAGATTTTCTTGCAAGCTATCGCCATCGCTGCTTACGATTGTGCATCTGCTTTTCGCTACGTTGATAATTATTTGGCTATCCTCAAGAATAAGAATAAGCGTAAGCATAAAAAATTACTTACGTTCAAGGCTGTGACTAGTTTTGAAAATAATTAAGTCGTTTTTTGACAAATTCATACGATTGTGATTTGAAATTTTTGATTGTGTTCGGGCGTGCATCTTCTAAAAAACTAGTTATTCAGCGGATTTTTGGTAATTCCATTTATTGCGATCGTAAATTGAAATCGCTATAACTAAAACCCAATCAGGTTTAAATTAAGATAATTTGCATCACCAATAGTTTATTATAGAGACGTTGGATTACAGCGTCTCTACATACATTTGTTTTAATAATTGGAAACTTAAAACAATTCAGAGTTATCCAAGACAAATTTCTTCATACTTTTTGCCAGCGATATCCCAAGTGAATTCTGTTTCTACTAGTTGTCTGGCATTTTGGGACAATTGCCATCGCAATTGTGGATTCTCGAATAATTGACTAATGGCGCTGACGTATTCCCCTGGTTGATTGGCGCGTAATGCACGTAATGATTCGCTAGTACCGTCTACAGCTAATCCTTCTAAACCGCGATCGCTTCCCACTACTGGTACACCAGCTGCCATTGCTTCTAAGGTTTTATTTTTAATACCAAATCCAGTCCGCATCGATACAACGCAAATGGTTGCTTTGTGTAAATATTCTACCATTGAAGGTACTCGCCCAGTAACATTAATTCCTGGTTTTTTAGCAAGTGCTAAAACTTCTGATACAGGATGAGAACCGACTATATCAAAAGTTGTATCTGGATATTGTTTTTGGATTTCTGGCAATACTTCATTGCTGAAAAAGCACACAGCATCAACATTTGCTAAATAATCCATTGCACCAATAAAAATTAAATGATGTCCACCTGGGTCGCTTGTACGATAAGGAAAAGAAACTAAATCTACGCCATTGGGGATAACTGTAATTTTACTATTGCGATTAAATTCTTGTATTTGCAGTTTATCTTCTGCGGTTGTCACCACAATTTCCGAAAATTTAGCACAGTAATTTTGTTCGTAACGACGTAAAAGCGGCAGATTAATTTTGTCTCTCATTGTATTTTGAGAAATACCAATCGCTAGTTGTTTGCGACAGGTAGCATAAACAGAACTATGAACATTAACTATAGTTTTTACTTGTTTCTGAAAATGTGGCTGCACATAAATTTCATTGACGCTGTGTTCGCAAGTAATCACATCACATTTTCCTGCTTCTACCCAGTTGTTAACCCAGGTTTGCATCTCCAATGAATAGTGGTTGAGTACGCTGGGCGGTATCCCGTGTAATAAAAATTTACTAAATCGTTGTAACTTTTTTAACATTTTAGTTGTAGTCGCAGGTTCTTGCGGGCGATCGAAAACAACTAATTGATTTACACAATCACGTAATCCTACTAATTCCGCATCAGTAACGCCGTGTTCTCGTTGAGTAACTAGAGTAACATTATGACGTGCAGCTAAGTACTTAAGTAAATAAAATGTCCTGACTTGAGTTCCTCCCCTGGTGGGTGGGTAAGGAAAGGTGCAAGATACCATTAAGATGTTCATACAAGTAATGCATCAAATGTGATACATACACCATGACTGATTCATGCTTGTATGTCATCACAAGTATCCCTTAATATATGATTTGTAAAATTTTCATAAATTAAAGCAAACAAAAAGCTAATTACCCATTAACAGACAGTAATGGTAAATTTACTGTATAGTTTCATCTGAACTGTTGTTTTTACAGTCAAGTGTAAGTCAGTATGTAAGTGTCACTGACAACGTACTGAGCCAAAAAACTAGTCTATAAGTTAAGTAGGATTTAGCAAAATGAAATCATTTGGTATTTATACGCTCGCCAATGATACTGTATACGACCAATTAGTTGCTTTGCTAAACAGCATTGAGGCAAATGTTGGAGTAGATATTCCAGTTTGCGTGATTCCCTATAACCAGCAATTAGACCTGGTGAAGCAGGAAATCAAATCTAGAAAAAATGTCACACTTTTTGAAGATTGGGAAGCAATTCATCGCTGGGATAATTTCATCAATGACCTTTGGGACGCTCATCCCAGAGCCAATGATTCTAAATTCAATCGTCCGGGATGGTACAAAGGTTTTGTACACCGAAAGTTTGCTGCTTTTAATGGCGAATTTGAAAAATTTGTGTTTTATGATGCTGATAGTTTAGCCATGAAACCAATTGATGACATTTTTGCAAAACTCGATAATTACGATTTAATATTTAACGATTGGGAACATGCTAAACCCAGAGAGAAAACACAATTAAATCTAGAAGTACTTGAAAAAGTAACACAGCAAACAGAAACCCAATTGCGGGCAAAAATTCATTGTGATAGCTTTTTTGGTTCTAAGCGGCTACTTTTTGGTGGCGAAGATTTAGATATCATTAAACAAAGATGGATTGAAAAACGTGAATTTGAATGGATTCGTCCAGGTTCTTGGTGGTCTAGTTCTGGCATATTCGTTTATATAACTTTATACGGCGATCGCCCAATATTTAACTTTACCCTCAGTCCGAATCCTGAAGATAGAACAGGTAATTGTGCTAATGCTGACCGATTCGTAAATATTAATAATGTTCTTTATAATCAAGATGGTTTAAAACCAATTCATCGCATTCACTACATGAGTTATTCTTCTATTGACTTTACTCGTTTATGTCAAGGAGAAGATGTGAATATCGATTATAGAGATGAGTTTTTATATTATCGATTTCTCAAAGAACCAGAACTAAAACCAAAAGAATTAAAAGTTCCTAGCGTCATGTCACAAATGAATCGTTTTTTGAAAAAATCACAAAAGAAACTTCAGAGAATGATTTCCTAATTTATGGTGATATTAAAAGGAAATTACAAAAAATAAATTATTCCGGTTCCTGTCGTTGACTGCTGACTGTCAACCGTCAACAGTCAACAATCTTCTGTGGAATATTTTTTTACTTGTAAGTACTTAAAAACTTAACCCAAAACAACGCGATCGCGTCCTTGTCTTTTAGCATGATAAAGTGCTTTTTCCGCAGCATTAACTAAATTAGCAGGTTCAGTTTCAACTGCGGGAATAATACTAGCTACGCCTAAACTCACAGTCAAAACAGGAGCAGGTAAACCACCAATGCTAGGATATTCACACTGAATTGCTAAAGCTTTTACTTCCTCTCGAATAGATTCGGCGATGTACATTGCAGCAGCAACATCTATTTTGGCGAGAATCACAAATTCTTCACCACCATAACGAGCCACCAATACCTCGCTGTTGTCATCTCTCATATCTGCTTTTGGGAAGGTTGCAGAAGAATTAGTCGAAGGATAAGCAATTTTTGTGGAAAATGAAAAACTACTAGTACCTAGCAAGAATTTTACACAATTACAGATAGTATTAGCAATTGCTCGTAAACAGCGATCTCCTGCGGTGACGCCATAAGTTTTATTATAAATTTTGAAATAATCAATATCACATAAAATTAGTGATATTGGGTTAGACTGATTAACAGAGTTTTGCCATTCAATTTGTAGGAAAGTTTGAAAATAGCGCCGATTTACTAATTGAGTTAGTTCATCTAAATTAGAAAATACAACTAATGATTGATTTTTTCGATAAAAATGTTCAACAAACTTAGGATGAAATTGTTCGTGATTTTTGAAATGTACGCGAAAATATAAACGATATAATTCACATGTGGGAGTACAGCGATCGCCTTCTAAATTAATTAGCCCCATGCCCTGTAATTTATATGCCAATGCTGGCTCTAATTTCACATAATTTTTAGCGTCAATTACTTGATAAAAAGCGGCTGCTAAATTTGGTTCATCCCGTAATGCTAATATATATTGCTTTAAATACTCATGATAAATTCCTGATTCTGTAGGTGCTTGTTGCAATAGTTGTTTTAAATTGCCTTGTAATCCTCCTTTACCGACAAGATGATATAAAGCCAATCGTACCAAATAAGGATGTCCTCCCAGCATTGCCATTAAACTGTCAGCGTCTTTACCATCTGTCCAATCCAAACCGTGACGTTGCGCTAAATCTTGAACTTGTTCTTTAGTAAAAAAAGTCAATTTTATCAGCAAACCAATATTAAATGGCGATTGTGTCAGTTTGATGGGAACGAGAATTTCCGTAGAATAAACCAGAATCAAGCGGAGTTTTTGCCAAATTTCAACTGCTTTAGCTTGTTCGTGCCAAGAACGCACTAATGATAACAATTCTCCAGCAATTTCCTGAGAATCAAACACCCAATCAGCTTCATTCAACACCAAAACCACAGGAGTTGCCAACGCAGGCAACAAATAATATTGGAAATAGATAGAGCAGCTGACTTTGCTACCCATTTCTTCATCCCAATAATCATTGAGTTTTGTTTCTAGCTGTAATTCCCGACTGACATTGGCACAAAACCAGCGCAAAAATTTATCTAAATTGGCAAATACTGTTTTGTCTGCTTGCTGGAAATCTAAACTCACCGTGTGGAAGTTTTGCTTTTTAGCCCATGCAAGTAAGCGGAGAACTAAAGAGCTTTTACCCATTTTTTTGGGTGCTTTGATGCAGATAACACTTCCTGGTTGAGCTATTTCTGCATAGGCGAGTTCCTCAATGGGTGGGCGAGAAATGTAGAATCTGGAATTGAGGGATACAGGGCCACTGGGAAATTCCAAAGATACAGCTATGGCAGCTTGGTTAAATTCCCTGATTAATTGCTGATGTACTTTACCAAGACAATGATTTTCTAGAGTGTGGCGGAAATTAAATTCATTTATCGATTCTTTGTAAAAATTACTGAGAATTTGCCATAAATCAGTAGCAACTTTCCTGACCCGTTCTTCAGGATAATTGTTTTCAATTGCTATATTGATGTCGGTTTTTCCTTCCCAGGCAGAACGCAATATAATTTCTTGGAGTGTTGTTAAACCGGTAGCTTGGCTGGCTTTTAATAAGAGTACTACTTCATCTATGGTCATTATTGATTGACTCTAATTAAGCATAAAATTGTCTCGCAGAATTTTTGTTGGCAAGTGGATTTAGCTTATAGTGTGTGCGTAAGAGCTAGCTGTTTCCCAAAACTTACAAATAAGCTTGGATAATTTTTGGAATCTCAGATTTTTGATATGATTCGATCATAGAATTTTTTTGGCAAAGTATTTGAGTGGGATGAATTTGGTAAGGCGATGCGGATACTGGGGACGCACAAGGATATTACTGAACACGAGGCGATCGCTATTTAACAATACCAAATATCAGAACAACTCCCAAAAGAAATTGCCCAACGCTAGTCTCTCTAAACCCAAGTCAGGGAAAAATCCCAACAACTAGAAATTAGCCTGCAAAACTGCAATCTACATAAACATAAGCTATTAGACTTATTAATTGCACAGTCACTTATCAGGTTCTTTGACTGTTGACGGTTAACAGTCAACAGTTAATATGAAAAGATGTACTAGTTAAGGGACTTCCAAGTAAAAAAATATTCCATAGAAGACTGTTGACTGTTGACTGTTGACGGTTCACAGCTAACAGTCAACAGTCAACGCATTATTAGCTAACCAACTACATTCCCTACTCCCATTCCCAATTAAAATCTATGACTTCAAGCATTCCTAGCAAACCGCGAAAGTTACCTACCCAAACAATGGGAGCGAAAATATTTCATTGGTGTAACATCATTAGTTTGTTTCTCATGCTCACCAGTGGACTACAAATATACAACGCCAACCCTGTTTTTGGTGGACGTGCAGGCTTACATATTCCACCAATCTTTACCTTGGGAGGTTGGCTTGCAGGAGGTAGACATTGGCATTTTGGAGCAATGTGGCTATTTTCATTAAATCTCTTGTGGTATGGAATTTATATTTTAATAACTAGACGTTGGCGACATCGATTTGTAGGAACTAACGACCTGAAAGCATTACAAAAAACTCAAAATTCCCAGCGACTCATTTATGCTTGGCATCGGATTGCATATACAGCAATTATTCCTATTTTGCTGCTGGCAATATTTACAGGAATAGGAATGTATAAGCCTGCTCAATTTCATTGGATTGTAGATTTTTTTGGTAGTTGGCAAGCATTACGAATCGTTCACTTTGCTTCAGTACCAATGGTTATTTTTTTTGCAGTAATTCACTATTTATTAGGACGCAAAGCAGGGGGTTCTGAACTTACAGAGTCAATGTTTTGGTAAAAGAAAAGGGCATTGGGGAAGTAGGGGGTGATGAGTGATGAGTGATGAGTGATGAGTGATGAGTGATGAGTGATGAGTGATGAGTGATGACTTACAGCAATTTTCAGGTAAATAGACCACGCGGTAGGGGCGCAAAGCCTTGCGTCGGTACAATGATTCGATTTGAAAATGTGTATTCCATTGAATTGAAAACCACCATAGGAATTTATTGTTCTCCTCTCTGCTCTCTGTATCACCCATCTCCCCATCTCTACTTAAGACACTTTTAAGTGTGTCAAAATATTAAATTTAATGGAAGATTTCATAGATCCACAGGGGTGTACGCTACCTAGATGGAAATGCGTTAACAAAGGACTAAATCAATGGGATATGTAATTGCTACTGCAAATATGAAAGGTGGTGTTGGTAAAACCACCCTTACTGTCAACTTAGCTACCTGTTTGGCTAAAAATCATGGCAAGCGGGTGCTTGTTCTTGATTTGGACAGCCAAATTAGCGCTACGCTGAGTCTGATGTCACCATTAGATTTTGCTAAGCGTCGCAAACAAAGTAAGACATTTAGATATCTCATAGACGAGGTTATCAATCCAGAACCACAAGCAAAGCTGACAATTCAAGATATCATTCAATCCACTGTTTGTAATCTTCCTGGACTAGATTTATTACCAGGAGATATCGATTTGTATGATGAATTTGTTGTATCAGAAATGCTGCATCAACAAGCAACTGCTTTGGGCGAACAAGACTTTGAAAGCATTTGGAATCGCTTTGAAAGAGTTTTGATAAACAACATTTTAAAACCTGTACGGCAAGCATATGATTTTATCCTTCTCGATTGTGCCCCCGGTTATAATCTCTTGACTCGCAGCGCTTTAGCCGCGAGCGATTTCTACATACTTCCTGCTAAACCAGAACCTTTGTCTGTAGTAGGTATTCAACTACTAGAAAGACGAATTGCTCAATTAAAAGATAGTCACGGCAATGAAACTAAGATAGATATAAAAATGCTAGGAATTGTTTTTAGTATGTCTAGTGCTAATCTGCTGACTGGTAGATACTATAAACAAGTAATGCACCGTGTTGTGGAAGATTTTGGTGTTGAAAAAATTTGTAAGGTACAAATACCAGTTGATGTGAATGTTGCTAAGGCTGTTGATAGTTTTATGCCAGCCGTACTAAATGCTCCTCAATCACCTGGTTCAAAAGCATTTTCTCAATTAGCTCAGGAGTTGTTACAAAAATTATAGTTTTACTTAATCATTCATCAACAACAAAATTCCCTAATCATATCAGGTTCCAATACTTGTCGGTTAAGGGGAAAAGGGGAAGGGGAAAGGGGAAAGAAAAAACCTTTACCCTTTACCCTTTAACCCCTTCGGGGTGACGCTCCTTCTCTGCGAGACGCTGCGCGAACGTCGCTAACGCTGACGCTAACGCCAGTCGCTTATGGGGGAAACCCCCAAGACCGCGCTGGCTCACCTTTTCCCAAAACCAAATTCCGAGTTGAAAATGCACAAAGCGAGCAGTATTGTATCAGGTTCCCTTGATTACTTATGAAACCTGAAAAACCCCAAAGAGCCAAAGCTACGCTTTGTCTCCCCTCCCCTTAGCAAGGGGATTAAGGGGTGGGGTGCAATAGACCTCTTGCAATCAATTGCTTTTTGGACTCTTGCGATCAAAGGGATACATGTTAAAGGGAAAAGGGAAAATACCAAACCTTTCCCCCTTTCCCCTTCCCCTTTTCCCCTTCAGGGCCCCCCTTCCCCTTTTCCCGACTTATGCAAGAAGTCTAATGGCTGTGGGAATCATAACTAATTAGGCGGACATGATAAGCTGTTCCACATTTAAGGCAGGTCTAGTATGCTAATTTATTGCTTCCCACTCAGTACTCTGTGCCCGATATCTCTCCGGTAATATATCCCCTCAAATTGAATATATTTAATTCCTGCATAGGCTTGGGCGATCGCTTTTTCAAAATCTTCTCCGATTCCAGTGACGTTTAATACCCGCCCTCCATCTGTCACCACTTGTTGTTGCTGGTTCAATTTCGTACCTGCATGAAACACAGTTACTCCGGCTTTTTCTGCTTCTCCAATGCCAGTAATCACCTTGTTTTTCGCATATTCTCCAGGATAACCGCCAGATGCAGCGACAACTGTGGCGGATGCTCCTGATTTCCAAGCAATGGGCGGTAATTCGCTTAAACGCTGCTGTACGCAGGCTAAAAGCAATTCTGCTAAAGGTGTGTCTAACAGTGGCAAAATTACCTGGGTTTCTGGGTCGCCAAAGCGGCAGTTAAATTCCAAAACCTTGAATTTGCCATCTGGTGCAACCATTAACCCAGCGTAGAGTACGCCACGGTAGTCGATGCCTTTGGATCTTAAAGAGGCGATCGCTTTTTCTAAAACTTCCGTTTGAACCCGTGCCATTAACTCTGGTGTAGCAATGGGAGTAGGCGCATAGGCTCCCATACCGCCAGTATTTTCCCCGCTATCCCCCTCACCAATGCGCTTATGATCTTGAGCTGGCAGTAAAGGTCTAATTGTTAATCCATCAGTTAATGCTAAAACCGATACCTCTTGCCCAATTAAACATTCTTCAATGACCACAAATTCCCCAGCACTGCCAAACTGCCCTTGAAAAATCGCGTCAATGGCACTTTGCGCTTGTTCAACTGTTTGTGCCACCGTTACGCCCTTACCGGCAGCCAAGCCATCAGCTTTGACAACAATTGGCGCTCCTTGAGACTTGACATAAGATTTTGCTGCTGCTGCCTCAGTAAATACCGCAGCCCGCGCCGTGGGAATCCCGGCTTCCTGCATCAGAGCTTTTGCCCAGGCTTTGCTCGCTTCAATTTGTGCCCCTGCTCGAACTGGGCCAAATACCATCAGTCCTCGTTCTTGGAGATAGTCAGTGATTCCCTTAGCCAACGGAACTTCTGGCCCCACAACCACCAGAGAAATACCATATTCTAGAGCGTATCGGCTTATACCCTCAAAATCATCTACCGACAGCAGCAAGTTCTGGCAACGTTCCATAATTGCTGTGCCTCCGTTTCCTGGTACACAAACAACTTGCTCAATTTGCTCGGATTGCAGCAATTTCCATGCCAGAGCGTGTTCGCGTCCCCCATTCCCTACAACTAAAACTTTCACTGATTTCCTCGTGCGTCCCTTGCGAAACGAGAATGCCCTATTCGATTCTCGCGGATAAAATTTTCCATACTCATGACACGCTTGATGTCACGATGGTTTATCTTACCATCTGCTTACTTCAAAAAACCTGCCTTTGAAGGGATTGGGCATGGGGCATGGGGCATKGGGYATTGGGGATGGGAAGAGGACAAGGTAGACAAGGTAGACAAGGTAGACAAGGTAGACAAGGTAGACAAGGTAGACAAGGTAGACAAGGTAGACAAGGTAGACAAGGTAGCAATCTTTCTCTCCGAAGTTCTGATGGTCGGAAACCTCCGCTCAGACTTCTCTCCTTGTCTCCCTTGTCTCCCCCATCTCCCCATCTCCCCATCTCCCTTATCCCCCACCGACCTATCCCACAAAATCACTGGTTATACCAACTTTTCCGCCATTGCTGCATTTCTTTAATTTCTGTATCTTGTGCTTTGATAATTTCTTGGGCTAATTGTTTGATTTCGGGGCGTTTAGATTTAGTTAAAGCGTCTTTTGCCATTTTTACAGCCCCTTCATGGTGAGGAATCATGGCATTAATAAAGCGCAAATCAAATTGAGCATCAGCCGCGCCTAAGTCTTGATTCATCATCATGGCTTGCATTTGCTCTGGTGACATCTCCATTGTGTGACCCATTTGACTGTGATAGGCCACTGGTTTATCTCCTGCGTTGGGATACCAAGCTTTTCGCCACTGCTTCATTTGGGTAATTTCTTGGTTTTGCGATTTGATGATATTGTCTGCTAGTTTTTTGATTTCAGGACGTTTGGATTTTTGTTGTGCAACATTCGCCATTTCCAAAGCCCCTTGATGGTGTGGTATCATCCCATCGATGAACCGTAAATCAAAGTCAGCATCGGCTGGGCCTAAATCCATTCCCATGCTGTGATTCATGTGGTTATTGCTATCACTGGTAGCAGTTGCGTTTGGAGTTTGTGTTAAGTTCTGGGAAGCAGCATTGGAACAGGCTGTGAGTAATCCACTGGTTGAAGCGATCGCCACAAAACTCAACGCTAAAAAACTTTTTTTCAAAGATAGCAGTTGCATAAGTTTTATCCAACAGTTTCCTAATTCTATATTTACTTGTTAATTTTACAAATCCAAATGAAATTAGGATGAAATTTTCAAATTTTAGATTTTATATTTAAAAGTGGTCTATCGCATTAATTTTGAGGGTTTTAAAGAACGAACCGCAAAGAACGCATTCGCGCAGCGTCTCGTCAGAGAAGAGCGCAAAGTAAGAAAAATTAAGAATAAGTTCACTTATCAGAACTAATAGGACAGATCAGTTTTAAATATAAAAATATTCTAGCGTAGAGATAAACGGCTGTTCGTCTTTATTTAAAATCTCAAATTGTATCGGTCAAAATTGTATAAGCTTCATTCAGTAAATGCATTTTTTCTTCTGCTTGTTTTTGTTGTTGTGGTTTACCTACAAATAAATCGGGATGCCATTTTTTAACTAAAGTTCGATAAGCTTGCTTAACTTCAGTTAAAGAGGCGTTGGATTCTAATCCTAAAATGCTGTAGGCGTGATTAATTTTATCTTTTTGTGTCTGAGTTTTAGGTGGATTTGCTGCTTGATTATTTTGAGTTGTATTTTGCTGTTTGTGAGTTTTAAAACCAGGCGATCGCATTTCTGCTTTCATTCGCGCTATTTCTTCATCGAGTTCCCAATTATTAAATTTTGAGTCCAATTCTTCTGGACGTGGAGAGGCGGATTTTTTGGGTGGTGGAGAAACTTGTTGAGTATTTTTTTCTGTTACTGATTTGGAAGCTGAAGAAACTTGTTGATGATTATTATTAGTTTTAGTAGTGTTCTTCTGTGCTTGGGCAGAAGCTTTAAATTTTTCTGGTTGCGTTAAATATCTAGTATTTACAGTTTTAGTTTGTGGTATTTCTTGATAAGGTTGATAATTAACAGAAATTTTGGCTGTTTCTAATTCTCGTAGTAGTTGATTGAAAATATTTTGTAATCGCTGTAATTCTTGGCGTTTATTAGTAATTTCTAATGGTTCTTGATTAACTTCCAAGGAAATTACTTTTTCAGCTTTTCCATCGTATGCAGCCAAAATTGATAATCCTTGAGTGCTAAAACTAGAAAAATAATCTTCTGTTGCAGCTATGCAAAGTTTAGCAACTTGCTGATGATAAGATTCATTGGCTGATTTTCCTTCTTGTTGTTGAATATTTTTATTTAATAAATAAGAAATACTCCCAACCACAGCAGCACCCACAGGGCCGCCCAATAACCAACCAATGCCACCACCAACTGCAATGGAACCAGTTTCATTCAAATCACTTTGATGATTTGGCTTGGGAGGTAACGTAATTGTGGGTTCGCTAGGGAAGGGAATTAATAAATCTTCTGGTCTTTCTGTTTGAAAAAACTCATAAGCTTGATAAAGCCATTTTACCGTTGCTATTTGCAATTGATTGAGGTCTTTTTTGAGAGTATTTGTTTGCCAAGATTTAAAGTTATTTTCTGCCAGTGCAACTGCGGCGTCAGCTTGGTATTTTGCTAGTAATTTTGGAAAACTTAGCCAATCTTGTAATTCAGAAATACTATTAGCAAAGCCTTGTTTAATTAAGTTAACAGCTTTTTCTTTGATTTCAATTTTGGCGTTTTGTTTATCAACAAGTGATTTAACTTCAGTGGCGATGGGGTCAATTTTGGCTTTTAATGATTGTTGAATTTGAGTGGCGATCGCCTCTACTCTCGGTAAACGTACACTACCATGATTTTGTTGCAAAATTCCTGCAATGTTTTGCAAAGCCGTTTCAAAAGCCACTAAACCGCTACTATTGGCTTCTGCAACATCACCTTTTAATCTAGCTCGTAAGGCGGGTAAAGCATCAACGCGATACAAATTACTAAAACCTGGAGGTAACTCGGCTCGAAAACTTTCCGCCACAAATAGGAGGCGATTTTGGACTTGTTTTTGTTCTTCAGGTTCGAGTAAATTAATAAAATTGGCAACAAAAATAACTGTTTTTATCCCACGGTCTAATAGCCAATCTCGCAAGTTTTCTCGTTCGCCTAAAGTCATTAACTTGCGGGCATCTAATAATTGTACAACCAAATCTACACCTAAAAGTTGTTCTCTTACTAAATTATCTTGTTCTTCTCTATCATTAGTCCCCGGTAAATCAAGAAATTCCACACCAGTTTCTAAAAAAGGATGGGGACAAAAAACTTCTACAGATGCTACATCTTTTCGCATCTGTCTATCACCATCAAGAATCGCAAATTGTTGTAAAACTTGTGTTCCACTGCGGTAGATTTCTGTGCCATCTATCAACATAATACGAGTCCGCACATCAGAACCATACTTAACAGTAATGGCTGCCCCTGTAGTCGGAATTAAATCAATAGGTAACGTGCGATTCCCCAATATGGCATTTAACAAAGTAGATTTGCCATGATTAAAAGGGCCAAATACCGCAATCCGAAAGCTAGGATTAACTAGATAATTACAAATAGAAGTGACATCTTGATGCAGTTGCGATTTGCGTTCTAAATTTAATAATGCAGATGCAGATTTGAGAGAATCTACTAATTTTTGATATTGTGATTGCATAGTTTATTAATTAGAGATTTCGGAAAAGAATTCAGAATTCAGAATTCAGAATTCAGAATTCAGAATTCAGGAGTTTGGAGTTTGGAGTTTGGAGTTTGGAGTTTGGAGTTTGGAGTTAAGAGTTAAGAGTTAGGAGTTAGGAGTTAGGAGTTTGGAGTTTGGAGTTTGGAGTTTGGAGTTTGGAGTTTGGAGTTTGGAGTTAGGAGTTTGGAGTTAGGAGTTTGGAGTCAGAATGAATTTTGGATGACTGGCGAAAAGCGTAGAGTAATACCAATTCACCAAAATATTGATACACATACAATAACTTGTAAGGTCGAACGGCTGTACCCTGCCGGAGGCTAGAGCCTTCAATTAGTAAAATGTCTAAATCCCTCACTGATTAATTCTGAATTCTGACTCCTGAATTCTGAATTCTGACTCCTGAATTCTGAATTCTGACTCCTGAGTTCTGAATTCTGACTCCTGACTCCTGAGTTCTGAATTCTGAATTCTGACTCCTGACTCCTGACTCCTGAATTGCTGTACTTTAGCTATAGTAAGCTAACAAATTGCTGTATGCTGCTTCAATTTTTTGCAACTGTGCTATTACATCTTCTTGTAAGGTTTTTAATCTCTTCAACTCACTTTCACGATTAATTTCGCGGGTTTCTTTTTGCTTAACTAAATTATCCAGTTCAGATTTACGAGAAACAATATCATCGTTAATTCGCTTGCTGACTTCTCTTTCGTAAGCATCAAAACATTCTTTTACCGCATCGTATACAACTTGAGATTGCTCCTGGGCTACTTGGGGTAAATATTTAACTAATTCTTTTTTAGCCGTTTTTACTAACTCTTTACGCGCTTGATCTGCTTGTAAAAAGCCTACTCCCAAACCTAGCAGTGCAAATCCAATTGGCCCCAGAAAAACACCGGTCACGGCTGTAATTATCCCACCAATACCAATGACAGTGAAATAGTTTAACAAGATATTTTTCCAATCAAATCCACTTCCAGCTAGTGCAACACCAGCAAGATTTCCTTTAGACAGCGATAACAATCCCATTGCCCATTTTGCCCAAGCCGGAGAGTTATCATCTTCACTAGGAATAGTGGCATTTACTTTGATGTTTTGTCCGGTGATTTTTTCGGTGATTTTGTCTGTGACTTGGCTATAAGATGCGCCGTATTGTGCAGCACTACGAGAAAGTTCTTTAAAGGCTGTATTGATATCTTTTTCTGCGGTTAATGTCCAAGCAGCAGATTTGTCAGTGATATATTGCTCAAAG
This sequence comes from Nostoc linckia z4, assembly GCF_002608075.1. GTDB lineage: Bacteria > Cyanobacteriota > Cyanobacteriia > Cyanobacteriales > Nostocaceae > Nostoc > Nostoc linckia. Next base: position 26,038 of record NZ_LAHA01000077.1, read on the forward strand.
GCTTTTTGCAATGCAGCGTTAAAGGCTTCCCGTTTTCCGCTACTGAGAAAATCAAACAAATTTAATTCTGGTTGATAGCGGACAAAATCGTTTTCAAAGGTATTACCTAAGTTTAAAACGTAGCTGCGGAAGGATTCCGAAATTGTTCTGGCTTGAGTATCTCTGGTGTTGAAAATTTCTTTTTGGAATTGATCTCGAATTGTCGTGAGTGTGTTGAATTCTGGTTCTACTGAATCAATTCGTTTTTTCAATTCATTTACATCTTGGTCGAGTAATGGTACTCTTCTGGCAACGGCTTCTAGGATGTGATTAACAGCTTGCCTAGATAAAGTTCTGATTTGACGAAGTTCAGCGATCGCTCTTTCTTTGGTAAGAAAAGTATTCAGTGCCCCCATAAACTCAGGAAAGCCAGTCCCCTGTAAATCAGCTTGAGTATTCTTCAGCCGCCTTCTGAGTGCCTGAATTGATGAAAGCTCAAATACACGTTCGTCATAAATATTTTGGCCGTCTACGTAACAATACTCAGCTAAATTCGCTTTAAATACCTGCCGCAATCTATCTTCAGCCGCTTGTAACTCTTCTACATCATCAGGATCGATTAATGACTCCCGCAGTTGATCCCAAGCATTGATTAAGAAGAAAACTGTCAAACCTCTACCTTTAATATAATTTTCTAAATACCGACGTTCGCCCAAGGTACAAGGCTGAGAAGCTCTCATCACGAATAAAATTGCATGGCAATTATTCACATAACTCAAAGATAATTCATTGCGGGCTTCTGTGTCATTCAACCCTGGACTATCAACAATTTCAATCCCTTTTTCTAGTAAAGTTAACGGATATTCTACTACTGCATAATCAACATCAGGAAAGGCTTGCTTTTTCTCCTGTTCTAATTTTTTGGCTTCAGCCGGGTCAATGGTATATTTATGTTTAAAACTTTGAAAATCTAACTGTTGCGGACTTTTGCCGTCATTAAAATGAATTGTAACTTTCTTTTCTGGGCCATAGCGCAAAACTGTTAACACTGCCGTACAAGGGTTAACATCGCTCGGTAACAAATTTTCTCCGATTAAAGCATTGAGAAATGTACTTTTTCCCCGCTTCATATCTCCCAACACTAAAAGGCGAAATACACCTTGACGGAGATTTTTACTAGCTACTGTAATATCATCAATATCTCGTTCTAAACTGAGTTTTCCTGATGAAGAATCGCCAGCTAATTCAGCCGTATTAATGATTTCAACAAGTTTATTCAAACACACAGAAATTTCCGATCGCACTTGAGCAACACGCTCTAAATCTTTAATAAATATGTCAGTTGCTACTTGCTCGCTCATCATAGTTACACCTTAATTAAGAAATGTTTTTTTTGGATTCAAAAAATAATTTGTAAGACATCCACCCCAGTGCAGCAACAATAATCAACCCGGCTAGCGCTGAGGCTATCCTTACTGCAACTAACGCTACCACACCAAGAGCAAACAACTTTCCCCCCAGAATTAGTTTTTTCATCCAAGGTTTGGGGGAATTTTCTGGCTGATGCTTAACAGTTTTATGAAAAGGTGCATCAGCAGTATGAATTTTAGCTTCCATTTCTCGAAGTCGCAATTCAACTTCTCGTTCTCGTAATATACGTTCTCGTTGTTCAAGTTCTTTATGGCCGTCTTTCTCAGATGTCATCAGTATCCACTCCGTCTAAGGAATTTTCATTGTCAGCTAAATTGAAGCTAGAGTTAAATCCCACAAAATGCACTTGTTCGCCAAAGATGGGCATCATTCATAGTGAATGATGCTTAGTTATTGCTTGCTGGTTACACCGTCTGTAGACTTCTAAGAGAAATGGGTAAAAGGGTAAGGGGTAAAGGGGAAAAGAGCAAATAAAAACCCTTTTCCCTTTAACATGAGTCCCTTTCCCCACTATGAGCAAAAGTTACTTTTGCAAAAGGTCTTGTGTAGAAGCCGTTTTTGAGTCTGCGGTTGATTTTAAGCGCGTAATGGTGGCTTTACGAATGCGTTCGCTTTTGCGTACTCCGCCCGCCATTTCATATTCCCGACTGTTTTTGCCATACCTCGATGCCACACCATCAACCAAGCGTTCTGAAGTTTCACGAATGCTCCTTTCAAGGGTTTCTATTTTTCCCTTTGCTGTGTCAAGTGCAGTTAGCATCATATTATACTGGTCAATTTCGTTGCGGAGTTCTCCGGTTAGCTCAGTTAAATGGTTCACACTAACAAAATCACCAAAGTCAAGGCTAGAATTAATCGATTTAAATCCGATTAATTTCTGTTCGGTTTTTTCTAGCACAGGAGAACTTCTTTTTTTACGCGGCATCAATGGATACCTTTTACTAAAATCTATCTTTCTAGAGTGTCCTAATAGACCAGTGTTTTGGCTCAGTAAAGCTTACAAATTCAGGTAATTTTTTATAACAAGATTAATTTTATGATTAAGTAATTACACTAAAAAATAACAAATCGTTGAGAACGAATTTGTGTTGTGGACGAATGCACTTGTGTTGTGGACGAATGCACTTGTGTTGTGGACAAACAGACTTGTGTTGTGGACGAACAAACTTGTGTTGTGGACGAACGCACTTGTGTTGTGGACGAACGCACTTGTGTTGTGGACGAACAGACTTGTGTTGTGGACGAATGCACTTGTGTTGTGGACAAACGGACTTATCCGCTTGATTACTTATTCAACCCGAAAAACCCCGCCCCTTAATCCCCTTGCTAAAAATACAACTGGCGAATCAGGGTGACACCCGTCATTGAAGGATTTTTCGTCATTCCACCCGATGTAGAGACGTAGCAATGCTACGTCTCTACTAAATTATGCGGATATGATATTACTGGTGAAGTAAACCAAGATGCGATGGTACTAGTTAATGCAGCCTTAAAATTGCATTTGGCATTGGTTTGAGTTTGTACAAAATACAATACTCCGTGGTAAACTTGCCGAATTCTGAGTTCTGAATTCTGAATTCTGAATTCTGAATTCTGAGTTCTGAATTGTAACGTATCAATATTTCCTGACCTATGTCAGCATATTTTGTCTTAAAAAAGACTTTTAGAGCGTATTTTCAAGTTTTTGAAGATTTTCTCGAAATTTCTTGTGGATAGTCCATCGCTTTTCTCGACCTTTGAGGTGTACTCTCAATATACAGTAACTCTCGCGATCGCCTTTTGAGATCGGTTACACCCAGAGGTGAATACCATGAAAAATTATGCTGACAAGCAAGAATCGGTCTTAGATCAAATCAAAAATAAATGTTTTCAGCGTCACAATTTCAGTGGATATGACTTGAGTGAAATTGACCTGAAAGGACTAGATTTAAGTGGATTGAATTTCATAGGAGCAGATTTGCGTGGTACTAATCTATCTGGTTGCATACTCACTCGTGCAAATTTAAGTGGTGCGAATTTGATGTCAGCTAATTTATCCGCAGCAAATTTGTATGAAGCCTCATTATGTGAAGCTAATTTAGCGAATGCCGATTTAAAGCAAGCAAATTTGTGTGGAAGTTTTTTATGGCGAGTGAAATTAATCGGTAGTAACCTTTGGGGTACTTCCTTATGTGCTGCGGATCTGAGTGAAGCAGACCTCACCGAAGCCAAATTAATTGAAGCATCCTTAATTGAAGCTAATTTAGTCAGAGCAAATCTCACAAAAGCAAAGCTATGTGGTGCAATCTTGCTAGAAACTAATCTCACCGAAGCCAATTTAACTAGTGCAGATTTAACATGGGCAAACTTAACTAAAGCAAACCTAAGTAAAGCCAACCTTTACCAAGCAAACCTAATTTATGCAAAATTGCGAGATACAATCATGCCTGATGGCACAATTAAAGAACCTCAAATAGTTATTAGTTATTAGTCATTGGGTATGGGGCATTGGGCATTGGGCATGGGGCATGGGGAAAGGGGGAAAGGAGAAAGATTGAATTTATTCCTTTTCCCTTTTCCCTTTTCCCTTTAACCTTTTCCCTTACCCCCCACCCCATCCCCCAATAGCAATCAATCAAAAACCATTAACTACACCAATACTAATGCGATCGCGCCCTTGGAGTTTAGCTTGATAAAGTGCTTTGTCAGCTGCTTCAATTAAATGTTGCGGTGACAATTTTAAATTGGGCACAATGCTGGCAAAGCCTATACTCACAGTCACATAAGTATTTATACTAGATTTAATATGAGGAATTGCTAAGTTGCGTACTGTTTCTAAAATTTTTTCAGCCACAAAAATTGCTCCTTGATTTTCTGTATTGGGAAGAATCACCACAAATTCTTCTCCACCGTAACGAGCAACTAAATCTGCTGGACGTTGAACAACACTTTTGAGCGCTGTTGCAACTTGTTGTAGACAATCATCGCCCATTAAGTGACCATAAGTATCGTTATAAAGCTTAAAAAAATCGATATCTAACAAAATTAATGATAAAGGTAGGCGATCGCGTTTAAGACGACACCATTCAATTTCAAAACACTCATCAAATCGGCGACGATTAGCTATTTGTGTCAAAGAATCGAGATTAATCTGTCTTTTTAGTTCCTCATTAGTAGCTTGCATCTGCTGATAAGCTATTAATTGATGAATCAGATATACGTGACTCGGACACTTAAAACATAACTGGAGATTAGTGGGAATCACCACATCCCTGATTTTCTCAAGTTCACTCATCAAAAATTGTTCGCGTTGATAGCGATTGAGTGCTGTTTGAATAGCAACGTAAAGTTCTTGGTCTTTAACAGGTTTGAGAATATAACCAAAAGGTAATGTCAGCGTTGCTCGTTCTACCGTACTCTTATCAGAATGCCCAGTGACATAGATAACTGGAATGTGTAAATTATTCCATATTTGCTCTGCTGCTTGAATACCGTCCATCTGACTTTGCAGGCAAATATCCATCAAAACTAAGTTGGGACGCAGCTTTTGTGCCTTCTCTATTGCTTCTTCGGCTGAAGAAACGATATCAACTACCACATATCCCAGTGATTCAAGAATTTCCTGTAAATTGATAGCAAGAATATACTCATCTTCAACAATCAGGATTTGCACTAACTGGGTTTTGTATATTTCTGATGAGTCATTCATGCTGTTAATATCCGAGTTGTATCAAAGTGTAGTTAACACATGCCAATTCATAATGTATAGACCCAGTAATTTTAATTGCTAAAGATAACAATAAGCATATGGGAAAAACTATTTATCAGGGAAGATAATTATAAAAAATTACACCATCAATTTGTGTTAAACATAAATTATCTGAAAATTAATTCTTTTCATTTCAATATTAAACTGTTACTCTCTTAACTTACATAGTTGTTTATCCTGAGACCACTGACAGTCAACCGTCAAGCTTCAACAGTGAATACGAAAATATGTGCAAGTTATATGAATAACAGCTTAGTATGATGTTTATACTGCTAAAGCGTATACTTTTAGTATGAAGCGTAATTTAACGTATTTTTATGCTGTGTGAAGCGCAATTACAACAGATGATGAGAAAGTAGCTTTTTGAGTTTTACTCAGCTTTTTCAAGCATCAAATATGAATTCCATACATAGCAATTTTAAATAAGTTTTAAAAGGGAACTCTTAACAGGCAATAGGGAATAGTGAAATACCCATACTTAAAAGTAGGGGATTTGTACAAAGACGTATTTTTTCACAGCATGAGTGTCAATACTTGTCTGTTAAGGGAAAAAGGGGAAAGAAAAAACCTTTACCCTTTACCCTTTACCCTTTTCCCAAAACCTTCTACTATTCCCTACCCGAAGGGCTTGGTAAAGCACTTTAAAACTCGCGTCGTGAGAAAACAAAAATAGCGATCGCCAACAACATCGCACTGTAAAGTAAGCCATAACCGGCATTAATAATCAGTGCCGTTGTCTCAGGTAGTGCTTGTAAACCATAAACAGCCTGATTTTTCAAATCTAATCGAGATAAATCTGGCAACACGAGAAACAAACCTTGAGTCAAACGTTCTATACCAACATTGCGACTCAGACGACCAAGTTGTACTAAATCTTGGGTGATATTCCCCA
>NZ_LAHA01000078.1 GCF_002608075.1 Nostoc linckia z4
GGAAAGGGGAAAGGGGAAAGGGGAAAGGGGAAAGGGGAAAGGGGAAAGGGGAAAGGTTTCAAATACATCCTTTACCCTTTACCCCTTAACCTTTTCCCAGACCTTGTTTGGTGATTTGAGCGATGGCGCAAAGTTCAAATACAAAAAACCCCGACTAAATTAGCCGAGGTAAAAAGAGAAGTACGAATGGCGATGAGATACAGCGATACCGAAGTCAAAAAATCTTAGCTAACACTAAAACCAACCAAAACTAAAGTAGTAACGATTAAAGTTGCAAAAACACCTTGTATTAAGTATTTACGTTGTTCCCAAATTGCTGGGTACTCTGCATAGTACATTTTGGGTTCGGTTGCATAGTTATTGAGAACGCCCTCTTCATTTACTGTGGTGTACATAATTTTTTCTTTTGGTTGTTTGTTAACTTATGTAAATAAATTTAACAACTTTGTTACAAAACGTCAACTAGGCTTGACAAAAAAAGGGTGATACGTCTAATAAAAGTTACTTATGAGCAATGCCTACGGCGTGACGCGATCGCCGATTTTTGGGGAAAAGCTTAAAGGGGAAGGGTTCAAGGTTTTTTCTTTCCCTTTCCCCCTTCCCCTTTTCCCTTTCCCCCTTCCCCTTTTCCCTTTCCCCCTTCCCCTTTTCCCTTTCCCCTTTCCCCTTTTCCCCAAAACCCGATAAGTATTGGAGCAATACGAGCCTAATTTTTGAGTGCTGCATCCAAAATTACATTGGCATCAAAACGAACAACATCGGTGCAAGGTAGTCCTGTTTCTGCTGCCACTTGAGCGATGGCTTCATTCGCCGCAGATTCATCTAGATGGGCTGTGTTCAATGCTATACCCACCACATGTACAGTACCAAAAGCACCGCCGGCACTGGCGACACTTTCATAAAGCTGGATGACCTTACGTAAAGGTGGAATTACTACATGGGGATGATTGCGGATATGAACTTGTCCGGCTCGATGTGCCAATACTAGTTGGGTTGGTTGAGAACCACGAATTAAGGGTAAGGTGGCGGTGGAACCAGGATGTAGCAGCGAACCTTGTCCTTCAATGTGCAGGATATCGTGGTTTTTGCCATAGCGCATCACCATCTGTTCCACAGCACCGGCGGCAAAGTCTACGCGCACGGCATCCAAAGGCACACCATCGCCTTCTAACATCACACCTGTTTGACCTGTGGCTAAGAACTTAGAACTCCATCCGCGCAGTTTCGACACCCGATGTAACTCCAGGCTGGTTGACATTTTACCGATGGCCATGTCGGTTCCCACAGTCAATACTCGCCGACAGGGGAGAGTGCGTGCCATACCACTGGCAATAGGTATATTAGACGGTTCTTTCCGCACATCCCAAATGAGTTGCCCTGGTTTTAGCAGTGCATTGAGTTCTGGCATATTTGCCATTGCTGTGTGTAAACCATTTACCAAGGACATTCCAGCTTGTAAAGCTTCTTTAATTTCCAGCCAATAATTATCTGGTACAGCGCCACCTCCTGGGGCTATGCCAATTACCAAGACTTCTGGCTTGTATTCCAAGGCTGCGGCTACAGATGGCACAATTGGTACATCGCGGTTGATACCTGTTAATTGTGGCAGGGATTTGCCTGCACAATCGCGATCGATGACTGCGACAATAGGGGCTTCACTATAACGTAGAATTGCTAGCCCTGTTTTACCTTGAGTCCCGGTAATTCCTTCATGAAGTAAGATAGCTACTCGTTGATTAAGTGGCAAACGCACTGTGTTGTACCCCCAAACCTGGTAAATCGTTTGGCAAAACTCTTCCTTGTGTTAACAATGCACCCGTAAATGGGTCATCAATTAAGTTCAGGTGACTGTCTAAATCTAAATAATCAGCTAGTGGTGCTAGCTGTGCTGCTGCTGTATTGGCTAAGGAACTATCAGAATAGCAACCGAACATCACTTGTAATCCATAGGCTCTGGCCACATGTACCATTCGCATGGCCTCAGTTAGTCCCCCTGATTTCATCAGTTTAATATTTATCCCATCCACATAGTTTGCTAAGTGGGGAATATCAGAACTTGTAAAGCAACTTTCATCAACAAAGATGGGCAGAGGAGAGTTTTGTTTGAGTTTTGCCAAACTTGTTTCTTGTCCCCGTGGTAATGGCTGTTCTACATACTTTATACCTAAATCAGCTAGCCAATGGCACATGGCGATCGCATCTTCTAAACTCCAACCGCCGTTAGCATCAACAAAAAATTCTACTTTTGGTGCTGCTTGTTGCACTGCTAAGAACATTTTGCGGTCTGCTTCTATGCCATCTGGGCTACCAAGCTTGACTTTGAAAACACGAACATCAGTAAAGTTTAACCAATCTTTGGCTCTGGCGATCGCACCTTCTGGTGAATTAATACCAATTGTCAGGGAAGTTGGTACAATGGCGTGGCGATCGAGTCCCCAAATTTGCCATAAAGGTAACCCAACCCGTTTACCAAGCCAGTCGTGCATTGCTATATCCAAGGCTGCTTTCACACTAGAAGGAGCTTGGTTTTCGGTCAACACCTGTTCAATTTCCTGCCGTTGTAAAGGACTGAACCGTTGCAGGAGTGGTATAACTTGCTCTAGAGCGTCTTTGATTGTATCAGTTGATTGCCGATGATTACCCACGCCGAAGGGCGACGCCTCCCCCCAACCTTCAATGCCATCTTGTGAAATTTTCACCCAGACATTGGTAGTCTGTGCTGTTGTCCCGCGACTGATAGTCAACGGGAATCTCTTATTCACTGTAAATAAACTTACATTTATTTCCATAAATATAGAGCGTATTATATTAAAGCAAAAGCCAGTGTAAATTCAAAATTTAGCTTATCGGACGTATCCGTTATACTTTTTTACATTGACTGTATGGTTCCTTATACAAAATATTATTTGTTACTTAATTTATGAGCAACTTAAAGAAATGGAAAATTTTAAAATCCAAAATGGTATTAGACCATTACTGGTGTAAGGTCAGGCAAGACGAAATAGAATTGCCCAATGGAAAAATTATTGATGATTATTTTGTCAGTATTAAGCCTGATGTAGCAATGGTTTTACCTATTACCAGTAGTCGAGAAATTATTTTTGTCAGGCAATATAGACACGCCGTCAGTGAATTTTTCTTAGAACTGCCCGCAGGAAGTTTCGATTTTACACAAGAGAATCCTGAAGTAGCAGCAATGAGAGAATTTACAGAAGAAACTGGTTATATTGCCGAAGAATTTCAAAAGATAGGAATTTTATATGATAAGCCAAGTAAAGACACTAATCAAATACATTTATTTTTAGCAAAAAATGTCATCAAATTTAGAAAACAACAACTTGATATTACAGAAGAAATCGAGATTGTATTAATTCCAGTAGAATCAGTTTTAGAGAAAATTAGTCAAGGTGAAATTTCTGTGGCGGGAACTGTAGCGGCTCTGTTTTTAGGTTTAAAGTTTTTCACTCCTTAATAACCCTTATCTCTCTTTTTTATTTTGTAAAAATAATGCTTCAGACGAATTGTATCTGAAAGATTTTATAGCAAATTTTAAAAATTTTAGCATAGAATAATATTAATAAAGTTTCCATTTAATGTCCTTATAAAGATGATAGACAAAATTTTTCTGGACATAACTGTTATTATGTTAAGGACAAAGGGCAAGTAGCTAAATTCAAATTGGCGGTTCGTAACGTGGATGTTCTAATTGAGTCAACAAGGAGCTTTGAAAAAGATATTGGCGGCCTGAGTGAAGATGAGAAAGCCGCAGTGGTTAAAAAAATCAATGATTGTGCCAGCCTCTTCCCAACTCAAAAAGCTGACGTTTATCGTAAGTTGCGTCGTCTTCCCCTACCGTCAGATATTAATGGCTATGAATCTTCCCTTTACACACTTAAGGTTTCGCAGAAACTAAGGGTGATTTTGGCAGTTGACGAAGATCCAATTTTTGGCCAAGTTATTTTTACTCTTTTTCGAGTAGTCAAACACGATGACCTTGATAAAGCGTATAAAGGTGTGGCAGAGTCTTTGTATCAAGGATTACTCCATCACAATCCAGAAACTGCCGGGATCTCGTAAGTTGATTTATGGCACAAACCCTTACTCTGTGTGATGAATATGGCATTATTTATCAAGCGATAAAGATTTTGCCAGATGACGAGCTAAAGATTGCTTTTCTTGAAGCCTTGGGAGAGCTTGAAGATAATGAGTGTCACAGAACAAGAAAATTTCCAAAAACGAGGCTGCACAAAGTAAAAGGTGTGAAGCAGGCAATTTATCGTGCTGATATCGATAAAGTTTCAGGTTGGCGTATCCATATTCAATACATTAATGGCCAAATTCATCTCAAGGATATTATCGAGGGGCAAAGACACGATGATGTAATTGAGGTGATTAAATCTAAAAAAGCACGCTATGAGTAATTCTCAGTTTTAAATGATACTGTCCAAAAAAGTCTTTACACCGGAATGCTCCAATATGGTCGGTTGAGTTGCAGAGGTTGTCTGTGTCTGGTGAGCTTTGTCGTTAGTTTTCGGTAGCGAGTTTGAGTATGCACGGCACCTAATTTTTCAGTTTTTTATCTCGCCCATTGTTGCAAAATATAAGCATAAAAAGCATCTTTATCTACTTTATCCATTGCATAAATTTTCCGCCCACCAGACACAACTTTAGTGCGTCCCTGACTCACACCAGTGGTGATAATTTCTGTTTCCCATTCCCGCAATTGATAAAATTCTGGATGTCCTAAATAAGCCGTTGCTAAAACATCCCAAAAATAATAATCTTGGGGAATAACTAATGCATAACATTGTCCTGCTAAATCTGAGGCGGGATAATGCCGTTGTCGCCCCATTTTTTGTACTAATTCTGATGTCACTGGGACATTATTTGTCAAATCCAAAGGACACATAATAATTTCAATTTGGGTTTTCCAAACTTGCGCCGCTGAAATTGCGTCCCAATAAACATTCCATTCAGCAGAACCATCTTGTCCTGGTTCCAAACTTTTTTCTACATTGCCAGGGACATTCAAAGCACCTCCCATCCAAACAATTTTCTGAATCTTGGCTTCAATATCTGGTGCTTTTTCCAAAGCTGCTGCAACCGTCGTCAACGGCCCAGTTACCATCAAGGTTACGGGGTCTGATGCTTCACGTAACACCTGAATCATAAAATCTTGACCTGGTTCGGCAACTAAAGGCGTAGTGATGGTTTCCCTTTGATTGAGAATGGGTAAATGGTCAACGATGAAGGAATCACGGCGATAGAGATTAGGAAAGGGATTAATACCACGCACAGTACTTTGTGCGATCGGAATATGAGAAAATCCCATCAAATCGAGAATTTTTCGTGTGGCGCTAACCGCTGGTTGGATATAACAATCGGCTGGGGTGACAACAACACCGAGAAGTTGGATATTATCCATTGTCAACAGCAGCATGGTTGCTAAATAATCATCTACACCGCCATCATGATCCATTAATACGAGTTGTTTTGACATATTTTAGGAGAATAAAAAAATGGATGAATTTATGCAGGCTGCAATTCAAGAAGCAAAACAAGGCAGACAAGAAGGTGGAATTCCTATCGGTTCGGTTCTCGTCAAGGATGGCAAAATTCTCGGCAGAGGACACAATAAACGCGTCCAAGATGGCGATCCTGTTACCCACGCCGAAATTGATTGTCTTCGCAATGCTGGCAGAGTTGGTAACTATAGAGGTACAACACTATATTCAACCTTAATGCCGTGCTATTTATGCGCTGGGGCAGTGGTACAATTTGGTATTAAAAAAGTTATTGCCGGAGAATCCAGAACTTTTCCTGGTGCTAAAGATTTTATGATATCTCACGGTGTGGAAGTAATCGATCTCAATCTTGAGGAATGCGAACAAATAATGAGTGAGTTTATTGAAACTAACCCCGAACTTTGGAACGAAGATATTGGTAAGTGAAGTCCATTTTTGGATTTTAGATTTTAGATTTTGGATTGAGAATAGCTTAAATTGTAGGGTGCTTTAAAGCAGCGCTTAACGCACCTGTAAATATGGTGTGTTACGGCTAAATTATACCAATTTGAAAAAAGAATGCGACAAATACGCTGGGTAGGGTAGCACAGCTGTGCGCCCCTACAGATGATCGATGTGTTGCAAAGATTGTTTGAATTGGTATTAGACTTTCTCAAACGCTCAAATTCCTACACAGCCGTAACACACCCTACTGGCGTGTCAAGCCTTAAATGTTGGAATAGATTTTATTGTGGGATGGGTGTCCTCACCCGTCCGGGCGGGCAAGATGCCCACCCCACAAGAGTTTATTGATGCACTATTTTAGCCTTGACACGCCACTACCTTTTGATTTACTTTTTGAAGAAGAATTCAGAATTCAGAATTCAGGAGTCAGAATAAATCAGTCAGGAATTCAGACCCGCGACTGATAGCGACGCGGAAAGCGAGTCCGCGAGCGTCTTAAAGACCACCAAATCTACGATTTGGTGGGGGTATTAAACCCGGTTATTCAGACGCTCCTGCGTCGCTCTAAGCGAAGCCATGCCGCAGGCTTTACGCTTCGCTATCCGCCACTCGCACAGAAAATATTGCTGAATTCTGACGACTGACGCCTCTATTCTGTTCGATAAATGGTCTTTATAGTTTTGATAGTGGTAAACAAGCTTTTACATTTACTTGTTCAAAAATAGGAAATATTTGTTCTTGTAGTATTTTTTTGTTTGAGGTTGGAAGTCTATTTAAAACAGATAAACTTTGACTATAAAAAAGCTGATATTTAGAGCAATCATTTAAATATACATGAGCGATCGCCAGACTCAATAGCGCAGTATATTCACTGTAATCATCTTGATTTTTTTGTACCAGTGGTAAAACTTGCTGCCCGTAATCAATGGCTAAATTAGGATCGCCTTTAAGGAAAGAAGCAAAAGACATATATGCCAAAGCTTGAGTTTCTGCTCCCGAAATTTTATGTTTACGTGCGATATTTAAGAACTGTTGAGAATAATTCATCGCTCGATCGTTTTTATAACCAAGCATTATACTATACAAAGAAAGATGTCTTAATGCTGTAATTTCACCGTTAATATCCCGGTTTTTCTGAGCATCTCCTAAATACTTTTGAAAGAAATTAATAGAATCATTTAAATTATTTGGAGCTACTATAAAACCTACATTTTTGAGATACAATTCTTCTAAAGAATACTGTTGTTGATTGCGGGTTTCATCTAAATCAAGTTTACTTTCTAGAGGCCAAACTCTTCTGACTACTCGCCCAATAATATTTTCTTTAGGAACAAAACCCCAACAACGACTATCGTAACTATTAGTGCGATTATCACCTAGTGTTAAATACGAGTTAGGTGGTAGAGTTTGAGGTTTAGACAAAACAGGTGGTTGTTCGTCCGATGCACAAACATCTATAGTTGTTTTTTGTTTGGGATCAATATACTTTTCTTGAAGAAGCTGATTGTTAATATATACTTTACCTTTTCTCAGTTCTACTTTTTCTCCAGGTAGAGCAATAATCCGCTTGATAAATGGTTCTGTATACTCTAGCTGTGTCAATTTTTCAGTAGGCTTAAATATAATAATATCGCCACGTTTAGGCAATTCAGAATTGTAAACAAATTTATCAGCTAATACATAATCTGCATTCCATTGCACTGGACTACCATATAAAGTAGTTTCCATTGAACCTGCTGGTATCCATCTAATCTCAAAGATTTCTCTCAATGTCCGAATATTACTGCCATCAACAGATAAGATTTTTTTGGTGGATAACTTATCCGTATGATTTTTCTGCAATAATTTTTGGTCTTTAACCTGTGAAATTTCAGAGTTCAATAGGGGAATGAAGCTAACGACACTGAAGAAAGTCAGCAAGATAAAATCAATTCGCATAAGTTATATTCGGATAATTCTTATGAATTATCAACTTTTTTATGGTGTGGTTATGAATGTTATTACATTTTGTAATATAAGTATATTTCCTGCCACCGATTTAACTTATTCATCGGCTACGTAGAGGAGAAACCACCACAACTCTAGCCCAATTAAGGCTAAACCAGCGATCGCCACACCAACTTTCAAGCCTAAAGGTTGCTCTATGTGGTGAAATTGGCTGTTTTGTTCTGAATGAACTGGCATTTCTGCTAAGGCTACGGTTGATGTTCCAGTTAGCAGAAATAAAGCAGCCAAATTTCCCCAAAGCATTTTTTTGCTGAACATTTGCTAATACCAAGTAAAAGGGACTGGGGATTGGGTAATCATCTGAAAAATTATGTCTGGGATTTTGGATCGCATAAACCCTGATTCACCAAGGCTATTCCCAATCCAAAATCTAAAATCTAAAATCCAAAATTCAGCTAGTTTTTGGTTGAAATTTACGCAATCTTAAGGCGTTGCTGACAACAGAAACTGAAGAAAGAGCCATCGCGGCTCCGGCGATAATGGGATTGAGTAACCAACCGAAGATTGGGAAGAGAATTCCAGCTGCAATAGGAATGCCGATAACATTGTAAATAAAAGCAAAAAAGAGATTTTGCCTAATATTGTTGATAGTAGCGCGACTAAGTTGAATAGCCGTCACAATTCCTTGTAAATCTCCAGAAATAAGCGTGATATCGCTCGCTGCGATCGCCACATCTGTCCCCGTACCGATGGCAATTCCCACATCAGCCTGCGCTAGTGCTGGAGCATCATTGATACCATCACCTACCATTGCGACAATTGAGTGGGGGGTGGGGAGAGGAGGAGACGCGGGGAGGGGGAGACGCGGGGACACGGTGAAAGAATTGTTTCTATCCATTTGTCCCCGTGTCCCCGTGTCCCCGTGTCCCCGTGTCCTTTTTGCCATTTCCTGTTGCAGAGATTGAATAATCGCCGCTTTTCTATCTGGTTTGACTTCGGCAAATACTCGTGTGATGCCAACTTGTTGGGCGATCGCCTCCGCAGTTTTCTGATTATCTCCGGTAAGCATTACTACTTCTAAACCCAGCTTTTGCAGTGCTTTCACGGCTGCTGCGGATGAAGGTTTCAGGGCATCGGCAATACCCATTACTGCTTCTATTTCGCCATCGACGGCAATCAAAATAACTGTTTTCCCAGCAGCTTCCCATGTATCTTTATACTGCTGGAGAGCCTTGGTATTAATTCCGAGTTCTGTTAACCAGCGTTGGGTACCAATTTGCACCAGGCGATCGCTAACAATTGCTTGCACGCCGCTACCTGCGTTAGCCACGAAGTGGCTTGCCGAAGGCATCGCTTGAAAGTTGTTAGCCTCTACTAAATTCACTTCTTGAGATTCGGCATACCTGACAACAGCGGACGCTAGAGGATGTTCGGAATTTCGTTCTACTGTTGCTGCTAACTGTAAAACTTTGAGTTCGTTACCATCGGCTGTGCCGTTGACGGTGACAAAATCTGTAACCGTAGGTTTACCCACAGTTAAAGTACCGGTTTTATCTAAAACGATGGTTTGGATTTTGTGTGCTAGTTCTAAGCTGTCTGCGCCTTTAATCAAAATTCCATTTTCTGCACCTTTGCCGGTTCCCACCATGACAGAAGTCGGGGTAGCTAAACCCAAAGCACAAGGACAAGCGATAATCAATACACCTACCGTTGTCATGGTTGCTAAGGTGAGGTTGCCTGTGAAGCTAAACCAAATGATAAAAGTGGCGATCGCAATGGCAATTACAGCTGGTACAAACCATCCCGTCACTCGATCTGCCAAGCGCTGAATTGGTGCTTTGGAACCTTGGGCTTGTTGCACTAGTTTGACGATTTGAGCCAAAAACGTATCTTTTCCCACTCGTGTTGCACGAAACTGAAATGCACCCGCACCGTTTATCGTTGCCCCAATCACTTCATCTCCTGGTTGCTTTTTGACTGGCAAACTTTCACCGGTCACCATCGCTTCATCTACCGTAGAAACCCCTGCAATGATTTCGCCATCTACAGGAATCTTTTCCCCAGGACGTACCAAAATCACATCGTTGATTTTGACTTCAGCAATGGGAACATCAACTTCCACACCGTTACGGATAACTCTGGCATCTCTGGCTTGGAGTCCCATAAGTTTGCGGATAGCTTCAGAAGTTTGTCCCTTGGCGCGATTTTCTAATAATCGCCCCAGCAAAATTAAGGTAATGACAATGGCTGCAACTTCATAATAAACATGAGGAACCAAGCCCTGAGCAATAAAAAATCCAGGGAAAACGGTAATAAACAAAGAATATAGATAGGCTGCACTTGTACCCAAAGCAATCAGCGTGTCCATCGTCGCCGTATGACGCTTAAAAGCTTTCCAACCATTGCGGTAAAAAGAACCACCACACCAAAAAACGACGGGTGTTGTCAGCACTAGCTGTAGCCAAGGATTCTCCAGGAAACTGGGAATGAAAGGCAAATTTACCCCAATCATCATTGGCAGCGATCCCAAAAACAGGAAACTGCTGATTACACCTCCCACCGTTACTTTGAGAAAAAGTTCGCGTTGTTTTGCTTGTCTAGTTGCTATCTCGGCATCATCTTCTTGAGACAGGATTTCTTCGGAAAGTGAGTAGGAAGAGTAACCCGCAGCGGCGATCGCACCTTGGATTTGTTCTAAATTGGTGAGAGAGCGATCGTAATTGATAGCGGCTTGTTCAGCTCCAAAGTTAACATTGCAGTCAATCACCCCGCGAACCGAACGAATCGCCTTTTCGACATTATTGGCACAAGCGGCGCAGCTCATACCTCGAAGTTTGAGTGTGAGAGTATCCATATTGGGAATTGGGAATTGGGCATGGGGCATGGGGCATTGGGAAGAGGACAAGGTAGACAAGGGGGACAAGGTAGCAATCTTTCTCCCTTGTCTACCCCCTCTCCCTTGTCTCCCCATCTCCCCAACCCCGTTTACGCGACTGGATAGCCAGCAGCAGCTAACGCTTCTTTAATCGCTGTTTCTGATGCTTGAGTTTCTACGCTGACAAGCTTGGTTGTTGGATCGGCCTCAACGCTAGCATTGGCATCGACAGCCTGAAGTGCTTTGGTGATGGTGTTTGCACAAGCAGAACAAGCCATGTTGGGAACTGTAAGTTGGAAAGTCATAGATTTACGGGATAAAATGAACAACCTCGCCACGCCAAGCTGGATGACTGGGGCGTATACCTGACACCTGAGAAATTTCTCATTTCTGGCTGA
Organism: Nostoc linckia z4; assembly: GCF_002608075.1. Taxonomy (GTDB): domain Bacteria; phylum Cyanobacteriota; class Cyanobacteriia; order Cyanobacteriales; family Nostocaceae; genus Nostoc; species Nostoc linckia. The sequence continues at coordinate 11,190 of NZ_LAHA01000078.1, forward strand.
GGAATCGCCTTGAATTTATCCTAGACTCTCCAGCTGGCTGGAGAGTCTAGAGATTTTTCAAAGTTTCAAAAATACAATATGCTACAAAAACTTGTCACCAGATGAAACTGTGTGCTATTAAGTTGATATATCCGTTGTTTTCCCCACAATTCCGGGAAAATAACCCCCATCGCTTGAGACGCGGCTGCTGAACCCAAGTCTCCTAACCTCTTCACAACAAAAAGTCTTACAAAAGACTTTATTTTGGAGTTTTCATGCAGCCAAAAAATTTAAAACGTCTCCTGCGTGCTTTAGGGCGGCAGGGTTTGGATGTAACTTACAGCGATCGCACTTATTCTGTTCGTCTAGCTAATTCTCTTGATGCTCCTGTAGCAGAAGTACTACTACCGGAAGATTTTCCCGTAGAAGCCAAGGCACTCAAGCAGTTAGCGAATTTGGCAAGTGTTAGACACCCATCTGGAGGATGCGTGTGTCGTGCCTGTGCTACGCCTGATTTTCATCCTGGTGATGCAGGGGTCGCCATTGGTTCAGTCGTAGAAACTGTGGGTCAGGTAATCCCCAGTGCTGTCGGTTCTGACATCAATTGTGGAATGCGTTTGCATGTAGCTGATTTGACAATTGAGGAATTTCTCACCAAGCGCGACCAATTTGTAGAACGGATGAAGGGGGATTATTTCTTCGGTACGCGGGATGTAACGATGACTGCTCAAGCAATGCGGGCGTTATTTCAGTACGGAGTTCCCGGTTGGTTAGATGCCATGCTAGATCGGCCTACGGGGAGTGTAGTTAAGTCTGATTTGCAACAACTTACCGAAGAAAGCGAACGCATTTTCTTAGGTGGTTCAATGAATGGTAACTGGAAACTCGCCCCTGAAGAATTGGTTTCCGATGTTGGACTAGTGCGCGATGGCGGACTGGCAACCATTGGCGGCGGCAATCATTTTGTAGAAGTGCAGCGAGTTGATAAAGTAGAAAATCGCACACTTGCCCACGCCTGGGGAGTGCGCGAGGGACAACTGGCCTTTATGATTCACTCTGGTTCTCGAAATGTGGGCAAGTACATCGGGGGAATGTGGCGAGATAAAGCCAAAGCCGCTTGGCAAAAAAATTTGAAATACCCTGATTCTCAGATTTTTCCTCTTTCAACTTCTTCCCATCCGGAATTAGTTGCTAGTTACCTGCAAGCCGAGGCCACAGCCGCTAATTATGGCTTTGTCAATCGCCTGCTGCTGGCGGAACTACTACGTCTGCGTTTGCGAGAAGTATACAAAGATGTGGAAGCACCTCTAGTTTATGACTTACCGCACAACATCACCTTGCCACAAATTGAAGATGTAGAAACATCCTACACAATGTCTCTACAATCCAAAATCCAAAATCGTTCGACTGAGCGTAGCCGAAGTCCAAAATCCAAAATTGACAAGTGGGTAACGCGTAAAGGCGCTTGTCCAGCCTATGCAGGGCAACCAGTGATTATCCCTGGTTCAATGGGTGATTATTCTTATTTAATGGTGGGCAGAGGTAATCCAGCATTTTGTAATTCTGCTTCACACGGGGCGGGAAGACTTCGTTCTCGCTTCGATCTTAATCGCAGAGGTGCATCCGAAAGTGAGGCAGAACTCGGATTAACTGGAGTAGACTGCATCACATTGCGTGAAGAACGCCGCATTGAAGAAGCACCAGCCGCTTACAAACCGATTCAGTCTGTAATTGATGTCCAGGTTGCAGCAGGAATGGTTGATGTTGTGGCGCGGTTGAGTCCGGTGTTGACGTTTAAGGCGTAAAGGATGTGAATTAGTTAAAGGCAATTAACTATTGCAGCTAGATTTATCTAAATGTAATTTAAGAGTTAATTGCCATCTAACTGAACTATAAAATGTAATTAGGGGAGTAAAATAAATTTCAAATTTTACAACCTTACCGATTGAAATAAGGAACAGAAATTTTTATGCAGATGCTTAATATAAACACAGGTAGACCTCCCTTATCAGTAGTTCGTATTGAAGTAGAACGGCTCTTTGGGAAGTATACATATAGTTTGGAAAAAAAAAGATAATAACCTTCACATAGATTTTTCACTAATCATCCTTTATGGCGACAATGGTTCTGGGAAGACAACTATCTTAAAACTTTTATTTCACTTATTATAAACAGGTCACCAACGCGGTCATCTTAGTTTTTTAGCAAAAACTCCGCTCGCCAAATTTTCAGTTTTTTAGCTGATGGAACAAGCATTATTGCTAGCCGAAACAATCTTGATTTAATTGGAGCATTTCAACTTCAATTATTCCAAAATAATCATCTGTTTATTAATACTGAAGTTCCAGCAGAAATTGAAAAACAACCAAAAAATATACATAAAAATATACAAAATTATGAATTTTATAGAAATTTCATAAAAGTCAGATTAAGTATGTTTTTTTTAGGTGATGATAGAGTTTTAGATAGTGATATATTTGACATGATTTTACTGAGCTTTTGTGTTGGTACATCAGACCCTATCTTAGAAAAGAAATCAGGAGTTCTTACAATTCAGAGATTCTTGCAGGGAGCTTATTAGTATGTATCGATGCTGAAAAATTGGTTCAAGAAGGTCTATTTCAGCGCTTAGTGGCTCGTATTGACAGATAATCTAGGCGATCGCTATTAATCCCTGGTGCGACTCGCGATCATCCAAAAAAGCAAGCATCTGTTTTTAGGCGTGGGATAAGCTCAACTCTCAACATTTAAAGTTTCTTGGGAAAGGGTAGTAACGATGTCTGGTAGGGGACGATCGCGATCGCTTTCTTCCGGTGTTTCCCTACCCAAAGATGTTTCTTTTACCAACCGATAAACATCGGCTGCACCTTGAAAAATTCGCTCTGTCAAATCTAAGGCTTGAAATGTGTCTGCAATCTCTTCCATTTCTCCCACCCATCGATGTGCTTTTGGTGTCATGGATGGTAAGGAACGAGTCAGTATTTTTGCTAATTCTGGTTGGCTGGTAGACACTTCATCCCACAGTTGTTGGTCTAAACCTAAGCGATGGGCTGCAATCAACAATTCTGTACCGATTGCTGTTAATCCTTTTGTCAGTGCTGCATAGCACATTTTTAACCCAGAAGCTTGGCCAATTTCATCGCCAATTACCCGCACATCTAAACCATAATCTCTCAATTGTTCGAGTTCAATGGCCTGTTTTCCAGATGCATAGATGCGGGTGCGATTGGGAACCCGTGGAGGCGGGCCAATAATTGAGGCATCGACAAATTGCCCGCCGTTGGATTCAATGATTTGGGCAACACTTTTAACTTTCTCTGGTGCGATCGCATTGGCATCAACATATAAAATACTCTTACCAACGCTACTTATTGCTTGGGCTACTTCTTGGGCTGCTTCTTTAGCGGCGGCGGGAACTAGCACTGACAACACCACATCGGATTCAATGACCAATTGCTTGAGGGAACCCACATCTTGGACATTGGCTGCGGCGGCTAATTGTCGAGTGCGATCGCTCCGGTCTTCCAAGGCAGCAATCGTCTTCAATCCATGTTGATTAAGCACCGCAGCGATGGCCTGCCCCATGTCTCCCGGACTTAAAATACCAACTGTTTGAATTTGCATGGCAGACTGTATTCCAAATTGTTACAAAAGAGTGCTGATGTGCTTCGTCGATCTAGGCACTCAGCACCCTTTGTTAGGCATAGGTTTGGAGATTGAGTTATGAGACAAAATACGATAAATTGATTGAGTTGCCGTATTTTATCTTTATAGGAATTTATCACAAATTGTTCTTACGAAGCAAGTTATCGAATGACTCAAAAAACAGAAGTATATAGATTTACCCTAGCTTTTGTTGCTGGCTTTGTCGCAGTCTTGGTATTTCACCAAGGTTTACTGGCGCTGCTACATGCAATTAATTTTGCTCAACGTCCAGCCTATCAAATTACACCCACACAACCTTTTGGTGTACCGCAATTACTCTCAAGTGCTTTTTGGGGAGGAATTTGGGGTTTAGTTTGGGCAGGGATTACAGTACGTTGGCAAGTAAACAAAAATTATTGGTTAGCGGCGCTAATATTTGGTGCTATTGCACCGACATTGATTGCCTGGTTTATTGTTGCACCATTGAAAGGTCAGCCCATAGCAGGTGGTTGGAAACCAGCAGCAATGATTACAGGTATACTACTTAATGGTGTTTGGGGATTGGGAACAGCTTTATTCTTTAGTTGGTTTGCTAAAAGACAAGTATTACAGTGAAAGCGACAATCAGACTAGCCCATGAAAACGATGCATTACAAATGCTGGAAATTTATGCACCGATTGTCCAGGAAACTACAATTTCCTTTGAATTAGAACCGCCAAGCGAAACAGAGTTTCAAAACCGGATTCAGAGCTATCAACAAAAGATGCCTTGGCTAGTTTGCGAAATTAATGGTCAACTTGCAGGCTACGCTTATGCTAGTCCTTATCGTACCCGTGCGGCTTATCAATGGTCTGTAGAATCATCAGTGTACGTCAGTGAAAATCATCGCCGCAAAGGAATTGCTAAAGCCTTGTATACGGTGCTATTTAAGTTACTACAACTGCAAGGATTTTATAACGTTGTAGCTGCCATCGCTTTACCCAATCAACCCAGTGTAGCTGTACATGAAGCTGTTGGTTTTGTACCTGTGGGAGTGTTTCATCGAGTTGGTTTTAAATTTGGTAAGTGGCGTGATGTAGGTTATTGGCAATTATCTCTACAATCAGAGCAATCTTTCTTGAGTAATGGCGATGAACCTATAAATCCACCTGTTTCTGTGTCAGAAATACAGAAATCTCCTTTGTGGGATGAAGCTTTTACAAATGGCTTGTTGTTGCTGCGAGTTTAATTACAGGATTTTACAAATCATTATTAATTCGATAAATATCAAGGTGCTGAATTGGATATAGCAAAGTTTTTACAGCAAGGTTGAATAGATGGAAATTTTCAATAAAACAGTCGAAATCGAAACAATTAAAAGTGAACTAGCAAAGCAAATTTATGCAATTTCACATCTGACTGGATCTTTTAAACTTCGTTCCGGACGAATATCAAACGAATACTTTGATAAGTATCAGTTCGAGGCAGATCCAATTTTACTTAATGCTATTGTTAGGCAGATGGTTACTCTCATTCCTAGTGATATCGAAGTACTTGCAGGTCTGGAACTTGGTGGCATTTCCATAGTGACACTCTTATCACAATACTCTGGCTTACCTACTGCTTTCGTCAGAAAAGAAGCGAAAAAATATGGAACTTCCCGATTAGCGGAAGGTGCAGAGATTAATAATCGGAAAGTGCTGATTGTAGAAGATGTAGTCACTTCTGGCGGTCAAATCGTCGTCTCAGTCCATCAGCTTCGTCAACTTGGGGCACAAATTGATTACGCACTCTGCGTTATCGATCGCCAGGAAGGTGCTGTTGATAAACTCTTAGCTGAAGGTATCGCACTGCTTTCTCTGCTCAAGCGTCGTGACTTTCCTACCTAAAAATCGCTAATTCTTATTCAATAAATATGTCAGAAATTGCTAATTTCTCTGCTTCTCAACTCTTACCACTATACCGCGATCGCCAGTTGTCACCAGTTGAAGCAACCAAAGCCGCCCTAGAACGGATCGATACTTACAATAGCTCAGTTAATGCCTTTGCGATCGTTGATGAAAAGACTGCTCTTGTGGAAGCCCAGGCTTCAGAAGTGCGCTGGCTCAATGGTAATCCCTTGGGCTTGGTGGATGGTATACCCTTTACTGCCAAAGATTTGCTGTTAACCAAGGGTTTACCAACGCGCCGGGGAAGTAAAGCGATTATCACCAATCAACCTTGGGAAGAAGATGCACCTGCGGTAGCCCGTCTACGGGAACAGGGAGCAGTATTACTGGGAAAAACCACAACCTCAGAATTTGGCTGGAAGGGTGTCACCGATAGTCCCCTGACTGGCATTACCCGCAATCCTTGGAATACAGAACTAACTCCCGGAGGTAGTAGCGGCGGGGCGGCTGTGGCTGCTGCATTAGGGATGGGTACTCTTCATTTGGGTACAGATGGCGGTGGCTCATCAAGAACACCGGCGGCCTTAACTGGGGTATTTGGTTTCAAGCCCACTTTTGGACGTGTAGCTGGTTATCCATCAGCCCATACTGGAACATTGTTTCATATTGGCGTTCTAGTTCGCACTGTTACCGATGCAGCAGTAGCGTTAAATGTTATTGCCCATCCTGATGTCCGTGATTGGTATGCTTTACCAGAGGAGCAACAAGACTATACTTTGGATTTAAATCGCGGTGTAGCTGGACTGCGAATTGCTTATAGTCCGAACTTGGGATACGCCGATGTCGATTCAGAAGTAGCTGCCTTAGTGAGAGGCGCAGTTGATGTTTTTGCCAAACTCGGCGCTGTTGTGGAGCAAATCGATCCTGGTTTTGCCAATCCCCGGAGTATTTTTCAAACCTTCTGGCAAGTCGGTGCAGCCAAGCTACTGGGTGGTTTTAGTCCAGAACAACAAGCTGTAATTGAAGAAGGGTTACAGGCTAGCGCTAGAGAAGGCGATCGCCTTACTCTATCACAATACATCAAAGCCCAAGATGCTCGTGAAGCTCTAGGAAGACATCTGCAACACTTTCATCAAAACTACGATTTACTAATTACTCCCACCTTACCTGTAGTCGCTTTTCCCGTGGGACAAAACAGACCCCAATCATATATTGACAATCCCCAGCAAGATTGGTCGCCTTTTTCTTATGTTTTTAATTTGACACAACAACCAGCCGCTTCTGTGCCTTGTGGTTTCACCAAAAACGGCCTACCTGTAGGTATACAAATTGTCGCAGCTAAATACAGAGATTTACTAGTATTACAAGCAGCAAAAGCTTATGAAAATGTATCTCCTTTTGTCATGCCTGTAGCCTCATTATGAAACACTTGGTATTAGAGAGCGAACGGTATTGATAAAGTTTTGAGCATAACTATGGGTTGAAAAATCTAGGGCGCGTTGCCTAGCGGCTATTCCTGCACTTTGGGCGAATTCTTGCTCGTTAAGATAACGGAGAATAGCGATCGCTAATTTATCCGCATCGCCGTAAGGTGTTAATAATCCATTAATTCCATCTGTAATAATCTCCGTTGGCCCGCCTGCATCCCCAGCAATTACAGGTTTACCCAGGGCCATCGCTTCAATAATCACAATGCCAAAGGGTTCTTTATCAGATGCATGGACAAATACATCCATCGCCTGTACCCACTCTGGAATATTGCGCTGTAACCCAGCCATAATTACTTGTTCTTTCAAACCTAAAGCGGCGATTTCTGCTGTTAAAAAGTCCTCATAATCTGGTTCAAAATCGTGCTTACCGCCGACTATTACACAATGGGCATCGGGATACTGTTGTAAAATTTTCGGCATTGCTTGTACTAATACATGCATTCCCTTCCATCGTTGCAATCGTCCCACAATTCCAATTAATGGCCCGTGTAAAGGTAAGCCCAACTTTCGCCGTGCTTCTTGGGGAGAAGGTAAAGCATCGGGTTGAAATCTGTCTAGCGCCACACCAGGATACACCAACGGTGTGGGTCTGTGCGGCCAAATCTCGGCTTGTGCTTGCTTACCATCTTGGGAGAGGGTAATAATTGCCCGCGCTGGAATTAAAGTGGCAAGTCGCACTAACAAAGGCTTATCGCTGGGTACTTCTAGCTGATACCACACAGCAGGTAACCCCGCCAACATCGCCGCTAAACCTCCGGATATGTGCGTTATCCACATCCAATTGACAATTATATCTGCATTTTCCTGGCGGGCGATGGCAGCTATCCGCCAGACAGCAGCAACAAAACGGTGAATTTGGCGCAAACGTCCAATTTCTACAATTCGTGTGTCGATACCAAGGGATTTTACTTGTTCTACCATTGGGCCGTTTTCTAAAAATATCACTAGCCACTCGACACCAGTATTACGTCCTTGCTGCATCAAATCCCAAAGCATCATTTCACCGCCGCCTCGTTGTTCGGCTAATGGCATTACAATAATTGCTTTCATAATTTTAATTTGTTGAGTAAAGGTGAATGTAGGGAGAAAATTAGGGAGCATCCCCAATGTTTGAATTTTTAAACGCAAAGGAACGCAAAGGATTAATTGAGAGTTGTTTTGTGTTTTGAAAAAATTGGGAGGTCAAAATTTTTGTTGATGAACATAATATTTGTGTCCTGCCATCGCCATTGCTAAAAATCCCCAGAGAATCATGCCGGCTACGCTCAACATACCGCTACCAATAATTAGTTGTGTTGCAGAACTAATACCAATGGCGCGGGCAGCGCTGATAAAACTATCAAAACGGCCTTCGCTATATTTACTAACATTAATAATTAATAAAATTAATCCACCCATATAAAATATAGCTCCAAACCAACCAAGGGTAAAAAACATATCTAGAATGCCACTGTCAATTACTACTACTTCGATTTGTCCGGTTTTTTCGTTGACTTTCCAAATATTTCCTAATCCGTTACCTAAAGCGTTAGAAAGAGCTAAACTCAGGTTTTTGTCGTAACTTTGGGATCTATCTCTAAAACTATTATCTTCTTCGAGGTTGGAAAAAGTTTGCAACCGCTCTGACACAACCCCAGAAATTGGCTCGATGGTTGTTAATGGTACAACACAAATTGCCATGACGACAATTATGGTGATTAAGCGCATTTGAATCCGGGTTTTCACTGAACCTACAATCATAATTATTCCCAATAACCAGCCGCCCCAATTTGTTCGTGCTTGTGTCAATAAAAAGGATAAATAACCAACGGCTGAAGCTGGAAAAATTAAACTTCCAGAAGTAGTAAATAATAATAATAATCCAGCTTGCATGACGGAGCCAAAGGGGCCGACTGAGTGTAATGTACTCCAAACACGCATTCCAAAAGGTACGGGATTACCAGCACTCATGAATAGTTTCGATTCTATGAGCCAGTATCTATCCCACTCAGGAGCAACAACGAATTGGTATACACCATAAGCTCCTAAAATTAACACACACCACAGGAATATTCGCTGAAAATTTTGGCGATAGCTAGGATAATCTCGCCAGTTAATGAATAAGTGAAAAGCAAAAATAATTGGCCCTAGCCAATCTAATAAACCGCGTGCTACGGGAACTGGTGCGTTGTAAATTAAACCTACTAAAAAACCGTAGAAGACTCCGATAAAAGCTAAAATAAACGGTAAGCCACCTTGGTAATAGGCACTTTTAAACCGTCGCAAGAAAGTTGCAATGGTGACAAACACCACCAAGTATGGTGCTATTAGCATTTGGCGCGTGGGATCCCAGCCGACTCGATAATCAACTAGGCGGGTAGCTAAGGGTGTGAGAAAGCATATCCACCAAGTAAAGCCGATGTAGAGAATGGGATGGCGCAAGTATAAAAACACAGCTACTACTAAAGCTGTCACCGGATAAATTAGGCGCAATGCAGCAGTAGCACCGGCAAAATAGCAAACTATAGTTAATAGGATAAAGCCAGCGATCGCTATCCAACCCTGTGGCGATCGCTCCTCAGGAGAATAGCTTTCTTGTGAAAAACTATTATAAAGTATCTGCTTGGAAATCATTCAACTTTGGATTTATATATCAGGAGTCAGGAGTCAGGAGTCAGGAGTCAGAATTCAGAATTCAGGAGTCAGGAGTCAGGAGTCAGGAGTCAGAATTCAGGAGTCAGGAGTCAGGAGTCAGGAGTCAGAATTCAGGAGTCAGAATTCAGAATTCAGGAGTCAGAATTCAGGAGTCAGGAGTCAGGAGTAAAATCAGCTTTAGTTTTAGCTTATAGATTTATACCAATTAACTCAAATTTTGTATTATTTTTCATTGGTATTAAATTGGATATTGGCGAAATTTCAAATCTGCTACAAAGAAATTTGGCAAACATATTCTTTAATTCTGAATTCTGAATTCTGAATTCTGAATTCTAAATTCTCTATATCCTTGCCAACGTCCCCGCCAAGATGCCAACAATTTTTTACTTGCCAAATGTCCTTGTTTGGGGAAAAATCGCAGCCATTGTATTAAGCCAAAACTATCGCAGGTTCCAATTAAGATTGCCCAGAATAAAAATATAATCCTGCGGATAAATGATAGATGTTCTAATAAAACTAAGGTTTCATTATGAACTAAATTAATCAAGGCAATTTCATTAAAGTTGTTTCGCTGGTCTTCATCAAAACGTTGTGCTGGGTAGTGTTCTACAGCAACCTTAGGGTCGTAAATTATCTTCCAACCAGCTCGCTTTAATGCTAAGGTGAATGCCATTTCAAAGTGTACTTGCGCTCCTGTACCCCGCATTCGTTGGTCAAAGCGCAATTGTCCGATGGCTTGTTTGCGAAAACTCATGTTTACGCCTTTGAGAATATCGACTTCGCGGGGTTCTCCGACTCCCAGATGATGGTTACCTATTACGCGTCCAAACCACTGCAAACGACCAACCACCAAGCGGGATTCGTTTTCTAATTTTTCACCGTGGTGTATCCAATCGCGTCCACCAAGACCGCCAAGACTACTGTCACCAGCAAAGTAAGCGGCGATGCGTTCTAACCAATCGGGATGGGGTGCAGCATCATCATCAGTAATGGAAACAATATCGCCCTGCACTTCTTTGAGTCCGGCGTTGAGGGCTGCTACTACTCCCGGTTGTGTAACTTTCACAGTTTGTAGTGGCAAATTGTCAGCTTTGAATTGGTTAAGAAATTCCCAAGTTTGTGCATCCGTGTCGCGGACAACCACTATCACTTGATGGACTGGTTTAGTTTGCTCCTGTAGCGCCAAAAGGCAGCGTGATAGGTCTTGTGGACGGCGATAAGTCGGTATCAGAACAGTGTTCCGCATTTTTGCTTAACTCCTCGAATAGATCCACATAAGTTTGTGCCATAGTAGTCCAACTGTGTTGTTCTGCCACAGAACGAGCAGCTTGACTCATTTGTTGCATCAGGGATTGTTCCCTGGTTAAGGACATCAATGCTGTTGCTAATGCGTCGATATCATCCGAGTCTGGTAAGACGATGCCGCATTCTGATGTTACTAACTCTGCACCCCCGGTAGCTGTGGCAGTAATTACTGGCAATCCTGAAGCCAGTGCTTCTAACAATACCAAGCTGCAAGCTTCATATCGGGAAGGAAAAATAAATAAATCCACTGACCGCATAATTTCGGGGATATCACGGCGAAATCCGACAAAATGCACGCGTTCATTTAACCCCAAAGAAGCCGCTAATTGGGGAAAGGGACTACCTTCGATGTGACCCACCACTACCAGATGTAAATCAGGAACTTGAGTTAAGGCGTGCAAAACTGTATCTAAATTCTTCCTGGGTGTGCGGATGTCTCCGGCGAACAGTGCGAGGGTGACATTTTCTGGTAAACCTAATTTTTGGCGGTCACTTTCACCAGGGGTAAACTCTTCTAAGTCTACGCCATTAACAATTACCCGGATGCGAGAACGAGGAACACCAATATTAATTAATTCCTGGGCTACCTTTTCTGATACAGCGACAACAACCTTAGCTTTTTGAAAAGCTTGTTTTTCCCAACGGGCATTAAAAGCAGTAAATAGCCACTGATATAAACCATATAAATCTCGGCGATTGCGAGAAATATGCACTGGCGATCGCAACCACGAACTATGTACAAAATGTACAGCATTCACATCAGCAGCAGCCATATTAATCGCACCATTAATTTTGATTAAATCAATGTCTGAGCGATGTTGACGCAACCAATTTGCACTTTTTTGGGCAAAGATAAAATTACGTATAAATTCTGTGGGATAGCCTTGAACTGGAATTTTAATCCAATTAACTTGAGTATTATCTTCTAATTCCGGTGCAATTTCACTTGCTAATAATGTGAGGTGATGACCGCGACGGATTGCTTCATTAGCAACTTCGTAGTTGACTCTGCCTTGACCATCGCCTTTTTTGATTTTATGAGTAACAATACAAATTTTCATACACTGCATTTATTAGGAATAATAGCTCACACCAAAACACGAAATAATAAATAATCTTCCTTCTTTCTCTGGGGTGAACGAAATTTTGTGTGGGATTTCTAGCTAAGTATCCAAAAAATTACCCTCCACACTGCCCACACTCCCCACACTTCCCACACTCCCCACACCTTTTTTCGCTCACCCTTCCTTCTTTCTCTGTGTCCTCTGCGTCTCTGTGGTTCGTCAGAAAATATCTATATTATTTCGATAATCCTATTAACTTAGTTGTAAAAAATCGCGGAGTAAAACTCAGAGTCAGCGCCGCCAGAGTTCGCAAATTAAATTTTTGTTTTTTCAACGCTTGCCAAAAATAAGGACGTGCTGCGGCTACATCTTCACTTCGTAACAAACCAATTCCCAATGTGGTATTTGCTTCCAACCATTTTTGTTGAAAGTGCGTTCTAAATTCTTTTAGACGACTATCTTCCATAAACACTTGATAACAAAACATTTCGCTTTTAGCTTTGCGAATTTTTGCTTGTATATCTCGACTACCACTAAGCATGGTATCAGTTTGTTCGTGGGCGCGATATCTAGTCAATCTTTCTGGATAATAGTAAGCACCACCACCAGATATACAACAAAGGTAAGTTAAATATAAATCCCACATTCCACCAACTTCTGAGGGAATACTATCCCAATCAATAAAGTGATTGCGAATTACACAAGATGCAGCAGTGGGTATACTTTTATCTATTAACCCAATTTTAGAGAAAGATTGATGAATTCCTGGTGTGAGTAAATCGCGTTTGAAACCACGTGTATTTTCTTCAGTTCCAATATCATTAATGATGCCATTTGCATCTATTATATATTGGTCGCAAAAAGCCAGAATTAAGTCGGGGTTTTCTTCTAATGGTGGTACAAGCTTTGCTAAAAAATCTTGATTCCATACATCATCGTCATGCAAGCTAGCAACATATTTACCCTGCGCCATTTTAAAAGCGTGTTGCTGATTAGCAAGCATACCCACATTTTTCTTGTGTCGCCAAAAGCGAATCCGGGAATCATTAAAAGATTCGATAATTACTTGGGGATTTTCTGGACTACAATTATCAGAAACAATAATTTCAATGTTTTGATAAGTTTGTTGCACAGCGCTAGCGATCGCTTGCTGAAGATACTCTGGTCTATTATAAGTAGGGATGATAACGCTGACTAATGGTTGTTGATGCAATGACATATTTTTCTCCATCAGTTTATTGAGGGATTTGATATTATTTTTTTCCTGGATATTCAAATTCAGCTATTGTTTTTGCATAGATTGTTCGTAGATTATTTACATGACGATTCATTGTAAATTCTCTCATCAACAAAGCATGACCTTGTTTGCCCATTTCCAGGCTTTTTTGATAATCTGTAGACAAATAATTAATTGCTTGGGCTAGTTTTTTAATATCATTACCAGGGACAAGAATACCCGTTTCTCCATCTCGTAAATGTTCGGGAATTCCTCCCACTGCACTACCAATTACAGGACGATAACGCGCATAGGCTTCTAGGGTTACAAGACCGGCTGGTTCAGGCCAAACACTGGGAAAGATGACAGCAAAACACTGTTGATAAAGCTGATTTATTTTATGGCGATCGCACCAACCATGCCAAGTAATGCGGTGATTCAATCCCAAGGTAGTTGCTAATTTTTCTAAGCGCGGTCGTTCCCAGCCTTCACCTGCAATGTCAAGGTGAATTTGCGGCTTTGTATCTATTAAGGTTTTAATCAACCATTCCAAACCTTTATCAGAAACAATCCGACCAACAAATAAAATTCTTTGATTTTGGTGGACTTCTAAACTTAAGGGTGCGGTTGGTGTTTGTGGGAGAGAGATACCACAGTGTACTGTTACAGTTTGTTCGGCTGGTATGCCATTTTTAATTAACTGTTGACGTACATATTCGCTATTAGCAATAAAAGTTACTTTTATCTTTTTTAAGACATCTAAAAACTGCTGAGTTCCTTGAATTTCTCTAACAGTTCTTAAAGGTTTACGACTACCACATTTATCTACTAATTTACCCCAGGTACATCCCAAATAAGAGAAGTTACGATGGCAGATTGTTTGTTCTCCAGCTAAATATTTTGTTCCGCTAGGACAATACAGTGAGTGATTATGAACGCTGAATATTGTAGGACATTGACCTGTAAGGTGCAATAGTAAATCTGGGCTGTGGAGATGTAGTAATTTAAACTGGCTTTGGTCAACATTTTTCAGTGATTTGATGACGCGATCGCTAATATCAGGGGAACGATGTTCAAATAAAGCCGCTAAATAAGTTTCAACGCCTCCACCTTCACCAACCTCAAAATTTGAACATTGGTAAATCAGATTTTCTGCAAAAATTTCTCCAGGCGATTTTTGGGATTTTTGCTGGAATTTATGAATGATTTTAGACATTAATTACTAGTGATTGCTATGAATTTAATTACTTGTATATATGAGCAATAAATATTTGATTCATTTATCCGCCTACATGAAACCAAAATTTATGCCTGACATCATTTACATAATGTCGTAGAGCAATGTGTTTACTTGCAGATTTATCTCCATAAATAAATTGATCTTCTACATTCAAAATATATTTTTTTGAACATAGAGGCTGACCGTGATTAAAATGTATTGTCAAATGTACGATTGTTTGTTCGGTAAAATAACTAGGATATTCTTGTAGATTTGCTAAACGTTCAATGGCAAAAGTCCAATCAAGTTCATGCCTAAATAAGATAAATCCACCATTCACTGGATTTAACTTTTCAGAATCATCATAGATAATTCGTTCGTCCAGTGATATAGAACAATCAGGTAGATAAAGAGAGTATTTGTTGTCAGAGTTGCTTAAATTTATTAAGTCTACACCACCGGGAAAAAATAAAATATCTGAATCAGTGTAAATTGTGGTTCCATCAATAGGAATTGACATTAATGCCGATAATTTTTTCCCCATTGGATGTAGTTTGGCATAATCAAGAACGCATTGAGGTAAATCTATTCTCAGGAAGTTTTGTAAAAGTACAACCTCGACGCAGGGATGGATACGGCGGAGTAAATTACAACTAGATTCAGTGTAACTCCCATCAGAAATCACTGTAAATTTATTTGGAATACCGACATAACGAATGAATGAGCGAATACTTGCTACTTGTTCTGGTAAGTCACGTTCGCATGATAAGGCATAGATATTTATTGGAACTTGCCGAGTTTGTTTTATCGGGATACTAACAATTTGAGAAACAGCTGCTTTATATACAGAACGAACAAATTTACCCTGCATTTTAGCAGTGTGATAGCCAAGATTTATCATTGATTTTTCCTCGTTAAAACTACAAATAATACTCAGAATTCAGAAAATAATTGCGAATTAGGAATTATAGTATTGCATCTGATGATATTCCCAAAGCTTGCCGTGACGTGCGAGTAATTCTTCATATTTGCCTTGTTCTACTATGCGTCCTGCTTCCAAAACTACGACTTTATCAGCTTTAGAAATAGTAGAAAGACGATGAGCGATCGCAATTACTGTTCTACCAACAGATAGCTTTTCTAATGAGTCTTGAATTAAGCGTTCCGATACAGAATCTAAGGCGCTGGTTGCTTCATCTAAAATCAAAATTTCTGGGTTACGTAGTAAGGCACGGGCTATGGCAATTCGCTGTCTTTGTCCTCCAGATAATCTCACACCCCTATCTCCTAATTGGGTATTAAAACCTTGGGGCATTTCTAAAATAAATTCCAGTGCATTGGCTAATTTAGCAGCTTCTTGAATTTCATCATTGGTAGCTTCTGGAGTTCCATAAGCAATATTTTGCCAAACACTTGTATTGAAAATAAAAGTATCCTGACTAACAACTGCTATCTTGGAACGTAGAGAGTTAATTTCAAATAATCTGATATCAGTTTCATCGATGTAAATATTTCCTTCTGTAGGATTATAAAATCGAGGAATTAAATCAGCCAGAGTTGTTTTACCAGCCCCAGAAGCTCCGACCAATGCCGTCATTTTTCCCTTTTCAATGGTTAGGGTAATATTATGCAGCACTATATTTTCATCGTCATAGCCAAAATCTACACATACTAAATTGATTGAGTTTTTTAACCCTTTAAATTTAATATGTCCATTCTGAAAATAATTTTTATCATCAGTTCTCAGCAGATTATTAATGTTGTTTGCAGAGCCATGTAAAGTACTGAGAAATGCTCTCGTGCCATTAATATCTTGAACAAATGGAATAAAACGAAACAGCACAAAGAAAAACGTTAGTAAAGAAGCAACTTGTAATGTGCCATTACTAACCAGACTAGTGAATGCCAAAATAATCATTCCCACCAATACCGTAGTAGCTACGCCTTCGGCAATTGGTTTAACAAGTGTCCAAGTAAAGACTATTTTAGTTGTAGTACTTACTACTTTATCGCTGGCTTTATAGTAACGTTGGCGCTCAAATTCTTGAGTACCATAGGAGTGAACAGTGCGAATGCCATTAATGAATTCTACGGCTGTAGATGTAAAATTAGAATTAGCATTTGTCACACCAAAACTTGATTCTCTAACTCTGGCATTTAAATTAGATAATCCCACACCTAAAAGTGTGAATAGTAATGCTGAAATCAAAGTTAATTGCCATGAAATTAAAAACATTGATATGAGATAAACAACAGTTGTTATACCTCTAGTAAATAAAAAAGCTGCGGCACTAAAACCTTGTCTGATTCTGTCAATTTCTGTGGTAATTGTGTTAATTATTTCCCCAGAACGAGTTTGAGCGAAGTAACTTAGGGATAAGGCTTGTAACTGTTCAAAGATTTGCTTACGTAAGCGATCGGCAAGATGTACTTGAGATAATTCTGTGTAGACTTGGGAAAAGTAATTAAAGGTAGCACGTAACCAAGTACTCAATAAAATTAATAAGGATATACGATACAGCCGATTAATTGCTGATGTTTGGCTTCCCAAAATCCAAATATCAAATAAATCTATTCCTGTGCGAACAGGTTGAGCATTAGGGCTAGTTAAGCTTTGCAAAAATGAAAGTAAAAAGCCAATACTCACACCTTCAAACGCTGCTGCTAAAATTGAAAACACTAAAGCCGAAATTGCAATTTTACGGAATTTTTTAATTTCTCGTAATATCAAATAATTGTCTTGCCAAAATTGAGTAGATTTTAGCAGATTGCTGATTGTTTGGGGAAATTTCAAAAGCATGGATTTTTCTAACGATAATTTTGCATTGAGAGAGAATTCAGGAGTCAGGAGTCAGAATTCAGGAGTCAGAATTCAGAATTCAGGAGTTTGGAGGTAGGAGCCAGAATTCAGAATATTGGTTAGTTAACAGGTGATAAAACTCTTCCAATTAGATATCAAATGTATCTGAGTTTTATATTCTGAATTCTGGAGATTAAATTATTAACTACCGTACAGATAAATTTCTGAATTCTGTATTTTGAATTCTGAATTCTTCTGTAACTAATCGAGTGACATCTGCTAATGTCCAACAACGAGATCCTATCAAACTCATATCACCGCGCAGTACATTAAATAATAATGGTAGATTGTTGAGGTTGTATTTATGCATCCAGCGACCTAGCAGTGTGATGTTGTGGTTTGGTGTCGTGGAAAATTTAACTGCTCGAAAAAGTCTACCTTTTTCTCCAACGCGCCATTCATAGCAAAAAAGTGATTCTGGCGAATAAAATTGCAACAGTACAATCAATCCCAGGATAACTGGAGTGAGGAATAAGAGCAATGAAAAAGCAACAATCCAATCAATGATTCGCTGTAACCATCTCAGGTTTTGATTATTTTGTTTTAGCTGTTTATTGCTTGGGGATATGCGTAAGAATATTGGCTTATTAGCTTGTTCGCAAGCATCAGCCCAAAACTGTAGTAAATCTTCACCCAATTTTGCATCTATGCTTACTAAATTTATAGGAGAATGTTTTAAGCATTCTACTAGCGATCGCTGATTATTTAATGAAGGCAAATATGATAATTTAACTCGTCCTTGCGGCTTCACCAACAGTTTACCCCGTCGCCACAGTAATGTGTAAGATTTAGAGTAACAATCTTCATGTTGCTGAGTTACATCATAGAAATTCTCTAGACTGGTAATTATTGAAGTTGTCATGATGTCTTTGGATTTATACAAGAGTGAATTGCTGAAGCGAGGCGTTATGAAAAACTATCAAGCTAATTCGTAATTCTGTCAAAGATAGTCATTGACAGCAGGGAACAGGCAAGAGATTTGCAAGTTTTTTGGTGTCATCAACTATAGCAATCTTATTTCAGTTGTGAAAAATATCGAGTGTTGACTGCTGACTGTTAACGGTTAACGGTCAACAAACCTAATATGTAATGTTTCACAAATTATTTTGCATTGCTATATGCTTCACTTGCCATATATGTAATAATTCAGGAGTCAGCATTCAAAATCCAGAATAATTATAAAATTAATCGTGTGAGGAATTCTTGATTTTAAAACAAAGCTAACTGTAAAGATAATGCTCTGACACCTGATGTTTAATTACAAACAAAATGGAAATAGAGATTATTCGGTAATGGCGATTAAAGTAACTGAGATTGCGATAGATGTGTAGAGAAAATTACCGTAATAATTCAGGAATCAGGAGTCAAAATTCAGAATTATAGTCTCATAGTATTGGTTATCAAACCCTAATAAATTCTGACTTCTGGATTCTGTATTCTGAACTCTGACAAATTACCTTTGAATCTCTATTGATGTTTAATGATGTTGGGGTTATGCCGATGTGGAGAAATTTAACAAAGCTAGTTCACTCTTGTGTTTTATCTGTTTGAAAGTGCTTTAATCTCTAGAATATAAGACTCTTTAAAAATAGCGATCGCTCAAATAAATTCTTTATTTAGTCTTTACCTATTCAGTGATTTCTCGGAAAACTGATAAAGATAGCATAAATATAGCAAATTTTTCCTGATAGTAATAAATCGAAATTTAATAACTTTTGATACATTTTTAGGGTAGCAAAACTGTGCTACCCCACCGTCAATACGGTTCGGATAAGCAGTATGAACTTCCCTTGTGGTCTGGGAAAAGGTTAAGGGGTAAGGGGTAAAGGATGTATTTGAAACCTTTCCCCTTTACCCTTTCCCCCTTCCCCTTTCCCCTTTCCCCTTTCCCCTTTCCCCTTTCCCCYTTCCCCTTTCCCCTTTCCCCTTT
>NZ_LAHA01000079.1 GCF_002608075.1 Nostoc linckia z4
GGGGAAAGGGGAAGGGGGAAAGGGGAAAGGGGAAAGGGTAAGGGGGAAAGGGTAAGGGGGAAAGGGTAAAGGGGAAAGATTAAATTGATTCCTTTTCCCTTTAACCTTTAACCTTTTCCCCTTCTCCCTCTCCCCTTCTCCCCCTGTCTCCCTCATCCCCACTTTTCACTGCTGCGGAGGTGGTGAACCAGCGATAAATTTATTCAAGCGATCGCATTCAATTTCTCCAACTGTGATTTTATCCCCCGCTTTAATAGTTGCTGCAACCGGTTCAATTCGGCAAGATTTCTTTAAGTAATATCCCCGTGGATTAGAACTCGGCCCTATCCAGATACTTAGCAAATCTAATATATACCCAGACTTAGTATTAGACACACGCGGTTCAACACGCCATAATTCCTTTTCGTCATATTTTACGAGGTTTTTTTGAATTACTCCCCTACCCAAGCTTTCTACTCGCTGTTTTGCATCTAACAACCATTTTTCCACTTCCGACCAAGGTGTTTGTGCTATTTGTTCTTCTACTATTGGTTGAAGTTTATCTAAAACTAAAATTCCATTTGGTGGCGCTTTGGGTGGTTCTTGATTTCGGACAACAAAGGTACTAGTTTTAAAAGTATCTGATTTTAAAGTGGGATATTCTTCTAACCAATTGTCTACTACAAAATAAAACTGAATCCAGCAACTTAGTAACATACTGCTAGCTACTAAAATAATAATTTTTTGGCGGTCTTCCGGCTTAGGAATTTGAGCTTTTGCATCTGTATCAGTTCCCTCAATAAATTCTGGTATTGCCGTAATTAGTGCTGAAATTGTCGGCCAAAACACAATTGTTGTTGGTGTAATCACATCCTTTTGGCTTCCAAATGCAAAAACACTAACTAAAAATCCAGTGATTACCGCACCCACTGGCATAAAAGTGCCAGGAACCCTCAACGGATCTTGTGTTGTATACCAAGCTGTACCAGCAATTAAAAATAGCCAACCAACAAAGGCAATTATATCTTTTATATAACCGATAGCAAAATATGAAACTATCCAAGAAAAAACACTTAAATAAATAAATGTCTGCCAAGAATAAGCTTTAGGAGGAACTAATAGTTTTTTAATTCCTGCGTACAGCCCTTCAACAAACTTGAAAACTCCAAATAAATCTTTAAGTAGTGTATTCATATTTCTCCCTACACCTAATCACTAGCCATACTTTCTATGAATCGGAAAATTATTTTACTACTTTGAACGAAGTAGTAAAATAGCAGTTATCACGCTATAACTCAGAGAATTGCCTATTAATACAGTAGTAACTACATTGGTATTTTGCAGTTTTATATTACTAAAACCGCGCCATTTTTGTCTTTGAAATACTTGAATTTCGTCTTCTTTCTTGGCAAATGGTTCCTTGACTAAAGATAAGAGTAAGACCTTCAAAAGTAAAAATTTAACTATAAAAGTAGCAAAGAAAATTATAAAAGCAGTTAATATTATTAGAGTCTGCGTACCAGCAGATTTAAGATTATTAAAAAACAGATAATTAATCAATTCTGATTTAATAGGTACTGGCAACAATGGTTCGGAAGCAAAAAAAACAGACCAACCAATAACACTAGAAAATAAATTGATAGAAATGGCATAAAAAGTGCTGGTTTTTTTATCAAATTTTAGGCGTTTGTGTAAAACATATGCTTCGATGGGTATGGCAATCAGCACAAATAAAAAGTCAAACAGAATTCCACCAATGGGAAAAATCCTCGGAAGCATCCAATTTTCAGGCATAAAAAGTCAATGGTAACGTTAACTGTAGAGAGTATAACCGGGATAGCGACGGTGATGGGTGAAATTATTCGATTTGTAGAAAGTAGGCACAGCAAACAGTAATCACTTCTCAGTCATCAGTCAACAGTCATCAGTCATCAGTCAACCCCAAGCGATCGCTAAGTTTGCAATACTTAATGTTTGAAACACTAATAATTCGTTTATCATGCAATTGTGATTACCAGTACATCTTTTTTTGTGTGTATTCTGTAAACTGTATCTACCGAGTCAAATTGCTATAGAAATTTATGGTAGTTCGCAAGCGTAGACAGTCGCAGACATCCACAAGCAGCAACACCTCTAGTAGTCTGCCAACCCAAAAATGTTAGGTGGAGGTTGGGTAAAGGTTAAAGGGGAAGGGATAAAAAACATCACTCCCTTTCCCCCTGCCCCTTTACTTTGCCAAGTTGCCTTGGCGTACTACTAGTTCTGGTGTGGTATCAACCTAACCGATAGCATTCCATCATCAGATTCAGTGTTTTTTCATATCTGCTTGAGACATCCCTGACGCAGACATGGAAACTCATTGGCCATACACAAATCAGCGATACCGACCGTAGAGCTAGTGCTAAGGCATTAGTAAAGAAACAGCAAAACATTATGAGCAAAACACGTAAGTTTCGTTTAGGTGCATTTATTCAAGCAACCGGACATCATGTTTCCGCTTGGCGGCATCCCGATTCGCAAGCAGACGCTGGTTTGAATTTCGAGCATTATAAAGAAATTACTCAGACAGCCGAACGTGGTTTGTTCGATGCAGTTTTTCTAGCAGACAGTCCAGGAGTTTGGGGAGGCGCTCCAGAAACTCAAAAACGGAATGGAAAACTTGCCCATTTCGAGCCAGTCACCCTATTTTCAGCTTTATCCTCAGTCACCAAAAACATCGGCTTTATCGCTACAGCCTCCACTACCTATGAAGAACCCTACACACTAGCACGTAAGTTTGCTTCTTTAGACTATCTAAGCAAAGGTCGAGCAGGCTGGAATGTAGTCACCACAGGCAATGAAAATGCCGCTCAAAATTTCGGCCACGACCAACACCCAGAACACAGCCAGCGTTACGAACGTGCTGAAGAGTTTGTGAAAGTAGTCAAAGGACTGTGGGATAGCTGGGAAGACGACGCTTTCATTCGTGACAAAGAATCTGGAATCTATTTCGATCCGGACAAACTGCATATACTCAACCACAAAGGCAAACATTTTTCTGTCAAAGGCCCTTTGAACGTTGGTCGTCCACCCCAAGGCTACCCAGTAATTATCCAGGCTGGAGCTTCAGAAGCCGGACGTGACTTGGCTGCGCGCACTGCCGAAGTTATCTTTACAGCTAATCAAACCCTAGCTGATGCACAGGAATTTTATGCTGATATTAAAGGTAGGCTAGCGAAATACGGGCGTTCTCCAGACGACCTAAAAATAATGCCTGGTGCTTTCCCAATCATCGGTCGTACCGAAGAAGAAGCTCAAGAAAAGTATGAATTTCTGCAATCCTTGATTCACCCAGATGTCGCCTGGGGTATTTTGAAAAACTATTACAAAGGTGTCGATTTATCAAAATATTCTCTAGATGATGTAGCTCCCGAACTACCCACAGACACCAACAACAACAAGAGTCGTCTCAAACTAGTGAGAGATTTAGCAACCCGTGGCACTCTCACACTGCGCCAGTTGTATCTCTCCCTGTCCACCGCCAGAGGACATCGCACCATCCTTGGTACTCCCGAAACCATTGCCGACCAACTAGAAGAATGGTTTAACAACGGTGCCGCAGATGGCTTCAATATCATGCCCCCAATTCTACCTACAGGTTTAGATGATTTCGTTAACCTGGTCGTTCCTGTCCTCCAAAAACGCGGATTATTTCGTACCGAATACGAAGGCAGTACCTTGCGTGAAAACCTCGGATTATCTAGGCCGAGCAATGGTTTTGCCATAAAACAACCAGAAGAAACATTGGTGTTGGCCTAAAGGAATTTCTCACAGATGGTTAAGCCATACCTTTTAAAGCGGAATTTCTGTAGATCCCCACCTTAGTTGGGGGGAAAGGGGAAAAGGGGAAAGGGGAAAAGGGGAAAGGGTAAATTGAATCTTTTTCCTTTCCCAATGCCCGATGCCCAATGCCCAATGCCCGATGCCCAATGCCCAATGCCCAATGCCCAATGCCCAATGACTAATGACCAATTGTAATTTTTGGAAGAAAAAATCATGACTGAATATAGCCGATTAAAGACTTCACAATCTGCTGCAATCAGAGCAACTCTGGATTATCCGGTAATTGATACTGACGTTCATACTAATGATTTCACGCCAGCTTTTGAAGATTACATCGCTAATTATGGCGGTGCGAAACTTGTGGATGAATTACGCAAGGCGGAAGCTTCTCGTCTGAACTCCAAGAGCAATGGTAAAGATTGGTATCAACAAACACCAGAAGAACGCCAGCGTAACCGCACTATTCGATCGCCTTGGTGGGCAAGAGTCACTCGCAATACGTTAGATCTTGCTACTTACACTCTACCGGCATTGCTCTATGAACGTCAGGCCGAACAAGGTTCAGACTATTCGGTATTGTTTCCCAACAATGTCCTAGCACCAGCTGGCGCAAGTCCAGAGAACCGTCAAGCACTGCAACGGGCGGTGAATCACTATCATGCTGATATCTACCGCAAATATAGCGATCGCCTGACGGTGGTAGCCGGTATCCCCATGACTAATCCCCAAGAAGCCATTGAGGAGTTAGAGTTTGCAGTTAAAACACTGGGTCTAAAAGTAGCAAATATTCCTGGTGGTGTGAAACGGCCGATCAAGGCGATCGCTGAAAAATATCCAGCCGATCAATTCCCTGAAATCGCCAAATATGCCTCATATATCGATTTTTACGGCTTAGATAGCGAATATGACTACGATCCATTCTGGGCTAAAGCCGTCGAATTAGGTGTACCCATTACTACCCACTACGGCAGCCAAGGTTGGACTGGACGCTCCTCCATCAGTAACTACATGAACAACCACATCGGTCACTTTGCTGATGGTTCCCAAGCATTTGCCAAAGCATTATTCTTTGGTGGCGTTACCAAACGATTCCCACAATTGCGCGTTGCTATGTTGGAAGGCGGTGCAGACTGGGGTGCCCACGTCTACATTCATTTGGTCGATCGCTTCTCCAAGCGCAGCCTCAAAGGACTGGAAAACTACAATCCAGAACTCACAAATGCTGATGAATTGTTCGAGTTGTTTGAACGTTTTGGTGGCGAAATTACTCAAGGACATTCCCTGAGCAAAGAACAACTGACCAAGAGCGTACTGGGTTCTTCATTCAGCCGTCATAGTCGTCAGCCAGTTGATAGCGAACTCAACGATTTTGGCGCAGCAGGAATTGAAACAATAGAAGACATCCGCGATCGCTGGGTGAACAGCTTCTTCTTTGGTTCCGAGTCCGACGACCGCACCATCGCCGCCGCATTCAATAACAAAGCCAATCCGTTGGGTGTGAAAATCAACGCCATCTACTCCTCAGATGTTGGTCACTGGGATGTACCCGACCTCACCTCCCCCTTGGCTGAAAGCTGGGATTTGGTAAGAGAAGGCGTGATTACCGAAGCCGACTTTAAGTCTTATGTATTCGCTAATCCCTACAAGTTCTACACCGAAGCCAACCCAGACTTCTTTAAGGGAACAGCGATCGAATCCAAAGTTAGTAACATCCACATCCAATCCCAGACCCTAGCGATCGTCTAAAAGGTTTGGATTAGGGATGGAGCATGGGGCATGGGGCATGGGAAGAGGACAAGGTAGACAAGGTAGACAAGGTAGACAAGGTAGCAATCTTTCTCCCCCCTCTCCCCCTCTCCCCCTCCCCATCTCCCCACCTCCCCAATTCAACAAAACCCCGTTTCACCCAGGAAGAGCGATATGACAACGACGACTGACTACGATTTTGGTGCCCGCGAGGCGCTACGCCTATTGGGCCCCGATCCAGAAAACTGGATACCCGATCGCCCAGGCGTTGACTACAATGTCACTATAGTGGGTGGTAGTGGCAGCGGTAGCACCTTTGCATTTGCACTACGGCGTGCTGGCATCGGTGGTGTGACGGTGATTGACGCAGCGGAAGATGAGGTTCATGCAGGCGTATGGCTAACGCGAGCGCGGATGAACAAGCTACGCACGCCCAAGAACTTAGCCGGGCCCGAACTGGGTATTCCAGCCTTATCGTTTCAGGCTTGGTACGAAGCACGACATGGTGTCGAAGCTTACGCGTCCATCGACCGCATCCCCCGCTTGTTATGGGCTGAGTACCTCAGTTGGTATCGGCAAATACTGAATATTCAAGTTCGATATCAGACAAAAATGGTGCGGATAGAGCCACTCGAAGGTTTCTTTCGGCTGCACCTAGAGGTGAATGGTGCGCCACAGACGGAAACTACCCGCAAGATTATCTTTGCTAACGGTGTAGCTGGCACTGGTGGCCCATACATCCCACCAGTCCTAGCGGATCTACCGGGCAGGCTTTATGCCCACACCGCCGATGCCATTGATTTTGCAGCACTGCGTGGTAAAACTGTAGCAGTTATAGGTGCTGCGGCCTCCGCCTTTGATGCGGCAGGGGTGGCACTAGAATCAGGAGCCAAGGCAGTACATTTGTTCGCACGGCGGTCGGCCATCGCATCTGTGCCAGTAATTCGGGCGCGGGGATATCCTGGTGCCTACTACAACTATCCCCAACTACCGGATGCCGCTCGTTGGTTTCAGGCTTGGCGCTTTCGTCAGGCTGGCTCCACACCTCCACCTGATGCCATTGAACGAGTGGTGGCATTCCCAAACTTTCACCTACACCTGTCTGCACCGTGGAGATCCGCCCGTGAAGAAGCAGGCCGCAT
This sequence comes from Nostoc linckia z4, assembly GCF_002608075.1. Taxonomy (GTDB): domain Bacteria; phylum Cyanobacteriota; class Cyanobacteriia; order Cyanobacteriales; family Nostocaceae; genus Nostoc; species Nostoc linckia. The sequence continues at coordinate 6,690 of NZ_LAHA01000079.1, forward strand.
CGTCGCTCAGGTAAACGAAGATGTTTTCGAGTTTGATTTTGCCATTGCTGGCACAGGCTACTTTGTCAATCCCAGGGTGCGGCCGGAACTGTCTGAGTTTGCCCAGCATATTGCTCTGTGGAGCGATCGCTATCAACCACCCTCCCACCAGCGTAACGATGAACTAGGAACACACCCTTACCTGGGCAGCGCCCACGAATACCAAGAAAAGGTTCCTGGCACAGCACCTTACCTGAAAGACATTCACGTTTTCAACCCTGCCGGTTTCGTCAGCTTCGGCTTGCCCATAGGCGACGTGCCCAGCATCCGGCGCGATGTGCCAGCAGTAGTAACGCGCATCAGCCATGACTTGTTCTTTGCTGATTGGGCGCTGCACGAAGCACGCATCACGAGTGACAACATCGTACCTGACTTCGATGCCTCGCTATACACAACGGCATTGTGGAAACAGCCTGCCGAAGCGGCGGCAATCTAAGTGCTGAGTTATGAGTTTCCAGTCTTTAAGCCCCAAACTTTAGGAGTCACCATCATGCCTGTTGAACAACGCTCTGGTTTATTGCCTTATCTTTTCTCCTCTGTATCTGAAGATACCAACAAACCCGCACCCCTCGTGTTATTTCTGCACGGAGCGCGCGATCGCGGGAACGATCTAAATGTGCTACTCAAATGGGGTTTACCTCGTTTTGTGAATGAATCAAGCCCCTTACCTTACTTGTTTTTAGCGCCCCAACTTCCTGAAGGGCAGACTTGGGTAGAGCGAGAATCAGATGTAATTGCTTTATTAGATAATCTTATTGCCTCGCGGTCTATCGATCCGTCTCGTGTCATCATATCTGGGTTCAGCTTAGGTACGGCTGGAGCATGGCACATCGCTGCTTCTCATCCCAGTCGCTTCGCTGGTTTGGTAGCAGTATCCGGTCGCGTCCCCAAAACCTTAGAAGCCACCCAGCTTGCTGCACTCAAGGAAATTCCCATTCAAATATTCCAAGGTGCTAAAGATGAAAAACTGTCGATTGAAGATACACAGCAGATTGTCGATACCTTGCGCGCACTGGGAGGAATAGTAGATTTTACCGTATTCCCTGAAGGCGATCATTTTATTGCAGATGAAGTCTACAGCGATGCGAAATTGCAACAGTGGTTCATTTCACAAACCCGTCGCGCTTCTGTGGCGGTCTAATTGGGGAATGGGGAGATGGGGAGATGAGGGGGTAGGGGGAGCAGGGGGAGAAAGAATTACCAATGCCCCATGCCCCATGCCCAATGCCCAATCCGTTTTAATAAAAGAACACTATGACATTACCAACAACTAAACTCGGTAAAACTGGATTGACGGTTTCGCGTCTTTGTCTGGGTACTATGACCTTTGGATTGCAGACAGAGGAAGAAATTTCTAGGCAAATTCTGGACACGGCGGCTGATGCTGGAATCAACTTTTTGGATACAGCCGATGTTTATCCCCTTGGTGGTGGAGTTGCCACAGCTGGACGCACCGAAGAAATCATTGGGCGTTGGTTAAAAGGGAAACGCGAACATTTTATTGTGGCTAGTAAGGCTGTAGGTCGGGTTGGCCCTGCACCTTGGGATCAAGGTGCTTCGCGCAAACATATTTTGGATGCCATCGATGCTTCTCTAAGACGACTGCAAACTGATTATATTGACTTGTATCAATTGCACTCCGATGATGCTTCGACCCCCCTTGATGAAACTCTAGAAGCGTTAGATACGATAGTTCGTGCTGGGAAGGTGCGCTATATCGGGGTTTCTAACTTTTTAGCTTATCGGCTCAGCCGTGCTTTGGGTCGTGCGGAAGTACGTAATTTAACTCGTTTCGTATCGATTCAGCCCCGCTATAACCTACTGTTCCGGGAAATTGAGCGGGAATTATTGCCCCTGGCGCAAGAAGAAGGACTGGGTGTAATTCCATACAATCCCTTAGCAGGGGGTTTACTTAGTGGTAAACACAATTTCGCTCAAGGCCCCACCACAGGTACGCGTTTCACCTTGGGTGCAGCCGCAGAACGTTATCAAGAACGCTACTGGCGCGATCGCGAGTTTAATACTGTGGAAGAATTACGCACAGTGGCTGAGTTTTCAGGTTTATCCTTGACTACCTTAGCCATAGCTTGGGTTTTAGCCAATCCAATTATCACCGCCCCGATTGTTGGTGCTAGCCGTCCAGAACAACTTGCTGAAACCCTTAAGGCTGTGGAAGTCAAACTCGATGACAACTTGAAACAAAAATTAGATAACCTCACGGCCGAATATCGCAGGGGAGATTCTCTGCGTTAAGGAAGGGGAGATGAGGGAGATGGGGAGATGGGGAGGTGGGGAGGTGGGGAGCAGGGGAAAAGGTTAAAGGTTAAAGGGAAAAGGAATCAATTTAATCTTTACCCTTTACCCCGGTTGGTGAGCTTGCCTGTCCTGAGCTTTGTCGTTGGCGTTGGCGTTGGCGTTGGCGTTGGCGAAGCCTCTCGTAGAGAAGCCTCTCGTAGAGAAGCCTCTCGTAGAGAAGGGTCGAACCATACCCCTTTCCCCTTTCCCCTTTCCCCTTTCCCCTTTCCCCTTTCCCCATGCCCCATGCCCCATGCCCAATGCCCAAATATTAAAATTTCAAATGGTTTTAACGTATGATTAAACGCCGTCGTTTTCTCAATGTTGCTACATCAGGTATATCTGGTTTTTCTCTGGCCTATCTGTTAGGAAGTTGCAGCCAACAAAGCCAACAAAATATATTAAATAGCGCTGGCAATAGTGCAACTTCCCTTGGTATTAAAAGCAAGGTTCTTCGCATGGGGTATCAGAGTGCAGGGGATCTTGTGAGAAATCGCAAAGTGTTAGAGAAACGCTTGGAACCGTTGGGAATTAAAGTGGAATGGGCACAATTTGTCCAAGGCCCCCAACTTATGGAAGGAATGGCTGCGGGAAGAGTTGATATCGGATCGGTGGGGGAAACGCCGCCAATTTTTGCCCAAGTTGCTGGGTCAGATTTGGTTTATGTCGTTGGCACGCAAAGAAATAAAAGAACAGGAACAAGTAGTGTTATTGCTGTACCTCCAGAGTCTCCGCTGAAAAAATTTGAGGAGATTAAGGGGCAAGAAGTTTATTTTCAAAAAGGCTCTGCATCTCACTATTTTATTCTTAGAGCTTTGCAGTCAATTGGCTTGACAATTAAAGATATTAAAATCAAAAGTATACCGACTATTGAAGCGCGTGCTGCTTTTATTGAAGGTAAAATTCCTGTTTGGATGACAGGAGATCCACATTATGCCATTGCCCAAAAACTGGGTCGAATTCGTGTCCTTAGAGATTCTGTTGGTCTAGATTCTCCTGGTGGTTATTATATTGCTGATAGGAAGTTTGCCGAACAAAATCCAGGATTACTAAAAATTATCATTGAGGAACTTCATGGCCTTGATAAATGGGCAGATGTAAATCGCAATGAAGTTAAAAAATTGATGATTACTGAACAAAAACTTGATGAAGATGTGGCGGAAAAGGTAATGTCTCGTCGGACTTTCGTTGGACGCAGAGGCCTTAGTACTGCACTCATCGCAGAACAACAACGTGTGGCGGATTTGTTCTTTGAACAGGGTGTCATTCCCAAGAAAATTAACATTCAAGATGCCTTACTTCCGCCTGATTTATATGCGGCAATTACACCTGCTGAAATTATGGTTTAGAAACTCTACCAGAAGTCAGGAGTCAGAAGTCAGAATTCAGAAGTCAGAAGTCAGGAGTCAGAATTCAGAAGTCAGAAGTCAGAAGTCAGAAGTCAGAAGTCAGAAGTCAGAATTTAGAATTCAGAATTCAGAAGTCAGAATTCAGAATCCAGAATTCAGGAATAAAACACATTTTCTATGTGGCGATCAAACGAATGATTGTCTAGGGAATTCCAAGAAATAAATTATTCTGCTGAAAATTGTTGACGGTTGACGGCTCACAGTTAACTGTCAACTGTCAACAACGAACAAACGTCATAGGGCGGCGAAGAAAGCCGTCCATTTTTGTCTGATAGAACAGCTTGCTACTACTAGAAGAACGAATTTTATGATCAAAAAAGTTAGACTGTCCAAATCTTTTCAACGTGCTGCTGATGCGCCAAATTTACCTAATACTCCATTCAGGTTTGTTTGTTATTTTGTTAACCAATTCCGCTGGTGGTATCTGGCAATGGTAGTACTGGAGACAATCCATGCAACCTGTGGTATTATGCTGCCCTATGCCATTGGCGAGATCATTCGCAGCGTGGCGCGATCGACTGGCGATACTAAGCCTGTTCTTGATGCCATTGCCCAACCGCTAATGCTGTTCACTGCTTTAAGTGTGGGTGAGGTGATATTTGGGCGTTCGGCTGGACTTTTGCAGACTATTCTCCATCCCATCCACCGACAGCACATTGTCCGCTCTCTATATGCCTATTTACAACATCATTCGCATCGCTATCTGAGTAGTAGTTTTGCGGGAGCATTGGCGCATCGCATCGGCGAAACCTCTTTGGGTGTCACCCAGACGATGCAAATGCTGATTACTGAATTTATGTCTTTGATTATCGTGTATGGCGTCTCCACGATATTGCTGTATCGCGTCTATCCTCCCCTGGCTGCATTTGTCGGTGTGTGGGCAGTTCTGTTCGTCACTATTTCCTTCTGGTTGGCTACTCGCTGCCGAATTTACTCCCGGAGAGCCGCAGCAGCAAGGAGTGACACCACTGGGATCATTGTAGATGCGGTGACAAATCTCAGCAGTAGCCGCTTGTTTGCTCGTCTGGATTTTGAACGACGCTATTTGAACGAGCAATTAAAACATGAAATCAAGGAGGTGAGAAAATCCAACTGGTACTCGGAGCGAATTCGCTGGTTTCAGTTCATCTCAGCGGCCATTCTCAAAATTGGTACTCTGTATTATTCACTTTCCCTTTGGAGTCAAGGACTGATTGCTGCTGCTGACTTTGTTGTGGCAACTAGTTTATCACTATTAATTATCAGTGAAGCCCGCAATTTAAGCCGACGCTTTATAGAATTTTTTGAACATATCGGCAATGTGGCTAATGGTGTCTCGGTAATTGTTCAACCCCATGAATTAATCGATCGCGAAAAAGCGATCGCTCATCCCATCACCCAAGGTAAAATTGAGTTCCGGCAAGTGTATTTCAGCTACTCTGCTGGCAAACAAGTCTTTGAAAACCTCTCCATCACCATCCAACCAGGCCAACGTGTAGGCTTGGTGGGCTTTTCCGGCTCTGGAAAATCTACCTTTGTGAATTTAATTTTGCGTCTTTTTGACTCACAATCAGGGCAAATTCTCATTGATGGCGTCGATATTCGAGATATGACTCAGAATGCCCTGCACGCTCAAATCAGCTTAATTCCCCAAGATCCGTCACTGTTCCATCGCACATTAATAGAAAATATTCGTTACGGACGCATAGATGCAACCGATGAGGAAGTGATTGAAGCAGCACGCAAAGCCTACGCTCACGATTTCATCGCCCAAATGAAGGAAGGTTACAATTCTTTGGTGGGCGAACGCGGTGTAAAATTGTCTGGAGGGCAAAGACAGCGGATTGCCATTGCACGGGTAATCCTCAAAGACGCCCCGATTCTGATTCTAGATGAAGCTACCTCTAGTCTCGATTCCATCACTGAAAAAGCAATTCAAGATACCCTAGACTCAGCAATGGATGGCAAAACCGTGATAGTGGTAGCCCATCGCCTGTCTACCATTTCCCATCTAGACAGAATTTTGGTCTTCGACCAAGGTCGGATTATCGAAGATGGCCCTCACGCCAAACTCCTGGCCAAGCGCGGTGCTTACTACAGACTATGGAAAATGCAGGCGGGTGGATTCTTGCCTGTGGAAGCGAGTAAGTAGGTAGGGGAATGGGGCATGGGGCATGGGGCATGGGGCATGGGGAGGAATCAATTTAATCTTTACCCCTTACCCCTTACCCTTTACCCCTTTCCCCTTTCCCTTTCCCCATGCCCCATGCCCCATGCCCAAACAGTGCTATATTATAACTTTTCAAGAAATGATCAGGAACGGTATCGGTATTCGCACGGCGCAAGTGCGTCAGGAACGGCTTGTTGGTCAAATTCATGTCTATGATGGTGCGGGGAAAGGTAAGTCTCAGGCGGCTTTAGGGGTGGTTTTGCGTTCCATTGGGTTGGGAATTAATGCACCTACTAATTCCAATCGGGTTTTACTACTGCGGTTTTTAAAGGGGCCTGAGCGTGATTATGATGAAGATGGAGCGATCGCTGCTTTGCAACGTGGTTTTCCTCATTTAATTGACCAGGTTCGCACTGGCAGGGCAGAATTTTTTGGCCCCGAAGAAATTACTGCTTTTGATAAAGAGGAAGCGGCGCGCGGTTGGGATGTCGCCAAGGGTGCCATAGCTAGCGGTTTATATTCAGTTGTGGTTTTGGATGAAATTAACCCTGTACTGGATTTGGGTTTGCTACCAGTGGATGAAGTGGTGCGGACATTAAAATCCAAACCCCAAGAGTTAGAAATCATTGCCACCGGACGGGCTGCACCACAAAAGTTGCTCGATATTGCAGATTTACACTCAGAAATGAAACCCCACCACCACCCAACTGCTAAAGCACTTTTACTTAATGGTATTGAAATTTATACTGGTGCTGGTAAGGGAAAATCCACGAGTGCCTTGGGCAAAGCTTTACAGGCAATTGGTAGAGGAATTAATCACCCTGGTTCTACCCGTGTATTAATTATGCAATGGCTCAAAGGTGGTAGTGGTTATACGGAAGATGCGGCGATCGCTGCTTTGCAACAATCATATCCAGAAGTGGTAGATCATCAACGCTGCGGTCGAGATGCAATTGTTTGGCGGAATTCTCGGCAAGAATTAGACTACATAGAAGCCGAACGCGGTTGGGAAATTGCCAAAGTTGCCATCGCTTCTGGATTATATAAAACAATTATTCTCGATGAACTCAATCCCACAGTAGACCTAGAACTACTCCCAGTTGAACCCATTGTCCAAGCTTTGCTCCGCAAACCCCGCGACACTGAAATTATTATCACTGGTCGCTGTCAAAATCAACCAACATACTTTGATTTAGCCAGCGTTCACTCAGAAGTTTACTGCCACAAACACTATGCAAATCAAGGCGTAGAACTAAAACGAGGAGTGGATTTTTAATAGGTTGTCGTAATTGGGTATTGGGCATGGGGTATTGGGCATGGGGCATTGGGCATGGGGCATGGGGCATGGGGCATGGGGAAAGGGAAAGGGGAAAGGGGTAAAGGGTAAAGATTAAATTGATTCCTTTTCCCTTTTACCTTTAACCTTTTCCCCATCCCCCCATCCCCCCATCCCCCCATCCCCCCGTTCTACAACGCCCATTTTTCTTTACTCTGTGGCTTTGGAACTCTTTGTAGTGTCAGATTGTTTAGTATCGGTAACTTGTTTTTGAGGATTTTTCTGATTAACTTGACTATCTATTTTTTCTAGTGCTTGTTTTGCCAAATTTTCAGCAGCTTGTTTAAATAAGGGTTCTATTTTATTTCGCCAATATTGAGTATTAGGCAATTTTTCTGGATGGTTTTTGTAATCTAAAACTTTATCCCATTGACCGGATTCTAATGCTTGATTAATATCATTAAATAATGCATTGGCTTTTGTCCAATCTTCTTGCCACTGGTTGATAACTTTGCGGGTTTCTTGGATATCAGAAGCGGCTGTTGTGGGAATTGATTTTAAAAGTGCGATCGCTCCAACTACATCTCCAGAATCATACTTCTTTTTTGCTTGTTCTAAAATTTGGGTACTGTTTTCATTAGGCTGTGATTTGGCATTATCAGAAGTTGACGAATTTGATTTTTCTGACGATAAAATTACTACATCTTTAGATTTGGGTTTGACTTGAGGAAGTGGTCGAGTAGTAATTAAGGTACTATCGTCTACGATTTTAGTGGCAATGCCTTTTTCTCGCAGGCAAGAAGTCCATTCTCCTTTATTGGCTACTACATCTTGGTGTGCCCAAGCCGAATTTCCAGATTTCAGCTTCACTTCTATCCAACCTCGTTTTGTCTGCTTGCCAGTTACCTCGAAGCTGGTATTGTTACCAACAGTTTGCACAATGTTACCAGAATTAATGGAACTAGGTTCAGAACGGATATTAGAATTTCCCACGACAATGGCAGAGCATTTGTTTGCTAAAGTGCGATCGCTACCTGTAAAGTTAGCTGCTAAATTTTTCACATTGGGATATACATTTGCTACCAAAGCAGCAGCACCTCCCGCCAACAATATGCCAATTAATATTGGCCAGGGATCGGATTTGCTAGTCTGATGCACAGGTCTAGGGGGGACATGATTTGCTGGCGCAACTGCTAGAGTGTGCTGGCGAGATACTACTTGGCGTCGGGGTTTGGTTGCTTGGGTACTGAAATTTTTTCCAGCTTCTTGGGGTCTGGAAATTGCAATTACAGGATTAATCGCATTTTGACATGCTTGCAATGCTTCCGTGGCAGTTTGGTAACGGTCTTTGAAGTGATAACGCACCATCTTTGCCAACACTGCTGCTAGTCGTGGGTTGACAGTTACAGAATGCCGCCAGATGATTTCCCCTGTTTCTGGATCTTCCTGTAATTCTGTTGCTGGCAATCCTGTTAATGCTTGAATGGCAATGATTCCCAAGGAATAAATATCACTGTTGGGGCGTGGTTTACCTTGCCCTTGTTCTGTGGGCATATAGCCAGGAGTACCGATAACCACTGTGGCAGAACCTTGTCCGCCGACTGTCACCATTTGGGTACGCAGTTGCTTAACTGCCCCAAAGTCTACCAAAACAAATTTATTATCTGAGGTGCGACGGATAATATTATCTGGTTTGATGTCGCGGTGAATCACACCTTGCTGATGGACAAATTCCAGAATCGCCAGAACTTCCTGCAACAGTTGAATTACTTGGCTTTCACTCCAGCGCTTACCAGGTAAAAGTTCCTCAGCTAGGGTGTGTCCTTCAACATATTCTTGTACTAAATAGAATTCTTGGTTTTCGTCAAAGTAAGCCAGTAGCCTTGGTATTTGGTCGTGGTTACCAAGTTTTTCCAAGGTTTCGGCTTCGCTATTGAACAGACGTTTAGCAGTAGCAAAAACTCTGGGGTCAGTTCCGGGCTTGAGGTGCTTGACAACGCAAACAGGGTTACCTGGCCGCCTAGTATCTTCAGCAATGTATGTTTGACCAAATCCTCCCGTCGCCAGGACTCGAATTATTTGGTAACGATGATCTAGTAACTTGCCTATCATATTCCCTCCCCAGAGTTATCACCGAAATTTTCCGCTAGTAATAAATATCTCCAAATTTTCTTCCATGAAATCCGCTATCTTGAAAAAAGATTTAGATTAAAAACGCAGCTTTTTAATAAACGCAGACTGTTTATTTCTCTTTTAGTGCCCCTGTTGATTACCAATGCCACCTAAAATAACAAACCCAGTTGCATGGCGTCAGGCTGAAATCCTCATGCAACCTGCTTTCATTCGCGTTATCGACAATATCCGCAAACAGCTTGATGAGTCTTCGTGGACGGGAACTTACCATGATGTCCTGATTTGGCCGCCTAACACCACTGATGAAATCAAAGCGTTGGTGACTGAACTGTTGCAAGCAATGGAAACTGCAACGCCCCAAGAAGCAGATGAAATCAGACAGACTCTAACTCGCCTACCAATGCCCCATCCAGGATATCATTTACTTTTGCAGCGTCAACAGCAGCAAGCGAGTATAGATTTGTGGGAGTTGTGTTATCAAGTATGTTTTATTGAATACAACCCTGAAAAGGAAGCGGCTAATATTGATACTAGTTTGATTGATGAATTCAATGAAGTCGATTGGCTGCGTTTAGATGCTAAAACAAAGCAGTTAGTTGAAGAAGCGTTTGCCACTTTACCTGATAGTTGAAGCTCTGAAAGTAGAATTCTGGGACTATAGAAATGAAACCCACTTACCCTTCACGAACAGCAAGGGTAAGCGGTGGATTAATGAGGTAAGGCGATGGCGTTTTCTTCAAGCAGCACAATCTTCATTTTTATTAATAAATTTATTATTGACTGGGACAATATATCTGATGATACTAATATACCTTTTTAAGTAAGTCCATAAATATAAGCAGCTTATTTAAAGGAATATGAAAAGCGATTCATATGAATAAAATACTCATTTTCATAAGAAAATGAGGACGTAAAAGCTTTATAGTTAACTTATACCAATTCTCTATGAAAATGTGCCTAATTATTTTAGAATGTAGCGAATTAATTTCAGCGTACTTTTACGTTGAAAAAATCTCATATTTGGCGCAGCTTTATAAAGAAACGATATCATACTAAAGTCCAATAAGTGACTTAAGAACTCAAAATGCCTAACCAAATAAACTACACCGAAGCGTGCAATAATTTTGACAAAATTTATGAAGAGGCAATTAGCAGCCGCGAACCTGTAGTGGTAAATCGTGAAGGTGCTGAAAGTGTATCCGTAATTCCGACTGCTGAACTTAATAGCATTATAGAAACGGCATATTTGTTTCAATCGCCGGAAAATGCAGCACGACTTCTAGATGCTTTACAACGTGTTAAGGCTAAGACTAATCAACCCCAGTCTATAGACGAACTCCGCAAGAAATTTGGACTTGAGAAAGAAGAGTAAATAAATTTAATGTCTTCAGATAATTTAGAATCAGAAGCCTTTTCTCAAGCTGAAGTTTTTCAAGAAGATAATTTAGAACGCGACCTCGTTTTTGACCGGAGATTTCTGGAAGACCTTACCTACTGGGTAGAAACAAATAGAAAAACTGCACTCCGGGTTTTATCTTTAGTTGAAGAGATTAGGCGCAATCCTTTTGAAGGATCTGGTAACCCAGAAAAATTGAAGTATCAATATGCAAATGTCTGGTCGCGCCGAATTAATCAAGCTGACCGTATTGTTTATGTAGTTACTGACAACAGACTTGAGTTTATTCAAGCTCGATATCATTATAGCGATCGCTAATTTCATGTCATCTCCAAAAACCGCGATCGCCATCAATCACCGTTATCATTGTCATAACGATAACTTTAGTTTCATTTACAAACTCATCCTTTTGTTGACCACAGCTTTAGGAATATTTACAAACTCATGCTTTTGTTGACGAAACACTTTAGTTTCATTGACAAACTCATGCTTTTAGTCACCATCGCTTTAAACTAATTAACGAAATCGCACTGTCGATCGGATATTTACTGCCTGTACTCCAGTCGTTTGCTAATTTAAGCGATCGCTTCAGTCAAGATCCTTTTCAAACTTACTTTGCGCTGACAATTGTAGCTACAGGTGGTTCAAAATGCAGCGCCAAAGCTTCACTAAGATTTGTTAATGCCTCAGCTTCACTCTCGCCTTGGCTAGCAATATCAATCTCTAAGCACTGTGCCACAAACCAGTTACCTTCTTGCCATACACTTGCAGTAAAAGTTCGTTTCATCAGTTTTTATAGTTAGACACTTTATTTTGATTTGATTATACAGTTAGAAGAAAACCTGGGGTACATTGAAGCCGCAAACCCTTATTTGCTAAGATTTGCAGTGCGACAACATTGAAACAGGGCAATTGGTCATCATGCCAACATCTACAATTGACAATCAAGATGCAGCTGCTATCCAAGCTGCTAGAGTTGGAGTTGCAATCTGCGATCGCACCGCTTAGGGACGCATCAAAGTAAAACAATGGTAGTGGCGTGACAAGACTACATTTATTGACATCTACGTATGACGTTTTTTTAGGTTGAGCTACTTATCATCCAGTCCCTTGCCTTAATAGCTGAACAATTTCTTTTAGCAATTGTTGTGGTTCTATGGGTTTAGTGATGTGTCGTTGAAATCCTGCTTCCAAAGCTTTTTGTTGGTTAAAGTCTCCTGCATAGGCTGTCAGAGCGATCGCTTTTATCTGCCGTCCTTGTTGTGGTAGCAATGCTTCTACTTGCTGGATTAGCATGTAGCCATCGGTTTCCGGCATTCCAATGTCGCTGAGTAAAACATCACAATGGAATTGCCTGAGGATTGTAATTGCTTCACTAGCACAAGAAACGGCTATTACCCTTGCCCCCGCCTGTTGCAATACAAAATTCACCAAGTCTCGTGTATCAGTATCATCATCGACTACTAAAACTTGGATACCTTTCAAATCAAGGGAGAGTTCTGATAATTCAACTTGATTAACTGTTGGCTGAGTCGGCATCAGAGGCAGTCTGACTGTGAAGGTCGCTCCTAAACCGTCTCCTGGGCTATCTGCTTGCACGGTTCCACCGTGGAGTTCAAGCAAATGCCGGACGATGGCTAACCCCAGTCCTAATCCTCCAAATTTGCGGGTAGTTGTGCCATCTTCCTGGCGAAAATACTCAAATACATGGGGTAAAAACTCAGGAGTAATGCCTTTGCCGTTATCACTAACCGTAATTTGAGCGTAATGGTCAATTTTTTCTAATTGCACCTCTACCCGTCCCTCATTGGGTGTAAATTTTACAGCATTGGAAAGCAAGTTCCACACTACTTGCTGTAAGCGGGTCAAGTCGCCTAAAACCAGCCCGATTTCGGGATCTAGCCTTGTGTGTATCTCAATTGACTTGGCTTCTGCCGCCAGTCGCACTGTTTCCATCGCCCCTTGAATGGTTGATGCTAGATTAACTGGGCTAATGGTTAGACTGAGCTTGCCCCGTATAATTCGAGAAACATCAAGTAAATCTTCAATCAGTCCAGATTGGAGTTTAGCATTGCGCTCAATGGTTGCCAGAGCTTGTTTTGTTCTGGCCTCATCGAGTTTGGTATTTTGTAGGAGCTTTGACCAACCAAGAATCGGGTTCAAGGGCGATCGCAATTCGTGGGATAATACTGCCAAAAATTCATCTTTAATGCGATTGGCAGCTTCGGCTTGTTCCCTTGCAGTTTGTTCGCGCTCTAGTAACATCTGACGCTCTTGGGCTGCTTGCTTGCGTTCAGTAATGTTCTCCACAAAGATAACGATCCCACCAATCTCACCACCACTGGCATACCAAGGAAGAATTTCCCAACGCAACCACTGGGCTGAACCATCATGGCGCAGGAAATAATCCTCTTCACAGCGCTCAGTTGCTCCCGCTAGACATCGTTGATGAACCAGTCGCCAGCGTTGGGGAATGTCTCCGATCGCCTCATAATGGCATAAACCTTTCAAATCGGTGTAGCCTGAAGCATATTCATGCATCCAACGCTGACTAGCAAACAGATAACGCATTTCTCGATCCAGCATTGCCACTGCAACTGGAGTATGTTCAATGAACTTTTGTAGCGTTTCATTGGCTGACTGCACTCTTGCTAAAAGCTGTTCTCGTTCTACTTCAGCTTGTTTGCGATCGGTTACTTCACTTGTAGTTCCAAACCATTCTATGATTTCATTTTGTGCATCCAGCAGCGGAATTGCACGGGAGAATGTCCAGCCCACTGTACCATCCAATTTAATGACTCGGTGTTCTAGCTCAAAGATGCTTTTAGTGCGGATGGCTTCGTGGATGACCGCCAGTACCTGGGATCGATCCTCTGGGAGAATATACCTTTCCAGCCATATAGAACTTGGATTCTCGGTGCTGGCAAGGAAATCTTTACCTTCTAGGTGACGCATCTCGCTCCAATCTGCGTTCATTTTATACACCAAGTCTGAACTAGCAGTGACGAATAGGCGGAACTGTTCTTCTGATTCGCGTAGGGCTGCTTCGGTGCGGATGCGCTCGGTAATGTTGAGAAATCCTCCTATTACAGCTGTGACCCTGCCTCCATCGTCGTGTAAAGGGGATGCATAACAGAGGAGTTTGATGACGCTGCCATCGGGATGCACGATATCTAAAACTTTTTCTCTCACCTCAGTGTTATGGATAGCAGCATACTGCATCGGCAATTGTTCAAGGGCTACTTCCCCTCCCTTTTTGAAAATGCCATCAGCAGGACGTTGTTCCAGAGGGGCCCATTGGGAAGCGTTTGCATCAACGGGAACTGGAAGAATCCTCGAAAGGCAGGCATTATATCGAATCTTTTTACACTCGACATCTTCAGCGATCGCAATTCCAACAGGTAGCAGATCGAACAAGACTTGTAGCTCATGGATGCGGTGGGTAAGAGTCTGATTGAGGGTCTGAATTTCTGCTTCTGCTAATTTGCTATCGGTTACTTCAAGTACAAAAATTGTCAGTCCATTGGGCGAGGGATAAACCCGATACTTAAACCAACGATTCCAAGGCGAATAAAGATATTCAAACTGGAGAGGCGTTTGTTCGCGCATTGCTTGATGAAATTGAACGTAAATCTCTGTTTCAATTGCATCAGGAAATAATTCCCAACTGTTGTAACCGAGCAGTTCTTCTCGCCGCTTTTCCAGCATTTCACATAATCGATTGTTGGCGTAGGTAAAGCGCCAGTTGACATCGAGTGTAAAAAAACCATCGCCGATCCTCGATAAAATGCTTTCCACAGCTTCCCTAGCTGTTTCTGCTTCAAGGCGGAGTGTCTGTTGTTGCTGAGTTGCTTCTCGTGGCAGTTGTGCCAGTTTCAAGGTTGCTTCCACCCCCGTCAGATCGGGGGCACAGGAGCAAAGGGGTACAGGAGAAGACTTACCCTCTGCTTTCCTCCTCCCTTGTTCTCTTGCTACTTCCGGTAGGCAGTGCCAGGGTTCCTCAACATAGTGTGTGGCTGCCATTGCCGTCGATGTGAGCGTGTGAGTTGGGCTAATGCCATTGCACGGGTTCTGGTCTGAAGGGTTGACTAACAAATCTTCCATTGGATTCAGCATGAGTGTTGAGGGGATGGGAAACTCATGGCTGATGTTACTGAAAAACAGGGTTTTTACTCGGTCTAGTTCTGCCAGGGCTTCGGCACGTTTGCGTTGTGCTTCGTATGCTTTGGTATTGGCCATCGCTGTGGTCACATGGCTGGCAACCAAATCGAAAAATCCTCGGTACTCGTCATCCAATGACTGCCAAGGACTAATCCCAACTACTAGTAACCCAGCTAATTGCTGTGTTTGGCCGCATTTAGTAAGTGGCATTACTAAGGCACTATGAGCTGACTGCCAAGCACCTCCAGGTAATTCACCAAAACGCACCCTTAAATCCTCAACCAACTGAGTTTCTCTGGTTTGGTTCACTTGCGATAGATGCCACAAATCATTAGCCTGAGTTAAATTCACTTGCTGAGGACTAGCAATGCTTCCCAGTTGAATACTAGTTGTTGTGCTAACTAAACGCGCTTGGCTGCCATCTGGTTCTACCAGGTATAACAAAGCAAAAGGAATATCGTCAGTATTGCCAGACAAGGTAGCTATGGCTAGGTGACAAGCTTCTTCAACTGTCTTGGCTTCTATTGTACTGGTATTTAATTCTCGCAGCGTCCGCAGCTGACGTTCTCCGATGACCTGCTTTGTAGTTTCCATGACAGCACAAAAGATGCCGCCAATTTTGCCAGTTTCATCACGCGCAGGATTAAAGGAGAAGGTGAAGTAGGCTGCTTCTAGATAGCCATTACGATCTATAATTAACTGCAAATTCTCACACCAAGTCGATTCACCTGTGGCCAGAACGCTATCAGCCAGCGGCCCCACCACATCCCACACCTCTGTCCAACAGTCTTTAGCTGACTGTCCTAAAAATTGAGGATGCTTGCTAGTACCAAGAATCGGACGATACGCATCATTATAAAGGTTGGCATACTCACACCCCCACCAAAGGAACATGGGGTAGCAAGAACTCATTAAAATGCTAATTGAGGTTTTCAAGCTCTGTGCCCAATCCGATATCGGCCCCAGTGGCGTTTGCGACCAGTCGAGCGATCGCATCAGTACCGCCATCTCACTGTCGCCAACAATCATATTTTCAGAAAACTTAGAGTTCATCACATTCCAAGTGACAGATCTTACAATCAAGCAAATGGCAATTGATAGAGCTAGAACTACCCTTTTTTTAGCTAGAGTAATTGCGTATTATCGCACAATATTTAATACGTATAATAGTTTCCTTAGGATTTTCTAATATTGAAGATATTAAGTTAATCTATCTCCAGATGGATTGTTCCCAAACTTAAAGAAACGCCAAGAATCAAGGTAAAAAGACTGCAATTGTTTAGCAAAAGGATTGTTTTACCAAATTGCAACAGCTAAGAATAAATATAGAATTCAAAAAAACATGGGAAAAACTTTTAAATAAAACTCTTTATAAACTTTTACTGAGAAAAAATTAATTTTTTGTTAATTTAAGAAGTAAAAATACAAAAAATTTCACTCAAAGATTTCTAGGATAAGAGGAATTGTCGCCAAGTCATCTTAGTCATTAACTCAGTGGTTATTAGTCATTAATATTACACTTTTGCTTCGCTCAGTGTAACTGAATACAATAAATTAAATATAATTACTGCGGTGACGGGAAATTGTGGGGTAATTATTGGGGCATTGAAAGACCCTTATTTGCTAAGATTTGCAGTGCGACAACATTGAAACAGGGCAATTGGTCATCATGCCAACATCTACAATTGACAATCAAGATGCAGCTGCTATCCAAGCTGCTAGAGTTGGAGTTGCAATCTGCGATCGCACCGCTTGGGGACGCATCAAAGTGTCTGGTGATGACCGCCTCCGCTTTTTACACAACCAAAGCACTAATGATTTCCTCCCACTCAAGCCAGGACAAAGTTGTGATACGGTTTTCGTCACTTCCACAGCCAGAACAATTGATTTAGTAACCGCCTATGTCAGAGAAGATGCGGTGATTTTGCTGGTTTCCCCTAACCGCCGCCAGTTTCTTATGGAATGGTTGGACAAATATATTTTCTTTGCCGATAAGGTGGAATTATCTGATATCACCCAATATACCAACACTCTCAGCCTCATCGGCCCCCAAAGCGACGCTGTAATTGAAAAATTGGGTATTGGCGAACTTATTGGTCAACCTTACGGAAGTCACCAAGTATACACCATTGGTAATGCTCAGGGAGTGCGTATTGCTGTAGGTAGTGGTTTAGGAATTCCCGGTTACACTTTAACTTTTCCCTACACTGACAAAGCAACAGTGTGGGAAAAACTGTTAGAAGCTGGAGCAGTAGAAATGAGCGATCGCGCTTGGGAAGTGTTGCGAATTTTACAAGGACGCCCCGCCCCAGACGCAGAACTAACCGATGATTACAATCCCCTAGAAGCTGGTTTGTGGCAAACAATTTCTTTTACTAAAGGCTGCTACATCGGACAAGAAACCATTGCTCGGTTAAACACATATAAAGGTGTAAAACAGCACTTATTTGGTGTGAAACTCAGCGCTGCTGCGGAAATTGGCAGTGCGATCGCCCTGGGAGATGAAAAAGTTGGTAAACTTACTAGTTATACAGAAACTCCTGATGGTTATTTTGGCTTAGGTTACATCCGCACTAAAGCTGGTGGTGTGGGATTAAAAGTTCAAGTGGGAGAAACCACAGGTGAAATAGTAGAAATCCCATTCGTTTCTCATGAGTATCCATAGAATTAAGACTTATCATTAAAACTGACGCAAAGACACGGGGAATTTTTTTTGATAAGCGATTAGGCGGACATGATATTACCCAAGAAATATTTTGTCATGTTAATAGGGGACTTTCAAGTAAATAGGACTTACGCAAAAGTATGAATAAACGAACCGCAAAGGACACAAAGGGCACGAAGTTATAAGAGTTTGAGAGAGTTCTTGCGTAAATCCTAGTAAAAAAAATTCCACAAAAGACTGTTGACTGTCAACGGTCAACAGTCAACAATCCCAATTGAGCAACTTATTTTCCCGACTCCCCTCTATTAACCATCGCATCTAACACCTTGGCAAAATTCATCTACCCAAGAAGCTACACTACGGGCATTGGTGCTTCGTAATATATCGACTTTGCTTTGAACTTGTTGTGATGGTGTATTTATATGCTGAGTATCTTTAGGAACTTCGGTAATAATTTCTAGCGATCGCACTGGTTTACCATTACTAGAAATTTCAGTAGTAATTGCTAGGGATCTGATGGGTTTGCTGTGACTAGAAACTTGAGTACCCAATGCCACAGACGGCATAGTTTTGCTTTTGCTGTTGACCTGAGAGACAACTGTCAGCGTTCCTGTTGAGGAGGAGCGATGGAGCGATGATTTTACTGGTTTATCTTCCCTGAATAAACTGGAATCTGGCTTCACTGAATGTAGCGTTTTTACGGATATATTCGCAGGAATTTTAGTAACAACTGCCACTGATGTTCCAGATTGTGGTGTAGCAGCTACTTTAGTATTATCTGTTAATAATGTTAAAGTTTGCTGCAAAGGTGGTAAATCAGAGTTTAGCGTCTTACCAGGAGAATCAGCTACCTCTTTAGTAGAATTTAAAACCAAGGGAACAACTTTGTTGTCGTGAGAAAATTCATCTTCTAACGCCTCACTTTCAACTTGCTTTGCCGATTTTATTAGACGTAACTCTTCATCGGGATTGAAGTTAAGACCCAAAGCCGTGACTATTTTATCAGGATTATTACTTAAATCAGAGATAAAATCGAGTATTTCATAAAACTGCGGTTCCAAAACAGACAAAGTTGCCAAAATAAATCCAGAAGAAGGACGCCGCAGACCATCGTAAGTAGCCCAAACTCGCATCTTAACCAACCAGGAAGTATTTTGCTCGTAGTAACTCAGCCACTTCTGTTTTAAGGATTGACGCAGTTGCTGGATATTCATCGAATGCCTCATATCAATTCAAAATTTAAAATTCACGCATTAAAAAAGCTCAATTTCATCTGGGTTTATAGACTTGTATCTATCACATTCTTTTTTGCAAGTGTTATTACTGAAGTCAAAGGATTTTGATTTGGGATTTTAGATTTGGGATTGACCCTACCAATAAATGGGTAGGGCTAGAGCCTTAAAAGAAGTTTAATAGCTTGCTAAAGTTAGGTTATCAGCAATCTAAAATCTCAAATTGGCAATTAACAACAGTGCAGACTTGATTTTTAGGAATGAAATCGATGATAGAGCATTTGTTTGACTCTTTGGCCACCTAACAAATGCTGTTTTACCAGTAAAGGTACTTCATCAGGCTGAACGCCACTATACCAGACCATATCAGGTAATACCAGCACCATCGGCCCATTACCACATTGTCCCAAACAACTGCTACCTGTTACCATTACCCCAGGAATTGGCAAAGCCATCAAAGCCGCCAAAACTTTCATAGCGCCTTGCTTTTTACAAGTGCGATTTTGACAAACCCGCACACATTTAGCTTGGTCATTAGTCATTAGTCATTAGTCATTAGTCATTAGTCATTTCTTCCTCTGCTCCCCATCCCCCATACTCCCCATCCCCCATACTCCCCATCCCCCATCCCTAATCCACAGAAAGCCCTTTTGCAGCTAACCATTCATGGTTGAATATCCGCGATTGATACCGGGAACCACTGTCACATAATATGGTGACGATGGTATGTCCTGGGCCTAATTGCTTGGCTAAGGCAACAGCAGCCCCAACATTAATACCCGTCGAACCGCCCATTAATAAACCATCTTTTCTCAGTAGTTGGTAAACTACTCTTAAAGCTTCTTTGTCATCGATTTGGATAGCGTCATCGGCAGGTGCGCCTTCCATATTGGCTGTAACACGACCATTACCGATGCCCTCAGTGATGGAATTCCCTTCCATTTTGATTTCGCCGGTTTTGACATAACTATAAAGTCCACTACCCAAGGGGTCGGCAACGACGCATTTAATGGCAGGATTTTGTTCTTTTAAGTACAAGGCCACACCAGCAAAAGTACCAGCAGTACCAGTTGCGGCTGTCCATGCATCTATTTTACCATCTGTCTGTTGCCAAATTTCTGGCCCTGTGGTTTCGTAGTGGGCGCGGCGGTTGGCTAAATTATCAAACTGATTTGCCCAAATGGCGTTTTCTAATTCTGCGGCAATTCTACCAGATAATTTGACGTAATTATTTGGGTCTTTGTAAGGTACAGCCGGGACGCGACGGACTTCTGCTCCCAAGGCTGTGAGTGCGTCTATTTTTTCTTGTGATTGGGTATCGGGGATAACAATTAGACATTTGTAACCTTTGGCGTTGCAAATATGCGCTAGTCCGATGCCAGTATTACCAGCAGTTCCTTCGACAACCGTACCACCGGGTTTGAGTAAACCTTTTTCTTCTGCATCTTGAATAATGTAAAGTGCGGCCCGGTCTTTGACGGAACCGCCAGGATTGAGAAATTCTGCTTTACCAAGGATTTCGCACCCTGTTTCTTCACTAAAGCTGTTTAAACGAATCAGAGGTGTGTTACCAACAGCGCCAACGAAGCCATTTTTAATGTCCATTTTGACTCTACCTATGTTGTCTTCTATAAAAATTTTGGCTTATAGCGGTGGCATGATTGACACATCTCCAGAAATAACCATAAATATACTTCTAAGAGAAGTCGGGAAAAGGGGAAGGTGAAAGGAGGAAAAGTTTGGTATTTTCCCAGGACTTACGTAAAAATAACGTAATTGGGTCATTACGAGCGATAGCGAAGTAATCCGCCCTGACGCTGGGATTGCTTCCCTACACTCCGTTACGGTCGCAATGACAATATTGGCGTTGCGTAAGTCCTATTTCCCTTTAATATTTTCCCTTTCCCCTTTAACCTTTTCCCTTTTCTCACAAGAGTGCAAAAAGCACTTTTGCAAGAGATTTAATGCGTAAATTACCATATTCAAGATGTATCCAGTATTAATAATGTTTGCTACAAAGCTAAATGTACAACTATAATCAATCTCCTTTTTCCTCTCAGGCTTCAACCCCTGGCTCTTTGTCAATCCAGCACGGACATTATTTTAACTATGTAGTACCCAGTGGTTGGCGAGTGGTCGAGGATGGACAATTTGCTGTTGTCTTATTTTCCCCAGATAATGCAGCTTTGACGATTATGGTAGGGAATTCTGGACTGCCAGTAAACTACAATCCTTGGCAGTACGTTTATGAAAAGCTCTTAGCAATGCAGCCTTATCAACTGCTTTTGGGTCAGCCCCGCCAAGCTCAACCGATTGCTGGATGTTCGGTTGCTTATGAGTTTGATTGCACATACATCTACAATGGTATCCCTTGTCAAGGGATAGCCAAGTGCAGCGTGGCATATAGCTACAACTTGTGTACGATGGTGATGACTTGTGCAGCATCCCACCAATCGCAGTGGGCTAATTATGCTTCATGGTTGCCACAGGTAGCATGTCAAGTTTCGGCAACAAATGGAGCAGCCTTCGGAATGCGAGGAATTATGGCGCAAAACATAGACATTTCGGTTACCGAAGGGCAGAGGCAGAGGGAATACCGCGAATGGTCTGGGCGGACATGGGATGAGGTAACCCGCCAACGAGGTGAGTCTATAGACCGTCAAAACTTCCAGTTTCGTGAAAACTTGGGCAATGTAACAACTTGGACAAATTCTTACGGGTATCCAATTGTCGAGTTACCAACAGACTACAACTACTATTGGATAAATCGTCAAGGACAAATATATGGTACAAATAACCCAGGTGAAAATCCGAATGTCGGCTCAACTCAAGATTGGATAAAGATGAATCGTTATCTACCCTAAACTTTGCTGTGTTCCCAATGTGGCGATCGCTTTTTTGGTGGGGTTATTATTACTCTGTAAGTATCTCTACGTCGCAGCGATTAAAAAAGCGATCGCATTTCGCTACAGGAGATGTCAACCAATTTACTCAGATAATAATACTCTTCTTTCTCCCCTACCCCCCTACCCCCTCTACTCGTCTCCCCAGGTTTGTAACTGCAAATATACCAGTACCAAAGTCACCGCTAACAATACCGTTGCGGCGGCGGCGGCATAGCCAAAATCAAATTGAGCAAAGGCTTCTTGATAAATGTAGTAAACCAGCAAATTAGTGGAATTCAAGGGGCCGCCGCCAGTGATGACATAAACTTGTTCAAAACTCCGCAATGTAAAAATTGCAGTGGTAATTGTGACAAATACAACAGTGGGACGCAATCCGGGTAATGTAATATGCCAAAATTGTTGCCAAGCATTAGCACCATCTAAATCTGCTGCTTCATAACGGCTAAGGGGAATTGCTTGCAACCCAGCTAAAAATACCACCATATTGAAGCCGATTTGTTTCCAAATACTCATTAAAATTAGTACTGGCATTGCCCAAAATATATCTCCCAGCCAAGGTACGGCTGGAATACCAAAAAAATCTAACAGTCCGTTCACTGGCCCCGTTGTTTGAAACAGCCAGCGAAATCCTAAGCCAGCAGCTACAAGAGAAATAATTGAAGGTAAAAAATAAGCACTCCGCAAGATTCCCCGCAAAGCTAAGGAGCGGTTTAATAGCACTGCTAATCCCAAGGGGATAATTAAACTGGGAATAATGGTGGCAACAGTAAAATAAATGGTGTTACCAATAACTTGCCAGAAGTCAGAGTTCAATAACAAGCGCCAATAGTTTTTTAACCCTATCCAATAAATACCCTTTGAGGTGAAACTGCCGGCGGTGAAACTCAGGTAAAACAAATAAGCTATGGGCCAAATGATAAAAACACCTAGTAAAATCAGTGCTGGTGTGAGAAAAATCCAAGCAGCTACTGTATCATTGTCCAACCAAGACTTACTATATGTTTTTGGCATTTATAATTTTCCCTTTTTGCTGTTATGACGCTTTGCCCTGATTTTACCCCTAGCTTGGTTTCTCCCGGCGTTAACAATGTCCGCCCACAAGATACTCCTTTGAAACTGGGAGTTATGGCTTCTGGAAATGGCAGCAATTTTGATGTAGTTGCCCAAGCGATTGAAAACGGACAACTAAATGCCAAAATTCAAGTTTTGATTTATAATAACCCCACAGCAAAAGCAGCAGTCAAAGCAGCAAATCGCGGAATAGAAGCTGTGTTGCTGAATCACCGCGAGTATAAAAGCCGGAAAAAGTTTGATGAGAAAATTGTGCAGACATTACGGCAGCATGATGTCGAATGGGTGATTCTGGCGGGGTGGATGCGACTGTTGACATCAGTATTTATTGATGCTTTTCCTAACAAAATTATTAATATACATCCAAGTTTATTGCCTAGTTTTAAGGGAATTAATGCTGTAGAACAAGCTTTGGCATCTGGGGTAAAAATCACTGGCTGTACTGTGCATATTGCTTGTTTAGAAATGGACAGCGGCCCTATATTGATGCAAGCCGCAGTACCAGTGCTACCGGATGATACGCCAGAAACACTGCACGCCAGAATTCAAATTCAAGAACATCGGATTTTACCAATGGCCATCGCCCTGGCAGCAGCTAATACTAATTCCTAGTTGCTGTCAATAGGGTTCGGATAAGCAGTAGACTTGTGGCAGAAGTCGGGGAAAGGGGAAAGGGGAAAGGGGAAAGGGGAAAGGGGAAAGGGGAAAGGGGAAAGGTTAAAGGGGAAAGGGGA
>NZ_LAHA01000080.1 GCF_002608075.1 Nostoc linckia z4
CGGGGGCGCGCCACGTTCGACGAGTGCCTCAAAGGAAGCAGCGTATAAGTTCCAGTTAAACTTGCTCATCGTTGACCTTCTTTTCTGTCTGACAGATTTCATAGTTCAGGTCAACCATCGCTTGGTAGGCATCCCCGACTGATGCATTCGATTCGTAGCCTTTTTTCTCTATCTCTTCGTACTCAGGATGCTGGTTAATTTCAGCAATTAACGATGCAACCTCAACTACTAATTCGGAAAGCGGTTTGTTACTCATGACTCTGCCCCCAATCGCTGCATTGTCCGTAACCGGAGGTTTGAGTAAGGCGTTCTGAAATGCGGTTGATGGCTGGGTTGTCGCTCGCGGGTAATGGTTTACCTTGGAGGTAAGCGGCGGAGATGTCGGCGCATTCCTCTTTGCTAGCGCCGTTGCCCAAGAGTTGCCCCTCTGGGAAGCCTACGCTGTGAATTTCATTGCTTGGGTACTGTTGATCGGTCATAATTTTGATGGGTAATTTTACTTTGTGAAATTAGCCAATCTATTGGGGCGATCGCGCGTTCTTGGCAGATCTGGATCGCCCCTCAAAAATCGGCTTTACTGGCAGACGTACTGTTGAAGTTGGTAACAACCCAGACCTGTAAGGAATTGCGGATTGTTGGTTTAATCTCAATTGGCTGACGGGTGTCAAGGCAAATGGCCCGTCCATCATTGAGTTTTACGTGTAAATTTTTACCAGACTTCGAGCGAGAGAAAAGTTGCCCAGGTTCGAGTATTGCCCAGGTAACCGGAGCTTTCCCCACCACATATTCGGCATGATGGCTGTCATACCCTTCTGAAAGTGGGTCGATAGTTAAGTCTTTCCACTCCTTCTTCCTCCCTTTTCGACTGGTATTAGCGATTGGGAGTCGCCCATTCGYGGTCTTGTCGGCGGTCTGTTGTTCGGTCATAGTGGCTTAATAGTCGCTCAATAGTGGAGGTGTTAATTCTGGCTGARGCGGTTGTGCAGYAATGRTTTGAGCGTTTTTCACCTCTAGCACAGCCGTYGTATTTTCACCTCTGAGGTTGGTGACAAKCTCATCTGAAAGGGTTGTAGACGTTATTTCTGTTGCCAGTTCAAGTAGATCGTCCTCACCCAAGTAATCGCACCAGGCGACGATGAACCCCGGAATATCCAGGAATCCCCATTCTTTGTGTTGGTATGCCACGCTGGTTTCTTCCCTCAATGAAAGAAAAATGAGGGCGTTCAATCCCGTGGCTTGAGTGCGGGTAAGGCTGTTTGCGATGTCGCTGATGATTTCTGCTGGGGTTTTTGCTAAGTTCATAAGGTTTAGCCTTTGCGTTAATCTGCGTCGGTTGTCGGTCGTCCCCTAGCAGGTCTTTGGCGTTCGCTCARTGCTGGCAGGCTGCTATCTCTGCCTGGTTTGGGGTATTGGGTGTCAGGTTTTGGCGAGTAGTTGTATTGGATTTTCAGAAATCCAATATTTAGTAGTATTGCATATCCAGATACCTATAAGCAATAATGGATTTCTGGATATGCAATAATTGGGGTGTCGAGCATGGAAAGAAAAAATGGCAAGAACCGGTCGCCCAAAATCGGGCAGAGAAGTTATAGGAGTGAGCTTAAAGGTACATCCAGAAGCGTGGGAGCTATTCCAAGAGCTAGCGCAAACTATGGGACTCACCAGATCGCAGCTTTTAGAGAAAATAGCAACAAATCAAATACAAATATCTCAAGACAGTACTCAGATGGTGCAGTCACTGGGGAAGTTGTCAGCCAACTAATTGAGGAAGCAGAGAAGCAACTGACTTACCACGAGCAGCAGGCTGAATTATTAAGAGACAGGCTCCAAGAGCTAAGACAGATCCCTGTCAGCCTCACAGATTTAAACGGACACGACACCCAATAAGCCGTCCTAACCATTACTGGCAGGACGGCTTTATTCATGGATATATCGCCTACTGTCATCAGTGGGCGGTGTATCTGTCGCTATTGAGTGTCTAATTGCGATCGGAGGTCGGCGAGTGGTGATCTTGGATCTTTTGCCTGAGTCGGCTCCTGTTCATCGGGGACAAACTCAAGTCGGAACCGAAATCTTCCTTTTATCCAGCCTCCGCCCTTGACTCGCAAGACCTCACAGGGAAACCCTTTCTCAGTGAACCATCTCAACTCAGCGCTTTCATACCTGCCAGTTCCCCTTGCCCAGGAAACAATAGCTGATGTTAGAGATTTGAATCTAACCATATCCGGACTACCAAAACAAAGTCCGCCAGAAGCAGACACAACATCTTCGTCACTCAAGCCAGCCCTGTCTTCCTCAGAGTAGCCAAGCTGATATTTCTCACTCATTCGATTTCTCTCTTTCGTAAACACAACATGGCGGCTCAAGTTCGCACCTTGATCCGCCTTCCCTAAGTTTTCCCYAAYACCCAATGCCCAATGCCCAATGCCCAGCGAAGACCTARSCCAATCAATCCGCCCCCTGGTGGACTATATCAAAACTCAAATCCCCTGCATTTGCGACAAACACGCCGAAATCCTAGCCGCCCAGCTAATCGCCGGACTCCCTGACCTCTTCCGAGAACAACCAGAAACCTTCAGCCGTGCCCTATGCTTGACCCCGCAGATGAGAAGATAGCCCAACTAATCAACCAGACCAACGCCCAGATGCAGCG
This sequence comes from Nostoc linckia z4, assembly GCF_002608075.1. GTDB lineage: Bacteria > Cyanobacteriota > Cyanobacteriia > Cyanobacteriales > Nostocaceae > Nostoc > Nostoc linckia. The sequence goes on from NZ_LAHA01000080.1 coordinate 2,654, forward strand.
ACTGGGCTGGACGGTAGCCCAGGGAAGAGAGCATTTGCAGAAGTATTACGGGGTGCGATCGCGCTTGCAGTTGACCGAAGAAGAGTTGGACAACTTTCTGTTGTTCTTGCAGCTTACCGACACCGAAGAATCGCCAAAATCCACCCAATAAAAAACCCCAGTCAAGCAACTGGGGCAACAAAAAAAAAAGGATTTAATTTATGAAAAATTGTCCAAGAAAGATTAAGGAATCAGTTCTTGATGCCTTCAATTCTAACATTAACTGGAGGGTAGCACAATGATTTTATCTACCCTTAATAGTGTTGAAACAATTGCTACAACTTCCACCAAAAACAAAGCATCTACAGCATCAAAATCAGATGAAATCGCTCATCATCATTGGGAAGAGTGGAAAGACTCTGCGGTCGATGATGAGATTATCAGATTAAACGTCAGAAGCATTTATGATGCCAGAGAAATAGACAAAATACTGGGACGAAATACTACCAGGAAATGGAAACACTCAGGTGATTTAATACCAGCTTGGTGTGCTGCTGGAGTTGACCCTCTGACGGATGAGGCAACATTACAAGGGGTTCAAGTTAAGCCAGATAATACCCCAACCAACAAAGATGGAAAACCACAGAAATATATTGGTGCTAGTGGAATGGAAGCCGCACCTTTATTTCTACGGACAGTAATGGAAGCCTACTGGAAATCAATAATTGATGACATCCTTAAATTTGTAATTATTACTGAAGGAGCCAAAAAAGCAGCAGCAGGGCTATCAGCAGGATATCCAACAATCTCCATCCCTGGGGTGACAACTTGCCGTAAAAGAGGAAGACTACATCCATTACTTGAACTATTCGCCGTATTAGGAAGAACCTTCTATCTATGTTTTGACAACGACATACTGTATAAAAAAACAGTACAAGACGGGTTAATGGGATTAGCCAAAGAATTAGCCGCCAGGGGTAGCAAAGTGATGGTAATCAAACTACCACCCGGTGATGCTAAAGGCATGGATGATTACCTCTCTCTACACGGTAAAGAAGCATTTGATAAATTAATATCTTCATCTAGCACCTTTGAAGAATGGAAAGAAGAATTAGCAGAGTTACAGCTAGAACCAGATGACGACGAACCCAAATCAAAAATAGCAATGAACTTTGAAATAATTAAGGAAGCCTGGGGCGATTCTTTACGCTATAACACCCTAAAGAAAGAAATTGAATTTAATGGCTTTCCGATAGAGATTGAACATCTGAAATTATTGATAGGGCTGCAATTTCCTATCAACATTGCGAAAGATGATGCTTTCATGATTGTTGAATACATAGCCAAACAAAATTCATATTCTCCCGTTATTGATTACTTAGACGAAGTTGAGGCGAAATTCCCCGATATTGACACATCATTTTTAGACGGATTAGCCAAATTATTCTTTGGCACTGCCGATCCACTGCACGCCAAATATCTAAAAAACTTCTTAGTTGCCAGCGTCGCCAGAGCCAGAAACCCAGGATGTTGGATGGACTGTGCCCTACTGTTATTCGGGAAGCAAGGAATCAGAAAATCAACATTTTGGCGAACTTTATACGGAGATGATTTTTTCAGTGACGACCTGGGCAACAGCAGTGACAAAGATGAGCGAATGAAAATGCATCGTTTTTGGTGCTTGGAGTGGTCTGAATTTGAAACCGTCTACAAACACAAGGACGTTGAAACCCTAAAAGCATTTCTGGCCAGAAAGCACGAAACCTTTAGAACACCCTACGACCGATTACCAAAAGACTATAAACGTAGCTGTTTATTCGTCGGCACAACCAATAAAGAAGAAATATTGCAAGACCCTACCGGGAGCCGTCGATTTTGGATTATTCCAGTGTCCCGAAATATTCCCGTTGAAGAAGCACAGAAATTACGCGATCGCATTTGGGCCGCGGCGAATGCTTTGTATAAATTAGGCTACAGCTACCGTCTGACCGATGAGGAAGACGCGATGAGAGAAATCCAAAATGAGCAATACGAAGCTGTAGACCCGTGGGAAGAAATTATTGCCCCCTTAATCGAGACCCGCCAATACGTCACCCTCAACGATGTCTATGACTTACTGGCGATTGAAATTGCACAGCGTGACATCCGTAACAAAAACAGAATTACTTCTGTACTGCGGCGATTGAACTGTGAGCCAGACAGAATCAAGGTTTCAGGTAAATGGGTGAGAGTTTGGAAAGAAAACAATAATTTTCAAAAAAGTAGTGGATCTAGTGGATCAGATGAAAAATCAACGCCTGAGACGATTACTCCACAAGACTCACAGGCTGATCCCGTAGAAAACAGAGTAGTGGATCAGGTGAGGCATGATACATCACTAAAATCTGATCCCTTAGAAAATGTAAGAGTAGAAATTCCACTGTCACAGTGTCATAGCAGTGGTTCCAGCGATTTTGAACCTCAAAAATCATCAAAAATAGAAATTCCACTGTCACAGGCTCACAGCAAGGATTACAGCCCATCCGATCCACTAGATCCGGCTGATTTAGATAAAAATCCAATTTTGCCTGAAAATAATTCTGGGCAAGCACAATCAACCGATGTTTGCCCGGAGAAGTGTGACTATTACAAAGAGTTCAACATTAAGCCTGTTGCCTTCAAGCTAGATTCGGACTTTGGCACAGTTGAGGTCAGTGCCGAACCATATCACCGATTCAAAAATGGACAGAGCAAAATTTGGTTGAAGTTTGAAATGCCAGATGGGCAGGTGCGGAGCAAAACTATCAAGGCTATCACTGACAAAAAGACCCTCYCCAGATTCGCCCAAGAAACTGGAGTGATTGAAAAGTGGGAAGAGGGAGTGAGGGCAGCATTTACACCCAAGATTGAGAACCCAGACTTTAAGTTCAAAATTCGCAAGCTCGGATTTGATGACTACGAATGGATTTATGGCTGTACTCTCAAGTCGATTCCAAACCCACCAGCCACAACCCAGTTCACCTTCACAACGTCGMAGGGTCAGCCGCTATTCTTCATCGGCAGCAGCCCATCTCTGGCTAATCGAATCGTTAGCCCGGATTATCCAGCAGCAGGGGTGATGATTTCGGTGAATACACTGCGCGATCGCGTTTCCGATTTTGAAGTTGGAGACTGGATTTTAGACTCAGGTGCATTCACAGAAATCTCAACTTATGGATATTATCGTTACCCAGTAGAAGAATATTTTGGGCAAACATGCCGATGGGTTAAATGTGGCAATTTACTTACTGCCGCCACTCAAGACTGGATGTGTGAGGCATTTGTACTGAACAGGACAGGGTTGGATGTAGCAACCCATCAGCGCCTTACAATTGAACGTTTTGACCAAATAATTAGCCTTGACCCACCAGTGCCAATTATGCCTGTATTGCAGGGATACCGTAGCTCAGATTACATTAGTCACTTGCAGCAATATGGTGAGGAGCGATTACCCCTTGGGTCATGGGTAGGAGTTGGCAGCGTATGTAAACGCAATGGAAACCCTCAAGAGGTTGCGGACTTGTTGCGAGGAGTTAAATTAATTCGCCCCGATTTGCGATTACATGGGTTTGGTTTAAAAATGCTAGCTCTAGAGAATACCGAAATTAGGGAACTTCTACACAGCTGTGATTCAATGGCGTGGAGTTATCCTCGCAGATTTCAACCTGTCCCTGAACCGGAGATTCCAGTGGCTCACCGCTACCAGCAGCGCATACATACGGCGGTAACTGATTCTGTACAAAATCGCAGACAGCCGCCACCCACTGCTGGCGCTGGCAATGGGCAGGGCAGAAAGCCCAAGTGGAAATCACCCACCGAATCGGTGCGGATTCCCAAGAAATATATTCCCCGTGTGGTGGAGTTGTGTAGGGAGTGGGAGAACCAGGAATAAAAACGCGTAGGCGCAGCCCGCCGCAGGCATCGCCTTTGTGATGAGTGGGGCGATCGCGAATAATTTTGGTTTTAAAACGTATATCGGCTTTCAGCATATTCGCCCTAGCCGRTTTTGTCSYGCCGRYGATTWTAAAGATTYGTATAAATTATTTTCCTGGCGGGTTCAGTACTGCCACTCATGCTGTTGAAAATAGTTTGGCGTTATCACTTCCTGTTTTACCTCGTGGCACGGTTAAACAGGTATACTTTTGTTTTTGAAAATCAGCAGTCTTTCTAGAACCTAGTCTTCACAATATATAGAGACTGTAAACTTACTTCCGAAATTACATAAAAGTGGAAGATTTACGATTTCTTTAATTAGCCATACAACGGATTTATTCACTTCAATAAAAAATTCGGTTTATGGCGGAACCAACTTTAGTGCAAGTATTCGGCGCCAACGCCACCCAAGACGCTACAACAATAACAATTACCAAGGCTGATTTGGTGGCAGTAGGACTAACAGCGGGTTCTAACAACACCGCAGAATCTTTACTAACTGCAATTATTTTAAGAGCTAAGAATTACCTGACCACTGCTAATCACGATGCAAATATCGATCAAAGTGTGACTATTACAGATGGTTATATCCCCTCATTTGTAATCCGAAACGATGTTCAATACAGGCAGGACACTGTTACCGTGGCATTTGAAAAACTAGCAGGTAGCACAACGATAGACCCTGACGATTACTAATGTCACTGTTACCTTTAACCCTGGCTCAACTTTTTGGTGACAGATCGAGCCAGGATTCACAGTACTTGGTCATACAGAAAGCAGATTTACCCTTAACTGCGAACTCTAATAACAGCGCTGAACAAGTATTAGCGGCTATTTGTTTAAAAGCGCTTGAATCTATGCAAGGAAGCATCACCGACGAGTATGGCGATATTATCCCCGACGAGAATGGATCGGCTTTAATCGAATACGATGAGAGCGATTTGTATGAATTTCTAAGAATATTCAGGTGGGCGAGTTATTACATTTCTAGAAATTCTGCTTATTACGAAAGGAAGCAAATCATTATTCAGCACTTCAGATAATGACACAAATTAAAGATAGAACCGAATTACTGACGCTAAAAGATGATGACTTACTCGTAATCAGCGATTCCGCGAGTAATGTCATCAAAAAGTTGAAATGGTCAACCGTAAAAAATTACTTTCAAAGTGGTGGTAGTCTTGCACCGTGGAAATACATTAACTCCAACTACCTTGCATCTACCGCAGAAAGATTAATGATTGATGCATCCAGCCCGATAACAATAACCCTTCCTAGTAGCCCCCAAATAGGTCAAGAGAACGAATTTTCTATCATCCGTGGCAGTGCTGGCGTATCACTTAATTTTAATGGCAACAAATATTTAGGGAATAATCCGATAGTCAGTTCCTATAAGACTTTGAAAACACCAGCGAAATTGATTTATGAATCCTCTACAAATGGATGGTTCTGCGCTAATCCTGACTTGATTGCAGCGAAATCCTATGAACTTGAAATCCTCGACAATTCGCCTTGGGCTTATTACCGCCTGAATGAATCAAGCGGTACTGTCGCCACTGATTCATCAAGTAATTCCAGGAACGGAACCTACCAAGGTGGTGTTAGTCTTCAGCAAACCGGAGGATTAAGTTATGCCAGCAATAAAGCGATTTCACTCAATGGAAACACAGGCTACATTTCCACTTCAACATTGGTAGCTAGCCCCAATACTTTTTGCTACGAGTGCTTGTTCAAAACGTCAACCGCATCAGGTAGTTTGTTTGGCTTCTCTATCAATCAATTAACTGGGGGCGGGAGTTATGATAGAGAACTTTACTTATCGAGTGGAAAGTTAAGGTTTTATGCCTATAACGGTAGCAGCCAAATCCTCGAAACAACCTCTACATACAATGACAGCAAGTGGCATATCGCTACAGCATACATGTCACCTTTTGGCATGAAACTGTTTGTGGACGGGGCTTTAAAAGCATCTAATTCTGTGGTAAATGGCGCTTCTTATAGCGGATATTTTCATATTGGATATAGCGTATCAGGTGGATTCTTTAACGGTTTAATTGACGAGCCAAGCATTTGCCTGACAAATATTCCTGGCGATTCAAAGATTATTCAGCAACATTTGTCAGCGTTAGCATGAGGGTTTCAATTCATGAGTTATTGCAATATCGGCGATAAAGCTTTTGTCACCTACACCACAGAATCCGGTGAAAGGATACGCAGAGAGTTCGTTGGTTCTCCCATTGACGTGAGTATTACTCCAACATCGCCCGGTAGTTTCAGGTTTTACGGGGTAGGAGATGACGGGCTTAGCTATGAATTGTTCGCCACTGGTTATGAACCGTCGTATGTTCGTAACGTGTCCTTTAATAACAGAGGATACACCCCAGCAATGGACGGTATCACCTTACGAAACGACAGTTATTATTACGTATCTGGATACGGTATCACTGTTATTACAGCACCAGTAACAAAACGGCGTATTCACGTTGTTGGCACTGGTGTGGATTTTTACGATTATGTGGCGGGTGATGATGGAAATTACAAAGTATCCTGCGGCGATGAATGTCCGGAGGGATTTTGTAAATGTCCATCACCGGAATACCCAGGATATTGCTGCCTGGATTGTACTGCTACCGCTGCAAGTATTCATGCCATCACTGATGATCTGAAGGTGAGAAATGGCAGATAGTTGCTCTAGTTTGTCGGCGGAAATTGCAGCATTAAGATCGGAAATAGCACGAATTAAATCTATCGATGAAAATGCTTTAATATCTCGTGCAGTTGAAAAAGCAAAAGAGGTAATCCTACCTGCGGCTGCCATAACTGCAACGGGTATTGTAGTCAACAAAACGACTCCAATCATTGGTCGTGTTGACGCCTTGGAGCCACAAGTTTATGATGCTGTTCTTGGCGGGCAAGCTGGCAAACAAGCAAAAGCCAAGGTTGAAAATTTAGAACAATACGTTAACGTTGTTGATAGAAAAGCCGGAACAGCGATTAGTGATGCCGCTAGTGCTTCTCGGCAAGCTCTCAATGCAGCCAATGAAGTATCAGGATTAAAAGGAGTTGTTGAAGGAGTAAAGAGTAATGTTAATAAGCTTGGAAATTTAATTTCCAAAATAGAATCTATCGCCGGCGAAGCACTTTTTAAAGCTGGCAGAGCGATAGGATTGAGTGAAGATGCAATTCGAGCTACAGGGCGTCTAGCTGGTAGAATTCTTGAAATTTTTAATATTGTTAGCACCCTGTTCACGCTAGTTGAACAGCTAGCAACTTTAAACACTTTAGGCGATCGTATCGATGCTGTAGAGAGGGCTGTGGAAGCGCTAGGTGGCGATGTCTCCAGAATCCTTGGTAAGTTGTTAGGTTTGCAAAATCGTATTAGTGCTAACGAATCTCAAATATCGCAGGTTCGTAGCATCGCCATAGACGCGAGAGGTATTGCTGATGCCGCGAATCTAAAAGCTGGTGCAGCACAAGTTACGGCAGAGAGAGCGCAGAGTTCAGCGTCTACAGCACAAAGTACAGCTAATCAAGCTCAAAATACCGCTGATGGCGCGGTGCGGAATGCCAAGCAAGCAAATGATAATGCCACCACCGCTTTTAATAAGGCTAATGAGGCTAAGGGTATTGGCGAACAAGCCAAAGGATTGGCAGGGCAAGCACTACAAAAGGCTGGGGAAGCTCTGGGGCTTGCGGTAACTGCTATTTCTCTTTACCAGGGAATCAAGTACTTGAAGGGACTTAAAGGTGACCCAGGATTGCCAGGACGACCAGGGCGAGACGGTTTAAACGGTCGCAATGGCTTGGATGGGCGTCCAGGTAGAGACGGCGCACCGGGAATCACCCAAATTATTCAGATTCCAGGGAGACCAGGTAGGGACGGTAGAAACGGACTCAACGGGCTACCAGGTAGACCGGGACGGGACGGGCTAAATGGCAGAGACGGATTAAACGGATTACCAGGAAGGAACGGAGTAGACGCAGTGCCATACAACGATGCAGGGTTACGGGCTTTCATTGCAGGGCAGCACGCGGGGACTAGGGCAAACAGCAATGCGAATCACTTAGGAACTCAAGCTAATGTCAACGGTACGACAACGACATTAGTCGGGGCATTGTCCACTTATGTTGCAACTCAATTCACCATCGTAACTACTGCCTTAACAACAATTGGAGCGCAGTTGCTAGCTTTTATAAATTGGGCAGTCATTGATAGAGTTTTAAATCTGATGATTCTTGCCACGACAATTCACAATGGGCTGATGTTAAGCAACAATCTTGCTCAAACTTTGACAAGTGCTATTGGGAATTTATTAAGTGCTTTTGGCATCAAGAATAGTGAAGGTCAAGCTTTTGATGCGGGGGCGATTATTGGCAGTGCGGTAGAAGATTTCATTAAAAGTATCATTGGCGCAGAAAATTACAATACGCTCAACGCGGTGTGGAAGAAGGCTAACAGAATATACCAGGCTACAGCTAATATTTTGTATGCTATCCAATCAATCGGCTATTCAATATTGAGTGCATTAGAAGTAGTTGGTAGCTGGGTGGCTTCAATCGGTAATGCTTTGCGTAAATGGGGTGAGGTCGCTGAAAAAGCGTATCGTTGGATGAATCCCACTCCGAATTTTCAAAATAGATTCTTCACTACTTTAGAGACGACCGAGAATGTTGTTTCTCAAATAGACCAAGTTGCCAGTGAGGTTCTTTCTATCCAAGAAACTGTTACTCAAATTGGGCAGCAAAAAGAACAATTCACCAAAGCATTATCTGAAGAACCAGAATCAAAACAGGGAACATTACCACCAGAAGCAACACAAGTTAAAGCTGGTTTTGATGCTTCTAAACTTGTCAGTGTCACTGGAATAGCAATCGGTGATTCAGATAAGGAGGCTGATGAATAATGCCACTGCCAGAAGGTTTTGATGAATGGGAGAACCTACAAGAAATTGTCAGGCTGGAACACAACAAAGCTGTAAGAGCCTATTTCAAAAATCAACCAGATGATGATGTCAGCAATCCCAAGCCGAGATTAAAGCACTCTTGCTTGATGAAGGACAACGACACTTCCACAATGACGTTGATGAGAATGTGGTTGTTTGAAATAACCTGTGGTCATGCCCAAGCTTTGCAGCGACCTGTTTATGGTATTCCTTGGTATGAAGTACAATCAGAACGCACATTCAAACCACAAATAAAATTGTATTTTTTGGAGCCTTATAATTTCAACGTTCATGATGAAAATACACCACAGCTTGAAGGCGAAATTACCTTCAGGCTAATGGATGAAACTAGCGAAACTATTAGCAGAGCTAAAGCTGAAACATTAGCTAGAAATATTAAATCAGTATTCGCTACTCCGCTCTTTACATGGAATAAAGGTAAATTCAAATGCACGTATTTTGATACTGCTCGCGGCTACGAATTGAAATTATTAGTCACGAATAAAGCTGAAGGAGAAAGAATCATACGTGCTGTTTTAGATATACAAAATCACCCATTTGACAGGGAATATATACAGTTCATTGATAACGATCGCACTTATCCAAGTACCCCAAGCACACACCGAGTTTACGGGCATACAGTCAAAAAGTTCGTTCGTCGACGGATGGGAGATCTCAAATTCCGTTATGCACAACTATTAATCTGGGGTAAGCAAAATCCCGTTAACTTGGTAGCAACTAGCGGTACAAGGCTAAAAAGTGTCATCGAACGTGTGTAAGCCCAGTTGTGAGAAAAATTTGACGGACAACAATTGTTATCCGGTTGAAAAAATTGACCTGTAATCCCTGCTAGAACTGATTTACGCAAAATAATTTACACAAGCGATTCAGTAATCATGGGAAGACGTAAGAGCGTTCGCGAGATCCAGAAACAACTCCAATACGCACAAGCACGAGAAGCTTATAACCCGCCAGTAAGAGAATCCGGGGCTGCAACCCAGCGCCGTCCAAAGCTTGCTGTTAAGTATGCAGTTCTTTCGCCCCTAGCAGAAGCTGACGCTGCATTTACCATCCAAGCTTCAAAAGAAGGACTGGAATTTTTTGGGGGAATTGCAGCATTGGGTCTGGCAGCAGTTTCTACAGATCCACAAGCTCCTAGAGGGTTCAAACCAGCACGAATCCTGGCAACAGTCGCTGATGCCACTCCTCAGTTAATTCGCGCTCAAGGTAGCAACCGCCCATACATTCGTTACGGTCGCGGCGCTCGTGGAAGTAATGCTCAATATAATTACACTGCACCAATCACCGCTGACACTCCTGCTAACTTAAAGTCCAAAGTTACTACAGTTATCACAGCCAAAAAGACTGCTGTTGGTGGGGCATATGGGCGGATCTGGTTTGAGCCAGAAGATTATCCTTACTCAGCTAGCGGCGAATGATAATTGACGTTTCTACACCGATTATTTGGTATCCAGGTCAAATTGATATTGACCTGGATGAAGAAGTTACGCTCATGATAGAGCGTGCTAAAGCTACCAGAGATTTGCTCAATGGAACTCTAGAAACAGATGTCTTCCTGGATATGCTTGACGGACAAGGGTTTGATGTTTTCGATTTATCTGAAAACTGCTGGACTATCCCAGTGTTGACAGTATGACACTGCAACTAGATCTCACAGCGTTAGGGGCTTGGGAATTGACTTACTTCCAAAAGTTAGTAGGCAATCCCCAAAATCGGAGGATTAAAGCTCCTTTAATTGACCCTATAGAGCTTCCTCTGTTGACTGAAAGTCACGTTTTTTTAGTGGGTACTTCCTGGCTTGGTGCAAAACCGACTTGGATTCGGGCTGGTTATTTCTACCAACAAATTAGCGGTATTCATGTTGACGATACCGTGGTGTTTGAAGGGTTGGGGCAAGTTCCTACGACGGAAGTTGATAGTACTCGAAGACTCATTAAGCTCAATGCAGTTGATCTGGTGATATTTCCGAAGTTAGCCAGTTCTTACCGTTTGAGGTTTGAGGCATTACCTTGGATTGAACAAGTAACCTTGGGAGTTTGGGAGTACAGAGGCACGGAGACTGACACTACCGAAGATTTGATTAATGCGGTTCGGTCAAAACTAGAAACTATTGAATACAAAATTGATAATTTATGAGTCTTACTTTTACTGCTTTGGGTGAAAAACTGCCTGCTGGTTCTATTGAATTTGTTGGTAACAACCAGTTGAAATTGAATTTTACTTTGGTCACTGGAGATAGCACGCTCACACCCAATTCATCCTGTGTTGAGGCAGTTTCAAAATTGATGCGTGGGCTTGCTGCCTTGACTGAACAAGTTAATGACGATCGTGCTGCTGCCAATCCTCCACAAAGCCCGATTGAATTTGCATCCTCAACGTTGACTGGAACTCCTGCACAACCAAAGTATGTTTTCACTGTTGAGGTGGCAGTGGACACTAGTCAATTTCCTGACAATTTGATTGACCCAACAAGTTAATGACTACTACTTCTTCAACAATAGCTGTTAGTAATTCTACGAACACACCAGGAATTACACTAACTTTAGAAAGTACTGGTGTGTTTCTTGGAATTTTAGTTAGTGTTTCTGCTTTGGCTGGTGTTGCCATCAGAATCATTAGCAAGATGAATAGTATTTCCGCTTCGATTAGCCAAATTGAAATAGCCCTCAAAGAGCAATCTGCAAATGCTGAAAAAATTCGTCAGCTAGAGAAGGCTTTCGATTTACATATTCAAGAATATATAAATCGAAAAGATGTAGTACAAATGCTTTTAGGGCAGTTAGACCAAAAAATCAATCATAAGTTCAAGCGGCTTCTCTTTTACACCAGGGATGTACAGCGATTCCTACAGAAAGACACTAACTTCAAAATGCGCGAATACGAAGAAACGACCCAGCAAGAGGATTAACTATCTCGCTGGGAATTTAGCCCCTTTCAAGCGCACTCAAAAGAATATTGATTATTCCAAACCAAAAAGCGAACGTTAGGCACAGCATACCCAACATTATGTAGCGTGATTGAGGATAGCCGTAAACCCTATCACAATAGGCTATCAATGATGAAAATAACGATACCCATGATTTCAACTCATCTAAAAGTTTCATATGAGAGCAAAATTTCTTGTAGAAAGTGTGACTCAGCACTCCAGCGGTAGCACCTCAGTTTTACTTATGGCAGTCCGAGAAGGAGCCAACGATGCTGAAAACGCTGAATTCTGGAAAGCTACCCCTAATGGCAAGCTGGAGATGTGCATCACCAATCCTAATGCCAAAAACTCTTTCCAGCCAGGAGTGTATTATTGGCTGGATTTTGTACTAATCCCTGATAATCAGCCAAGTATCGATCAATCGATTGATAATCTTGATTCCCTGGATAAAGAAATACTGTTTCAGATGATTAAGCATCTCAACGATAAAATTACCGAACTAGAAACAGTCAATACCTCGCAACGTGACCAGTTGTCTCGCCGGGTGCAAGAGTTAGAACAGTTTCAGTGCGAGTGTGAAACCGCCCAGGAGTATGAACGCGATCGCAGTTAGTAGTCACGGGGGATTCACTCTAACAATTCTCCCTTTGACTCTATCACCCTTCGGCTATAATGCCGTGTAACACGGCAATAGAGGGATTATGAATAAAGGCGGTAGGACTTCAACGACTTGGGAGAGCGGCAGCGCTTGGCGAAGTGGAAAGACGAAATTGATTCGTGTTCCAGAGGCGATCGCGGATGAAGTGATGTGCTGCGCTAGAGAGATTGATGCTGGTAAAGCCGTGTTACACGGCAATAGAGCGGATATAGTCGAAAGCGCGATCGGCCGATATACTGAAATGCGCCAGGGCAATCGCCACCCAAACCAGCACTCTAAGGGAAAGGAACTGGATACCTCATCGCGTACTTGGGACGAACTGCGACGATTTGAGGGTTGGGTTAAAAGCCAGCAAATTGAGTAGTATTTGAGTAGCGACAACTTAATTTAGTGTTGCTAAAAATCTAGATAAAAATAATAGTTTGAGTAGCATTTGAGTAGCAAAGACAAAATAAATCACCAAAACACTTGCTAAGCAAACATCTCGCTGAATTGTGTATGGAATTAGTGGAAATGCAAGGGTGGTGAGGTATTGGGTATGGGGCATGGGGCATGGGGCATGGGGCATGGGGCATGGGGCATGGGGCATGGGGCATGGGGCATGTTGACTGGGAAATCAGGATTTATTCTCCTTGTCTCCCTTGTCTCTCTTGTCTCCCTTGTCTCCCTTATCTCCCTTATCTCCCACCCTGCGGGTTTGCGCTAGCGTCTCCCAAAGAGAAGCTAAAGCTACATCCCCTCATCTCCTCATCTCCTCATCAAAGAGTCTGGTGGATTAAATCAGCAAAGCCATAAAGGCTAATAATCAGCAGTAGTAAGGCTGTGACTTGTGTAATTCGTGTTTGGGGAGAAGGAGCGATCGCTTCCCGGACTAAAATTGAAATAGATGCCCCGACTACTAAGCTCAAACCTAAAATTAAATATGGTGGTCTGTCAGGTAAAATACTCGCTATGGCCAGCATAGCGATCGCTAAAAACAACATCAATAATTCTACAAACCGAGGCGGGTTGTATTGGCTAGATAAAATTAAACTATTGAACCAAAAATACCAAGATCTCATAGTCAGTATTCAGTACTAAATGCTGAGCTGAGTGCTGAGTTACCAAAGACACGATTAACCCAAGTCTTTCCAAGAGTTGTGAGTTATGTAGTTACTTTTGGGATTTCAGGAAAAATCTAAAATCCCAAAATAATAAACTGCAACTTTACCAATTTTAGATTTTGGATTCAAGTTAAAATCTAAAATCCAAAATCTAAAATCCAAAATTAATTAACTCCTAACTCCTAACTTCTGACCTGTGCCATTTTTTTGTGCGGCCTCATCTTCTGGAAGTTCTACGCCAAAAACCCGGCTAAAAGCTTTGCCGACTTTGTAGCCAGAATCAATCGATTCCAATGGGTCTTTCCGCAGTCGATGACGCAAGCACAACGTAATTACCCGGCGGATATCGTCAAGTGTAACTTCAGTGCGCCCTTCAAATGCCGTGATGGCTTTGGCGGCGCGGTTACTAACAATGTCACCCCGTAAACCATCTACATCCAGTTCAGAACAGACTTCAGAAATTTTCACCCGCAAATCATAGTCAATTTTTACTTCTGGTAATAGCTGTTGAGCATTGACAATTTGCTGTTGTAGTGCTTCCTGCTGGGGTTTATATTTTTCGAGAAATTCTGGTGGATTTTGGTCAAATTCCGCCCGTTGTTCTACGATTTGTACTCGTAAGGCTGGTTCTTTGACTGTGTGAATTTCTGCGTGCATCCCAAAGCGATCGAGGAGTTGGGGGCGCAGTTCCCCTTCTTCTGGGTTTCCAGAACCCACAAGCACAAAACGTGCGGGGTGACGGATGGAAATGCCTTCTCGTTCTACAGTGTTCCAGCCACTAGCGGCGGAATCCAGTAGCACATCTACAAGGTGGTCATCTAGTAAGTTGACTTCATCCACATAAAGAATGCCTCGGTTAGCCTTTGCCAGCAGTCCTGGCTCAAAAGCCTTGACACCCTCAGATAAAGCTTTTTCGATGTCGATAGTACCGCAAACCCGGTCTTCTGTGGCTCCTAATGGCAGGTCTACCATTTGGACTTTTTTGTGAGTTACCGGAATTTCTGCCCCTTGTTCTAGCAGTTGGCGGACTTCATCGCTCATCAAGTCAGGGTCGCTAGGATCGCTACTAAACGGGTCATTGGCAACCACAGAGATTTCTGGCAGCAGATCCGCCAGCGCCCGGATAGTTGTGGATTTTCCGGTACCGCGATCGCCCATGATCATTACACCACCAATTTTGGGGTCAATCACGTTCAACAGCAGCGCCAGTTTCATTTCTTCCTGGCCGACAATTGCCGTAAAAGGAAATACCACACGACGCGCACTTGCCGTAGATTGAGCAGTTGGACTCACTAAATTACCTAACAATATTTTTCTTATTACAGTTCTTTATTGTGACACAGCTGGGGACTGGGGAATAGGGGAGGCAGGGGGAGCAGGGGAAAAGGTTAAAGGTTAAAGGTTAAAGGGAAAAGGAATCAATTTAATCTTTCCCCTTTCCCCTTTCCCCTTTCCCCTTTCCCCCTTATCCTTTCCCCTTTAACCCTTTCCCCCTTTCCCCTTTCCCCTTTCCCCTTTCCCCATGCCCAATACTAGATAAATTGGGCACTAATGCCTACTAGTTACGTCAACTTTCTTAATGTGCATAAGTTTGATTTAGTTTTTCTGGTGCAAAAGTTCCATACATCGGGAACCAACAACTACCAATTTCTCAATTTTTTAGTAAACATAAATGCTTGTAATATATGTATGGCTAGTAAATTCAATCACCAAAGCAAGCAATGGCGTGTGTGGGTAGCTAATGCATCATTCAAACCTATGAAATCAAATTTTTTTGTTCGAGCTTGGCGACGAAAATTGAAATATGTTTTCTGGCTCTTGATTTTAATATCGTTTGTTATGGTGTTGCTGGCAGATAGTTTCACCCCTGCTGTCGCTCAACTACCCCGTCAGGAAATTCGTGGGGTTTGGATGACAAACAATGATTTTGACACCCTAAAGAACCGCACCAAAGTCCAAGAGGCCATGAGCCATCTGCGGCGGCTAAATCTTAACACAATCTATCCAGTGGTTTGGAATTCTGGCTATGTGATGTATCCCAGTGCAACCGCACAAAGGGCAGGGATTCAACCTTTTGTTTATAAAGGTTCCGATGGACATGATATCCTTGCTGACCTGATTAACCAAGCCCATCGTCAGGGACTTTTAGCAATTCCCTGGTTTGAGTTTGGATTTATGGCACCGCCAACGTCGGAACTAGCACTAAATTATCCAGATTGGTTTACACAAAAGCGCGATGGTAGCGAAACTTCCATCAGTGCGGCTGGTGAGGTGATGTGGCTCAATCCCTTTCATCCACAGGTGCAACAATTCATCACTAATCTCGTGCTGGAAATCTTTACCCAATATGATGCCGATGGCATTCAATTTGACGACCACATGAGTTTACCCCGCGAATTTGGCTACGATCGCTATACAGTTGCCTTGTACGCTAAAGAAACTAAGAACAAACCCCCAGCGAATCCTGACGATCCCGAATGGGTAAAGTGGCGCGCAGATAAAATTACCGCCTTCATGGCACAACTCAACCAAGCTGTCAAACAGAGAAAACCCCAAGCAATTTTCTCCGTTGCTCCCAATTACTATGACTTTGCTTACAAATTTCACCTGCAAGACTGGCTCAATTGGATACGGCAAGATATCGTAGACGAGTTAATTGTGCAAATTTATCGTCCAAATCTGCAAAGTTTCATCGCCAATATTTCCCGCCCAGAAATTCAAGAAGCGCAACAAACCATTCCCACTGGAGTCGGGATTATGACAGGGTTACGAAATAATCCAGTTCCCATACAACAAATTAAGTCCCAAGTGCGAGCTGCCCAAGAACGGGGTTTGGGTGTAACTTTCTTTTATTATGAAAGCCTTTGGAATTATGCACCAGAACCATTAAATGAGCGCCAAGCAGCATTTGAAAAACTTTTTCCATCTCCCGCCCTCCGCGCCAGAGTTGAATAACTTTTTTGCTGGGGTGCTTATTTCCCCAATAAGATGCAGCTGGCGAATTTAGGGTTATACCAATTTCAAAAAACAATGTAACTAACAAAATTGTTTGTAAAGACGTTGCAATGCAACGTCTCTACATTTGTTGGAATAGCGAAAAATTCTGCGGTGCGATCGTTAATTCGTCATAGGTATTGGGTTGCACTCATTCACCCAACCTCAAATGAAGATTTACTCGTGGGTAAGCTAGCGTTAGGTTTCGTTTGCGAATATCAAATACTCATCCACAAAGCTCATACCATTTCTTTGTGAGGCTGCGCCAAATTTTCTTTCTTTCTTTGTGTCCTTCTCTGACGAGACGCTGCGCGAATGCGCCCTTTGCGGTAGCCTGCGGCAAGCTGCTCTGCGTCTATGTTCCTCATTATGACCCGTGTATTCTGTTTGATAAACTTCCAAATCAAAAATACCCCACTGTTCCCAATCAACTGTCAACCGTCAACTGTCAACACTCATCATCTTCTTTCACTCTTCCCGACTCTTCTCTTGAAGAAGCGATCGCCAATCTTTAATTGCTTGTTCTGTCCAGAGCCAATTTTTAGCTAATTTATCGACTTGAAAATTTACACCATCGGATTTCATTACCATTTGTCTCAATTTAATGGCTTCATTCATATATTGTGCTTGTTTGGCGCTAGATTCATCTAGTGCAGATTTATACAGTCCCAGAGCTAAACCAGCATAGGAAGTTAAAGCATCCTCAGG
Source organism: Nostoc linckia z4 (assembly GCF_002608075.1). Classification (GTDB taxonomy): domain Bacteria; phylum Cyanobacteriota; class Cyanobacteriia; order Cyanobacteriales; family Nostocaceae; genus Nostoc; species Nostoc linckia. Next base: position 19,937 of record NZ_LAHA01000080.1, read on the forward strand.
TAGTGGTGTTTTTGTGGATGTTGTACCGTTGGTTGTATTCTGTGCTTTGAGAGCTAAATTTAAAGCCTTAAACCAAGAATCATTAGCTCGGTTCAGATTACGTTCTGCGTAGTACGCAAATCCTAAAGCGTTATTATACAAAAGAGAATCTGGTTTAGCTTTGGCAGCAGTTTCCCAGTAACGACGAACATCGTCAACGCTATAGTTAGCATCTCCAGTCTGGATTGATTGCCATGCTAATCGCCCCTTTAAAAAATTCACAGAGGGATCGTTAACTTGCTGATTTGTAACTAATTTTAAAGCAGTTTCAGCCGCAGCAAAAGCACCACGATTAAGCAACTCTTCCACAGCAAACAACCCACCTCGCAAATCGCCTTGGCTCAATTTTTCAGTGGCGGTGGCGGTGACAATTCCAGTTGGTGCTGTTTCCAAATCGATATTTGGTTGCTTTTCAATGGGTAAAGGCTCAGTAGGAATTGGTGGTATCTTCGATACATTGGCTTGGGGTCGATTTAGCCACCAATTTAAACCGATGGCAATTGCGATCGCACTTATTCCCACAATACCTACAATCGGCCACAGTTTACGCCATCGGTTACGATTTCTAGATAAAGAAGGAGTTGGATAAGATGGACGAGAAAACTCAGAATTTTGCCAACTTCTTTCTGATTTACCAACAGGTTCAGTAGGTGGTGCGGGTACTTCTCCCCACAAATCTGCTTCCTCCAAAGAAGAAGTCATTTCTTCTGAAACTGGTCTATTTGGCAGGCTATTTTCGTTAATTTGTTGCTCCATTTCTGTGGAGGATTTTTGCTCATCTAGCCGCCGAAACAAATCCGAAACAATGGCAGAATCTTCTGCATAACTTGGGTCATCATATTCGATTTCATCAACTAGATCCCCCCAAGTATCTTCCCCCAGCCAATCCAAGCCAGTAGTATCGCGCCCCAAATCCGTAGGAATCATTTCCTCAATTCCTAAAGGCATTTCTGGTTCCTCTGCCATCGCTGCATACATAGAACTGGGAATCGTGCCTACAGGGGAACCATATTGGTTGAGCGCCTCCGGACTTTGGGATAAAGTAGTTTCGTGACTGAGAAAACCGTCAAATTCGGGCTGGAGATACAAAATTGGTAATGCCCAGTACATTTGGTGAGAACCATAGGCAGAAATCAATCCTTGGCGCACCCGACTAACACATAAATCTACTGGATACCCCTGACTTAAATTACGGTAAAATAACTGCGTTAATGTCAGTGCCACTTCATCAGGAATACGCTCTGACATAGCCAAAACGCTGGCAATTCCTCGTTTTACAAGACTTTCTGCCAGGTTGCGTTCCCCAGTATCTTCAGAAGCTCCCAAGGCAGCTGTATAAGCTCCCAAGCAGGAATTAAACACCGCCATCTGGATATTGTTGTTGACGAGCAAACCAGCTAAATCATCTCCAGTGAGAATTTCCGTCAACCCAGTTCTGCGACTGGCAAGATAAATTTCTCCGCCATTTGACCCTAAATTACTATGACCAGAGTAATGTAGAACATCGTATCTGCCTTGTTCTAATGCTTGGGTCAGTTCTTCCCGTCCTGGCTGGTCTAACACAGTCAGTTCAATTTCAGGGAGATGACTGCTAACTTCCGCAAATCGTGGTGCGGGACGTGCAAGTTCCGCTTGCAGTTTGATCGCTTCTTGTTTGAGTAAGTCGAGACGGACTTGATCCAAAGGCGAAGCTATTACCATCAATACTTTGACACCAGTTTCTTCCATTGGCGTAAAAGTATTTGGCGTAGGCGTAGCCCCCCGCATGGATCGCAAACGAGAAGCCCCCAAAATTCCACTTTGGAAACGAGAAAAAGCCACATAAGGGCCAGTGGCTAAGGGGCGATCGTTTGCGTGCATCACCTCCCAAGGCAAACGAGCTAACCTCGTGTCTTTCAGCCCCAAGCGTAACCTGAGTACTTGTTGGTGATTCTGGGCAATACCTTGGGCAGTAATCCAACTATCTCTGAGAGTACCTTGAAATAAAGCATTATATAATTGTTGACCCAAGGCCACCAAATTAACAGAATTTCTCGCAATATCGCTTTCCCGACCGCTAGAGGCGAATGGATCTCCTTGCAGGACTGACTTCAACGGGTCATTCATCAAATGCCCAGCAGCCATCAACCAATCAGCTACAGGCCAAGTCACCAATTCTTCTGCCAATGGCACCCCAGGCGCGACTTGTTCCGTCCGCACCAAGTAGTCGTTTTGCCCTACTGGGGTTACGGATATGTGGAATTCCTGGGTCACAGCTTCTCCTGCTCGCCTCCTAAATTCGGTTTGAAACGCGAAAGTTTCAAGTCGATTTTTCGCTTCCTCTGATAACTTAGATGCATCCCACCCTTGAATGTTTCTGATTTTTAGTTGTTTTGGCTTTTCTACCTTTACAACTTTATCCGGATTGGATTAGTTGGGTCTAGAACACTTTATTGGTAGATGCACCTTGATCTTCAACTCCCCTAGTAGGCTAACACCCACTGGGGGTTTTTTTATTTTGGCAAACAACAGCAACCTTTAATATCAAGTTCATGTGAACACTTGTGATGAGAACTAACTCCCAAATACAGTACACTCTACGCAATAAGCTTAGAATTATACAGCAAATTTAAATTTGCTGAAGTATGCAAGTTAAGCGGTAAAAACCAGATATTAGAGCTATTTTGCTTCCAAATTCCAGATTCTGAATTCTGCGTTCTACTGTAAGTAATTACACTAACTTGATATAACGCAGATATTCTCCACCAGAAAATAATGCTTAACTTGAGAACACTGGATTGGCAGATGAATGTACCTCGATCTTTAACTCCCTTAAATCGTTTAATATCCACTATTAGACCACTACAAAAAACCAGTGACTATTTGAATTAGGGACTTCCAAGTAAAAATATTCCATTGTTACTTTGAACTGTTGACTGTTGACGGTTCACAGTCAACCACCATGTGCTGTTGTTTATTTTTTGGAGTTCCCTGAACCAGAGTATGGACTAATACCAATTTGCATTCACCAAACGTAATTTCATAATTTCTATTCCCCATCTCCCTACAGCAAAAATTAGGTTTTAGAACCCAAAATGGTACAAGCACCCCATTTCAAACATCAGTCAAGCTCTGCTCAAGTGTAGTAGTTTTTGTTTGGCAGACAAAAATAATCAAGCTTTTTGCAAATTTATCCGGAGCATGATGGTTAAACCTAGAACACTTAATTGGTAGATGCACCCTGATAACTAGCTCCCCTGGTAAGCTAATAGCCGCTGGGGGTTTTTTTTCTTCATCTCACACCTATTTTTCAGGTAGCGCACCAATCATTAAATAATTGGTAGGTTTGGCCGTGCCAATTTGAGATTTTAAATTCAAAATTTTTTCAGTTCATTCCGCCCGTAAAGGGCACAACAAATCCAAAATTTCAAATTTGTGTTGGAAAACCCTTGTTTGCCGTTGACCTTGGCATAGCCAGAGGCTCGCAGATACTAAGAATTACTCTATTCCCCGCAAGCCTGAGGTGACACCAGTACCCTACGATAACCCGCCCTCAGGGCGTTTCACAAATCGGTAAAACTGTCCGAGCCACTGACCGAACTTTTGGTAAAATCCAAAATTGGTTGACCTGATAACTAACCCCTCTGATTGGCTAACACTTGTTGAGAGTTTTTTTTCTGGTGAATAGACAACAATAACCTCAACTTCTGCATAATTTATCCGGTGGATAGCCATTAACCTGAGAAAAAGTAATTGGTAGATGCACCCTGATAACTCAACTCCCCTGGTTGGCTAATAGCCTCTGGGGGTTTTTTGTTTGGAATTATCGAAGAATTTTAGATTCTAGATTTTGGATTGGGGTTTTTCGATTGAGAGCAACTTTTTTGGTAGACAGAACAAATCTCAAACCGAAGCCCAGTAGCCTTGTGATTGGAATGAATCTAAAAGAGCCTCGTAGACTCCTGAACGCTACATTATTAGCGATTCCAAATCTTGTTAGAGGTTGAGCATTTTTTCCGGAACATACTAGCTGCCCCTAGAAAACATTATTGGTAGATGCACCCTGATAACTCACTCCCCTAGTAGGCTAACACCAACTGGGGTTTTTTTATTTTAAAAAATAACTGACCTTTGTACAAATTTATCCGGAGTAAGGCCTTCAATCCTAGAACATTTAATTGGTAGATGCACCCTGATAACTAACTCCCCTGGTTGGCTAACACCCACTGGGGGTTTTTTTTTGCCTAGAGACATAGCTGATTCAAAAACATCATCAGCCTAAATAAACTGCCACATACCGAGAATGCACCTTGTTACTACTGCTGGTAGACCTTGAATATCCCCTGATAGCCAGCTTAGAGCAAAACCCGGTCACCTAATGCCTGTATCACTTTCTTTTTATTTTTAGCTAGACAGGTGACTCGAAAATGATTGCTATGATATTTAATCACATTCTTAAGTTTTTTTCTAGATTCCGACTTTCCCCTTCTTCAACAGCTACTTGCTAAAAAATTAGGTGTGGGGCATGGGGTGTGGAACAAGGGGGACAAGGGGGACAAGGGGGACAAGGCAGCAATTTTTCTCCCTTGTCTCCCTCATCTCCCATGCCCTATGCCCCATGCCCTATGCCCTATGCCCAATATTGTTGACATTAACAACCAGCTATATGGTATATTTCATGGCGTTATGCTAGTATATCTAGCCTAAAACCAAAGAGTTGCCAACCGATGAGTTTAGCTGTAATTAAGTTTTCTTCTGAAGAGTGCGGCATTTGCCACAAAATGTCTTTTTATGACAAAAAAGTGGCTGAAGAACTGGGTTTAGAATTTATCGATGTGAAAATGCAGGATACAGCTGCTTACCGCAAGTATCGCAAGATTTTATTGACTCAGTATCCTGATAAATCAGAAATGGGATGGCCTACTTACATTGTTTGCAATTCTCCAGAAGGAGAATTTGAAATTGTAGGTGAGGTAAAAGGAGGTCATCCCAAAGGTGAATTTAGAAGCCGTCTCCAGCAGGTTCTCGATTCTACAACTAGTCAGAATTAATTACCTCAAAAGATTTAACCTCTAGGACAGGGCCAATCATGGCAGCTGTCATCACATCTTCACGCACCTGTCCTTTAACTTTTGCTTTTTGTCCGGCTTTGAGTAAGTCTTTATCTGCCCCTCTGAGGATTTCATAGGTAACACCCTCTTCTGTAACTAACGCCCATGCGCCTGGGCCAATATCGCGGCGTTGAACTGTGCCTGTAACTGTAATGCTCATAAATAGTGCTGAGTGTGAGAGTAGGGACTGGGGACTGGGGAGATGGGGAGATGGGGAAGTGGGGAGGTGGGGAGGTGGGAAGGTGAGGAGAAAGTAATTCTTCTTTCCCCCATCTCCCCATCCCTTATCTCCCCATCCTCTTCTCCATGCCCCATACCCATTTATGCTGCTTTTTCTTCGTTTTGCAATGCTAAACGAGCAAGTCCGTAACAAAGTATGGCGTTGGCGATGAGAAATAGACGTGCTAAATTAACGTTTCCAAATCCCCAAACTGCTGGGTCGTAAATAGCACTTACTGTTAAGCAGGCTGCTACTCCTAGTGTTGAACCTATGGCAAACCATTTCCAACTGGGATGTCCTAACAGTAATGCCATTAAGACAATGGGAATCAATACGCTGGCAAATAAGGGATTTAATGCATCAGTTCCTTGGAGGGTGTTGCCGAGTTCGGGAATTGAACTGCCGAAAACCCGGAAAGGCCATTGGGGAAGGTCAAATATATAGATTCCTTTGAGGAAGAATAAGCCAGAACTACCAGCAATTAAACCGCTAAACAAAGACCAGCTCCAAGTGAAGGGGAAGTAAACCCGTAAAAACCAAGCCAGCAAGTAAGAACCAATCACCATTAAAATCTTGGGTAACAGTGCTACTGCACCACCGTCAATCCAAAAGCCAGGATTCAAGTAGCCGTTGTCTCTTAACCACCGGAAGAAATCTTGGAAACTGATTTGCCCTCCAACAGCTAGTTTGACTGCGGCTTCTGCATTGAGTTGTCCAGCGCCATAATAGTTCAAACCATCATCTTGGATAACTCGTGCTGACTGTTTGAGGACTTTTAAAATTTCATCTGGTTCTTTAATACCACTAGCTTTGATTAATGCGGCAACGCCAGCAACGTGGGGGGAAGCCATGCTTGTACCTTGGAAACCAAGAAATACGCCTTCACCTTTTTCGTTGATGGTTTCTTGGAGAATCTTTCCAGCTTCACTACCACCAGGAGCAGAGATATCGACCCCTGCACCAAAGTTAGAATAGGGTGCTTTTTCGCCGTCTGGCCCAATCGCTGAAACGCCAATGACGTGAGGATAACGTGCTGGATAGCTTGCCCCATTGGCGCTTTCATTACCCGCTGCGGCAATGATGACTACACCTTTTCTATGGGCATACTCGATCGCTTCTTTCATTAACTTGCTTTCACCACCACCGCCCAAGCTCATATTAATCACATCTGCGCCTTTATCAGAAGCAAATTTAATCGCTTCGGCAATATCGGCTACGGTACCGCCACCATAGGCACTCAGTACCTTCAGTGGCATCAAACTGGCTTCATAAGCAATTCCAGCTACGCCATATTTGTTATTTGTGGCTTGGGCAATGGTTCCAGCAACGTGAGTACCATGACCGTTATCGTCATCAGCTTTTTCTCTGTCGTTGACAAAATCATAGCCTTTGACGAATTTTGTCTCGTACAAGTCGCGCACCTTAGTAATGCCAGTGTCTATTACTGCAACGGTAACGCCACTACCTTTGGTTTGACTCCATGCACCTTCGATGCCAATTTTGTGCAAGTTCCACTGCTTGCTGTAATATTGGTCATTGGGGCCAGTTAATGAGAGATTTACCTCATCATTTTCTTGGGGCCGTAAAAATTCTCCCAACCAAGCGGCTTCACCTGGTTGTGGAATCTTTCTGTAGATATAGTTTGGCTCTATGAATTCTGTAACTTGGGCAAACTGAGATTTTTTTAGTTCTTGGAGTCGCTGTCCATCGCCCTCGATAATATACACATTATCCTTCGCCGAAAACTTGTTGTCTAATTGGGGTGTAACGTTGTATTGTTTGGCGATCGCTTGTAAATTCTGTTGCACCACACTTGATGGAATATCTTCACGAAAATCAAGCAAAATCGTCTCAAAATCGCCTTTAACTGCAAGTCCCTGGAAATTCAGGAAACCAAATACAGCAGCTCCCAACCCAATGACAAACAAGCACAATAATATAAGCTTTCTCATATTAACTCATCACCGCTTTTTGCCAGTTTTCCCACTACCATAACTTATCTGTGCCCCTTGTTGGTGTAATTTGCACTTTAGTTTACCTTCACTTCATAACTCAGGACTGTTGAAACGATGGAACGTGGTCTTTTGTGGTTACCTCTATTAGCAATGTTTTTCTGGCTAGCTTGGCAAGGCTCAAGGGAGTATCAAAAAGTTGAAGCCTATCGTGCTTGGGCAGAGCAATTTGAACGGGCTAAGTATGATATTTATTCAGTATTAGGTCAAAAAGGAAACTCTATAACCTGGGGTAAACCCACACCCCAAGGGCCGATTAAGTTAGAAACATTTTCTTTAATTAATGTCCAAGAAATACATCTTTTAGTAGATGGCAAATTAATAAATATAGAGAATTTACCAAAAAAAGGTCGTTCTATAGAGTTAGAGTTTGTCTTTTCCCAATCCACTGACTCAGTGCGCGTTCCGTTTACAGAAATTCCTTTAGCGGCGGAGTGGGCCAAGTTTTTAAATTTAGGATTAGCAAATTGGCGATCGCAAACTAACGAGTAGCTGTAATATCAAATCTGGCTAATTGTTAAGTTTTTGCAACATAACTAACTCATAGAAATCATACCAAATTGGTAAGGTAGTTGACTCATGACTATTAATAGTTAACTGTTAACCGCCAACGGTTAACAGTCAACAATCTTCTATGGAATATTGTTTTATATCATGTCCGCCTAATCACTTATCAAAAAAACTCTCCACGTCCCCACCTCCCCACCTCCCCACCTCCCCCCGTCAGTCTAAACAATAAGTCTTTAACCGGACATGATATTATTTGCAAGTCCCCAACTGAACTAAATAGTCATAAAAGTTGTAGAAGCCTGAGCTATAAGTATACTTGCACTCACATTATCCAACTTCGCCAACACTTGATTGTCAGAACTATCTAGAATGAAGGCTTGACTTGCTTTTTGCTGTATCACTAATTGACCAAATTGCAGACCACCTGAGAGAGCAATTTTGTCTTTACCTACTTCAAAGTCAAGAATTGAGTCAGTACCTTCCCGTGAAGCCAACACAAAAATATCATTACCATAACCTCCTGTGAGTATATCGTTACCTGAACCGCCATAAAGCCAGTCATTGCCTGCGCCTCCGTAGAGTTTGTCATCGCCAATACCACCAAATATGGTATCGTTGTCATTATTACCGGAGAGATAGTCGTTACCACTGTCGCCATAGAGCAAGTCATCACCATCACTTCCCCAGAGAGTATCGTTTCCATCACCTCCGAAAAGTTGGTCATTTTTGACATTACCTACGATGGTATCCGATCCCCCAAAGCCATAAATCTTGTTGGCTGGGGCATTGCCTTGTAAGAACTCGGAACGGCTGGTGCCATTGAGAATTGGAATTTCCGGAATAGGAGCGGGTTTAATTATGCCGGTAATAGCAAAGTCAAAAGGACTTTCATTACTATCGTTGTTGCTTAAACTCAAACTACCACTATAGGTTCCAGGTGTATTAGTGTTGAGTGCCACAGTGATGGTGGTGGAAGCATTTGCAGCCACACTAGTGGGTAAAGTTCCCACTAAACTGAAGCCGTCAGGAAGTTCAAGATTACTTAAGTTGAGTGCAGCTGTGCCGATGTTCTGAATAGTAAAGGTTTCAGTTAGGGTGTTACCGACAGTGGTGTTGCCAAAATCAATGGTGGTCATACCATCTGCAATATCAACTGTGCCGTTGAGAACTTGGATTTCTGGAGTGGGAACAGGTTTAACTGTGCCACTGATGGCAAAGTCAAAGGTGCCTTCGTCAATATCGTTGTTGCTGAGAATCAGAGTGCCACCATAAGTCCCAGGTGTGGTGGTGTTGAGTGCCACAGTGATGTTGGTGGAAGCATTTGCAGCCACACTAGTGGGTAAAGTTCCCACTAAACTAAAGCCATTTGGTAGTTTGAGGTTACTTAGATTTAGTGCAGCCGTACCAGTGTTTTTAATGGTAAAGGTTTTGGTGAGAGTGTTACCAGCGATGGCATCACCAAAGCTGATGGCTGTTGTAGTTCCATCTGCAATATCAACTGTGCCGTTGAGAACTTGGATTTCTGGAGTGGGAACAGGTTTAACTGTGCCACTGATGGCAAAGTCAAAGGTGCCTTCGTCAATATCGTTGTTGCTGAGAATCAGAGTGCCACCATAAGTCCCAGGTGTGGTGGTGTTGAGTGCCACAGTGATGTTGGTGGAAGCATTTGCAGCCACACTAGTGGGGAGAGTTCCCACTAAACTAAAGCCATTTGGTAGTTTGAGGTTACTCAGATTTAGTGCAGCCGTACCAGTGTTTTTAATGGTAAAGGTTTTGGTAAGAGTGTTACCAACGATGGCATCACCAAAGCTGATGGCTGTTGTAGTTCCATCTGCAATATCAACTGTGCCGTTGAGAACTTGGATTTCTGGAGTGGGAACAGGTTTGACTGTGCCACTGATGGCAAAGTCAAAGGTGCCTTCGTCAATATCGTTGTTGCTGAGAATCAAAGTACCACCATAAGTCCCAGGTGTGGTGGTG
>NZ_LAHA01000081.1 GCF_002608075.1 Nostoc linckia z4
AATTTTTAGTCAAGCAAGTTGAATACATCTATTATTTGGGCGATACCGTAAATTGTTCATTCTGAATTTATAATTCAACAGGTTAAAAATCTTCTCAGCAATTGACAATTAAATTTTTCGAGAGTGCCTTCAGGTACAAGCAACGTTTTTAGCTGTTTTTGTTCTCGTAAGACACACGCGAACAAATTATGATTTATTCCACTATCTATTTTCCCTTAACCGAGCAGTATTGGAACTGGTCTGATTATGGTTGAAGCGACAGCCGTAACACCACAAGGACGGATTACACCTGGCGACCTTGGGCTTTGGGACGACAAGCAAATCGAGCCACTAACTCGCATTGTGCGCTTCCTTCGCCAACAGGGATCTGTTACAGGGATTCAATTAGCCCATGCTGGAAGGAAGGCAAGTTGCAATGTTCCTTGGTTGGGCGGTACGCCACTGACACCTGAACAAGGAGGTTGGCAGCCTGTCGCACCTAGCCCAATTCCTTTTCAAGAGAACGCTCCTGTACCGATATCCCTCGATGAGCGTGGTATTCAAGAAGCGATCTTCGCGTTCGTTGCAGCAGCGCAGCGTGCCCTGCAAGTAGGTTTTCAAGTGATTGAAATCCACGCAGCACATGGATACTTATTGCATTCTTTTCTTTCACCACTCAGTAATCGCCGAACAGATCGTTACGGCGGTTCGTTGGAGAACCGAATGCGTTTATTACTGGAGGTAGTAAGGCAAGTACGAAATGTTTTGCCCAACGGGATGCCGCTTTTTGTACGCATCTCCGCTACCGACTGGGTAGAAGGAGGTTGGGATCTCCAGCAATCAATCATATTGTCCCGTGAACTAAAGACTCTAGGCGTTGATTTGATCGATGTTTCAACAGGAGGTTTAGTACCCCATGCCAGAATTCCTGTGGAGAAAGGCTATCAAGTACCTTTTGCTGCCAAAATCCGAGAAGAGGCTGGGATCATGACAGGAGCTGTGGGGCTGATAAATGAGGCTGAGTATGCCGACCAAATAATTACTCGTGGGTGTGCAGATTTGGTTCTTATCGGTCGAGAATTACTCCGCAATCCATACTGGTCGATTTATGCCCGTTGTAGCTTGGATGAAGAACCTAATTGGCCTGTGCCTTACGGTTATGCAGTTAAACGACAGAGAAGGTGAAAAATTTGGCGTTGCACAACAGTGGGATCAACTACAGAAGGCAGGGGCATCAGTGAGAGGTTAAGGTAATTGCACATTTGTCAAGAGGGTGCAGGAAAAGGCGATAAATCAAGCTTGGAGACTGTCTTTGGCAGGGCTTTGACTACTCCTAAGTCTTGATTTTCTGGGGCAGCAAAGTACTTAATCGGGTCAAATATATATCCAATTAGCGAACAAGACAAAGATGAGCTTTTATCGTCGGCAACTCATGAAGAAACTTGGCAAAAGCATAAGGAAGCATTTACCGCATTACATTTATATGGAATATGGCCAAGAATGAGTATGAGTGTATATGATAGATAATTTATAGTTTAAAGAAAACTGTAAAGTTAAAACAACAGAATGTAGCATTTAAGTAGTATTCATGTAGAAAGTTACGTTAAGTATTTTATTGAGCCTTAACCACACAATAGAGATGCACAACACTGGCTTGAAAAATCATTGATCAGTCTCGGCTGTGATAAATAAAACTAAGAAATTCGCGGCGGGATTTTCTTACTTTTGGAAACTGGCGATCGCTCCTAATTATACTTTGTCGAGAGTGATAAAAAAGGGTTATCTATCGAACAAGCCGTACTGACTTATCGAGACGAATGGATTGCCGAGCATGGCTTCCATCGTCTCAAGGGTGCGTCACTTTCGATTGCCCCAATGTTTGTGCAACGTGATGACCAACTGACTGGGCTAATTCATTTATTGAGTTTGGCGCTGCGACTGCTAACAATAATAGAGTTTGTTGTCCGACGACAACTTATCACACAGAGCAAAACTCTTACTGGGCCATATCCTGATAACCCTAAAAAACAAACTGATAGACCCACTGCTGAACGATTATTACGTGCTTTTTCTAATCTCACTTTGACGATTATTGAAGTCCGAGGTCAACGTTTTGGCTATGTGCCTCCTTTAACTTTTTTACATCAGGAAATTATTACGGACACCAAGAGTGAGAGTGCCTGGGGATATTCGTTCATTGCCCATCATCCGATAGAGATATCATCGATTAGAAGGACACGGAGAGAAGTTGCGTGCGGAGATAGAGGGACATGGAGAGTTCTTTCTTTGCATCTTTGCGTCTCCCACTCTCCGTGTCTTTTCTCCTGCCTTATGGTTTGAGTACAACTTTGATACAGTTTTCCTTCTTGTGTTTGAAAATTTCGTAACCCCGGGGTGCTTCATCTAACGGTAGACGATGGGTGATCACGAAAGATGGATCGATCCTGCCATTTAGGATGTGATCGAGTAACGTGTTTAAGTACTTATGAACGTGCGTTTGTCCCATTTTGAATACTAAGGCTTTGTTCATGGCAGCACCCATAGGTATTTTGTCTACAAGGCCGACATAAACACCAGGAATTGACACGTGACCGCCTTTGCGACAGTCAATCATCACTTGCCGCAGCACATGGGGGCGGTCTGTTTCCAGACGCACTGCTTGCTTTACTTCGTCGTATACTCCTTCTAGACCCGTGCCGTGTGCTTCCAACCCTACAGCATCAATGCAAGCATCTGGGCCGCGTCCACCTGTCATTTCTTTGAGGGCTTCACTAACATCTACTTCCTCATAGTTAAGGATTTCTGCCTTGCCTTGATCTTTAGCCATCTGTAGGCGTTCGGGAATTTGATCGATAGCGATGACTCGTTCAGCACCAAGTAGATAAGCACTTCTTATTGTGAATTGTGCGACTGGGCCACACCCCCAGACTGCGACAATATCACCGGGCTGAATATTACAGTTATCTGCCGCCATATATCCGGTGGGGAAGATATCTGTTAGAAACACTACTTGTTCGTCTGTTAGTCCATCAGGAATCTTAAACAAACCAGTATCAGCAAAGGGAACACGGGCATATTCAGCTTGACCACCAGCGTAGCCACCTAGCATATGAGAGTAGCCAAAAATACCAGAGGGTGAATAACCCATGAATTTTTCTGCTAACCAAGCGTTTGGGTTAGAGTTATCGCACAATGACCAGAAGTCATGTTGACAGTACCAGCAGTTACCACAGCCGATAGGGAATGGTACAACTACGCGATCGCCTATATTTAAATTTTTGACGGCACTACCTATTTCAACGACTTCCCCCATCATTTCATGACCCAGGATATCGCCCTTTTCCATTGTAGGGACGTAGCCGTTATAAAGGTGTAAATCAGAACCGCAAATTGCTGTTGTCGTGATTTTAATAACAGCATCACGCGGATTAATGATTTTTGGATCGGGTACTGTTTCTACTCGTACATCGTTGGCACCGTTCCAGCAAACTGCTTTCATAGCCATTAGTCCTTTGTCGATAGTTAGTTATCAGTTGTCAGTGGTTATTTTCCTTGTCTCCTCTACTCCCCTGCTCCTCTCAGTTCCCAACTCAAGGCTGTAACCTAACTTTTATGCAGTGGTCTTTTCTTTGGTTGAACAGCTCGAAGACATGCTTGGCTTCTGTTAGGGGTAAGTGATGCGTGAACACAGCAGATGGATCGACTTCGCCCTTCAATACACGATCGCCTTTTTTCAATTTCTTGACTTCATTACCAAATATCAACGATTTCTCCCATAAACTCGTGACCAATAATGTCACCCGGTTCCATCGTCGGGATGTAGCCATTGTAGATATGCAAGTCAGAACCGCAGATGATTGCTGATGTAACTTTGAGGATGGCATCGCGGGGGTTAATTATTTTTGGGTCTGGCACTGTTTCTACCCGCACATCGTTAGTGCCGTACCAACAAACATTTCATAGCAATATTTATTAACCTTGCGGTTGACCTTCTGTTGTGGCAATCTCGCCTGCTTCCATCAGCATTCTGAAGCGGCGTAAATCTTCTTTAATTTCCAGTTCTGGGTCTTCGCCAAATAATTTAGCGATGTCTATGACGGGCTTCTCTACGAGACGCTCCGCGAACGCCAACGCAGCCCCAATTGCACCCCCAGGCGGGGTAAATTCTCGGACTGTTTTTACCTCAGTGCCACGATTCCCAGGTGCTGGCTTGAAGTGGACGCGACCAGAGGTTTCAATTGCTGCGCCTTCAACCGAAGTCCAGGCAATCAATTCGTTTTCTCGGTCTTCGGTAATGACTACATCCCACTCAACGCTTCCATTTAAGAATCCTTTGCTAATCCAGTGCGATAGCTTTTCATCGTGTACCCTCACCTCTTTGAGATACTTAATGAACCGTGGCAAGTTATCAAAGTTACGCCAAAAGTGATAAAGTTCCTCTACTGGTTTATTAATGGTTAAAGTCTTTTCAACTTTGAACCGTTGGTTCATGACCGTACTCATGACCATTGCCTCTTGTGCTTGCTATATGTCTTTTAATTATCAAAGTTGGGACAAATTGATTTGTTCTAACTCTTCTATTGCTTAGAGTTATAGTTAAAAAAAAATTACTTATATTCTTTCAATAGTCTTAGGTTTTCAATAAATTGATACGACAAAAGTAGTAATTGGCAGTTCTTAAGGGGGGACGAAATACCCTGAAATGGATATAGGGCAATCAGTGTAGCAACTTATGGTAAAACAAAATAGCATTCATTCGCAATAAGCTCTGTTTAATGATAATATTACCTGAATTCTATGAAACACACCTCAAGCGAGAATTGGGACGCACCGAATATTTATTACTAAAACTCCTGATTAATTTATTACAATCTATTAAAACTGTCAGCATAGAATCATTGGCTACTGCTTTACCTTTGCCAATACTCTTTGAAAGTAGAAGGAAGAGAATTCAGCGATTTTTATCTTTAAACTACATCAATCGATTGTTATTTTTTACACGGACTTACGTCCAAATAAAGAAGAGAAAGCACTATAGCTAACGCTCAAATCCTTAAGAAGTAACTCTCACATAGGAGATAAAAATTATGGCTACTAAAACCAAAAAAGTTACTTTAATTGATGATAACGCAATGGGTATTTACAAAATTGCTGACTACAACGAGCGTAAGTTTAAAGCAGTCTACTACGGGCTACAAGAAACCTGGGGTAAAACTATTCAAGCGCAGTCACAGACTAACTGCAATAAAACACAATGGGATACTTTTAAAGCCAGATTTATTGCTACATTCGGCTCAGTCGAAAACCCCAAATATAGTATACAACAAATGGTTGACTATTCCATTAAGCACTTCAACAAAGGCTTAGAAGAATTACTCGAAGTCAACAAACGTACTTGGCTACAACGCGAACGTTTATTAGCAAAATAATCACAAATAATCTGATTTTACAGAAAATCTCGCTCATACAGAGTGGGATTTATTTTTTTGACTAATGCTGACGCAGCTAAAAGCGAAACACTCATCAAGGAAACAACTATGGCTGCTAATAAATCTACTAAAGCTCAAGCTGCTACAGTCGATGATTCAACAATGGAGCAATTCAAGATTGAATTATTCGACGTGCGTAAATACAACACAATTTTCTATTCAATTCGTGACCTTTACGGACGCGAATCACAACGGCAACTGGGGTCTGACAATTTCGATTGGAAAGCTTTTAAGCTTCAGTTTGAAATTTGTTTTGGTCGTCCTGAAGATTGTCGTTACACCACAGAACAATTATTGAATTTCACCAAATACAAATTCAACATGAGTTTGGAAGACTTGTTAGCTTATAACCGTAAATCATGGGAACTCCGCAAAAGACGAGAACAACAATATGCAGACATGGAGCAAATTAACTCTGTAATTCAGCACATTCCAGAAATTACCAATTCTCACGTTGATTGCTCCCAAATGCTAGAGCAACAGCCATACTAAAATCTCATAGAATCAGTTAGAAAGTACTGTTTTATGCAGTACTTCACTCTAGCTGATTCTTTTTTTACTACATTTATTTTTGCCTGAACCTATCAAACATTCTCGTTTACAGCAATAAAGGTACTAGGCCGCTCACAAGGCGTAAAGTTATACTTACGTTTGACTTCTTCACCTGTATTATTTGTATTACCTTCAACAGATTTATTTAACGGTACAACCTCAGAGCGTATATAACCAGTTAACTTATCAAACTGAATAATCATGTGCTGGTGGAAAGCCCAAACATCCGCCATCCGATTGCCCATACCAGAAGATATTTCATCAGGTATAAAAATATTAGCGTGCCAGGATACTTTAATCCCCTCTTTCTGGAAGTAAGCATCTATTTCAGGACGAATGTAATCCGCAGTTCCTCCGCAAAATACCAGTTCTTCAATATCCTCATCCATCTTCGAGCGCAACCACCTGGCGATCACACGCCAATATTCGTCTCTAGCAAGTAATAAAGCTTTGGACATCGACTCTCCATCAAGTTGAATCTCATCACCTTTGCGCTTGCGTGAGAGTTTTTGCATCACCTGGGGGTCACAACTGGCTCCAGCTTCTATCAGTACCTCAATAATATTGGAATTATCAGGGCTTAGTCCCGATGTTTTGGAAATCAAATTATTTACTAACCAAGACATACCAAAATTGCTGGTTATTCCTGCACCAATCGAACCACTCCGAAAGGTGAAAATACTCGCGTTGCGATAACCAAGCATTACGTACATCGAAACAGGTACACGATCGCCAAGCGTTCGCCTACGGTGGAAAAATATTCCACTACCTTCAGAAGCTGCATCATAACGAAGCATTTTCACCCGCATCTTACCTGCTGGTGTATCAAACCCCCGAAACGTATCCTTCAACCGAATTTGTAACTGTTCCTTATCTTGCACTTCACCTGGCGGCAGCAGGACACTCAAGTAAGCTACAACATCATTACCCAGGTTCAACTTCTCCTTAGCCAGCCAAAATGCTCCGCAAATTTTGGGGATTGCTAGTTCGTATTTTAACTCCCTCAGTTGCGATATACCCCCAAACCGACGACGAGCAAGTTCCCCCAAGGCGAAATACTCATCGCCTATCCCTACCCAAGCACGAGATTCAGGACTACCTTCAGGTTGGACGCTTTCAACTGAGGCTTTAGCAACATCTGCTATTTCTGAGTCTAAAAGTAAAACAACAGGCTTTCCTTCTGGATACTCCTGAACGATAGCCTTGGTTTTACTTGCACCCATGTCAATCGTAATTACTATCTTTTTTAAATCTGATTTCTCCTTAGTTTTGGGCATATATAAAGGTTTCAATTCATCTCTGCTATTGCTTACAATTTAACCTTTATAAGTATTAACTCGGTATGGAAAAAGGCTTACTTTACAGCAGTATTACCCTGTCTTAGAAAAAATTTTACAATTATCATCCATTTTTTTTTGCAGCGCAGACGATGACCTCACCACCTTGATACCCAAATCTATAGGGTGGACAATCTACAAATGAGATCGCTGGATACAGTTTCCTTACTCTAAACGAAATCCCGGATCAACTTCTATCTCTGCTTTAGCAATCACATCATCTTCATCATCATTGAAGAAATCATCCAAATCTTCCTCTTGAAAAGACTGTTCCTCCACAACAAGCGGCACCTCTGATGAAACAGAAACATCATCGGTCGAAACTACGCCCGTAAAAAAACTCGCACTCTTCTCTGCTTGAGCCTGAATATCAGTTGCAGCTATCAGAGAAAAAACTCCACTACCATGAGGTTGTGTGGTAGTTGCAGCAGAAGTGGGAAGTCCACTACCATAAGGCTGCACTAGCACTACTTGGGCAAGTCCCTCCATCCCGAAAGCCCGTTTCATCTTAATTATTTGTACTTCCAACTGCGCGATCGCGTCTAATACGCACGAAGATAATTTTTCACCCCTTACACCCTCTGAGTAGAGCATATAGGGGAGATAGAGAGGAATTATCGCCTCCATTATCATATCCCCCCCTCCCTTTTCACTGTCCTTCAGGTATTGCAACAATCTCGCTTCACTAGAACCTTTCTTTCTTGCCACTGACAATTCTACATAATCTGATTGCACCTTCCTTGGCATAATTCCCCCCTCCGAGTTAGTTACAACAATCAACAGTAATAAAACAATCTCAACTTTTAACCTGATTAACTCAAATTACAATTAGCCAATTTTATACTACATACTGTAGTAATTAGTAATATTAAAACCACTTATTCGATAGGCTTAATGAACATTTCCAGTAATGTAGAAGTGACTAAAATTACTATATCTGTACGCGCCAAGCTACTTCCTCAGTACTCTCCCGCAACTTGCCGAGTACTCACTGACTAAGTGGCAAAAAATCTCTATTTATTAGTTAAATTATTGATTTAGTATACTTTTTCCATTTAAATTAGACCTACATAAGGCACACGCACTTTCCTAGTACTCACCGCTTACTCTCTGCTTACTTTTCCCTTACTCACCGCACACTCTACTGTCCTACCCTCGCACTTGGTGCAATCAGACTAGTAAACAAGGTATGGCAAATGGGCCTATTTCAACCTAGATTTATTATCAATAATTACAATTAATTGATAATAAGTTCTATACGACTCATATTGTTACATGCTACAAAAATACAAAGTTGTAGTATAAGCCTAAGCCAATTAATATACGCCTCAATTTTAAACAAATCATTTTCAGTTGATTTTATACATTAAATTAAGTTTATATATTTAGGTAAAATTTCACGATCGCACACTTGATTATTGACTGATAATCTTTTTTATAACTACAATGGCACGATTACTGCACGGCTCTCAGCATTCTACAATAAATAAAATATGTATTATTTTTAACAAAAAACACAATATTCTCCTTCTCTAGTTAAGGACAGGAAATAAAGACTAGATTTTATAATAAAGTAAGTATTTTTACATAGAGAATAATCTGCGATCGCATAGTTCGACCCTAACAGCATAATGCTTGTAAAAGCGATTTCACAGCAGTTGCAGTACTATTACGAGAGCCATATAGCCGCAATGTCAGTTATACCAAGGATAACGGCTATATTATCCGCAATGGTAGTGTGCGTGAGAAAAGTGGAACTTTTGGTTGTCGAGTTCCCTGGCACAGTACAGAAAAGCGTGATACTTCCCCCAGTCCAATGATTAAACAAGGTATGGTAAATAGGCCTGCTAAACGAACCAAATTAGTTAAGGTATACGTCTTTGAGGAAGAAAAAAACGCCATTGAGGAGAAAGCCACCGCCACAGGACAAACGGCATCTGAGTATCTACGTTCATGTGGGTTAAGACGAGTGCTAGCAGCAAAACCACCCGCAGATGTAATAACCATCCGTGCTACGGCAGGAACCCTCAAAAGCGAACTGATGATGTTATCTCACCTTGCCAAGGAAACAAACAACCAACAAATTATTAACCAAGTCGAAATTGCGATCGCACTCGTAGATAAAACTATTGCTGCTGCATTTAATATAGAGATCGCAGGCTCTAAACAAGACGCTGGGAATCCTGTACACAACCAAGAAATAGAAAAATAAGCTTGTTGAGAACTTATACTAATCAATAACGAAGTATTCAAATTTGAATATTTCGATACAAGTGCTGATATATATAGAAAGTAGAGAAATTAAGAAGCGATAAATCTCTATTTTGTTTATTGATATTAGTTGAGATTAGGCAATAATTAAACTTTGTTCAAATCTTTACAGTCAAGTTCTTTGCGTTTCTAAGTAGAATTGCTAGGTTGGAAAAACGTTCTTAGCTACTAAACTCTAACCTCAACTTGATTCCTGTCATCTATAAAAAACCCAACTTTCTCGACACGCTCAAATATGTGTTGGGCAAAGATGATGCTGCGATTGTCGATACTAATATGATGGGAACAAGGCCAAATGAATTTAATCAGCAGTTTCTCAACATCAAGTACACCAACAAAGCAGTTAAACGGCAGTGCGCTCACCTCATCATCTCAATCGCACACCGCCCCAACTACCACGAGCATTTATCGGACAGTCAGTACAGTTATGTAACACGAGAATATCTCAAAGATATGGGATACTTACCCAAGGAAGAATCATCTGTAGGAGCTACCAGTCAATTCGTTGCAGTACGCCACCACGATCGCAACCACGAACACCTGCACATAATCGCCTCCCGGATTCGGTTAGATGGTAGTTTAGTTAATGATTCCTATGATTATTTCAACTCCCAAGTCTCAACTAGACGCATCGCGGCGGAACTAGGATTGGAAGTAACACCGACAACAAATGAAGCTGTGGCCTCTAAGTTAGAGCAAGAATACGGAATAATTACACTTACCAGCCCCAACCGATCAAAAAGCATTAGAGCAGTCAACAGTAAGCACAAAACCCCAACCAGTAAGGAAATTATTCGCCAAGCAATAGGAGAAGCTATTAAGGATAGTCCCACCGTCTCTACGTTCATTCAACGCCTGGAGGAAAATAACATTGGAGTATTGCCTAAGATGCAGGGGGAAGAACTACTAGGCTTTACCTACATTCATAATGATGTCAAAATTGCAGGTTATCAAGTATACAAACCTTATAGCTGGAACAAACTGCGGTCTGAATATGGAATAATGTACGATCCAGATAAAGATAAAGAAGTAATTCAACAAGCTAAAGCCAGAGCAATTAACCGCATAAATTGCAATATACTAAGTAATAATAATTACTTACATGGTGACAAAACTACTACCAACAGTGCAAGTGATAGCAATGGTGATACCGATAGTAACTCCAAAACACTTGTTAGTACATATACACTAAACAGTAATTATTCCAGTGAGATTTCGATAATACAACCAAAATTAGAATATAACGCCACTTCGGAAGCAAATAACACTAAGAAAAAAGTTCAGCCGCATCCCCAAAAACAGTACCCACAACAGGATATTTCAGAAGAAAATGGTCTCACTGCTAAACAATTCCTGGAAGAGCAATCTTCCCCTGTTCCTCCTTCTCTTAACCTTCTGCCTTCTACTCTCAAACATTTGCCTTCTATAATCACTGACTATATGCTTATTACCAATAACTTCCGTATCAAAGGACGGGAGTTGAGTGCCAGCTTAGATAGCAATACTCTGAGTGTTTACCGTCATGGGGATAATACTCCTGTGATGCAAACCTGCTACAGTCAGAGAACCTGGTACGAAGAGATACCAACTCGACTAACCACAAACGAAATTGAGCAGATTGAAAGTTTACGTTTCTTTACCCAACAAGCATTAATCAATCAACAGCGATCGCAAACAGGTATTGAGCAATAGAAAATCTGTAGATAGAGAGAATTTAATCTACTTAGAATTAGGGGTACGACTGGCTAAGACACTGTTGGCGAAGTTGTCACCAAGTGCAAACTAAACAGTTTAGGTTTTAAAAATTTCGTCTAGCAATCCAGGTTCTTTGTCAAGCTGGATGTAAATTTGGGGGCAGCTATTTGTGGATTTGTAGGGCATAAAAAATTGTTTTGTCTATTGGTGTCTAACCATCAAAAGTACAATTTTTTGCATTTATATTTATTAGAGGTAAATTAAACCGTAAAATGTAGAAATTTGCTAACTTCAAGGCGGGTGCGTTCAACAGACAAGCTATCTGGGTTGATTCCGTGAAAGTCTAGATTCTTTTTCTCATAAGTTTTTAGCCTACTGACTGTGCTTTCGGCTAATTCCTTGGTTTTAAATAAGCAAGCTTCTTCTATTTCAAAAGTCCATTCAGTATTTGATACGTAATAGTAATTTAAATCTAGAAAGTGACCAAATACTACCCAGACATCTTTTTTAGGCATAACTTTTATTTTTTTTGTCTATTTTTGATTTTATTTTTTTCATAATCTTAAGTAAATTCAGGTATTTTACTAGAGAATTCAATAAAATAAGTCAAGTAACTTTTAATAATTTTAATATCTTCTTCTAGTCGATTTTTAGTAGATGTTATTCGGGATAATGCAATGTACAAATAAGTATCGATTGAATCTTTATCAGTTCCTTCTGCAAATTCTTCTTTTAAATCTTCTAAATTTTCAATTGAAAAATTTAAGTGGCTAATATGACTGCCAAAATCATCTAAATAGCAAGAGACTCTAGCTACAGCTTCCTTAATATCAGATGCTATCGTTTCATCTATGCACATAATCAGAAGTTAGATTTTGTTCCAAAATTAGTTAGCTAATTCTATAATTTTACTTTCTTGTGACATAACTCTTGTTTTTGTCATAAATGTTGAAAGTAATATAACAATTTTACATTGTTTTGCATTTTTGCAGTTCTGCAATGTCTGTTAAAATATAATTCTGACAACATAACTCTCACAATAAAGACAGTTGCCTAGGCGATAGATTACTTTTACGTCGCGCACGAAGACTGAGGTGATAAACTGTACACAATACACATAAGTTTGTCCGATGATTATCTTATGACACAAAATTTTAGAAATTATATGGATATACTTGATGAGCTTTATATACTAGATGAAAATAAACAGCCTATTAAGCCCGAAAGTCTTGAGCAATGGTCTAATTGGCGGAAAAATGAGAACAATATACAAGTAGCTTTAGATACTTTTTCGTGGGGAAGAGTATCTACCATCTTTTTAGGGAAGGATTACTCTAATTTTCCGAATCAAGAACCACAGCTTTTTGAAACTATGGTTTTTGGAGGTGAATATAGTGGTAAATTCTGGAGATATTCAACTTGGGAACAAGCAGTTGCCGGACATCAAGAAGTTTGTATGATAGCTATTTGAGCCTATTGGTGAGAAAAATTTAAACTTATAAGAATAATCCTAAACTAAAAAAAATACAATTGTAAAATTGGTGGCAAGTCAGCAATAATTTTCTCTTAATATAGTAAGAATTCAGTACTCATAAGCCAAGAGCCAGAATACAGAATTACCTCAGTATAATTAATAGTTTGATTTATAAATTTACACTTATTTTTTCTAACTATTTTGACGAATGTATTCTGACATAATTTCTAATCTTATTTTTAGAGAAGAGTAATTTTATTCATTTTATTCGCTCGATTGCCAACTTCAACCAATTCGTTCAGCTTTTGATACAGGAGGTTCTAAAAAATCGAATCCGCTTTCAACAAGCCACTGTTTAGAAATAGCATCAGGACGATTAACAATAAAGCTGCAAGCGTCATCTAATTCTTCAAACACTCTGTTACAAATAGTTGGGTGCTGAAAATCTCCTACTCCCACCACCCAAACCTCTTGCCCATAATTAGACAAGTAAATCCTGACTACGTTTTCTGGATAACAATGCCAATTTTTGGGATCGGAAACTACAGATATTGTATCTGTGGGGAAGGGAAGCTCACGATTAATTCTTCCGTCAGGAAACTCAGCACTGTACTTGGCTATATATTCTTGGGTTTTTAGTTTAACCATATTTATTAGCTAAGACACTCAAATGTTTTTATAAATCACAGCGCAACAGCTTAATCTTGAAATACCCTCGTTTAAGTTTCTCACTTCCCCTGACTTCATAAAATTTATCTGGTTTTTGGACAATTTCAACCAGTCCCTGCGCTTCCATCTTCTCAAACAACGACTGCCACGACGCAATATCTTGCTCAGGCGCAAAAATTCTAACATCGTTTATCTCGCCCATAAGCCTAAGCCTCTTTGTTCTAGCTATATAAAATTATAAAAGTAACTAGAACAAAAAAGGATAACCCATGCCCAAGAAAAAATGTGGACTTGGATTTGACTGTGCCAGTATGATGCTGCACCCAGGCATAGACCCTGGCGACTGCTTAAATTACAAAACTTGTGGGAGTACGGTTGAACTAACCCCTGATGAAGAACTCGAACTTGTTCGTATCCGGGAAGAACAAATGCGCCAGTATCAAGAACAAATTCGCCTGACTCGTCGTTCTGCTGCCATTATGATGCTGATGAGGCGCGGTTGCCCACAGTCACCAGAATCGTTAGGTATTGTCTCCGCCGTCGAGGCGATCGCCACCACATTAGATAATATTCGTACTGGATTTACTAACTTCGACGGACAGTACATCGCACCACCTAGTTGCGAACTCCACATCTACAATGTTAAACGCCCCAGTGGTAGGTACTCATACTATAAACTAACTGCCGAAAACGCAATATTTGCACCTTCAGAGAAAGAACAACAAGTACGGGTAATTCACCTCAGCCATCATGATGATGCGCGGTATATAGAAGCACAACTTGGTATCGAACGGCGGAATAAGTTAACCCAGATGCGAACACTGCTTCAGAACGCAAGCGCATTGCTTGAGGAAGCAACACGTCTACTCGAACAAACTACAGATATGAACAGTCCAAATGCTACAGTTGAAGTTTTCAACATCGATGAAATTATATCCATCGACTAATAAAACCAGCAAAATGGGAAAATTTACTTCATTACTGCCACAAAATATAAATCCTGAAATACAGGATTATGTGTAAAGCTGCTTTATCTACCAGTGCGACGTGACGATTACAATCAAATCGCTCTGATAGGTATGCCAACAGGCTAAAAACTGACTAGGGAGAAGTGAAAAATGACTATAAGTTTTAGAGAATGGCTCAAACAATTTAAAAATCAAGATATACCTTTTGGTGATTTATGGAGTGATGCCACATCGACTAAAAGAGGAAAATTTCAAGATAATATTTCAGATTATTGGCAGGGTAGCACTATAGAAAGCTTGATAGAGTTTATGGTTAAAAATGAAGCATCATATAAATCTTATAGTGTTCTTAATGAAGCTAATGAGGCGTATCATAATTATTTGGGTTTAGAACCTATGGAAACATATAAATTGGAAGAATTAGAGAACCAATTTAAAGCTAAATATTACGCAGAACGTCTACAGCACTATACAAGATTATGTATTTTATATAAAAATCCTACTTGAATCTTGCTCAATATACTGAGAAGTCAAGCTTTTAGGCAGTTTTATTTTTGTTCTAGTTACTTTAAATAAAAATAATAGCTAGAACAAAGGAGGCACTTAAAATCGAAAAACAACAGGAGAGTAAAAAATTAGGGAGGCATAAAATTATCAAGGTGGTGCCACACTAATTTAGCTTTCTGTCCCAAACTGCAAATATAACCACAATGGCAAACATGAAAAATGTTACTACTGATTTAGCGTTAAGCAAGAAGTAATCAAAAAGTTTGTATATTTTTTTCGACTTAAATTTTAAGACTACATTGAATTAAGTCTTTAGGAACTATTTTTCAGTAATAATTATATTTCAGGGTATAAAAAAATATAGCTATTTGTTGGTATAAATTAGAAAATTGTTTAATAAATTATCAGTATAGAGAAAGTAAAATTAAACTCTACGGGTATTTTAGTGCCAAAAAGTGAAAATTTATATTTAATTTTATAAGTTTAATTGTTCATATATGACAATTCAAGCTAAACATTTTGACACTAGATTAAATCAATGGATTCATACAGATGGTAATACAAATAATCCAGATTCGCTGTTAAAGGAAGAACTTAATAATACTCTACTAGAATATTTCTTTCCTGGGATAAACTTTTCGTTCGGGCATATGGACGAAAAGTCTACTGTAGAACAATTAATTAATCATCCTGAAGGTCATAAATTATTACTATCGTCAAAAACTCGGTTGTTATATGGCCCCGAAGAAGGTCTAGATACAATTAGGCAATTATGCCCTGATAACAAAGATAGAGGTGCTTACGGGTCTATCTTTCTTGGTTCATGTAGAAATGCTGTCAATAAAGAGTTAAACATCCTAATAGTTGATGATAATAGTGGTGAAAATGGCGGCATTATCAGTAATGACCAAGCATATCGGTTAACAGGAGACTGTTACGGACAAATATCAAAAGAACTGTATCACGAATTAACTAAGCATCAAAAAGGTGATAAATATCGAGTAATTCAGCACCGTTTCGGTTGGACTGATCGAGACGGAGATGATAATAAATATCGCTTTGGTAAAGGTACACTACGCC
The DNA here is from genome assembly GCF_002608075.1 of Nostoc linckia z4. GTDB lineage: Bacteria > Cyanobacteriota > Cyanobacteriia > Cyanobacteriales > Nostocaceae > Nostoc > Nostoc linckia. Next base: position 16,022 of record NZ_LAHA01000081.1, read on the forward strand.
CTGCTAACCTTGAGCAAATCCTCAATTATCAAGACTCCAATAACTCAACTAAAATTGACCTAATTCTTCCCTTATCTGCGTTCAAGGGAACTGATAAAGATAATCCTAATGGCCCGACTAAGCCTCAAATTAAACCTGGATTGTACCGACAAAATATCTGGCTAGGTGAAAAATCACAATCTGAACTCGGCAAAACAGCTATATCACAGTTACTCGCTTCATTCCCTAAAGGACTGAAAGACTTTACTGAACAGCTAGAACTTGAAGCCAAAAAGCTTAAAGAAGCACAGGATGATCCTCGGCAACTTGCACAACTTTACTGCGAAAAATACGAGAAGCGGAAAGCCTTTCTCGAAGAACAAGCAACCACACTAGAAGAACAAGCAGCAGAAGATCCAACATTAGCAGAAGAGTTAGAAACTTTGCGCGATCGCATTGCTACTGACTCGTTTATTTACAAACTCATCAAAGCTGACCTGCAAGGAGATGGCCAACTTCTTGAAACTGAGAAAATACAGCGCGAACTCGCCCGGTTCGTCCAAAATGAGTGGAAAGAAATAGCCATCGGCAAGACGTTAACGTTTGAGCGAGCAATGGTCATTCCCTCCAAAGACCTGCAAAATGGGGAAATTTCCATACCGCATTATCAAGATGACGAAGAAGTTCTCAACTTCCGCTCCCCTTTCCTCAACTCAAATGGTCTGTGCGTCTCAACTAACAAAATTGTAGAAGATATCCTTGGGCCTGATGGTCAACCTCTCGCTGGTGCGATCGCTGTCTCGGACGAAACAAGCGATCGCATCTACAACCGCCTCAATGAGCAAATTAAATCTATCCTGCCAGAAGCTCAAGGAAAAAATATCCAGTTAGAAGGTATTGAAAATTACTTAGACCAAAGTATCAGTAAGCTCGAAACTAAAGATAAAATCGAGTTTACTCACAAATTTAATCAGTATATTTTAGAACTAAAATCAGCAGGTTATCCATTAGAGATTCTCCCTCAAGAGTCCGAACAAGAGCGTCAAGCACGCGACTACGATGGTGATTGTATCGGCTTCGAGCGGGCAACCAAGTATCCTAACCTCACCACCGAAGCAAAAGAGCGCAACCTTCCTGAAAACGCCTACGCTCCAACTGTCAAACTTAAAAAACAATCTTTTTACCAAAAAGATGGCAGTCAGCCAGAATTTGAGGAAATCGCCATCCACATGAGCGATGGCATTAGTGTGGGTGTTATCAACAATCACCTTACCGCAATTGAGGCGTTAGAGTCAGAAATTACGATTCTGAAAAGCTTTGGTAGCGAGAAAGACCAAATTGAATACGTACAGCAGGTAGCCAAACACTACGAAGATTTATTCAAAACAGAAGCCTGGGCAAAATCCAAGGGTATTGAAGGGAAGGAGATTCCAAGCAAGTATCGCAGTTACATGGAAGAGTTCATCAAAACTGTTGGGCAAGAACCCACCAATACACTAGTGGCGATGAACATTAATACCCAAATGTACCGTGAAATGATTGCCGAGGCAGCATTTCAAAATCAAATTGCAGTTGACCTTTTCAAGAGTGCCAAAAAACCTGAAATTGAAGTTATTCGCAACAATAGTCGGATTCTTCACCGGGAAGTCAACTATATTAAGGATAAGAAGAAAGATGTCTATATTGACAATATAATTCAACCGACGGGATATTCACCTGTTGAGTTAGTAATTGCTCAAACCAATCAGTATTTTGAAAAAGCTCGTCTCGAATCGCGTGAAATCGTTCAATTTCAAGCTTTATTTAAAGGGGTTGAATTTTCTCATGAACAGCGATTAAGAGCTATCCTCATCAAAAAAGAATTCGACAAATCATTCAACCGAGCAAGTGAGTTATCTAAACAAAAAGAAACTGAAAAAGGGCCGTCTGCAAATATTACCCTTGCTAGTAGTAATCAAGTAAGTATAACTAATCTTCTACAGTATGATAATGAATTTATCTGGAAAGCTAACACAATTACGATAAAAGTATCAGAAATATCCGAAGATAAACGCAACAATAACCGCCCGCATAAATATTTAGTTTATGCTCAAATTAACGGTGAAACTGAGAATGGTAAACCCAAGTTTAGAAAATTAGGAACACTGGCGAGAGAGCAAGAAAATCAACTCGAAGAGATAGGAATTACGTTTGGACAAGAAATAAAATCTAATAAAATATCATTCCAGCCTGAACTAAGCGAAGGTCAAATTAAACTTCTTTACCAAAGAGCTTACGAAGTAGCAGAGGAATTTTATAATTCGATTCCAGAAGACCAAAAGCTAACAATGGCAGCTGCCACCTGGGCAGTATCAACTACTCGTGAGACTGGTAATGATAAAAGTAGCGATCGCCAAAATAAAGTTTCTAATTTCGCCTTTGCTGCCTTTCCTCAAGAGATTATCAGTCAGTTAGATACACTCAAGTTTACCGAGTTTAGTATCACTGGGTTTGATCGGAATAGTGAGTTTTTTAATGAAAAGCAACCTCAGAGCATTCGATTTAATTTAGCTGAAGATGGAAAAAGCGTAATTGAAATCCAGAATCAAGAGGGTAATTACGAATCATTTGGAAATATTGAACAAAGTAATGCCCGGCTACCAATTGGTACTATTGCTATTGGCAGTGTTGAAAAAGGTGAAGTATACACCACCTCTGTTACAACCAAAGTACCCGGATTACCAGAACTCACTTTCAAAGTAGGCGAAGTTAATAAGTTTGGAAATTCCCAAAGGTTTAATAATGAACCTGCAATGTTAACAATCGAAAAGGTTGACCTGATTCGGGAAGACTATACTATTTATTTCCAAAATGGCAATAAACCTGAAAAACTAGGCAATATTGATAAAGAATCAATTAAAGAAGGCATTGCCCAAGGCTGGCTAGCAGAAAAGCCTGGGAATGGGCAACATTTACAGCTTAAAATTCAAACTATCATCACTGGACAAAATGCCTATGCTATAGCAGAAACATCTCAGAACAATCTGTTACGAATTAATATTACGAATCCAAAATACAAAAAACAGGAGATTAACAACCAAGCATTTCAAGAAACTTTGGTTAGGGCATTTGATAAAAAGCACGTTTATATTGCTAAAATTGGCGACCAATCACTCGGTATTATTGGTCAGCATAATGAACGTCTCGAAGCTGATTTAAATAAAGGGAATATACAAAAACAGTGGCAAAGAAAAGAATCTAGCACTGTACAAAAATTAATTGATACAGGTATTATTCGCCCAAACCAACAACGAACCACTATCCCTGTACAGATTACCAGTAATGAAAGTACGTGTAAAATAATTATTGATTCAGAAACAGTACAGTACCCTGACAAATGGGTTAAACGCAGCCAGCTTATAAGTAATGAAAAGCCTGTCAGAACCGAGCAGCAAGAAAAACGCAACCAAATACTCGGTAAAATTAACGAACGCCCTACAATCATGTTTCAAGATAAAGAACAAAAATTAGTCGGGTTTTTAGGATTAGCAGTTGATGAAAATATAGCTGAAAAAACCAAAAAGTATCTCGAAAAAGTAGGAGTATCATACGAACAGCTTCCTATATCACAAGCTCGGTTAGAAGCCAAAATAGGAATGACTGTATTCATACTTGATGAAAGTACTATCAGTAGCGAATTAAGACAAACCTTTATTAACCGTGCTGGTGGTCATATCAAAAGTGCAGATACACCGTCACAACCCACTCCAATTATTCCCAAACAAACTGTATATTTTTATAATCCAAATCAACAATATACTTCTCCCGATGGAACGCAGTTAGAAACTAAAGAAGCTTTTGGATTAGTAGTTCCCGCACAAGACGCGATCGCTGTAGCCACTTGGTTAGAATCAAAGTCTACTGAAAGTTATTATTTGATTGAGAGTAACAAAGCTACATTTATTTTTAAAAAAAATGAAATTAGTGAGAAAATAAATGAAGAATTTAATAGTTTACTTGGAAAACCTATTAATATTGGTGAAGTTGATGGTTTTGACCGCTACGAACAGCTTAGTGCAGAGTTAAATGAAAAAGTTGCAACTGAAGGTAGTCTTTTAAAATTAAACCATATTCCAGAAAATAGCGAGTATCAAAAAACTCTACAAGCACTTCCTAACCGTCCAAGAGAACTCAATCAAAAAGATTTTCCAGTACCAATTGTTCTTGCTAAAGCTTTACCAGAAGAGAATACAACTAATATTCAATTGAATACTAACGCCACAGTTGCAGAAATTTCACAAGTCTATCAAAACGCGGTTGAGATACAAGTAGTAAAGAATACACAATCAGAAGCTAAGAATCAACCAATATTACTACCCAACTCGCGTCAAGCCGATCCAACTAAAGCTATCGAAATATTGGGTAAGGTAAGCGAGGAAAAAGTAGAACAATTGCGATCACATCTTGAAACCCACCTCAAACCCATACTTGAAAATGACAAATCTAACTATGCACCACTGAGACAAGTTGCCTGGATCGGTGCAAAATGGGATTTGAAGGATAAAGACTTCAAGCCAGGGGTACAGGACGACAAGTTGATGGAACTTGTTAAGCAAGTATATCCTGACGCTGATATTGTGCTGGTAACTTATTCCGAGAACCCCGGTGCTGGCATTAACTACCACCGCGATGACTCCTACGCCGCGACGGAAGCCCGCAGCATCAATATCAGAAATTCTGACTGGGGCTATCGTGCTGCTAAGGAACGAATGGCATGGACTAGGGAAGAGAATCAGGACGCACCATACCAAGAGTTTAAACTTGAGTCGGGTACAGTAACCCGCTTTAACTGCAAGAACGAACACGCTGCACTGAATACTGAGGCTGGCAGATGGTCTATCAACATCTGGTCAATTAAAAATGATCTGGGCAGAGAAAACAGCGTTCGCCAAAAATTTGAGAACTTCCTCACCTCAAATCAACCTCCACGTGCGGTAGTCCAAAGCAACAACGACCTCACCATTAAAGCTAACGAGTGGACACCAGGGGGAGAAATTAAAGTAGAGCGCAGTTATACCAGCCTCAGAGAAGTCATCCAAAACATACCCTCACACCCTTCAAACCAACCAACTGTCGAAGAAATTATCGCCATTGGCAATTCTACTGCGGCACGCGCTGCTAATCCTCAGATTCCAGACAACCCGACTATATCTGGCAAACCAGTACCAATGGTTTATTCGCTGCATCTGCACGGTGAAGCTGCCGCAGTGCCAGTTGATACAACCATCAATGCTATGCGCGGACACGGTAGGATACACACTACCAGAGGTGTAGACTACCAAAAAACTTATGGTATCAAAGAGGGAGATATTGCGATCGCCCAAGGTAAAAACGGCGAGCAAGTTGCTTTTCGGGTGGGTAAACAATACAAAATTACCACCCAAATGATTCAAGACCCAAGTTACCAGCAAGCTTGGGCAAGATGGGAGAAGCATTCACCAAAAGAACTTACCCAAACTCAAGCGAGTAAGAGTCAGGTATATGGCTTATTGATGGAGCCACTAGGAGATTATGTCAATGGCAAAATTGTTCCGTTCTCAACCATCCAAAAACAACCTGCAACTCCAGTAAATATCAGCCCCGACTCCAAAGATGGGCTGGGAGTAGCACTAAGTCTTGCCACTGCACTCGCCAAAGAACAAGGCAAGCTGCAAAACGATTACCAAGTTTCAGTCAACAATAATCCAGAAGCCCCTGCTGGGCAGTATGGAGTAGAAACCCATGTCCAAAAACCTCAAGGGGTAGCATACGCATCCGCCGAACACGCATTTAATCACCAAAAGCAGTTGCATCCATCAGTTGATGAATACCAGCTAATGGTAGAAGTGCTTCAAGCTAAACTCGAACAACACCCCCGGCTGACTGAGGCGATCGCCAAACGTGGGGGAATCAATTGGTTAGAGAACTGTACAAGCATTACTAACGCCCAGGATCAACAGTGGCAGGGTAAGGGTAAAGAATCCGCATTTATTCAAGCCCTTAGCGAAGCGTATATATATGTAGTTGCAAAAACACAACAAACTACAGTACAAACCCAGCAGGATGAGTCCTTTGGTAAGTCAGGATTTTAGATTTTTATTTCACGATAATTATTAAAAATTGTTAATCAAAACAGATTTGGTAGCAAGAATTAAAATAATTTTACGAAATTCTAGTGTAGAGTATGTATCTACTTAAGTATGTAATTGTTTGCCTAACTAACTATCAGTAAGAGGTATTTCTCAAAATGGCTAAGAATTGGGGTAGGTTGATTAGTCGTTTAGGCTTGCCTTTGGTAAGTATTGCTGTCTCAGCAGGTACAGTTTCTTTTGTTATTGGTAATCCTCATGGAGACACCAAGCAACCCAGTCAAGTTATGCAACCTGGTAACAGCACTACTGTAGTCAGTGACGGTAGCACAGCAATCAACGCTACCACAAGCGGTAATGGTAGTCCAGTAAAAGTAGAAGCCCCAAACAGTAACATTGTTGGGCGTGATGATAACCGCACTATAAACAATGTAGGCGAGCGACAAGTTAATACTAAAACTTATACAGAGAACCGCAATAATAACCGCGTGAATGGCCGACAAATTAACGCTGAAAATTACAATGAAAATTGCCCTAATGCAAAAATAGATAGAGGCTCGAACTGTGTCAATAATGGTAGTGTGACAAATAACTTCTAACTGTAATGAAAAGATAGGAGTAGCAAATAATGATCAACAAAGGAAGTCTGGTTTTTACTTTTTCATCGCTGCTCCTGTTTTCTCTAACAGGAATTGCCTATGCACAAAAAACAACTATTAGCTGCCCTGACAGTAATTTAAATCGTGGTTCTGTTTGTATCAACGAAAGAGGAACCGTGATTAACAATCATCGAGTAACGATAAATATCTACCAAAATACTTCATCCCCAAATGCCGAAGTAAGTTCCCCGCCTCCAAAAAATACTCAACCAAACCCTTTTGTAATACATAGACAGTCTCCACCACAAGAATTACTTGTTTCTGATGGAGAACTACCACCACTTACAACTTTTCCTGGAAATTCAGCGTTCACAATACAAAGAAAAAGGTAATATATCTTAACTTTAAGTGTGAGGATAACTAAATCATGTTGAAGACCATACTACTACTTTCTTTAATATCAGGATTGGATGGCTTTACAAAACCATCATTAGATTTAAATCAAAAATTTTCTCAACAGGTTGATAATACAAAATTACCAAATACTTCAAAGCAGATTATAGCTCAAAGAAAAGCTCCTATAAATAGTCCTAAAAATACTTCTACTACAAAAGAAACTTATCCTACACTTGAAGTAGACGGATTTTTGTTTCAATTCAAAGGATGTAAATCAACAGAACCGAGGGTAACGAGGTGTGATTTAGTAGTAAAAAATACAACACGAGAAAGAAGAGGACTGTCCATAGGAAGTAGAACAAGGATAATAGATGATTTAGGCAATGAGCTTGATGCCTCATCTTTCACTTTGGGATCAAATCAAAATAATTGGCCTCAAGCAGTAAACGACCTTCCAGCAAATACATCTCTAAAAGCTAATATTATATTTCGTGGAGATATAGGAAGTAATATAATTTTGTTGGATATTCGTGCAAACAATAGCCAGATTGAATTTAGACAGAAATAGTTTTTAGTTTTTTATCTTGACAATTCTCCTCATTGCTTAAGTGAAACTTGATTCAAGTTAGGAATTATTTGGAGTTTTAAAGATGCACTTAACTCAATAAATTAATTACCAAAAACTGAAAAGAAGGAATAGAAATTGTTGACCAACAAAAGCCAGATATCGTGGTGATAAATATTGATTTACCTGATATCAATGGCACTGATGTCATAAGTTTAATTAAATGCAAACACACGTCAATTAAAATAGTGGTTATGACTGCAAATAGCAGCCGAGATACCATTAACGCAGCAATTAGTAATGGCGCAGACTGCTACTACTGTAAAAATAATGCCAGGGAAGAAGTAGGAGAAAGATTCATTGAAGCAGTAATGGCTGCATACAATAATGAATCATGGATTGACCCAACTATTAGTCGCATTTTGATTGATAATCTTAGGTCAAATGACACAGCCGATAGAGATTCACTAGATTTGTTAAGTGATTTCTCTAATAAAGAAATTACAGTTCTCAAATTAGCGGCTGGTGGCATGAAAAATAATGAAATTGCTAATGTCATGTATGTTTCCGAAGGTACAGTCAGGTCATATTTACATAATTCATTTATCAAGTTAGGAGTCAAAGATAGATTAAACGCTATCCGGGAAGCTATCCGCCTGGGAATCCTCAGCTTTGCAGACATGAAAATCGAAGAAGAAGTTACTCAAGCAACCCACACCAAAGTCAAAACTAACCACAATAGTCAAAAGGATACAGCTAAAACAAGTAATAAGGGATACAAAGGCTGGGTTGCCTAGAAAATTAATCAACTGCAATTATGCAGCCGCCTGAATACTTCTTCTGCTGGCGGCAAGTTTTAATGATGGCAGCGTTTCTAACATAAATACTACGTGCTACCTTACCTTCATTGGATTTAGCCCAATCCAGAAGCTTTTTATCTTCAGGTTGTAAAATAGCAGTTCCAGAAGCCGCCTGCTGAAAAGTTACACTTTCAGCAATAGTTTTGTATGTAAAAACACCAATTGCAGATCCCAAAGCCAGGACAAAACCCAACACTCCCGCTACTTGTGCCAATCGCCAATTACTTACACCCAAGAGAGGCAATGCCCCACCAGCTTGCTTAGTCATCTTAATTAGATCCTTAGCGGCTTGGGCGATCGCACTTTTTTGTTGTATTGCTACCTTAGAAGCACTATTTAACTTATCGTCTACCATGTCAGTCCAACCCACCACAAGCGAGTCAAGCCTACCAGGTAGTTGCTGCAACGCAAATTGGGTTGTACCTAGTTCCGCGTATAAGTTAAACAAGGGGTCATCAGGTCGAACACCTAATTTAAGTATCCAATCAGTAACCTCTGCTTTCTTTTCTTCAGAATATTCTGCGATAACTTTTTCAACAACTTTTGCAATATTAGTCATAGGTTGTTTAAACAGTTAATTTAAAACCTCACTGTCAATTTGGGAAAGCTCATACTTACCATTCTTCAGATTCAATATCTTCATTTACATCAAAATTGGAAGGATGTTGTTGATTTGTACCTACAGAAGCTAGTTCTGTACAGTGATTACCTAATCCTAAATAATTCAAAGCAATCTCATTAGAAACAATAGAATTATTAAAATTCTCTATCCAGTTGAATACTATCGAACGCTGAATAGTATTAAGAGGCGAGTTAGTTTCAATAAGTTGAGCATAGGGTAAACCAGTATCCTCAAGCAACTCGTAAAATTCGTTATGCAATCCCCCCAAAACTAGCTCCAAGCCATTTAATTTTTTAATATCAGCTTGGAATTGACTACCTTCATAGTATCGAAATTGCTTGCCAAAGTAATAATTTTTGATAACAACATAGTCAACTTGACTACCAAAATGCTGGTATAAATCCTCAAGGTAATCTTCAACACAGTCTTTACGATGTGATATCGGGTGCAAGAAAGTAACACGATATCCGAAATGGTTAAGATTTTCTATCAGTGAAACATCTTTATCAAAAAACTTAAACTCTTGATGGTTTTGACCTGGCATATCTGTCAAAACTACATCAATATTTGGAAACATTTCTAAGTCAAGTAATAATCTATCTGAATCGCCCCTAGACAATCCCAAATGGTTTATTTCAAAACCTTTTGATTTATACATCGACAGTTTGTTACGATAACCGTGGTAGAAAATACGCGCATTGCATTTACTTTTCAAGTACAATTCCAGCAAGAGCCGAGAAACTGTAGACTTACCCACACGAGCATCACCCGATGTAATTACAAAACGCTTTCCAAACATAAAAACCAAGCAAACTATTCAATTAAGCAGCTATATCTTCAGATGGTAAATTTGCATCTTGGTTTTTAGCTTTTTCTTTTTCTTCGTTTTCTCTAAGCTCTTTAGACTTTTCCACAACTGCTGGGTAGTAACAGTCATCTGATTGTATATCAAAACCCAATAAATTAAATGCTGGCTTAATTTGCGCTTCAAACTCAGCAAGCCAAGATTTAATTCTTGACTTAATTACAATATTTGTTTCTTTATGAGTCTGACCTTCATTAAAGGTTAAAGCATGGCGGTCAAGAAAGTCATAAGACTTGTAGAATAAATCTGGCATTACAAGTTCTATTAGACCTTCTGCAAGCATATTCTGACGTAGGGAAGAGTCATTATATCGCTCAAACTTTTCTTCTTCACCATGAAACAGATTTTTGACAACAATATAATCTACTTGGTCTTTACAAAGTTCACGAAGTTTTTCTAAAACATTTATAGAATCAAGAACTCTACTAATGACTGAAACCATTGTTACTCGACAATTAATTTCAGTTTTTAAAACTTCAAAAAATGCAAGCTCTTTGACATAACTTTCAAAGAAACCTCCAGATTGTGCAGGTAAGTCTAATAATGTGATAGGACAATCACTCTCATCTAGATTAATTAATAAATCGTCAGCACCACCTCTATGAAAAATATCAATATAACGTATTATAGGGCGGTAATCTTTTTGAAAATATCTTTCTATCTGGGGATTCCTTAAGTCAGCCTCATAAGCAACACAGGGTAGATTTTTATTAATGTAAAGTTGAAATACTGCTCGCGCAAAGGTACTTTTACCCACGCCACCTTTATCACCTGTTATAATTATCAGCCGCTTTTGAGGCTTACTATTAGTATTGGAGGAAGTATTATTTGACATGGCTGGTTGTTCTTTATTTTTTTGAGGCATAATATTTTTTTGCAAAGTAAATAAACTTTGTTGTATTAGATTAATGTCAATCTAAATTTTTAAATTTATAAACACAAAATCAATAGATTAAATTAATAAAATAAAGAAATTAGCAACTATATTGCTCAACAAAATTTTCCTAATTTATTTTGAATAAACTACTTTGAGTATGTAACCTTTCGTTCAAAAAGCCAAGCAACAAAATTCCACATTAAACCAACATTTGTTGATATGTAAATTAGTTATAAATTTTATGTAGTTTAAATTTACTTGACTTTCAAAAAGGGCATTATGATATTTTGATCGGAAATAATCTATGAGTGAAGTACGAGCTGATTATGATGGTGCTTGGAAGGAAGGTGTAGAACAATATTTTGAAGCGTTTCTTGCGTTTTTCTTTCCAGAGATTCAAGCAGAAATTGACTGGGAGAGAGGCTATGAATTCCTCGACCAAGAGTTGCAGCAGTTGATGAGAGAATCTGAAATTGGTAAACAATTTGTCGATAAGCTAATCAAAGTTTGGCTAAAAGATGGAAAGGAAACTTGGTTGCTTATTCACCTGGAAATCCAAAGCCAAGTAGATACCAACTTCCCTAAACGGATGTTTTCATATCACTACAGAATCTTTGACCGTCATAACCAAGAAGTGGTTAGCTTGGCAATTCTGGGGGATAATCAAGCCAATTGGCGACCACAAGAATATAGTTATGGTCGTTGGGGATGTCGATTGAGTCTTCAGTTTCCCATTGTGAAACTACTGGACTATGAATCTCGTTGGTCAGAATTAGAACAAAGCGATAGTCCTTTTGCCGTTATGGTGATGGCGCACCTGCGAACACAAGCGACAACTCAAGATTTAACTAGTCGTTTGCAGTGGAAGTTGAGCTTAATTAAACGAATGTATGAGTTAGGCTATAGTAGAGATAAAATCCAGCAAATCTTCCGGTTGCTAGACAGATTAATGACTCTACCACCAGAGTTAGACTTAAATTTCAAAGCAGAATTGGAGCGTTTTGAGGCTGAACAAGAAATGACATACATGACAAGCATAGAACGCATAGGTATAGCAGAAGCTACCCAGAAATATATTGCTCAAATCCTAACAATTCGATTTAAAGATGTTCCTACTGAATTAGTAGAAAAATTAAATAAATTATATGATATTGAGTTATTGAATCAATTGTTAGAAAAAGCAGTAACTACAGGTTCAATATCTGAGTTTGAGCAACAATTAAGTCAGGAAGATACAAATACACAGTATTAAAGTTGCACGGAACGCTGGCCGTATAGTCATAAAATTCTAACTACCAGCCAACTTTTTTTGCTTTCAAATACAAATTAATTCCCCAATTAAATCTGCTGCTCGTTCTCCATATTTTTGCTGAATAGCATCCCTGTACGGCAAGCAATCTTCACTTAAAAAGTCGCGGATAAATAGAGAAAAATTAAATCCTCTTTTCGAGTCCACGTATTCTGCTAATTCAATATTAAACAGTGATTTAAATTCATCCTCTCTTTGTTTGAGTGCTGAATATTTAGTTAAATTGTTGGCTTGGAAGATTGGTTCAACTGCTTGATTAAACAGTTTTTCCATTAAGATATCTTTCATATCTCCTTCTATATTTCTGTACCAAATTTTACTCACAAGTATAATAACTTCTGTAAAGCTGAATCACCTCTTTTTGTACAGTTAAAATCTAAAATAACAAACATCTTACCGCCTGATGTCCCTCATCTTTCCCAAAATTTTTCGCTTTCCAACTCCAAGGAAAATGGTAAACATGCAGGATTGGCAGTCGCCCACTCGTTAGCTTCTGCAATTAGAGTTTCGTTACCCGAATCGAGGTAGAATTGCATTTTGGTACGTTGCTCTAAGCGATCGCGTTCTTGAGTGCTGAGAATATGTCCCGTGATTACGCAGTATTGGCGCACCTTAGCCTTAGCTTGGGTTAAAGCCATTAGCCGTAGTTTTGTCACTCGCTTGAGTTCCTCGATGCGGTAGGAAACATCAGCAGTCTCTTCACCAACAGATTCACCGTGCAAGCCGTTGTTGGGGTTTTGGAGTGGTTGTTCTAATGGAACCGCAGCAGGTATCGAAACTACACCCAGCCCGTTATCCTCCGTTTTAAATAAGTTTTGATTATCAATTTTTGACGACGTGCCGGAGCTACACAGGGATATAAAATCCTGATCAGAACTGAATTGATTTGATTGTAAAATATTTGTATGGACTGAATTCTGTAATTTAATACTGCTTTTATTTGAATCAATTTCAGCAGTATTAAAAGAATTTATAAATTCAAGATTTTCCGCAGGCTGGATTACAGCTGAGTCTGACTGAGAAACATCAGACTGTTCAAGGACCTCTGCTGACTCCAGCCCTTGAAGGGCTGTAGCAGCAGGAGGTAAACACTTACACAAAACCTTCATATAGAAAGAATGAACGTAATTCAATACTGCTCGGTTAAGGAGAAATAGAGGTAAAACAAAGAAAATTTTGTTCGCGAATGTTTTACGCGAACAAGATGATTGGACTTACTTTTTCTCTTTGAGGCTATCGTACAAGTCCACCCAATTTTGACGAAGAGAGTCGATGCAGGAAGTTAAGTGATCGATTTGAGTTCTTCTAGCCACAGAGAGGACAGCATCAATATGAGCAGGGCTTCCAGCCTTACCCAAATGCTTAT
>NZ_LAHA01000082.1 GCF_002608075.1 Nostoc linckia z4
GGGAGATGGGGAGATGGGGAGATGGGGGAGATGGGGGAGACAAGGGAGACAAGGGAGACAAGGGAGAAAGATTGCTACCTTGTCTACCTTGTCTACCTTGTCCTCTTCCCATGCCCAATGCCCAATGCCCAATGCCCCATGCCCCATGCCCCATGCCCAATGCCCCATGCCCCATGCCCCATGCCCAATGCCCAATGCCCAATGCCCAAAACCTATGACTCAATTAACCGAAGCCGTTAAGCAATTAATAGCCAAAGCTAGAATTGTCAGCTTTGCTCAGTGGAAACAGTCCCATCCTCAAGGTGCTATCGATATATTCCAAGTTGCGGATGATAATCTCCGCTATCTTAGCGACGAAGATTTACTACAAATTGAAACTTTAGCACCTAATAATTGTGCCTTAATTCCTGTTGCTCAATTATTACGCGATCGCGCAGCCGAAATTGTGGATGAGGCAAGAGTTCAGGTTTTGCTGACTTATCCAGAAATTATCGAGCCTGGGGGAGGTCTTTATCCTCCTGAACGCGCTCAAGCTTGCTGGCGAGATTTTTGGCATTTTCTCCGCTGCATCACCTATGGTATTGCAGGTAGCCACGCTGAATATACTAGTCCCACAGGACTGCACTATATGAATTTGCTTTATCAGGAATTACAAGTTCCTTTGGATGCTATGGTTTTAGGATTAAAAAATATTAAAGCTGCTAGTTTGAAACGCTGCCAAGCCAATGACCAAGAAACTCTGACTCCTTATTTTGACCATTTAATCACCCAACTAGCCGCTTTCAAAATTTAACTAGTGTCAAAAAATTAGTGAGTTTGGTTTTTAGCGATGTAGCTTCAAAATCAAATGAAAATTTTTATCTAAAAATTGTATTTAAAAATACAATTTATTTAACGCAAATATGTTGTTTGAAATGAGATTGCAGTGTGTTGTATTTGGCGATCGCTAAATTGCCGTCCTCAGTAACTTTTGCTACGGTACTAATATTCAGTAATAATTTGAAAGTGATAAGTGTAGTCTTTTGACAAGTCCTTATTGTTGAGTTATTCTGAAAATTGTATCGGTGTCTTTACGGCTGGTAAAAATGACTAGGACAAAGCTCATTATCGGAGGACACTACGAAATCTTACGCAGCTTGGGTCAAGGAAATTTTGGGCAAACTTACCTAGCGGAAGATTTACACGCGAGAAAACGTAACGTTGTAGTGAAGCAGTTTTGCTTTGTTGGTCATAGTCAAACAACTTTGAATAAAGCTAAGGAATTATTTGAGAGGGAAGCAGAAGTCTTATACGACTTGAGTAACGAGCTGCAAAACCATCAAATACCGCGGTTTATAGCATTTTTTGAAGAAAAGCAAGAATTTTATCTAGTAGAAGAATACATTGCAGGACAAACACTCAGAGAAGAGTTAGCTCAAAAAAACAGACTACCAGAGCATGAAGTAATAGATTTGCTCAAAGATGTTTTATCTATTCTCAAAGTAATAAATGAAAAGCGAATAATTCATCGAGACATTAAACCAGACAACATTATTATACGTGCCAATGATGGCAAACGCACAGTGATTGATTTCGGTGCAGTAAAAGAAATATCACGAGTAGTTAATACTCAATTTCAAACAAAACAAACAATAATTTATACGCCAGGATATAGTCCTTTAGAGCAACTAAAAGGCTCAGCAAAATTCAATAGTGATATATATGCTCTGGGAATGACAGCCTTAGAAGCGTTAACAGGGTTGGAACCAGAAAAATTAAAAGACGAAGCGGGTAAGGTAATTTGGCCTGATGGCATTCAAGCAAGCGATGGCTTGGTAGAAATACTCGAAAAAATGGTTAATGAAGACTATTGCAGTCGATATCAATCAGCAGCAGATGTATTGATTGATTTAGTTGAACTAGAAAAACCAAAAAACACCTTGATGCTTGCGCCAAAAAATTATTTACCAGTTCAAACCATACACAAAACTCTTTTACAGCAAAGAAGTATCATTCCTCAATGGTTTAGGTTTCCAGTATTACCACTGATAGTTATAGCGGTATTTGGTTCGACATCGTTTTTTAGTGTCAAAAGATTGTTGATGCCTCTAGAAAATAACTCTAGTGTTTCTCAACCAAAACCACAAAAAATAATATCGAAAGAAGCTAGTGAAAAATCTTCCAATTTACCTAATAAAAATAATAACAATCAAAAAAATATTAATCCTTGTCCTCCGATTCTGGCACCAGGCAAAACTTGTCAAAAATGATGAAATACCAATAGCATTAGTATGATCGTTCAGAATCCCAGATTACAAATCACATTATTTATTCTTAGTGTCTTTGGTAGTCTTGCAACGCTAGGAAACTTTGCTTATACTACTTGCGATCGCATTGATTGTTGGAAGTACATAAAACTACCTCAAGAAAGACTAAACCCATGTCCTCCCATCTTGTCCCCTGGGAAAGATTGCAATGACTCATATAGTCAAAAAAATATATAAAATACTAAAACTTAAAATACCCACTACCTTCGTCTAGATAAAATACCGAAATATACAAAAAATATTCTTTCTATCATTGCTTAAGAGGCATAAAAATGAACTCCAAAAAAAGTTTGTCTTTCATGGCAGCGTTGATGTTGACATTAGCATCTGCTATTGCACCCTCTACAAATGCCCAAGCCAATACAACTGAAGGTTTTGTATGCAAAAAATCTAATGGTACATGGACAACTATTTACCAAGACTCACGCAGAGAAAAACCGTTTATTCGTTGGACTTCTGACTTTGGTGGTTTGGCTAAGTATACGCGGGAACAACGCTGTCAGGAAGTGACTAACAGATTAAATTACTACATGTTGAATCAACGTCCATTTTACATGACTCATGGTAGAAGTGAAGATGGAAAGTATCCCATTATTTGCCGGACTGACAATAATGGTGGTGGTTGTAAGGGACTTATTTACACTCTAGACCCTAACACGCGCATACCTCCTAATGCGATCGTGCAAGAATTACTAGAAATTGTTAACCCTGAAGTAGGGCCTTCAATAGGTGTACCAGCAACAAGTTGTCCCTTGTATGTTAATGTTCGTTTATATTTGCAAGGTAAATCTAGTGCTAAATATGTTTGTAGAACTAGATAATTTTAGACTGAGACAGCTTGGAAAAGCACTTCGCTGATGAAAGGAACTTTGTCTTTAATCTGCACTTTAGCCTGCGTTTGTGTACTATTGTTGGAAGCACCAACGCAGGCTATTAATTTTTTAGTTATCGCTCAAACAAATTCTAGCAAAAACAAGTCCGATGCTGAAATCAGAAGTATTGCTAAAAAAATTACAGTTCAGATATTGGAAGCAAATTCTCAACAACAAGAAAACTCAATTGGAACTGGGTTTATAGTTAAAAAACAAAATCAAAATTATCAAGTATTAACTAATGACCATGTAATTAGCAAACTGCAAAGTGGATATCAGTATCAAATTAAAACTTATGACGATCGCATTTACAAAGCTTCTTTATATAAAAAGGCAAATAATTTCAATAACTATGACTTAGCCATCCTCACTTTTAGTAGTTCTGTGGGATACCAAACAGCAAAATTAGGTAATTCTTATAAATTGCAACCAGAAGAAAAAGTTTTTGTTGCTGGGTTTCCATGTGAATCTACTTTATGCAAACCTAAACTGATAATTAAATCAGGTGTAATCGCTCCTATAGAATTTCTCTTACAGAAAAAAACTTTAATTGAAGGCTATAGAATAGGATACGATATTGATGTTCAATCAGGGACAAGTGGCGGCCCAATCATAAACACCATAGGTGAAGTAGTAGGGGTTAATGGCAGAAGTAAATCTGTAGAATCACCCTTTGCCAATACTCCAGACCAATACACATTTACTGATAAAAGTCAACCCAATAAAAATATTAAATTATTGATGAGATACTTTGCTTGGGGTATTCCGATTGAATATACAAAACTGGATGGTAATACAAGCTCACAAATAGAAAATACTCCTAGATTTTCTGCATTAGACAACGTACAAAACAATTCTGAGCCAAATTTACAAACTCCAGCGATCGCACCCAACAATAGTTTAATCATTATATTTATTATTTTATTTATCTTGGTCATTGTTTGGTTGATTTTCAACCAGTGGAATCAACGTAAAAATGACCAAAAATTTAAATTTATAGAAGATAAACAAAAAGAACTAGATTATTACTTGTCTTTGTATAAAGAAGCAAATAATTCCAAATTTCAAGCTATAGAAGATAAACAAAAAGAACTAGATGATTATTTATCTTTGTTTCAAGCAAATAATTCCAAATTTCAAGCTATAGAAGATAAACAAAAAGAACTAGATTATCATATTTCTTTCAATCAAGGTAAAAATCAACTAAGATTTCAAAAGATAGAAGAGAATCAAAAACAACAGACATCTAATTTTGCTTCTGAGCAAGAGGAAATGAAGCAAGAATTAGAAACCACAAACAATTTTGTTTTATTTCAAAAAACACAAATTGATTTACAAGAGCAAAAATTAACAACTTTGCAAGAAAATTTCCAACAGCTTGTCAAAGCATTGAGAGAAGTAAAAAAATACGATATAGAAAAACTACAGAATACATTTTCGAGAGAAGAACAAGATAAGTAGGTGTGTTAAGCTATTCCACATAAATATTGCACATTGACTCCATTAGACCGTTGACCGTTGATTGTTGACGGTTAACAGTTAACAATCAACAATCAAAACTTTAACCAGAATAATTGATTTTTTGGAGTTACTTTACTAATTAAACTTTATAAATCAGGACTTACGCAAAAATAACGTAATTCCGTCATTACGAGCGATAGCGAAGTAATCCCCCCTGACGCTGGGATTGCTTCCCTACACTCCGTTTCGGTCGCAATGATAATATCGGCGTTGCGTAAGTCCTATAAATAATCTATTAGCTCACCTCAAGCTAACGCAGTCAACAGCATCTAATTGAATTTTTATAGCTAATTAACTTATTTTATCAATTTAAGATTAAAATTTTTAAGTAAAAATGCGTTGAAATTTGAATTTAAATTTACATTTGTGATGAAAAAATTTTTCATGCTCATGATGGCGATGGCAGCTATCATCTGTCTGAGTTCGAGTTGCGGTGATGGAAAGACTCCAATTAATAATCCTACTGCAACCGTTACTGAAATCCAACAAATAACTCCTACTCCGACAACACCTCCGACAAAACCTCCGACAACACCTCCTACTCCTATAACTTCTGGTTTAATACCACAACAAATCAATAAACTAGGAGAAGAAAGCACTGTATTTATTACTGGAAGAGGTCAACCTGGCTCTGGCGTAATTATTTATAAACAAAATAACACTAACACTTATTATGTATTAACAGCGGCACATGTTGTAGGAACTGAACCAGGAGAAGAGGAAGTTCCATACAAATTGTTAACACCAGATGGTAAAGAACATATTGTTGCAAAATACAATGATTATCAAAACAAAGTCCAAAAATTTCGGGAATCTACTGATTTAGCAGTCATAGAATTTACTGCTGAACCAAATCGAGAATATCAAGTTGCACCCCTAGCAAAATCGATATTTCAAGGAATGCCAGTTTATGCATTTGGATGGACTAGTTGCTTGGGAGGAAATCAACGACAATTTCAAAAGACTGAAGGTCAAATATGTAAAATTAACCCAGATTCTAAAAATGGCTGGAATGTGAGTTATACGAATAATATTATTGAGGGTGTGAGTGGAGGGCCTGTATTTGATTCCAATGGACATGTTGTTGCTATTCAAGCAGGACAAGGTGGCAATATTGGCCCGATATCTGATAATGGCTGTAACTCTCTGCCCATAAAACCAAATCCCAAATTTAATTATGGATTGGGTGTTCCTATTCGTGAAAACTTTGAGATTTTGCAGTCAAAACTTCCTCAAAGATTGGAAATAGAAACGCAATCAAATACTTCTTCTCAAAAAGAGTTTGTCGCTAATGTTGAGTGTCGCCAAAAGTCTCCAGTAACTCAATGTCCTCCTATTTTATCTCCTGGTGAACGCTGCGATTTTGATAGGTGAGTACTAGGTTCGAGCCTCAAAAACAACGGAACAGGGCGAAACTTGCAACATGTCTTTGTGTTGAATTCCAGTTTCATTTTATTTTGGCGATCGCCATACCTTTTTTTAAACGCCACACTGTGTGTTATTTATCACTAGTAGTTTTCTGGCTCAACACAATTTTTGCTTTACTAGCCAATTAAATACTAAAAAAAGCTTAAATTTTTTTTATGTATCATTTAACTTAACAAATTTTAATAAATATGGCTTCAGCATCGTATCAGAATGTGTAAAGGCATAATGATGTTAAAAACTCAAAAAACTTGAATTATGGACGTTCAGAGGCATTTTTAAGACTCTAGCTTTCCCTCTTGTTTAAAGTCATGTAAAGTTTTGTAACATCTGCCGAAATCCTTCTCATAAAATTTAGTTGTTTACTGGGAGATAGTTTGAATGGCTTTCGGACCAGCATCACGATTAGGGGTCGCTTTATTTGAAGACACCGATCCCATTGATCTGTGGCCAGGTCGCTCTAATGAGGAAATTGAAACCATCATTAGAGCCGTCTACAAGCAAGTTTTAGGCAATGCCTATGTGTTGGAAAGCGAACGGCTAGCCGTTCCAGAATCCCAACTCAAACGGGGTGAAATTAGCGTGCGTGAATTCGTGCGTCAAGTTGCCAAGTCGGATCTTTATCGTTCGCGCTTTTTTGATAGCGTTCCCCGCTATCGGTCGATTGAATTAAATTTCAGACATCTCCTTGGTCGTGCGCCATTGGATTTAGAAGAAACCCGTTCGCATAGCACGATTCTGGATACAAAGGGTTTTGAAGCTGAGATTGATTCTTATCTAGACAGCGACGAATACCAAGAGACTTTTGGTGAAAACACAGTACCCTACATTCGTGGCTACAAAACTGAAGCAATTCAGAGCTTGGTTCAGTTTAGCCACTTATTCCAGTTAGTACGTGGTTCTGCTAGCAGCAGTCTCAAAGGAGACTTAGCTGGTAAACAGCCAAAATTGAACAGCCTAGTAATTCAAAACACACCGACTCCTGTGGTTTCGCCACTCAGCAAGGGTGCTACATTCCGCAATCCAACATCTACTCCTCGCACCCGTCAAGGCGTGGGAGCAAGTGATGATGGTAAGATATACCGGATTGAAGTCACTGGCTACAAAGCAAATGTGGTAAATAGTATTTCCAAGTTTCGCCGTAGTAACCAGGTGTATTTCGTACCCTACAATCAACTATCACAAGAGTATCAGCGGATTCACAAACAGGGTGGTGTGATTGCTAGTATCACTCCTGTCAATTAAAGAATCTATTCACAAACTAAGCTTGGGAAAAGGTACATGGGAAGCATTGTTATAAATTCCCCCAAGGTGGAGCTGTGGCCAACTAGCTCTACTGAAGAAGTAGAAGCAGTGATTCGAGCCGTCTATAAACAAGTATTAGGTAACGCTCACTTGTTAGAAAGTCAGCGGCTTGTGACTGGAGAATCGCAACTGCGCGATCGCCAAATCAGCGTTCGTGAATTTGTGCGAATCGTGGCCAAATCCGAGATTTACCGTACTCGGTTTTTTGAAAGCACTGCTCCTTATCGGTTCATTGAACTCAACTTTAAACATCTGTTAGGCCGCGCTCCCTTAGATCAGGCAGAGATTTCTGAACATATTACTCGTACCATTGAAAACGGTTATGATGCAGAGATCGACTCCTACATCGATAGCGCAGAGTATCAAGCGAATTTTGGCGACAACACAGTACCCTACTATCGGGGAAACAGTAGCCAAGTAGGACAAAAGCAAGTCGGCTATAACCGAATTTTTGGCCTGGTTCGTGGTGCAGCTGAAAGTTCAAGTACTCTCAAGTCCTCTCAGTTGGTATACTCAGTAGCAACCAACAGTCCTGCTAAGATCAAGTTACCTTCCGTTATTGGTAGTACTGAAAAGAGATTTAAAATCCTCGTTCAAGGTGGAAGCGGAAAATTCAATAATCCTTTCCGCCGCAGTACAACGGAGTACATTGTTCCTGCTAGCAAGATGACACCGCAAATTCAGCGGATTAATCGTACTAGTGGCAAGATTGTTAGCATCACAGAGATTGTCTAAAAAATAGGGATTGGGCATTGGGCATTGGTTAAACAAGGTATTGGGCATAGCTTATTCTCATTGTTTTCCCAGTTCCCAATACCCAATCCCTAATCCCAGCTTCGATAAAAAGTAAAATAAACTACCATATAGACTGATTGTCAATTGTTTTTTTCAAATCCCCTTTGTAATGAAAATTACTGAATTCTTTGAACTTTCAATTGGACGATGGCGATCGCAACGTAGCGGTCATCACTTAGCATTCGCCCATTTTGAAGAAGTTTTATCTACCATTGACATCGAATCTCTATCTACCGACGACCCGGCAGTACGAGAAGTATGTAAATTATATGACGTTGATATTAGTATTATTACTCATCCATTCCGCATGACTTGGGAAGGTGAATCAGACTGGGACGATAAACCAATCTCTGGTAGTACAGTACTTGTACCAATTCCCGATATTGAAAATCCTTCTAAAGGTAAACTATTACGGGAAAAAGGATATGCCGAAACAATTCCGGCAATAGGTAAATACAGTTTAAGTGATGATGGTGTTTTTACCCTACTGACAGAGTATGAACTGGCTGCGGCTGAAGAAAGAATTTGGTTTGCTAACCCAAATCTCCGATTTCGCGTATCGATGATTAAAACCAGCGATGGCAAAGGCGTGACAACTGCTTCCTTTTCTTCAGAAATTCGGTCTTTGTCAAATTCAACAAGTTAGTGATGTTCACTGATGACTGATGACTGATGACTGATGACTGT
Source organism: Nostoc linckia z4 (assembly GCF_002608075.1). Taxonomy (GTDB): domain Bacteria; phylum Cyanobacteriota; class Cyanobacteriia; order Cyanobacteriales; family Nostocaceae; genus Nostoc; species Nostoc linckia. The sequence goes on from NZ_LAHA01000082.1 coordinate 8,912, forward strand.
CAACCGTCAACAGTCAACAATTAACGCCTATAAAAAGTGTTTTTAGCCCACATTGGCTTATCTAATTTTGTCTTGTCACACCTGAGGTTGAATATGACAATAGCACCCAGTGACTCCAACACAAAGTCTAGCGATTTGCTCACCTTAGCTTGTTGGATGGCAGGAGATTTTAGCAATCAAAAACAATCTTTTGCAAATCCCCGACTTTACGCCCACATCCACATTTTTTTTCGTCCTTTACCATTTGACTTTTTTTCTGGCGTCGGTTTTTATTCCGAACAAGCATATGACCACGATTTATGGACACCCTATCGCCAGGGAGTACATAGATTGGTAGAGTTGGGCGATGGTATTTATATCGAAAATTACAGCTTGAAAGACCCTATACTTTATGCAGGTGCTGGTCGTGAATTAGATATTCTCAAAACTATCACCCCAGATAGTATTGAACGGCGCTATCATTGTTCGATGATTTTTGTTCGAGAAGGTGAAATGTTTCGCGGTAATGTAGAACCAGGAAATCAATGTTTAATTCCTCGCAATGGCCGCAAGACATATCTTGTTAGCGAAGTAGAAATAACTGAGCGTACCTGGATAAGTCTAGATAAAGGCATGGATATTGAAACCCACGAACAAATATGGGGTTCCACTGCTGGCCCTTTGCGGTTTGAAAAACGAGAAAGTTTTGCTGATGAATTGAATGCGGTGAGCGCATTATGTTAATTCAGCTCGAATCTATTAAACCTAAAATGTTGCCTCCACAAGCTGAAAAAAAAATGCGCTGCTGGATTCGCAGTCGTCACTTGATTTGTTCAGGTAACTTTTTTATCTTCGAGACACTAGAATATACAACGATAGAAAGGTTTTCTGAATGTGTAGCTTCTTTAGGAGGAACAGTCATATCTGTTGACCCCATTAATAAAATTTGGATGGGAGATCATCGCCAAGTCATTCTATATCAGGCAAAAGCCAGTTTACATACACCTCATCACAACTTGAAACAATATTGGATAAAATACGGTGGTTTCTACACTAGATTTGATGTTCGTTGTTGAGAGCCAAAAAAAGCATAACCAACAGGAGTGGTTGTTGAGTGTTGAGTGTTGAGTGTTAACTGATAACTAATTTGAGGCATCTGCGTTTGTTAGAAAATGTAACTAAAAAATCTCCCAAAACTTGATAACTTATCAATTATTGGTATCCCATTACTTTTAAAAATATTGTTTTTTCAAAGGTTGTAAAAAAGTATGCCTATTCTTTCAGATGATGAAATTAGACAACGCCAATATCAAGCATTTTCCGAAACACAAATCATTGAACTGTGGCCTGGTAGTTCGGTTGATGACATCGAAATTGTGATTCGTGCAGTTTATCGGCAAGTTTTGGGCAATGCTTACGTGATGGAAAGCGAACGCCTGATTGCCCCAGAATCACAACTCAAGCAAGGTATAATTAGTGTCCGAGAATTTGTGCGTCAAATTGCCAAATCTGATTTGTATCGCTCTAGATTTTTTGACAATGTTTACCGCTACCGTGCTATCGAGTTGAACTTTAAGCATCTTTTAGGTCGCGCACCTGATGACTACTCTGAGATGATATATCACAGCAATATTTTAGATGAACAGGGTTTTGAAAGTGATATTGATTCTTATCTTGATAGTGACGAATATTTAAATGCCTTTGGCGATAACATAGTACCCTATTATCGAGGCTACAAAACCCAAACTGGCAAAAAGATATTGGAATTTACCAATATGCTGCAACTAGTAAGAAGTAATTCTAGCAGCGACAAGAATTTAGCAGCAAATAATAAACCTCAGTTGGTGCGATCGCTAATTACTAACACTCCTTACGGTAAACTTAAACCCACAGATGTTGGTGCATTGTTAGCTGAATTGTTCAAACCTAAGTCAGAAAGTGTTGCTGAAGTTAATACATTTTTTGCACCTAATAACGCAGCCGAACAAAGCTTGCGGCAAAAAATTCAAGAACAAGAAAATCAGATTAAAACTTTACAACAACAATTAGCAGAGTTACGACCATTTGCCAGCATCGGAACAACACAATACACCACTAGTTCGAGTTCGCAGCTTTCTGGTTTTCCAAGTACAGATAAATATACATCTTTGCAACAGCAAGCCGACGCTCAAGCAAAACAGATTACTGCATTACAAGAGGAAATTGCTGACGCTAGACGCTTGGCCGCAGTTGGAGAAGCCCGTTTAAATAAATGGCGCAGTCGCGTTTTCAATGGCTAAATTACCCACACAATAGTCAAGTAAATCGTTTGTAGTGAGGACTTTAGTCAGGAAATATTCTAAGCACTAAAGTACTTACTACAAATTTATTAAGTTCATTTGTATATTAGGGTGCATCAACTTTAAAAGTCTGCTTGTTTGCGAATGGCATGATTCATCGCGTTGATTTGTGAAGCGTGAAATGATGGTGGCATAGAGCTATGAATAATATGGTCAAGTCCATCATGCATAACATCTGTTGGTAGCGCAGAGTGGTCTAGACCTAATGTGTGCCCAATTTCATGAGCAATTGTGTTAGCAATTAAGTTAGACAATTGATTAACATTCAGACTAGCATTATAAGAAGCATAAAATACTCGATCGATGCGGATAATAGCACGGTCTGTAACCATTCCTAATTTAAAGCTAGCTACACCTAAATAATCAACTGGTTGGTTATCAGCAAATATATATACATGAGTAAAATTACTACCCCATTCCTTTGGTTCTGGCGGATCTGATGTCAAAAATACATCAACACCTCTAAAAGCTCCGTAGATTTTAGAGAAGGCATCAAAGAGAAGATTATTAATTGCTTCTCTATTTTCTACTTCGATGTACATCCCCGATATATCTACCCAAATGCAACGGCGAAACTCGCTTTTTTTGTCGCTCAAAGTTGTGCCACAACAAGGGCAAAATTCCCATTGACGTTGGATGGGCGAACGACATCCTTGACAACGGAGTTTGGGAGGTCTAGTTAAGTCTATACGTTCCCAAATTGGGACTTTTAGCTTACAATTAGGTCTGGTTAAATTTAGGCGATCGTATAGAGACATTTATTTAGATCCAGGAGTCCAATTAATACCAAATCTATAGTTTTTACTAGCTTCTTCATGTCCTAAAAAATATTTTTCTTCTTTGGTGATAATAATCTGTGATTTAATAGTTTTAATCATCGCAGCAGCGCAGAAACGTCGATTACTGTCTGGATTATTGAGTTCCAAAGATACTTCTTCGCCGTTGCTAATTTTGAAAAATATACGTCCCTGCACCGATTTAAAGTCGGGTGTCCCCTGGTAGATAAAGGCAAAGAACATGACCCGTTTGATTAAATCGGGTCTAAAAATGTAAATATTCTCACCATTGGCTGCTGCTCCAGTACGATCATCTTTATCAAGAAAAATATATGGTGAAGAGTTTTTAGAGCCAAAGCTATTTCCCAAAGGCTGAATAACTCCTTTTTGACCATTGACCATCTGATACATACACCCTAAATCAAGGTCTGGTGGTTTGTTACCACCAAGTATATTTTTAAATAATCCGCCAATGTTGCTTTCTTGCCGATTCCAGTTAAGGTTAGCGTGAATTATCAGTTGCGAAGAATTACTTGATTTCTTAAGATCAATATTGTGTGAATCACCACTTTTTTTAAGTTGAATAGCCATATTATTATAATTTTTACGGCTATCCTGCAAACTTGTTAATTTAGAATATTGTTTTTTTTCTTCTGGTTTAGTTTCAACAACATACTTGTCTACAAAACTTTTTAGCCCTGAACTATACCCTTCTCCTACCGCTTGAAATCTCCATTGATTATGCTTTTTATATAAGCGCCCAAATTCCAAAGCTGTCTCTTGAGAAAAAGCCTCTCTTAAGTTGTACCGAGCCAGAGAATTTTTATTTTCTTGGTTGTAAATCTTAATAAAAGCGTTTTTTATTTGGCTAAAATTTTGATTTTTTTCTTGTCCTTGATGAATAGTGACAACAAAAACTATCTCCTGAATAGCTGGGTTAACTTTTGCTAAATCAACATAAATAGTTTCATCATCTCCATTTCCTTCGCCAGTTCTATTATCTCCTGAATGTATTAAAGAACCATCGAGCGATCGCAGATTATTGTAAAATACAAAATATTTATCATCAGGTATTTTACCATCTGCATTTAACATAAACACCGAAGCATCAATATCATAGGTTTCTCCAGCTTGATTGATTTGCCAACCCAAGCCAATAGCTACCTTTTTTAAACTGGGAGCTTCTTGAGAAAGATTAAATCTACCACCTTTACTTAATTCAATTTCCATTTCAGATATATCCTCTAAATTTTTTATTTTATTAACTTAAAAAATTATCAATTTTAACGAATATGACTTTAAACTTGACATGAACTTATACAAAAAAGGGGTAACAATAATGAATACCCCTTTTTTATTAGCTGATAAGATATCTACTAAGCCGCATATCGGTCTACAAAACTTTGTAACCCTGCTTTATAACCAGCGCCGACAGCTTGAAATCTCCATTCTCCATCTTTTCGGTAAAGTTTACCAAATTCAATTGCTGTCTCTGCGGAAGCATCTTCATCTAATTCATATTTCGCAATTTGTTTTTCTGTGGTGTTGTCATAAATTCTAATGAATGAGTTTCTGACTTGCCCAAAGTTTTGCTTTCTTTGTTCTGCTTCGTGAATAGTGACAACAAAAATTATTTCTTGAACGGAAGCATCAACCTTACTCAAATCAATTTGAATTGTTTCGTCGTCTCCGTGACCCTCTCCAGTTCTGCTATCTCCCTCATGTTTCACAGAATCATCGGGTGATTGTGGGTTGTTATAAAATACAAAGTATTTTTCGTTAGGAATTTTTCCGTTAGTACCTAACATAAATATAGATGCGTCTAAATCAAAAGCTGAACCTGTATCTGTAACGTTAATATCCCATCCTAAACCAATTCCAGCCTTGATTAAGCTTGGTGCTTCTTTTGAAAGATTGATTCTTTCGCCTTTGCTGAGGTTAATTGACATGATTACTACCTATTATTTGGAAATGAATTTTATTTGAGTTGTTATTGAGTTGATTAGCTCAACAATTAGTCGAAGATATATGAAATAAAAAAATTCTAAGACGCTTCGTGAATTGCTAATGCTGCGCTATTTTTAATTTAAGCGTAAGCTCTCACAAGTCCTTCTAAACCATGAACATTAATGCCATTGCCAATAGCTGCCATCTTCCATTCATTATTGTGATTGTAAATTTCAGCCATAATCATCCCAGTCATTCCTTTATATTCAGAACCAGACAAATTATACTTAGCTAATTCTTGATTGTTAGATGTATTGACTAGGCGTACAAAAGCATTTTTAACCTGGGTAAATTCTTGTTTACGAGCAATACAATCGTAAATATTCACTGTAAAAACCAGTTTGACTATCTCTTTTGGTAGTCGAGATAAATCTACAAGCACCTGCTCATCATCACCATCTCCTGCACCTGTGAGATTATCACCTAAATGAGTAATAGCTCCCGATTTGTGAGATAAATTTCCAAAGTAAACAAGGTTGCTTGTATCTCTGATTTTGCCATTTTCATCTAAACACAAGACGGAAGCATCTAAGTCACAATCTTGAGTGTTATTGAAAGCACCAAAAAAACCACCGCCTGAATGTTTCGCTGTATCCCAGCCTAGTCCACACATCAGTTTTGTTAGTCCGGGAGCTTCTTTAGAAAGTGAAATACGTTGTCCTTTTTGTAAGTTGATTCCCATGTTACTTAATGTTAGTTATATGGATTAATAAATTCTTAGCTGTAGCGTTCAAGTAGCGCTTTCAAGCCACCTTGATAGCCTGCACCTACAGCATTGAGACGCCACTCGCCGTCTTTGCGATAAAGTTCTGCCATGATTAGCGCTGTCTCTATGGAGTAGTCTTCAACCAGGTCATAGCGGATAGCTTCTTGTTTTGTTTGAGCATTGACAATACGCACAAAGGCATTTTTCACTTGACCAAAGTTCTGACTACGTTGCTGTGCTTCATAGATAGTTACGGTAACAACTATTTTTTCAACTTCTGATGGTACTTTTGTGAGATTAACTTTGATAACTTCATCATCTCCGTCACCTGCACCTGTGAGATTATCTCCCATGTGTTGAAGGGATTTATGAGGATCGGGACTTGTGAGATTATTATAAAAAATAAAGTGGTTGTCAGAAAGAAGTTTTTCGTCACTACCCAACATAAATACTGATGAATCAAGATCGAAATCGTGACCTGTGTCTGTAACTTTTACATCCCATCCCAGTCCAATAAAAACATCTGTTAAGCCAGGAGCAACTTTTTCTAGTGAAACTCGTTGACCTTTAGCTAGTGAAACTGCCATAATTTTTTCCTGTTTATAGCAAATGGACGAAGCAACTTTTTTAAGTTATTGTCCGTAAATAAATGAAAGGCTTAGAAATCACAACAAAACGAATCAGCTAGAGTGCTGACTACTTATAAAAGACTTCAATAGTAAATATTTAATTTTTGGTTTAACTATTTTTTAGCTTGAGTGTGTTTCTTGTTTAAAAGTTAGCTTTTAAATCATGCCAATCAAGCTATTAAGTTTTATTGTGTAAATTTAGTTGTTTGCCAGCATTAATTGGTGAGTAACATAGGATTAAATGGATAGCAGTATTATGCGCTCTATCCTATTCATCTGTAAGGAAGAGTGTAATCAGGAAAAATACTTAAACTATCAAATTTTGGTATTGATGTTACATAGTTTCTCGATGGCAGTCTTGCTATGATATTCAATGACAAACAGGCAGTAATTTTTACTGCGATCGCTTTAACAAATTCAATGTAAAAATGCAAAAATTACAATTGCTCAACATTTATTAACAACGCTGTAATTGAGCTAATAAGACGACTATTTCATCAATTGCTTGGCGCACAACTGTTGTAGGCTGTTCCGATTGATTGACAAGAATACTAAAAACTAATGTTTCATACTTCGGCACATTCACATATCCAGATAGAGAAACTACACCAGTTAACGTACCCGTTTTAGCTTGAACAATACCCTCAGCTGGTGTATTTTGAAAACGAAATTTTAACGTGCCACTTTTACCAGCGACTGGTAAAGATCCACGATATATTGATGCTGCTGGTGTTCTTGCGATTCCCCGCAAAACTTGTACAAAAGCTTCTGGGGTAACTAAATTACGACGTGATAAGCCAGAACCATCTATTAATATATAGTTTGCTGGATCGACTCCCAATTGAGTCAAACTTGCTTTGACGACTTCCAAACCAACATTAGCACTAGTTTGATTTTTCAGTCTGGGTTTTTCTACAGCTAATGCTCTTAATAATGCCTCAGCATACAGATTATTACTATTAACATTCGTTTCTGCTAATAATTCAGCTAAAGATGGTGACTCTACAAAGGCAATTTCCTCTTGATTAGTACCACCAGATATTACTAAGGTTTTTCCCAAAGGAATTTTTTGTTGTCTTAAAGCAGTACGAAAGCGCCGTAAAAAGTAATAATTAGGATCGACTACAGGTAAATCTAGTAAATAAGGTTCAGAATTTGTTGTTAACTGTCCTTCAATTCGCAATACTGTTCCTGATAAATCGCGGTTAACATTGATATAAGTTGGTTGATTGCCATCGACGGTTATTGACTGATTAATGATTCGCCACTGTGTTGCTTCACTAGCATCAGCCCACACCAACTTTAAAGGTTTACCGACAGCCTGGGGTACTAATTTTAAGCTAAAAATATTTTGATGGGTAATAAAGCTATTGACTGGTGCGCCGTAGTCTGACTGGACATCTTCCCATTGCCAAGTGGGGTTAACAATATCTCCTTGAATATAACTATCATCAGCAATTAATTCCGGAATTTGAGTAATACCTTTTTGTTTCAATTGTTGTGCTAAGGCTTGTAGTTGAGTATCATCTAAACTAGGATCTCCCCTACCAACAACACGTAAAACACCATTGCCATTTTGATAAATAGAAGTACGAATACGAAAATTAGCACCCAACTGCTGTAGTGCTGCTGCTGTTGTCAGCAACTTCGTGTTAGACGCTGGAGTAAAATATTTATCGGCATCTCGATTGTAAAGAGTTAATCCCGTTGATAAAGGTTGTATTAGAATTCCCCAACGCATCCGACTAAATAAGGGACGATTGATAACAGAATCTATAGCTGTTGGCAATTGGCTAGAGCAAATTGCTTTTGTAGTAGTTGTGGGTGCTGTTGGGGTTTGTGCTTTAGCAACTCTAGAATTAAATGTAATCTGGGTAGTTAAAAATATGAATAAAACACCCAGCGATCGCTTGCAAGTCTTAAGTTTCACCAATATACCTGATCTCAATGTTAATAATTTTACCTTGCCAGCATAATCTTTCATAAAGAAAGAACAATTAGTTCGGTAAAGTTACTTAACTAGTATAAGGAAGTTGACTGTTGACAGTTGACTGTGAACTGTCAGCAATCAACTGTGAAATTGCTACCTGCTCCCCTACGAAAAATCTACGTGGATGAAGATGTTTGTAAAATTTTATTAGAAGTATTGACTAATATGGTAGTCGATGAATTCACTGCAAGTAGACCATTTCTCTTGGGGAAATACTAACTTTTTAGTCATGAGCATAACCTTATTTAGGAAATTGAGATAGTCATCACCTTGCAAAACTAACTCATCACCTGTTATGTGGTCAGTTAATACTACAGACTGACCTACTTTCATGTATGTGTATCGTTGCATAAGTTATTGCGCCAGTGGTTGTTCAGTTTAAGTAGCCGCTTTTTATTTATCAATTTGGACACCAAAACCCTAACCCTTCCGCAGTCATGTGACAGATTTTTGATGAATTTCAAAGCCAAATTCAGAATTATTTCAGTCTAAATGAGTAAATTCATCAGATTTGATACTAGACTTTTTAAGTTAAGTCATTTACTTCACTGAATTTGAAATTTGCTGTATCTGGCAATACATTTATCTCCAGTTTTACTCCTTTATTTCGATTACTACTTTCCCTTGCTTATTGATAGCAAAGAAAGATATTGTCAAACTGAATCATATCAGACCAATATTGCGATCGCTGATAGATATAAAACATAATTTCGTCTGAAGCCGAACAATCAAAACTGTTGACTGTGAACCGTCAACGGTCAACAGTCAACGACCTCAACCGCAATAATTTATTTTTTGAGTTCCCTTATCTACGAACTGCCAACAATCTGCCAGTCCATTTTTTTGTGGATTTACAGCAGATTTATAGGAAAGCAAAGTACTGTATTTAGGTCTGAAAACTAGACAGAGAGCCGCTGATAATTCTAAATTCTACTATCGGCTGAAGTAGAGATTTATTTTGATAATAAACGATGCAGACTAATTTAGTAAAGAAAATGTTCCTATTTTTTCCAACAAAATTTTTTGTAATGAATGAGACTTTTATCAATAGTTTGGGAATCATAAATCATGCTAGAGAAACATTTTCAATGAATCTCAACGCACTAGGTGTGTCTTTTTATCGGCGATTACAGGAGCAAATTGTTCATGAAAGTAAGTTCATCAGGAGCCAAGCTAGGTAGTGCAATTATTGGCAGTACTTGTTTAACCGCAGTCATGATTGGTTTGGGTGGTTCTGGTGCTTTTGCCGCTCAATTCATTACAATTAAAACCACTGGTACATTATCAGGAACTATCGAACTCCCTGCAAATAATCCCAATTTCAATAACAGTATTACCCGTATTGATACTGATGAAACTGGAACTTATTACCGCAACTTAGGCACTACTAATAATCCTAATTACGTTCCCGTGTATCAATCAAATTATTTGCAGGTAGAAACACGTCCTGATGGAAGTCTGCATTACTTCGTTGACTTTAAAGGTATTCCTTTTGTATCTTTCAATGGTGTTTTGACATCGCCGGTTCTTGCTGATGGTGAGTTGACTCCCTTCAAATACCAAGGACAATTGGCAGGAACAACATTTCAGGGAGTAGTTCAAGACGAATTTAATTTCATCAAAGCTTTTTATACTGGTAAAGTCACTGACCCAGAAACTGGAAAAAGCTATCAGGGTACTTTTGAGGTTTATGGTTATGGAGAACGATATAGCGATCGCAATGGTAGTTTAACTCCTACAGTTTTTGATTTCCAGTCCGATATCCCTGGTTCGCCAAGCATCACATCTCTAACTTTAACTAACACTCCCCTCAAGAATTTGAGCATTAAAGTACCCATACCTGTGGAAGAAACTTCTATCCCAGAACCCACCAGCATTTTCGGAACCCTGATGGCCGCTGCTTTTGGTATCATCCTCAAAAAGAAAAAAGACACAGCAGAGTGCTGATATCAGGTTCAGCTGAAGACTTGGCAAGACAAGGGGGATAACGGGGGAGACAAGGGAGAATATCTCTATGAAAAATCGATTTTTGTAAGAAGTCTATTGAATTTTTCTCAACTTTTCTCCCCATCCCCCTATTCCATATCCCTTTGGTGAAACATGCCCATCAATTTACGCTTACGACTGTGGGTTTGGATTAAGTTTTCTCGATAAGTTGACCAGTCAACTTTTCTCCCAGATTGCAAGTAAGCAGCACGGGCCTTTTTTAGCCATTCCACGGCATAGTTGTAGTATTCTGCCTTACCTGCATCGATAATTTTTTCCGCACGATTACAGGCATTAGCAATTACCCAATCAGGATTATGAGGGATGGCAGCATCCATAACTCGGTGAATTAACTCAGAATCATAGGAACTAAGTTCGCTGGCCATGGCAATTGCATCATTAATTAGCCCCTCATGCAATAAAATATCTACTTTGGCCGATTCTGTTCCCCAACCATTGTAATTACGGATGATTTTCAGCAAATCTGTTTTGACGGTTTCCCAGTTTTTACCAGCTAATTCTTGCATCTTTTGATAGTCTGAAAACGAGGGCTTGACTTGGAAAGCCGCCTTAATTCCTAATAAAGCAGCTTCATGATTAGCTAATTCAATAGCCAAATCACTTGTCCAAATTCCTAACTCATACTGACAATTACCTGGTAAATTTAATCCACTTTGGGCGATATCTAGTGCTTGCTGTAATGCTCCCTTGTCGGTGAGTATTTTCGCTAAGGCAAAAGCTTCTTCCTGTGAATTCATCTGAGTTTGAGCAGCATCAACGGCTTCTGCTACTCTGCCTAAACGCCCCAGCATTGTGAGATATTGCTGGGTTTGCCCTTCTGCTTCAGCCAAATAGAGATATTCTTGGTAACGTTCTTGACGTTCGAGGATTTTCAGGCGAATGAGTGCCAAATCGTCTGCATAGTCTGGTACATCTTCTTCCCAAGCTCCTCTTTCAGTAATATTACCTTGAAGAACTTCCACCAAAGGTGGATAATCCCAGCCTTGGCGTAAAGCTTCCATAATCAAGCCAAAATCAGCATTCCATTCATCTTGCCATGCTTCTAAATTGATTTGAATATCAACTTTTTCATCTGGGGTGAGTTCAGCGCCTAGAATTGCTTCACACCAAGCTTGATTTAATTCCTGGACAATTTCATCATTTTGGACGCCGTATTCTGCGACATCGTCCCAATTTTCCACACAGGTACAGGTAATGGCCTCTAAAATAGCGATCGCATTTTCAGCTTCTCCCTGTTTGCTAAAATCCACCGCAGTTTGCACCAGGTTGAGCAATTCTTCAGCAATCTGGTCTTCTTCGTAACCTTCCTCGAAATACGCTATGGCGTTCCGGAAAATTTGCCGCACCTCTCGCCGAAAGAAAGTCAAATTGATTGTACTGCGCGGCACGCGTTTGCTACTTTTTTCTTGGCGAACAGGAGCAATCATCCAGCTGACACGACGGTCAATTGCCTCAATCAGCCTTGGGTATTCTGCTACTAAATCTTGCACCAGCCTTTGGGTTTGGTCGCGATCTAAGCGATCGAGTAATTCTTCTAAGGTGGGACGCTGTTCAATGTGTTCTGAGTGACGCGCACACACAAGCATCGTTGCCACAATATGTTTGCACCACCCATCAAAATTGTATGCACAGGTGCAGTTGACAGAAGTCAATCCACTGCTATCAAAATTCAAGCTGACATGATAAGGTCTGGCTTCAGTGCCCAGAACATCTGCTTGCAGCACACCACCACGTTGGGTGATACCATTGACAGCACCAGCTTGATAATATGCCTCGCCCCGCTGGAAAGATTTGGCGTTGGCATGGCGGCGGATAGTAAACTCACTAATTTGGGGAATAGACATCGGCGATCGCCTGCGTAAATCCTCTAGATAAATCCAGCTTAGGTCTTAAACTAACTTCATGTAAAGAATACATAACTGTCAGTGGCTCCTGTTGACGGTTCACAGTTAATAAGAGCCACTGACGGGTACGTAGGGGTTCCCCCAATGGAGCAAGTGGCCCTCAAAAGTCAACGTTTTAACGCCAATAATTTATTTTTTGGGCCTTGCATAATTGCGGGATGATATGAGAATTTGCATCAAGACATAATCCCCGTGTCTGGTGTGTCCCCGCGTCAGCCTAAATCATCCCATTATTCAGCAACGCCATTTTTTGGAGTTCCCTTAAGTACCAGAGCAATAGCCATTAATTTCTTTGACTATTGAACTTTCTTGCTGACCACTCTTTTGTAGAGATGCCAAAGAATTCTTTGCCCCTGGAAGATTCTTTTTATCTATAGCTGTTGCAGCATTCTTCAATTCTTTACTGATATCCTGATAAAGTGTGAGAAAACGTCCTTGAAAACCTTGGAGTTTCTCGTCTTTAATTTCTAATGCTTTCATTTCTTGGGTCAGTGGGTCTATCTTAGCGGCCAGTTCAGTTAAAGACTTAGAACCTTTGGCCGGATTGGGATTTTTACCGAATTCCTGACCTAAAGCGGATGCTTGATTGGCAACCTTGATAATTTTGTTACATTGAGCAACTTTACTTTCCCCACAACTTGCAAATAATAATGCGATTGCAGTTGTGGCTGAGAGAATAAAAGTTTTCTTAACTAGATGTTCCATAGATTCCATCATCTCCGACTATATTTTGCTAACGTTGGGCTAAGGAAATTGATAGTCAGCAAAAATACTTTTCTGTTTTTCAAAAATCTCTATTTCTGCTCTGATATCACCTCCAGTTAATCACTTATTATTTAAATCTCTATGCCTCAGAGCATCGGTTTAAACCATTAAGTATTTAATCGGAGATGATATGACTTTTGTATCCCTGCTACTTTATACTGCATTTTTTCGTTTATGTGTATGTAATTTTACTGAAAGCAACAAATCGATGGAGAAAGGCACAGGGCACAGGGCAGAAGGCTTCAAAGGATTAATATCAATTTTGGATTTTAGATTTGGGATTTTGGATTAAAAGCCTTCTTGGCTAATTTTGGCATTAACTTCAGTGTCTCAGTAGTATTTACTGCTACATTAGGTGTTTGCCAAAGCATGGGGTGGTATTCAACTTGACGCCAGTAATTAACCATATCTTGATAATGTCTATGGAATGCATGACCTGATTGTCCGGGGGTATGAATTGCCAATGAATTATCTAAATTTCCCAAATCTACAATCATTCGCAATGAAGGAATTTCGTTTACTTCAAAGGATTTGTTTGCCATCCAACGGTTAGCATTCACTGTTTCGCCGTTCCCAGCTGTGGCAAAAACACCGCGATTAAACAAAGCTTCAATCAATGGAACTCCGGATTTACCCAAGGTAGAATGACGAAAAGTGACAGTATGTAGTTTGCCCCAATTCCAGTTTTTCGGGTCTTTACCTTGAATGCGTTCTAATTCATCTACAGCTTTTGTCAAAGATTCCCGCAGGATTTGGTCGCGATTTTCAACTTTTGGGGTGTTGCGATTATCCCACCAAGAACTATTGGGCTGTTTTAGCAGATTTGCCACCACACTATACCAGCGATCGCCTCCATCCGGAAAGTATCTTTTAGGTAACTGGTCGTGAAATGTATCTGCTAGTAAGTTTTTCCAGAACACTTCAAACAAAGCCGCAGTGGGTGATGTCATTTCTAACTGTAAATTCCAGTCTTTTAACAGTTTTTGGGCTACTTGCAAACCGGGTGTATCAACTGCGATCGCTTGTAATAATGGTACTAGTGTTTCGGCATTGAGATTGTGATTGTCACCTTGTATCTGCTGTACATTCTTCAAAGAAATCGGCTGAGTTTGTTGGGAAATCATCTCAACAATCTGCTTTGCGCGATAACCATAAACCCAGTCTGCGGTAATGAGATATGGATATTCACGGGAAACTAAATTATTAGCGCTAGCAATAAAACCTTCGGTGGGATTGAAACTTTTGGGTAATTCCTCAAAATCAATATAGCCTTGCCATTCATATTCATCTGTCCAACCAGGAACCGGATAACGCCCATCTCCCTTGGCTCGGATGGGGAATTTACCAGGCATTTGGTAGCCAATGTTGCCATCTATATCAGCGTAGACTAAATTTTGAGCAGGCACATCATAGTTTTTCGCAGCATTGCGAAATTCCTGCCAATTTTGGGCGCGATTGATTTGGGGAATAGCATAGCCTAGCTTAGAAGGTGCTAATGCTGTCCATTGCAAAGCTACAGCGTAATTTTGCGGCAAATCTAGCGGCTGACTCGGTTGTAACTGCTGGAGATTCGGCGAAACATCAGAAAGAATCGGCCCGTGTCTGGTGTAGCGAACCGTTTGCACAATTGGCTGACTTCCTGCAACTTGAATCGTCTCCTTTACAAGTTCCATATCAACCCATTTACCATTAACCTCATATTGGTTCGGGTTTTTCGGGTTAATTTTCTCGATGTATAAATCCATCACATCTGCCCCGACATTAGTCACACCCCAGGCAATGCGATCGCTATGACCTACAATTATCCCAATCATCCCTGCAAAAGAAAAGCCCGCAACATTGTAAGGACATTCTGCACTTCTAGGGGTGCAATGTAGAGCCACCTCATACCAAATTGAGGGAATTTGCACGCCCAAATGGGGATCGTTCGCCAAAATTGGCTTACCTGTGGTTGTGCGTTTACCAGATATCACCCAGTTATTTGAACCAACACCAACTCCCGTAGAACCAATTAATTTTTCCAAAGCCATCATCGGCTGATGAATTGACTCTAAAGCAGAAAATACCGAAGAAGACGCGGCGACGGGGAGACGCGGCGACGCGGCGAAAAATTTCTCCCTATCCTCTTTCACCCCATCCCCATATCCCCCTATCCCCGCGTCCCCACGTCCCCCTATCCCCGCGTCCTCTTTCACCCCATCCCCATATCCCCCTATCCCCGCGTCCCCACGTCCCNCGACGCGGCGAAAAATTTCTCCCTATCCTCTTTCACCCCATCCCCATATCCCCCTATCCCCGCGTCCCCACGTCCCCCTATCCCCGCGTCCTCTTTCACCCCATCCCCATATCCCCCTATCCCCGCGTCCCCACGTCCCCCTATCCCCGCGTCTCCTTTCTTCTCTAACTCTGGCAATATGACGGGCAAATTCTCAGGATAAGGCGGAAACAGTTCCTCAACTTCACTAGGAGTCAAAGTTTTAAGCAGTATTGCACGTTCAATTTCACTCTGAAAATTTCTCCCCAAATCATAAGCCATCACCTTACCCCAGGTTAAAGAATGGAGTATTTGCCAAGGTTCTGGTCGATATCCAGGATTGAGGAACTTGAGTACAGCATATTCTAAACTCAAGGTGCTGCCTTGATGTTTTGCTAAATAAGCATTCACACCATCCGCGTAAGCTTCCAGATATGCCTTCATTTCTGCATTGATTTGGGGAATTTCTTGCTGCGCCACCCTCCCCCAACCCATTGTCCGCAGATATTTGTCAGTTTCAACCTGAGAAGAGCCAAACATTTCAGAAAGTCGCCCAGAACCCACGTGTCGCCAAAAATCCATTTGCCAAAAACGGTCTTGGGCGTGAATATAACCTTGAGCCATGAATAAATCGTGGGAGTTAGCAGCATAGATATGGGGAATTCCCCATTTATCACGCTGAACGGTTACTTCAGCTTTCAGTCCAGGTAGTTGAATTGTGCCACTTTCTTGGGGAAACGATTGGCGCGCAATGTGACTGGCAAGTCCCATTAAAAATAGCCCTAAGACTAACAGGAAAATCAAAGTTGTTTTGATAATTTCAGGAAACCAGGATTTAGTAGAGCTTTTTATTTGGGCTTGCCGTGCCATTGTTAAATCAAATCACGTGATGTTACCAAGTTGATATTACAGTAGAGTTGACGTGGAAAAATTATTTGCTAAAAAATTAAGGTTTTACCGGGTAAAGAAAACAAAGTCCCAAATAATTTGCGAAATATTACATGTTAGGTTTGTTGACTATTAACAGTTAACAGTCAACACTCAACACTCAACCTCAATATTTTTCACAACTAAAATAAAATTGCTATGGTGACTATTTGAATTGTGAATTCCTTCGCATTAAACCAGGAAAGGACTTGAGCAGTACAACTCCTCCAACTACAGCAAAAATCGATCCCAAGCCGGTGAACATTAAAGGTAAAAACCATAAACTGAACCAGGAGTTGATTGTTGCTGAACCTGGCTTGTCAGGAACGTAGAGAATTTCTATCTGCTGACCTTTAGCAAATTGTGGTGGGTTAGTACCTGAAGTTGATTCAAATACTGTTGATTCGCCAGAACGAGTAGTATATTGCACCACTGGATAATACACATAAGAGGAACGCCCCTTATTATCAGTTGACCAACGTTGTACTAACTCGATGACTGTCCCTTGTGTTGGAATTGCCGAAGCTACAAAAGAACGAGTGTTTAATCCAATAATGATGCCTGTGACAGTAATTATGGTGCCAACACCACCGAATATTGAACCAAAGATGAGAA
Organism: Nostoc linckia z4; assembly: GCF_002608075.1. GTDB lineage: Bacteria > Cyanobacteriota > Cyanobacteriia > Cyanobacteriales > Nostocaceae > Nostoc > Nostoc linckia. Next base: position 25,810 of record NZ_LAHA01000082.1, read on the forward strand.
AAAATTTTGTATCTCCATTCATAAGTTCTGAAAATTCCTATAACTATTGTCAAGTGAAGTACAGATAATATTTTGAAACCCTCCAGGGACGCAGAGATTTGTACTACAGAATAAGCCAAACAGGACATTGGACACTCAACAGATAACTGTCATCTTCCCCAAAGCGATAATAGAAAACTATTGCCCGTTACCTGTTACCTATTCCCTTCTTTAATGAAAACCAAACCCTCCCATCCAGCTACCAATTTCATCGCGGTGAGTATTTGGAATTGCTTTGAAAGGTGAAAGTTGTCCTTTATAGATTGCACCAATGCGATCGCACAATGCAAACAATTCATCCAAATCTTCAGAAATCACTAGCACTGCTGCACCGGTATCTCGCATTTCAATTAATGCTTCATGAATTTTGGCAGTGGCGTTTACATCTACACCCCAACTCGGATGGGCTGCAATTAATACTGCTGGATTTTGGGATATCTCCCGCCCCATAATAAACTTTTGCAAGTTCCCCCCCGATAAACTAGCAGCAATAGAATTTACTTGTTTTGGATTAACATCGAAAGCATCACAAATTCGTTGAGTCCAGGTTTTTAATTTGCTAAAGCGAATCACTCCTTGGCGTAACAATCCCTGGCCGTGGGCTGTCAACAAAGCATTTTCTAGTAAACTGAAATTTGGCACTACACTTTTTTCTAAACGTTCTTCTGGAACATATCCCAATCCCAAGCGGCGACGTTGGGCAACATTAGTTTTGCCTATGGGCATTTCACCTAACATAATCATTTCTGCCTCAGGAGAGATGATTTCACCACTCAAAGCTGATATTAACTCTGTTTGTCCGTTGCCTGCTACTCCGGCAATACCAACGATTTCACCAGTGTGAATTGCTAAATTAATGTTTTGCAAGGTTGTACCGTAAGCATTTTGGGGTTTAAGATGTAAATCCTTAACCAGCAAGCAAACTGGCCCTGGTGGTTGCTGTTTGGGTTTTTTAGTAGTTATTAAATGCCCATCAGAAGGTGAGGTCAATGAAGCAGAAAATAATTCTTGTTTTCTCTCATCTTCTTCCCCAGTCCCCAGCAAAGAGTCTCCAATTCCTTGCACATCAGCACCAATCATCATCCTGACTAGATTGGCTGGTGTTTCTGCCTTGGGGTTACAATTAGCAACAACTTCACCGTGACGCAAAACTGTAGCATGGCTACACAGAGATTGCACCTCTAATAACTTGTGACTACTGAATAAAATACTGCAATCATCAGAGGCAATTTGCCTTAAAGTCGCGAAGAGTCTTTCTGTTTCTTGAGGAGTGAGAACTGCCGTTGGTTCATCCAAAATCAGTAATTTTGCACGGTGGTATAAACACCGGAGAATTTCTAAGCGCTGTTTTTCACCAACTGAAAGAGTATGGACAGGGCGATCGCAGTCTATGTTTAGTTCGTATACTGCTGATAAAGTGAGAATTCTTTTGGCAACTCGTGATAAATCCCATTTTTCGCTACGAGGCAGCGTCAGGGCAATATTCTCTGTAACAGTCAGGGTTTCAAATAAATTAAAGTGCTGAAATACCATTCCAATTGACAGAGATATCGCCGACTGTGGACTATTAAGATTAACCTGTCGCCCTTGCCAAAAAATCTCACCAGCATCCGGACGCACCAAGCCATAGATAATTTTCATTAAAGTACTCTTACCCGCTCCATTTTCCCCCAAAATTCCATGAATTTCTCCTGGCTGAATTGCCAAATTTATCTGATGATTTGCCACACGCCCAGAATATGATTTACTAATATTTTTCACTTCTAACCGAGAAAGTGACTTATTCATTACTTTTTGTACCTTTATTTTATTCACTCTATATGGTAAGACTTACACAACGCCGATATTATCATGGTGACCGAAACGCATTGTAGGTAAGCAATCCCGAATCATTTGTGAAATATTACGTGTTAGGTTTATTGACAGTCAATAGTCAACAGTCAACAGTCAACACCGATATTCTTGAAAACTAAAATAGTATTAATATATGTCATAAATAATGTAGAATTGTTCCATTTAATAGGCATAAATTCTTTATATATGAGAACTTTCATTTATTGTGTTTCTCTGCTTGGATTGGGTGCAACTTTACTAGCTAACACCCCCAGCACTGCTAATGAATTCTTGATTCATAGAAAAATTGCCCAAACGATTAAAAGTGAAGAATTCATCGCTAGGGGTACAGAACCTTTTTGGAGTGTTACTGTGAGCAAGAGAGGAATTGTTTATTCGTCACCAGATGTCAAAAAACAAACCTTTTCCTATGTTGCACCCTTAAAAGCAGAAGCTAGTCCCGCAGATTTACTGCGAGTCTACCGACTCCAAGGTAAAGGCAACAACATCTTAATTATCAAAAAAGTTGATACTTGTAGCGATGGAATGTCAGATAAAGAGTATCCCTACTCGGCAATTTTTATCCTGGGAAATAAGGTTTTAGAAGGTTGCGCTGAGAAAAAATAAGGTATTTGTGCGGTAAATCATGGGGCGCGATCGCTAAACTGTTGTCGGGGCGCACAGAACTGTGTGCTATTGCAATACTGCTCGCTTTGTGCATTTTCAACTCGGAATTTGGTTTTGGGAAAAGGTGAGCCAGCGCGGTCTTGGGGGTTTCCCCCATGAGCGACTGGCGAACCCCGAAGGGGTTAAAGGGTAAAGGGTAAAGGTTTTTTCTTTCCCCTTTTCCCCAAAACCCGACAAGTATTGTGTGCTATTGACACTTTCTTGGTTGATTAGTCGCCAATAGACCAATATGTGGGTAATATTATCGGCATAGTGGTGTCTAAAAGTATAAGAATTTATTGATACTTGGAGGAGTTATGTTAAAAATGATTCCCTATTTTGGGTTTAGTACGTACCAAAATGTATATTTTTTGCAAAGAAAACAAAAGTTTCTCGAAGCGAAAAAGCTGTTAGTTTTAAGTTTTTATGTACTGATTGTTACTTTTAGCTTCAAACTCACAAGGGTGGATAGTGCCATCGCTCAGATGCCATCGACACCAGATTCCGCACCCATAGGTGAAACCAGCAATATTCAGGGGAATGTGGTATTTGTCAATGCCAATGCTGGCGACGACAGTGCAGGTAATGGTAGTGAATCGGCTCCGGTAAAAACCATTACTCAAGCGCTGCGATTAGCCAAGGCCAATACGGTAATTATCCTTTCCCCTGGTACTTATAGCACTGAGACGGGAGAGGTATTTCCTTTAATGCTAAAACCAGGTGTTTCCATTCAAGGAAATCCGGGCGATCGCGGTAAGGATGTCATCATTCAAGGAGGTGGTGATTACCTCAGCCGCAGTTTTGGCGGTCAAAATGTAACAATTGTGGCAGCAAACCAAGCAGTGCTAACTGGGGTGACGCTGACAAATTCAAACCGTCGTGGTTATGGTTTGTGGATTGAATCTACTAATCCGGTGGTTGTGGAAAATACCTTTACGGGTAATATCCAAGATGGAATTTCCGTCAGTGGTAATGCTGCCCCCTTGATTAGCAAAAATTACTTCCAGGGCAATGGCGCTAATGGCATCACAATTGCTGGTAACTCCCGTCCCCAAGTGAAGGAAAATATCTTTCAGGAAACCGGCTTTGGCATTAATATTGCCCAAAATGCTGCACCTGTTGTTACAAGCAATCAAATTCAGAATAATAGGTCGGGAATCATAGTCCAAGCAAATGCTCGCCCGGTTTTAAGGAATAATCTTATTCAAGATAGTAAAGAAGATGGTTTAGTAGCCATCGCCCAAGCAATGCCAGATTTAGGCAACGCATCAGAACCAGGGGGTAATCAATTTCAAAATAATGGCCGTTACGATATTAACGCCAGTGCTGCCAAGCAAGTGATTTCTGCTGCTGGCAATAACTTGGGGAGCGATCGCATTGCTGGTAATGTCGATCTCAACGGTACAACAGCAGTAGTAGCTGAAAATTCTTACCCTACCCCTGTGTCCAACAACGAGATAGCAGAAATACCACCGTCCGGCGAAATCACTTTTTCGGCTCCTGAACTCTCACAAAGCACTAATACTCAAACCAGTAATAATATTTCAGCAGATAATCTTGTTCCTGAGTCAGTATCCTCATCGCCCCCGACTCCCCAGCAAACCAGTAACAGTATTTCAGCCAATGATCTTGTTCCTGCACAATTAAACAGCCAACTGTTGCCATTGCAACCAGCAAGTGTAACGCTTTCGCCTCCTACATCCACTCAACAACCACCAAGCCCTCAAGTTGCTGGATTTCCCACTTCTAGCACCTTGAGAGCTAGGCAAATCTCCACTAATCAAGTTGTAAATTCCACCCCAGCACAGTTTAATTACGTGCAAATCGATCCAAACACCATTGAATTTACTGCACCCCAGCCAGCAATACCCAACACAGGTAATCAAACGCAGCAATCATTACCAATACTACAACCTACTGCTTTAGGCAATGAAACACCTTTGCCAGTTACTGATACTCCCAATGTGCCAAAAATACCAGTTGCAAATTCTACAACTATCTCTTACAGAGGCAACACCGGAACACATTACGGTATACGTTATCGCATAGTAGTGACATTAATAACAGATAAAGATAGAGACTTAGTGCGATCGCTTGCTCCTGGTGCCTTTCCCACAGTTTGGCAAGGTCAAAAAGTAATGCAAGCAGGAGTTTTTGACAGCGAATACAACGCTAAAGAAATGCTCAAAACACTGTCTAGTAAAGGCTTAAGAGTCATTATGGAACCGTTGAATTAATTGGGGCATGGGGCATGGTGACTGAGGTTAAGAGTTAAGAGTTAGGAGTTAAAAGTTAGAAGTTAAGAATTATTATCCTCATCTCCCCACCTCCCCACCCTGACAGGTGTAGTTTCAGAATCTTGCTGAGATTATTGTTTTCCGAGAGTGACACAAGAGGGTTAATTAAACATAAAACAATGGTAGTGGCGTGACAAGGCTAAAATGTTGCAATAGATTTTATTGTGGGATGGGTGTCCTCACCCGTCCGGGCCGGCAGGATGCCCACCCCACAAGAGTTTATTAATGCACTATTTTAGCTGTGTCAGTCCACTACATTTATTGACATCTACGTATGAAGTTTTTTTTTAGATTGAGCTACTTATCTAGGACTTACGCAAAAACTCTCTCTTGCTCTTATTCCTCCGTGTCCTCTGTCTTGAAAAGTTCAGATGCCTGCGGCAACCCCTTCGGTGTACGCCGGAAGCCGGCGCTCCGACTTTTCGCTGTGTCCTCTGTGGTTAGATTTTCCGTTGCCTGTGCGTAAGTCCTGTTATCATCTAAAGAGAATGCTGTATGGAGTCGATATAATTTTTTCTGTTAACACGGCAATCGTGCTAGCAAGAAATAACTACAACAATTCTGTGATGGAAAATAGGCGTTGTCTGTCTATTTTTTGCAGTTTGAGTTTTTCAGTGTAAAAAGCCTGATAATAGGATTGATATTTTTCTGGTTCGGTTTCCGGATCGGTTTGCTGCCATAGTTCTAGAAAGTGTCGATAGCGTTTTTCTAGCATGACCAAATCCATGCAAGCGATCGCCGCTTGAACTACCTGCGGAGTGCGAAGTATTTCTTTTGTAGTTTTTTCGTTCAAATGAAATAAATGCGATACTAATTCCAGGTCTTCTGATAATTCTAAATATCTATTTTGTAGAGTCGAAATTAAATCTACTTGTTCAACGGCCATTTCTAAAATTTGTCGCCACAATAATCGGTGGTGGGAAAGGCTAAATTGCAAATCTCGTTCTTCTAGTTCCTCAATAATTACTTGACGCTGTTCGGGACAATGCAAGTAAATTCGCAGTAATAATGCTTCTGCATGTTCTAAAAGACTGCGTTCAGTGGGGAGTGGGGAAACTTTTTCGCTAGTTCCCCATGCTTTTTTTGCTGATACGGGTTTGGAATATGTAGGTGCAAAAGGAGCAATTTGAGTTAATAAATTTTCCACTCGTAGCGGTATAAGTCTAGCATCGCCTAAACTGAGGATTTCTGCACAATAAGAAACATAATAATTGCGGGTATCGCTGTTAGCGATATTTTTGAGTAATTTAACTATTTGCTGAGTGACTTGTTGAAAATCAGTAGCTTGTTTTAAATCACGGTCTTGAATAATTTGTTGAATTTGCCAGTCTAGCCAAAGGGGTGCATTTGCTAATAGTTGAACATAATCTTCTGGTGTTTGTTCGCGCAAATATTCATCAGCATCTTTGCCATTAGGTAAATTGAGAATTTTTAGCTGCACTTCTCCTTTATATGCTAGTTCGGCAATTTCGCCGATCGCTCTTTCGGCTGCATTGGTTCCGGCTTTATCAGCATCAAAGTTGAGTATTAATTGTTTCGATTCACTGTAGCGTAATACTAGCCGCACTTGTTCTAAACTTAAGGCTGTACCCAGGGAGGCGACGGCGTTATTAATTCCAGCAGCGTGGAGGGCGATGGCATCAAAATAACCCTCCACCACAACGGCTCGATCCAGTTGCGAAATCCCGGTTTTGGCTAGATCCAGGGCAAATAATGTTTTCCCTTTACTAAAAAGTTCGGTTTCTGGGGAATTTAAATATTTCGGTTGTTCCTCAGTTAAAGTTCTACCGCCAAAAGCAATAACGCGTCCTTGGACATCGCGGATGGGAATCATTAAGCGATCGCGGAACACATCATAATAACTGCCCCCTTCCTTGCGTGGTTTAATCAAGCCGGCTTTTTCCACCAGTTGCACTGGATAGCGTTTGTCTTCCACTAAGTAGCGATAGAGAGTTTCCCAACCTGCGGGGGCGTAACCCAAACCAAACTGCTGTATTGTTTCTTCTTTAAATTTGCGGTTAAATTGCAAATATGCAATTGCCTTTTGCCCTTGGGATTGTCTGAGGGCGTGTTGATAAAACTGCGCCGCAGAAGCCAGAACTTCATATAATTGTTCCCGCAAAGACAGCTGACGCTGTAATTCTTGGCGTTGTTCGGGTTCTAAGGTTTGTACGGGTATTTGGTAACGCCGTGCTAAATCCAGCACCACCTCAGCAAAAGAACGCTTTCCCAACTCCATAACAAACTTGATGGCATTTCCCCCGGCTTGACAGCCGAAGCAATAATACATTTGCTTGGTTTGGCTGACAGTGAAGCTGGGAGATTTTTCATCATGAAACGGGCACAACCCGACAAAATCTTTCCCTCGCTTCCGTAAAACTACGTACTCAGAGACGACATCGACAATATCAGCTCTGAGTTTAATTTCTTCAATTGTGTCTGGGTGTAAGCGGGGGATTTGCATGGAATTGGGGACTGGGGAAGAGGATGGGGGGATAAGGGGATGGGGAGATTGGGGGAAAGAAGAATTACTTTCTCCCCACCTCCGCATCTCCCCAGTCCCTCGCTATCAACTTTGGAGAAATAACAAAGGACAAATTACTTTCGACTTCTGATAGCTATTATATTGTTGTTGCAAAGCCACCAATTATATCTAAAATTGCTTACGTTTAATTTTATCAGAGGAAATACTGTAGATGGGACGTATTTTTATATCGGCGGCTCACGGAGGCAAAGAAGCAGGAGGAATCGATCCGGGTGCGATCGCTGGTGGTACAACTGAAGCTAAAGAAATGATTTTGTTGCGGGATTTGATTGTTACGGAATTGCGGGCGCGGAATTTTGAAATTTTAGCAGTTCCCGACGATTTAAGTGCTGCCGACACCATCGCCTGGATCAATTCCCGTGGACGCCGGGGTGATGTGGCGCTAGAAATTCAATCTGATGCAGCTACCAGTCCTGCTGTACGTGGGGCGAGTGTGTTTCACATTGCTAATAATACTGAACGCAAAACCAATGCCGAACAGTTACTCGTGGCACTGTTGCGCCGCGTACCCCAATTACCAAATCGCGGAGTCAAGCCAGATACAGACAGTGGATTGGGTAGTTTGGCATTTTGTCGCCGCACAACGCTTCCGGCTTTGTTAATGCAAGTGGGATTTCTCAGCAGTCCAGAGGATCGGGCTTTGCTGCAAAGTCGTCGCCGTGATTTTGCTTTGGGAATTGCTGACGGCTTGGTATCTTGGAGTCGTGTAATTGACCCTACGGGAACTCCCACAGAACCAACTTACCCAGCAATTAATATTAATATTAACGGGCAAAATTATTCCGAGCAAGGAATTTTAGTTAATGGTAATGCTTACATTCCCATTGATTTAGTAGACCGTCTGCGAATAGATTTATCAAAAGCACCAAATGTCAATCGAATTACTTATCGGAGAATCGTGTATGTCAAAGCCATCGAACTCCGAGATTTTAATATTGCAGTCAGCTGGGATGCTACAACTCGTACCGTCAGCTTGCGATCGAATTTAATAGTTTGTACTGGTCAATTAGACCGGATAATTTCAAACGGTAATACCTCAGAAATACAGTTACAATTATTCCTCAGAAATAATAATGAAAATGCTTTGGTAAAGTTTCCCGATATCGCAAAACTTTATCGGGAGGAAGCAGGTATAGAAGGGGTAAATTATGATATTGCCTTTTGCCAAATGTGTGTAGAAACTGGATTTTTAAGATTTGGTAGTGATATTAAACCCGAACAAAATAACTTTGCTGGCTTGGGTGCCATTGGTGGTGGTTCTGAGGCTGCATCTTTTCCCAGTGCCAGAATTGGAGTCAGGGCACACGTGCAACATTTAAAAGCTTACGCTAGTTTAGAACCTTTGGTACAGGAAGTTGTAGACCCTAGATTTCGCTTTGTAACGCGAGGAATTGCACCATTAATTGACCAACTATCAGGACGTTGGTCAGCAGATTTAGATTATGGTGCAAGAATTACAGCAATGGTGAAACGATTGTATGAATCAGCAGGACTACTTTGAGTTTTGAGTAACTACAGTTTATGTGGTATTTTGTGCTATTGATAAATCTCATAAACTTGATATAGCAATCCTATTTTATTTATGAGAATTTTGGTGTTGACTGTCCTTTAAATTTTTCAAATGTATATATAGAATATCCAAGAATAACCAAAAAGCCACAAGCTATATTGCATGTAGAACAAACAGAGAAAATTCTAGTGCCAAATGAGCATTATGTCCTCTGTAAAAGATTTTCTTCAAAAGAAGAAAAAAGGCGAATTGTTGCAGTAATTTATAATGCAGAAATATTTGATTGTGATTATGTCGGCTTTGAAAATCATTTGAATTATTTTCATAAAGATGGGCGCGGTCTTAGCCATACCTTGGCTTGTGGGCTTGTAGTTTATCTTAATTCAACTTTAGTTGATTTATTTTTTCGGTTGTTTAATGGACATACTCAAGTAAATGCAACAGATTTGCGAAAATTAAAGTATCCGACATTAGAACAATTATTGTCTTTAGGAACGGAGATTAAAGAACGCTTTCCCTCTGGGTGCGAAATCGATCTACTTGTGCAAAATAAGTTATTTAATATGTCAAATCAGTCCGACAAAAATCCCATCAAAATTAAGTCTCGAATTGACGAAGCACTGCAAATATTAAGGCAATTGGGCTTTCCACGACGACAGCTTAACGAACGCTCAGCTTTAACCCTTCTGGCGTTACTTGACTTAAAACCGACAGACTCTTGGGATTTAGCGACTTCTCCTTTAATGGGAATTACGCCAATAATGGACTTTATGGCTGAGCATTATGGTAAAACTTATAAGCCCAATACACGAAAAACAGTTCGCCGCCAAACAGTACATCAATTTCTAGATGCTGCTTTGATAGTTGCAAATCCAGATAATCTGAGCCGCCCTATCAACAGTCCAAAAACTGTCTATCAAATTGAAGAAAGTGCGCTCGAATTATTACGAACCTATGGTACTAATGAATGGGAAAAAAGCATAAGCACTTACCTCGCTTCCATTGAAACTCTCAAAAAGCAGTATGCACAAGAACGGGAAATGTCCCGTATTCCGATCGTAATTGCAGGAGATATTAAAACTTTATCACCAGGTGGTCAGAATATTCTGATTGAAAAAATTATTAACGATTTCGCTCCACGTTTTACTCCTGGTGGAAAGCTAATTTATGTTGGTGATACCGATGAAAAATTCACACATTTCGATGAAGCAGCATTAACGGATTTAGGCGTTACTATTGATTCTCATGGCAAAATGCCAGATGTAATTATTCACTTGACAACAAATAATTGGTTAGTGCTAATTGAAGCTGTAACTTCACACGGGCCAATTAATGCAAAACGAAAGAAGGATTTGGAATCTCTATTTAGAGGCGTCAAAATCCCTTTAGTTATGGTAACAACATTTCTCAGTCGCAAAGCAATGGTAGAATACCTACCAGAGATTGCTTGGGAAACAGATGTTTGGGTTGCTGAAGATGCAACTCATCTCATTCATTTTAATGGCGAACATTTATTGCAGGCTTACGAAATATAGCTAGAATTCAGGCTGATTTAAAAAATCGAATGATTTCTCGTACATGATCGAGAAATTGTCCATCAGTTGAAAGTTGAGCGATCGCACTTCTAGCTTCTCTTCCTAAACGTTCATGTTCTGTGTGATTGATTGCGCGTAATTCTTCTAAATTAGCCACAACTCTGGCTAAATCTCTGCGAGTTTCTTCAGCAAAACGTTGTTGAGTTGCTGGTAATGAAGATGGTTGTTCTAAATTCAGTTGATCCTCTAAAGATTGCACTTTTTGTTCTAAATTGTAAAAGCGATCGCGCAATTCCATAATATCTTCGCGGGGATACTTCCATTCTTGGCGTATCATCGCTAACCTTGCATATAAATACTCATAAGCCCGAATCGCTGGACGCAGAATTGTTAATAACAAAGCTGCACCAGAACTCACATATCCCACTGTACTAATACCAGTGACAGCCAGAGTATAAAGGCCAACGGCTGAGAGTAAGTGTAAAGCAATGGCAACCCAAAGCGATCGCTTTGCCAAAACTGTGACATACTTCACTTGTTTTTCATCGACTGGAATTCCTTTTTCCCTAGATTGTGCTGCTTCTGCTAATACTTCTTTAGCTTGAAAATGCACATTCCACGGTACGGTCACAATTACCAACAGCCACCAAAAACTCGCACCGCCAATCACCCAGTCCAGAAAGCTACCAGCAGGTATGTGCAACCATTGGAGTAAGCCAAAAGCAGCCAGCACCACAATCACAATGCTGGCAATGGAACTGATAAAAAAGTTAATATACATTTTGTATTGTCTCCGATGAAACTATCATTTGAGAATCAGAATTCAGAATTCAGAATTCAGAATTCAGAATTAATATGGCGTATTTTTTTCCTTATTAATTACGAATTATGTTGACTGTCAACAGTCAACATCGATATTGTTCGCAATTGAAACATGATTGCTATATTTTTATCGTGACTATAGCCCAGCAGTTTTACTGAAATAATTGTGATGCTTTTTTTTATTGCACACACCATCTTTTGCATGAGATGGCTACACCAAATAGGCTAAGTATCTTTTGTACCTTTTTGTAAAAATTAGTAACACAAATGCTTGTGATAGTTTTTATAGCTGCACATATACTAAGATTAACAAGTTCAAAATTCAGAACTAAATAAGTTCGTACAATAAAATCAAACTATCTTAAAAAAAGAAACTAAGTTGCCTTGGCGACTAGAAGTCGCGGCTACACAGACAAAACCTTAATTTCCCGTTAGTCCACCTCCGTGGACTTCTCTGCGAGACGCTACGCAAATGTTTGTGTAGTAGCGAATTCTATTCGCATTTTCCAACATCATCTAAAACCATCCCTATTGCCTATTAGTTATTGAATGAGATAACTACGCCAAATTGGTTGAGTATTTTTACTATTTTTATCTGGAAGCAACAGTCGCCAAGTTTTGCCTTCTTGCTGAATTTGCAAGTAAAGGTTAAAGGGTTTTTTTGGTTGTGTTAAGCTTCGTTTTGGTAACTTAAGAATTAAGTCGTATGTTCCTTGAACGCGAAAAGCTGGTAAATTTTCAATAGTTAGGGGTTGTTCTTGGGTAATTGATAGCCGCTTGATTTCAAATCCTTGAAAATCTAGATCCAACTGCTGATTAAGCTTTTGTTGAGTTTGTTCTAAGTCTAGTGCGATCGCTTTTTGCACTAACTCGCTAGTTGGTAACAATCCAATGGTGCCACAAGCCGTCAATAGCACCAACAATATTACTGTTAAAAGCAACCGCACCATATTAATCCTCAGAAACCCCTAATCAGCGATAGTATAACTGTAGATTCCCTAAATTTTCTCATTTACCATGCCAAAACAGTCCATAGGTCTTGATAACCAACTATACAATTATCTTTTATCCGTATCGCTGCGAGAACCAGAAATTCTTTGGAAGTTGCGTCAAGAAACCGCGAACCATCCCAATGGGACAATGCAGATTTCGCCAGAACAAGGGCAGTTTATGAGGTTTTTGGTGCAGCTGATTGGAGCGAAGAAAACCCTGGAAGTTGGTGTATTTACGGGTTATAGCTCACTTTCTGTAGCTTTGGCGCTACCAGATGATGGTAAGATTATTGCGGCTGATGTGAGTGAAGAATTTACTGCGATCGCCAGACGGTATTGGCAAGCAGCTGGGGTAGCCCATAAAATCGATTTGCATTTAGCACCAGCCTTGGAAACTTTAGATCGATTGTTAGCAACTGGGCAAGCGGAGACATTTGATTTTGCCTTTATCGATGCTGATAAAGAAAATTATGAAGGATATTATGAGCGATCGCTACAATTAGTCCGTCCAGGCGGATTAATTGCCATTGATAATGTTTTGTGGTCAGGACACGTTGCTGACCCACAATTCCAAGATGAAAGTACCCAAGCAATTAGGGCATTAAACGAAAAGTTATACCATGACGAACGCGTAATTCTTTCTCTTGTCCCCATTGCAGATGGGCTGACTTTAGCACTTAAAAGACGTTAGTGCATTTTCATACACTTGCTTTATTTGATTGTCATTAGTTTTTTATAATTGGTAATTATTTTTTAATGACCAATGACTAATGACTAATGACTAATTCATCAAACTTTACTACTTCTGAATCAGGCTTACGAGTATCAAAACGATAACTAGCGATGCTACCTGTTGCTGTGTCAAAGATACTAAAAACTGTAATTTCATTACTAGCAATATAAGGCATCGGTTTTGCATCTTCACCTAACAAAGGAGCAATTGTTGGTACAATCGGTACTAAACCATTGGCATCGCCGAGTTGAACATACTCTTCTTGATAATTAGTTGGCACTTCTCGTTTCCTATCACCCCAAGCCGCACCGTAAGTATTACCAACATTAGATGTTTCTAAAAAGTGCATTCCACTGGGACTAACAAAGCGATTCCACAAATGAGAATGCCCATAAAATACTAATTGCACATTAGCTTTTTCTAACAAAGGTACAACATCTCGGATGATATAATCTGCACCTTTGGAATATTCGTAACGCACAGCCTTAATGTTATCACCATCTCGCTCAATTATTTGTACTGGTTCTGTATAGGCGGGAACTATATTATCACCAAGAGTATGAGGTGGATGATGAAACATTACAACTTTGTATTTTGCTTGTTGAAATTCAGGGCTATTGAGTTCTGTTTCTAGCCAATTATATTGCTGGGAACCTTTAGCAATTGGTTCATAAATTACCTGTCCGTATCCCCAATTTTCTGGGTTATGCAAATCTTTTTCTGCTTCTTCATATCTACCTTTACGCTTCCCATCTAAACTGGGAGGACGCCACATATTTGTAATATATAATACTACGAGACGTACATCTCCAAAGGTAACTGCGTAATATTTTTTTCCACCTTCTTGGCTTGTCGGTAAAGTGAAAATTTCTTCGTAGGTAATAGTGTTAAAAGAATTATCGATGAGAGATTTATCAGGGTATAATTTTTGGGCAATTGCCTGAGGAATAGTATCATCAAATTCATCATTTAAACTGCCAGTTCTAGCATATCGTCCCATGACTTCATGATTACCAATGCAAGTAAACATGGGTGTATGTTGAATTATTTGCCCACCAGTGTAGGTTGTTTTAACACCATTGTGGGTTATTTCGTATTTAGCGCGACCTTGTAAACCAGGAAACAGCGCACCACCGCTATTATCATCAAACCATTCCGAGGCGCGATCGCTAACATTGACCAAATCACCAGCAAACCATACCGCATCAACTCGTCCAACAGTTTCTACTACCTTTTGCAGATTTGCAGATGTCATCGGCTTTAATTGATGGTCTGAGGTCAGCAAAATTTTTAATGGTGTACCGGGTTTTGGAGTAGCCGCAAGAGTAAAAACATCACTGCTAATAGTTTCGCCATCTTCCCGCACACTTGTAACGCGATAGTTTACTCGTATCCCAGGAGTTAATCCAGTTACCTCGGCTTCATGTCGCCAAATGTCACGTCTGACCGGTTTTTGATAAACTTGGTTGTCTTGCGTTTGGTTTCCAACTCTTGATTTTTGGTCTTCACGTGTGCGACTGAGTTTGATAGTATTTGCTTTAGCGATTTGTTGGAGGTTTTCACCGTAGGACACTGTATGTTGAGTACCAGCAAACTCGGTAAACCAAACTACTCGCACTGAATTTTCAGTTGGCAGCTGCAAAAACGGATCGGTCAGCAGATAAGGTGCTGATATCATATCTGTTTGCCTACATGAATGCACGCTTACTAGGGTAAAGCATATAACAAGCGACAGCATAGCCACTGAGGAGATTTTACGGCTATCTAAGAGGATGCTTGAAAAGTCGGTTGTGCAGTAAAAAAAAGCTCTCAATGTGTAAGCAAATACGTAGTACAGAACCGTTGAGAGCCATGAGTAAATCATATCTAACTCAGCTTGGTGTACCTTTAGTTCAGCAACAACTTGGTTGTCTGGAGTGTCAGCTAAATTCACAGATAAGTATTTCTGATTTCCATTAAAGCAAGCTCTAGGAAATCTTAATCTAAGATCGTCTTTAGATACTTCAATACCAATTTTAATGGGAATCCTTTGACTATTTTGGATAGTCACTGGATAGTCAAAGAGAGTTAAAACAAAGATTCAGCTTCCATGTCCACCAATAACTGAAAGCTGAAACCCTTATATTATCGTTTTTCATAAGTGGCTCAGGTCGGATTTGAACCAACGACCCCAGGCTTATGAGTCCCGTGCTCTAACCAACTGAGCTACTGAGCCATTTTTTTCGGTCATTTATGAATATAACATACAAATTCTTTGATGCCTAGCCTCTTTTACAAATAGTTTTTCTGTTTTGCAAATACGAACTGAGGATTGGCTTATTTTGGGGCAGGGGGCAGGGGAGAAGAGGCTTTTGGGATTTTGCCAAAGATGCAGCAATCACAACTGATTATCCCTAGATGATGTAAGACATCAAGTGATTGTTAAACAGAGTTTTAGGGTGTAATACTATTTCACAAAATACTCGATCGGCTAAAACACATCTAATTTGCAGATGAAAATTTTCTTAATATCTTGTAGGGTGGGCATCTTGCCCGCCCTCTTTGATTGCGACTTAAATATCAATTACTGAGAGAGTTTATCAGGCGGTAGTGAAAGCGATCGCTTTTTCTTCAACCAAATTCCTAATAATCCTGCAACCACTATTCCTCCAATAGTTGATGATTCAGGTACAGGTTTGACACTCACATTATCTAAATACAAAAATGCATATCTATCCACATTGCCAAATTTTAACTCTGTGGATGATGAATCTGCTGTGAAGTTGAATTTATATTGAGTGTATGGTTGGAAAGATATGTTTTTTTCATCGAAAATCTTATTTCCACCAATAAATGCTTGGAACTGATTATCAAGATCGGGAGCTTCAGCTATGGATGCTAGATAGTAACTCAGTTCGTATTGCTGACCAGGTTGTGTAGAAAGTGTCTGTGATATGTAGCTCAGGTCTACAAACCCACCAAGTGATAAACCCTGATTACCACTTTGAGGAAAATTACTAATTCTAGTTCCTGATGTATTGATGGGATCGCCAATTTTATTCCATCCTGTGATATTCGGATTTGTAGTATTGGGATTGTTAGGATCTACAAGGGGATCGAGTTCAAATCCTCCATTAAAAACAATATCTCTGGGATCTAAAACATAGTTGGGATCGTATTGTGCTTGTGCTGCTGGAATGTAAGTACCAGAGATTACAGCAGTGCTAGCTAAGGTAGTGGTAGCACTAAAAACAATAATTGAGAGTTTTTTACTTAAGTTCATCAAACTTGACTCCAAATAATTCCAAATCTCTGCAATTTTATTTGCGTAAACGGTTAATTAATGCTGGCTCTAAACAAGGCATTATCAAAACTGTAGAGCCAGACATCATAGCAATTTACAATTCCCAATTCATGGACGATAAAAACCAGATGTTTTATTCATCTTCATCATCTATGACTTCATCCCCATAGTTTTCTCCAGGATGTTCGGGCGTAGCTTTAACACTCACATCATCCAAATATAAAAACGCATACTTGGCTTTGGAACCAAACTTGATTTCAGTAGATGTTCCTTTTGCTTTGAAATTTACCGTGTATTGCGTATAAGCCTGAAAAGAAGTATCAGTTTTCACTGAAACCTTCTTTCCACCGATAAAGACCTTAAATTTATTCTTGAGGTCAGGTGCTTCTTCTATGGATGCTAAATAGTAGGTAAGTTGGTAGTGTTGACCGCGAACTGTGGGAATGGTCTGTGATATGTAACCAATGTCTGAGAATGCACCAAGTGATAAACCTTGCTTACCAGTGCTAGGAAAGTTGCTAATTCTAATACCTGATGCAGCTAATGAATCACCAGATTTAATCCATCCCGTAACGTTGGGATTTAGAGTGTCGGGTTCATTAGGATTGACAAGATCGTCGTATTCAAAGCTGCCGTTAATAATTAATTCTTGTCCTTCCGCTTGTGCAGCTGATTTATAAGTATTGGTAATCACAGCAGTATGAAGGAAGGCAGTAGTCAGACTACAAACAATAATTGAGAGTTTTTGAGTAAACTTCACAAAACATGACTCCAAATAGTTCAAAATTCAAGACAACAACTACTTAATTGATTTACTTTGTAGTGATTAAGGTGCAAGAAATCCATAGTTATTTCGGAAGATATTCTGAGCAGTAGTACCACTCAAATAGTTAGAAAAACTTTGTGCAGTCGTTAAAACTGTAGTTCTGGTGAGTATACCCAGTGGGTAAACAATCGGGTCGCTTTCTGCTATCAAAGAAGTATCTGCGACTCTGACTTTGTTAGAAATGGCAGCATCAGTTTTGTAAACGATACCTGCATCAATAGTTTTATTTACACCTCCAACTACAAGAGTTTTATTTTCAACCGCAGTTAAAACGTTACGTACATTGCTAGCAAGGTAAAGTTTAGGACTGAGAGTGGTGAAAATACTCCGGCTGGTGAGAACTTGTTTGGCATAATTTCCTGCTGGGACAACTGGCGGATTCCCTGTGTAGTCACCTATGGCTATACCAGTAATGTTGGCATTGGTCAAACCATTGAAGCTATTGAGAGCAGCACTACCAGCACTCACAGGAGGTGTTGTAGGGGCTATCAAAACTAGACGGTTTTTGACAATGTTTTTACGGCTACCTGCAACCAATTTACTTGGGCTTGCATTTTGTAAAACATCTATTTGGTCAGCAGCAGCAGAAATGAAAATATCTGCCGGCGCTCCTGCTTGTATTTGGCTGAGCAAAGTACCAGAGGCCCCAAATGTATAATTAATAGTGATACCGGGGTTAGCATTTTGGTACTGAGTC
Source organism: Nostoc linckia z4 (assembly GCF_002608075.1). Classification (GTDB taxonomy): domain Bacteria; phylum Cyanobacteriota; class Cyanobacteriia; order Cyanobacteriales; family Nostocaceae; genus Nostoc; species Nostoc linckia. The sequence goes on from NZ_LAHA01000082.1 coordinate 43,588, forward strand.
TTAATGCTATTGAGCGCATTTGTTAAGCTGACAGCCGCATACACATTGAGTGTAGTTACTGAGTTTGCTGGTGATAATTTGACGAACTGCAACCCAACTACCAGCATCATACTGGCAGCTGCGGTAGCCATCCAAGCAATAAGTCTTCTTCTGTTCATAAAAGTCATAGTTTGAAATGAAACCCCATCACTGGCATAATCCATACCTGGAAACAAATAACCGCAAAGAATCGCCCAGAGCGTTTCCAAGGATGGAAATTTATCATTCTCCGGTAGGTTTACGTAAACAGAGAGTAAAAGGGATTAGGATGTAGAGATTTTACCAGTAAAGTAGGTATTTACCAAAATATTTGGTAAATTTTTCATGACATTCAACTATGAGTTTGTAGTTACCTCACATGAACACTATGTAGGGTGTAGGGGAAACAACCTAGCTCCAAAATCAAGATACAAGTCTTTGTTTTTAAGCATAGAAGTAGAAAAAAGATATATTTACCAGATCCAATGTGAGTGAATACTGTCACTTTTGTTGAGAAAGATTTAGGTAATAAATAGACCTCTTGCAATCAATTGCTTTTTGCACTCTTGTGGGAAAAGGGATACATCTTTATTGGGGAAAGGGAAAATACCAAACCTTTCCCCCTTTCCCCTTACCCTTTTCCCAACTTCTGCAAGAAGTCTAATAGCTTAAAAAGAATAACTTTGATTTCAGTTTATCCCTTGTTAAGTTGAAGTTAAGAGGGATAAATAGATATCTAAAATTACAGCCAAGTACTTTTCAAACAACCTTTAAGTCATGATTTTTAAATCACTATATTAAGAGACTGTCAAATTTGTTGCTTATTACCTCTTGATTATGATATTCTCTAAATTTACATAAAATTCTTGGGAATTTTATAACAGCGAATAAAATGGAACAGCAACATACTCTGCTGTGAAAGATTTATGAAAAAATATACCCTTTTAAAGAAAATTGCTACAGCTATTATCATAGGCTTAGTTTCTTTTTCCTGTGAACCCGAAGTTACCAGAAACGGCGAACAGGCAAAAGCAACCGACCAAAAAAAGTCAGAATCAAATATTATCTATGGTAATTTAATTATTAAGGAACAGTCTGATTATTTAATGATTCCAGTTAATTTTACAGACCAGGATAGAAATCAGGACAATAATCTAAGTGTTTCACGTTCTTATGGAAAAAGTAGCAGTTTGTATAACATTGTATTTTATCGCAAACAAGATGGCGAAGCTCACCTTTTATTAAATAAAAAAGCCCTTATTAACTCCTTTGATTTTCTAGAAGTGAAAACGACAAATCAAGCGGTTACAAGAATTTGGTTATATAAAATTATTGACCAAGATACAAACGGCGATAAAAAAATTAACATCGATGATGCCATTGTTGGTTATATTTCTGATTTATCGGGTAAGAATATCCAGCAAATTACCCCAAACAATACACAAGTTCTTAATTGGGTTGTTGTTCCCAGCCAAAACGCTATTTTTATCAAGATTCTTAAAGATTCCAATAATGATAAAAAATTCAGTGCAGAAGACAACACTAATTTTGTGAGGGTGAATTTAGATCGACCAGGTATTGGAACAGAAATTATTAGCGATCGCCTAGAACAAGAAGTTAAATCATATATAGTTAAATAATTTCAAATATAGTATATATTTTGAGTTTTTAAACTTTTTTAGAGACGCTTAAATTGCGTCTCTAATCAGCATTTATCACTACGAAACAGACAAAACCCAATCGCGTAAAACTTGGTTTACTTTATCGGGTATTTCGTCGTGGGGACAATGACCGGCGGCTAGAAAATGTTCTGTAAGTTGAGGATAATATTGACGAAACTTGCGAGAACGTTCTCTAGCATTCATCCAAGGATCTGCTTCTCCCCATAGCAGCAACAAAGGACAAGTTAATTCCTTTAGTAAGGTATCGACTTTTTCACCTTGAGGCGTACTAAAAACAGAAACAAACACATCCAATGCTCCAGGATCGTAAGCTGGACGATAAATTTCTTCTACTAATTGGTCTGTAATTGCGCTTTTGTCAAGATAAACTTTTTCTAAAGTTTGGCGAATAACCCAACGTTGTCGCACGTATTGAAATAGTAGAAATTGGGCTAAAGGTTGTTGAAACATCCATTTAACCGAGTCACCCAAGAGTTTTTGTAAAGAAGAGGGTTGTTTGGGAAGCTGAATTTGGCTTTGTAAAGCTTCAGGTTCCGGTGTAGGTTGGCTTTCGCTAAAAGGCCCGGCGCTATTGAGTAACACTAAGCCAGCCGCGCTATCAGGACGTTGTGCTGCAACACACAAGCTTGCATAACCGCCAAGAGAATTACCAGCCAAGATAGCTTTTTGGCCGATCGCTTCACTGATAAAATCGTGAAGTTGGTCGCGCCATAAGTCACCACTGTATTGTAATTTTGGTTTTGCCGATCGCCCAAATCCTAAAAGGTCGATGGCAAACACTTCAAAATCTTGACACAATCCTGTGATATTCTTGCGCCAGTGGTCAGTGGAAGCACCAAATCCATGTACTAAAAGCAAAGGCGGACGCTGAGCTTGCTTTTCTCCCGCATGTACATAGTAAACATTGTGCCCGCGCCACTGCCAATATTTACCAGGAATTGGAGTTGTAGAGGGGGCTGTAGTTGCCTGCATGATTTAAACAAATGTGAAGTAGCCTTTAATAATTGTAGAGTAAGTGGGGGATTGGGCATGGGGCATGGGGAGATGAGGAAGATGAGGGAGATGGGGAGATGGGGAGATGGGGGAGACAAGGGAGACAAGGGAGACAAGGGAGAAAGATTGCTACCTTGTCTACCTTGTCTACCTTGTCCTCTTCCCATCCCCAATGCCCAATGCCCAATACCCAATGCCCAATGCCCAATGCCCAATGCCCAATAACAAATGACTAAATTAATTACAGGGAAAACTAAACTTTTAGGAGTAATTGGCTATCCGGTGGAACATTCACTGTCGCCGGTGATGCATAATGCAGCGATCGCTAATTTGGGATTAGATTATGTTTATCTACCTTTTTCCATCGCACCAGAAAATTTGGAAATTGCGATCGCAGGTTTCGCCGCTATTGATATAGTGGGCTTTAGTGTGACGATACCCCACAAACAAGCAATTATCCCTCTGCTGTCAGAAATTACTCCTATTGCTCAAACTATTGGAGCAGTAAATACTGTTAGCCGCAAAAATCACAAATGGTTAGGTACAAATACAGATATTGAAGGATTTATTGCGCCTTTGCAGACAACGTATAAGCAAAATTGGAGTCAAAAAGTAGCGGTAATTTTAGGCAATGGTGGTGCAGCTAGGGCAGTTGTGGCAGGTTGTCATCAACTAGGTTTTGCCAAAATTTATGTATTGGGACGCAATGTGCAGAAATTACAAGCATTTTGCGATAGTTGGAGTAATCCAGCTATAGAACAGAATTTGCAAGTCGGTACATGGGATGAACTAGCAAAATTGATTCCCCAAGCAGATTTGCTAGTCAATACAACCCCGATAGGTATGTATCCTAAAGTTGATGAGTCGCCTTTGAGTGCAGAAGAAATAGCACAATTGCCCCAAGGTGCGATCGCCTATGATTTGATATATACTCCTAAACCAACGCAATTTCTCAAGCTTGCAGAAAAACAAGGCGCAATTGCCATTGATGGCTTAGAAATGCTAGTCCAACAAGGGGTAGCAGCATTAAAAATCTGGTTGCAGCAGGAAACTATACCTGTAGAAGTCATGCGCCAAGCTTTACAAAATCATCTGGGTTTGGCAAGATGACTGATTCCAAAATTCATGCACCAATTATCTAATGTCTCTGACTTTCAGATGATCCTAAATGATTTTGGTGTTGGGGACATGTCAATACAGTTTAGATTAACCTAAAATCCTCATGTAGAGACGCGATTTATCGCGTCTTCAAAGAGCAATTATTTCCACGAACGCTCGTTAACCCAAGGGTATTGGTATGTATATTAGTGTTATATTCTTACCCAGTAATCAATAACCATTGTATTGCTTAATTTATCCTTAAATTATGGCAAAAATCCTTTAACTGTGATTTGTATAAATTACATTTAAACTTAAATATTATTTTGTCATAAGAGTTATGGCTGTTGTGCGATCGCTTGTTTCCATACTTGTATTATTACTAGCTTTTACAAGCCTATTCCTTAGTTCTTGGATTATCCTTCCGGCTCCAAATATGTTTTTACTCACTCTAGCAGTGGGAGCGCCAGAAGTAAGTCCTTGGTTATTGTTATTAAATTTGTTCTGTTTATTGCTGTCTTTTTTCTATATCCGTTACCGTCAAGTACAGATTTTAATTTGTATTTTCAATGTCATCGGATTGCTAATTTGTGGCTCGGTGTTAGTGAAGATTCCACTCACTCAAAAGCAGATGGAGCGAGCGATGAAACAAGCATTGGGAGCAGATTATCTAGAAAAAATCCCAGTTCAATTAAAAGCCAAAATGCAAACTCATCCCTTTAACTTGGTTAATTCTTTCCGGGGTATTGCATTAGGTAAAACACGTCAGCAAAAAGATATTATCTTTGCGAATCCTGCGGGAGTGCCTTTAAAAATGGAAGTTTACCAACCGCAGGAGGTGGGAAAATATCCAGCAGTTATAGTAATTTATGGTGGAGCTTGGCAACGTGGCAATCCCAGCGCCAATAGTGAATTCAATCAATATATAGCTCAGCAGGGCTATACAGTATTTGCCATCGACTATCGACACGCACCTCAATATCAATTTCCATCTCAGTTGGATGACGTGCGTACAGCCCTCAATTTTATTCGCAAACATGCAGCCGAATATGAAGCCGACCCAGAAAATCTTGTACTTATAGGATATTCTGCCGGGGCACACTTAGCAATGCTAGCAGCTTATCAACCGGATGCACCACCCATCCGTGCTGTGGTCAGCTATTACGGGCCTGTTGACTTAACTGAAGGATACAAATCACCACCAAGTCCCGATCCTATTAATAACCGCGCTGTTTTAAAAGCATTTCTCGGTGGTTCGTTAGAAGAATTGCCTAATCAATATCAAATTGCTTCACCGATAAATTACTTAAGGCATCCTTTACCACCAACTTTATTAATTTACGGCAGTCGCGACCATGTGGTAAAACCTCAATTTGGAAAACAGATGTACGAAAGTTTACATAGTTCTGGTAACACTGCGGTTTTTCTAGAAATTCCTTGGGCAGAACACGCTTTTGATGCTGTTTTTAATGGTGTGAGCAATCAATTAGCCTTGTATCATACTGAAAGGTTTTTGGCTTGGGCATTGCGTGGAAGTGTTGACTGATGACTGTTGACTGTTGAGTGTTGACTGGGGAATTATATTCTCCCCATCTCCCCATCTCCCCATCTCCCTTGTCTCCCTTGTCTCCCCCATCTCCCCCATCTCCCGCTTAGTGAGCGTTCGCGTCTCGTAGAGAAGTCGAACCGCCTCTGCCCACTTCTCCTACTTCTGACACCAGCGCCAGTTATAGCGATTCCATTCGTAGATTCCTTGAATTTCATATTCAGCGCCGTTGAGGAAGCGGACAACGCAATTAGTACAGGAGTTATGGCGTACATCGCTAACTTCATTAATTTGAATCACAATGGATGGAAACCACTCTGGTTTACAGGGGCCATCTGCTTGCACCCATTCCCACAATGCATTGCAAATTTCGATGCGATCGCCTACTCTCAACTTCAATACATCTTCTAAATAACAATACTTATCAAAATGGTACGACTCCAGACGGTTGAGCCACTCTAAACCGTAGCGTTGGCGGATAAATTGTACTGTTCCAGAGTCATTATCCAACAGCCAATCATTGAGTAATTGTATTTTCCAAGTACGGTTACGTTGTTCTTGAGTCTTCACAAATTCTAAAAAAACTTCTAACTCCTCTGGGGTAAGTTCGTCTAAGGGATTAGCAACATCTGACGGCCCAGAGTGAGAATTTTCCTGAATTTGCTCAACGAATTGCAATAATATCTCTTTCTGCGCGTCAGTGAGAGGACAGCCAACTGCATCACAACTATTAAAGGCTGCTTGCATAGCTGTTTCAATCTCATCTGGTGTCATAAAAATTAATAGCAATCGTGGGTTTATTTACTTAATTATTACAAATGCTAAATTCAAGTTTTCAATCTACCTCTAATAATATGAAGTTCGATTAAAGACTAGGGGCTTGCAAGTAAAAAATATTCCGTTGTTACTGAATACTGATGACTATTGACGGTTCACTGTTAACAGTCAACAATCAAGCACCTGAAACGGAATAATTTATTTTTTCAAGTTCCCTTATTGTTAGGGTGTAATCAATAATGCTGAGACTTGCAGGTAAAAACAGGAAAAAATTTGCTGTTTCCCGTCATCAGTCAACTGTCATCAATCAACCGTAATTCCGTTGTAAGCTGAGGTTATCAGTTACATCACTATTTAATTAAGTTACGGAGTTTTTTATGCGGTTGCGATCGCTCACGGTTGTTTTGATTTCTTGTTTCATCACTCTTCTATCGTGGGTGCTTACTCCCCCCGCTCTAGCGCTGACACAGATTAGACTATTTGATATTTCTTATCAGGATTGTCCCCCTGAACTGGCACAAGGAGCTGTGACTAGTAGCGGTAGTGGTGCTGCTAATTGCTTTATCGTTATTGGCAAGGCAGAAAATGGTACTAAAAAAACTGTTTATGATGCAGATATTTATGGACGCATCTATGATGCTAACAATGACTCAGTAATGCAAAATCGCACCCGTCTTGGTTCCATTGCTGAGATACCACCAGGTGTTAGCGATTTTGAATTGAGAATTTCTGTACCTGCAAATCAGCCTACTCCATTAAAACTCAAGCAGTTTAAGGCAGCCGGATTTAGCGCTCCGGTACGGAAGTAATAGACTTCTAAGATAAGTAGGGAAAAGAGGAAGGGGAAACGGGGAAAGGTTTGGTATTATTTTCCCTTTCCCCAATAAAGATGTATCCCTTTGACCACGAGAGTGCAAAAAGCACTCTTGTGCAAAAGACTCAATGAATAGTGCTAAGTACTATTAGAGCTTGCAGGGCGTTTAGCCACTGCCAAGTAAAATAAATTTTAAGGACTTCCAAAAAAGTATTCCATAAAAGACTGTTGAAAGCCACTGAGGGTATGGGGAAACCCCTACATACCCTCAGTGGCTCATATTCACAGTTAACAGTCAACAGTCAACAGCGAACAACAGCAATGAAATATTTCTTTACTTGGAAGTCCCTAATTGAACATCAAACAAACAGCAAATTTTCTATTACACAACGTAGGCTAGACGAGTGATAAATCCGCCTACAAATTGTAGAAGTAGAATAGCTAACATTGGTGAAAAATCTATGCCGCCCAGTGGGGGGATAAATGACCGAAACACATTGAGGTAAGGATCGGTTATCTGACTCAAAGCTGCAAATGGTTGGTCATACCAGTTGATTGTCGGGAACCAGGTTAAAAGAACCCGAATCAATAACAAAAAAGTATAAATCTGGGTAAAAGTAGCAAGAGTGGTAATCAGTAATTCCATAGATAGCGTGGTTTCCTACTAAGGTTTCCTACTAAGTTTCAAACGCGGTCTTATCTATTGATTTTAATTTAGTCTATGTCACGGTGTTTGCAGGTTTAGTATTTACCACACTTGGTACTTTTATCATGCTTCCACAAAGTTTAGGAATCTTTAGGAAAAGAGCGATCGCCAACTGTTTGTGGTGAACCGCCATTCACATTTCCTAGCTGCTTTCGCACTTCATCAATTGTGGCATTTAGCTGGGCAATTTTGTCTTCTAGCGATCGCCGAGCTACTTCTATGCTAACACTCTCTGTTTCTGAGGCTTTCATTTGACGCCGTTTTGCTGCTATTTTCTTGGCTTCGGCTTGGCTATCTGGTTGTTCTGTTTCTTCCTCTGCTAGCAATTCCGAATCGCGTCGAGAAGCAATCAGCGCGCCAATGACACCACCAAATACGCTACCGACAAATGCCCCTGCTAAAAAACCACTGGCAAAACCATCTCGCTGACTCATATGTTTACCGCCTTCAACAATCTTGCAACTCTTACAGTAGTTATGCCATGAATCTATCCTAGCTGCATACTAACTTAAGTCCCAAAGATGCGATCGCCTGCATCCCCCAATCCCGGTACTATATACCCCTGGCTATTGAGTTTTTCATCAATGGTTGCGGTGTAAACTATTAAACCTGGATAATTAGCACTCAATTTTTGCAAAGCTGGTGGAGCCGCCACCACACAAACAATCCGCGTTAAACTTGGATCTACGCCCCGTTGTGTTAATTCTGCCATTGCTGTCATAATCGACCCTCCCGTTGCCAGCATCGGATCGGTAACTAACACTCGTGTTTGGGGGTGAAATTTTTCTGGTAACTTGTTCAGATAACAATGAGGTTGTAGCGTTTCTTCATCTCGTGCCAATCCGAGATGATAAACCGACGCTAAAGGCAGTAAAGTCTGCGCTCCCTCTAGCAATCCCAGCCCCGCCCGGAGAATTGGTACTACTGCCACTGGTATTTGTGCATCAATCACAGTTGCTGGACAGGCATCCAAGGGAGTCTGCACTGCTGTTTCTTGAGTAGGCAACCAGTCACGTGCAGCTTCATAAGTCAGCCATCTTCCCAACTCAGTCATCGCACTGCGGAATAATACTGAAGGCGTGCCTGCATCACGAGCCACTGCCAGCCAGTGTTGTATTAGGGGATGAGGTGGTACATAAACCCGCAATTGTAGCGTCATAGCTAGAAGTCAGCGCCTTTTGATTGTACATGAACTGAAAAACCATAATACTCTTTCCTGCATCCGACTGACTAGGAGAGGGGAT
>NZ_LAHA01000083.1 GCF_002608075.1 Nostoc linckia z4
CCCCTTCCCCCCTTCCCCGAACCGTACACTGCCTACTCCCACCCCGTTGGCGTAGCCTCTGGTAAACCCCTTCCCCCCTTCCCCGAACCKTACACTGCCTACTCCCACCCCGTTGGCGTAGCCTCTGGTAAAGAAGGGGTGGTAAAGTTGCAAATAAACGTGCATCTAAAGCCAGGAGGAAAGAATCATGAAAGCAGTCTTGATGACAGCAGCTGGCGCGCCCGAAGTTCTGCAAGTACAGGACGTGCCAAACCCTACTGTTCCGGTGGGAAATACGGAACTTTTAATCAGCTTAGTGGCGGCTGGTGTTAACCCCATTGATACCAAACTTCGTAGCCGAGGCACTTTTTATAGCGATCGCCTGCCAACTATTCTAGGATGTGATGGTGCAGGAATAGTGGAAGCTGTGGGTGCTGGTGTACAACGTTTTCGCCCAGGTGATGAGGTATATTTTTGCTATGGCGGCTTGGGGGCACACCAAGGCAATTATGCTGAATATACCGTTGTGGATGAACGGTTTGTAGCACGTAAACCCGCGTCTATTTCCTTTGCTGAAGCAGCAGCAGCACCTTTAGTTTTAATCACAGCTTGGGAAGCTTTATACGAACGCGGACGATTGGAACCTGGGGAACGAGTTCTGATTCATGCGGGGGCTGGTGGTGTGGGACATGTAGCAATTCAATTAGCAAAACTCAAAGGTGCTAGTGTTTCTACTACTGTAGGTTCTCAGGAAAAAGCTAGTTTTGTCAAAGAATTAGGTGCTGACCACACAATTTTATACAAACAAACTGACTTTGTAGAAGCGGTATTAGATTGGACTAATGGCGAAGGTGTAGAGTTGGCCTTTGATACCGTAGGCGGCAAAATCTTTGAGAAAACTTTCCCCGCAGTCCGTGTGTATGGTGATATTGTGACGATTCTGGAACCAGATGCCAATACTGTTTGGAAAACTGCTAGATTACGCAATCTCCGCATCGGCTTAGAATTAATGTTGACACCAGCATTGCTGGGATTAGAAGAAAGTCTCCAGCATCATGCAGAAATTCTCGAACAATCTGCCGCCTGGATCGATGAAGGTAAGTTAAAAATTCATGTTAGCCACCAGTTTCCTTTAGAAGAAGCTGCTAAAGCTCACCAATTACTTGAAAGTGGTTCTGTAACGGGTAAAATTGTTCTGCTAATTAGAGATTGACCATCGAGCTTGCATAAATTATTTTTTCAACGCAGAGGCACGCAGAGGTTAAACGCAAAGGTACGCAAAGTTTTTTATGTGTGTTCCTGTACGTTTTCCTTGGCGTTTCTTTGTGTTTTATTAATTGTTCTCTTGCTACCGTTACCTATTTGGGCAGCACCACAACCAGAACGTACACTTTTAACTTTAGAATTATTACAAGAGAGACTGCGTACACCCGTACTCCGCGAAGGTAGTTTGACGGTGGATTTGCAGAAAATGACGATTGATTTACGCCCAGAAAATGCTAGTTTTCGCGATGGTTTTTACCAATTGCTACGTAAAGAATTGGGTGCAAAACCTCTAGGTTTAGATTTGAGTTATGCTTTGGTTTTAGGAGATTTTGTCGGTAGTGATTTGGGTTTAAGAACACCTTTGTATGCTCAAGCGATCGCTCCGATTTTTACTGCTACTGAACAAGAAGAATTAGAACGTTTACGCTTTGTTTGTTTGGAATCTCTAGCAATAGCTTTACCAAATTCTAAAGATTGTCGATCGCTTTTGACAACAGAGTCAAATCAATCAGGGGAAATTACCGTTTTTCGTGGTGCTTTGATACTAGGGCAAACTCGCTTCAATGGAGAAGTAAATTTTTCTCATACATTTTTTCTTCAGTCTGTAGACGCCCAAAACGCTACCTTTGTCCAAGCCACTAATTGGATTGAAACGAGATTTGCTCGTCCTGTAAATTTTAGCAATGCAAGCTTTCGACAACCGAGTAATTTTTTTGGGAGTATTTTTTTTGAAAAAGCTAATTTTAAACAAATTCAATTTCAGGAAAATGTTGATTTTCAAGGTAGTATCTTTGAAAAAATTGCCAATTTCAATCAAGCAAACTTTAAGCAATTAGCTAAATTTAATAGCGTGCAATGGCAGGAAAATGTTGATTTTTCTCATGTGCGTTTTGCCAATCAAGTACAGTTTAATAAAGGTAATTTTAATCAGATTCTTTTATTTAAAGAGACAACTTTTGAACAAGCTGTGATATTTCGAGAAGCGGATTTTAACCAATCGGTCAATTTACAAGGTGCGAGTATTCTTAACCAAGCAGACTTTAGTGATGCTAGATTTACCAAGCAAGCTTTTTTAAATGTTTCTGGTTTGACTTTTAATTCTAATCAAGCGAAAATTTTAGGTAATCCTGGCGAAATTGGCAAGATGTTTTATGTACCGGCATTCCAAGGAAATCAAAATATCTTGCGAAATTTGGGGCAAAATTTTCGTCAACAACAGCAAGTTGCAGATGCTAATGATTTAGAGTACACAAAACAACGACTAAGATTAATAGAATTAAGCCGCAGATTGATGGCTACAAATATTAATGGCGCAACTATTAAAAATTTGATGAAATTGGGTTTTTCTACAACTGAGTCGCAAGCCATTGTCGAACGTCGTCTGCTAAAGCCATTCCGCAATATTACAGAGTTACTTACTTTAGCAGAAATCAGTTTAGAAACATACACTAAATTAAGCGATCGCTTGACTGTTGGCGAACCCCTTTCAATCGCTACATGGTTACTTCAAGCTTGGGGTTGGTTGGCATTAAGTGTACTCTTATTGTTGAGTGGTTATGGCACAAATTTTTGGTTAGTATTTGGTGTGGGAGGAGTAGCGATCGCTTACTTCGGTTTGCTATTTTGGCTAGTGGATCGATGTCGTCGTTTGCGTCCGATACCAATCATTCCCACATCCTACGAAACCATTTCTATATTAATCAGCTTTAGCTTTTTAGAATTCTTGAGCTTATTAGCTATTTTTCGCAATGCAGAACAACCTTGGTTAACATTGGGTTGTCTTTTAATAATCATTCTTCCAGTTCCCGTGAGTTTATTAATTCGACTTTACCAACAAGGCCGTTATCATGATTTAATGGATATTTCGTACTTTACAGAGGACGGAACATTTAGACAATTACGATTGTTAATTGGACGTTTGCCGGTAATTCCTAGAAATCAGACATTTCGTGAAAGGTATATGCCATTGTTGTGCGATCGCCGTTGGAATTGGCTTAATTATTATGATTTTAGTCTCAATAATTTAGTGAAGTTAGGATTTAACGATATCCGCTTACGAGACGAACATTTACCTGGTATTATTTCTGCACTTGCTTGGTATCAATGGAGTTTGGGTTTAATGTATATTACCCTAGTTTTGTGGACACTTTCGCGCACAATTCCCGGATTGAATTTGCTCATTTATTTGAAATAATGTTGCCTTCAATAACAAGTTGGGAAATACAGCGAATGTTTACTAGGGTTAATAGTTTTATGCCTTAAACTATTTTCATAGTTATGCTGAAAGCCAAGCTTGTAAATCAGCCATACTAGTGAAATCTAACAGTGCTTCACCCAGATTTTTTAATTGTTCGAGAGACAGATTTTCAACACGTTGACGCAGTTGTTGAGGTAGTTCTCCTACACGTTTTGTGAGTAGACGAAAAATGAGCGATCGCGCTTTTGCTTCTCGTCCCTCTTCCTTGATTTCTCTATAAACTCGTGTTTCTTTGAGTCGCATTTTTTTGATTGCTTAACCCTCAAGTGCTTCTAACCAAGCTTGTAAATCAGCCATACTAGTAAAATCTAACAATGCTTCACCTAGATTTTCTAATTGTTGTAGAGAGAGACTTTCAAGACGTTGACGCAGTTGTTGAGGTAGTTCTCCTACACGTTTTGTGAGTTGGCGAAAAATGAGCGATCGCGCTTCCGCTTCTCTTCCTTGTTCTCGTCCTTGTTCTAGTCCTTGTTCTAGTCCTTGTTCTCGTCCCTCTTCTTTGATTTCTCTGTAAACTCGCGTTTCTTTGAGTGTTATTCCTAACATCGATTCAACCTCCTTTCGACTTAATTGTTCAAATTTGTACACCATTATTGTAGTCACTAAGTCAATTATGGCGTTATTTGAAGTTTCAGGCTGTTCAACTGAAGAACGTTCAAGCAAATATCTTGCTTCTTGTGGTGCAAGTTCATCATCCAATGTAGTTAACACCATCAGCGCTAGCGATAGAGGTAATTGGCGAATATCTCCCAATTCATCTAAATACACTCGATGTACTTGATTACTATTAAGCAATCCCCGATGAGGATAAATATTAGTTTGTTCTATATTACGGGATGGATAAATAATTACTGCTTGCCAATCGCTAAATCTGGCGCTGTTGCGATAGAAATATAAAGATGATTCGGCAAATACCCTTTCATATAGTTGTTCATCTTTTTGAAACTGCACTTCACAAAAATAAACAACCCCAGCACCTTGATTTTCTGGTGGTAAAAATACCCCGTCTATTTCAAATTTTGGTTCTTTGACAGCCACTGAATCAAATCGATAACTTTCTGCATTTATTGGTCTATTTGTCAATAATTCAAATAACAAACTGGGTGATTGTTGAAATAGTTTGTAAAAAATTGAGTCTCGGCGCATGAAAGTATTATATCAATTCAAAATTAAAAATTAAAAAAATGAAACATAAGGCAAATCCAAAAAATAAATTATTTCGGTTGGGGTCGTTGACTGTTGACTGTTGACTGTGAACCGGAGCCACTGTGGTCTTGGGGTTTCCCGAAATGGAGCAAGTGGCGTTCAACAGTTAACAATCTTCTGTGGAATATTTTTTTACTTGGAAGTCCCTAATAAGGGTTTTGGAGCGATTATCTGCTGTAGCTAAATTTTAGAAAATAATTATAACAAACCAATGGCAGTTATTTTTTATGAAAAAAATTCAACTGCCATCGGTTTTCATATTACTTGCCTAAAATTTTTAACAATGCTTCCCGATAAATTTTTAGCCCTTCTGCGTTTAGATGATCGCCATCACTGGTAAAATCTTTTTTGAGAACGTTATTCTCATACAATGGTGCTACTCCTGATGTGGCAACTGGTATTTTTTCTGTTTCTGCAACTTTATTAATGAGAACATTAATTTGTTCGACTCTAGAATTGGGTGCGGCAACAGTTGGATCTGAGCTAGCCTCAACTGTTGAATAAAAAGCTGGAATCAGAAAAACCTCTTTAGTTCCCATTGTGCGAACCAGTGCGATCGCCTCTTGCAGATTCTTGGTAAACAACTCATCATTAATCCCATACAAAGCATCATTACCCCCTACGGCAATAATAGCTTTTTCGCATTTCACCTTAGTAGGAATTAAAGTTTTCAGTTGTTCTATTAATGAAATTGTACTTAAGCCATTTAAGCCGAAATTAAAAGTACCATTGCCAAGAGTATTGCCAATTCCAGCCGAAATCGAATCCCCAAATAAACAACCTGAAAATTGTTTATCTTGGGCGGCTATAGTTTGATATTGTAGTGCAACTTTACCTAAAGGCGAAGAAATTACATCATCCTTCGGCGGCGCATCAGCAGAACCAGAAGATGAACTTGCCAAACCGACTATTCGGGAAATTTTTGACACATCAATTACTATTTCTTCACTGGGATATGCTTCTAAAAATGTGAGGATACCCAAACCTTCTGGGGATTTCGCCCCCAAAATAATAGCAGATCGTAGCGCTTGGATATTGGCTTCATCCCGACGCGCGATAGTTTGGGAAACAAAAGATAAAATTTGTTTGCCAGTTGGTGTATTTACCAATTTGTCTAAAGCCACAATATCAAGCAACATCTTCACTTGCAGCGCATATTGAAACTTTTGTTTCTCTTCAGCACTGAGACGACCTAAAATAGTTTGCAAATTAGCAGAAACCTTTTGCGTCTCGCTATAGTTGCGTATATCTGCCACAGCGATCGCTTGTTCAAATAAACCGTATCTAACAACAACTTTTTCCGCTGCCAAACTAGGCGATGCAGCAAAAATACCATGCAGTAGTGGAAATATAGAGTAACCACATAAGCCTAGTAAAAGACGATAAAAAGATTTCATTACCAAAGCTACTGAGAGAATAAATAGTCAATAGTTAATATTCAATGGTTAAGAGTCAAGAGTCAATGGGGATTGGGGGTGTTGACAGTTGATAGAGGAATTATTTTCCTTGTCTCCCCCATCTCCTAATACGGTTCGGTTAAAGGGGAAAGGGCAAAGGGGAAAGGGGAAAGGGAAAAGGGCAAAGGGCAAAGGGCAAAGGGCAAAGGGCAAAGGGAAAAGGGCAAAGGGAAAAGCGAAAAGGGGAAAGGTTTCAAATACATCCTTTACCCTTTACCCCTTAACCTTTTCCCAGACCACAAGGGAAGTTCATACTGCTTATCCGAACCGTATTGCCCCATCTTCCACCCTGCGGGTTCGCGCTAGCGTCTCCCAAAGAGAAGCTAAAGCTACATCTCTATTGCCCAATGCCCCATGCCCAATGCCCCATGCCCAATGCCCAATGCCCCATACCATAAATGGACACAACCCGACGATTTTGGGAATACTCAAACCAGTGGTGTGAGGGTAAAAAAGTGGTAGAAGAAAGTGCATATTGGGTGGCTTGGTCGCAAATTTCAGGGATTGGCCCGGTATTATTGCGACGGCTGCAACAGCATTTTGGTACGTTAGCAACTGCTTGGAAGGCTACTAAGCAAGAGTTAGGGAAAGTAGAGGGTTTTGGTTTTCAAACACTAGAAAAAATAGTACAACAGCGATCGCGTCTACATCCAGAACAGCTATTCACTAAACACCAACAGGAAAACCCTTATTTCTGGACTCCAGCAGATGCAAATTACCCCCGCTTACTATTGGAAACTCCCAGTCCCCCGCCGATTTTGTACTATCGTGGTGAAGTTGAACTCCAGGAAAATCTCGGACAAAAACCGCTAGTTGGTATTGTTGGCACCCGCCGCCCTTCAGAATATGGCATTCGTTGGACTCGTCAAATTAGTACAGCTTTGGCTAAAAATGGCTTTACCGTAGTTTCTGGGATGGCGGAGGGAATTGACACAGAAAGCCACGCCGCTACCATGAAAGCTGGTGGAAGAACCATCGCAGTTTTAGGGACTGGCATAGACGTTATTTATCCCCAAAAAAATCGCGATTTGTACAAGGAAATTTTGACGGCTGGCTTAGTTGTGAGTGAGTATCCCACAAAAACTCCACCCGATCGCACTCACTTTCCCCGCCGCAACCGCATTATTGCAGGCATGAGCCGCGCTATCCTGGTCATGGAAGCCCCATTAAAATCTGGCGCTTTGATTACAGCCACCTACGCCAATGAATTTGGGAGAGATGTCTATGCATTACCAGGAAGAGTAGACGATTATCCATCCCAAGGTTGTTTGAAATTATTAACTCAAGGCGCTTCTTTAATTCTCAAAGAATTAGACGAATTACTAAAAATGCTGGGAGCAATACCACAAATTGATGAAGTTGAGCAATTGTCAACAGTACAACAATTAAGTTTGCCAACTTTATCACCTGAATTGCAACAGGTAATGGATGCGATCGCCTCTGATATTCTACCCTTCGATTTAATAGTCCAACAAACCGGTATGCCTCCTGGTTCAGTTTCCAGTGCCTTGTTACAGTTGGAACTTATGGGTTTACTCTCCCAACTACCGGGAATGAGGTATCAAAAGAATTAAAGGGCATTGGGCATTGGGCATGGTGACTAATCACTAATCATGGCACTTGGCAGTGTGCAAGAAGTTGCTTTGTGTCTACAAGTCGGTAAAGCTGCACGAAATATTGGAGTGGGTTAATTTTTGCAACTCGATGCATTCACAATGCAACTCGATGCATTCACAATACAACTCGATGCATTCATCATGCAACTCGATGCATTCATCATGCAACTCGATGCATTCACAATGCAATTCGATGCATTCACAATGCAATTCGATGCATTCACAATGCAACTCGATGCATTCACAATGCAACTCGATGCAACTAAAAAACTATATTCCCTATTTCTCATACCCAATGCCCCATGCCCCATGACGGCAGTTGCTCCACTTGGGGAGACCCCAAGACCGCACTGCCTCCCCCATGCCCCAATCCTTAAAATATGCCAAGTAAATATGCCTTCGCTGACTGAGGCTGTCACGATCATAAAGTAAAGAGTAAAAGGCAATCTATTTTGACTTTTAACTTTCTCCTTTTGTTCAACTTTCCACAACAGGAGGTTTAATCTTGAGTAAATTGAAAGTTGGTATCAATGGCTTCGGTCGAATCGGAAGACTTGTGCTTCGCGCTGGCATCGATAATCCCAACGTTGAGTTTGTCGGTATTAACGACCTAGTACCACCAGATAACCTCGCCTATCTCTTAAAGTACGACTCGACTCACGGTAGATTGACGAGAAAGGTTGAAGCCAAGGAAGATGGAATCGTCATTGATGACCACTTCATTCCTTGCGTATCCGTTAGAAATCCCGCAGAATTGCCTTGGGGACAATTAGGTGCCGATTATGTAGTGGAATCTACGGGACTGTTCACTGGTTATGAAGGCGCAGAAAACCACCTCAAAGCAGGTGCAAAGCGAGTAATCATCTCTGCTCCCACCAAAGATCCAGATAAAGTTCCTACCCTGTTAATGGGTGTTAATCATCACTTGTTTGACCCCAACAAGGATGTGATTGTCTCCAATGCTAGCTGCACTACAAACTGTCTAGCTCCCATTGCTAAAGTTATTAATGATAACTTTGGGTTGACTGAAGGTTTGATGACCACAGTTCATGCCATGACTGCCACTCAACCAACGGTAGACGGCCCTAGCAAAAAAGACTGGCGGGGTGGTCGAGGCGCAGCCCAAAATATTATTCCCTCCTCCACAGGTGCAGCTAAAGCGGTAGCACTGGTTTTACCAGAATTGAAGGGCAAATTGACTGGTATGGCATTCCGAGTTCCGACTCCTGATGTCTCTGTGGTTGATTTAACTTTCAAAACTGCCAAAGCCACCAGTTACAAAGAAATTTGTGCTGCTATGAAAGAGGCTGCCAACGGTGCGTTAGCAGGTATCTTGGGTTACACAGATGAAGAAGTAGTTTCCACAGATTTTCAAGGTGATACCCATTCAAGCATCTTCGACGCAGGTGCTGGTATTGAGTTAAACTCCAACTTCTTCAAAGTCGTTGCCTGGTATGACAACGAGTGGGGCTACTCCAATCGTGTAGTTGACCTCATGTTATCTATGTCACAAAAAGAAAAGCCCGCACCGACGCCTGCTGTGGTTTGATTTGTTATGGGGCATTGGGGAGGCAGTGCGGTCTTGGGGTCTCCCCAAGTGGAGCAACTGCCGTCATTGGGGATGGGGAGAGACAAGGGAGATGGGGCAGGGGGGCAGGGGAGAATAATAACTTCCAGTCACAAGTCACAAGTCACCAATCCCCAGCCCCCAGTCCCCAGTCCCAAATTTGGGATTTGGGTCAAATGGTGAATACCCAAAAATAAAACGCAATCTAGTATCTTTACTTAGCAAACCAGTGATATGAAACACGTGTGAAGTTGGATGCTCCATGCGATGTCTAGGACAACTTAGCTTGGACATCGCATAATCACAATTCTCCAAAAGCAGCCTCAAGATTTGAACGGGTAACCCCAAATAAAAGCTGAAAGCTGTAATTAGGAATTACGAATTGGTATCAGGCATCCAGGTCGCAGGTTATTCTCTCAACCCCTAATCCCTATGCGTCGAACTAAAATCATTTGTACTGTTGGGCCTGCTACATCTGCACCTGAAAAGCTGCAAGCCTTGGTAGAAGCTGGAATGAATGTGGCACGGTTGAATTTTTCTCACGGAGCCTATGAATTCCATGCCCAAACAGCTCAATATCTCAGGCAGATTAGCGCTGAGCAGCAAAGACCGATCGCTATCATGCAAGATCTGTGTGGCCCAAAGATCCGTTTGGGTATCTTACCACCAGAAGGGTTAAATGTGGAAGCTGGGAGTGAAGTTACCTTTGTTTTGCAAGAGAAGGGTGAAAGTATTGACGAATTGCCTTTACCATTGCCGACTTTGTTTGCAATGGTGCGACCAGGGGAACCAATTTTAATTAATGATGGTCGCGTCAAGCTGATTGTTACAGATCGCGATGCCGATCGCATTCGCGCACAGGTAAAAATTGGCGGCTTAATTTCCACCCACAAAGGAGTGAACCTGCCACAAACCCCTTTACCTGTGAGTTCCATCACCGAAAAAGACTTGCTAGATTTGCGTTTTGGGATTCAATTGGGTGTAGACTGGGCGGCGGTGTCTTTTGTGCGATCGCCACAAGATCTAGAACCCGCCCAAAGGATGATTGAAGCCGCTGGGGCTTCAATTCGCTTAATTGCCAAAATCGAAAGACCAGAAGCAGTAGAGCAATTTGACTCCATCCTCAAAGTTGCCGACGGCATCATGATTGCCCGTGGCGATTTAGGCGTGGAAGTGCCAATTCATGAAGTGCCTCTAATTCAAAAAGATATCACCCGCCGTTGCAATCAAGCTGGCAAGCCCGTGATTACAGCCACGCAAATGCTAGAGTCGATGATTAGCGCCCCCGACCCCACCCGCGCAGAAGCAACAGATGTGGCTAACTCCATCTTGGATGGTACAGATGCGGTGATGCTTTCTGGTGAAACCGCCGTGGGAGAGTACCCCATCGCCGCCGTTCGGACGATGCACAATATTGCCGTCCGAACCGAACAAGCTTTAGATGAAGGTGCCAGACATTCCTGGTGTCACGAACCAGGTAGTCTCAGCGTTACCGAATCGGTGGCAGAAGCAGTATGTCGTATCGCCTATGAAACCGGCTCAAAGGCAATTCTCTGTAACACAACCTCAGGCAACACAGCGAGAATGGTGTCTAAATACCGACCAACTTCTCCAATCATTGCCTTGACCTCCGACCCCACCGCTTACCGTCAGCTAGCACTTTCCTGGGGAGTCGAACCTTTGTTGATTCCACCAGTCCACCAAGCTGAAGAAATGTTTACAAATGTGGTGAACAAAGTCCTAGACAGGGGTATAGCGAAAAAAGGAGATCAGGTGGTAATTACCTCTGGCGTTCCAATTGGTAAATCAGGAACAACTAGCTTAATCAAAGTGCATTCCATTGGACAGCCAATTTCTGCATAAGCCTCTAGAATAAGGCTGTGACAGTGGCTGTGGCTGTGGAGAGGAGTAGGGATGAGGGAGATATAGCTTTAGCTTCTCTTTGAGAGACCCTAGCGCGAACCCGCAGAGTGGGAGATGAGGGAGCAAGAAAAGAATAACTCCTAACTCCTAACTCCCCACCCCCTTGGGAATTAAGTAAATCCTAAACAAACATCATGGAGTATTTTATGTCTAAAAATTTACTAGAACAATTGCGAGAAATGACTGTTGTGGTTGCAGATACAGGGGATATCCAAGCAATCGAAAAGTTTAAACCCCAAGATGCTACCACAAATCCCTCCTTGATTACTGCTGCGGCGCAGATGCCGGAATATCAAGGGATTGTCGATCAAACTTTACTCCAAGCAAAAAAAGACGCTGGAGCTAAAGCTACCCAAGCACAGATAGTTACTCTGGCCTTTGACCGTTTAGCGGTGGCTTTTGGGTTGAAGATTTTGCAAATTATTCCGGGTCGGGTATCTACAGAAGTAGATGCTCGTTTGTCCTATGATACTGAAGCTACAGTTACTAAGGCGCGGGAATTAATTGCTCAGTATCACGCTGCTGGAATTGGCCGCGATCGCGTGTTAATTAAAATTGCCACCACTTGGGAAGGCATTCGCGCTGCGGAAATTCTGGAAAAAGAAGGTATTCATTGTAACCTTACCTTGTTGTTTGGTTTGCACCAAGCGATCGCCTGTGCAGAAGCCGGTGTTACCTTAATCTCTCCCTTCGTCGGTCGGATTCTCGATTGGTACAAAAAAGATACTGGACGAGATAGCTACCCAGCAGCCGAAGATCCAGGAGTTTTGTCAGTCACCAAAATCTACAACTACTACAAGAAATTCGGCTATAAAACCGAAGTTATGGGAGCTAGTTTCCGTAATCTGGGTGAAATTACTGAACTTGCAGGTAGCGATTTATTGACAATTTCGCCTTCACTTTTAGCAGAATTACAAGCAACTATTGGAGAACTACCACGCAAACTCGACCCTGCTAATGTAGCAAACTTGGAAATTGAAAAAATATCCATTGATAAAGCTACCTTTGACAAGATGCACGCTGCTGACCGCATGGCAACTGATAAACTAGACGAGGGCATCAAAGGTTTCACCAAAGCACTAGAAGACCTAGAAAAACTTTTGGCAGACCGACTGGTTCGCCTGGAAACAGAACCAGTGGCAAGTCATTAAATGCAGTTATCAATCCTGACAGCGTATTGTGTGGTATTTCCTCACAGAGTTAACTCAATACGATAGTTAATGGTTAGTGGTTTTGATTAACCACTAACTAATAAGTAGAACGATGTAAATAATTAAAGGTTTGTAGTAAGGACTTCAGTCCTCTAATAAGGACTAAATTCCTTACTACAAACTATTTAGATAGTTTGGTTTTTTCAAGTCGTTCTACTTAATAACAATGCCTCTTGAATCTAAAAATTTTCAGAACGAAGGCGATTGCCATTTTGCCAAACTTCTACTTTGTGAGGAGTAATTAAATAAAAAAAACTGCCATTATTTGCTTGATATTTATCTTTACCAACAATCAAAGCAGGTATTTTTATCGGCTGATTTGGGTTTTGTTTCATCTCCCCAATATAAAATAACTGACCATTTTCTTGGCAAATTTTGACACGAATTTTTGGAGTTTCACCTCCAATAATTGTCGCTCCATTACATTCAGTATTCGTATTTAAACTTGGAGAATTGATTGTAATTGATTGTGAAGGAGAAACTGGCTTTGTTACTGTAAGTGTTGAAACTGAGCCATTAGAATTAGTAACTTGCTGAACTTTAGAATTAGGACTAAAATTTGCGGTTGAAGACGCAAGTACGCGAAGCGGATCCACTGCAATTCTACCTTGTGGATGAAATTCAAAGTGGAGATGAGGTGCTGTACTATTGCCTGTAGACCCCATCTCAGCAATAATTTGACCTTGAATAACTTGTTGACCTTTGCTCACCAATAAACGGCGATTGTGACCATAAACAGTAACACTGCCATCAGGATGTTTAATAGTTATGGCATTGCCTAATCCCCAATTATCCCAACCTGCTTTCATAACTGTACCTGATGCAGCAGCAACAATAGGAGTCCCCGATGCCCCAGCGATATCGATTCCTTCATGTTGATATTTACGAAAGCCTTGAGAAATAAAACCTTGAGTCGGCCAAATCAAGTGAGAAGCAGGGATGGAATTTTCTGGAGTTGGGGAATTGTCCACTAATTCTGTTAAGCCAAATGTAGTTGTACTGAATACGGTGGTTAAAGATATTAAGCATATTAGTCCATAATTACGATATCGATAAAAATGATATTTTTTCATAAGTGAATTTTGATATAGTAATCTGATTTGATTCCTGAAAACATGATTTTTCGTTGTCACTGGACTTGATGGCTTGCCTAATATAGCTCAACATTCTTTAAAGAGAAATAATTAAGCAACTCCAAAACATAAATTATTTTTGTTAAAGCAATACGGTTGGTGTGTGTTAACGCAATACGATTCGGTTAAAGGGGAAAGGGGAAAGGTTTCAAATACATCCTTTACCCCGGTTGGTGAGCTTGTCGAACCATTAACCTTTTCCCAGACCACAAGGGAAGTTGATACTGCTTATGCGAATCGCCATCGCATTCTTCAGACATCAAACTAATCTGAAAATACGATGGCGAGTCACAAAAAGTAATAGTCTATCGCATTAATTTTGCTTAGTGAATTAACTTTTTAACTTCTTTTCTTCTTCCTCTTTCTTTGCGTACTTTGCGGTAGCCTGCGGCAAGCCGCTACGCGTCTACATTCTCTTAACCCTCAGAACTAATGCGACAAATCAATAGTTATTTAGGGAGTTGAGGAATTGCCAGTAGCCACTGCTTCGTTTAATACTAGTTCTGGCTGTGGTGTTTCCTCTTCTTCTTCTGGCAAGCCGTAAATTGATCTGTACAATTTTACGTACTGCTTTGCAGATTGATACCAGCTAAAGTCTTCACTCATACCCCGTTTTTGTAGTTCTTCCCATTGGGGTTTGAAGCGGAAGGCTTCCCAAGCGCGAATCATACAGGTGAACAAGTCTAGTGGTTCGTAGCGGTCAAAACAGTAACCAGTGCCTCTGCCATTTATGGGGTCGTTGTGTGATACGGTGTCAACTAATCCACCCGTGCGGCGGACAATGGGCACAGAACCATAACGCAAAGCCATCATTTGGCTAATACCGCAAGGTTCAAAACGGCTGGGCATTAAGAAGGCGTCAGTACCGGCGTAGATGCGGCGAGACAAGGCATCGTTATACAGGAGGTAAGTTGCCATACGTCCGGGAAAGCGCGATGCTAATTGCCACATCTGAGTTTCATAGTAGCGATCGCCTGTCCCTAACAACACAAACTGTGCATCTGTATAGGCCATAAAGCGATCGAGAATTTGCAATATTAAATCGATGCCTTTTTGTTCTACTAATCGCGTGACAATCCCAATTAAAAATGCACCTGCATTAACTTCTAATCCTACTTCTTCTTGCAAGGCAATTTTATTAGCTTTGCGTTTCTCCAAAGTATCAGCAGTGAAGGTTTGGGCAATGTATTTATCATTTTCTGGATTGTAAACTTCCACATCAATCCCATTGATAATCCCAGATAACTTACCGCTAATAAAAGACAACAAACCTTCTAATGTTTCACCATAGGTGGGTGTCTTAATTTGCTCTGCATAAGTAGGCGAAACTGTATTTACTTTGTTGGCATATTGCACCGCAGCTGCCATTGTGTTGTGTCCTTGCATATACCAAGGACACCAAGTAATTTTCTCTAAATACCAACGCCACGGCCCTTGATAAGCCAAGTTATGAATCGTAAAGACGGTGGTAATATCAGGATCTTGGTGCATCCACACCGGAATCATTCCCGTATGCCAATCGTGGCAGTGAATAATTTCTGGCTTCCAGTAATTCCAGGCAAACTCCGCTGCACCATTGGCAAACAAGGTGAACCGCCAATCTTCATCTTCTCCTGAATAAATGCGGCGGGGCATGAAGGCGGGATGTCCAAATAAGTACAAGGGCACATCAGTACCAGGCAAAACGGTTTCGTAGACTGCAAAGTGCTGGAACATTGCATCTCCCCACCAAACGGGTTCTTGGGGAATCTGCATTTTGTCTGGCAAGAAGCCGTAGTAAGGCATGAATATTCGCACATCATGACCCATTGCTCTGAGGAATTTGGGCAATGCACCAACAACATCGCCCATTCCACCTACTTTGGCAATGGGAGCTGCCTCTGCTGCAACAAATAAAATCCGCATGGTAAGTTTTGTTTCCCCGGTGCCTATACAGCGATTCAGTTATCAGTATTTTACCAAGAAGGGGAAAAGGGGAAAGGGTAAGGGGTAAGGGAAGAAGAAAAAACTTTTCACCACAAGGTATAAAGCCCCTGTTTTTAAAAATGGAGAACAAAAAAGAAGATTTTTGAGATACATAGTGCGATAAAAATCAGCTTCCATGCCTTGAAACCCCTGTTTTTAAATATAGGGTTCCTTTCCCCCTTCCCCTTTCCCCTTTCCCCCTCTTTTTCATTGTTTACTGACTACTGATGACTGTTTATTGATTACTTACTTATCTAATCACATCCGCTTGTGCAATTGCTTAGGAACCCCGCCCAATCACCGTAAAAATTTCTTCTAAAATTTCTTTGGCTCCTTTGTCGCGCAATAGGTGTGCTAGTTGCGTACCTAGTGCTTCGGCTTTGCTGGCTTCTCCAGTGAGGCTATCTTTTACTAGCTTTTGGCCATCTATGCTGGCAACTATGCCTGTTAACGTTAATTGTTCGCCAGAGATTTCTGTATTTACGCCGATAGGTACTTGACAACCGCCCTCTAAATCGCGTAAAAATGCCCGTTCGGCGAGACAGCGATCGCATGTTTGGGGATGCTCAATTGCTTTGAGTAAAGTAATTAATTCGGTATCATCGGCACGGCATTCAATTCCCAATGCGCCTTGCCCAACAGCGTGGAGAGAAATGTCTTGGGGTAAGATTTGATGAATGCGATCGCTCATTTCCAATCGCCCTAATCCTGCGGCTGCCAAAATCAAGGCATCGTATTCACCTGCATCCAGTTTTGCCAACCGTGTAATCAAATTTCCCCGGACATCTTTAAAAGTGAAGTGGGGGAAGCGATGGCGTAACTGTGCTAACCGCCGCAGAGAAGATGTACCGATGACTGCACCCTCTGGTAAAGTTTCGATTTGTTTATCTTTGTGCTTTTCATGCACCACTAGGGCATCGGCTGGGTTTTCTCGTTCGGTAATTGCTGCCAATGTTAACCCTTCGGGTAAGTTAGTTGGCAGATCCTTGAGGGAATGAACTGCAAAGTCAATCTCGCCATTAAGCATTCCCAACTCAAGTTCTTTAGTAAAAAGTCCCTTATCGCCAATCTTCGCCAATGCTACATCCAAGATTTTGTCGCCTTGGGTAGACATGGTATGGACTTCAAAAGTGATATCTGGATAGGTTTTTTGCAGTTGCTCCTGTACCCAGTATGTTTGAACTAGAGCAAGTTGGCTTTTGCGTGAACCGATACGGATTGTGCGCGGAGGACTAGAAACAGCTGAAGTCATAAAACAATATATCAAACCAGGGATTAATTCACTCTCATCTAGACTACCGTAGTGAGTGACTTGTACCAATTTTGGATTTTAGATTTGGGATTTTAGATTACAATTCTTTACGAAAATGAATTTAGCCAAGTTTTGCTGAGGCAATACTAATACAGTAAGTTATTTGTAGTAAATGTAACATTCTTGCCATATTTAGTTTGTGGCGATCGTTGATCAACTAAATTGACTGTTATAGATGGTGTTGATTTAGAGTTGACAGTAGAACAGGTATTTGGCTGGTTAAAAAGATGAAGGCAGAGTAATAATTGAGAAGATTTTTATACCAAAATCTCAAACAGTAAATGTAGACGCGGTTTAAACATATTAAATTTCAGATTTTAGATATTCCTGTAATTGTTGAGTGCGCTCTTTTGTGATATTTTCTAAGCAACCAAGATAAATTGCCGGAGCTATTGTTCCACCTTCATATTGGCTTCTCTCAAATTCACAACTAGCATCTCGAAACTTAATCCATGCTTGCTGAGCAGTAATCAATTTTTGTTTTCTAGTTCTGTCTAATTTGGGCAGTAGTTTTTGATAAGTGGCGTTCAATTTTTTGTCAGCATTTTGATAGGATAAATTAGTGCATTGATTGATTTCTAATTGAGTTTGAGGATTATTACAGTTTAGTTTTTGAGCTAAATGCATTTTTGGTAAATCCGGTGTTGTGCTGGCTGCTGTCACACTGGAAGTGTACCAACTGCCGAAAGTTAGTATATTTACTATGAGAAAAAATAAATAATACATATTTTTTACCTATTACGTAACGATTTTAGCCATTTTTTCATCGGTCAAACATCCAGTAATACCAAGCTATAAACCAATCAAGATTCCACTAAAACCCTTGAAATCTCTAAACCTGATAATTCAGAGTGATGGTTAGTTTGTATACTGAGCAACTTTTCACATCGACTTTATCCTATGAATCTGCATAAACCAGTTATAAAGTCAAGAATCTTAATTTAATCAAGATAGTCAAGGCGATCGCAACAAAGATGACCATCGCCTCCGATATATCGCAAACAAGGACAAAGCCTGCATAGGTTTTTGGGGATCGAGGTACACAAAAGCGATGGCTTGTGCATATACTTTTTGTATCAATCGGCAAAACAGACAAAATTTTCCTTTGCCCTTTGCCTACAAATGTGCAAAAATTACTTTTGCAAGAGATATCGAGCAACTATAATTTGTCAAGATATGCCTGATTTACTTGTTGAAATTGAAGTCTAAGAATTATCAAGTCCAGAAAATTAAAAAGCCTACTTTGTTTGATATCAATTCCATTTTATGGTATTGAAAACTAACTAATGTCTACTTAAAAATTTGAGAATTAAAATTTATTTTTTAAAATTGAAACATTATAAACAAATAACATATAAACTTTTTTTTAGAACTATAATAGCTTGTTTTATTAGACCATAGGTATAACAGCCTATTCTAATTTTAATTGAGAACAGTATCGGCTAGATTTTCAGGGTTTTCTCTCTCTAATAGGGGCAAGAAATCTATTCTGTGCTGGCTGAAGAAAGAGATTTCATGCTCACTTTATCAAGGAACCGCGACCAGGAAAAATTATGACCTCTTTAGATCCTAATTTTTTTGACATTCCAGCCAAAAATCTAATCATTGACCAAGCTGTTGATGACCATCAAAAGCAAAATCATCGCAACTTGGAAGTTACCATAGAAGACATAGCAACACAAACAAAAACGGTAGCGTTGAAAGCACACAAGTTACCGAAAATTCCGCCGAAGGAACTTTTAGCACCTCCTGGGAATTTCAATCCTACCCTACTGCTATTTTTGGCAGCGGCGGCAACATTGGTATCATCTAACTTTGGTTACTGGCTTTGGCAATGGCCGCAATGGCTGTGCTTTTGCGTTAATACTATTGCTTTGCATTGTGCGGGGACAGTAATTCATGATGCATGTCATCAATCTGCCCACCGCGATCGCACAATTAATGCGATGCTAGGACATGGTAGCGCCTTGATGTTAGGGTTTGTTTTCCCAGTATTCACACGAGTGCATTTGCAGCATCATGCCCATGTAAATCACCCCAAAGATGACCCAGATCATTATGTGTCTACAGGCGGGCCACTGTGGCTAATTGCATTTCGGTTTTTGTACCACGAAGTGTTTTTCTTTCAGCGACGATTGTGGCGTAAATATGAACTATTGGAATGGTTTATCAGCCGTTTAATTGTCGTTGGTATTTTTTATATAGCAATTCAAAATCATTGTTTAATGTATGTTCTGAATTTTTGGATTGTACCTTCTGGTATAGTGGGGTTAATACTAGGGTTCTTTTTTGATTACTTGCCCCATCGTCCCTTTAGGGAACGCGATCGCTGGAAAAATGCTCGCGTATATCCTAGCCCGATTCTTAATATCCTCATTTTAGGACAAAACTATCATTTAATTCATCATTTATGGACTTCTATTCCCTGGTATAAATATCAGTCTACATACTATCTAATGAAACCTTTATTAGATGAAAAAGGCTGTTATCAAACTTCAGGATTACGGCAAAAGAAAGACTTTTTAGAATTTATTTATGATATTTTTATCGGAATTCACTTTCACCATACAGCAACGAACAAAAAAGATGAATCACAAACTCACGAATAAGTTGTATTTCATAAAGATGGCATATTAACGTCTTTTTTCGCAACTTGGAAGCTAACGCCCAATGCCCCATTCCTAGTATCTATGTATGGTTTTTATTGACATAATCAGGGTCTTGGGTGCCTAGTAGTTTGTCCCAGAAAGTAAAATACAAACCGTAGTGTACTTTATATTTGCGGTGATGTATTGAATGATGCATAGAACCAATCAGCCATTTTCCAATCCAGTTGGTTTGAGATGAAGGGGGAAATATCTCAAATCCCAGATGAGTAAACACTGCCCAAATTGTCATAGTTATCAGTGCGGCCACTAAGGTGAGAAAATGTAGTGGAACTATATATATTACACCTACAAAAAAAAGTGCTTGTACAATCGCCTCTGGAAAATCAAATGCTGAAGAACTCCAAGGCGTTGGTTCTCCCGAACGATGATGTCCATAATGCATCCATTTAAAAATTAGGGGATGATGAAACATCCGATGGATAAAGTAAAAGTATGTATCTTGAAGAATTAACACTACAAAAAAACTCGCTAGCAAATACCACAGTCCGTACTCGGAGAAATTAGTGTATAGTAGCGTTTTTCCTAAAAAATACTCTGAAATAATGAACGCTCCAGAAATCCCAAAAATCGCTGCGGAGAGTATCGATAATTGAATATCTTTGAAAATAGAAGAATTCATCAACGGTTTTATACGCAAACTCTTGTTGGTGAGAGACTTTCCCAGAACTGAATAAAAGAGCAAGTAAGCTCCTCCAGCTATCAGAAAATATCGGGCAAGAGTGATAACGAAGAAGAAAAACCAATAATAGAAAAATGAGTGGTTTGTCAATTAGACCTATCCGTGAAATTAATTATTAATTTTCTACAATTAGAGTGTTGATTGTATCAAAAAATAGCTAAATTTCTCCTAATTTATTAATCGCCAAAATTCACTGCTTATTTTACAATGCTAAATACTCTGGGAATTGTATATTTAGATTTCTTAACAAAAAAATGGTGACTTTTGTGACATAGAAACTAAAATTTTGACCACTTATAAAAATAAGGTTATCCAGCAACTTCAATTTTTGTGAATTTATTATTTTGTATTATCAAATTATAGTATCTTTCAATTGTGGCTTTATATACCAGAAGTCAGAATTCAGAATTGACAATTTAGAATAACGTCTCGGTTGGACTAGCTACTAAGAGATAGTATACTTCGGGGTTATTCAACGCTGCTAGCTACGTGATTCGCTCAGAAAAATATTTGGTTTTGTAATAAAAACTTACCTTTATACGTAAAAAACATCGAGTTGATTTTTTTTGTTCAGAAGATTTTTAGCAGATAATCCATCAATTGCAATCACAATGAGCAATGAAAATTTTTTACTACTCCTTTTTTTAAATAAAAACTTATGTAATAAATCATACAAACAATCAACATCAAAAAGGTTTACTTGTCTACTCCATACTCCCTATTTCAAGACAGTGTAACCAAGTCAGTCAAAAGAAGTCACAATAGTAGGAGAATAGTACAAATACTTTGATATCTTAGCGATCCAAGCTTAGTTCTTATTTCCTATGAATCGTTCCGCCTGCCTCATCTTCAATCCAGTCGCGGGTCAGGGTGACCCAGAATCAGAACTGGCAGAAATTCGAGCAATATTAGAACCCGAAATTGATTTAGATATTTATTTAACAACTGAGGAAGTTGGTGCTGACGCTTTGGCTTACGCAGCAGTAGAGCGAGGGGTAGATGCGATAATTGCTTCGGGGGGAGATGGTACCCTCTCAGCAGCAGCAGCAGCAGTCCTCCGTACTGATATACCATTTGGTATAATTTCTAGAGGTACAGCCAACGCATTTGCTACAGCTTTAGGAATTCCAGATACCATCGCAGCTGCATGTCAGACAATTTTGCAGGGAGGAACGCGTAATGTAGACGTGGCTTATTGTAACGATCTGCCAATGGTACTGCTTGTGGGTATTGGCTTTGAGGCTGAAACCGTAGAACTAGCAGACCGGGAAGCTAAAAATCGTTTTGGGATGATGGCCTACGTTTTAGCGGGAATTCAGCAACTAAGAAACTTAAAGAACTTTGATGTTGAAATAGAAACTGAAGACAGAATAATTAAAACTAGCGCTTGTGCAGTGACAGTAGCCAATGCCGCACCTCCGACTTCAGTATTAGCACAAGGGCCAGCAGGTCTAATTTATGACGATGGACTGCTAGACCTAACAATTGTAGCTCCTACTAGTAAAGCCGGAGCGATCGCCGCAACATTCCATCTGTTCCAAACAGCTTCCACAGGCAACGCCGCAGAACGCAATGATATTGGTTATCTACGAGCCAAAGAATTTAAAATTACTACAGAGCCACCACAAAAAGTTGTTTTGGACGGCGAAGTCATCGGCACAACACCAATAGAAGTGAAGTGTGTACCAGCAGGTTTAAAAGTTTTTGTACCACTAACAGAAGAAGTTGAGCCTACAGAAAAATTAGAGGGACTCCCCAATTTGGTTATTGAGATGAAAAATCCACCAGAAGGTTGAGGGCATTGGGCATTGGGCATTGGGCATTGGGCATTGGGCATTGGGGACTAGTGAGTGACAAGTTTTCCCCATGTCTTCCTTGTCTCCCTTGTCTGCCACCCTGCGGGTTCGCGCTAGCGCCTCCCAAAGAGAAGCTAAAGCTACATCTCCCCCAATACTTGTCGGGTTTTGGGGAAAAGGGGAAGGGGGGGCCCTGAAGGGGATAAGGGGCAGGGGAAAGGGGAAAGAAAAAACCTTTACCCTTTAACCCCTTCGGGGTGACGCTCCTTCGTCGCTAACGCTGACGCTAACGCCAGTCGCTCATGGGGGAAACCCCCAAGACCGCGCTGGCTCACCTTTTCCCAAAACCAAATTCCGAGTTGAAAATGCACAAAGCGAGCAGTATTGACATCTCCCCCATCTCCCTCATCATCTTCTATCCCCAATGCCCAATGCCCCATGACCTCCAATTAAAGAAGGAGTTAGATTGCCTTGAAACTAGTATCCGACCCATCTATTGCTAAGAAAATTCGCAAAATGAATCAGCGGGTACGATGGCAAGATCCGTTGATTGTGGAACGCAACATCGACCAAACTGGATTAGTGTTGGATGATGGTCATCCAGAGGATTTGGAGTTTTCGTTTTTAGTTGTAGGTGATAGCGGTTCTGGAAACCATCAGGGACAGAATCCCCAGCGACAGGTGGCCGAACTCATGCTGCCCCACCACGATGAATGTCGTTTTATGCTACACACTGGGGATGTGATCTATTTAGTGGGGTCGAGTGAATACTACCAGCAAAACTTCATTCACCCTTACCGAGAGTTTCTTGTTGGTGGAGAGCATCCTAAAAAGATTACTTATGACCAGATGGTTTTTAAGCTGCCGATTTTACCCGTACCCGGAAATCATGATTATTATGACTTGCCAGTTGTCTTAGGCTTAGCATCTCTGACAACATTACCGATTCGTAAACTGTTGCGATCGCGGTTAGATTTAGATGTGGGTTTGCATGGTTCGAGAACAGGTGACGCCTACGCACGGGCTTTTTTAGACTATCTCAAAGCGTTTGAGCTTCCAGGAGCATTAGAGGCTCATCTAAATCACCACTACACTGCCAAAACAGACACGGGTCGTTGTCTTTGCTATCAACCAGGGCACTTTACGCGCCTTCCCAATCGCTACTACACTTTTCGCTATGGCGGTATTGATTTCTTCGCCTTGGATTCTAATACATTTAACGACCCACCACCATTGCCAAAGACAAAGCAAGGTGAAGTAGACCGCAAAGTTTTGGAAAAACGTCGTCAGGATTTAGAGCAACAAAAAATGCAAATTATGGAAACCTCAGCCAAGCTAAATCCTGAAAACCCTAGTGATGCTGATGAATTAGAGGATTTCCAAGCTAAGTTGTCCCAAATTGAAGAAATTATTGTTGATATTAATAAGCAACTAGCCACAGACCGACCAACGCAGATTGACATCGAACAACTTGATTGGCTCAAGTACAGACTAATTGAATCTTGGAATACTGACGAAGTTCGGGGACGGGTGATTTATTTCCACCATCCTCCTTACGTGACTGAAGCAACAAAGTGGCAACAAGCACAAACTTTGACAATTCGCAAGCACTTGCGTGATGTTTTAGATCGAGTCGCTCAAAAAATAGGTTCTTTAAATCAGGGGCGTCCTTTGGTGGATTTGGTATTGAATGGACACGCCCACTGTTTAGAATATCTGCAAACAATGGATACAGGACACGCAGATTCTCATATCCACTGGATTGTTTGTGGTGGTAGCGGATTTAGTCTGCGACGCCAGCGGATTGAAGGAGTGAATTTAATGGAAGAAAATAAATTAGTGGCGCGATCGCATTTGTTCGTAGGTCGCAACGGTTACGGTTTTCACAAGCACCGCCCTTATTCAAGTTTACGCATTGATGTCAAAGGCGAAAGTCATCCCAAGTTTGTTGTTCGTCCCTTAATTGCCGAATGGTATCAACGACAATGGTATAGCCACGAACTTGAACCGTTGGTGATTTAGCAAGTCGTGACTTCGGAGTGTGAACAGATGAGGGAAATAGTTTGACACTCTAAGCCAGGGAATAAACCAATGCTGTTCAGGAAGCGACAAATGATATTAGAACTTACGTGCTGCACAAATTAATTATCTTATGGATTAACCAAAATGCCTTGTTTGAGGCTTTTATAAATCATCCTTGCCGCGATCGCTCTTTTTTCCTCGCTTATGCATCTGGACACCCATCTAGCTCTTAAATAAGTAAAAATAATCATTGCCATTGACTCTACAAAATTTTTAGCACTTGATTAACTTTTGTAAAGCAGTGTAAAGTATACTCACAGGCGAAAACAAAACCGCCTGATACATACATCAAATTTAACCGCAATCATAAAACAATGACAGCAACCATTCAACAGCGCCAAAGCGCCAACGTATGGGGTCGCTTCGCCAACTGGATAACCAGCACCAACAACCGCTTATACATCGGTTGGTTCGGCGTCCTGATGATCCCCACCTTACTAGCAGCAACAGCTTGCTTCGTAATCGCCTTCATCGCAGCACCCCCAGTAGACATCGACGGCATCCGCGAACCAGTAGCAGGTTCCTTACTCTACGGAAACAACATCATCTCCGGAGCAGTAGTACCATCTTCCAACGCCATTGGTTTACACTTCTACCCAATTTGGGAAGCAGCATCATTAGATGAATGGCTTTACAACGGTGGCCCATACCAATTGGTAATCTTCCACTTCCTGATTGGCGTATTCTGCTACTTAGGACGTGAGTGGGAACTATCTTACCGCTTGGGAATGCGTCCTTGGATCTGCCTAGCGTTCTCCGCGCCAGTAGCAGCAGCAACAGCAGTATTCTTGATTTACCCCATCGGACAAGGTTCCTTCTCTGACGGTATGCCCTTGGGAATCTCCGGAACCTTCAACTTCATGATCGTGTTCCAAGCAGAACACAACATCCTCATGCACCCCTTCCACATGTTAGGAGTGGCTGGTGTATTCGGTGGTTCTTTATTCTCTGCAATGCACGGTTCCTTGGTAACCTCTTCCTTAGTTCGTGAAACCACCGAAAGCGAATCACAAAACTACGGATACAAATTCGGTCAAGAAGAAGAAACCTACAACATCGTTGCAGCACACGGTTACTTCGGTCGCCTAATCTTCCAATACGCATCCTTCAACAACAGCCGTTCCTTGCACTTCTTCCTAGCAGCATGGCCTGTAATCGGCATCTGGTTCACCGCTTTGGGTGTAAGCACAATGGCTTTCAACCTCAACGGTTTCAACTTCAACCAGTCCATCATCGACTCTCAAGGTCGTGTAATCAATACCTGGGCTGACATCATCAACCGTGCAAACCTGGGTATGGAAGTAATGCACGAGCGCAATGCTCACAACTTCCCCTTAGACTTGGCATCTGCCGAAACGGCTCCTGTTGCAATCAGCGCTCCTGCTATCAACGGTTAATCGTTGCCCTAGTCAACTGAACTGAAAATTAAATAGAATCAAAAGCGCTCTCTATCAAGGAGAGTGCTTTTGATAGCAGCAAGACTTATATCCCACATTACGCACCCGGAACTTGTCACAAACAAAAAAAATGGCAAGGAATTTTGGAGCTAGTTTTTGATTAAAGAGTAAAACTGGAGGGATAGAAAGTAAAAAATTAAGCCAGAGTATGTTAAAAAATGAAGCGGCTGATTTTATCTATTTTTTGACTTTTACTTTAATTCTTACTGCTCTCTTTATCTATTTAGGTTTATTGTCTTAATTTTTACAAACACTCTTGATTTAATTACTGTTTTCTCTATGTGGCAGTTTTGGTGCAGAATGTGGGTTGAAATATTCCTATCACCTACCATAGATGATAAAAAAAGCTTGAAGTGTTTATTTACTTAATTTGTGCAGTGAATCGATTTAAATCTTTTTACGCTTCTGGATGTTTCACGGATTTCCTATTTATTTAATTTGGAAAGTGGCACAAGAAAGATATCACAAGAAAGATATTAATTTACAGGGGAGTAAATATGCTATGTTCACAACATAATATAGGTGATATATCTCTTATCAAATATCAAATCCGCTTTAAAACATTTACCCCCTAGCCATTGAATAAAGCTAGAGGGTAAAAGAGAAAAATAGAACCTGGCATCGAGCTATTTTAGCGTAGGGCAACCCCTAAACTATCGTTGCCGCAGCAGCGTTTCACCTCTGAGTTCGGGAAGGATTCAGTGTGGTTCCACCGCGCAATAGACACCAGGAAAACTTTTGGAGTGATGAGTTAGGAGTTAAGAGTTAGAAATAAAAGAGTTTGTTGATTCATAACTCCTGGCTTCTAACTATCAACTGCTAACTTGTTCAAAACCCTGAAGACTGCAAGGAATGGGAAATAAATTGAAATCAGAGGTCAAGCCCTCGGTCTGTTAGCACGGCTCGGCTACATACATTACTGCACT
>NZ_LAHA01000009.1 GCF_002608075.1 Nostoc linckia z4
AAGTCTTGAAATTACACCTCACACTTGGTTTCGTCGTCTATCCCTAAGCTGTTGGATCGCTCCGAAAGCCTGTCATTGCGAGGAGGAACGACGAAGCAATCGCAAAAACCACGGGATTATGCGATTACTTCTCTACGAGACGCTTCGCGAACGCTTCGCTCGTAATGACAGTTAAAATGGTCTTTACGGCTTGAAACCCTTACAGATAGTACTTGTGTGTACACCGTAGCCCGAAGAGCGGGGAGGGGATTAAGGGGTGGGGTGCAATGGCTGTGGGAATCATAACTAATTATGCGTACATGATATAACTCCCCAGTCAACAATCAACAGTCATCAGTCACTACTCCCAATGCCCCATGCCCCATGCCCAATGCCCTAATTCCGTAACTTCTTAAGTTCTGCATCTGTAAACGGATTTTTCCCCGCCCGTAAATCTTTCACCCAGCGCTGCCGTTGTGCTCTACTATTTTTATCCTGAGTCTGGGCGATGTATGCTTCAAAATCCTCAATTGCTCCTTGGGTGTTTCCTGTTAGCGCCCTAGCCAAGCCGCGACTGTCACGAATGTTGCCATCTTCAGGTGCAAGTGCAACGGCTTTTTCACAGGCTGGTAACACATCAGCTGCTTGTTTTTGTAAACTCCCATCCCAGCATATTGCATGCCAAGAACTTGTAGGAATTTGCACTTTTGGTTCGAACTTGAGAGCTGCGGTGTAAGCTGCTAGTGCTTCCTTAAATTTTTTCTGTTGTAAGGGATTATTTCCTTCATCAACTAAACGTTCAGCCTTGCCTTTGTTGACAAACTCTTTTGCTCTCGCCTGGGAATCAAACTTTAATTTATTATCCCACTGCTGTGCTTTGTTGAACTTTTTAACAGCGTTATTAATATCGTCGTTTCGCGCTAACTTCTCACCTTGGATGACTAACACTGTCGCTGCTTGTGCCAACCCGGATGGAGTTTGGCAAGATTGCAACTCTTCTAACACTTCTGGATGGGCAATGAGGTAATTATTTAGCAAATTGCAACCACTGAGTAATAAATTATCTAAATCCAAATCCCATAAAATTATTGTTTTGTCATCACTAACAGAAGCTAACTGTTGTCCATTGGGGCTGTAGGCGACACTTCTGACCCAATTGCTATGACCAGTCAGGGTTTTCAAGAGTTGACCACTGCTGACATCCCAGATTTTGATGGTGCTGTCATCACTAGGAGAAGCTAACTGTTGTCCATTGGATCTGTAGGCGAGGCTATAGACCCAACTGGTATGACTAGTTAGGGTTTTGAGGGGTTTACCACTGCTGACATCCCAGATTTTGATGGTGCTGTCATAACTAGCAGAAGCTAACTGTTGTCCATTGGGGCTGTAGGCGACGCTAAAGACCGAACTGCTATGACCAGTCAGGGTTTTGAGGAGTTGACCACTGCTGACATCCCAGATTTTGATGGTGTTGTCATCACTAGCAGAAGCTAACTGTTGTCCATTGGGGCTGTAGGCGACGCTATGAACAACATTGCTATGACCAGACAGAGTTTTGAGGAATTTACCACTGCTGACATCCCAGATTTTGATGGTGTTGTCAAAACTAGCAGAAGCTAACTGTTGTCCATTGGGGCTGTAGGCGACGCTATGAACAACATTGCTATGACCAGACAGAGTTTTGAGGAGTTGACCATTGCTGACATCCCAGATTTTGATGGTGTTGTCATCACTAGCAGAAGCTAACTGTTGTCCATTGGGGCTGTAGGCGACGCTAAAGACCGAACTGCTATGACCCTTGAGGGATTTGAGGAGTTTACCACTACTGACATCCCAGATTTTGATGGTGTTGTCAAAACTAGCAGAAGCTAACTGTTGTCCATTGGGGCTGTAGACGACGCTTGTGACCCCTCTGCTATGACCCTTGAGGGATTTGAGGGGTTTACCACTGCTGACATCCCAGATTTTGATCGTCTTGTCAACACTAGCAGAAGCTAACTGTTGTCCATTGGGGCTGTAGGCGACACTAAAGACCCAACTGCTATGACCAGGCAGGGTTTTGAGGAGTTTAGCACTGCTAACATCCCAGATTTTGATGGTGTTGTCAACACTAGCAGAAGCTAACTGTTGTCCATTGGGGCTGTAGGCGACGCTATTGACCCTATCGCGACCAGGCAGGGATTTGAGGAGTTTACCACTGCTGACATTCCAGATTTTGATGGTGTTGTCATCACTAGCAGAAGCTAACTGTTGTCCATTGGGGCTGTAGGCGACGCTATTGACCCTATCGCTATGACCAGGCAGGGATTTGAGGAGTTTACCACTACTGACATCCCAGATTTTGATGGTGTTGTCAACACTAGCAGAAGCTAACTGTTGTCCATTGGGGCTGTAGGCGACGCTTGTGACCCCTTTGCTATGACCCTTGAAAGATTTGAGGAGTTTACCACTGCTGACATCCCAGATTTTGATCGTCTTGTCAAAACTAGCAGAAGCTAACTGTTGTCCATTGGGGCTGTAGGCGACGCTTGTGACCCCTTTGCTATGACCCTTGAGGGATTTGAGGAGTTTACCACTGCTGACATCCCAGATTTTGATGGTGTTGTCATCACTAGCAGAAGCTAACTGTTGTCCATTGGGGCTATAGGCGACACTAAAGACCCTATCGCTATGACCCTTGAGAGTTTTGAGGAGTTGACCACTGCTGACATCCCAGATTTTGATGGTGTTGTCATCACTAGCAGAAGCTAACTGTTGTCCATTGGGGCTATAGGCGACACTATTGACCCTATCGCTATGCCCTTCTAAGGTATTAACCTCGATCGCTCGATTTTCTTTTTTTTCATTTGGCTTTAAATAAACCGCTTGCTGTAAAGTAAACACAGCGTGCATTAGGGTATCGCTTTCGTGCTGTGCCCAAAGTGTATGCTTGAGTTTGCTACTTCCCCTTAAGGCTGTGATTAAAGCATCTGGATATTGTCCGGAGATAGCAAAGGCTTCAGAAGAATTATTGATGGCGTTAATTTGACTAACATTTGCCTCTACTGACCACTGGAATGTTCCCGCAGCTAAAGCAGCAAATCCTAAACCTGCGGTGATGGAACCAAAAAGGGCGCGTTTGAGAACGCGATTGAGTTTAACTTCACTTTGTTTTCTTTGTTCTCGTTCTTTTTGCAGTTCCGCCATCACTTGCTTTAACTTCGGTTCCTGTTGCTGGCGGATAAAGGCGGCGATGTAGTCATGTACCAGTTGATAACGGTCAGCCGGATTCTCTGGTAACAAAACCACTAAGCCGGATTCGACAAAAATTTCTAATATTAAATCTAAGTTGGAGGGGGAGATGGGGAGATGGGGAGATGGGGAGAATTTAGTTTTGTCAGCTTCTTCGCTTAATGCGTGTAAATCCCGTTCCAACTCAGCGCGAGTTTTTAGCGGACGAGTTCCTTTTTCATCTGTCAGCAAATACATTAATAATTCCGCCATTTGCTGATTTTCCACACCGCAATCATTAACAACTTCATCCAAATAACGCTTAACCAGTTGTTCTTTAGTACCGCGTTGCTGATATTCTGCCAGAGTTGTAATGTTCTCCGTTTGTAACTGCGCCCCCACAACTTGTAATTCAATAGGACGCACTTCACCCAATTCTGCGGCTAAGTCTTCTACGAGTTGTTCGACTAAAGCCGCTTCCAAACGAAAGCTAGTATTTTCCGTTAAACGCTGGATAATTGATTTGGCATCATCAGGTGAGAAGTTCCCCAATTTGTAAAGCACGTTATTACTGAGAATGTCATTGCCAATAATTTTCAGACTGGGCAAATCATTGCACTCTAGCAAGTAATGGATGTAATCCACCCGCAGCGATAAGATAACTTTCAGCGATAAAACATTGAGACACTCTCCCAAAAACTCAAAGAATTGCCTTCTTTGTGTTGGTTCGGTGTAAACAAAGAAAAATTCCTCAAATTGGTCAAAAATTAGTACTGTGCGGAGGTTACGCTGTTCGTTTTCGCGAAGTTGAATGAGTAGAGAGTTAGGAGTTAGGAGTGAGGAGTTAGGAGTTAGGAGTGAGGAGTTAGGAGTTAGGAGTGAGGAATTAGGAGTTTGAGTGTTTGAGGTGGATGAACGGGGTTCTGAGGTGGAAGGTTGAGGTTGTGAACTAGAATGTTGAGGTTTTAAACGAGAACGTTCAGGTTTTAAACTAGAACGTTCCAGTTCTAAACTAGAATGTTCGGGTTCTAAACTAGAATGTTCGGGTTCTAAACGAGAACGTTCGGGTTCTAAACGAGAATGTTCGGGTTCTAAACGAGAATGTTCGGGTTCTAAATGAGAATGTTCTGGTTCTAAATGAGAACGTTCCGGTTCCGAAGTCGAAGTTCGGAGTTCTGAGGTCGAACCTTGAAGTTCTAACTCTGCCTCATCCTCACATCTCCCCATCTCCCCATCTCCCCATCCCCGCGTCAGACCGTCCCCGCGTCCCCCCGTCTCCTCCACTCCCAAAAGCCGCCCCAACTCTTCCACCCAATTGGTGTAAACG
Source organism: Nostoc linckia z4 (assembly GCF_002608075.1). Taxonomy (GTDB): domain Bacteria; phylum Cyanobacteriota; class Cyanobacteriia; order Cyanobacteriales; family Nostocaceae; genus Nostoc; species Nostoc linckia. Next base: position 4,517 of record NZ_LAHA01000009.1, read on the forward strand.
CGCATCGTTACAGGTAAATTATCTTGAATACCTATTGCTTGATTCTTTAAAGCTGGCACAAGTCCTGCATTCACTAGGGAACTTTTACCTACACCTGATTGCCCGTGAATTACTATCAACTTTTTATCTGGACGGCCAATGCGTTCAATTAAACGTTCTACATCCAATTGACGACCAGATGCAGCTATTTCTGGGGCAATACTATCTTTATTATCAACGCGCAGCTGTGCAAATCCTGTGGCTCCTACTTGTTTTGTCGCCTGTAATCTCCCAGCACCAATAAACGCCCGCAAACCAAATTGCTGTTCCACGGAACGCTGTTGCTGTTTGGTTTCATAGGCTTTGAGATATGCTTTTTCCTCGAAATAAAGCTTTTGCAAATGATGGAGAATGTTGAGATAAAGCTTTAAATCTACCTGCGGATTGCCGATATCTTTGGCTGTTTCTAAGTTCTGAATTGCTTGTTGATAGTCTCCTAAATGATATTGAGAACGAGCTAAAAGATATCGATAAAGACTTAAATCATTGAGTAGGGTGAGAGAGCTATTTGCCCCTACAATATTTCCCACAATATTTATGGCTTGCTGGGCAAATTTATTTGCTTCTAAGGAGCGTTCCTCAGCTAAAGCTACTTCGGCTAAAAAGCCGTAATCCTTTGCTAGTTCTGTAGATTGATTATCAGCTTGATGTATCTTTAATGCATATTCGGCAAGATTTCTTAAATGTTTCCATTCTTGTAAATCACGCAAGATAACACCAAATTTAAATATGGAATTGGCAATTAATTGTTTATTTTTAGTAATTAAATTGATATATTCATGAATATAATGCCGAGTGTGTTGCCAATCTAAATGATTAATATCTGGAGTTTTAAAAGCTTTGAGATAATAGCAAAATGCAATATCGCCAATAATTTGAATTTCCTGTGCTGTAAAATTAATTTGCCTAAAAAGCGCTAAAGCCACTTGATAATGTTCTAAGGCTAGGTCGATTTTGTGATTTACTTGTTTGACGAAACCCAACAAAGAAAATAAATTAGCTTTTAGTTCTGGGCTGGCATCTTGTAATTCTAGTGATAAATCTCTCTGGGCTGCTGCTAATTCTGTTTCTAAAACTCGATAAGCATCTAAATTTAAATTGAGGTTATTGTTAAAGTATTGCTCGGCAAGTTGTTGGATGAAATTGCTTAAGTCATGCTGAGCGATCGCAAAATTTTTCGTAGTAGCCCAACTCTCAAAATCTGGAGCTAATTGCATCAGTTGTTTGTAGATTTCATCATCAATCCACAACACCAAGGGAAAAGCAAAGTTCTTGCGAAACTCCTCCCGCACCTGATTAGCAGAAGTCAATATCGCAGCTAAATTCGGCACTGTCTCTAAACCCACAACCATGATGCAAGCTGGTAGGTTCTCGTCAAATTTGTCGCGAATGGCTGTGTAAAGAGTTTTGTGAGATGGCTGTAACACCAACAGCTGAATTTCAACTTGACAGATTTCTTGCAATCTTTGGATCAGGCGATCGCGCAGTTTGGCATAATTACATCGTGCCAAAATCAGCTTAAATTGTGCCACAGAAGATTCAATCGCCCATGCTAATTGTTGCAAAGAACGTAGGGGTAGCTCGTCGTAGACATCGTTGTCAACAGGGTTAACTTTGGGCGGTTGGGAGTCTGTCATACCAATTTTGGATTTTGGATTTTGGATTTTGGATTAAAAAAACTAGGGCGAATGGAATTCGCGGCTATACAAACAAAGTCCGCCTCCGCGGACTAAGAAAAAATTGAGGTTTTTAAACCCACCTCCGTGGGTTTTGCCTGTGTAACTGCGGTTTCTAACCGCCCATTTCGTGTTAATTTGACCACAAAATTAAATTTCCTGGCGTTTTAATTCTTGTATCAATACTTGAGTGCGTTTACTAGCTTCTCTTGCTTGTTGTCTAAAATACTTGGCTTGCTGACGGTCAGTTAAACAAACTTCAGATGCTTTTCTACTAAATTCAACAGTTTGTTTGCTGAGTTCTTGAATACGAATTTTTAACTCTTGGATTGTTTTCATATCTCCTCTTGTTCTGAAATTACAATCTCTAAATTTTCTATTTCTTCATAAAGTCTATCTGCTCTACTAGCTAGTAAACTAGCATCTTCAAAATCATTGTTTTCTACAGCTTTATCCGAAGCTAAGTACAATTCTTCTGTAATTTTGTGCAATTGTGTGTAAGCTTTTAACAAAACATTTTTGGTTTCTGGTTTGATAATTTAATTATTTTTCGGTTCCCTGATTCCTCACTGTAATTCCCTTGCTTCTTGCAAAATCGGGTTAACGTCAAACCAAGATTCACCGCTATCGCGATATTCAAACACAAAGCGGCTGCGGATTAATTTTTGGTATCCTTGGTCATCGCTGACTTTTTTGTTTTGCTTGACGTGTCGTAGCAGTTGCCATTCTTCGTCGGAAATGGGCATGATCATTTCGTTGCGACGGGCGCGAATAACTTGGTCTAAGGTATCACGCGATAAGGGAAGCGCCATTTCTTCCATAATCCAAGTGTTCAGCAGTCTAAGTAAGTCTCGCACGTGACCGCCACTCAATTTACATAGGCGGTCTAGGGTGGCAGGATTATCAAAAACTTCAGTAATCTTACTCAAGCGATCGTCTGGCTGCAAGTCAGGAAAGGCTCTCGCTAGCACCATCTGTTTCATCAGTGCCATTCCCTGTTCGTGGACGCTACCATCGGGCCATTGTAGTGGTACCATCGGCAATACTTTCGGGTCTTCGGGGAATCGCTGGGTAAGCATTCCGTAATCGTTGGAAAATTTCAAAGACAGGGGCATGGTATAAATTAAATGACAATTCAGTTTTGTCAAAAATTCACCCTGGTCTACAAATAAATATTCCTGCTGCGGACGACCCCAAGCTTTGACGCGATTATCTATGCGGTCGAGATTATCGACAATGACCACCAGACCTTGTTTACCCTGTTGTTTTAGTTTAGCGATCGCTGGTTCCAATAATTCCCGATTAATCGCTTCTAACAAGGTAGTTTTCTGTGGTGCTAAATATTGATTGAGTTTTGTCCGTAATGTGGGGTCGCTTTTCATCTTGGTGGTGATTTCACCAATACCAAAAGCCAAAGATAGCTTTTCTTTGTCGCCACTGACACCAACATCGACACCACCCAGCTTGACTTTTGCTCCTGTGACTTCGGAGTTTAAGACCTTCCACGCACCTTGGAGTAAATCGTTAAACTTGCTGGTTTCCTCCAGTGTAATTTTATCCAGACTTTGACTGACGCGCCGAGCGATGGCCAGCAACACATCTGCAATATCCACATCAGTCATTTCCAAGTCTTCGCTAGACTCGAAATACACTACCTGAAAATCTGATTTTTCCAGTTCTGCCTGTAGCCTTAATAATTCCGTTGATTTTCCACAGCCAATATGCCCAGTAAATAAAGTACAAGTAGGTTCATTGGGCTTGAAAAAAGTAATTTTTTGCTTCAGCTTACCAATAATATCTCCGCCTCGCACCCCAGAAAAATCAATGTAGTATTTTACATCTGACATATTGTTGACGAACAAAGTTCGACTGGGGTCACTAGCCTGAAAAAATGCTCGTAAATCTATGGACATAAATCTGGTGATATAGTTTTTTATGTAACTAAATTTATCCTTGCTATCAAGGATAAACTTAGTTACAGCATTTTAGATGAATATTTCGGATTGACGCAAAGAAGGGGAGACGCTCTTACACGGAGAATTTTTAATCATAAGTGATTATCCGAGCTTTATCGGGAAAGGCAGAGGGCAGGAGGCTCAGTTGGCTTTTATGGAATTCTGGTTCCTGTCTTCTGCCCGTTACCGGAGGCGAACTTGCGGTTTAAGACCCCCACTGAACTCTTGTTCAGTGGCTCCAAGTCAGGAGGGTTCTGACTTGATCCTTCTGCCCTCTGCCATCTGCCTTCTGCCTTCTTCAAATGAGTTACGAACAAAAAAATCCCCGACTTGTCGAAGAAGTTGGGGATCTGAGCCTTTGGGTATTTGCGTTCTGGCTCTACTCTAAATTCATGTTGTTATTTATCCACTGGAAAATTCACAACTATGGGTGGAATTCCGTTTTCTGGGGTTGTTTGGGTGGGGGTTATGGGTTGTGGATGCAAAGGTGTAGCTGTTAAATCGCCATTTTTAGCGCTTTGATTCCATAAAATCAACGATAGTAGACCATCTACTAAGCCGTTATTATTGCCGTTACTGCCAACGAGAATATCTGGAATCAAACGGACATGGCGATCGCCTATAATTTGCATCAGTAGCATTGCTGTATAACCTTGCGAACCCAAGGCTTCTACACCAGCGCGGTAGGTTTCGGCTTTGGCGTTACCAGTGGCGCGAATACTTTCAGCTTCGGCAATTGCCTTGAGTTTTATTCCCTCGGCTTCACCTGTGGCTTGCTTAATTTGGGCTTGAGCCTTCAAGCCGGCTATGTGTACGCTTTGCTCTGATTTCACCATTTCTTGCTGAATATCAGCCAGGGCTGTTTCCCGGACTAATTGCTGACGTTGGGTTTGCGCCAACTGCTGGACTTCATAAGTCTTGCGTTCTTCTTCAGCAATTTTCCGGTCTGTTTGTGTCTGCATTAACGACGCTGGTGGCTGAATATCACCAATGAGGGTATCGATGGCTTGCACATCATAAGCCCGCAGTGCTGTTTTAATATATTCAGCCGCCTCAGCTTGTCGTTCGCTGCGAGCTGTCAAGAAATCTAATACTGTATAATCTTGGGCTGAATTGCGAAAATAATTGCCGATGGTTGGCTCTAATACATGGTCTACGAGGTTTTGCATTGCGCCAACGCGGGAAATTACCTTCGGTGCATCCAAAGCACCCACATGGATAATTTGCGCTACTTCCAAATCAAAGGCAAATCCATCACGCGATCGCACAGTTAGAGAAGCCAGTTTAGCATCATAGCTGTGGCGTTCGGTGCGACCCGACCAGTTTAAAACAATATTGGTGGTTGGCACCAATTCAATTTTCATGATTCGGGAATTAATCGGGTGCTTTCCAGGATACAACGGTTCCACCCACACACCCTTATGTCCTTGGTTTACCAAGTTACCATGTGTGAAGGCTGCGCCACTAACATCTTGATGTGCCTTACCCACAAAAGAAATCACCACACCCACATAGCCAATGGGAATTTCCGTCATCGGTACTTGTTCCACCTGAACAAACCAGGGGTTTAAATTCCAAGAACCAGAAAGTAAAATTTGTTCTTGTAAACCCCGCCGTCCACCACCATCGATAAATTTCTGACCATTTTGAAAATTATTGTGTCCCTGAATTATCGGCCCTGCAATTTCACCATCGGCAATTGGTAAACCGTCCAGAGTAGTAACAACGCCAACTTTATCAGAAGCTATGCTATAAACCCGTAACTGTTCTGGAATCATACCGTGATTTGTAGCATTTGCAGCGGTGATGACTTTAAACAAAGCAGTGTTAATACGGTAAGTTCCAGCCGTGAGAAAACCCATTTGCCGACCTTTTTCACCACCTTGGGTGAGGAACTTCCGCGCATCTTGGTAATTGTCACAATCGACAATTTTGCCTAGAATGCGCTGTGGTGGGTTAGATTCACCATCTGCCGCCACAATTAAAGCGATTTCACCTTGGGGAATAACAACTACCGATTCCTTACGAACCGAATATTGCCACGGCCAATAACCCCAGTGCCACCCAGGAGCTAGAGTATCCGCCTGTAAACCAGCTTCACCATTCAGAGCAATTAACCTCCCTGGTGGCAGTCCCCGCCCAGACAGAGTAAATTTTCTGACAATAATACCAACTTCCCGTTCCCCAATGACCACCAGTCCGCCAAAGAACAGGGGAACAAATATAACAAAACCACCAACAACTACAATGGGAAGCAGTCCAAAAACATCGATTCCAGCAGTTTGATACTGAATTTGATGAGTTTGTAACTGGGCAACACTTGATTGATTTTGACTTTGCCGTGGTGATGTGGAACTTAATTCTTTGATAGTAGTAATTTTTATAGGAGCAGCACTGGCATAATTAATACTGCCTGCCTTCATCAAAGACATTGACGTAGCGATCGCCAAAGTTGCCAGAATAGATGCTGTAAAACGAGTTATCTTATTTTGTTTGCGCTTACCAAGCCAAGATGCAAAACTTTTCATAATTTTTGCCCACCAGGGCAACTAATTAGCTAAGTTAACACTCCAGCAACCCAGACCTCGATTTCTTAAACATGGCTTCACGAGTGTTAAGTGTTAAGTGTTGACTGTTCACTGGGAAGAGGATGGGAAGCAGGAAGCAAAGGAGGGAATCTTCTCCCATGCCCAATGCCCAATGCCCAATGCCCAATGCCCAATGCCCAATGCCCCATCCGCAATTCCCCATTCTCTGTTAAAAATAACTAGGATCGAATAGCGAGGTTAACTAAGAATCTAAATTATGACTTCCACATTGCCCGAACCTCATCACAGCAACTCACCCAGTTGGGAGGAAGAACTAGATAGTGCCATTTTCAGTTTTGACGATATTCAAACGGAACTGAATTACAAACAAGCACAAACCGCACTGCGAAATTTAGTGAGTAATCTTGACCTCAGCGCCCCAGAAAAAGCGGGGCTGGAGGCGGAAATTGCTGATTTGGAAACCATGTTAGGAAAGTTAGACCGCATGGTGGTGCAAATTGCTGCTTTTGGGATGGTGGGACGTGGTAAGTCTTCGCTACTCAATGCTTTAGTTGGACAAACAGTATTTGAAACCGGGCCGCTGCATGGTGTTACCCGTGCTGCACAAAGAGTGAATTGGATTATTAGTGAAGAGGCGGTTGGGGAAACTGAACGGGCTTTGCGAGTCACTCTCCCTGGTGTTGGTCAATCACAGGTGGAATTAATTGATACTCCAGGGTTAGATGAGGTAGATGGTGCAACCCGCGCTGCATTAGCTGAACAGATTGCCAAACAAGCGGATTTGATTTTGTTTGTCATATCTGGGGACATGACAAAAATAGAACATATCGCCCTTTCTCAATTGCGAGAAGCAGGTAAACCAATAATTCTGGTGTTTAACAAAGTAGACCAATATCCAGAAGCCGATCGCATGGCAATTTATCACAAAATCCGCGATGAAAGGGTGCGGGAATTACTCACACCTTTAGAAATTGTCATGTCAGCAGCATCGCCATTGGTGAAAACGGCAGTTTTTCGCCCTGATGGCACTAGAGGCATACAGTTGCGTCCGGGTAATGCCCAAGTCGAAGAACTGAAGCTGAAAATCTTGGAGATTTTGCACCGCGAAGGCAAAGCTTTGGTGGCTCTCAATACTATGCTTTATGCTGACACCGTAAATGAGCAATTGATAGAGCGAAAATTAATGATTCGTGAGGAAAATGCCAATCAGCTAATTTGGAAAGCTGTGATGGCTAAGGCAGTGGCGATCGCTCTCAATCCGGTAACTGTGGTAGATATTCTTAGTAGTGTAGTTATTGATATTGCTTTAATTTTAGGTTTATCTAAACTCTATGGCTTCTCCATGACTGAAGCAGGAGCCGTACAATTGCTACAAAAAATTGCTCTCAGTATGGGCGGTATTGGAGCCAGCGAACTATTGGCTAACTTGGGTTTGAGTGGATTAAAAACTTTACTTGGTATCTCTGCAACCGCTACCGCTGGTATTGCTTTTGCTCCTTATATATCCGTAGCCCTCACCCAAGCCGGAGTTGCAGGTGTTTCTTCTTACGGCATTGGACAAGTTACCAAAGTTTATTTAGCCAACGGTGCAACTTGGGGGCCTGATGGGCCAAAAGCAGTAATTAATCGGATTTTGACAAACCTTGATGAAACTTCAATTCTCAACCGCATTAAAGACGAATTACTCCACAAAGTAAAACTTAGAAAGTGATGGAAAACTCCATTCCCTTGTGGGAGGAGAGGGATAAGGTAACTCCAAAAAATAGGTTTAGGTTGTTGACCGTTGACTGTTGACTGTCAATGGTCAACAGTCTTCTGTCGAATATTTTTTACTTGGAAGTCTTTAATCGCCCCGTCGCATAAGGCATTGGGGATTAGTTACATCTTCCCCATGCCCCATGCCCCATGCCCAAAAATTTGTGGGATGGAGTTTTTCATCAACTTTTAGTTTCTATTTTTGAAGGAATTGAGCCACTCTTGAACTTGTTCGCGGGCAATATCACGACCTCCTAAGCCAAAAGCTAGGGCAATAGCAACAGCGATCGCACCTAATAAAAGTCCAAAGGCTAAATTCACAATATCACTGGCAACTCCAATTTGTTGCAGTGCCATTGCTGAAACTAGAGTAATGATGGAAATCCGCGCTACTTGTCCTAAAATTTGTGCTTGGCGATCGCCAGAACTGGTAATAATGTTAAAAGCTAGATTTGCCAAGAATAATCCGATGGCAAATATAATCAAACCTGCCAAAATCCGCCCAAAAATAATCAAAATACCAGACACTAGGGTTGTCAGGGCTGGAATATTCAGGATATTTACCGCCGCCACCGTTGCAAATAGCATAATACCCACTAAGGTAACTATGCCTGCAATTTCCGATGGGGTACGGGTGGGAATTGGAGGGGGTGTTGGTTCTGCTGATTCGGTAGAAATGACAATTCGCCTGGTAGGCGTTGTCAGACCCAATACAGTGAAAATGTTATTAAAGCCCAAATTAGTCAGGATACTTGTGACCAAATCTGCCACAAATCGTCCCAAGAAATAGGCAACAAGCAAAATTGCGATCGCTGTAAAAATAGCAGGTACGGCGTTGAGAACCTGTTGTAGCATAGCGATGGCTGGCTGGGAAATAGCAGCAATTTGTAAAGCATCAAGGGCTGCGATCGCCACAGGAATCAAAATCAAAATATAGACAATCGTACCGATAATATTCGATAAAGGTTGCACTCCCGCAGTGGAAGATAATCCAAATCGACTACCTAAATGGTCAACACCAGCACTCGCTAGCAAGTTTGTCACAATTCGGCGTACTACATTAGCTATAAACCAGCCAACTGCCGCAATTAGCGCCGCCGCTAAAATGTTTGGCAGAATTACCAAAATCTTTGTAATTAAAGCTTGTACTGGTTGTAAGGCTTCCCGAAGTCCGAGAGTATCCAGAATCGGAACGAGAAACAGTAAAAATATAAACCAATACAAAGCATTAGCAATGGTTTCACTTAGAGACAACTGATTGAGGCTGGGCACGCTATCGGGAGGTTGTGGATTCAAACGCTCATCCAGGTTAAATGTCCGCAATAAACGTACAGTAATAATTTTGACAATACTAGCTAATACCCAGGCAGTTGCCAAAAGAATTCCAGCACCAACCAACTTTGGCAAAAAGCCAATGAGTTGTTCTAAAAAAGTATTGAGGGGCCGAGACGCGATTTCTAAATTCAGCGTTTGTAAAACAGCCACCGCCGTCAGTAAGATGATGCTCCAAAAAACCAAGTCAGAGATTAACTTCTCCACCTGGGGAATATCCTGACGACCTGTTATACCTGCGGCAATCCGGTTATCTATGTTTGTGCGGTTGAGGATTTTTTGTATTACTGTGGCTGCGATCGCTGCAATTAGCCAACCTACAAACAAAATTACCACAGCCCCCAGCACGCGAGGCATAAACAGAATTAACTGTTCAACAACTCCTTGCACATCAGTGACGCCTTCGTTTACTGCTTGACTTGTTTGTAAACTCGGCGATTGTGCCAAAAATTGCTGTCCTCCCATCGATAAACCAATATCTATCAACTGGGTTATTCCTTGCCAAGTTGTGTTCATGGTTTTCCAGTATTAAGCTTTTAATTCGCCAAAAACACTTGAAATACTTATCGGGTGGCTTGATTTGAACTAGGGACTGGGAAAACAAGTATGTTGATTGATTTTTGAACCAAAACTTACAGTAGCTTTCATGTATTTGAACCACATCTAGTGTATGAAGACAGTAATGCCGCCTATACAATGGAACACATCAACCTGAAAGTTCCTGTACAAGAATTTCTTCGCCAGTATCTAATACCCAATACCCAGCCCCATAACGCCCATTCCTCTCTAACTTGTTTTACTGAAATTAAGGCGAAATCGGCGTTACCCGTCGGATAATTCTGCATCCCAGTAAGTTTACTAGTGTTTTGCCTATCAATTTACCAGCAAATTACTCGTAAACCCATTATCTGTTTCATACGATCGAAATTTTTTTGGTTTTTTCAAAAAAAACATCAAAAGGGAGGTGGGGGAGACAAGGGAGATGGGGAGATGGGGAGATGGGGAGATGGGGGGATGAGGGAGACAAGGGAGACAAGGGAGACAAGGGAGACAAGGAAGATGAGTTTTTCCTCTGTGCCCCTGTGCCCTTGCTCCGGCTCTTCTTCCCAATGCCCAATGCCCAATGCCCAATGCCCCATGCCCCATGCCCCATTTTGCGTTACTCTAATTTCAGCAACAGCTGAAAAAATCTAGAATGTCCCAAGTACTGGAACAATCGATTCAAATTAATGCTACAGCCACGGTAGTCGAACGCTGTATTACTGATTTAGCCCTAATGCACCGTTGGCTGAACCCTGTCCTTCGTTGTGAACCTGTGGGGGAAGTCTGGAGTACTGATGTAGGTAGTCAAAGTCGTTTTATTATTCAAATTCCTCTCATTCAACCTACTTTGTACAGCGTAGTTATAGAACGACAACCAGGTTTGGTAGTGTGGGGATTTAAGGGATTTTTTCAAGGACGCGATCGCTGGGAATGTCAACCAACACCAAAAGGAACACTCCTGCTAAACCGCTTTGAATTCGATATTCCCAATCCCCTAGTAAGTTGGGGTTTCCAAACCTTTGCCGCATCTTGGACAAAACAAGATATGGAAGCCCAACTCCGTCGCCTTAAACGAGTCGCAGAAGAACAAAATTAGTTATTGGGGATGGGGCATGGGGCATGGGGCATTGGGCATGGGGCATGGGGCTTTCTAGGAAGTGTGGGAGGTGTGGGAGGTGTGGGAGGAAGGAGGGGGAAGCATAAATTCTCTTTCCCCCCACACTCCCCACACTCCCTCATCCCCCCATCTCCCCATCTCCCCATCTCCCCATCTCCCCATCTCCCCATCCCCCCATTCCCTACCCATCTTTCTCCAATTCCCCAAGTAATCGCCGAATCACGGCTGCATCCTGGGCGTCAGGAACTTTGAGTAAATAAGTTTGTAAGTCTTGTGCGGCTTGGGGATAGTAGCCAAGCTGATAATAGATCAAACCGCGATCGCGCAATTCTAAAGTTAAATCGGGAAACAGTAGTAAAATTCTTTCCACTGCTCCTAATGTTTTTTCTAACTTTTGCTGTTTTAGGTAAATAAACTTTAAATTTGTTAGCATCCTTGCCAAAAATTGCCGATTAGTTACCACAGCTAAAAATTCTGGTTGTAGCGTCATCGGTTGCTGATAAAGCTGAGATAGTCTTTCTTGGCAATCTTCGGCAAATATTATTTCACCACTATTGAAAGCATCAACGAAAATTTCCATGTCTGGAAGATCGGGACGAATCAAAAAATGTCCCGGCATTCCTATACCCACCATTGGAAAATCAATCCGCCGCGCAATTTCTAAGTAAACCAAGGCTAAAGTAATAGGAATCCCCAATCGTCTATCAATTACGTCATTGAGATAACTATTGCGCGGATCGTAATAGTCAATTTTATTACCAGAAAATCCTAAATCTTGGTATATATATTGATTAATAGTTTGAATCATCCGTAGAGGATATCGCTCTTGGGGCAGGCGTTCTTTCAGTTCCCACGCCATAGTATCAAGGGCGTTGAGATATTCCTCTGGGTCTAGGTCTGGATATTCTTCTTGTGCAATATATAAAGCTGCCTTTGCTAAATTTATTTCCTCGTCAGCCTGCTGAATCTCTTGATAAAAATATTGTCGCGCTAACGAGAAATTCATAAACTATAACTCGGTGGAGGTGTGAGGAGGAAGGGAAAGTGATACAAATTCAAGATTCACGCATTTAAAAGACTATATATCACAAAGCTTTTTTCATAGAAGACTGTTAACTGTTGACTGTTAACTGTTGACTGTCAACAACTTGAAGCTGTTGTTTATATTCTAGAGTTTTCTCAAGAAAAGTTTGTCGAACAAAACTCAGTTACTCTGATTTTCCGCTTTTTGTGCCTATTTTTATATTATGAATATTCACTAAATTTGAAAACGTAGTTTGTACATAAATTTCATGAAATCAATCTATCCAAGGTATGAAAATAAATTTCAGGCACCCTTTTTTACGGCTACACCAACGGGGCGACAGTAGGTAGTAGACAGTAGGGTCACACATTTAACTCTAACGTGGCAACTTATTTTCCCTGTTCCCTATTCCCCGTTCCCTGTTCCCTTTTAATGATTTATCTACAGGACTTACGCAAAATATCTCTCAAACTCTCATTTCTCCGTGAACTCTGTGCCTCTGTGGTAGCCTACGGCAAGCCGCTCCGCGTCTACGTTCTTCCGTGACTCGTGCGTAAGTCCTAATCTAACTCCGAAACGGCATTGAGAGCATTTGTATTAACTATTTGAATGAAATGGCATGGTACTGCTCTTTGTGGCGATCGCTGGGAAGAGCAGATTTTTTTATTCCCCAATGCGTAGAAATTAGGTAAAAAACACTACAGACAATAGTAGCGATTGTTCAACTAGCACCATACTGAAGTGCCACTTTTACAAGTGAGGCCAATTTTTGATCCCCAACCTCAGTCTTAAGAATCAATTTATGGCGTAGAGGGGGGGCGTTCAGTGCTAACCTGAAAGATGACATTGCTTAATCTTATGTCTTCAACGACCTTATCTGAAATATAGCTTCAATCATTAGGCGCAGCATGGTCACAACCGCAGAAAAAACAAACATAGGCTACATTACCCAAATCATTGGTCCAGTTGTAGACGTTAAATTTCCCGGCGGGAAATTGCCTCAAATCTACAACGCTTTGACCATCAAAGGCACCAACGAAGCTGGACAGGAAATTAACCTCACCATCGAAGTACAGCAATTGCTGGGCGACAACCAAGTACGGGCTGTTGCTATGAGTTCTACCGATGGTTTAGTGCGTGGTTTGGAAGTCGTCGATACAGGCGCTCCCATCAGCGTGCCAGTTGGTAAAGCCACCTTGGGTCGGATTTTCAACGTCCTTGGCGAACCTGTGGACAACAGGGGGCCTGTAAATGCTGAGGCTACCTTACCCATCCACCGTTCTGCTCCCAAATTCACTGACCTGGAAACCAAACCTTCGGTATTTGAGACTGGGATTAAAGTTGTTGACCTCCTGACTCCCTATCGACGCGGCGGTAAGATTGGTCTGTTCGGCGGTGCTGGTGTTGGTAAGACCGTGATCATGATGGAGTTGATTAACAACATCGCTACTCAGCACGGTGGAGTATCAGTTTTTGCTGGTGTGGGCGAACGTACCCGTGAAGGCAATGACCTCTACAACGAAATGATTGAATCTGGGGTTATCAACAAAGACAACCTCAACGAATCGAAGATTGCTCTGGTTTACGGTCAGATGAACGAGCCACCCGGAGCAAGAATGCGGGTTGGTCTGTCTGGGTTGACAGTGGCAGAGTACTTCCGCGATGTCAACAAACAAGACGTGCTGCTGTTTATTGACAACATCTTCCGGTTTGTGCAAGCAGGTTCGGAAGTATCAGCGCTGCTAGGTCGGATGCCTTCAGCGGTAGGATATCAGCCTACATTGGGTACTGACGTGGGCGAACTGCAAGAACGGATTACCTCCACTACAGAGGGTTCCATTACCTCAATTCAAGCGGTATACGTACCTGCGGACGACCTCACCGACCCCGCACCTGCAACCACCTTCGCTCACTTGGACGGAACAACAGTACTGTCTCGCGGTTTGGCAGCTAAGGGAATTTATCCAGCGGTAGATCCTCTGGGTTCAACTTCCACCATGCTACAGCCAGGAATTGTTGGCGAGGAACACTACAATACTGCCCGTGCGGTGCAATCAACTCTGCAACGTTATAAAGAACTGCAAGACATTATCGCCATTCTGGGTCTAGATGAATTGTCTGAAGAAGACCGTCTAGTGGTGGCACGGGCGCGGAAAGTTGAGCGCTTCTTGTCTCAGCCGTTCTTTGTAGCAGAAGTATTCACCGGTTCTCCTGGTAAATACGTGAAGTTGGAAGACACCATCAAAGGATTCCAAAAAATTCTGTCTGGTGAGTTGGATGACCTACCAGAACAGGCTTTTTACTTGGTGGGCGATATCAACGAAGCGATCGCCAAAGCTCAAAAACTTAAAGGTTAGTCATTGGTCATTAGTCATTAGTCATTAGTGCAAATTCTAATGATTAATGGCTATTGCAAAAGACAACGGACAAAGGACAAAAGACAAATGACATTAACCGTTCGTGTAATTTCCCCAGATAAAACAGTCTGGGATGCCCCAGCTGAAGAAGTAGTTTTGCCTAGCACTACCGGTCAGTTAGGTATTTTAACTGGACACGCACCTCTGTTAACTGCCCTGGATACAGGTGTGATGCGCGTCCGTGGAGCTAAAAATCAAAATTGGGAAGCGATCGCTCTTTTGGGTGGCTTTGCCGAAGTGGAAGAAAATGAAGTCACAATTCTCGTTAACGGCGCAGAACGTGGTGACAAAATTAACCTCGAAGAAGCCCGTGCTGCTTACAGCCAAGCAGAAGCACGTCTGACTCAAGTGCCAGCAGACGATCGTCAAGCACAAATCCAGGCAAATCAAGCCTTCAAACGTGCCCGCGCTCGGTTTCAAGCCGCTGGCGGTTCAGTCTAACAATTTTGGATTTTAGATTTTGGATTTTAGATTTGCTTCAAAATCCAAAATCATCACAAACAAAGACGCAAAGGCATTTTTATTGCTTCTGCGTCTTTTTTGCATCAAATCTTTTCCCTAGTCACTAGCAAGTACTGAATAAAAAAAATGAAATTCTTTACTCAGCACTCCTAACTCCAAACTCCTAACTCCTAACTCCAAACTCCTAACTCCAAACTCAGCACTCTCGATTACACCATTTCCGATGAAGCCTGTACTACTGGTTGCGGCTGCGGTTGGAACATGAACAATGAGTAAACTACATCTCGGCGAATATTCACCATCATATCCAAGAACAGTTCGTAGCCTTCGCTCTTATACTCAATTAGTGGGTCTTTTTGACCGTAACCGCGCAATCCTACTGATTCGCGCAAAGCGTCCATTTGTTGCAAGTGTTCTCGCCACAGGGTATCAATGCGTTGCAAGATGAAGAAACGTTCGGCTTGGCGCATCAGTCCCGCTTGTACTTGGTCAATTTGGGCTTCTTTAAGGTCGTAAGCAATTCGCACTTGTTCGTGGAGGAAGAATTTAATCTCACTGACTGACATATCTTCCAATTGAGTAGCCTGCAAATCTGATAACAAGTACACGAATTCTTTGACTTTATCAACTAACTTTTCTAACTCCCACTCTTCGGAAGGTAAGTCTACGTTGATGTAGTAGTCAACGATGTCATCCATCGTCTTTTCAGCGTACTTGATTACCTGTTCTTTCAAGTCTTGACCTTCTAACACCCGACGGCGTTCGGCGTAAATAGCACGACGTTGATTATTCATCACTTCGTCATACTCAAACACCTGCTTACGGATGTCATAGTAGTAGGTTTCAACTTTTTTCTGTGCCCCTTCCAAACTGCGAGTTAGCATCCCCGATTCAATGGGCATATCGTCTTCAACGTTGAAGGCTTCCATTAAACCAGCGACGCGATCGCCACCAAAAATTCGTAGTAAATTATCTTCTAAACTCAGGAAGAATCTTGTGGAACCAGGGTCGCCTTGTCGTCCGGCGCGTCCGCGTAACTGGTTATCAATCCGGCGGGATTCGTGGCGTTCTGTACCAATGACGTGCAAACCACCAAGTTCCACCACTTCATTATGCTCTCGCTCGGTGAATTGTTCGTATTCTTGCTTAATGCGCTTATAAGCTTCCCGCAATTTCTGAATTACCGGATCTGGCGTGGGAGCTTTTTCCGCCGCCACAGCTACCTTATCTTCAGCTTCCAACTCCGGTAGACTTCGTTCGCCATATTCGCGCACAGCAGCTTCTACTGCTTCTTTGAGGATCTGTTCTGCTTCTTTTGTCAGCTGTGTGGGGAAAATTTCTGGTGAAGCCCGCCAGGTTTTGACTTTCCTCCCCGGAACGAAACCTTGGCCACCGCCATGTCCTGTAGGTAATCCAGCAGCTCTTTGCACGCCAAATGTATCTTCATCTTCTGGCATCACGATGCGGGGCATGAAATATTCCCGCAACTTCAAACGCGCCATGTATTCTGAGTTACCACCAAGGATGATGTCTGTACCTCTTCCCGCCATGTTGGTGGCAATGGTCACAGCACCTCTGCGTCCTGCCTGAGCAACGATTTCTGCTTCCCGTTCCACGTTTTCTGGTCGGGCGTTGAGTAATTCGTGGGGAATTTCTAGTTGTTTGAGCAGTCTACTGAGATATTCAGATTTTTCTACACTCGTGGTTCCTACTAATACGGGTCTACCGAGTTCGTGCATTTCAGCACATTCTCTAGCGATCGCTCCCCACTTGCCTGTTTCTTTCTTAAAAACCATATCAGACAAGTCTTGGCGTTTTCTTTCCCGGTTAGTGGGAATTACTGTCACTTCAAGTTTGTAAATTTTTTCAAACTCTGGTTCTTCAGTTTTTGCCGTTCCCGTCATTCCACCCAATTTGGGATACAGCAAGAACAAGTTTTGATAAGTAATTGTCGCTAGAGTCTGAGTTTCGGGCTGAATTTCTACATGTTCCTTCGCTTCAATTGCTTGGTGTAGTCCATCACTCCAGCGCCGTCCGGGTAGTACCCGACCGGTAAATTCATCCACAATCACCACTTCCCCATTGCGGACAATATAGTTTGTGTCTTTCAGGAAAAGTTCTTTGGCTTTAATGGCATTAAAAACAAAGTGCGCCCAAGGATCTTCTGGGTCAAATAAATCTGTAACTCCCAATAGATTTTCTGCTTCTGCAAACCCTTCATCTGTCAACAGCACGTTACGAGCTTTTTCATCCACCTCATAATGCTCATCTTTTGTGAGAGTCTCTGCTATTTCAGCAGCTTGCAGATATTTTTCTGTAGGTCTTTCCACCTGTCCAGAAATAATCAGAGGTGTCCGTGCCTCATCAATTAAAATCGAGTCTACTTCGTCAATAACGCAGTAATTAAACGGGCGTTGCACCACATCTTTCATATCCGTGGCCATATTATCCCGGAGGTAGTCAAAGCCCACCTCACTATTCGTCACATAAGTAATATCACAGTTATAATTTTTCTGTCGTTCCGTGGGAGTCATGCTGGCCTGAATCAGCCCCACACTCAACCCCAAGAACCGATGCACCTGTCCCATCCACTCAGCGTCCCGACGAGCTAGGTAATCGTTCACAGTAATAACGTGTACACCTTTACCAGTCAAGGCATTCAAATAACTGGGTAATGTGGCTACTAATGTTTTACCCTCACCCGTTTTCATTTCAGCAATTTGCCCTACGTGCAAAATGATACCGCCAAGTAGTTGGACATCAAAATGCCGTAAGCCTAAGACTCGGCGTCCTGCTTCTCGGACAACAGCGTAAGCTTCTGGCAAAATATCATCTAGAGTTTCGCCTTTAGCGAGTCTTTGTCTAAATTCTGCGGTTTTACCTTTTAAATCCTCGTCAGAAAGAGTATTAATTTCTTCCTCTAAAAGGTTAATTTCTGTGACGTAAGGTTGGTATTTTTTCAGCTTACGAGCGTTGGGATCGCCCAACAAAAGTTTTAGCATGGCAGGTTATCGAACTGAATCAAGGGGGATGGCAATTAAAGATTTGGCATTGATTATAAACATTTAACCCACTCAACAGTCTTAGTGGTAGATGGGTCTAAAATGAGAATTTGCTCAAAAACAGGAGAAAAACTAGTCAATCAGTTTCTTAAATGATTGGTTTTAATTCATATCTTATAATATTTACTCTTTGTTCATAGTATCATTTTGCCTCCAGATAGGGCATTAGGCATGGGGCATAAGGCAAACAGTGAGTGCTGAGTTAGGAGTTAGGAGTTAAGAGTTATTCTCCCCACCTCCCCATCTCCCCATCTCCTCATCCCCCTCATTTCTCCCACTCTCGACTAAGGCGACGGAAGTTGTAGTCACTAGCACTGGGATGACAACTGACGCAACTGCCAATTTCTAGGGGACGTGGTAGCTTAATTCCAGGATGCAAAGCTTTGAAATAACGGGAATTATTCAAACGATAGGGTGTTTCTTCATCGTTGAGTTGGACGCGGGAGAAAGTCAAAAGATATTTCCACACTAGAATCCGGGGCGGATCGACTAAAGGCTTGAGTTGTGTGCCGTAGTGCTGGGAGTCTTCCAGAAGATTTTTCCAAGTTTGGGTGGGAAAAACGGCTGGTGGTAAGGCGATGTGACATGTGGAGCAATTTTCTAAATATAGTTCTTGCCCTAATTGATATTGTGGAGCTATGACATCAACTGTGCCAATTTCGGCAGGAGGAGTGGCACTTTGGGCGTTAGTTACCAAGGCTAAAAGCCAACCCATAGCTAGACTCCAGGTGATAATTACCAAAAGTAAACCGAAAAATTGACGTTTGAATTCCCGTTCGGCGCTTTGTTGTAGTACTTGACGTTGGCTTAGCGATCGCTTTTCGCCATTACGAAATTTCCACTTAACAAAAATTGACATTCCTCACATTCCCAGATTTCTAGAAGTGGCGCTTGTGTTAATCATAGGACTTACGGAGTATTAGAAGTGTTTCAAATTACGGTTAAGTAATTTTGCTCAAAGATATGGCGATCGCTTTTTTTGGGCTACATCAAATTTAATATAAATATTTCTAGAGCATACTAATGCTGATTATGCAATAAAAAATTTCTTGGTAGTTTTAACCTGACTCGCTAGAAAATTCAGCTAAAATACTTATGATTTCATTTACACCAATATCTTCTCTGTCAGACTTGGAATAAATCGTTAATAGCAAAATACTTGTAGCTGACTCAACTTGATAAATTAATCTATAACCAGCACTTTTACCTTTTTGGATATTACTATTACGAACTATCACTTTATAAACAAGATATTCTTCGCCAATTCCAGCAATTATATCTCCAAGAATATTCCCTTGCTGTAATTGCTCAATAATTGGTTGAACATCAGAGCGAATCTTGCGAAATCTTTTAGAAAGTCTGTAAAGTTATTGTTCAAATTCATCTGCAAATCTAATTGAAACCGGATTATCACTCTTCATCGATACTGTCCCATAGTTCACTAATTGGTCTAGTTTGCCCTGCTTTTGCTTGCTGTAAAGCTCTCCTTAAACTAGCTTTAATTTCTTCAACAGGTGTATCGTCAGGGTCAAATTCTTCTGTGTGTGTTGCTTCTGGAACCAATACAATTACCCGAACCTGATGAGGATAATTCATTCCTTGAATTGGCTCATCTAAAACTAAGTTTCCTTGAGAGTCGATTTTTCCAGTAACTTCAATTGCTTTCATCTGTTATCTACCTGAATTTGTAGTAGATTTTAACACGCTCCAAAATAAATTTATTATCGATAAAACCAATATACTGAGCATACAAAAGACATAGATGCGTAATTATTTTTTATGTTTGTAAAAAGCGATCGCATTTTTGGCACTGAAGATTACCCATAAAAAAGGTACAAAAAATAACTTTAATTAGTAACCACTATTACGCAGGATTAACCTGAGTATAAGCTTAAAAAGTTATCCTTTACACCTATAAATACAGTTACAAAATTATCTATAGTAATCCTAAATAATTCGTCAAATATTAAGTGTTAGGTCTGTTGACTATTAACTTTCAATGATTAACAGTCAACAGTCAACAGTCAACACCAATATTATTCACAACTAAAATAGGATTGCCATACAAAATTTTTTTAAGGAATAGGAACTGAGCGCAATAATCGTTCAACAACAGTTCTAGAATTGCGTCCTCCTCTAGGAATGAGGCGATGGCAAATAACGTAAGGCACGAGAAATTTCACATCATCGGGAATAGCATAATCACGCCCTAATAGAAAAGCTAGTGCTTGGGCAGCTCGTTGTAATGCTACAGTGCCACGGGGACTGACACCAAGGGCGATTTCCTCATCTTGGCGTGTCGCCCGCACCAATTCGAGAATGTACTGTTGCAAAGAAGTTGCCACTTTGACTTGAGAACAGAGAAAACGCAATTCTTGTACTTCTGCCAAGGTAATACAAGGCTGCAAATCAGTAACTTGAACACCATTTTGGAGATTTTGCAGCATCTGGAGTTCTTCTGACTCGGAAGGATAGCCCAAACTCAACGACAGCATAAACCTATCCATTTGTGCTTCTGGCAGGGGAAAAGTACCTTGGTACTCGATAGGGTTTTGAGTAGCGATAACAAAAAACGGTTGAGGAACTGTACGAGAGACACCATCCACTGTTACTTGATGTTCTTCCATAACTTCCAGCAACGCTGACTGAGTGCGGGGTGTGGCGCGGTTGATTTCGTCAGCAAGTAGTACATTGGCAAAAACTGGCCCAGGAAGAAAACTAAATTCACTGGTTTTGGGGTTCCAGATGTTCGTACCAGTGATGTCTGTTGGCAATAAATCAGGGGTACATTGTAGCCTTTGAAACTTGCCATCCACTGAACGAGCTAAAGATTTAGCAAGTAGGGTTTTACCAACACCAGGGACATCTTCTAAAAGGGCATGGCCACCACCTAGCAGCGCTACCAGCACTAAGCGTATTGCCTCAGTTTTACCAACAATGGCAAGAGCAAGATTTTGTGTTAAAGCGTCAATTTTTTCTCTCATGCAGTGTGGGGAATGGGGAATGGGGAATGGGGACTGGCGAGTGGGGAGTGGGGGAGATGGGGAGATGGGGAGATAGGGAGATGAGGGAGAAAGTAATTCTTCTTTCCCCCCATCTCCCCATCCCCTTATCCCCCCATCCTCTTCCCCATGCCCAATGCCCTATCTATTGTTCCCACTCAGCACTAAGAACTTGCCTAGCTGCTATGCAGTCAAGTTGAATTTGTGTTTTCAGGGTTTCGAGAGAAGGAAATTTTTGTTCGGGGCGTAAAAATTTGACTAGTTCTACAGCGAGTTGTTTACCATACAAATCGCCAGACCAATCGAACAAATGTACTTCCACAGATGTAGAAACACCGCTTACTGTTGGGCGGTTACCGATATTCATAACGCCTATGTTCTTGCTGGGGGATAAATCTGGTGTTTCACTGAGAGTGAAAATTCGCACAGCGTAAACTCCTTGGCGGGGCAAAAACTTTTCTTTTGGTAGCTGGAGGTTAGCGGTGGGAAAGCCTATGGTTCTGCCCAATTGCTGTCCTTGAACGACTAAACCAAGGAGGGTGTAGGGGCGTCCTAGTAGGAGATTTGCGTTTTCGATATCCCCATGTTCAAGGGTTTGGCGGATGAATGAAGTGCTAATGCGGGCGTCCAGACTTGGAGTATTACTTGTGTGACTGCTTTGGCTAGGTGAGTCACTTGTATAAATTTGTAAGGGAACGATGGTGACAGGAATATTGTATTTGGCAGCTAGCAATTGCAAATCTTTAGCAGTACCACTGCGCTTTTTGCCAAAACAAAAATCTTCCCCAATACTAATTCGCTGGCATTGGAGTTGTTGGACGAGAATTTTTTCGACAAAGTCTTCAGGGGTCAAAGCAGATAATTCTTTGTCGAAGGGTAATAATACCAGTTGTTCTACTCCCAGCGATCGCAATTGTTGGACTTTTTCATCGAGTGGCGTTAACAAAGTCCGGGGTTGCCCCGTAAAAAACTCCTGTGGGTGGGGATGAAAGGTGACAACTGTCGAGTAAATATGTTGTTGATTTGTCAGTTGTGGACTTTCATGAGACTGTGGACTATCAGCTACTGACAACTGACCACCAGCGTGCAATATTGGCTCAATTACCCTTTGATGACCGAGATGTACGCCATCAAATTTGCCAAGTGCAACAGCAGTCGGCGTTAGTAGCCCTTCGCTGGAAGAGGCAACCCACACAGAACACCCATTTTGAGACAAATTTAGCACGTGGATTTTGAGATTTTAGGTTTATTTAAGCTATCAGTCATTTAGTCATCAGTCATTAGTCATTGGTCATTAGTGAATAACCAATGTCCTATGCCCCATGCCATGTTTGGTCAATGACTAAGCCATAGCCAACAGGTACAATTTTCTGCTGAAAGCTTCTGATCACCAATCTAATCTAAAATCTACAATTGATTCGATCGCAACCTTTAGACAGAAAACTTGCTAACAGGAAAAGATTCTGATAAGGAAGCTGAGGTGGAAACTTGGAGTATGATTCCTTCCCGTGCCATGATAGCACCAGGGAATTTTGCAGCTGCTTGTTTTCCTACACGATCTAAAAAGTCATCATTGTGGGCTGGGTCATGGTGGTAAATTACCAAAGTTTTGACATTAGCCGCTTGTGCTACTTTCACAGCTTCTTGCCAGGTTGAATGTCCCCAGCCAATTTTTGGGGATGTGGGCGAGTGATATTCTTCGTCAGTGTAGGTGGAATCGTAAATTAAAATATCGGCATTACGAGCCAGCCAAAGCACATTTTCGTCGAGTCGGTCAGGAAAATGTTCGGTATCAGTAATATAAACAGCAGCACCATCGCGCCAATTGACTCGGTATCCTACGGCTTCACCCGGATGATTTAAAGGTGCTGTTTCCACGTTAATATCATCGATATTTATTGGTTGCCCCGGTCGAATATCATGGAAACTTAAATTGGCTTGCATGATTTGTAAGGGCACAGGAAAATTCGGGTGGAGCATCTGGTCGTTGAGGCGCTGTTCTATGGTAGAACCATCAGGAGCGATGGCACCGTAAATATGAAAGTCATTCCCCCTAACAAACCCTGGAACAAAGAAGGGAAAACCCTGCATATGATCCCAGTGGGAATGGGTGAAAAATATATGAGCTTCTAATGGCATCTGGCGCAATAAAGATTGCCCCAAAACATGTAATCCCGTGCCACCATCGAAAATTAAGCGTTTACCGCCCACTTGCATCTCAACGCAAGGGGTATTACCGCCGTAGCGAACGGTGTGTGGCCCTGGACTGGGGATGCTGCCGCGAACCCCCCAAAATTGCACGGTAAATTGATTCTCTATCCTAGACATGGGTGTTGCTTGCTGGACTGAGCGGGCGATAAATGAAAAAATTGTTACTTGTTTGGTTTAAGTTTATGCTGTCTGGCCAAATTTGTTTGGGATGGGATTAAAGGGAAGATTTCTTGGTAAAACAGCATACCCTGTTTCTGGCTGATTGTGTAAATATCGATGAGGTACTCTAGGCTATGATTTTCAACTTTTTTAGATGTATGTGTATCCGTTATCTCAAGGGTGCCCCTAAGTTATAGCCTACATTTTCATGCGATGCATTTAATTAATTCCAATTCTTTCCTAATAATTCAATAGTTCAGGGAAATTTGAATTGCCATTGAGATAATTTATCTATTCCAGTTGCGTAGGTCAGATTGTACTGTAAGGGAGTTACACTGATGTAGTTATTACGTACAACATGTACGTCTGTGGGTACATTTTGTGGTAAATTTAAGCCAATTGGTGGTTCCACATCTTCAATGACTTCTCCAGTTAACCAGTAGTAAGTTTTTCCACGAGGATCGACTCGTTTATCGAATACATCTATGTAACGCCGCACTCCTTGACGGGTGAGTGTTACTCCAGCAATTTCTTCCCACTCAACAGCAGGAATATTGACATTAAGTAACATCAAATCTGGCAGTGGTTTTTCGGCTAACTGGTCTAGGAGAATTTTGGCAAACTTAGCAGCAGGTTGAAAGTTTTTTGAGGTACGGCTGGTAAGACTCATAGCTATACTGGGAATGCCTTCAATTAAACCTTCCATTGCCGCAGAAACAGTACCAGAATATAAAATTTCTGTTCCTAAATTGGCACCTTGATTGATGCCAGAGAGAACGAAATCTGGGGGAGTCTCCAGCAAAGCCCACAGCGCCAATTTGACGCAATCTGAAGGCGTACCATCGCAAGCCCAAGCTTTCACAGCCGGATCGAAAAATGATTCCACAATTTCGGCGCGAATTGGCTGGTGCATAGTTAATCCATGTCCAGTAGCCGATCGCTCTCGGTCTGGACAAACTACTGTGACATCATGGCCTGCTTGTGCTAAATAGTTAGCAAGGGTACGAATACCTATAGCAGAAATACCATCATCGTTGCTAATTAGTAATTTCATAGACATTGGTCATTGGTCATTAGTCATTAGTTATTTGTCATTGGTCATTAGTCATTTGTCAATGGCAGTCATCACAAGTATCAAGCAACAAAACTCCAAAAATTGAAGAAGAATACAGAATTCAGAATTCAGAATTCAGAATCAAGACGCTCTCTACGAGACGCTACGCGTAGCTTGCTTAAGAGCAGGGGTACGCGGACACGGCTTAGCTGCGCTATCAGTGGGGGATTCCGACCCGCCATTGATTGTTCGCGTAGCGTCTCCCCTTGGGAGAAGACCACCAAATTGAAAATTTGGTGGGGGTCTTAAACCCACTTATTCAGACGCTCGCGGACACGGCTTACTGCGCTATCCGCCAGTCGTATAAAATTCATTCTGAATTCTGACGACTGACGCCTTTATTCTGTTTTGATAAATTATTGCCCTTGGGGTCATGGGTATAACTTTATTTATCGAGCAGTTCACAGCTTTTGACTATAGACTAATGACTAATGACCAATGACCAATGACTGATGACTAATGACTAGCAATTTAGAAGCTCAACTTTTAGCACTGCGGCACCAAGGAGAACAAGCGATCGCCGCTGCTGATACCTTAGAACGTCTAGAAGAACTCAGAGTTAGCTATTTGGGCAAGAAAGGGGAACTAGGGGCGCTGTTGCGGAGTATGGGGCAACTGAGTGCAGAGGAACGACCGATTATTGGCGCGATCGCTAATACAGTCAAAGAGTCCCTGCAAACTAGTCTAGACCAACAACGTGCCGCCCTGGAAGCCGCGCAAATTCGTTCCCAGCTGGAGGCTGAAACTCTTGATGTCAGTATGCCGGGAATTTACCGCCCCCAAGGTCGGATTCATCCACTGAATGGCATTATTGACAGGGCCCTGGATATCTTTGTTGGTATGGGCTACACCGTGGCTCAAGGGCCAGAGATGGAAACAGATTACTACAATTTCGAGGCGCTCAATACTCCGCCAGACCACCCAGCGCGTGATATGCAGGATACTTTTTACCTGCCAGATGGTAATCTGCTACGGACTCACACTTCCTCAGTGCAAATTCGCTATATGGAAAGAGAAGAACCACCAATTCGGGTTGTGGCTCCAGGGCGAGTTTATCGGCGAGATAATGTAGATGCCACCCACTCAGCAGTTTTCCATCAAATAGAACTTTTAGCCATTGACGAAGGATTAACTTTTACTGACCTTAAAGGCACAATTAAGGTATTTTTACAATCAATATTTGGCGATTTACCGATTCGCTTCCGCGCCAGTTATTTCCCGTTTACCGAACCTTCGGCTGAAGTCGATTTGCAATGGAATGGTCGCTGGCTGGAAGTGATGGGTTGCGGTATGGTCGATCCAAATGTATTGAAATCGGTAGGGTATGACCCAGAAATTTATACTGGGTTTGCTGCCGGTTTTGGTGTAGAACGCTTTGCAATGGTATTACATCAAATCGATGATATTCGTCGTTTGTATGCCAGCGATTTACGGTTTTTGCAACAATTTTAAGTAAGCGATCGCTTTAAAAAGAAGAATCCAGAATTCAGAATTCAGGAATCAGAATCAATTAGTGGTGGATTTAAACCCGCCACTCTCTTACAAAGTTTTGATGCCTACGGAGGGCTGCGCCAACGCCGGAAGCTGGCGATCAGAACTTTGCGCTGATTGTAGACCAGTCAATTTTTAATTCAGTAGGCAAGTTTTATTTACCCTGTATAAGTGCGATAGCTGGCCAATATTTAACCCTTGAGTAATATTTGAAATATAATTTTTTTTAGATATGTATTTCCGTATAGATTGCTAATGGGTCGATGACTGTTTGAACTTCTACTGCCATTTGAGTCTATAAGTCAGCCATGTTTAAAAGTTCTTCTGAGGATTGTTCTAACTTTGGTTTTGATATTTGTTTTAATTCTTTAGTAATTTTTTCAGTCAGTTTCGCCGCTGACTGAATCTTTTTATCTAATTCACTGGGTTCGGAGGACATTATTATTCGCCCCGCTACTTGCAGACTATTTTAATTTATTCTTCTGAAAACCGATTGTAGCAAAGTCGTGGTTAAGTTCTGTAACTGTTATCTGCATTGCTTAAACTAGCCTAAAAATCAATAGTTCTTTTATTTTAAAGACAACTCAAAATAATACTAACTATTGGTAAACTAGAGGCAACACCAGTTCCGCTAACTGATTCGTTCTATGTTTGCTGAAACCTCGTCGCGTTACGTTACCCGTAACCCTGAAATTTTGAGTGGAGAGCCGATTATTATAGGTACTCGGACATCTGTTCGTGCCATTGTCGGTTTGTGGCGATTGGGGATTATGCCAGAAGAAATCCTGAACCATTTGCCACATCTAACCCTGGCACAAGTGTTTGATGCCTTGAGTTTTTATCTCGATCATCAAGCCGAGATTAATGAATACATTGAGCGAAACCGAGTACCTGATGAATTAATACATCCATCTGTAAAAGCTATATTGGGCAAATCGTGACAGTCTATGCTGCACTTTACAGCGATGAGGACATGTCAGCGTTGGTTGCTACGCTGTTACGCTCACGCGGTCTGGATGTTACAACTGTTCCCGAACAAGCAACCCTCGGCAAAACTGACCGCGAGCAACTGGAATTTGCAAGTTCTATGAGCAGATGTATCCTGACACATAACCGTGTCGATTTTGAGCGGTTGCATCTCCAGTATATAGAGGAGAATAAAGAACATTTTGGAATTATCGTTGTGCCTCAAAAAAATGCTTATGAAGTCGCGCAACGGATTAGTATTCTGGTAAGCACACTAACGGCTGATGAAATTAGAAATCAGTTGTTATATGTATGAATTTTTCTCAAATTAAAAATATTCAGGTGGTCGGTGAATTAACACTAACCACCATGCATGAGGTTTTATTTAACTATTCCTGAATGACCTGGAATATCTGTCAACGGTTCAAATCTGCCACCTAAATATTGAGCGAGAAATTCTTCAGCGATCGCAAAAAAATGCAAACGATTTTCTGGTCTAGCAAAACCATGTCCTTCATCGGGGTAAAGTACATATTTCACTGGTAAACCAGCTTGTTGCATGGCGTTGACAATTTGGTCGCTTTCTGCTTGTTTAACTCGCGGATCGTTGGCACCTTGACCGATGAGTAAAGGTTTTTGAATTTTGTCAGCAAAAAATAAAGGCGATCGCGATTTCAAAAATTCTGCTTCTGTTTCTAAATTACCAACTCGGTGATAAAACATCGCCTTGAGCGGTTCCCAATAAGGCGGGATAGTTTGTACCAAAGTCATCAAGTTACTGGGGCCAACAATATCCACGCCAGCAGCAAAAACTTCTGGTGTAAAAGTCAATCCCACTAGAGTTGCGTAACCACCATAAGAACCACCCATAATTGCAATCTTCTGGGGGTCAGAAATACCTTTTTCTAATAACCAGTTAACAGCGTCAATCAAATCATCGTGCATTTTAGCAGCCCATTCCCGGTTTCCAGCATTCAGGAATGCTTTACCATAACCAGTGGAACCCCGAAAATTGACTTGCAGAACGGCGTAACCCCGGTTAGCTAGCCATTGGGCTTCCGGATCTAAACCCCACGTATCCCGCGCCCAAGGGCCGCCGTGAACCAGCAGTACTGTTGGTAAATTTTCGCTGGGTATACCCACAGGAGTTGTCAGGTAACCGTGGATAGTCAAACCATCCCGCGCCTCGTAGGAAATCGGTTGCATTGAAGCTAATTGCAACCCTTCGAGTTTGGGTTTGTTGCTAAACAGGAAAGTGCTAGTTTTTGACTCTCGGTTATAGGCATAGTAATAAACTGGGCCATCATCAGTGTTATATGCCACTAGCCACTTTTTATCTGCCAAGTCGCGGCTAATTAAGGAAAACTCCCCAGAACGCACCTTGGCGATTTCTGCAAAATCAGCAGCAATACTCTGGTCAATTATCTGCCATTCCTGCTTGTCTTTATAGAAAGAAACTGCTTCCACAACTCGCGTTAGTGGCTGAATTACTACACCCACAAGATCGTACTGCTCATCTTGGGCAATGACACTTTCTTGATGTGTATCTAAATCCACAGCTAGCAGACGTTGAGCATTAGCATCATGATTGGCTTCGATATAAAGTGTTTTACCATCACCAGAAAAACTAACAGGACTTCCTTCTTCTTCCGGCCCCCAGTGGCGGAGAATTTCCCATTGTTTATCTGTGGTTTGCCGAAATAACAAATCGTAACCGCCATCAGGGGTACTAGCTGTTGCTGCACGTACTTGGAAATCAGCATCAGCTGTCCAGCTGATAATATTACCAGGGTTGTCTGTATCAAACTCCACCGCACCATTTTTTAAGTTAATACGGTAAACATCGAACTTTTGCGGATTGTTCAAGTTCAAACCTACTAATACTTGGTCTGGAAACTTGGGTTCTATGTCTACAAAGCCTACTTTTACACCCTGAAATGGTGTTAAATCACGCACAATCTTTGAGTCAGTATTAACTAAGTAGAGGTGGAAGTTTTCATCACCGTCTGAGTCCTGCATGTAAATCAACTCATTGGTGTTATAAGTCCAAAAAAAAGCGCGAATACCACGTTTTTTATCCGCAGTGAGTATTTGGTCGTCTTCTTGTCCCACAGTTCGCAACCATACTTGCAAGACATTTTGTTCATTGGGGGCGATGTATGCCAAATATTTGCCGTCTGGCGATAGTCTTGGGCTAGTTTTTTCAGGATTTCCAAAGAGAATTTCACGTAAAATCAAGGGTGGTAGTGAAGTTGCTGTTGCAGATGACATATTTTTATCCTCTAGTTGTAGTTGAGTGAATAATTTCTAATTCATAATTCGTAATTGGTAATTCGTAATTAATTTATTACAGTTTCAGCCCTTAATTGGGTAATGACTCAAAATAACCATTTTTCGTGGTTTTCAGTCAGGGGATTAATCTCGTGGAGTAGCAATTACGAATTATCTTGACTACCCTATTGTCACTTGCTGGTAAAAATGATAATTCATCCGATTGGGTGAACCTAGTAGTCTGGCAAGTCATCTTTACTGGGTGAGGTCTGGGGAAAGGGAAAGGGGAAAAGGGTAAGGGATAAAAAGCTTTTTGCCCTTTAAAGAACCAAGTTGCCTTGGCCTACTACTAGCCGGGAGAATTGCATCAAAGAGGGGAGACGCGATAAATCGCCCTCTCTACAAGTATTTTGGTCTTATCTGAACTGTATTGTGATAAACCAACGTTAGCGACAATTATCGCAATGTCCGCAACGCCAGTTGGCTGCTTCTTTGCCAAAACCAAAGGCGTTTAACAAAAACTGCCAACGACACTGCTTGCTTGTGAGATATTGATGCATTTGTTTAGCGGCGTGTAATTGCGTTGCTGGCTGATTTTTCCCTTTTGACTCAATGGTGTAGTGAAAAGGGTCAAGCCAGTTTAACTGACCGTTGCTGTGGAGTAAAGCTAAGGCTGTAGCAGCTTCGGGAAATTGTCGAGTTACTTGGTTTACTTCTCCCTGTTTTGGTAATTTTTTCATCAGTTGCTGTGCTATTTGTTGTTGCGATCGCATTTGTTGTTCAAAAAATTGATGTCTTTGCTTATCTTCAGGATCTAACCACCCCGTTGGTTCACTCACCAGTGTCAACGCTTCGGCTGGTTTTCCGTCCCTTCCTGCGCGCCCTATTTCTTGCACATATTCTGAAAGTAGATGTGGCGGCTGAAAATGCACAACCCACCGCACATTACTTTTGTTAATCCCCATTCCAAACGCACAGGTGCAAACCACAAATGGAATTTTACCACTCAACCAGCTAGCTTCCACTGCACGGCGTTCTGTTGCACCCAACCCTGCATGGTAACTCGCTGTGGCATAACCCATGTCTGCTAACCATTGGGCTAAATCTTCACTATCTCGTCGAGTGCGGACATAAACTAATCCCGATTGTTGCGGTCTGTTTTGAATAAATTTTAATAATTGTTGTTTCCTACCTCTTGGCGTCCAAGCAATGCGAACGCTGGGATACAAATTAGAACGGTAGGGATTGAGGCGAAAAATCTCTGGTTGCTGTAATTGTAAAACTGTTTGAATAGTTTTTTGCGCCAAGGGGTCAGCAGTGGCGGTAAAAGCTGCAATGCAGATTTTTGTTCCTGGTGGTTTTGATTTGAGCAATGCCGGACGTACTGCCCCTAATCTGCGGTAAGCTGGGCGAAAAGTATCACCCCACTGCACTAAACAATGAGCTTCGTCCAAAATCAAACCGTTAATTTGCAATTGCGGCTGAATTAATCTTTCCCACACTGGCACACTCAACAAAGTTTCTGGCGATAAATACAATAATCTTAGCTGCTGTCTCTCCAAAGCTTGCAGAGTTGCACGGCGTTGAGATGAAGGTAATTCACTATGTAAAAGTGCCGCTTTTTGGTGGTTTTCTCGTAGTTCCTGTACTTGATTTTCCATCAACGCCACCAAGGGAGAAACTACTAAAGTTAATCCTGTTTGTAGCAGTGCAGGAAGTTGAAAACAAATTGACTTACCTCCCCCTGTGGGCATAATAATCAGCGCATCTTTTTCGGCTAACAAACTGCTGACAATTTCTCCCTGTGGCGGACGGAAATCTTCATAACCCCAAATCTTTTTAAAAGTAGCGAGAACTTCTTGCCAAGATTTTGTTGTTGGCTGATTCATAATCAATACTAGATGCACCCATATTCTTAAACATTGAATATAGCTTTTGTTTTGCAGCTAATGGTTCAGTAATTTCATCATCTGAATATTGCAACCCATTGAGCGCAACAATGAATTATAATTATTTTTTATTGATTAGAGCCAAATATGAACGAAGACTTAAAACATAGGTTTTATATAAATACTGATAAGTCTAAATTAAATATTCAAATGATTCATGGCTTTTTACAAACTTCTTATTGGGCGGAAAACATCCCATTAGAGATTGTAGAAAAATCAATCAAAAATTCTTTATGCTTTGGATTATATGAAGGCGAACAACAAGTTGGCTTTGCCAGAGTGATTACCGATTATGCGACTTCTGCGTTATTAAAAGATGTTTTTATTTTGGAGCCTTACCGAGGACAGGGTTTAGGTAAATGGTTTGTGGAATATATTTTAGAATATCCAGAATTAGAAGATGTTCAAAGGTGGATGTTAGGTACAAGAGATGCTCATGGACTTTATCGGCGTTATGGATTTAAAAATTTGACTGAGCCGGAAAGAATCATGATGCGTTTAAGTTCTAAGGAAGAATTCAGAATTCAGAATTCAGAATTCAGAATCCAGAATTCATAAAACTCAGAATTCAGAATTCAGAATTCAGAATCCAGGATTCATAAAACTTATGCCAAAATTTCTAAATTGTAGGGTGTGCTATAGATTCCGTAGCTCATTATAGATTATTGATGGTGCTGCATTAGCCTCCGGGATAACATACCCTACAACTAAATCAAAATTAGGAATGGAAAGGACAACCACCACTTGTTAATTTTTGTAGAAAAGCATTGTTATCAAAATAATGCTCTAAAGACTCAATTTTCAAATCATCAGTGACGCGAGCAATACTAACTCCTACCATTTCTACTGTTTCACCAGTAGGTACATAATTTTTATAAGAACCACTAAATGTTCCCCAATGTCGCCACTTAAAGGTAACACTAGGCGGCCCGGAAAGCACTTCTGTTAATTCCCAAAAAAAGCCACTGGGAAAGGCTGTATGAAAAAGTTCAAAGGAAGATTCAAAGGTTTCGGATTTGGAACTGTACTGCTCGCTTTCACCTAAAAATAAGTTATAAGTACCTTGTTGTGCAACATCTTGAGCAGTGTATTGTTCTCCACCGTTGCTACTCATTTTAAATTTATCAATAACAATGGAAAGCCACTGTTGGGGATTAGATTTATGAGAAGCTTCCATTTCAAAAGTGCGGACTAAATTTTGAGCGATCGCTTCTAAAGAACCTTCTGGATGGTGAAATTTTTTCTCTTGTTCAAGAATTTCATTGCTGAGCGAATAATCTGGACGTTTCCCTTCTCGCCACTGTACTTCTTCATCATTAGCAATCACTACATCTCTATCTTGTACCCAAAGTGGCAATCCTGCGGTTTTCTCGCTAACCATACAATTTGATTGATAATAAACATCCGTTCTCAGAATAAAATTTTCTGGATATTAGGTAAATCAGAAAATATACAAAGTAAAGAATATTCATAATAGGCAGAACTCAGAATTCAGGATGCAGAAAAATAAATAGGGTAACACAGCTGTGCTACCCTATTTACACTTTTCAATTAACTGCAAATCAAGACAGAAGTTTTTTTAGACTTTCTGTGCAGATACTTCTTCTGCTTTCTCTTGAGTTTGCAATGCTGCATACAACCTATTTAAGGCGTTTACATAAGCTTGCGCTGATGCCACGATGATATCTGTGTTCGCTGCATGACCAGAAAATACTCTAGATTCATAACGCAAACGAATTGTCACTTCGCCTATGGCGTCAATACCTGCTGTTACTGACTGCACGGAAAACTCAATCAATTCATTGGGTACGTTTACTACACGGTTGATTGCTTTGTAAACTGCATCCACTGGCCCAGTACCGATGGCTGCATCGGTTAATTCTTCGCCTTCTGGGGTACGCAGAGTTACTGTAGCGGTGGGACGGGCGTTGCTACCACAGGAAACTTGCACCAGTTCTACACGGAATAAATCTGGCGCTTGTTGGATTTCGTCGTTAACGATGGCTTCTAAATCGCGATCGGAAATTTCTTTCTTTTTATCTGCAACTTCTTTGAATCTAACGAATGCTTTATTTAATTCGCTATCTGACAATTCAAAACCCAATTCTTTTAACCGGGTACGAAAAGCATTTCTGCCTGAATGTTTGCCCAAAACTATTTGATTGTCTGTTAAGCCAATCAATTGGGCGTCCATAATTTCATAGGTGAGTTTATTTTTTAATACCCCATCTTGGTGAATCCCTGATTCATGGGCAAAGGCA
Source organism: Nostoc linckia z4 (assembly GCF_002608075.1). Taxonomy (GTDB): domain Bacteria; phylum Cyanobacteriota; class Cyanobacteriia; order Cyanobacteriales; family Nostocaceae; genus Nostoc; species Nostoc linckia. The sequence continues at coordinate 37,872 of NZ_LAHA01000009.1, forward strand.
TTCGCCCCAACGATCGCTTTATTTGGTTGCACTAACATTCCTGTCAAATTAGAAACTAAACGTGAAGTTCTATAAATTTCACGGGTGTCAATATTTGTCAGGGATTCTTGAGATTCTTCTGGTCTTCCCAAATAAGGATTAAAATATTGCCGCCGCACATGCAACGCCATCACTAATTCTTCTAACGATGCATTTCCAGCACGTTCGCCAATACCATTAACCGTACATTCTAATTGCCGTGCGCCATTTTTTATGGCTTCTAAAAAGTTAGCAACTGCTAAGCCTAAATCGTTATGACCGTGAACGGAAATAATCGCTTGGTCGATGTTGGGCACATTTTCTTTAATGCCTTTAATCATCGCTCCAAATTCGCTGGGGGTGATGTAACCAACTGTATCGGGGATATTAATTGTTGTTGCACCAGCGGCGATGGTAGCTTCTAAAACTTGATATAAAAATTCTGGATCGGAACGAGCTGCATCCATCGGCGAAAATTCTACATCTGCCATGAAGGATTTAGCATAAGCTACCATTTCTTGGGCGATGGCTAATACTTCTGTTCTTGTCTTTCGCAGTTGATATTCTAAATGAATATCTGAAGTGGAAATAAATGTGTGAATTCTACCTTTGGCTGCCGGTTTTAATGCTTCAGCAGCAGCTTTAATATCTGCCTTAATCGCCCTTGCCAAACTGCAAATTACAGGCCCATTTTCTGTTCCTACAATTTCTGCAATTTTGCTAACTGCTTCAAAATCTCCAGGACTAGCAAAGGCGAACCCTGCTTCAATTATGTCCACGCCCAGCCTTGCTAATTGCTTGGCGATCGTTAACTTTTCGTCTATATTCAGGGTTGCTCCCGGACACTGCTCTCCATCTCGCAATGTAGTATCAAAAATCAGGATTTTATCAGTTTTAGTTGTCATTTGCACTTTAGTTGTTTAGTTTTTACTTTTGGATCGAAATATTTTCAAACTTAGTTTTTACTTTTAGCTTTGTAAATAATTGTTAAATCTACTAGCCATCGGTTTTTTCTATTTGATCTCTGATATCATTTAAATCTATATATCTATCCGTAGCATTCCGTAGTTCTCTAGCAATCATTCCTTCTGTAGATACTACTGTAATATGTGTATTTTTGGAACGTAATAGTTCTATTGCTCTTTCAAAATCACCATCACCACTAAATAATACCACTCGATCGTACTGGTCTACTGTATTGAACATATCGACAACAATTTCAATATCTAAATTAGCTTTTTGTGAGTAACGACCAGAAGTATCATCATAGTATTCTTTAAGAATTTTAGTTCTAACTGTATATCCTAGACTAATTAGAGCATCTCTAAAACCTCGTTGATCTTGTGGGTCTTTTAAGCCAGTGTACCAGAATGCATTGATTAATGTTGTTTCTGACTGCTCATGTTTGAAGTATTCTAAGACTCGTCGCGGGTCAAAAAACCACCCGTTTTTTTGTTGAGCATAGAACATATTGTTTCCGTCTACAAAAATAGACAGACGATTCATTGGAGAACCCATACAAATTTACACCTAATAATATAAATGAATTTAGATGGAACAATAGATTATAGCAATTTTCAAATGCCTTGTTTGCTAATATCTATAAAGTAGCTTTTCATCTATAGCGTTGATGCTACCTGTTTCAAGGGATAAAAACGGCTGCAACATTAGAGTCGAGAACTTGGGTGCTAAGCCTTATTCACCTCCGTTACTGCAAGAGCCACCCTGTAATCAAAATCTACCAATAAAATTGACCCGTTAACAGCATTCATAGCTGTATAACACTAAAGTTTACTACTAAAGAGGTATGGCATAAGCTTGCGGGAGAATATAAGTTGATGCCTATCTATAAGTAAAGTTTTAGTATCAGGACATACTTTCTGGAGGATACCAATAGTTGCACCAAAGATAGAAGACACAGTTGTAACACTTGCTGGTAAAGCACCCAGTTGAGAGTATACCTGTTGGTTAGTTTGAGGTAAAATCTCACAGTAAACAAGTGTACAGGCAGAGTATATTAGCTCCGATGTGTGGGACAATCACTCTTATGTCACTCGCTCAACAGACAAGAAATAACTTAGATAGTGCCTGAGAAATAATTTCTTGGGGGCTAATCTTGCTAATCGAAGTTTTTTGATGAATAGAAGATACTTTACAAATGTATAAGGTTAACATTTTAAGTCTTATTTCAATGTGTTTGTAGTTAGAAGGTGGTCTGAATAAATAAAAATGTTGGACTTAAATCAATCAGTAACACGATATGGCAGAAGAATCTACATCTACCTTAACCAAAAACTCTGTCTCTGCTGCCAACAGACTGCCTAGTAAACCTACAAAAGTCACGTCTACAACAGCAGCACGACAGTCTAGGTGGATAGTTCGTTTAGGTCATCTACTAGCCGGCACTTGGGCAATAGGCGCAGCAGTACTGACTGCTTCTGGTTGGGATTTAGTTCAATTGATGGAGAATCAGGTACTTTCTCATTTTTTTCAAGTACGAGGGCCGATTGTCCCTCCAGAAGACATTGTAATTTTAGCAATAGACGATCAGTCAATATCAGTTCCAGAACAGTACTATAAAACAGATCCGCAACAGTACGCCTACCTAGAAACACTGAAATCTTTTCCTTACAAACGTGCTGCATATGCCCAGGTAATTACAAAATTAATGAAAGCAGGTGTTCGTTGTGTAGGATTAGGTCTTGTTTTTGATACACCAAGTAGTTATGGCCCTAATGACGATCGCCAACTGCAAGCAACACTGAAAAAATATGGTAGCAAAGTTGCTTTAGCAGCCCTCTACGAAAATTTCGAGACGCACCAAGGATCGTTTACGCAGCTGACACCACCACAACAAATGTTTCACACAGAGTCAGTTTCCATTGGTTCAGTTAATTTTCCTTTGGAGGTGGATGGAAAAGTTCATCGATTGGCGAGTGAGTTTCCCAAATTGTTAGATGAAGAAAATTTATTTACAAATAGGCTACCTGCCTTTGATGAAGCAGTACTGAGGGCAGCACAACTAAATTATCCGCAACCAAAAGGCGATGGTATTTATTTTTGGGGCCCTGCGGGAACATTTGAACAAATACCATTTTGGCACGTACTAGATCCAGAAAACTGGAACACTTATTTACAACAGGGAAAAGTATTCAAAAACAAGATTGTTTTGATTGGTTCAACAGATAAATTAAATAATGATTATTATCCAGTAGCAGCTAGTAAGAGTCCCGAACCCATGTCGGGGATAGAAATTCATGCCAATGCCATTGCCACTTTAATGACAGGTAAAGCCATTACCCAAGAAATTCAAACTCTGCCATTGCGTGGCTTGTTTGTGTTAATTTTAGTAGGCACATCAGCATTAATTATTAGTAGAAATAAGCATAGCCTTAATCGATTTCTCTATAGTTTAGTTTTATCTGGTACTTGGCTAGGAATTAGCTATGGGTTATTTGTCTCCGATGGATTAATTTTCCCCACTAGCATCCCAATGGTGGCCATCGTTTGTTGCGGACTGAGTTACCTGGGAACCTCAATGGTGAGAGAAAACATTAGAAAACGTCAATTAGTAGATATATTTCAGAAATATAAAACTTCTCCGGTTGTCCAAGAAATCATCAGTCAACAAGATGACCTGCAAGATCTAATTCAAGAGCGGGATTTAGCTTTATCTGGAAAAATGTTGGCTCTGCGCTACAGAATTGTCAAAGTTCTGGGTGCAGGGGGATTTAGTGAAACCTATGTTGCTGAAGATACCCAACGTCCTGGGAACCCGCGATGTGTTGTCAAGCAATTAAAACCAAGCAACACCAAACCAGGAGGATTGCAACTTGCCAGACGTTTATTTAATTCCGAAGCACAAACACTCGAAAAATTGGGAAATCATCCGCAAATTCCCCAACTTTTAGCGTATTTTGAAGAAGATGAAGAATTTTATTTAATACAAGAATACATACTTGGTCATCCTCTGAATCATGAATTGCCGCCAGGTAGAGCAATTGAAGAAATTGCAGTAATCAAAATTATCAAAGACTTATTGCAAACATTAACATTTGTCCATGAAAACAATGTGATTCACCGGGATATTAAACCTAGCAATATCATCCGGCGACACTCAGACGGAAAACTCGTACTCATTGACTTTGGCGCAGTTAAAGAAGTCACAGGCAAACAGCTAGAACCTCAAGAGCAAACTGCTTTCACCATCGGTATTGGGACTCAGGGTTACGCGCCAACCGAGCAATGTTTGGGTCGCCCACAATACAGTAGTGATATCTATGCAGTGGGTATGCTTGGGATTAAAGCCTTAACTGGTATCACACCGCGTGAGTTAGAAAGGGATGCTGACGGACAGATAAAATGGAGCGATCGAGTCCAGGTGAGTGACTCTCTAGTTAAGATTCTCACTACAATGGTGCAGGATGACTTCAAACAACGATATCAGTCTGCATCAGAGGTTCTAAAAGCTGTGGAAGCTCTGGAAGCTACTAGCATAATAAATCCCCAAAGCGGATATCCCACCCAACAAAATGACTCATCGATGAGTACTTTAGACGAATTAAACATTACTACAAAATCTTACCCAGCAAGATCGTCAGAAACAACTTGAATGAATTTTAGACAGGACTTACGCAAAAATAACGTAATTGGGTCATTACGAGCGATAGCGTACTCCTACGGAGAAGCAAGCTACGCACAGCGTCTCGTAGAGAAGTAATCCCCCCTGACGCTGGGATTGCTTCCCTACACTCCGTTACGGTCGCAATGACAATATCGGCGTTGCGTAAGTCCTATTAGATTTGAAATTTGGGATTTGGGATTGATATGGCTTACCTACGGTAAAGGAAGAATTGAGGGTTTGGGCTGGGCATGGGGCAAGAAAAAACGCCCTATGCCCGACCACAACAAATAATCTTGCTGCGTAAGTTCTAACTACATTAGCGTAGTTGTTGTTGACTGTTAACGGTCAACAGTCAACAATCTAATCGAGTCAATGTGCAACTTAAATGCAGAACAGCTTAATTCAAAGACAAAAATTCTTCTCCTGCTGTGGGATGAATACCTATTGTTTCATCTAAATCGTGCTTTGTAATGCCCTTGCGAATTGCAACACCAAGACTTTGAATGATATCTGCCGCATTTTCACCCACCATGTGAGCGCCTAAAATTTCATCAGAGTCACCATTTACTACTAACTTGATGCTTGCTTGTTTATCTTTTGCAGTTAGTTGATAAAACAGTGGTTGGAATTCATTGTAGTAGCATTTTACAGCTGCACCATATTTTTCTCTGGCTTTGGTTTCGGTCATGCCCACACTGGCGACTTCTGGACGGCAAAAAACAGCAGAGGGGACATAATCATAATTTAGTTTTTGTGGGTTGTTGCCAAAAACCGTATTGGCAAAGGCAATACCTTCTGCCTTTGCTACAGGAGATAGTTGGATGCGGCTGGTACAGTCACCGACAGCAAAGATATTTTCTTGATTGGTGCGGCTGTATTCATCTACTTTGATTGCACCATGTTCATTAACTTCGACATGGGCATTTTCCAAGCCGAGATTTTTAGTATTTGGGGTGTAACCTGCGGCAACTAAAATAGTATCTGCTACAACTATTTCTCGGCTTTCACTATTAATAGTTAACAGCAAACACTCTTCTGAATATTTGATTTTTTGAACGGTGGTATTGGTGAATAACTTAATTTTGCGTTTACTCAAAGCTTGTTGCACATGAGAGCGAACATCATCATCAAACCCCGACAAAATCATCTTTTCTTTTTCAATCAGTGTCACCTGACAGCTAAAAGCTTGCATCATGCTGGCAAATTCTACACCGATATAGCCACCGCCAATGATTGTCAAACGTTTCGGCAAATAAGGTAGCTGAAACATCTCGCGGGATGTGATGGCATATTCTATACCTGAGATATTGGGCTTTAGGGGTTGACCGCCCACAGCAATTAAAATTTTATCTGCTGTAACTTGGCGATCGCCAATACTGATAGTATGGGCATCAATAAAACTGGCACGTTCAGAAATTATTTCAATTCCAGCTTTGTGTAATTGCTGAGAATAGAATTCGTTGATGGTGTCAAGATGCTTGTATACAGATTTAATAAATAATGTCCAGTCAAAGTATGTCGGGCAATCACTCCACCCATAAGTCTGTGCCATTTTATTTTGCAGGGCGAAGTCAGCAGCACAAACAATCAGTTTTTTGGGAACGCAGCCACGATTAACACAAGTTCCGCCAAGGGCTTCTTGTTCGGCAATGGCAACACGAACGCCATAACTAGCTGCTTTTTTAGCTGCTGCCAATCCCCCAGGCCCAGCACCAATGACAAACAAATCATAATCAAATGTCATAAAAATCTGTTCCTTTTCAACTTTTTGGAAAGCAGAGCTATTTAATCCCTTATAGTTATTCAGACAAAACTTGATCTACTGTCTTTGGGTGGACAAATCGATAGTGAAACACGCTAATATGTAGCGCATTGCCGTTTGAACCGCAATTACTACAAAAATAACAGCGTAGGCGCAGACCAACCTAGCCATCGCCCCATTATTGCTAAGTTACATGACATTTTGTTGTGGAACAGACAACATACTCATTCTACAAGAGGTCGATGTTGGCGATGCCTACGCTTTTCACTTGGTGTAGTCCATCCCTCAATAATAAATAACAGCTTCATCTTCAGAATGATTTTTTGTAGTATTGTTACCAATATTACTCAACTTACGATTAACCTATTGTGACTAAAACTTGGGAATTCTTAATAAAGATTTTTGTATTACTAACATAAAGTATAGATTAATACATTAAATCTATGATAAAGGCGATCGCTTAATCTCAGAAAGAAGAATGCGATCGCTTTTGACGGGTGGGTATGCGATCGTACTTTTATGCAGCAGCGACACTGTAGAAAAACTTCAGCCGACAAAGCCATTGGTTCCAAACGTGAATTAGCCTTGGGCGGTCAAATTGAAAAATCTCTGCTTCTTGACCTGGTAAAGCTACGACAATGAGAGCATGGTGAATCTTGGAGTTGAAAAGGCGATCGTTATAATAGCGATTTATCCCACCAGTATAAGCAGCTACTTGTAAAGGCTTATCATAAAGCTTATCAAATCTCAGTTTTGGTTGCTCTGCTGTCGTCCATTCAATTACATGGGGAACACCTTGATAACGAGCAACTAAATCAACTTTTCCGGCGTAAAGTTCTTGATAGTTAGGCACAACTTGTTCAACCAGTTGAACATCGCTAAGTTGGTTTAGTACAGATTGAACGCTATACCAGTAAGGCTGAATTAGGCTGTTATCAGGTTTGGGTAAATAGCCTTGCAGGTGTTCCTTAATTAACTGATGCAAAGCATTTCCTCGACGACGACTGTTAGCTGCAATTCTATTTGCTTCTGTGTTGCCAACTTTATTACGCCAATAGGAAAGGGCGGCTAGAGACTCAGGTGCCTGTGTTGCTTTTAAAACTGTGGTGACAGCAGCAAGAAGAACGCCACCATCCCCTTGATAGTAGCATCGTCCGTTGATGTAAGTAGATTTCATAAATTGTGAGTGATGAATTACTACATCAACTTTTGCGTTAGCTTAGTACACAAGTAATACACATGCTGTGAGTCTTTGTGACTATATAGAGTACACATATGTGTACTGTGGTTGTGATGGGTTAATACTTATGAATCAACAACATTTCAATGCAGTATTTAATGGCTTAACTGAAAGGCGGCGAGAGGTACTGCTAAAACTACTGGCTAACGAAAAAGATGAAGCGATCGCCAAATCTTTGCATATTCAGAAATCAACTGTCAGAAAACATCGTGAGGAAATTTGTAAATTATTTGGTTTAAATAATGAATTTCCCGACGAACGCCATTCAAAGCTTCCAGAATTAATCGCTCTATTTGCTAAGTACAAACCTGAGCTATTTTTATTCGCTGGATTCAAAATGGAGTAGGTAGTAAACTGCTGCTAACAACCCAAACTCAACCTGAAGTGATGGAAGGATATGGCTATTGGCTACAGTTGCAAGGATTAGAAGCAATTGATGGGGCACGGCTGCTCCAAGAATTGAAAATTGTTGGATCTGTTGAAGAATTGGTAAATTTTTCTAAATATCTAAACGGACACCCTAAAATGTTGCGCCTAGTAGCATCAAAGTTAAAACCAGGTACTCATATTCAAGAAGTAGAAAAACTTAATTTCAGACGAATAGAATTATTGTTGAATGAAATGCCTATGCTTTATCGAGACAGAGAAAAAGTTTTCTTTGCTTGGATATTACAGCAACATTTTGATAATTTAATCCTAGACTTGCAAAGCTTTTTATTGAATCTCAGTATTTATCGTACTTCATTTGATCGGGATGCCGCAGCAGTAGTTTTGGCTGAGAATGAAGAACCTGCTAGTGCTTGGAAAACGATACAAGCTCTAGATGAATTGAAAGCTCGTTCTCTAATAGATCTAGCTCAAGGATCTCAACTATATCAATTTCATCCCTTTGTGTTTCAGTATATCAAACAAAAGGTAGGTAATCCACCTGAAATATTACGGAGAAAGGTTATTAATTACTATAAATTGATTACTCCTGATATAAGTAATTGTGAAACATTAGAAGATATAAAAGCATACTTAGAAATCTTTTATCAGTACTGCGAACTCCAAGAGTATACTCAAGCTTTCTACACGATTTTCAATAGTGATGATTATGACAACAGTATTGATAAATTTTTAAGTTTGTGTGGCTATAATGCTGTACGGGCAAGTCTGTATGAAAATTTGTTGGTTCAATGGCAACATAGCCAATCAGAAACATGGGAACTTATGGTTGCTATCACTTGTTTAGGTGATGCTTGTTATTGGATGGGGCAATTCAGCTTGGCTATTACCCACCATCAGCAATCCCTAAAAATTGCACAAAATATTGGTGATTTTGAAAGTGAAGCTGGCTCTCTAGTAAATATTGGTCTTGCTTACATCGATTTAGAAGATTATGAGCAGGCTTTCAAATACACGCAACAGGGTAGAATTATTGCCGCAAAAATTGGGCATCATGAAATTAAAGCTCATGCGTTTAATAATCTAGGTATTATCTACCTAGAAAATAGTGTCTACGATCAGGCTATCAAGTACTATGAGGCATCAAGGGCAATAAAAAAGGTTTTTTCTGTTGATCGGGAGGATGCTGGTTCTCTAATTAATCTAGGTGATGCTTATCGTTGCTTGGGTGAAAATAAAAAAGCAATTAAATACCTTAAACAAGGGATAAAAATTGCACAGCAGCTTGGTCACCGTCGATTTGAAGCTAATGGTTGGTTTAATTTAGGATTTGCGTTAAAAGAACTAGGTCGAACATCAGAAGCCAAGAATGCTTGGGGAAAAGCCCGTGAACTGTTTCAATCTATGGAACTAGATGTTGATGTGCAGAAAATTGATGATGAGATTCAGGATATTTCTTAAAAGCCCTTTAAACTGAAAAGCTATGTTTTCGCTATTGCTGTTCTGTTCGCCCTCTAAGCTGCTACAAAATCCTATTGTGTTTTACGTTTTTTATTTCTGTAAAGTCTTTTGTGTAATGTATAATAATCGACGCCTAGTTCAACAGCTACTTCTGACATACTTTTCGCGGCGATTTCACTTTCAAGCCAATCTATAGAAGGTAAATCTAACTTCATACTATTCCAATAGCATTGTCTTGAGCAAAACTTACTATCTGGGCTGTATTGAGGAAATTCTCTTTGACAAAATCCACATATACTAATTTCACGATCTGTCGCTTGCCTCCAGGTTTTACAATAACATTTATGACATATATCTTTGACCAGCCTTATACTGTTATATCCACAAAGTTTACATCCTGTATTTTCTCTAAATTTAATAAGTAAATTGCAGTTACTAAATAAGATTTCTACTTTTTCAATTTCCAGCCATACTACATTAATACCGAGCTGTTCATAAGCAAATTTCTTATTTAAGAATTTTTCTTTATACTTATTGAAATTTAGCATTCCTGCTATTTCAAGAAAAGTGTCATTAATCTTAAAGTCTGATTTAAAATTTGTATTTGGTACAGGGACTTCATGTGAATGTTGTATACCTTGTTCATGCAGTACAGCATCATACATTGCTTCATATATAGATCTAAGACCTAATCCTTCTTGACTAAGTATTCTGCCAATAAATGGCTTTATACCTCTTTTATTTCTTTCTGTGCATACCTTTCTCCTAGTTACATTCAGCTCTCTAGCTATTAAATCATCAGGCTTCGTGCCAAGAGGTACTGTATCCCAATCAATAAAACCTGCCATAATACCTTTGCTTACAGGTATCAACAGAGGTAATATAACAGGTTTGTAAACTCAAGTGAAATTAAACATCGCCACTTGCAATCATTTGTATCATACGCGGTGCTGCTGGATCAAATCCGGCAATATCGTATGACAGATTATCGTTTGGATCAACAAGGGCGATCTGGTAAGGTGCAAGAGAAATATACACTGCTTTTATATCCTGGTTTACCTTTTGCCGATACTGAGCAAGAGCTTGACAAGGATGTTGATAATTATTTGCCCAGCTTTCTGAGTCAGTCCAAAAGCAGACAACATCTGCTTTGAACTTGTTTTTAATCATCCACTCGTAAGCCACAGATGCATCGGTTCCACCGAAGTTTTGATTTCTAGCTTTGGCTACAGCAGAACTAAAACTATCTTTGGCTGTGATATTCAATTCCCGGAATTCTGTAGCAAAGCCACGAATCATGTAGTTTTTCTCTGCTTTTGCTGTGACTAGTGCCATTGTAGTGGCAATTTCACAACAACTCAGCCCCATATCTGCAACTAAGCTACCCATAGAACCAGAAACGTCTACAGCGTGCATGAACACTTTACCTGTGGGTTGCACAACATCAAAAGACAGTTCAACCGTTTTTTCTAAAATGTCCACAATTCGAGAAACTGGGTTCCAAGTCTTCTGGCTGCGTCCTAATCTACCACCAGATTGATATGTTTTGAGTGCTTTCAAAACATCAATGGGATGAATGCGACCTTTACGCAGATGTTCTTGGTTGTTGAGAACTGCTTCTACTCGCTCTAAATTGGCGGTTTCGTCAGTTCGCAAAACACCCAATTCAGTCAAAGAACCAAGGTTACGCAGCATTGCACCTATTGGCATTTCCTGAAATAACAACTGCCAAGCAGCTTTGTCCATTTTGCCTACGGGTGCAGCCATTTCGTGGGTTAGGCGTCCTTGCAAAATAGCTTCATGGGTTTGGGTAGGGTTGCGTTTCAGCCATTCATACCACCAAATCTGCGCTAATGCTTCTGAGGGAATGTCTGTTGGCAATTCTTCCCAGCCTCTAACCACCCATTCAAATAGTTGACGGTGATTTTCTGTAGGCGGTTTGACATGGAACAACCGCAATGCATCCCGATGGGTAAAGCCTTGACGCTGTTGATATTTCAACAGTTGATAAGCTAAACCTTTGACATCTTCCCGTGAAAGCCAAGTTTTACCAGCTTCTCGCACCACCTTACCAAATCCCCGTAGAGATTTAGTGTAGTTCAGCCATTCATAGAAGTGGCTACCGGTGCGGACGACTTGGGGGAAAATTTCACCAAAAGCTTGTTTTGCTTGTGGTGCTTCACCCATCGACAGCAACACTAAAGCTAAAATAGGCGCACTATTATTGATGGCACGTCCATCGCTAGCGTATAAAATTTCTTCCGCCACACGGCTGGGATTTTCAGTAACAGCTTGTCTGACAACTGCCACAAAATCTTCAGTTAATTCTTGTTTGCCAGCGTAGTAAGTGCTTTTTGCTGTGCCGACCAAAAGACAACGACGCAGCATTTTCCAAATACCAGCATCAAACATCCAACCACCGGAACGTCCTTGAATCATCTCGGCTTCCCGTCCGGGGATAGGTTGATTTTGTGGTGTAGTTGTTTTCTTTTTAGTAAAAAAATTGTAATTCATTGCTTCATCTCCCGGCCTTTGCAGGCAAAAATGAAAGGTGGCAGGGCAAAATTTGTAGCTTGCTTCCCGTAGGGTACTTGTGACATCCGGCTTAAAATGGGATAACCCTAATTCTTCAGCCTTTTCTGGCAAGGGTTGAACAAAGATGTTTTTCGGCGCTCTACTAAGCTGAGCTACCTGCCACATGAAAATTAAAAACACAAAATTTAATCTGGTGGAACAGGATTTGAACCTGCAACCTATGAATTGGCGATAACCCTCGATTCGTCGGCCTTTACAGGCAAGTTTGTGAACTAAGGACTATGGGTAATTAACCCGTTCATTGCTCTACCAGATTGAGCTACCCACCAAAAGACAATTCAAAATTAGGTTTTGGGTGGCGGAGCAGGACTCGAACCTGCGACCTCTCGAACCCTATTCGATAACCCTCATTCGTCGGCCTTTGCAGGCAAGGGGTGAACAAGGATGTTTTAGCGCTCTGCCGCTGAGCTACCCGCCACATGTATAAAGTTGGGAGTTAGGAGTTAGGAGTTTGGCGTAGTGGAGCGGGATTTGAACCCGCGACCTCCCGCTTGGCAGGCGATAACCCTCAATTCGTCGGCCTTTGCAGGCAAGTTGTGAAAAAAGGATATATTTAGGCGCTCTAGCCACTGAGCTATCCACTACATGAAAATTTTGGAGTTTGGATTTTAGGTTCAATGATGAACATCGCTTGTATTATTAATGTAGTATATGTAGTATTTAATGTCAAGTGTTTGGCAAACTAATTTATTTGTATTAGTGTAGCCAGGGGCGATCGCTATACTCCGATCTGAATCTAGCAAATCATTTTTGCCATTTTTTCAGTTAATAGTGTGCAATTTGTAGGGTTTTGGTGACTAGAAAACAATATTAAGAAAAGTTTTTGCCAGAAAATTTGCCAAAGGATACAAAAAAAGTCCAAATTTTTGCCAATATATTAGTATTAATTTTCCAAAATTCACTTGGCAAAAATCAGCATGAGTGAAAAATCCATAGAAGGTAACGGTAAGGCTTTTCTCGTTATACTTTTGCCCCTCTCGTTTTTGATTATTTTCCTGGTTGCAACCTGGAGAGTTTTACTAGCAGCAATTGTGCTGGTAATTGCTTTTAGGCTTTGGCAGGAATATCAATGGCAACAGTGGACTCGTCGAGTTAACCCCATTTTTCATCAGTTAGTTCGGGAAAATCAAGGCAAACTGACGCCAATGGACTTGGCCATCAAGGGTAATTTTCCTGGAACAACGGCAAAACGCTACTTAGATACTAAAGCTCAGGAATTTGGGGCTAGTATCGTAAATTCGGAAGACGAAAGTCAGTATTATTACTTTATAACTGGCAGTATTTTAGGCAACATTCTTGACAGTAGCGAACCTGTCAAGCAACTTCCTGCTCAACCAGTTACCAAAACTGCGCGATCGCTTTTAGCACCACCGCCACCAATAGCACAGGAGGAAGAACCAGAAGAAGAACCAGAAACAGAAGCACCCCCACAGCCTACCCATAACGAAGTTACACGAACCCTGGAAAAACAATTACTTTTTGGCTCTCTAATTCAATCTGAACTAGCCAAGCGCTTAAATGTGTATTCCAGCACAGTTTATAAACGGCGAAATGACCCAGAATTTCCAGAATGGAGTCGCAGCAGAGACCCTGATGGCATCGCTTGGTCATATTCGGAAAAAACTAAAGAGTTTTTCCCTGTGGAAGAATAAAAAGGCAAAAGGCAAAAGTAAACAACTTTAAAGTTTTACTTTTTAGTTTTGGTTTCTAAACCCACAGCTTCGCTGATGGAATTTAATCCGCTTTGTTCTAAATGGTCAAGCAAACCTTTAAGAATTCGGCGTACCATCAGTGGGCCTTCATAAATCCAGCCTGTATAAACTTGGATCAAACTAGCACCAGCAGTAATTTTTTCCCAAGCATCTTGTGGGGAAAAAATGCCACCAACACCGATAATCGGAATTTGTCCTTGAGTTTGTTGCCAAATAAAACGAATTACCTCAGTGGAGCGATGGCGCAATGGTTCGCCGCTAATTCCGCCAGCTTCTGACTGGGGTGATTTCCCAGTTTGCTCAATTACCTGAGTTTTGAGTTGATCGCGACTGATAGTAGTGTTAGTGGCGATAATTCCAGCTAGTTGGTAGGTTTTTGCTAGAGAAACAATGTCAGCGATCGCTTCCCATGTTAAATCTGGCGCTATCTTGACAAAAATTGGTTTTTGTGATGCGTTTTCTGTTTGTAATAATTCTAAGATGGCACTGAGCATAGCAGCATCTTGGAGCGATCGTAGTCCTGGTGTATTTGGGGAAGAAACATTAACAACAAAATAATCTCCCAAATCTTTAAGTAGGCGAAAACTATCAAGATAATCTTGTGCGGCTGCTTCTAGAGGAGTTACCTTAGATTTACCCAAATTTATTCCTATGGGTATTGACCGAGTTAACTCCTGTTTTTCTTGTGACAATCTTGCTGCCATTGCTGCTGCACCGCTATTATTAAAACCCATACGATTGAGAGCAGCTTTATCCAATGGCAAACGAAACAAACGGGGACGAGGATTTCCCGGCTGGGCATGAAAAGTTACAGTTCCCAATTCTGCAAAGCCAAAACCGAGGCTAGCCCAAATATTAGCAGCAACACCATCTTTATCAAACCCAGCGGCTAAACCTACGGGATTAGGAAACTTTAGCCCAAATAAACTTTGTTCTAGACGCGAATCGTATAAACACAAAGATTTTTCTAGACGGTGATTTACCCAACTTCCAGGAGGGTAAGTGCTTGTTTGTGATAGCCAATTCAAACTGCCAATTGTCTGCTGGTGTAACCATTCTGGGTCTGCTTTTACCAGATTGAAAAATAGTGGACGAATTGCAACTTGATAAATATCCATTAGCTTTTATGTAAACAGAATTCAGAACTCATACCATTTTGGATTTTAGATTTTAGATTTTGGATTGTGAAACAGTTAGTAGTAATCGCTTTTGGCTATACATCTGTCGCAATCATTTTTCAAATTGGTATCAGAATTCAGAACAGGACTTACGCAAAAATAACGTAATTCGGTCATTACGAGCTATAGCGTACTCCTACACAGAAGCAAGCTACGCACAGCGTCTCGTAGAGAAGTAATCCCCCCTGACGCTGGGATTGCTTCCCTACACTCCGTTTCGGTCGCAATGACAATATCGGCGTTGCGTAAGTCCTACAGAATTCAGAATCAATTAGAGTTTATTTGTGTTTCAATATCAGATTTGTAGGTTTGTTTGAGGTGTGAAACCCAAGGAATTTGTTGGGTTTTGGTTTGCTCAAACTAACATACAAGGTCAAGAGGCATACAAGCTTAAGACGCAAAATCTTTTAAGAACCCCAGCAAGGCTTGATTAACTACTTGGGGAGACTCCACACTTATCCAGTGACCAGCGCCAGGAATGATAACTTGTTCTTTCAAGTTAGGAATCAACTTGTTCATTTCATTCAAGTTCATTCCAGGAAACTGGAGTACTGCGTCTTTTTCGCCAGCAATAAACATAGCTGGTTGGGATATCTTTTTATTTTGCAGTTGGGGAGTAATTTCCATGTTTCGGTCAAGGTTGCGATACCAATTTAACCCGCCACGAAAGCCACTACGTTGATACTGCTCTACATAATAATCCAGATCCTCTTGGGTTACTCCCAATGCTTGCTCCTGGGAATCAAGTAACCCATCTAGAAAACCGGAGGTTGATGGCTTAAATTTGAAGAAAATTTCTTGAGCGTTGGAGCCGCTAGCACTAGCGTAAATCATCCGCAATGAACGGCGGATGTCGGTTTCCAATTCAGCTTCCGCAATTCCAGGCTTTTGGAAATAGACTATGTACCAAAACCGATCTCCAAAGTTCTCTTGTTTGGTCAATTCTCCCACTGGGTAACGAGAGTAGGGGACACTCATACCAACAACGGCATTTACTCGTTCTTCATGCAGTAATGCTGTGTTCCAAGCTACGGGCGCACCCCAGTCATGGCCGACAACAGTAAAATTTGCATATCCCAGAGCATCAGCAATGCCAACAACGTCTCCAGTTAAATGGATGATGTCATAAGCAGTAACTTCTTCCGGAGCATCGCTACCACCGTAACCTCGTTGGTCGGGAACAGCCACCTTGAAACCCGCTTCCACAAGTGGGTCTATTTGGTGACGCCACAAATACCAGCATTGAGGCCAACCGTGAAGCAAAATTACCAGAGGCCCTTCACCCTCAACAACTGTCCTGAGATTAACTCCGTTTGTTTTGATAGTGCGAAAGTTGCGTTGTTTCATAATTAAAGCCTTTTGTATTTCACCATTAACCTGTTAATAAGCGTTTTGGTGACTAGTTTAATAGCTGTGGCAATATTATTCAGAGTCCTTTTCTGGGCATCTTATATATTACAAGTTATGTAAAACGATAAATCAGATGGGGCAGCCGCAAAAAAACATAGCCGCTGAACAGCAGATCCTTTCATTGGGGCGTGTCCTCCAGAGCCTGAGGGAAGAAGATGATGTTGATGTTCTGATTCAAATTATTATTTCTTATCTTCAAGAACAGTTTGATTACAAACTTGTTTGGATTGCTCTTTACGATCGCCTGAATCATATACTGTTTGGTAAAGGTGGTATAATTCCTCACAAAGATACAAGCTTTTTACACCAAAAATTTGTTATTAGTCCTGGAGATTTATTAGAACAAATCGTGATTGAGCAGCATCCCTTGGGGGTAGCTGATTTGCGAGCTGAAACTCGCGCTGCTGAATGGCGAAAAATCGCAGAAAAGTTTCAAATTCAAGGAACAATTATTATACCAATTCGCTATAAAGACCGTTGCTTAGGTTTGTTGTTACTCGGTTCAGAGCGCTGGGGCTACTTACTGACAGGGGAAGCAAAAGCACGTTTAATGATGGTTTTAGGCGAACTCGGTGCAGTGCTTTATCAACATGAAGTGCAGTTGCAGCAAAAACAAGCCAAGCGAACTGATGAGCCATTATTAGAATTGCTAGAAAATTTACGCAACCTGAGTAAATTAAATCAAAAACTAGAAGCTGCGGTGCAAGCAACCCATAAATTTGTTTCTCCCAACCGCACAAATATCTACTGGTTTGAGCGGGAAGGACGCTATTTTTGGTGTCGTATGAGCAATCAACTTGTAAAAATCGATCCTAATTCTAGTACTCAGCCGGCAGCAGGAATGACAGTGCAGGAATTAAGCGATTTTTATTATGCTTTATCAGTTAACCAAATTGTTGTTATTGGTGATGCCCGCAGTTCCTTGAAAAGTCATTTTACAGCCAAATTGCTACAACGTTTGAAAGTGCGATCGCTTTTGGCGGCTCCAATTATTTGGCAAAAAAATTTGTTGGGGTTTTTGGCAGTAGAAAGTAATGAACCCCGGATTTGGACAGAGACAGATAAAAATTTTGTCCAAGGTGCAGCTGGCTTAATTTCGCTGATTGCTCCCCATGAAAACAGCGAAATTACCATCCAAAAAATTAAAGAAGATGCTCAACTTAATAGTCAAGTCGTCCAATGTATTTATAGCGAGTATGAACTTCAGGATACCTTACAAAATTGTGCCAAAAAAGTTTTAGATCGATTTGCTGCCACTCGCTTTTTGCTATTACAATACGACTCAGAACAAAATAATTATCAATTTATTTATCAAAGTCAGCCTCATAATCGCCGACCGTTAAAATTTGCCCTTGATTCTCTAAAAGAATTAGATGGCAAACTGTTGCAAAATTCTAATGAAGCAATTGAAATTGAGAATTTAGACGAAGACTTACGCTTTTTTAATTGGCGTGCTTTGTTGTTAGAGAATGGAACGCGATCGCTACTAATTTGCAAATGCCTCCAAGGTCAAATTCCACCAGCAATTTTAATCATTGCCCACGAAAATCATCGCTGTTGGACAACTCAAGAAAAAGAATTACTCTGGGCTATCAGCCAACAAATCGGTGTCATTATTCGTCAGTGGCAATTGCATAACCGCAACCAACACCAACAAAAAATTTCCCAAGCTTTTGAGAGAACTCTACAAACTCTCACAAAATCCTACAACAGCAAAATCGACCCCCAAAAAAAGGATCTAGAATGTACAGCACTAGAACAAATAGCAACGATTCTCGGCTGTCCCCTAGCGGTACTTTTCTCTTGGTCGTCTGGAGAACATTGGGCAGAAATTATACCTGGAGTCACAGCCAATAGCCAATTTGGAATTTTTGCTGGTGCATCAATTTCCACTAGCAATGAAGCATTAATTCAGTGGGCACTGGAGACAGAAAGTTACCTAACCCTGAAAGTAGAGGATTTACCTCCAGAAACTCGAAAATGGCTGAACACGCCAGATAAAGGTCAAATTTTTATTATGGCCTTACGTACTAATACAGAACATGAAACCACAGGTGTAGTTTTATTAGCAGACACTCAAGAACGCCGTTGGTCAGAACCAAGCCTGAATACCATAGCAAATTTGATTACTCAATTAGCTTGGTGGCGTCGTCAAAAGCAAATTAATCAACTTTTAGAGTCCACAACCGAAGAATTACGACAACTCAACTGGTACAAACATCGCCGCTTAGAAGAAATTCAAAGAATCACAGCGCTGTCTTTGAGTCAAATACGCGATTTAGGCATTCCAGCAAACGAATTAGCTCAGATGCGCTATCAATTGCTGCTAAGGCAATTAGACCACACAGCCACCTCCATGAGTGGATTACTCAAACTAGAACAATGGCAGCTACACAAAAGTTGGGAAACTATGCCCATAGCTAGTTTATTAAAGCGATCGCTCGAACGCATCGACAATTTACTCAAACAACAAAAACTCTGGATAGGCGTGCATGGTTTAGGACAACCGATTGAGGATGGAGAATCACCAAAAAGCTGTTTATTACCTAGAGGCGTTCCTAACTCCAACACTCAATTGGCAATGGCGATCGCAGGGGATATCATGAAAATTGAATTGGTAATCCATGAATTGCTGGTTAATGCCTGCAATCGTTCTCCAATCGGCGGTCGCATTGACATTTGGTGTCGGCGTTTAACTGACCATCAACCCACACAGACCAAGAAAAATCCATCACAATTGGGGCTAGATTCTGCTGTGAAAGTAAGTGCTAATAATGTGACATCCCTAGAACTGTCCATTACCCACAACGGCGTTATTGAAGCAGAGTTACTAACAGACTTACATGAAAATCTCCTCAAAGATGTCCTTGCTTCCTCTAACCTCAACCAACCACCAGGCCTGCACCTAATAATTTGCCAAAACCTGATGCAGGAACTAGGAGGAGAGTTGAATTTCTATCAATTACCCGATAATCGAGTAGTCAGCCGATTGCTTTTGCCGCTAGCAGCTAATGATTAGACTTCTAAGAGAAGTCGGGAAAAGGGGCAGGGGAAAGGGGGAAAGGTTTGGTATTTTACCTTTCCCCAATAAAGATGCATCCCAATACTTGTCGGTTAAGGGGGAAAGGGAAAGGGGAAAAGGGAAAGAAAAAACCTTTAACCCTTACCCGGTTGGTGAGCTTGTCGAACCATTAACCTTTTCCCCAAACCAAATTCCAGTTTAAAATCCAAAACCTGAGCAGTATTGAGATGCATCCCTTTGACCACAAGAGTATTTTTATAAAAATTAACAATGATTCACAAAAAGCTGATGCTTCCAGTGATATCGTCTCCGGCTAATAACTTACTATTAAAATCTCTCCGCGTCCCCGCGTCCCCGTGTCCCCGCGTCTCCGTGTCCCCGCGTCTCCGCATCCCCGTGTCCCCGCGTCAGCTTAAATCATAAATCTTTTAGGGTACATGATATGCCGGAAATATTATGGTTCAAGGGACAGTTTCTATGATTGGAAAAAAATTAGTTATCAGTTATGACTCATTGATTGGTACTAATGGCTGGAAATCACACGGTAAATTGATGAAAGATTTGTGTAGTAATTATAAGCACAGGCATCTGAACTGATAAGAATTGAAATACTTCAAATTCTATCGTGTGAAAATATTAGGAGTTATTCTACATACTTCACTAGTAGTAAATAGCGATGAGGATTCTTACATTATTTATACTTTTGTACGGAACTATTCACAAAAATTAGGTAAACCTTAACTGTGATTAATAATTTTCTACTTTGTAGAAAATAAATTTTCATCTAGAGTAGGACAAAGATACCTGCTGTGACTACAGAAATAAAAGCTAGATCCAGTCTCTGGCTTCTAGTTTTAGGAAACCAACTTTTATTCTGGAAAGTCTGGTTTCAAAATGGGTAACAGCACCATTCCCCATCAGCTCGATCACCTATGCTAAAAGTTATGCACTCGGCCACCAACTCAGCCACTCCAAATACCCAGTGGGAGGATTTAATCAAGCTTCCAGCTCCTAACACAGTTCAATGGGACAATATCAAAACCCAATTAGACTTGGTGCTGTTGGCACTAGAAACCTTAACTGGGATTGGTTCTGAGGCTATGCTTTCGGCGGCAACTGATTTGAATTTAGAGTCAAGAGTGCCAGACCGTGTAGCTTTATGGCGACTGCGCCAATCAAATCCGCTACGCAAAGGTCAAGGAGGGCGAAAAAAGCTAGATATAGAAGAAGCGCGATCGCTTGTTCTGATCGTCTGTTACCTTGCCAAACAGCACCAAGAATTGATTCGCCGCGCTGTTGGTTTGTTAGAACAAATGGCAGAAAGTAACCGGGAACCTCACCAGGCTGCTCTACTTGGAGATTATATTGATGCTTTTTGCAACACTTACCAAGAGCGGATGGAAGAGGACGAGCAAATCTCAACAGATTTACTTAACAACCTGGCACTAAAACTGCTTGTAGATTTACTTTTTTACAGTGCCCCTGGTGGGCATCGCCGTCTTTGGCTAGCACTTATAGACCGTTCTACAAAATTTTAAATTTGATTTTTGAGATTCCTCAACCAAAATTCGCCGATGTAAGTTTGCTAAGTCAAGAAACCTGTTTGAGCATCGCTAGCCCCTGGGTAATGCGCCATCAACATTGGTTCTTGTTTGCACATCAGTCTGGACAAAAAAAGAATCGATTATTTGCAAGCAACTGACTCGACTTTTGTCTATGACATGCTACCCATAGCTTACTTCGACCTAGTAGTAAGCAAAATCCCAAATAGTCTTCCTTGTTGTTCCTGCCATGCCTCTATCAAATACTGTGATTCGTCGCTACACACCTCCCACTTGCACGCTAGAAGTATTCGCGCAAAGTTCGCCTTTGTCGCGATGGATGGGAAGAACTGTCCTCAAGCAACTAACCTTTGAGCTACGTTTTGACGATCCCCGATTACCAGAAGAACACAGAGTTCCTATTCGAGGCGATCGCAATCAATTAGAAGCTTTGTGTGATGCAGTCACCAGCTATGTACAGCAATTCCTCCAACAGCCTCCAGAAAGCTTTTGGGTTAGTTTCTCTGGTACCCAAGAATCTAGCACGGCACTGAATGAACCAGAATTAGAGTTATCAACAAAAACATTAAATTCTTTTAATACCCCATTTACAGGGTCAAATATACATTTAGAACCCAGCAGCTATTTAACTCACAATCTATTTCTCGGTTCTCTCGCAAATCAAACATCCGGGCCAGTGATTCAACTGAGTTTGTTGCAATTATTCGATTTGGCAACTGCTTTAGACGAATACTCAACCAATGTTATGGCACTCCCAACTCTTAACACAAGGAGTTCAGATATGAGCTTCCCTGCTTGGGCACCTATCGCCGCAGTCTTAGTATTAGCGGTGGGTTTTTTACCTGTTACTTGGCAATATGCTAACAACATTAGGCAAAAACAACAGACAGCTAAAACATCAGATCCTACACAGGTGAAAACCGCCCTACAACCTTCATCTCCTCTCACCTTTCCCACACCCCAACCTGGAATCACTACCCCAGCAGATAATTTGCTTGGTTCCACCCCTCCACCGTCGGTGTCTAGTTTGCCCCAAACACCGCTAACAACCAATAATTCTAGTTTGCCTACCACACCATCTGTATTGCCTAATAATGCACTGGGCATACCTCCTTTAGCTCAGAGTCAAACTCCAATCTCACCAAACAATTCAGCTATCGCACCGTCTAGCAAAATCCCCGGACAAGAAATTGCCATACTCCCAAATCTGGGACAGAATCTTACAACCTCAAAAAATCCCCAAGCAGAAGCTCTCCCTAAGAGACGCAATTTACCCCCCAGCTTATCTTCTAATACACCCAACTTTTCACCCAACGTCTCCCCAATAGTTCCTCCCTCGGTTGCCACCATACCCAATAACAACCGTAGCAATGTCCCCAGCCAAACTTCGCCACTCAGCCCGTCGCAACAACTCGACGAAACAATCAGTGCCCTACAGGCAGCTGCTCCTGTAAATAAACTCCCCACAGAACAGCCTTCCTCTGTGACTCCTACTAGTAATCCATTCATCGATCGATTAGGGGATGGCAGCAAACCACCCACATCAAGACAAGTGGCAACCGGCACATTATTTGATACACCCCAGGTAGCAGAAGCCAGGGAATACCTGACAAAGCGCTGGCAACCACCGGCGGGATTAGGACAAACATTAGAATACAGTTTGATAGTCAGTGTTGATGGTACAGTAGAACGAATTTTTCCCCTGAATAAAGCAGCAAGAGAATACGTTGATAGCGCTGGAATGCCACAAGTTGGTCAACCCTTTGTTTCCGCTAATACCCGCGGACAAAACGTCAGAATTCGAGTTGTTCTCAGTCCTGATGGCAAGGTACAGACTTTTCCTGATGAGTAAGGCATCAAGCAATACCTTTGGGTTAACAAAGCGATCTACTGTATTGAGCTATAAAGCGCCTAACGCAGCATTTATATCATGTCCGCATAATTAGTTATGATTCCCATAGCCATTGCACCCCATTTCTTAATCCCCTCAGAGCCTGCGGGGAGGGGAGACAAAGCGTAGTAGCGTGATACAGCTAAAATAGTCCATTAGCTTGACTCTTGTGGGGTGGGCATCCTGCCCGCCCGGACGGGTGAGGACACCCATCCCACAAGAAATTTTATTGCAACATTTTAGTTGTGTCAGTCCAGTACAAACTTTGTACGAGTTTTTGTTTGCATTCCTGGCACCTTTGAGGGTTTTCTCTAGATATTCTGTGTTTAAGTTGTAGTGACTTCGGCAAATTTTGTTAAGAAACGGAAGGCTTTGAGGATATAGCTAGCACAATCTCTCGGAGAGGTATTATAAAACGATCGCCACGCATTGGCTTTATCTTCGTCATAGCGATCGCCTTTTTCTGGATAATGTTCTAACCATGCCAACCGCACTGCATGGCCAATTAAGACATCTAATACTATATATTCTTCGATTTGCAGTTGGGGATTATTGGCGGCGATGGCTGCTAATTCCATTAATGCTTCAATATTAACTTGGCGGTATTCTGGAGCTTCGATTTTATTCAGGAGATGCTCAATTAATAAAGCAAAATTTCTTTCTCCTGCTGTCATTTCTGACAACATTAATTCACTATCTAAACGATTGCGACGCTCTAATTTATCGCCAATTACCAAACCTTTGCAATGTTGCATTAATAACCAAACTTGCTTAAAAAAGTCTTTTGGTACCCGCCCCGTCCCCCCTTCTCCTTGGCGAAACCGCCGCCAACCACCAGAAGGAACTTGGATTTCTTCTGAAATTGCTGGTGACACCACCCAAGCAATATCGCTTTCTTTTTGTTTGACGTGCAATGATTCTTGCTGGCGTAACAAGTTACTCATACCAGTATATGCAGTTAATACCTGACGCAAGCGCATTTTCACCTCAAAGGGTGCAAGTTGCATTAAGTAATCATAAGCTTCATCTTGAGTGACATTTAATTCCCGTGCTAATTCGCTGGTAATTAATAAGATTAGATAGCCGACTCTCAGTGTCAGGAGTCCTTGAAATAGTTCTGGTTCGGATTTGATTAGAACTCCGAGATAAATTAAAATTTCCTGGGTAAGGACGCGATCGCGTATATCCTCACGACAAAAGTTACTAATTTTATCAGCAATTTCATCGTGGGACATGGGTACGGTAATTAAGGATGCTTCACTGTACGCTTTACCCACAGCGATTTGCTTACCTTGTACCAAAATACTCGTCACCGCATCTGATAAGCTGATATCAACCATCTTGCGTAACCCCGCAGCCCGACGTACCACGGCCCAAATGCCTAAATCTCCAGCTTTGGTATAAACTTCATCTAGTAAATCCCCTACGGTAACAGTATTTCCAGGGCCGCCATATCCTGTATTAAATTCGATTCCTTGCAAACGAGTCAAAGTTTGTAATAATTCAATTTGCTCGTAAAGATTTTCTGATGAGCGCAAATAAGAAAGCAATAATCCTAAGTTCGTTTCACATTCCATCTGAAATTCTTGAGTGTGACCCAAACGCCAATTTTTTTCAGGATGGTAACCTAGATAATAGCAACGTAGTCCGGTATTTTTGACTGGATATACAGAAAATTCTGCATCTTCGAGAAAATCAATTCTTTGGATTCCAGCTGTGAGCATTAACTGATTTAGCCGCCCTAATTTTACTCCCACACCGTTACAAATTCCATCTTTGAGTTCTTGCATCAATTCTAGTAATGCCTCAGAACCGATTTCTAACATGGTGTGGGTTAACATTAAAGTTAAAATAGGACGCCCTAAATCGCTCCAATATTTTTGAATGTAAGCTAATTCGCTTCTAATTTGAGCTATCAAAAAATGATAATCAAGGGTTAAGTAAAATTGTCGAGAATCGAGAAATGAGGGCAAAAATACAATTGTTTGATTGCGAATCCGAAATATTCTCGATGTTGTTAAACTCCGCAACCGTCGCACTGGACGGCCAGTTAAACCAAGTTTCGTGTTTCGTCCAATTTGGGTATAAATAGCTGAAAGTTCGCCAGCTTTTCTCACCTGGATTGGTTCTATTTGGGTTGGTGTTTGGGCTTCAATTCCATGCAC
The DNA here is from genome assembly GCF_002608075.1 of Nostoc linckia z4. Lineage (GTDB taxonomy): Bacteria > Cyanobacteriota > Cyanobacteriia > Cyanobacteriales > Nostocaceae > Nostoc > Nostoc linckia. The sequence goes on from NZ_LAHA01000009.1 coordinate 62,899, forward strand.
TTCTAATTTGGCTTGTAAATCTTCATCTTCTGCTAGCAACGCAATTTGTACCAAAACTTCCCGTTGTTTGCCAACACACAAATGTCTGCCTAATGGATCGATATCACCAACTGCTATTAATCCTTCACTCAACATTTGACCAAGGAAGTATAAACTTTGTGCCCATACTAAGGGTATATTTTCATTGGGTAAACGTGGTTGAGTTTGGGGTGCTGTTCTTTCTGCTTCTACGTTTTGTGCCGGAACATAATAAAGTTCTGGCAGTAAATATAAATTATTTTGTTCGATCAGTAATGTTGATAAAAGTTCTTGGTATTTTGTAACTTGTTCTTTGTTGCCACAAAATAATCCATCTAAAACTAAATAAGTAAAAAATAACGGCCATTCGCATTCAATATGCTCGAATTGCTTTAGTTCCCAAGGTTCGTAGTGCAAGCGTTGGCTGTCTTCTAAAACGGTTTGGTGTCCATCACGTAGAAAACGTTTGCAGCCATATTTACCTGCAAGTTTGTTGATAATATCGTTTAAAGTGCGTTGGCGCAGTTGTAAGTCTTCCACTGCAAAGGCAGGATAACTAATAATACTCAACAATGCCGCGTCAATTTCTTTGGAACCAGATTCTCTAGGTAATAGCGATTCTAGAGTAATACGAGCGCGGGCAATTTCATCTGGTAGCACATGAATTACTGATGCTTGACTACCATGCACGCCAAACAAATCCAATCCATTCATCGCTTCTAAAGCTGCTTTTGCCATGCCTACGGAACTGGCATTTAACTCAGCATTACCACGATTAATTTTATTACCACGTTCCCAAATACCATAGTCTGGTGTGCGGTAAGCTCGTCCAATGTAGTAAACCAAATTTTGAACGAAATTAACTTCATCAATCGTATAAATAATTTGCAATCCCGTGGCGGTCATTTGCGCCAACATCAGTAAAAATAAAGATGTGGCATCAAGTTGTAAATGACCCCATTCATCATCACCAACAACAATGTCTCCTGTGCTGGTATTGTATTTGGCGTGCAGTCCATCCAGTAAAGATTGAGTATGTTTAAATTTCTCTACTTTATGAGCTTGCCGCATCATTGCAAACAGTAACCCGCGCATCAACTTGATGACACTATGTTCTAATTCGTAACTATGTCCTTGGCGATCGTCAATTTTGCGGTATGCAAGTGCTAAACCCCAAACTGCCAAAATACTGTAAACATTGTCTCGCACCCAGGCATCAGTATAATCGCCGTGGGCTGTAATTGCTGTACTCGCAGGTAGTAAACCTGTGATTGGATTTTGCCGAGTGAGAATAATCGTCTTTATTTGTTGATAATAATACTCTAGGCGAGTTAGCAATTCGGTAGATGTTTTCATAATTTTGTTTGGCAGAGGAGCTTGCAAAGTTCGGTGCTGTGGCTGTGAGGCGAACAATCTAAACCTAATTTGGAATAAGTTTTGTAATGGTTGATGGGAAACAGCCCAGGGTGGTGTGAGTTTCTTATTATCTCGCGTTAACAGCCCTCTAGGTACTGAATTTTAGCGAAGTCGGACTCAAATACAAAATTTATTCAAATCTTCATTGATACTGAGATAATTTTATACTTAGTTTATTTTATTTTTGATAAATTAAAAAGTAAAAAATATTCCATTGCTATTTGTTGACTGTTCACAGTTAACAGTTAACAGTCAACCCTTTAAGCAGAATAATTTATTTTTTGCAGTTCCCTAAGGAGATTAATTATGTCTCTGCGTTACAACGAAAATCATGCTCAATTAGTGAAAGTAGTTTACTCCCAAGTGAGAGTTAATGGCAAAATTGAATTAGTACCACTAGAGCTATACGCTGATGGTTCACTTAAGCGTTCTATTGGGTAAGTGAAAGTTAAAAATCTCCATTGTTACCTCAAGCAAACCTAGTTTTTTATTTTGTCATAAACATCTGTCCAAGCCTCTTCATTTTTTATATGCAAGAGGCTTTGAATTTTGTGCAAAAAGCCCTTGGTTTAGTAAATAGGAAAACGCCAAATTTTAAAATCAAGGAATTTTAAACAGGACATATTAAAATATCGTGGCCAGCCAGCCCCGCTTTAAATGTTAATTTGACCTATCCATAATTCAAATTAGCAACAAAAAGTCCGATTATTCAGGCAGTTTTTTTGCCATTCCCTCTTGTTTATGGCTTGAAAAAATCTTAGTAACCGCAGGATAGACTAGAAAAACATACTGTTATTATACGTTTGAATTGATTTATCTGAATTATCTAAATTCACCAAGTTTACTAGGAAAAATATTGATTAGCTTGACACAGATGCTAAGAGTAGTAAAATCTACTTTAAGTTACGCGAAAATTACCTGAAAATCAAGGCTTGAAGTTGGTTACTGGTGAAGAATGTCACAAATTCTCGATAATATTACCCAGTATCTACCGGAGATGGCGATTCCGGGTTAGGATGATGACTAGCGATGCCCTGATTGGATATCGATATTGAATTATTGAGATTTTATGGGCCAAAGTCCCCAAGATGGCAGTATCAACCTCCTCTAAGCTGGTGAGGCAGTCTCCCAGCGCGGGGGAGATATTAGGAGGTATGTATTATGCTCACACAGGAACTCCGGGATGCACTGATTGATGCTACCGATTTAAATCAGTTGAAATGGGATTTGAATCGGTTACAACCAGTGGATGTAGGGGAATATATTGCACAATTGCCTGAAAAACAAAGAGCGATCGCATTTCGGTTACTCAACAAAAATCAGGCAATTGATGTATTTGAATATCTGCCAACAGAGGTACAGGAAGAACTAATTAATTCCCTACATGATGTACAAGTGGCGCAGCTTGTAGAAGCCATGAGTCCTGATGAACGAGCAGAATTATTTGATGAATTACCAGCTGGAGTAATTAAACGGCTGTTAAAGGAATTGAGTCCAGAACAAAGGCAAGCCACAGCCACAATTCTCGGTTATCCAGAAGGCACTGCTGGGCGAGTGATGACCACTGAGTATGTCCGCTTACGAGAAGGATTAACAGTAGGTGAAGCTCTCAGTAAAATCCGCCGTCAAGACGAAGACAAAGAAACAATTTACTACGCCTACGTTACAGACGATAACCGGACATTGGTGAGAGTAGTTTCACTGCGCCAGCTGTTGTTTACCTTCCCTGATGTTTATATCAGAGATATTGCCAGCGATCGCGTCATTAAGGTGAGAACCGAAACCCCCCAAGAAGAAGTCGCCCAAATCATGAAGCGCTACGACTTAATCGCCATTCCCGTAGTTGACCGGGAAGACCGATTGGTGGGTATTGTCACCATTGATGATGTCATCGATATTTTGGAAGAAGAAGCCACACAAGATATTCAAAAATTGGCGGCTGTCAGTGGTGATGAAGGAGCTTTGTCCCCTCCTCTACTCACCATCCGCAACCGCTTACCTTGGCTGTTGGGCATCATGGCCTTGTATATTGGTGCGGCAAGCGCCATCGCTCCTTTTCAGTCTGTAATTTCCGCAGTGCCGGTGCTTGCAGTGATCATGCCAATTTTTTCTAATACCGGTGGTACTGTAGGAATCCAAGCATTAACTGTGACCATCCGGGGCTTGGGAGTGGGAGAGGTGACACCCAAAGACACTGTGAAAATTCTCCGCAAGGAAATTTTCGCTGGTTTGGGTACAGCGATTGCTTTAGCCACAACGATGATTCTGCTTTCTTTGATTTGGGCGCGACCCCAAGAACGATGGGTGGCTTTAATTGCTGGTACAGTTATGGCAACAAATACAATAGTGGCCGTGACTCTTGGGACTTTACTACCAATGGCCTTGAAACGCTTGAAGCTCGACCCGGCCTTGGTTAGCGGCCCATTAGTGACTACAATGCTAGATACAATTGGATTTTTAACATTCCTGAGCCTAATTTCTGTAGCTTTAAACGTTTTTAAATTACCAACATGAGGGGATTGGGGCATTGGGCAAGCAGGAAGTGTGGGGAGATGGGGAGATGAGGAGATGGGGAGAGAATTTCACCCCACCACCCCATCACCCCACCCCCCATTTGCCATGCCCTATGCCCCGTGCCCCATGCCCAATATTAGAATATGCCTACAACAACCTGGAATCGTCACCACGTTCTTTCCCTCGCTGACTTCAAATCGGCTGAATACGATACAGTTTTGCAAACTGCTGCATCTTTTCAAGAGGTGCTATCGCGGCGGACGAAGAAGGTACCAACTTTGCAGGGACAAGTGGTGGCAAATTTATTTTTTGAACCTTCTACCCGCACCCGGAGCAGTTTTGAACTTGCTGCTAAACGCTTGAGTGCCGATACATTGAACTTTGCCGCAGCTACGTCTTCCATGACTAAGGGAGAAACAATTCTCGACACAGCCAAGACTTATTTGGCTATGGGCACTGATATTATGGTAGTCCGGCATAAGGAGGCCGGAGTACCAAATGCCATCGCTGCTGAAATGGATCGTTTGGGTGTAAAAGTTAGCGTCCTGAATGCCGGTGATGGTCAACACGAACATCCTTCCCAAGCACTGCTAGACTTATTTACCATTTGTAGTTTAATTGACCCCAATCATCCGCGACTGGAACTTTTACAGGGTAAAAAAATTGCGATCGTTGGGGATATTTTGCATTCTCGTGTGGCGCGATCGAATATCTGGAGTTTTATCGCCAGTGGTGCCCAAGTACACCTCGCTGCGCCACCCACGCTTTTACCGAAGTTATTCGCCGAATATATCTTCGAGGAATCAGAACTCAGAAGTCAGAATTCAGAATTCACAACTCAGGAGTTCATTACCTCTTCATCCCCCTCATCCCCCCCCACACCCCAATTATTTCTTCATTGGCAACTAGAACCAGCTTTACAGGACGCCGATTTTGTGATGACTTTGCGCTTGCAAAAGGAACGAATGACTGCTCATTTATTGCCGAGTTTGCGAGAATATCATCAACTATTTGGCATCACAAGCACAAAGCTGCAACTTTGTAAACCTCATGTTAAAGTTTTGCATCCAGGGCCAGTAAACCGTGGTGTGGAAATTAGTTCTGAATTGATGGATGACCCGGAATTTAGTCTCATTCAATCGCAGGTTACCAGTGGTGTTGCTGTTCGGATGGCATTACTGTATTTATTGGGTAGTGGTAAAGCTTAATAATAAGACAAAATCAAGTTAAATCCTGGCAATACATTTTCACCCGATAATTCTGTGGGTAGATTTCGCACTTCTACGTTTTGTCCTTGGCAGTAAATTTCTACTTGCTGCTGTTGAGGATTAATTAACCATCCTAATTTCACGCCTGCATCGAGATATTCTTGCATTTTCTGACGCAGCATTTGTAAATCATCTGTTGCTGACCTTAATTCAATGACAAAATCCGGTGCAATGGGGGGAAATTTACGTCTTTGTTCCGGAGTGAGTGCTTCCCAACGTTCTCGTTGAATCCAAGCGGCATCAGGAGAACGGTCTGCTCCATTGGGTAATTTAAATATAGTAGAGGAGTTAAAAGTATAACCGAGAGCAGTTTGCCGATTCCAGATGCCCAAATCAATAATTAAGTCGGCTTCACGGTTACCACTTTCTCCTCCAACAGGCGGCATAATTATCAATTCTCCCTTAGCCGTTCGTTCAAATTGCAACTCGCGGTTATTTTGACATAACTGATAGAACTGTTCGTCTGTGAAGTGAACGGTGTCTAGGTTTAATGTCAATGAGGTGGTAACCATAAAGTGAATTGCAATAGTGGCTACTGAGGATTTTGCGAAAATTTACGGTGTTAGATGCCCTAATTTTCACCAATTATTTTGGATTATATATGCCTAAAGTTATTGATAACAATCTTTTGATTTTAATCCCATAGGATTATTTGAGGACAAAATACATAATCTTAGAGAAATTTTCTATTATTCCCATCGCATGAAGACGCAACCATATCATTTTGGGAAAATTTAAGTATAGAAGTCAAGAATTGCATGACTTTTAGTAGTGTCGGAGGTAAATAAATATGAAACCAATATTTTTGACGGCAGCAGCTTTACTCACTACGCTATCTTTTGCTGCTCCTATTTCCGTCAAAGCTGAAAACTCCGCCCCTGTCCGGCGTTTGCTGGAAACTAGAGAATGTTTTGGATGCGATTTAACAGGAGCAAATCTCAAAGGCGCTCATCTCATAGGGGTTGACTTGAGAAACGCAAACTTGAAAGGTGCAAACTTAGAAGGTGCAAACTTAGAGGGTGCTGATTTAACTGGTGCTAATTTGAGTTCTGCTAATCTCACAGATGCCTTTGTTAGCGGTACTAGCCTCAATAATGCTAATCTCACCAATGTTGATTTTACTAATGCCCACTTATATAATGCCGAGGTCGATGGGGCTATTTTAGCTAATATCGATTTAACTGGTGCTGATGTGTTTAATACTGCTATTAGTGTTGGTGGTGAATATTAATCAATTTTGGATTTTGGATTTTGGATTTTGGATTGAGTTTGTGTATAAACTCAGGTATTTGTCAAACAAGTTTCGATTTTAGATTTTGCGAAATAGACCTTTTTAAATTTTGGATTTGGAATCTTACAATCCAAAATCCAAAATCTAAATTCTCAAATTTATTCCCCAGTAATCGCTAGTTCATTAACCCAAATTCTGGGACAAATTCCTGCTGGTGTTAACTCCACCTCTTTTTCTATGTAAATAATTGACTTCAAGAGTTCCAAGAAATCGCCGGCTATGGTTGCTGACTCAATGCTAGTCTTCACACCTTTGTTAACTAACCAACCATCAAACGGCAAAGAAAACGAACCTTGGAGAGATTTTACTCCTGCATGGAGGGCGCGGACATCATCAATCAAAATCACGTTTTCCGCAGTTTCTAAGCTGAATTGTTCCTCAGGGGTTGCTGTTGTAAAAACGTGATAAAAATTCGGACTGACGCTGACTTTTGCCCCAATGCTGGCGTTACCTGTAGGTTGAGCATTTAACCTTTTGGCAGTGCCGGCACTATGGAGAAAGCTTTTCAAAATGCCATTTTCAATGAGCGAAGTTTGACGAGTGGGAGTACCTTCACCATCAAAACTTTCTGCACCTATGTTAGCTGGATGTAGTGCATCGTCATAAACTGAAAGCAGAGGAGAAGCAATTTGCTTACCTATATCTTCAGGAGTAGATAAACTTTGTTTATCCAATATACTTTGGGCATTAAATAAGTTAGAAAAAGCCCCCAACAAACTTAAAAAAGCTTCTGGTGAAAAAACTACTCGATATTTACCACTGGTAATTTTTTCATAATTCAAGTGGCTAATAGTTTTATCTGCGGTTTCTTTGATGCAACCATTGATGTCTAGTTTATCTAAACTATGGTCGATTCTAAAAGCACCTGCACTGCGAGGTTTTTTCCCTTCTTCTTCTGTTTTGCTGTAAAGATAAATCGATGCTAAAGAATGAGATTCCTTTCTTAGGGCACCGTCGCTATTGAGATAAAATCTATCAATATCTCTTTGGGCTAAGCTATTATACGGTACACCTTTAATTGCTGGATGGGCTGTCAATAATTCTTTTTCAGCTACCAATAGTTTTTCTATCAGTTCAGCTACGGGTGCTTGGGGTGTTTTATTTTCAGGTTTATCGGGAATAGGAATAGTGGCTTCTGGGCTAAAATCAGGGACATTTTCTTTAACACCAAAAAAGCTTGCTTCGTAGGCAGTTTTCAAAGCTAATTCTAATCCTTTGGGGTCTACGTCTGTGGTGCTGGTGACACCCATTGTATTATCTTCATTCCAGACACGAACGGTAACACCAGAGCGATTTGAAGCTTTGACTTGTTTTGGCTCTCCTTTATCTACTTGCACGCTGGTATCATCCACTGTTGAGCCGTAGATGTCAAATTTTTTGATGCCAAGTTTATCAGCATTTTCCTTGGCGTAATTTGCAATTTCATTAATATTCGGCATGACCAATTTTAGATTTTGGATTTTAGATTTTAGATTGACGGAGATTTAATTTTGAATATTAGATTTAGGATTTTGGATTTTAAGGTATTGCACATAAAACTCTCATAGTTTGGGCGGACAAGATGCCCACCCCACAAGAAATATAGAGTTTAATATTATGCAGATTTAGATGTAGTTTTGGCTGGTTGAAAATCCAAAATCAAAATCTAAAATCCCAAATTCTTATCTTCCGCCTACAGTAATAGAATCAACTTTGATGTGTGGTTGTCCGACTGTGGTGTAAATACTGCCACTCACAGAACCACAAAAACCAGGGGCAATTTCTAAATCTTGGGAACACATGGAAATTTTATTCATAATTTCTGTGGCTTCACCAATCAAAATTGCTCCTTTTAATGGCTTGGTAATTTTGCCATTTTCAATCAAATAAGCTTCATCAACACCAAAGTTAAATTGACCTGTGGCACCAACGCTACCACCACCCATTTTTTTACAGTAAATGCCTTTATCAATAGAGGCAAATATATCTTCAATGGTGTAGTCGCCAGAATCAATATAAGTATTACGCATCCGGCTAGCGGCGGCAAAGGTGTAGTTTTGGCGGCGTCCGCTTCCGGTTCTGGGGTGTCCGGTGAGTGTGGAACCTGTTCTATCCGCTAAAAAGTTTTTGAGAACGCCTTTTTCAATTAATAAGGTTCTTTGGGCGGGCATACCTTCGTCATCCATATCAATTGTTCCGAAGGCATTATCAGAACGTCCTTCATCCCAAGCTGTTAAACTTTCGTGGGCAATTTTTTCGCCTTTTTTATCAGCAAAGGGAGAGGTATTGCGTTCAATTTGAGTGGTTTCTAGGAGGTGTCCGCAGGCTTCGTGGAAGATTACGCCGCCAAAGTGATTGGCCATAATAATAGGATAAGTTCCTGATTCCACGTAATCTGCATAGAGCATTTTACCAGCGGATTCTGAGATTTTTTCAGCAGCTTGTTGATAATCCCAGGTTCTGAGGAAGTTGGCATCGCTAGTGTTACCGGCGCGATCGCCAATTGAGGTACGATTAGCACCATCGGCACACAACAAGTTAAAGCCTACTGATTGAGTGAGGCGGATGTCACGGGCAAAAGTACCATCGCTGGCGGCCACTAGAACTTCTTGCCAATCTCGAAAATAACTAGCACGCCGTGATTGCACATGGCTGGCTTTTTGTTTCAGGTAAGCAGTGCCATCTAAAAGGACTTCTCCCATTTCGCGGATGGAACTACACGCAGGTAACCAGGCATCTTTACCTCTTTTGCTGGCGTAATCTCTCAGTAATTCGAGGTTGATTTCTGGAATGAAGGAACTAGGTGCGGGTAAGTGTAACCCTAAAATCGAAAGACCTTTTTCTAAGGCTGCTTTCAAACCCGAAAAAGAAAGGTTATTGGTACTGACGTAGCAGTCGGCTTTACCGCGAAAGACTCTGACTCCCGCCCCTGTAGACAAACTCGGTGAAATGCTGGTGATGGCGTCGTCTTCTGCAAGAGAACTAATGTAGTTGCGGCGTTCTAAGAAGAATTCGATGAAGTCAGCACCGGCGGCGCGTCCTAGTCCCAGGAGGGTAGCCAGTGGGGCTTCCCAGGTTTCATCGAAACGCTCTGGGGTGGAAGAATATTGTAGAGTGGGAAGTTGATTCGAGAGAAGTAGCGTACTTGTAAGCATGGGTAGCCTCGTCTGCTGGCGTAATTCAGAGGTTTGACTGAAAAATCCTGGTGTGTTCAGTCTAACAAATGAGGGAAAGCCACAGTTGGCAGTCAGGTAGTGTGGATTTCCCTCCTATTCAGGGATTTCCATTTAAATGATACGAGGAACCACAAAGGGCCCATAGACAGTTTCGTAGAGAAGTGGCTTCAGGCAGGGTAGAACACAAAGAAAGAAGAAACTATCAAAGGACGTACAAATGTATGTACGCCCCTTGAGGAGATTATGGTTCAAATAAACGAGATGCACTTATTTATATTTAATTTGTACTTTTGTTCGCCAAAAGAGCTACAAAAATACCAACAGGTATGAAGTTACAATTGCTAATTAGGAATTATAATTCCTACAAAATATGTAATTTTCTTTGCTGATAAGTTTAATTGAATCCAGATGCTCCTCGTCAGGTTTATTTACGATTTGCGATTTTCAAAGGAATTTTCACTGTTTGTTGACCGTCAAAAGTTTGTTCTAAATTGGGGGCTGGTCTTGTGGAAGATATGTTTTTAAACAAAACATTGAGGGTACGAACAATGGTTTTCAGGACTTTCATTTTACTGGCAGTGGGCTTTTGATCGTATCTCAAAACCATTGGAATTTCTACTATTCTAGGTTTGAATACTTTAGCTTTGAGTAGTAAATCTATCATGCAAGCAAATCCGCTTTCTGTGAAAAGATTTTCACCATAATAGGCATCAAGTCTACTGAGCAAAGTACGGTTATACAGTCTATAACCACAAGTGTAGTCTCTAACACCTGGTACGCGGGCTGCAATTCTAAATAGCCAGCTTGCTCCGTAGCTCATGAACTCTCTAAATTTTGATAAGCCGATGACTTTGGAGCCTTTGCGATATCTAGATGCGATGGCAATATCATAACCACCAGCGATGGTGGTATCATACATTTTAATTAACAATTCTGGTGGTTGAGTATCATCACAGTCCATAGCTGCTAAAAAATCACCTTCTTGAGAAATTTCTAAGAAAGTTGTGAAGCCTGTTTTAATTGCTTGACCTAAACCAGCATTTTTGGAATGTTGTACTAATTTCAGCGATATGCCCAAGGATTGAGCTTCTGCTATGGCAGTGTCAGCAGTGCGATCGCTACTGCCATCATCAACTAAAATCAGTTGGATGTTCATCTTCGAGATTTCCTGCAATGCCTGAAATCTTTTGAACAATGGTGGAATTGATTCTTCTTCGTTGTATGCGGGTAAAAGAACAAAAAGACTCATAAATGCCTCGTGTAATTTGGAAAATACCAGTACTGAGATTTTAAGAATTTAGTAATGTTGATTTTTTGAGGAATTCATCAACGTGTCTGACCACTGCGTTGTTGTTGACGCTATCATTCACGAACTGTGATGTATTCACAACAAAAAAATCAGCATTTTCTGTGCTTACCTTGGGAACAAGACTTGAGTAGTTTAAAACTTGTAGCGGCTGTACTTTAATCGCTCTATTTATGTGTGCTGCTACGATGTCATCTTGTTTGAGTTCTGGGAACATCAAACGTATTCCTTGGAAAAATAATTGTCGCAATTCTTCTTCTGGCTGTTTTAACAAGGGATCGGTAGAAAGTATATATTTTGGTAGGAATGTCATGTGATATCCTGCCGTTTCTTCCAATGAAACTAAGTTACTCATACCGATAACTCCAGTAAAAGGAATATTTCTATCGGCAATATTAACTACATAATAAGGAATTAAAGGCTTGCGGGTAATTAGTGTCATGCAAATTACACCAAGGTACTCTACTGTTTCACGAGTTTGGGAAACTTTCACTAGGTCATTTGCAACAACCTGTTGCAGGACATTAACTGGGCCAGTAAATATGACCTTATCAAAATGTTCTTTTTTACCTTGAGATTCTACCCAGATTCCACCTTCTTGAGCAGGTGCAATATACTCCACCGCAGTACTTGTACGAATCTCACCTCCAGTCGCCTTAATTAATTCTTCTAAACGGTCTATTACAGTTTTATAACCGCCAGAAACATAACCAAGTTGTTCTTTACTCAATGAAGAATCCCGCGCTGAAAATAATCTTCTAATGTAAGCCCAAATAAAAACAGCTGAGATTCGTTTATAATTCTCTCCTAATTTTGATAGAAGCAAGGGTTTCCAAAGCTTTTCGTATGTATTTCTCCCACCCAGTTTTAACAGCCAATCTTCAACTAAAATCTTTTCTAAACTCTGCCAATTAGTGATGCGCGAGCCGTATAAAAGAGTAAAGGCTAATCTAATTTTTCCCATCAACCCAAACAAAGGGAAGCGTAGAAATTCTATAGCATTACTGATAGAATAAAATTTCTTATTATCATAAAATCCTGTTAAACTACGATGCCAACGTAGTTTATCTCCAAGACCAATATCTCTAATAAAATTTATTAAATAAGTATCAGAAGGTAAAATAACGTGATAAAAACGATCCCAGGTAAATAACCCGTAATCATGATAGGTGGTAAGTCCACCAAGTTGATTGTTATTATCAAAAACAGTTACTATATTTCCTTGGTGTGAAAGACGTTGGGCTAATACTAGGCCAGTTATTCCTCCGCCAATGATGCCTATTTTCATAAACTTAAATTTTTCTAGGGAATGTTGTTCAAATTTATCTTTCGACTTTGTTAACGTTGACAGTTAATTGAGCTATCAATGTACAACAAGAATTACACCAGTGATAATAATTGAAATTCCTAGCCACTGGCTCAATACGACCTTCTCTCTGAGAAGATAGTAAGAAGCAATAGGTATAAGTGCGTACATTAATCCCAAAACTGGAAATGCTTGGCTCAAAGGAACTGTCCGCAAAACATAAAGCCACAATAGTGTCATGAAACCGTAGCAAATGAACCAAATTGCAAAATAGCGAGAAAATATCAAATTGCGGATGGATGCGCTTCCTTCTTTGTTAGAGTTGGTTATGTAAAGCCCGTACTTTAGCGATACATTAGCCACTGTTCCAAACAAAACTACAAGCATTAAATTTAGCGAGTTAATGATGTCCATTTTTTAATACTTGATTTCGATAAATTACTATAAAATTATTGGGATTTTTTTATAGGAATAACCACTAGAAGAACACCAGCAAAAATAGTGAGTACTCCTATTATTCTAGTTATTGTAATTACTTCATTAAAAAAATAATACGAGCCTAAAAGTATGCCGACGTAATTTAAGCTAGTTACCGGATAGGCAATACTTAATTTGACGTTGCGTAAAGCTAATATCCAAGTGACTATTGCTAAACAATAGACAGTTATAGATAATGCTAATTGTTGAAGAAATTCCCAATTTAATAGTCCTTGATGGCTATTGGTCATGGTATGCTTCATCAACAATTGCCCGGAAATACTAAATAAAATGCTAACAAGTAAGATAATATACGATGTTATTTGAAAGCGAGAATTTTGTAATATAGATTTCATAATAGATTTACCTCAATGGTAATAATAAGTATGAACTTAAAAATTTTGCATTTCGGTCACGCCTTCTCAAAAATTTGAACTCTCACTTCAGCAAATAGCAAATAGAATTTAGAGAGTTATGAAGGGACTGAGATCAAAATGACCATTGAAGTTCATGTCCTAAAAGTTTAAAACCAAATAATGTTGACTTTGGATATCAGACACTTGCTGTATCAAGCCACCTAGTTATACTTCCGGACTATTATTAGACAAAGGTCACATAGTATATGAAGTACACTAAAAATTTGTCCTAGATTGAGTTTACCAATTGGCGATCGCTAAGCTTGGAGAGGATACTCATTCTTAACATTTAAGCCAGTAAACACAGATTGCCAAAATTTTTATCAATCCATTGATTAAGTTTCATCAGTTGTAGGTATCTTCTTGTAGAAATTTAGTTGAATACACCACTGAAATTGTCAACCGATTAACTTTATATTTCAGAACTTACTTAAATTAATAATTGTCTTCAATTTGCTTGTTAGTGGAGAGTTTATTAATTTTTCCTTCGTCTATATAAACTATCTTTAAACTCACAGATATAGTTGTGAGTTAGGCTGGAAACTAATTCGCTGAATTTGCTTACTTGCTTTATTTGGACATTTAATAGAATATTTAGCAAAATTTCTTAGGCTCTAGAGCAGTATCTTAAAATAGATGGGTTTCTTTAGAGTTTTATCGCAACTTTACTTAATATCCTAAGTCAAGCTTTGATGATAGTAGAGGTTAGTCTAAAGCTAGACTATGGTCGGCGGAAATAATTGCAGTTCGCAGATGTTGAAATTGATGGCAGTATTTTTACATTGTGAGTATTGCCTTTGATTGATTTTAGTTGATTTTTATGGATTACTACATATAGTTTTAACTAGAGTTGTTTCTCAAAAGTTATTGCTACATGTAATTACTTACTAGAATACCACGAGAAAAGAATGTTGCAAATTTATCGCCATACTTCATGAAAAATTTACTTGCTGAAAATCTGCTTAAACAAAAACTTCATAAAATAGACAGTATATTCTTTATAAATTTTTACTTGCTAAATTATGTATATTTCTTGGCTTTTGACTGTCGAAACTTGTATAAAAGGCAATTCCACATCAAAAATTTACCTTGCCAAAATCTATCTAAACAAAAACTTTATACACTAGACCAGCTTGAAGAATGTAATACGCAGTAGGATAAAAAAACCTTTTGACTATTGGTAGTGGGTTACATCAGGAATTTACCTCAAATCAACCATAGTACATGGCACATTGGAAGCAAGAGAAATTTTTATTTGTGAGTCCAGATCGCAGAGTCTTGTCAAAGTGCTAAGGAAAAAAGCAAAATAATCAACTTTAGAATAAACCGCGTAGATCTATTTGCTATGTAAATTTTGATTTCTTCAAAACTGTATATTTATAAGACGCTTTTTCGGTAATACATTTGCAGAAATTAAAAGTTATGTTCAAAGATAAATAAATTATAAAGCCTAAAGTTTATTTTACTAAAGCAGAATTTCAATTCCAGCGATCGCCAAAGTAATGGCTAAAACATAGAATTAAAAGATACTAGTTTCTAGAAAAAAATACACAGACAAAAATCATTAATTGAATTGTTTTTTCTTCAATTTTAACAATTCACTAATTGAAATATTTCAATTTCAGATTAATAGGTAGTTAATTTATATACAAAATGAACGGGAAAAGCGTACTTAAGACTCAATCTTCCAGTGCAATTTGATACTATTAACTATTCTAACTAAAGCCTCAAAATAGAGATATTACTTCTCCATCATCAGGTTAATATGATGGAGAGAAGAATGAGCTACTTTGTTAGAAAATTTTATATTTGAAAAGCAAGTCCAAAGTCATCAAACCCATGACTAAGGGCACAAAACCCGCTTGGAGGCTTGATTTGATTAACTGTCTGAATAATTGGCAGTATTTTAAAGTTGACAAAAATTTAATTATTGTTGCTTTATGTCGTTTAGTTTCTCCAGGTACTTTTTATGTCAGTGGAGTCTATTTTAAGCCATTTTGTTGCAACAGCTTGTTAGTAATAATAAAAACAATGATTAACAATCCAAACTGAATCTGCCAGGGTGCTAAGACTAAACTCAAAATCAAGCTGATAACTGCAAAAACACCCGCGAGATATGCGATTTCATCAGTACTTTTTTTAATTATGTAGCCAGTAGCTATAGCAGTGCATAGTGGTATCAGGAAAAACAAAGCCATTGTCAATCACCTATGGACTACAAATTGTGGTGTTTATGAAAAGATAAAAATGTTTTTGGAATTGTGGTTAATTTTACATCCAAGAAGGTTTTAGCCACAACAGTCTATCGATATAAATCTTATCAAAAATCAAGATTATGCAATTCTTTATTTTACACCTTCATAGGGCAATGGACAGTCACAGGCTGAGGTGATGGTGCTTCTCAAACAAAGGAGTTATCTGGTAAATTAGCTTAAAACTTTGGACTGGTTTGATGAAAACGTTTTAGCATATTAGCTTTAGGAGTAGGATTTTCAACTGAAAGATTCGATGCTGAACATTCCTCAATTACTGGCAACTGAATTAAACCTCAAACCCCATCAGGTGCAAAACGCCTTAGAACTTTTGGCGGAAGGTGCAACCATTCCGTTCATTGCGCGTTACCGTAAAGAGCGCACTGATGAGATGAATGAAGTGCAACTTCGAGAACTGGCCGATAGATATACTTATTTAACAGAACTGGAAGAACGTAAGTCTGTAATTCTCAATGCGATCGCTGAACAAGGTAAACTTACAGACGAACTCAAAACGAAAATCACGTCTTGTTTACAAAAAACAGAACTTGAAGATCTATATTTACCCTATCGACCAAAGCGACGCACCCGCGCCACCATCGCCAGGGAAAAAGGACTCGAACCCTTAGCGGAGTTCATCAAATCTTTAAATGTTAAAAATGCTATGAACGCTTCCCTGGAGGAAGCAGCAGCTAAGTATATTTCCGCAGCCAAGGAAGTAAAAACAGCAGCAGAAGCGCTCAAAGGTGCATCTGACATCTTAGCGGAAGAAGTCGCTGAAAAAGCCGAATTACGCGCACACATCCGCGATTATTTCCTCGAAGAAGGAGTGTTTGTCTCCCGCATCAAAGATGATTATCCCGAAGGTACAACCAAGTTTGAGATGTACCGAAATTATCAAATCAAGGTCAAAAATATTGCACCCCACAATATGCTGGCCTTGTGTCGAGGTGAAGCAGAGAAAGTATTAAGCTTTGAAATTGCTTTTGATGAAGATACGGTACTTTATTATCTGGAATCTCAAGAAATTAAAACTAAAGTCAAAACAATTCGGGATTTTTACCAAGGGATGTTAAAGGATGCATTTAACCGTTTGATGAAAATCTCTCTAATGGGAGAGGTAATTTCGGAGAAAAAAACCTACGCAGATATAGAATCAATCAAGACGTTTGAAGCAAATCTGCGGGAGTTGTTGTTGTCTGCACCAGCAGGAATGAAACCAACCCTAGCCATCGATCCTGGATTTAGAACTGGGTGTAAAGTTGTAGTCCTCGACGAAACAGGGAAATTTTTGGAATACCAAGCGATATTTCCTCACCAAGCAGCGGAACAAAGGCTCAAAGCTGCACAAACACTCAAAAATTTGATTGAAAAATACAAAATTGAATTAATCGCCATTGGTAATGGTACGGCGTCCCGCGAAACAGAGGAGTTTGTCTCGGAAGTCTTACAAAAAATAGAACGCAAACCAGTAAAAGTCATAGTCAACGAATCTGGTGCATCTATATATTCTGCTAGTAAAGTGGCGTTGGAAGAATTTCCTGATTTAGATATTACCGTGCGTGGAGCAATTAGTATCGGCAGGCGTTTGCAAGACCCCTTGGCGGAACTAGTGAAAATCGATCCCAAATCCATTGGTGTGGGACAATATCAGCACGATGTCGATCAAAAGTTGTTGAAAAAGAAATTGGAGGAAACCGTAGAAAGCTGTGTTAACTACGTAGGTGTAGACTTAAATACCGCTTCTAAAGAACTCTTAACTTCCGTCTCTGGAATTACCCCAACAGTGGCGAATAATATTGTCGCCCATCGCAACCAACATGGAGCCTTTAAAAATCGCCGCCAACTGTTGAAGGTTGCAAAATTGGGGCCGAAAGCCTTTGAACAAGCAGCCGGTTTTCTGCGAATTCGCGGTGGTGACAACCCATTGGATAATACAGCAGTGCATCCAGAAAGTTATGCTGTAGTCGAGGCGATGGCATCTGATTTAAATGTGCCATTAAACCAAGTGACGCAAATAGCCGAAAAACTTAAAAAAACTAACCTGAAAAAATACGTAAGCGATACCGTCGGCGAACCCACACTGCGCGATATCCTCAGCGAACTCGAAAAACCAGGTAGAGACCCCCGTGCTGAGTTTAAGTACGCCACCTTTAAAGAAGGAATTAAGGAAATTACCGACTTAAAAGAAGGAATGGAACTAGAGGGAATCATCACCAATGTTGCCAACTTCGGTGCTTTCGTTGATATCGGCGTACATCAAGACGGTTTGGTGCATATTTCCCAACTGGCCGACCGATTCATAGACGATCCCAAGAAAGTTGTCAAGGTGGGACAAGTTGTGAAAGTGCGAGTACTAGAAGTCAACGAGAAATTAAAGCGAATTAGTTTGTCGATGAAAGCAGTTAAGCAGTAAATTTCAGCATAATTCCTAATTTCAATTGGGAATTAGAAATTATAAGAGGTTATTTATAAAGTGAAAATAAAATTAATGTAGTGGACTGACAAACCTTAAATGTTGCAATAGATTTTATTGTGGGATGGGTGTCCTCACCCGTCCAGGCGGGCAGGATGCCCACCCCACAAGAGTTTACTAATGCACTATCTTAACCTTGCCACCCCACTACTTAAGATTTACTTTATAAATGGTCTCTAAATAGGCGTTCAAATTAGAAATAACAGATGGCAGTATATCAAGTCCGACTCATCAACGCTAGCCTGGGATTAGATTCCACCATTCAAGTACCAGACGATCAATATATTTTGGATATAGCAGAAGACGCTCATATCCGCCTACCATCTGGGTGCAAACAAGGCGAATGTTCCGCCTGTATTGCCAAACTTATCAGCGGTGAAGTCAATCAAAGCGAGCAAAAATTCCTGCGTCCAGGTGAAATAAAGGCTGGTTATGTTGTTACTTGTGTAACTTATCCGTTGTCAGATTGCACTTTAGAAACCCATCAAGAACAAGTTTTATACAAATCAGCCCTTTACTATAAGCCTGAGTCCGCAAAAT
Organism: Nostoc linckia z4; assembly: GCF_002608075.1. Classification (GTDB taxonomy): domain Bacteria; phylum Cyanobacteriota; class Cyanobacteriia; order Cyanobacteriales; family Nostocaceae; genus Nostoc; species Nostoc linckia. Next base: position 81,334 of record NZ_LAHA01000009.1, read on the forward strand.
CTGAATGATTACTACCTTCTAAATCTTAAATAAATATTAATTTTTTGAATAATTAAAGAAATGTAACATTACTGAAAAAACATGCTACTGTAACGACACACAGCCGTGCATCCCACTGTAGTTTTTTTTGTTCAACCTCAAGATAGAAGCAAATTCTATCTTTCAAGAGAGGTTAGAATCTAGTGCCTAGTTAAAGATGAAATAAGAAGTTTGAAAGAAAAAATCTTTATTAGGTAAATACAATGTTGACACCATTTTTAACTGCCATAGCCACAGCTTTAAGTTTATTAATTGTTGATTTAGTTGTTCCAGATGTTGACATTGCTAATTTTCCCGCAGCTTTAATTGCTGCTTTCGTAATCGGTTTAATTAACGGTTCAGTGAAGCCGGTTCTTTCTACCCTTTCTCTCCCACTCAACTTTTTAACATTTGGAGCATTTTCCCTTATCATCAACGGTTTTTGCTTCTGGTTATCAGCCGCTTTAGTTCCTGGGTTCTCAGTTCACGGACTTATCGGTTTTATCCTTGGGCCTGTGATTCTATCTTTTGCTAATACCTTGATTAACAACTACTTTGTTGAGAGAAATCTTTTAACCAGTGGTGGTAATGTAAAAAGCCAAGGTGAATTACCTTCTAGATAAACGTTCGCAGGAGTAGAAGCGATAATTCACTCACGTCTCTACTCTAAACAAAAATACCGAATTCAGATAAATCGTGGGATGGATTTTATAATTTGGTGTTTTGTAGAAAATGTAATTAAACAAATTTACACACTAGTAACAACATCATGAAATTAGTTCGTTATCTTCTAGGTTTGTTAGTGCCTCCCTTAGGCGTTTTCTTGACAGTTGGAGTTGGCCCGACATTGATTATCAACATTTTGCTGACCCTTCTTGGTTGGCTTCCTGGTAGTATTCATGCAATTTGGGTAATTGCCAAATATGATGAACAACTTAGCCGAGAAGGACGTATTTACTAATACGTAAAAATATCTGAAAACTCTGAAGTAGGGTGCGTTATGTCATAAAGCTAACGCACCTTTTCATTTGTTAATATCCTAACTACCTGATGACAGTTAACGGTTCATAATTCCACGCTAGTATAGTTATACTTTTTCAGCCTGCATTAGCTTATAGTTCAATACCCTTGGTGTTGAGAAAGTTATACCCATTAAAAAAATGTTTGCGATGGCCCACCCGCCTGACGACACCCTCCGCTTGCTAAGATACAGCTGGCGAATCAGGGATGATACGCCTCATTGAAGGATTTTTCGTCATTCCACCCGATGTGGAGACGTAGCAATGCTACGTCTCTACAGCATCTTAGCAAGGGGAGGGTTGGGGAGGTGTCTTGTCTATGTGTCGCATTCTTTTTTTAAATTGGTATTAGTCTGTGGAGACAATAATTAAAATATTTTTGATATTAATAGGGGCAAACGGTGGTTCGCCCCTAAGAGAAGCTATATGTCACCAAGCTATAATCAGCTGTATTTATTTGTGGATAGTTTCCCGTTCTTTATCAGCAGGTTCCTTATCTTTAAACAAATCAGCCGCAGTTAACAGTAACTCTCTCAAGGTTTGTTTAATTTGGTACTCTTTTCTTGCTAAAGATGTACCTGCTTCACCTAGTTTATCTTCTAAGAGCGATCGCTTTTGCCCTACCTGTGCAGCCAGAGATTCCGCCTGGGGACGAGCCTTATCATACCAGTGTTTGGCCTCGTCTAGATAATCTTGAACCTCCATAGAACGTCCGCCATAACGTGCAGCCAAATTAGCTCGAACAAGGGCTAATTGTGCTTGTAGTTGTGCGTAACGTTTCTTTAATAATGCCACTTCTTCACTATCTTTAATGGTATTAATGGCAGAATCAATTGCAGTTTTTGTACTAGCAGGTTCTTGTTTACTTGTCTCTTCAATCTCTGCCAAAATCACATCAACTTCTTGCTGGAGTTGTTCTTCTTCACCATCTAGTTGAGCCTGTAGCCGCTTGATATCTGCCTGAGTTTTAACAATATTTTCGTGCCTTTTACTATTAACTCCTTCCAACGCACCTTCAATGGAAGCTGTTACTTCATCTTTGAGTTCGCTGCCTTTTTCTTGGAAAGTTTCAATTACAGCAGAAACCGCATCTTTCACTAAGCTGCGGATTTCAGTAGAACCTTGTTTAAATTCCGAAGAAACTTGAGAAACTGCGGATTTGACAATTTCTCTAATTCTTTCAGTTCTTAATTGTCCAGTTTGTTTAGCTTGTTGTAAGTCTGCTTGAATTTGTTGTTTGATATTGTTAGGCATTTTTTACTCTGGAGATTTTACTAATTGGGATAAAAATTTATAGACATGGCTCTACATACCGATTATGGCGTAGGGCGATCGCACTTGGCACTTCCTTTAGATAGAAAGTCATACACCCCAAGAAGTGTTACCTATTTGTGAGATGATGAATACTTGCTGGTAGTAATTGAGAATAAAATATGTGGCGAGTAAATATTAGTTGTTCTGGTGATGCTTGGAAAGTATATGGTACTGAATTTAAAGCAATAGCTGAAAAATATCAAGGTGAATTAATCGGTTCCAAAAAAATGCCAGATGGTACCCGGATCATGTCATATAAAATTGACGATGTTAGCGATGCCGAAGCTTTTCAAGAATATTGTGCCCATTTTGCTGGATTCACATCTGACTTTGAATCTCTGTAACATTTTTATGACACTGATTTTTGTAACCAGTATTTCAAAATCCGGAGCAGTTGAGTGAAAAAACTCCTAACATTGATATTAGTAACTTTTGTATTATTGATAAATACTTTGACGTTACCAGCAAATGCCGCGGATATAGCCAACGGCCAACAAATATTCAGCATTCATTGTGCTGGTTGTCATATTAATGGTGGTAACATAGTCAGGCGAGGTAAAAACCTGAAAAAGCAGACCCTTAAGAAATATGGTATGGATTCAATGGAGGCAGTTATATCGATAGTTACTAATGGTAAAAATAATATGTCAGCCTACAAAGACCGCTTGAGTGAACAGCAAATTCAAGATGTTGCTGCTTATCTTCTCGAACAAGCTGAAAAAGGCTGGCGGTAAAAAAAGTTAGGAGTTAAGAGTTAGGAATTAGAAGTTAGGAGTTAGGAGTTAGGAGTGAGGAATTAAGAGTTAGGAGTTAAAAGTTAAGAATTAGGAGTTAAAACTTTACCACTCATTAACTCTAAAAGTCCGAAATCATTCATAATGAAAGTATAAAACTTAAAAAACTTTAAAAGCCCTTGTCTACTCACTAATTATTAACTATTCTAACTCCTCACTCCTAACTTCTCACTCCTAACTCCTAATTCCTCACTCCTAACTTCTCACTCCTAATTTGAAAATGAACTTACCCGCAGCTAGTCGTCTCCAATTCACCCCTGATTTAAATATTTGCCGCATATTAAATGGAATGTGGCAAGTCTCTGGCGCACACGGGCGCATTAATAGCCAAGTTGCCATTGATAGTATGTTCAAATATTTAGATGCAGGCTTCACAACTTGGGATTTAGCAGACCATTATGGCCCCGCAGAAGATTTTATCGGTGAGTTTCGCTGTCAACTAGTTGATACCCGTGGGAAAGATGCTTTATCGCAAATCCAAGCCTTTACAAAATGGGTTCCTCGTCCAGGGAAAATGACTAAAAAATTCGTCGAGGAAAATATTGATATTTCCCTGAGAAGAATGAATGTGCAATCATTAGATTTGATGCAATTCCATTGGTGGGAATATCGAGATAAAAATTATCTAGATGCCCTCAAATATATGGCAGAGTTGCAAACTGAGGGCAAAATTAAGCATTTAGCTTTGACTAATTTTGATACAGAACACTTAAAAATTATTACTGAAGCAGGCATTAAAATTGTTTCTAACCAAGTACAATTTTCACTCGTCGATCGCCGTCCGGAAGTGCAGATGATTGAATTTTGTCAACAGCACGATATCAAACTTTTTACTTACGGTACAATTTGCGGTGGTTTGTTGTCAGAAAACTATCTAGGGAAACCAGAACCACGAGGATTTGATTTAACTACCGCTAGCTTGAAAAAATATAAAAATATGATTGATGCTTGGGGTGGTTGGCGATTATTTCAAGAGTTGCTTGCTATCCTCAAAGAAATTGCTAATAAACATGGGGTAAGCATTGCTAATGTGGCAGCGCGTTACATTTTAGATAAACCAACTGTGGGAGGTGTGATAGTTGGTGCCAGACTTGGAGTATCGGAACATATCGAAGATAATGCTAAAGTTTTCAGTTTTAGTTTAGATGATGGCGATCGCGATCGCATTAACGCTGTGTCTCGTCAGTCACGGGATTTGTACCAAATAATCGGCGATTGTGGCGATGAATATCGACGATAATACAGCAATTGTATTTTAGATTTTAAATTTGGGATTTTGGATTGAAGATTCAAAATCCCAAATTTATTGACTCTGCAAATAATGAGCCTCAATACCCAAAAAGAAGATTTTAGTTACGCTTATGTTTACGCCGTCACAGCAACTGCTGGCTACTCCTTGCAAGCAGCCACACGTAGGTTAGATGATAGCGGCATCGATGCTACAATCACTGTACCCGGAAAACTCAACTCCAAGCGTCTACCGAGATTTGATGTACAAATTAAATCTACATCCCAAAGCATTCTTAAAGAAACATCAATTAAATACAGACTCAGCACCAAAAACTATGACGAACTCCGGGAAAACGATCCTTTCGTGCCACAACTATTAATAGTTGTTTTAGTGCCAGAAGAAGTTAGCAACTGGTTATCCCAAACCGAAGAATCCCTATGCCTTAAACGCTGCGGGTACTGGCTATCGTTACGCGGACAACCACCAGTTGATAACAAAACTTCCATCACTGTGGAAATTAAGCGTCAAAATATATTTAGCCCTAACGCACTCCAAACCATAATGTCACGCATCGCTGTTGGAGAATCACTATGACAGCTATTTTCCCAGATGTGGAAAAATTCAGATATATCGACCCGTTACAAGTAGAAGCTTACTTAGTCGGGCATGGTTGGCAGCAACAGCAACGTCAAGGTGATAAAGCTGCCATTTGGACTTTGGACGGTTTTGAAATTCTACTTCCCCTCAAAGCAGAAATTATCGACTTTTCTCGTCGCATGGCGGAAGTTGTTGAAACTCTGGCATTGGCACAAACCAGATCCCAACAGTCAATTTTGGGTGACTTAATTACAAATGCACCTAACACTACTATTCAAGCAGTCGTCACGCATATCGCCACACCCAACGCAGATCGCCTAAGTGGAGAAATTACTTTCCTGGGCATTGTTGTTGATAAACTGCGTCCCATCCACACTGAATTAAGCGATCGCGACTACATTCTTGCACTGAAAGCCTACCAAGAACGCCTACCTGTTTATTGTACGGGTGATTTAATCAAGTCTAACGGTATATTTATCCTGAAAAATCCCCACAAATTTCGCTTGGATGATAGTGAATAATGTTCCTACGCCGAGATATTCCTTGCCTCCACATATTCGCACAAAGTAGTTGGCTCAGGAATTGGTAATCCTTCTTCTCGCAATCCGTCTAAATGAAAAGCGATCGCTTCTTTAATTTGCTGGTTAATTTCTTCAAGAGTTGTGCCCGTGGCTACACATCCAGGTAAATCTGGTACATAAGCTGAATAGTTGTTTGCTGCTTTTTCAATCACAATTGCATAACGCATTAATTTTCCTCTTCTTCTTTTTTCTCTTGTGTTTGTGGTGTTTCTTCGCTACTTTTTATATTCTTAGGACTTACGCAACTGGCATATTATTTTAAGTTCGTAGTAAGGACTTTAGTCTTCTAATAAGGACTGAAGTCCTTACTACAAGCAAAAAAAATTGATTTTTTGTGACACTTGCGTAAGTTCTGATTCTCTTTTAATTGAGCGTATTGTGTTATGAGTGCGTAAGTCATAATTTTTTTGTCATTATTTGTGCCATTGGCCATAAACTTTTCTTAAATTTTTCTTAGACTTTTATTTGACTTGAAAGTGTATTGTCCGGTAAAAGCTGTGGTTTCAAATATTTTATTTGTCCTTTGTCCTTAGTCATTAGTCCTTAGAAACACAAATGACTAAGGACTAATGACTAATAACTATCCATACGGAAATGCAATATACAGGCGCATTCCTGCAAACTTTTACCCTTCTAAGGACAAATAGTAATGCCAGCAATTAATTCAGTCGATCTATCCACCTATACATTGATCGGCCGGTATGACCTACCCGAACCTACACGCACCACTGCACCTCCCAACAGCCTGCTGGCTCAGGAAGTCTCGGCGGTAACCTACAACTGGGACACTGACACCCTGTTCGTCGTGGGCGATGGTAGCACATCAATCGTTCAAGTAACGAAGACAGGGGAGTTAATCGACTCAATGACATTGGCTCCTGGTAATAGTCCCCAAGGCACGGACTTTTATGATACGGAAGGGCTGACCTACATCGGCGGCGGCAAATTCGTCTTAATCGAGGAACGAGACCGTCAGGCTAACTTGTTCACTTACGTACCAAACACTACGCTTACCAAAAGCGACGTGCAAACCGTCAAGCTCGGTACAACGGTGGGGAATATTGGCATTGAAGGCATATCCTATGACCCATTGACGAGCGGATTCATTGCCGTCAAAGAGACGCAACCACAAGGGATATTTCAAACTAACATTGATTTTGCAGCCGGTACCGCCACAAACGGTTCCCCCACCACAGCGAACTCCACTGACCTTTTCAATCCTGCACTGGCCAATCTGTTGGACTTTGCCGATGTTTACGCATTGTCAAATCTGTCATCTCTCAACGGCCAAGCTGACTACAGTAATCTGCTGGTACTGAGTCAAGAATCGGGCAAAATTGTCGAAATCGATCGCTCTGGAAATATTTACAGTTCCTTAACCATTGTCTCTAATCCAGGTAATCCCCTGTCTGTTGTAGACCAGGGCCATGAAGGTCTGACAATGGACAAAGATGGCTATCTTTATGTAGTCAGTGAAAATGGCGGTGGTGATATCAATCACCCGCAACTTTGGGTCTATGCACCTTCCTCTGTTCCGAATCAAGCTCCCACTGCTATAGTGCTGAACAATCAGGTTACAGCCATCGCTGAAAACACCAGCACTGCAACTAGATTAAAAGTAGCAGATATTACTATTACTGATGATGGGCTAGGAACAAATAATCTGACTGTAACTGGAACTGATGCTAACTTCTTTGAAGTTGACAGCACTGGACTGTACATCAAAGCCGGAACTGTTCTAGATTATGAAACCAAGACCAGCTATAGTGTCATCGTTAATGTAGATGACCCGACTCTTGGCAGCACTCCGGATGCGATCGCCAACTTTACTTTAGCTGTTACGGATGTGGTGAATGAAACACCGTCACTTCCCAATGTCATCATCTCTGAGGTGTCACCGTGGAGTAGCAGCAATAGCCCCTATGGTGCCGATTGGTTCGAGGTGACAAATACAGGCAGCAGTACTGTAGACATTACTGGCTGGAGAATAGATGACGACTCCAACAACTTCGCAAACTCAGTGGCACTCAACGGAGTTACCAGCATCGCTCCTGGACAATCAATTATTTTTATTGAAGGTGATGCCACCACCACCAACGCATTCAAAACGGCATGGTTTGGTAGTAATGTCCCCAGTGGCTTCACCATTGGTACTTATAGCGGCTCTGGTATAGGTTTAAGCACCGGGGGCGATGCGGTAAATCTCTTTAATGCCGGCGGCAACAGAATTACTGGCGTTAGCTTTGGCACATCCACCACAGGCTTCACCTTTGATAATCAGGCTGGTTTGGGCAGTACTACGCTGCCACTACCAACTGTCTCCACCTTGAGCGTCGCGGGAGTCAATGGTGCCTTTCTCGCTACCGATGGTCTAGAAACTGGCTCTCCAGGCACCATTGTCACCCCTCCCTCCTTGATCGTCTCCGAGGTGTCACCGTGGAGTAGCGGCAATAGCCCCTATGGAGCCGACTGGTTCGAGGCGACAAATACAGGCAGCAGTACTGTAGACATTACTGGCTGGAGAATAGATGACGACTCCAACAACTTCGCTAACTCAGTGGCACTCAATGGAGTTACCAGCATCGCTCCTGGACAATCAATTATTTTTATTGAAGGTGATGCCACCACCACCAACGCATTCAAAACGGCATGGTTTGGTAGTAATGTCCCCAGTGGCTTCACCATTGGGACTTATAGCGGCTCTGGTATAGGTTTAAGCACCGGAGGCGATGCGGTAAATCTCTTTAATGCCAGCGGCAACAGAATTACTGGTGTTAGCTTTGGCACATCCACCACAGGCTTGACTTTTGATAATCAGGCTGGTTTGGGCAGTACTACGCTGCCACTACCAACTGTCTCCACCTTGAGCGTCGCGGGAGTCAATGGTGCCTTTCTCGCTACCGATGGTCTAGAAACTGGCTCTCCAGGCACCATTGTAACTCTCAACCAAGCTCCCACTGCCGTGGTGCTGAACAATTCACTAACAGCGATCGCTGAAAACACCAGCACTACAACACGGATTAAAGTCGCAGATATCACTGTCACCGATGATGCTTTGGGCACTAATGTCCTTAGCCTCAGCGGAGCTGACGCTAGCGCCTTTGAAATTGCTAACAATGTCCTGTACCTCAAAGCCAACACTAACCTGGATTTTGAAACGAAATCCAGCTATGCGGTTAATGTTGCGGTGGATGATGCTGATGTGGGTGGCACTCCTGATGCCAGCACTAACTTTGTATTAACAGTTACGAATGTCAATGAAGCTCCCACCGCAAATAATGACAGTGGCTTTACAGCTAACCAGAGTGTGGCTAAGGTGATTCCCGTAGCCACTCTCCTAGCCAACGACACTGACCCCGATGCCAACACAAAATTGTCTATTTTAGCCAATGGATTTAGTAATGTTGTGGGTGGTAGAGTTACCCTCAACAAGAATAACGTCATCTTTACCCCAAACTCCAAGTTTAGCGGTACAGCCAGCTTCCAATACACAGTCAGTGATGGCAGCCTCACCAGTCAGGCGATGGTTACCATAGAAGTCGGCAGAACCGTTAATGACAAAAATGGTAAAGGTATCCTCATTGGCAATGGTGGCGATGATAACTTCACTGGAGGAAATGGCAAAGATACTTTGTTTGGTAACGCTGGCAATGATAGCCTCTTAGGTGGTAATGGAGCTGATATCCTCTGGGGTGGGGAAGGCGATGACCTACTCAATGGTGGTAAGGGTCGAGATATCTTCATCCTCAGTGCTGATAGCAACGGCACCGACACAATCCAAGACTTTAACCCCAAACAAGACTTTATTGGCTTATCCGGCGGACTGAGTTTGCGTCAACTAACCTTTGTGGATGTGAATTGCGCTGCTGCGATTCTCTTTGGGAATGATACCTTAGCGCTGTTGCCTGGAATAAAAGCTAATCAACTACTGGAATCGAGCTTTATTCGGGTTTAGGGACTTCAAGTAAAAAAATATTCCATAGAAGACTGTTAACTATACCTCTTGCAAAAGTGCTTTTTGCAAGAGATGGAAAAAGGGCTGCATTTTTATTGGGGAAAGGGAAAACACAAAACCTTTCCCCCTTTCCCCTTACCCTTTTCCCGACTTATGCAACAAGTCTACTGGATAGAAGGCAGTGGGGAATCCCCCTACCCAATAAAAAGCCAAATTCTAAATCTTCGCTTCTTCCTTAACCAACTTTTCCCAACCTAAATCTTTCAAATTATTATTGCGACGCAACGGACGAGTCACCAATTCCAACATGTCACGGGCATTTGTAAAGCCGTGAATTTGAGCAAAAGTGAACTCCACAGACCATTTTGTATTAATACCGCGTGCTTCTAAGGGATTGGCATGAGCCATACCAGTAATTACTAAATCTGGTTTCAACTCATAAATTCGCTGGAGTTGATTGTAATTATCTGGCTTCTCCACAATCTTTGGTAACGGCGAACCCATTTCTTGGCAAGTTTTCTCCAGTAGCGCTAATTCAGCAGCTTGATAGCGCTTATCCATATAAGGAATGCCGATTTCGTGAACTGTCATCCCACAGCGCACCAAAAACCGTGCTTGGGAGATTTCCAGCAAGTTATCACCCATGAAGAATACAGACTTACCGCGAATCAGTTTGACGTAATCTTCCAAGCTTTCCCAAATTTGAGCTTCCCGTTCGTCCAAACCTTTGGGAGTAATACCAAATACCGAGCAAATTTTCTCAATCCAAGCGCGGGTTCCATCGGGGCCAATGGGGAAGGGTGCGCCGATGAGTTTACATTTGCGGCGGCGCATTAAAGTTGTAGCTGTGCGACTGAGGAAGGGGTTGACACCAGCGACATAATACCCTTCTTCCAATACTGGCAGTTCGGTGAAGCGTTTAGCGGGTAGCCAGCCGGAAACTTTGATGCCTTGTTTCTTCAGTTCTAAGGTTAACTGCGTAACTACTGGGTCTGGAAGGGAACCAAAGAGAACTAAAGGCGGGTGGTCTACGTACTCAGATTCTTCTTGGACGACTTCTTCTTTCTTCTTACCGAAATTCAGCAGCTTTTGAATGGCGTTGCGTTCGTTTTTCTCTGTTTCCGCCATCGGCGCTTTATCGGGACAACGATTAGCCATTGCAGCTAACACGGTGTCTTCTCCTTGGGTGAAGGCGTAATCTAAACCGTTAGCACGCGCCACAACGATGGGAATACCAATTTCAGCTTCGAGTTTCGGTGCTAAACCTTCCAAATCTGTTTTGATGATTTCAGTGGTGCAAGTGCCAATCCAGACAATTACACTGGGATTGCGATCGCGTTTAATCTGCAAACACAACCGCTTCAATTCTTCATAATCATTCAGCTGTGCCGAAATATCCCCCTCTTCCAACTCAGCCATTGCATAGCGGGGTTCGGCAAAAATCATCACCCCCATTGCATTTTGCAGGAAGTAGCCACAAGTTTTTGTCCCAATCACCAAAAAGAAACTATCTTCAATTTTTTGGTATAACCACGCCACGCAGCTAATTGGGCAAAAGGTATGGTAATTCCCAGTTTCACACTCAAAGTTTAAAGCTTCTGGTTGTTGAGCGACAGTCATTTTGGTTTTTTCTCCCCTTGATTTTTCCAGTTAGGGGTAATTAAGTATGAGTTAGGAGTTGAGAGTTGTGAGTTATGAAGTATAGAGTTGTCAGTTATGAGTTGTCAGTTATGAGTTGTGAATTATAGAGTTGTCAGTTATGAGTTGTCAGTTATGAGTTTTTATTACTAACTCCTAACTCCTAACTCCTAACTCCTAACTCCTAACTCCTAACTCCTAACTCCTAACTCCTAACTCCTAACTCCTAACTCCTAACTCCTAACTCTTAACTTTTTTTCACTCATAACTTTTTTCACTCCTAACTTTGTAATTAAGCGTTGGGGAAGAGACGGGCAATTTCGGATTCATCAAAAACGCCGGCTGGTAGTTCTTCCCCTAACAAATCGTTATTTTCTTCGGTTTTTTGCAGTGATGTTTCATCACCCCAGACATCTGATAGCACATCACTAAATGCACTTTCATCTAGTGGACTATCTTCAATTACCTCGTCATCCAGCTTTACTTCTATTGCTGCTGTTGTGGCATCGAAAGTAATTTCCCCAAACTCATCTGCTTCTGCACTAGAAGTTTGAAGCGGCTCATCTTTTAAATCTTTGTCGTTAGATAAGGAAATATCACCAAAGCCATTTTCACTTTCCTCAGACTCGCTTAAACCCAGATTTGCATCATCAGAATCCACCATTGTGAATTGTTGAGATACCGCCGTCAACTCAAAGCCATTGGTATGAGAATGTGTCAATGTTTCATCTTCAGGCTTTTCATCAATGGCAGCTACGGCATTATGCACATAATTCTCTTGTTCTGGTGTAATTTGGAAGCGGTTACCGAGAGCAAAATCTGGGTCAAAATGCAAATCCAGCACTTCAATCAGGGTATCAGCATCAGGATTCAGTTTGGCAAAAGGCAACATCAATTGCGCTAATTTTGGTTCTAGGGCGTTAACTACTCCCAGGATGAGGTAAGAAGGTGGTCGCTTCCCGCCATCAGGCGTGTACACTGATTCTACTTCCATGTGCAAGATAATCCAATCCCGATTTGCCTGGAAAAATTGCAACCACTTCTGCTTTAATGAGTCTGTAAAGCTGTGAAAGAATGCCATGTTATTATTCCCCATCCTGAGAACTTGGTGATTTATACAATCATCAAGTCTAGTTCCTCTTCGGAATTAGGAACCTGGGGTTTACCCGGATTTAGATAAAAATCGGACAACAAAGAGAACAATTCGCGATCTGGTGAGTCGTTAGGTACAACGCCTTCGGGACGCGCCAAAATTTGGTCGGCAATGTTGAGATAATAATCGCAAACGTACTCCAGGGAAGGATCTTGCTCTGCCATTTCAAACAAAGTCTTACCTTTAACGCGAGAAACGCGAATATCTTCAATCAAAGGTAAAACCTCTAGAACTGGCATTGGCACTGCTTCTACATATTTTTCAATTAAGTCGCGCTTCGAGGTGCGGTTGCCAATTAACCCAGCTAAACGCAATGGGTGAGTCCGTGCTTTTTCCCGCACTGAAGCAGCAATGCGATTAGCAGCAAATAACGCATCAAAGCCGTTGTCTGTAACAATCAGGCAATAATCTGCATAGTTGAGTGGTGCTGCAAATCCACCGCAAACTACGTCACCGAGAACGTCAAACAAAATTACATCGTACTCATCAAAAGCGTTGAGTTCTTTAAGTAATTTTACTGTTTCTCCAACGACATAACCGCCACATCCCGCACCCGCAGGTGGGCCGCCAGCCTCTACGCAATCAACACCACCGTAACCTTTGTAGATCACATCTTCCGGCCAGACATCTTCGTAGTGATAATCCTTTTCTTGGAGGGTGTCGATAATTGTGGGAATCAGAAACCCTGTGAGGGTGAAGGTGCTGTCATGTTTTGGGTCGCAGCCAATTTGCAGCACTTTCTTGCCACGTTTAGCTAGGGCGACGGATATATTACAGCTAGTTGTGGATTTGCCGATACCACCTTTTCCGTAGACTGCTAGTTTCACTGTTGTTTGCCTCTTATAGCTTCTTGTCAAACTTGTGGCTCAAACGTTTGCCTTCACCTAGCCTGAGATGGCAATGCGTGAAGTCTTGTGGTTGCCATTATTGTGCAAATTACAGAGAAAAGAAAGTGGGTCTAAAACTAAAAAACGTTGCTATATCGTTTAATTTAGCTTAAAAATTATTATTTCAGATTAAATACCTTTAAAAAGCTAAATAATTCTCAAAAATAATCAAATAAAATATTTTATTAACTATTTTTATAAAAATAGTTACAAAATACAAAAAGCTGTAATTCCCTTTTTTAAATAGTTTTCATAGAATTATCTGATTCTAAAACCAGTTATTTTCAGTGGATTAGGGTGCAGGCTCAAGCTTAGACAGAGTTATATACAGCCCTATGTTGCAAATACCACTGAAATTAGCGATCCCAATTAAATTCCCACCTTTCCCTCGTTAGCCAACACCACTTGAGAGCAAGTTAAACTGATTTTGTAAAATATTATTAAATTACCAAATTATTGTCTAAAATTCTTCAAATCTCTAAGCTGCATCAATATAACTAGGTAATATTTAAGAAATATTAAGATATTTATTTTCAGAAAAGTACAGTCTTGTCAAGTCTAAAAAATCAATGTTAATACTCAACATCTCTGGGGTGAGAAAAGTTATGAATGATGCACAAAAAAACCGTAACTTTGGTTGCCTTAATGTTAATTTAATTCCTGTCTAGGGAATTATATCTATAAAGGAACTCATCGCTTAACGGTACAAATCGTGAAAGCTTGCTGCTAAATAAATTAATTTAAGAAAACTCGCTCAAAAATATGGAAGTTAAATTAGGATTCGGAGCTATTCCAAAACCTCAATATGTGTTTGTCAGCAGAGAACCCGATCATTGTTGGTATATGCTATCTGAAGATGAAAAACGCATCCCAATTTATGAGAGAGCTTTAACTGGGGCGATAACAGGAATAGAAGTTAATAAAAAGGTTGAAAATACATTTGGAGAAGTTAACAGAACAGATTTATATGTTTTAGCAGATAAACCTTATATTATTCGTTCAGGAAGCGATACTTACTTCTGTAAAAGCTTATTGTTATCTTTAGATATTCTTACTCTCGAACAACTGCGTCATCCACTTACTATTACCGTTAGTCCTGGAGATAAAAAAGTAGTATTCTGCAATATTTACGATCCGGTTAATTATCACTCTATAGGTGTTAGTTGGGATGGACACAAGGAAAATAACTGGCAACCTATAGGACAAAGAGTAAGTTTAAAAATTAATTCTATTCAAAATTATAATCAAGAACCAATACAAATATCTGCTAATACAATCTCTTCAGAAGTCCATACAGTTTTGATAGCTCAAACTGACAGATATTTAACACAATTAAATTGGACTCCAGAACAAGGTAGAGAGTATTTGCAGCAAAAATATGGCAAGCGATCGCGTTTACAACTCACTGATACAGAAATATTGGATTTCATTGATTACCTAAAGCTACAGCTAATTCAAAGCTACCAAACAGATTAGTTTTCAATGCGATAACGTATTACCTGTTTTATTGCTGTTACAGGTAATCTTAAATTTTGAGCTATCGCAGCATCAATTTGAGCAAATTCAGTCACAGGAAATTCAAATTCCATCTGCTTTAAAAACGAATCAGCAGTGTAAACTTTAACTTCAGTTAACTTTTCTTGGCGTTGAATTACAGCTTCAATAGACATGACAGCCACTGAAACTGAAAACTGAATTTGATGTTTAGAGTCGGCGTGAATTTGGGTGTTTGTATCGTAGGTATAGCTTAATACTTGATGCGTTAGCAAACCTGTACTCAACCAAAAAAATAATCCGATTAAGGGTATTGGTAGCCAAAATTCTAGTCCTAAATTTATGAGAAATTGCAGCCAAGGAGGTCGAAACATAATACAGAAAAAGTTTAATAATTAATTCATCATAGGAAAATGGAAAAAAGTACAGCGATATGATGAATGAGAATCTTACTTGTAGAGGATGATGTTACTCAGTTAAAACCACTACAGGGTGCGCTCTCGAAAGTCGGACATGTTGTAGATGCTGCTGAAGATGGTGAAACAGCCCAGTGGTTAATCAAAAACAGAGATTATGACTTATTAATTTTGGATTGGATGTTACCCCAGGTCAGTGGTGTTAGTCTGTGTCAAGAGTATCGTCAAGCTGGAAAAACATCTCCAGTGCTAATTCTCACGGCTAAAGATGCAATTTTGGATAAAGTATCTGCTTTAGATGTTGGTGCAGATGACTATTTAGTTAAACCCTTTAGTTTGCTCGAACTGTTAGCACGAGTACGAGCATTGGGACGCAGACCTCCGGTGTGGCAAGGTGACATACTAGAGTTAGCTGACTTACAACTTCATCTCAATACACTAACCTTACAACGCCAGCAAATTACAGTCCAATTGTCTGGTCGAGAGTTTCAATTGCTGGAATATTTTCTGCGACATCCCAAGCAGGTACTCACTCATGACCAAATAGAACAAGCACTTTGGGAATGGAATACACAGCCAGATAGTAAAGCAATCACAATGTTAGTACATCGATTGCGGCAGCGCTTACAAATGGTAAAAGCAGAAGATTGGCTACAAACTGTTTACGGTATAGGATATCGATTAGTCGCCACTGCAGAATGCGATCGCTAATTCCTAATATATTCAGCCGCAGTCGGCGTAACTTAGCTCGCTGGTTTACGCTCTCAATGGGGAGTATTCTGGTAATCTTTGCAACACTACTTTACTTTTTAGAAGCCAAAGAGCAATTGCGGGCATTTGACCAAGAACTTTACAATACAAGTCGGCTGATGGCGGCTGGCGTTGAAGATGGACTTTACCAACAAGAGCAACGCATTAGTCTCGAAGATGTCCCCATCTTGGGTGGTGAAGCTTTGCCCTTTGACAATAGAATTGTTTATGCCCGTTGGTACACTCCCAAAAAGCAATTACTAGAGTTTTTTGGTGTCACTCCATCAGAGCAATTAAATAATAAACTAGGATTTCAAACAATAGAGTTGAGGAATGCTTCAGAGGAACTGCGCCAAGGGGACGATGGCCAGAAACTACTGCGTCAATTAACAGTTCCTGTTTTTCAGGATAAACAATTAATTGGCTATCTGGAAATAGCCGCTTCCTTAGCACCTTTAGAAAAAACTTTATGGTCGCTGAGACTGTTTTTAATAGTAGGTGTACCCATTGCCTTAAGTGTAATTGGTGTGACGGGTTGGTTTCTTGGTGGAATGGCTATGCAGCCAATTCGCCAATCATACGAGCAATTACAGCGCTTTACAGCTGATGCTTCCCACGAACTACGGACACCCCTGCAAGCAATTCGGAATTACGCTCAGTTTGGTTTGCTCGAACCAATTGACACCAGTCAACAGCAAAGTTCCTTGGTTAATATTGACCAGATTGCTGAATCGATGGGAATGCTGATTAGTGATTTATTATTGTTAGCTCGAAATCAAGGACAGTTAAAACCAGAGACACTCCACCTCGTAAATTTGGTTAGCTGGCTTACAGCATTAGTAAAGGAATACACTGACTCAGCAAAGGCAAAAAATTTAGAATTCATCAGCGAATTTCCCCAACAATTGGTAATGTTGAGAATAAATCCAGATTTAATGCGGCAAGCACTAACAAATATTCTCACTAACGCCTACCGCTACACGCCGTCTGGAGGTAGAGTTTGCTTACGAGTTTTCCTGATGTCTCGTTGGGTAGTGATTGAAGTCCAGGATAGCGGTATTGGGATTCCACCAGCAGATTTACCGCATATATTTGAGCGATTTTATCGAGTAGATAGCGTGCGATCGCGCCACACAGGAGGCTTTGGTTTAGGATTAGCGATCGCACAACAAATTGTCCACGTACATGGCGGACAAATTCTCGCAATCAGCCGTTTGGGTGAAGGCTCTACATTTCAAATCAAACTACCCTTGAACCCTTAAACCTTCAGCATCACAAGCAATTAATACTGAGTATTGATAATAAAGGAATTCACTGTTGAAAAGGTGCTGTTACTTTCTTGTTACTTTTATCAGGCAATCTGAAAATAACCATCAATTACACATCAGATTGGAAACCTAAAAAAATGAATTTCAGTCCTACACCCAGCATCGTGCTAACTGTTTTGTTTGCGTTGCTAATTCCTTTTGAAGTGGGAGCGCAAAAAGCACCAAACCAAATTGATAACTTCCCAAATGCTCGTGTTACTAGTATTTCCGGTCAAGTTACTAAGCTTTTAGATGACGAGTTCATTCTCAACGATGGTAAGCAACAAATTATTGTTGAGGCAGAACCCCAATTAGGACAACCCATTAACCTTTCTGTGGGAGAACAAATCACCGTAGTTGGTAACTATGATGACAATGAGTTCAAAGCCCTTAGCATCACTCGTGCCAACGGTGAAACTATTCAAATTCATGACGATTAAATCTCTTGACTCCAGAATAGAGTGGGAGTATTGACAGCAAAAATAAGGCAAGCGATCGCACTTTTATCTCTGGGATATTAATTCCCTACAAGCAAAAATAACTTTAGCTGTGCAAAGTTGCGATCGCCTGTCTTCTGTATTCATCACCTGTGGAAACGTGACAAATCGCAATTTGCAACGACTACTTGCGACATTTAAGACGAAAAGAATTATCAACTATATTCATTACGTAATTAAATTTATACCTTTTAAATGTTCATTACCTGGTATATCAGGGAAAATTAAGTATAAGGTGATGCTTTTTTCTACTTAACCCGTAGACAAGTACTAACCAAATACTAATCATAATCAGGAGTATTTTATGATTCCACTTATTTTGGGTGCTATTGCTTTGGGAACTGCTGCTTTCGGAGCAGTAAAAGGTGTTGAAGGTGTTGGGAATATGAATGAGGCAAAAGAGATTGGTGAACGTGCCCAAAAGCGCCACTCAAATGCAGTCAGTGACTTGAAAGCAGATTGGGAGGTAACTAATAAACTTGCAGAAGAGTATGGCCAACTCCAGCTTGATGTGATGATGAATACAATTGGGCGGTTTGTTGATTTTATTGAACGAAACATTGGTAAAGCAAAACAAAGTGAAAAGGAATTTTTAGAGGGGTTAGACGGAATTTCAGTTCAGCAGATCAAGGAGTACAAAACTGCTGCAATGGAAGCTGAACAGTTTTTCAAAGGTGGAGCTAAGGCTATTGGGGCAGCAGCAGCAGGGTATGGTGGTGCAATGAGTCTTGCTACCTCTGTAGGAGTGGCAAGTACTGGGACACTTATAGGAGGACTTAGCGGTGCAGCAGCCTGGAATGCAACTTTAGCATGGCTGGGCGGTGGTTCATTAGCTGCTGGTGGCGGAGGTATGGCTCTTGGTTCTCTTGTGTTAGGTGGTATCACGGTTGGGCCAGCTGTCCTTATTGGAGGTTTTGTACTTGCTGGTGAAGGCGAAAAAGCATTGACGAAAGCATGGGAGTACAACGCTGAAGTCAACACTGCGATCGCTAAAATTGACGCAGCAAAAGACTTTATGCAACAAGTAAGACGCCGGATTACTGAGTTAGAGGGTGTATTTGAGTGTTTGAATGAATGCGCTATTCTAGGTCTTCAAGAACTTGAATCTTTACCATCATTCGACAAAAACAGGGATGCCAAGAAGTTTCAAAAAGTCGCACTTTTTGTTAAAGCACTTGCAGAAATCATGAAAACTCCTGTTTTAGATGGTGAAGGGCAGCTTAATCCTGCTACTGCGACTATTCAAGCCAAGTATCGTACTTTGGGAGGCAATTAGAAATGTCTATCAAAGTAGTCAAAGAATTTATTAATCCTGGTGAATGTCTACAGCAAGTAGTTTTAGCTTACACCGATTACCTTAAGGTTGCCGAAGAGGAACAGACAAACAGACGTAATATTGAGGCTTGGGAAAAAGAAACAATCACCAAGATTAATGCCCAGCGAGATTTGCTGATGGCGTATTTAGATCGCTCTTTTGATGAACGTGCAAAAAACTTTCACGCTTTATTTGCTGTTGTTGATAATGCCATCGCATCCGGCAATAATGAACAACTAGCCCTTACTTTAAACTCTATTACAGAAATAGCTAAATCTAGCCCATTCAAAGAACTTGCAAATTTAGCTTCTGTTCGCGCTGCCCTTGACGATCCAGACCACGAATGGACATTTTAATTTGATAAAAGTGGAATCACACTTTTGAAACTTTCCAAAATAGCCTGTTAACTCAGGCTTTTTTCATGTAATACCAAATTTACAGATAATAGGCACTCTGAGAAAATAGCGATCGCTGCTATCCTTGCATGACAACGTATTGCAATATGATATGATGCAATATGGACAGATTTGACAAAACCATGAGTAAAGAAAACATTACGTTTCGGATAGATAGCGATAAAAAGGCTGCGCTTGATGCGATCGCGGCTGGAATAAACCGCGATCGCAGCTACGTACTTAATGAGGCGGTAGCTGCTTATGTTGAAATGTATCAATGGCAAATCGATCAGATTCAAAGCGGGATTGCTGAAGCGGATGCTGGAGATTTTGCCAGCGATGAAGAAGTAAAAGCAATTTTTGCAAGACTAACTAATGCGGATTAAGTGGCTGCGCCGTGCGCTTCGGAACTTGGAACAAGCCCATAGTTACATCTTGAAAGAAAATCCACAAGCAGCGCAGGAAGTGATATTGAAGATTCAAGTTGCTGCCAGTCAACTTGAGAATTATCCTTTTATGGGGCGGCCTGGACGCGTAGAAGGCACAAGGGAGCTAGTAATTTCTAGCACACCATATATTGTTATTTACCGAATAAAAGAAGAGTCAGTAGAAATTCTTCGGGTTCTCCACACGTCAAAGCGGTATCCAGATTAGCGAGTCAAACAATAACTTCATGCTTGCATTGTCAGCATTTGCCGTTCTCTATCAGCCGCATAGCTTAGGCAAGCTAATATATCCTCTCGTGTCAGATAAGGAAAGTCTTCAAGCACTTCCTCGTAGGTCATGCCAGAGGCAAGATAAGATAAAACATCGTATACAGTAATTCGCATTCCTCGAATACAAGGTTTACCACCTCGCTTCCCTGGTTCGATTGTAATAATGTTTTGGTACTGCACAGCTATTCAACCCTCAAAAATCATCATCAACAAAAAATTCAGCATCATCTTGTAATCGAGAATTACTCTGTCCATAATCAGCAAGATTCCAGAGGGGTTGCAGCAGTGCTGTACCAATTAATCCAATAACTGCACTAAAAGCTAAAACTAAACCCGCTGGTATTTGTATTGATTGAAATGTTAAGAATTTTAACGAAACTGGTGTGGCATTTTGAACTGAAATAATTGCGATCGCCACTATCCAAATAGCTACAACTACGATTGTTAATAAAGGAGCTAAAGTTTTCATATATTAATAAAAGTTAGGAGTTAGGGGTTAGGGGTTAGGAGTTTTGAGTAACGAGTTTGGAGTTAGGAGTTATGAATTCAGATTTTGAGCAAAGTTATAAATTAAGAGTTAAGAATTGCTAATTTACAACTCTTAACTATTAACTCCTAACTCCTAACTATTAACTCCTAACTCCTAACTCTTATGCTTCTAGCTTAGCAATGGTACTTTCCATCTCCTGAGAGATTTGGGTGAGTTTTTCAGGAGAGTTGGTTTCTAGGTAAACGCGCACCAAGGGTTCTGTACCTGAAGGACGTAGCAGTATCCAGCTACCTTCTTCTAGATAGAGTTTAATGCCGTCTTTGCGTCCGACTTCCTTGACTTTAATTCCTGCGACTTCTGAGGGAGGATTTTTGGTGAAGGAGTCGATAACAGTGGTTTTATGTGACTCGGTGAGGTGCAAGTCAAGGCGCGTGTTGTAAAGCGGGCCGTCAGCTTCAGCGATCGCTTCCTTAACTAGCTGACTTAGGGGTTTACCTTCATAAGCAATGGCTTCTGCCACTAGCATATCAGCTAAAACACCGTCTTTTTCGGGAATATGCCCAATTACACTTAATCCGCCTGATTCTTCCCCACCAATCAGTACGGCAGTTTCCCGCATTTTTTCACCGATGTATTTAAAGCCTACTGGTGTTTCATAAATTTGCAGTCCATATTTAGCGGCGAAATTATCCAGCAGGTGAGTTGTAGCCACAGTGCGGACGATAGCGCCGCTTTTACCTTTATTTTTGATTAAATGTCGTGCTAAAACTAACAGCACAGTATTGGGAGTGAGGACGTTACCTTGTTCATCAACAATACCAAAGCGATCGCTATCGCCATCTGTCGCCAAACCCAAATCAGCACGATCCTTGACTACTGCTTCCACTAACTCTACTAGTTGTTCGCCCTTTGGTTCTGGCATTCCGCCGCCAAATAATACATCCCTCCAGGTGTGGAAACTTTCTAATTGAGTGCCACTATGTTGCAAAACTTCATCTAAATAACCGCGAGAAGTAGAATAGAGAGCATCGTATTTTACTTTTAAATTAGCGCTCTTAATCTTTTCTACATCAAGCAGGGTGTAGATAAATTGCAGGTAATCTGGCTTGGGATCGAAAGTGGAAATTGAACCAGATGGATTGTTGCTAGGCAGTTCATCCGATGCAGTTTCTATATTTGCCACAATAGTATCAGTAATCTCTGGAGTGGCAGGTCCAGCATAATCGGGGATATATTTAATTCCACAGTATGGTGCTGGATTATGGCTAGCAGTAAACATTAACGCCCCAGCGGAATTTAGGTGACGGGCGTTGTAGGCAATTACTGGTGTGGGACAATCCCGGTCGGTAATTTTTACAGTCCAACCCAAATCTGCCAAGACTTGGGCGGCTGTGCGGGCAAACTGGTCAGCTAAAAACCGAGTATCGTAGGCTATAAGTACTGGTCTATCTTTTGTATAGGCTGTTTCGAGGTAACTGGCGATCGCTCTTGTAACTTTCCGCACATTGGGGAAAGTAAAGTCATCGGCAATAATGCCTCGCCATCCATCGGTACCAAATTTTATCTTGCTGGAATTGCTACTAGCGCTCATTTTTGCCACTTGCTCCCGTACATCATCAGTACTATTAAAAGCTTCCCGCAAAGCGTGTGTAGCAGCAAGTATCCTCCGGAGTTATGTTCGGTGGAAACTGCCGGACATAATTTATCCCACCGTACTTTCTCTCACTGTTTTCGAGCGATGTCAACCCCCGATCGACCTTTTGCCAGTTATCACCTCTGGTCTTTAGTTGCCCCAGCGTCAGGGCAAGAACGCTGGCATTGCCAGATGAGACGGGGGTTTATCAAAGCGCGGCAACACGAACCAGAAGTCAAGGCACTATTAGCCAAAGCCACTGCACCCCAAAGAATTGGGATACTTGCCCAAAAAGGCGTTTATGAATTTCATAATCACAGACACCTGCTACAGCGATCCGATGGAGTGGAAAAAGTTGCACAGCTACTAAAATTAGGCAACTCCAGCGATTTAGTCCGCCAAAGGGTGCTGCAAATTTTGAAAAAATATCATGATGCGCCCTTGTTATTGAATAAAAATATTATTCAATTAACTCCCGGCGATGAAGGTTTTCCCAAACCGATTGTTATCGAACAAAAAAATTCTTGTTTTCGCTTATATGCAGCGATGGACTGCGTTTTTATTGAGAGCGATCGCACTTTACATATTTTAGACTTCAAAACTGGAAAATCAGCTTTTGACCACAGACAAGCTTTAGTTTATTTATTAGCTGCTCGTTATCTTTATCCTAGACATAGAGCGGTCGCATCATTTTATAACTTAGAAATTGGTAAAAAATCCGATTTAATTAGAGTTAATAATAGTGAATTAGCATCCTTAGAATTGGAATTAGCCAATATTGCCCATAAACACCAAGAAGATTTACAAAAATATCAACAAAAAACCGATAATTTTAGTGATATCTTTCCCCCAAATCCCGGTTATCACTGTCGTTTTTGTCCATTTAATTCTATCTGTGAGTTTTCACAATTTGACTCAACTCAACCCCATCCAATGCCCAGTTTAAAGGTGCATGAATAAGTAGAGCGCAGGTAAAAAAAATACAAATACAAGCGTAAGGGCGTAGGCTCTGCCTTCCCGCAGGGTAAAGCCGTTCGCCCCTACAGGTTATTGTATGTGTATCAATATTTTGGTGAATTCGTATAACTCCAAAAAATAAATTATTGCGCTTGGGGTCGTTGAACGCCAGTTGCTTCTCCTGTCGGATACGCTACGCGACCAAGGCTCTTAACCCGTGCAACGTGCTGGCTGCTATTGACCATTCTCCTATGGTCGCCGCTACAGGTAGGACTTCGCTCAGGGTGAAGGCTGAGCGGAGTCCAAGCCTTGACTGTTGACTGTCAACCGTCAACGGTCAACAGTTAACAATCCTCTGTGGAATATTTTTTTACTTGGAAGTCCCTAAATTCAAAAAGGTGGTAATTCTTTAAGAATTGTGAACCGGATATGATTAATTGCCAAATCGCCGATGGGGATATCTTCTTTGGTTAACCGCGCACCTTGACTGGTCAAAGTTTCAAAGGAGATACCCTTACCAATTTCAATGTGATACCAGCACAAGCCCATAAAAAACCGTGTGGGATAAGGGCCGCCATGACCGACATCATCAGGATTTGATTCCATTGGCAACCAACCAAAATTCGGTACGTAGAATTCCAGCCAAACATGATTAAAATCAGGTTGTAGCGGTACGCCTTGGTGTTCGCTGTAAGGTGGACATTTATACCTGCCAACGGTACGACAAGGAATACCATTCAAACGGCATAGAGCAAGTAAAACGCCGACATATTCACCGCAGGAACCAACGCCACGTTCTAAAACTATATCTGGAGCATCAATGTAAGGCTTAATACCATACGATAATTCATCGTAAACATAATTACGGATATTATACATTTTCCGTAATAGATTGGTTTCCGAACCAATGGCATCTCTGGCGGCACGGCGGACAATGGTAGTATCCATTGCTAAGTCGTCGTCATCTACTAGATAGCGGCTTTGCAATTCTGGTGATAGTTCGGGGATATTTTCCACATCCTTTGGTGTAATGCGATACTTAATTCCGCGAACTTCTAAAAGTGCTTTCCAGCCAAATATGTGGCGTTCCCCTGGGGTAAGGGCATCAAATTTAAATACTGCTACCCGTTGTCCATCTGTCACTTCTTCAGTGAAGGGTATACCGATGGGTTCGACGTGTTTCACCTTTTGACGCTCGGTTTCTGATGGTAGGGCAATGCGCCATTCAACATCGGGTAAATAAACTTCGTCTAAGGGTGCGATTTCCTCAGCATAGGACATTTCTATAAGATAGCCATTGGAGAGGGCGTAGCGCTTATCTGGCTCGTAATGATAATACAGGGGATGAATAAAAGTACGATCGCGGTAAGTTAGCTCGTGGTTAGGATCGGCATTTGGGTTGTCCCTAATATAAGGCTCCTCAGAGGCATAGGCGATATAGAGACTTTCTTTGCCTGTGTCGCCATCTTGATGTATTGCGATACCTGTAGGCGATTCAAAGGGCGTCAGCACGCTAAATTGAACTTCTCCAGTGGCTCTGTCCATCGCATAAACTGTTTGTTCTGTGCGATCGCAAATCCACAACGTTTCCTCGGTAACTGCCAAATTTTCTACACCAACTCCAGGGGCATAAAACCTAGTAATTTCTTTTCGGGTTTCTCGGTCAAAAATCAAAATGTAGCCTAACCTTTGGCAGCTGATGTACACTGTTGTATCCCAAACAGCAACGCCATTGGCTGGATAAGGCAATGTGACGAAATGTTCCAAGCCCAAAGCATTGAGCTTGCATAAATAAACACTATGGTCGCGGCTCACCCACAGTGTATCTTCCCAAATTCCTAAACCGGTGACATCGGTGAATTCCTTAACTTGATGCGGATTGATAATTTTGCTGTTGTCAGACGCAGGATCGATCTCTAGTAGATGCCCTTTGAGACTGTCAATGGCAATCAGTCTATCCTTAATGAAAGCAATACCGTACAGGGTAGCAGCAGTAAGCGGTCGAATTGTTTTTTGCCCAAACATCTGGCTAGCAGTCAAAGTGGGGAGTACAAAACTCATATTAAATATTTATTAAATGGTTTAGCACGTTTAAGCAATTCCAAATTAGTCTGGAAAAGTTTGCTATAAACCCAAACCTGGCTGGCAACTTAACCCAAAATTCCAAATCCAGAAATGCGATGGCGCTATGCATCCTGGGTAAAAACTGGATGCAAGTTTAACTAGCAGCAGCCTAGAATTAATTGTGGCATATCCTTTACAGCCAAAATTCAGGCTTATAGTACTTACAATTATCAGGACAAAGTGTTTACAAAAACTCTTTCGTAAGAAATAACACAGTTATGTCACAGATATGTCAACAGAAGAAAAATTTGCCAATTAAAAGCATAGCCTTTACACTCATAAGATTTAATATTGCTTTAATGTAACTTTAGGAGATGGTTTTCCAGCCATCACTAAATTATGATCGAATTTTGTAACCATTTCCTGTGACTTACACGATGTCTGCTAATTCTCTACCTGAAGATGCCGCTGTTTGGCATAGTATAGAAGTTGATAAAGCGCTAGGCCTGCTTGATAGTAATCCAGACAGTGGCTTAACACCCGAAGATATTCAACAAAGGTTG
This sequence comes from Nostoc linckia z4, assembly GCF_002608075.1. Lineage (GTDB taxonomy): Bacteria > Cyanobacteriota > Cyanobacteriia > Cyanobacteriales > Nostocaceae > Nostoc > Nostoc linckia. The sequence continues at coordinate 107,118 of NZ_LAHA01000009.1, forward strand.
CAAAAATACGGCCCCAATGAACTCGAAGAACATGGTGGTCGCAGCACTTGGGAAATTCTACTGGATCAGTTCAAGAACATTATGTTATTGATGCTGATTGGTGTTGCTTTGATTTCTGGTGTTTTAGACCTTATAGCTTGGCAGTCAGGGAGCTTGAAGGCTGGTGAAGTACCATTCAAAGATACCATTGCTATCCTAGCAATTGTTATCCTTAATGGCATACTGGGCTACGTCCAAGAAAGCCGTGCAGAAAAAGCCCTAGCAGCCCTGAAGAAACTCACCTCTCCCTTAGTACGAGTCATCCGCGACAACAGATTGGTGGAGGTAGCAGCGAAGGAACTAGTCCCAGGAGATGTGGTGCTGCTAGAAGCCGGGATGCAGATAGCCGCAGATGGAAGGTTAATCGAACAATCGAATTTACAAGTGCGAGAGTCAGCACTGACAGGTGAAGCTGAAGCTGTTAACAAACAAGCAACAATTAGTTTACCTGAAGAAACAGATTTAGGCGATCGCATTAATTTGGTATTCCAAGGAACTGAAGTTGTCCAAGGACGGGCAAAGGTTCTGGTAACCAACACTGGCATGACAACTGAACTAGGTAAAATTGCTGCCATGTTGCAGTCAGTGGATAGCGAACCTACGCCTTTGCAACAACGGATGACTCAACTAGGTAATGTCCTAGTTACGGGTTCTTTGATTCTGGTGGCCATCGTTGTCATTGGTGGCGTTATCCAAGCCGGAGGTTTTAGCAACATCCAAGAGCTTTTGGAAGTTTCCTTAAGTATGGCGGTTGCGGTGGTGCCAGAAGGTCTACCAGCTGTAATTACCGTCACTTTGGCCTTGGGAACTCAGCGCATGGTACGCCAGAATGCTTTGATTCGCAAATTACCAGCAGTGGAAACATTGGGTTCTGTAACTACCATCTGTTCTGACAAAACTGGTACCTTGACCCAAAACAAAATGGTGGTGCAATCACTATTCACCAATAACAAAACTTTTGGCGTCACCGGACAAGGTTATGTCCCCACAGGAGATTTTCTTTTAAATGATGGAAAAGTTTCCTTAGAGGAGTCGCCAGAAATCTCAGCTTTGTCAGTAGCTTGTGTTGTTTGTAATGATTCAGTGTTGCAAAAAGAAAAAGGCGAATGGGCAATTTTGGGAGATCCCACAGAAGGAGCGTTAGTCACCCTAGCCGGGAAAGCAGGAATCGAAAAAGAACAATGGAATAGTAAGTTACCCCGCGTTGGCGAGTTTCCTTTCTCCTCAGAACGCAAGCGGATGAGCGTGATTTCTCAAGTGCAGGAAGTGGCCACAGGTGAAGGCTCTTGGAATGGCATTGACCCAGCCATTGCCAACTTTTTAGAATCTGAATCTTACCTCATGTTTACCAAGGGTTCCCCAGAATTAATCTTAGGGCGTTCCTCTCAGATTTATTTGGGCGATCGCTCAACTGAGTTGACTGAAGAACAACGCCAGATAATTTTGGCAGAAAACGACAAAATGGCGAGTAAAGGTTTGCGGGTGCTAGGTTTTGCCTACAAACCCCTTTCTGAGATTCCGCCAGAAGGTTCAGAAGAAACATCTGAAGAAAATTTGGTTTGGCTGGGATTAGTGGGAATGCTAGACGCACCACGTCCAGAAGTGAGGGCCGCCGTCCAAGAGTGTCGCGAAGCAGGAATTCGCCCAGTGATGATTACTGGTGACCACCAGTTAACAGCACGAGCCATCGCCACGGATTTGGGAATTGCCAAAGCAGATGACCGATTGCTCACAGGTCAAGAATTGCAGCGGATGAGCGACCAGGAATTAGAGCAAAACGTCGATTTAGTCAGCATCTACGCCAGGGTTGCCCCAGAACACAAACTGCGAATTGTCCAAGCACTACAACGCCGGGGCAGATTTGTGGCGATGACAGGCGATGGCGTCAATGATGCCCCAGCCCTCAAACAAGCTGATATCGGTATTGCAATGGGGATTACTGGCACCGATGTCAGTAAAGAAGCCAGCGATATGGTATTACTCGATGACAACTTCGCCACCATTGTCACCGCCACCAAGGAAGGTAGAGTGGTTTACACCAATATCCGGCGTTTTATTAAATACATCCTGGGTAGTAACATAGGCGAAGTTCTGACAATTGCCGCCGCCCCCTTAATCGGTTTGGGAGGCGTTCCCCTGACCCCGTTGCAAATTCTGTGGATGAACTTAGTCACAGATGGTTTGCCAGCCCTCGCCTTAGCAGTGGAACCTCCGGAACCAGATGTCATGAAGCGTCCGCCTTTTAGCCCCCGCGAAAGTATTTTTGCTAGAGGATTGGGTTCTTACATGATTCGCATTGGTATAATATTTGCCATTATCACCATTGCCTTGATGTGGTGGGCTTACCAACATACCCATGCCGCAGGCTATCAGGGAAATCCTGAGTCTTGGAAGACAATGGTATTTACCACCTTGTGTATTGCCCAAATGGGTCATGCCATCGCCATTCGCTCCAACAATCGATTGACCATCGAAATGAATCCTTTTTCTAATATATTTGTACTAGGTGCTGTTGTCGTAACCACGATTTTACAGTTGATGCTAGTTTACGTCCCACCCCTGCGAGACTTCTTTGGTACTCACTACTTGAATCTCCAAGAATTGGGAATTTGTATCGGCTTCAGTGCCTTAATGTTTGTCTGGATTGAATTGGAGAAGATATTCTTACGCATTGTGGGTAAGAAAGCCGTTTAAAAAAGTTAGGAGTTGGGGGTTAGGAGTTAGGAGTTAAAAGTTGGGAGTTAAAAGTTGGGAGTTGGGAGTTGGGAGTTGGGAGTTGAAGAAAATTTTGCATTCAAAACTTAAAACTTAATAGGAGTTAGGAGTTAAAGAAGATTTTGCATTCAAAACTCAAAATTCCTCATTCCTCACTCTTAACTCCTAACTTTTCTTTTCACTCCTAACTTTTCGCTATGTACCTGAAAACTCTACAGCTGAGACAATTCCGCAATTATCAAGACCAAAAAGTTGATTTTAGTGCTGCTAAAACAATTTTGGTAGGTAATAATGCTCAGGGTAAATCGAATTTGTTGGAGGCTGTGGAGTTATTGGCGACATTGCGATCGCACCGTATGGCACGCGATCGCGATTTAGTTAAAGAAGGGGAAACCATAGCTCAAATAAACGCTCATCTTGAGCGACAAACAGGTGTCAGCGATCTCACTTTAACTCTCCGCCGCAATGGTCGCCGCAGTGTTGCTCTTAATGGCGAGACTCTACGCCGTCAAATGGATTTTCTCGGCGTTCTCAATGCAGTAGAATTTTCCAGCCTAGATTTAGAACTAGTACGCGGCGGCCCCGAAGGTCGCCGCAATTGGTTAGATACCCTTTTGATTCAACTCGAACCAGTTTATGCTCACATTTTGCAGCAGTATAACCATGTGTTACGCCAACGCAATGCCTTTTTGAAAAACAATGTAGAGACGTTTCATGGAACGTCCATACAATCACAACTGGCTTTGTGGGATGCACAATTAGCTACCGCAGGGACACGAGTCATTAGACGCCGCGATCGCGCCATACAGCGATTAGCTCACATTGCTACTGCTTGGCACGGTAACATTAGCGGCAGTACAGAAATTTTGCAAATAAAGTACGCACCTAATATTCCTTTAGAAGACAACCAACCAGAACAAATCCAGCAAGCTTTTTTAGCAAAAATTCAACAGCGAACCTTAGCCGAATTGCGCCAAGGCACTACCCTTGTAGGCCCCCATCGCGATGAAATAGAACTAACCATTAACCAGACACCAGCTCGTCAATACGGTTCTCAAGGTCAACAACGAACCCTCGTTCTAGCCTTAAAATTAGCAGAACTTCAATTAATTGAAGAAGTTGTCAAAGAACCACCATTGCTATTACTTGATGATGTTTTAGCCGAACTAGATTTATCCCGTCAAAATCAATTACTTGATGCAATTCAAGACCGTTTTCAAACCCTGATTACTACTACTCATTTGGGTTCTTTTGATTCACAATGGTTGAAATCTTCACAAATTCTTTTTGTGAAGGCAGGAGAATTAACAATTCAAAATTCAAAATGATGCTCGCGGACACAGCTAATTGCTGCTTTAACAAAATTCAAAATTAAAGATAGTCGAACCTCAGATATCCAACCGGATTCCTATATTTTGTAAAATAAATTTAGTTTGAAGTATTTTTAATGAGGCAAATACGTAAGAATAAAATTACGTTCATTTACCAAGGCCTTGGGGGTAGGGAATAGGGTTGGTGCAACATACAACAGTCAAATACATCGTCCAAAACCAGTCTGTTCCCTGTTCCCTGTTGCCTTTTAATCAGTAAATTAGGAACATTCACATGATTATAGTAATGAAAAGTGGTTCTCCAGAGGCAGAAATTAGCCGAATTAATGAGGAACTAACTAGTTGGGGGTTAACTCCAGAAAAAATTGTAGGAAAACACAAAGTAGTTATTGGCCTAGTAGGTGAAACTGCCAGCTTAGATCCGCTACAAATTCAAGAACTCAGCCAGTGGATTGAGCAGGTGTTACGAGTAGAGCAGCCTTACAAACGAGCTAGTCGCCAATTTCGCCACGGTGAAGCATCGGAAGTGGTGGTTAATCTACCGAATGAAACGGTGGTATTTGGCGAACACCACCCCTTAATAGTGGTAGCTGGCCCCTGCTCCGTAGAAAACGAAGACATGATTGTAGAGACTGCACGGCGTGTCAAAGCCGCAGGAGCAAAGTTTTTGCGGGGGGGTGCATACAAACCCCGGACTTCACCTTACGCCTTCCAAGGACACGGTGAAAGTGCTTTGGAATTATTAGCAAAGGCGCGGGAAGTCAGCGGACTAGGTATTATTACAGAAGTCATGGATGCCGTTGACCTGGATAGAATTGCTGAAATTGCAGATGTGATTCAGGTAGGGGCAAGGAATATGCAGAATTTCTCCTTGCTCAAGAAAGTAGGAGCGCAATCAAAACCAGTCCTCTTGAAGCGGGGAATGGCAGCTACCATTGAAGATTGGTTAATGGCAGCCGAGTATATTTTGGCGGCTGGCAATCCCAATGTTATTTTGTGTGAAAGAGGAATACGCACCTTTGACCGTCAGTATACAAGAAATACACTGGATTTATCAGTAGTGCCAGTGTTGCGGAAGTTAACTCACCTACCAATCACGATCGATCCTAGTCATGGTGTAGGCTGGTCTGAGTTTGTACCTTCAATGGCAATGGCAGCGATCGCAGCTGGTACAGATTCTCTCATGATTGAGGTTCACCCCAACCCTGCCAAAGCTTTATCCGATGGCCCCCAATCTCTCACACCAGACCGTTTTGATAACTTGATGCAAGAATTAGCAGTAATCGGTAAGGCAGTGGGACGCTGGCAGCAACCAGCAGTGGCTTTAGTTTAAAAGAAACTGGGGAAGTGGCAGTTATCGGTTAGGCTGTCACGCATTTAACTTGCACATCTTTATAAGGTTGACTGTTGACAGTTAATCGTCAACAGTCAACGAACTTCACAGGTAACCGTGCAATTAAAAAGCGCAATACCCTGTTATCTATATATGTAACGAGCAGGTATCCATCGGCGACCGCGATTTGTTTGCACCCAACGTCCAGGAACAACTATTCTCCTTCTCGCTTGTACAGGAGTACGAACCCTAACTGGTACTGGTTTTCTGATTACTCTCACTGGAACTGGTCGCCTAAACTGTCGTCTGATTTGAGCATCGGCTTGGGAAGGAATAATGGTAACAACAATTGGTAAAATCAGTGCTGCACTCGCAAGCATTCTTTTAATACTCATTGGCAAAATTTCCTTCTGTAATGTGAAGACCGAAGAGATTAATTTTCGTCAAATATTGAAGAAAAATTGAGAATTCAGAATGCAGAATTTAGAATCAATTAGTGAAGCATTGGCAACTACTATTCTCTGATAAATTTGAGAAAATATGTTGACAAACTTCCCCTGCTTAAAATGAATTGTCATCTGTGGCAAGAAAGCCACAGCTGAGACTGTGCGCTAATTTGAGACCACCAAATATAAAACTTAGTGGCGGATTTAAACCATATTTATCTATCGCCAAGTCACACAGAATGCAAGCAAGAAAATTCTAGATACTTACTTCTGAATTCTGTTTTGTTAATCTCTTGGACAAGTAAATACTACAATTGAACATAAGCATACACCAGTGAAAAAGGTAATTGGTCAAAACATGACTAATGTCATACATAAAAAATTGAATAATGATTCTCTAGTTGTAAAAATTGATAATTTAGAATTTAGATAATTGTAGATTGGGTTAAATACCAATACAGTTCAGATAAGACCAAAACACTTGTAGAGACGGGGATTTATAGCGTCTGGTAAATCCACAATTTCATAGAATTAGCCTTTAACAGTCAATACGGTTCGGGGAAAGGTTAAAGGGGAAAGGGGAAAGGGGAAAGGGGAAAGGTTAAAGGGGAAAGGGGAAAGGTTAAAGGGGAAAGGGGAAAGGGGAAAGGTTACCTCTTATACCAATTCACCAAAATATTGATACACATAAAATAACTTGTACGGGCGAACGGCTGTTCGCCCCTACGCTTACGCAACGGCTGTACCCTGCGGGAAGGCTGAGCTTGTATTTGTATCATTTATAAAGTGAAATGGTAAGTAGGTCAATTTAATTAAACATAAAACAATGCTAGTGGCGTGGCAAGCCTTAAATGTTGCAATAGATTTTATTGTGGGATGGGTGTCCTCACCCGTCCGGGCGGGCAGGATGCCCACCCCACAAGAGTTTACTAATGCACTATTTTAGCTGTGTCAGTCCACTACATTTATTGAGATCTACGTATGACGTTTTTTTAGGTTGAGCTACTTATTACGCCTTAACCTTTTCCCAGACCACAAGGGAAGTTCATACTGCTTATCCGAACCGTATTGGATTAAATACAGCAGATTGTTCGCCGAAAAAAAAAGGCGGGTACAAGACCCATCCTTTAAAATTTCACCTTGACTCAAAAACTGTTATTGTACTTGATTAGGAAAGGCACCAGGTTGCACAGCTAGGTTGACGTTTTGTCCATTGCGGCGTAACTCCAGGCTTAAATTTCCACCGACTTGGCTATTTTCTACAGCCTTTTGGACGCTGCTAGCATCTGTAACTGATTGACCGCCTAGCTTTTGGATAACATCGCCAGCGCGTATTCCAGCTTTAGCGGCTGGGGAATTTGGCATAACTTTTACAACTAATACACCTTTATCTTCATTTACACTCAAACCACTATTAGGATCTGAGTTAATACTTTGTTTTAACTGAGGCGTTAACCCCACCATTTGAATTCCTAAATAAGGATGTTGAACTTTACCGGTGGCTATTAATTGACTGGAAATACGTTGTGCTGTGTTGATGGGAATGGCAAATCCTAATCCTTGCGCCCCTTGGATAATGGCTGTATTCATACCAATTACTTCACCACGGTAATTGAGCAGAGGGCCGCCAGAGTTACCGGGATTAATTGCGGCGTCGGTTTGAATATATTCTACTCGTCTATCAGGAGCGCCGATTTGATTGCTAGTCCGTCCAGTAGCACTGACAATTCCAGTTGTAACTGTATTATCTAGTCCCAGGGGATTACCGATCGCGATCGCCCATTCTCCCGGTTGCAATTGGTCTGAGTTACCCAAAGCTACTGTCGGTAGATTATCGGCTTGAATCTTAACCACAGCCACATCAGTTAACTCATCTTTTCCTAGCACCTTACCTTGCAAGGTGCGTCCATCCTTGAGTGTTACTGTCACCATATCTGCCCCATCTACCACATGGGCGTTGGTGAGAATACGGCCATCCGCACTGATGATAAAACCAGAACCAGTACCCCGTTCTACCCTTTCGCCTGATTCTGGCAATTGGGAACCAAAAAAGCGGCGAAAAAACGGATCGTTAAATTCATCTGGTAACTGAGTTTTTACAGTTCGGGAAGAGTTAATTCGTACTACTGCTGGCCCTACATTTTGCACTACCTGTGTCACAAAATTTGGATCTGTGGTGCTTGGTAATGGAGGAGCAGCATTGACTCGACCCACTGCTAAATTAGATGCAGTCTTAGACACCTGGTCTTGGTGTCCAGCCAGATAGCCACCTGCTAATGTCATACCCGATCCCAGTAGCACCAGTGATAGAGAGGCCGCAGCCTTTTTCCAGGGTGCTGGATTATGGTATTTGGCGTCAGCAGTGTGGGATAAAATGCTATTTGATGGGTCTTTTCCATCACGAGATTGGTTTTGCATTGCTGTTTGGAAGCATATCTAACTATGTATTAATAATGTAGATATTATTTATGACAGTTTTGTTGCAGAGGTATTGCGTTATTGTGAAAGACTGAGTTTTTTACTACTAAAGAACTCAAAAGCGAGAATAGCAAATCTACTACATTGAAAATTGTGACTTTAGTCACGGGTATATTCAGAATTCGGTACGCGATTTGCGACCATACTTGAAGGAAGAAACATGGGACAAGGAAAAATATTACTTCAGCCTGGTACTTTATGGACAAGTGTCAAAGAACGGACTGAATATGCTTTGCAATGTGGGGCGCTGCTGTCGATACCGACAGAATTTGAATTTGTAGAACAGGATGGCGTGGGTTTTTTAGTGCGGATTTTGTCTAATTTGAATCGTAAAAAAGCAGCCAAGGAAAAACAAGAACAACAATCTGCGACTTCAGGGCAAGAATTTAATCCTTTTTTACCCTACGAAGAAGATTTATTTGTGGCGGAGATTTCTGATACTCACGTTTGTATTCTAAACAAATTCAATGTTGTTGACTATCATTTACTAATTATTACCCGTGCCTTCGAGGAACAGGAAAGTTTACTCACCTTGGAAGATTTTACAGCGATGTGGGCATGTCTAGCTGATTTTAATGGTTTGGGATTCTACAACAGTGGCAAAATCGCAGGTGCTAGTCAGCGACATAAACATTTGCAATTAGTCCCCCTACCACTAGCATCTTCAGGATCGCAGATACCCATTGAACCCCTGCTAAAGGACGCACAATTTCAGAACTCCATCGCAACTTTACCAAAACTTCCTTTTTTACATGCCTTCGCCCCCTTAAATCCCAAGTGGGTGGAGTCTCCATTTTTAGGGGGTGAAGCAACATTAGCGCTTTATCATACCTTGTTAGAGACCGTTGGTTTAAATCCAACGCAATTGGGTGCTTACAATTTGCTGATGACGCGGGAATGGATGCTGATTGTACCGCGATCGCAAGAACATTTCCACACCATCTCCGTGAATTCATTAGGATTCGCCGGTGCTTTGCTAGTAAAAAACGCCGAACAAATGCAACTTGTCAAAGACCAAGGGCCGATAACTATCTTGAAGAGTGTTGGTGTTATTGGGCATGGGGCATAGGGAAGGGGAAAGGGGAAAGGGGAAAGGGGAAAAGGGGAAAGATTAAATTTATTCCTTTTCCCTTTAACCTTTAACCTTTTCCCCTATCTCCCCATCTCCCCACCTCCCCATCTCCCTCAAGCAACTACAGGTAGTAAAACATGAGAATTAAACTCGCCTCCACAATTCACGGTTAACGCGATCGTCTGGGCATCTGGTAAAGTATCGCTAGTAGTTATCGCACCGTTTCCTGAATTCATGGCGTAGGCTGGAAAACAGGCTGCGCTTAAACTCAGACGCAGGGCGTTTCCTTTGGCAATTCGGGCACAAGTCCCTTGTAGCTGAATTTTTGTAGAGGGGTTCACATTTCGACAATGTACATATCCTTGAGTTAAATTGTATACTCTTCCGTCAGGATGTACTTCTGATAAAACAGCAGACAGATCATAACTTGCTTGGTCGGCAATACAGTAGATTTCGGCTACCACATCCCCTGCTAAATGTAAATCTTTTTCTAGTGGTTCGCTAGTATAAGTTAAGACATCAGAACGAGAATCAAGATGCGATCGCTCAAATATACCCGCAGGAATTCCGGCATGACCTCCTAAGGCTGGAACTGGACGCCAAGGATCGTGGACTAATACGTCTGGGATATGGGGCATGGGGCATTGGGCATTAGAAAGGGTTCCGGAGTCTTGGCGGATGCTGGCTAGTCCTGTTGTTGACAAAAAGTAGGATTTGTGTGTTGGTGTGGGGAATTTGGGGAAAGTGCGCCAAATATTAGTTCCCATCTCGAATAAACAAACGGGGGACTCGTGCAATAAACCTGTATTTTTATCTTTGAGAAATTGGTCAAACCAACGAATTTGCATTTTATCCACAGGGCTGGCGGCTTTAACACCAAATTCAATTTCGCCAACTTTACGACCCCAAGGTAAATGTGCCCAAGCCCCCACTAATAAATGTTGGGGTTTAGTGCTACGGGCTGCCATATCTTGATATAAATGTAGAGTGCCGCGTAGATAAGTATCAAACCATCCGCCGATGTGAAACATGGGCAAATCAACAGTTTGCAAGTAATGTTTGGGTGAAAGTTTTTCCCAATATTCATCTGGTTGAGAATGTGCCAGCCATTGATGATAAAAGGAATCTGGGGCGAGTTGTTGGAGAATTTCTGGATTAGTTAAAGGTAAATTCCGAGAAGCGGCAAATAAGGCTTGATAGGCTGTTTTATTTCCTTGCAACCGCGCGGTTTCTGTAGCTAATTGAATTGCCCAAGCCAGGTTAGTTTGTAAACAAAATGCGCCTCCTTCATAAGCCCAATCGGTATATAAATCATAGCCAATCATGGCGGGGCAAATTGTTACCAAAGCTTTTGGTTGATTAACTGCGGCATATAGCTGAGTCATTCCTTGATAGGAAAAACCATACATACCAACTTTGCCATTACTACCAGGTAAATTTGCTGCCCAGTTTACTGTATCTTCGCCATCTAATATTTCGTGGGTAAATAATTTAAATTCCCCTTGGGAAGTACCGCGTCCCCGGACATCTTGAATGGCGACGATGTAACCGTGGGCTGCATACCAACTAGGATGGGCATAGACAACAGTAGACGCGATCGCTCTACCATAGGGTTGTCGCATTAATAATACTGGAAATTCACCATCAGCATCCGGGCGATAGATGTCTGCATCCAGGCGAACACCATCGCGGGTGTGCATGGAGACAGTTTGTTTCGGTAGAATTTTCAGCATGGATTTGATAATTTTTAACTTACAAAGAAAGGCAGTCAAGATAAAGCACGTTTCATAGTCAAATATGAAAGTGGTCTTTTCCCATTTCCTACTCCTCACTTTCAAGTCATATCATGTCTGGTTGAAGACTCATCATATAGGTTGACGCGGGGACGCGGGGACGCAAAGACACGGAGAAATTTTATCATAAGTGATTAGCCGGACATGATATCAGTCAACAGTCAATACCGATATTTTTCACAAATGATTTAGGATTGCTATGGTATGGTTTGTTGTTGCGTAAGTCTTAATTAAAAACTTTTACTTGGTGGTGTATTAAAGTAGACCGGGTGTTGCAGCTCTGAGAATTGCTGTATATTCATCTAGTGTCAGGTTACCATACCTGAGTCTATCAGCTACAGTTGACAAAATAACATTTTCATCGCCTGATGGGATTGGTAGTGTTGGGCCGGCAAGCAGCGCTATTGTTGGTGTTGATATGTGAGTAATTGGATCTATATATATAGATCCTGTAACTATATACGTACCTTTACCATCAATTCCTGCTAAATATGTTCCTTCGGGAGAAACTTTTTGAGCAGCTATAGAGGTGATATAAGCACTAGGAGTAATATATGTGATGACTCCCGAAAATCCACCTTGTTGTACTGTGAAAGTGGGTAAGTTGGGGATGTTTGGTATGGTTACTAAAGTTTGTGCTGATGCAGGAGTAAATTTAAAAGTCGCAAAGCTAATAAAACTTGTAATCAAGAAACTAGTTCTCAAAATCATGCCAGCATATCGGGAAAGTAGATTCATCTGAAAAATCCTTTGTTTTTAGGACTTGATGTTTTTGCTGGATGTGGTTTATGCAATTTATAAAAACTGGATTTTCTCAATAAAAATAAGGCTCAATCTCTAACAATTATCTGCGATAATATTATGAAATTTCAATATAATTCTTGAAATTTAAAAGACATAAAAACATAAATTTACGAATTTATATTGTAAAAATACAAACTTTGCTAAGAGTGAAATTATTCTGCGTTACCCAAAACCTAGAGACGTAGCAATACTACGTCTCTACATTTATTACACATAATAAATAATCGGTGCAGTCAAACTACACCGATCGCTGTGTCACATATAATGTAATTATGATTACATCGAACATTTGTTTTATGCCAATGCTGAAGCTTGGGGTTTGGCAAAAATCATCCGTCCGGCTGTTGTTTGTAAAGCACTGGTGACTACTACCCGCAGTTCGCCACCTACATAACTGCTACCTTCTTCAACTACTACCATTGTGCCGTCATCTAGGTAACCAATACCTTGGCTGGGTTCTTTGCCTTCTTTGAGAATTTTCAAATCCAGGTAATCCCCAGGTAAATAACTGGGACGGACGGCGTTCACTAAATCATTGACATTTAAAACAGGTACTTTTTGAACGCTAGCAACTTTAGATAAGTTGTAGTCGTTGGTTAGCAGTGTACCGCTGATTTCTTGGGCAAAACGGACTAATTTGGCATCAACTGTGGGAATATCTTCGTAATCAACTGGGTTGATGAGGATGCGATCGGGGTAAGCTTCTTTGATGCGGTTGAGAATTTCTAGTCCTCGCCTTCCCCGCACTCGCTTTTGGTCTTTGCTAGCATCGGCTACTTGTTGGAGTTCTTGCAAAACAAATTGCGGTACGATTATTTGTCCTTCCAAAAACCCTGTTTCTAGTAAAGCTTCAATGCGACCATCGATGATGCAACTAGTGTCTAAAACTTTAGTGTTGGCGGGTTTTAGTGTTCCTTCCACAACCAGGGATTCAACGGTGTTGGGATTAATGAACCGCAACAAACCGCGTCCGTGGGTGTCTGCCAAATTCATGCCAGTAACCGCCAGGATAATACTACCGACAACTGCCACCAGTGGCTTAATAAATCCGAAATCTGCGGGGATAGGTAACAAAAATAACGGTGCTAGCATGAGGTTGGCTAGCAATAGCCCAATCACTAAACCAATGGCACGAGTTAAGATCGCTTCTAGAGGCATTTCTTTGACCTGTGCCTCTAGGCGACGATATGTAGTCTGAAAACTCAAGCCGATGGCACCACCAATAATAGCGGCAAAAACGGCGATAATTAAACGCAAAGCTTCTATATTTGTCACCTTGTCTAAGGTGCCATCAGGTAGCAGTTCGATGCTGTAGAACCCTATACCCGATGCTGCCAGGATGAATGAAAAAATGATAATTGCGTCAAGCATGGTTATCTTGTATTCCTAGAACTGTGTTAACCGATAAAGTTAAGTATTTTTTATTTCATCGGTAATATAGACTAATCAATATTGACTTACACTAAGGGTTTAGGCAAACAATATCTGCAATTATTATAACCAAAGGCTTTTATCTTCATATTTTTCATTGTTTCGTTGTAAAACGACAAAAATTTGTAAAAAAACTAATCATTTTCATGATTGCTAATTTGCAATGGGACTAACTTAATATTTTTTACTAAAATGAGTCAAAAATTTGATGTTTCTGAAATTGTGAGTTCTGCTTATGTACACATTCCCTTTTGCAGACGGCGGTGTTTTTATTGTGATTTTGCGGTGTCTGTTGTCGGCGATCGCTTGCGGGGCGAAACATCTGGTACTATCTCCCAATATGTTGAGGTACTATGTCAAGAAATTGCCATCACACCAGCATTTGGTCAACCCCTAAAGACAATTTTTTTTGGTGGCGGTACTCCTTCGCTGCTATCAATCAACCAGTTAGAACATGTACTCACACACTTAGAACAGCGTTTTGGTATCGCGTCTGGGGTAGAAATTTCAATGGAAATAGACCCAGCAACCTTTGATTTAGAACATTTAGCAGGTTATCGTAGTGCAGGCGTCAACCGCGTTAGTTTGGGGGTACAAGCTTTTAGTCAAGAATTATTGCAAGTTGCAGGGCGATCGCACTCGGTCGATGATATTTTTGCAGCTATAGATTTAATCCACCAAGTAGAGATTCCCGAATTTAGCTTAGACTTAATTTCTGGATTGCCGCATCAGTCTTTGGAGCGATGGCAGGATTCTTTAAATAAAGCCGTGTCAGTTTCACCAACTCACATATCTATCTACGATCTTATCATCGAACCAGGTACAGCCTTTGGTCGTTACTACAAACCAGGCGAAAGTCCTTTACCCACGGATGAAACTACAGTCAAAATGTACGAAATGGCGCAGCAGATTTTGACTGACGCAGGTTACCAACATTATGAAATTTCCAATTATGCCCAGCCTGGTCATCAATGTCGGCATAATCGAGTGTATTGGGAAAACCGCCCCTATTATGGTTTTGGCATGGGTGCGGCGAGTTATATTCAGGGAAAACGCTTCACTCGTCCCCGTAAAACTAAAGAATATCATCAATGGGTGCAAGCTGGTGCTACCATCGATTGTGAAATCACCCCCCCAAAGGAAGTATTGTTAGAAACATTGATGTTGGGGTTGCGTTTAGCGGAGGGTGTAGATTTAGCAGCATTTGGACAACAGAAGGTAGAAGAAATTTGTCGATATTTGCCATCGTATTTTGATAAAGGTTGGGTGGAAATCGTAGAAGGAAGATTGCGTTTCACCGATCCCCAAGGATTTTTGTTTTCTAATGTAGTTTTAGCAGAGTTGTTTGAAAAATTGGGGTGAGGAAAGATGTGTAAGAGTGTTGACTGATGACTGTTGACTGTTGACTGGAAAGTCAGGATTTATTCTCCTTGTCTCCCTTGTCTCCCCATCCCCCCATCTCCCATTCTCTTAACTTTATGCAAAAAAATCGAGTTAAAAAAGCGATAATCCCGGTGGCTGGTTTTGGTACTCGTTTGTTTCCGGCTACGAAAGTTGTGAAAAAAGAACTCTTCCCCATTATCGATGGAGATGGTAGGGCAAAGCCTGTGATTTTAGCAATTATTGAAGAGGCTATTAGTGCTGGAATTACCGAAGTGGGAATAGTGGTACAGCCAGACGATAAAGAAATATTTGAAAATTTATTGAAAAAACCACCAAAGAAAGAACTTTTTGCCAAACTTTCACCGCAAAATCAAGAATATAGTCGGTATTTACAAGATTTAGGCAGCAAAATTACTCTCTTATTTCAAGAGGAACAATTAGGTTACGGTCATGCGGTATTTTGTGCTAAAAATTGGGTGCAAAATGAACCATTTTTGTTAATGTTGGGCGACCATATTTATACATCTAATTCGCAAAAATCTTGTGCTAGCCAAGTTTTAGATGTTTACGAACAAGTTAATCAAAGTGTTGTCAGTTTAAGTGCAATGCCAGGTGAAATGCTTTATAAAGCAGGGTGTGTCACAGGAGTTTGGCAAGAAGAGTTGAACTCAATTCTCAAGGTGACGCAATTGTATGAAAAACCTCCGATTGAATATGCACAAAGTCATTTGCATGTCGAAGGTATGCCAGAAAATGAATTTTTATGTATGTTTGGTTTATATTTACTGACGCCGAAGATTTTTGATTTTTTAGCAGAACACATTAACCAAGATTTCCGAGAAAGAGGCGAATTTCAATTAACATCGTGTTTGGAAAGATTGCGCCAGCAAGAAGGAATGACGGGATATGTTGTTAAAGGTAAGTGTTTTGATGTCGGTTTACCTGATGCTTATCGGCAAACAATGATTGATTTTATAAATGTTTTGTAAATCAGAATTTTTTTGCTGTCACAAGAAAGACAGAAGTTATTCGCGTAGCGTCTCCAAGACAGTACAAAAACATAAAAGTGTTCTAGCTTATTTACTGAGTTTTTTTAGAAATTCGGCTTCTAAATTTAATTTCATATATTCCCAGCAAACCTGCTGCAAGTAGCAAGGGAAAAAAGTAGTATATTCCACGATAAGCTAGTAAGGAACCTAGAATTGTTGCTGCTGAAATTTTCGATGATAAAAACAACAATATTATAGTTTCAAAGACACCCAAACCCCCAGGAATATTACTAATTACACCTGCAAACATCGCTAGTAAATAAATGGCTAAAAAGTTTATATAAGACAAGTGTATATTACTAGGAAATACTGCATAAAGAACTGCGGCAGCTAAAATCCAATCGAGGCTAGAAACTGCAATTTGAGCTAAAGATATTGGCAAGGAAGGAAAGCGAAATTCGTGTTGACGAATAATTAATGATTGTTTAATGAAAATACTGCCTAACAAATAGATAGCAATTAATAATAAAAAAATCATCCCGATGGGACGTACTGTTGTAAAAGGCAAATGTAGTTGTGTCGGAATTGGTAAAGAATCAGTGATAAATATCAATCCAGCAGTAGCAAACATTCCCAGCCAAAAAGTGAAGTTAGCAAAAGCAATAATTTGAGCGATCGCCACTGCTGAGATCCCCCAATTAGCATAAAATCGATAACGGATAGCACTGCCAGTCAATAAAGCTAAACCTATGGTATTGCTAAATGTAGAGCTAATAAAGTTAGTAAAGGCAATTTTACTCCAGCTAAGGGAACAATTAATATACTTAAAACCTAAAACATCATAGCCAATCATGACTAAATATCCCAAAGCCGTTAACCAAATTGCTAAACTTAAGCGACTTTTAGGAATTGCTGCTAAAGAGTTGAGGATATCACGATAATTATACTCGTGTAATTCACGAGCGATCGCCCACAAAGAAAGTACCAACAGCAACAAACCAAATAAAGAACTAAAATTAATTCGCAGCTTAGACATCCTAAAGAAACTTATCCTAACTTTTGATTTTTAACTGACAATTAGTCGTATAGTTTCCATCTTGTTGACACAACATTGACAAATTACTTGCGTAAACTCTTGATTGCTAGCACGAAATATCCAATGTCTTTGAAAGATGAACTACGAAAAATCGAAAATGTTCTTGCTACTTTCAGTTTTAACTTTAGTTAGCTGTAATTTATCTCAAAGTGTCGTCGCCAAACCACCGCAACAGCAAAATTTACAAATAACACCTCCCCCTTCTCCATCCCAGCCTCACAATGGAGATTTGGCTACTACCCTCAGCTATAAAATTGAAACTTACAACAGTGAAGTTATGGGTGGAAGTCGTACCTACGGCGTTTCTTTACCCCCTAACTACGAACAAAACCCAAAACGCAGCTATCCTGTAATCTTTCTTCTCCACGGTGGACACGGTCATCCTACAGATTGGTTTGTGGAAAATAAGGGACAAGCTCTTAAAACTCTCAAACAACTTTATATTACAGGTAAGTTGCCACCAAGCATAATTATTACACCAGATGGTAACGATAAACGCGGCTCTAGTCCCTACCGAGACCCTGAATATATTGATGGCCCAAACGGTAAAGTTTCCACAGCCTTGGGAGATGAATTAGTAAAAGTTGTACAAAGCCGTTATCGTACACTAAAAAATCCAGATTTTTGGGCTATAGGTGGTTTATCTTCTGGTGGTTGGGGTGCTGTTAATGTAGGATTACATAACGTCAATCATTTCTCGATTTTATTTAGTCATAGTGGTTATTTTCAGGATAAAACTGGCCCGACAAATAGCCCAATAATTTATATCAAAACTATTCCACTACCAGACCAAAAACGATTGAGAATCTACTTCGATACTGGTAAATCGGATACCGAAGAAATTCAAGAAGGTAAGAAATTCAGTCAAGTACTCGAAGGACTAAAAATTTACCATTTATTTCGTGAGTTTCCTGGCGGTCATACTTGGCAATATTGGCGAGAACATTTAGCGGATTCTTTAACATTTGTCGGCGAACAATTCAAATTATCAGAAATAGCACATCAAGCAGAAAATCAAAATTTTGATGCTAAAAAATAATGTCAAATCAGATAATTTTAGCAGAAGTTTTATGGATAAATTATGAGGAAAAAATCGTGTTGAAACAATTCACCGAATTCAGTATATTAAATTGTAATAGAGGTGAATTTTTTTCACTGAAAGTATATGAAGATTTCTAAATTTTTAGTTGCTTTGGTAGGAGCGATCGCACTCCTCACCACTGCTGCTTATTATTATGTATTTATCTTAGGTGCGCCACAACTAGACGCGCCCCAAGAAGAAGCAAATACTGGGTTAAAGTTTCAATTAGCAAACTTCAATTCCCAAGCAATGGGTACTATCCGCAACTATGGCGTAATTTTACCTCCTGGCTATCACAAAAATCAGCAAAAACGCTACCCCGTGATATTCTTACTACATGGAGGACATGATGATGCTCGCGCTTTTGCTGATAAATATGCGATTTTAGATGTGTTATACGAACTTTATAAAACTAAAAAATTACCGCCATCCATTGTAATTACACCTGATGGTAACGATAATCGCGGTTCTAGTCCATTGTACGATCCTGATTATTTTGACGGGCCGAATGGCAAACTAGGAACTTTAATTGGTTCGGAATTAGTACAAGTTGTTAAATCGCGTTATCGCACTTTAGAAGAACCACAATATTGGGCGTTGGGAGGTATATCTTCTGGGGGATGGGGAGCTTTTAATATCGGGTTACGCTATCTCAATAACTTCCATATTTTATTTAGCCATAGCGGTTACTTTACTGATAGCAGCGGTTCGCAAAATAGTCCTCAACAAATTGTGCAACAGCTATCACCTGAAGATAGAAAGCAATTGCGTGTTTACCTAGATGCAGGGGTGAATGATAGTAATTTACTAGCTTCTACTAAAGCTTTCCATGAAACCTTAACTCAACTGGGAATTATTCATGTATTTTATGCTTTTCCTGGAGGTCATGGTTTATCTGGTGCCAATATTGGTTGGAATTACTTTCACAAACATCTGAAAGATTCTCTTTCTTATGTAGGCGAACAGTTTCAAAGAGTTAAGTAAATTGCTATAGATAATTATTTTGAAAATCAGGGGATAGGAATAAGGGTTTGGGATAATTTTGAATGTTTGATTTTATTTTTAAACGCAAAGTATCGCAGAGGTATACGCAGAGGAACGCAGAGTTTTATTAAAAAAGTGGTATTTTGATTGAGAGTTTGAGATTGATTATTTTAATTAATAGAGTTAAAATTCATGCAGATATATTTATTATTTATAAATTAATGACTAATAAGTTAAAAACTCAGATTCTCCTTTGGAGTGCAGCTTTTCTTACAGGTTTAGTTGGAATAGTAAATTTGTTATCAGCGGTAACACCTAACTTGTATGGGAGAAATCATTGGTTAAAGGAATTTTTACCCTTTGAAATTCGTGCAAGTGGTCATATTTTTGCAGCGTTAACTGGGTTTGTTTTACTGACACTTGCTACTAATTTAGTACGCCGCAAAAAAATAGCTTGGTTACTTACTATTGGTCTATTAATAATTTCCGTTATCAGTCACTTGCTGAAGGGATTGGACTATGAAGAAAGTCTGCTTTCTGGAATTTTGTTAGTGCAATTAATTCTGATGCGCCATATTTTTACAGCGCAATCAGACCGTCCTTCCATTGCACAGGGAGTTAGAGTACTTATCGGTGCTTTGTTATTTACCTTGGCATACGGAACTATTGGATTTTATTTATTAGACGGCAAGTTTTCGGAAAATTTTAATTGGCGCGAAGCTGTACTTCAGACTTTGGCGATGTTCTTTACTGAAGATAATTTGGGACTCGAACCAAAAAGTCGATTTGGAGAATTTTTTGCTAATTCCATCTATGTTATTGCAGCAGTTACTATTACATACGCCGTGTTTATGCTGTTGCAACCTGTGTTTTGGCGGAATTTAGCAACTGCAAATGAAAAACAAAAAGCTAAAGAAATTGTCCAAGAATATGGATGTTCTTCTTTAGCAGCTTTGACATTATTAAATGATAAAAGTTATTATTTTAGTCCCTCTGGTAAAAGTGTAATCGCTTACGTGCCCAAAGGACGAGGTGCTATCGCTTTGGGAGATCCCATAGGCCCGGTTGAAGACCGCAAAGAAACAATTGTTGCTTTTCAGTTGTTTTGTCAGCGCAATGATTGGTATCCTGCTTTTTATCAAACTTTGCCTGATGATGTTGAACTTTACAAATCATTGGGATTTCAAGTACTCAAGATTGGAGAAGAAGCGATCGTTGATTTAAAAAGTTTTACATTACAAGGTAAAGCTGGTAAAAATTTTAGACCTTCAATTAATCGTTTAACAAAATTAGGATACCGAATTAACTTTTATCAACCACCAATTGATAATGATTTATTACAGTTACTCAAACCTGTGAGTGATGAGTGGCTAAAGATTGTACAAGGTTCAGAAAAACACTTTTCTTTAGGTTGGTTTGATGAAGCATATTTGCGGGGATGTGAAATTGCTGTGGTGTATAGTCCCGAAGGTCAAATCGGCGCTTTTGCTAATATTATCCCAGAGTATCAACTCAACGAAGCAACTATCGATTTGATGCGACATCGTTCGTCCATTGAACATGGAATCATGGACTTTTTATTTATTTCTCTGCTCCAGCATTTTAAGGAAAATGGTTACGATACCTTTAATTTTGGCCTTTCTGCTTTAGCTGGAGTTGGAGATCATCCAGAATCACGCCGTTTAGAGAAAGTATTACATTATCTTTACGAGCATTTAAATCGCTTCTACAATTTTCAAGGATTACACGCCTATAAAGAAAAATTCCGCCCCCATTGGGAACCGCGTTATTTAGTTTATCCGAGTTTAGCTGCCCTCCCAGATGTAGTTGTAGCATTGATTCGTGCTGATTCAGGCGATCGCCTTTTTGATTATTTTAAACCTGGAGCTTAGATACAAGGTTGAGTTGATAAAAGTACTGAAAAATAGGGTTGCATATTTTTATCTAGCACAAGTACTTAAATAAAGATATTTATCAATTTGAATAACTGTTGCTTGCAAGTATCAAAATACTATGACTATATGATATAAATTTAATTTTTTGAATATATTTGTTCAATACTTTTTTGTAGTTGAATTAGCATTTTTTTTAGAAATTACATAGTAATTATTGACAATAGAGCTTCTTCACAGATAGAATCTTTTTCCAAAGATTTTAATGCTTCAGACTGTCAAAAACTATTGCTATTATTGAGAATAAATACTCATGTTAAATACTGATGTTAGTAACAATTTATTTTCTCATAAAGCGTTAAACACCAATTCAATCTCCTCATTGGATACCTTTAATACTAGAGATAATTACAGTCTGAATTTCAGTGGTCATAGTAGCTATAATTCAACTGATGCTGATGTACAGCAGCTAAATAAAAATACCTCAAAAATTCGTACTAAAAATACTGCAACTAGTAGTGGAACTTATAATTCCACTATCGGTTATGGCTTAATTAATGCAGCAGCAGCAGTAGCTAGAGTTACTGGTCAAAATACCTTTGCCGATGTTCCCGATGTTGGTGGTAATAATTGGGGAGCAGACCTTGTGAAAGCTCCAGAAGTTTGGGCACAAGGATACACAGGTCAAGGTGTTGTTGTTGCTGTTATAGATACTGGAGTTGACCGCAACCACGAGGATTTGAGAAACAATATCTGGACTAATGCCAACGAAATTGCGGATAACGGCATAGATGATGATGGTAATGGTTATGTTGATGATAATTATGGCTGGAACTTCTCCGGTAATAACAACAACACTTTAGACGGAAACGGTCATGGGACTCATGTTTCTGGCACGATCGCAGGGGAAAATAATAACTACGGTGTCACTGGCATTGCCTATAATGCCAAAATCATGCCTGTGAAAGTTTTGAATGACTCTGGCTCTGGTTCTTATAATTCCATAGCTCAAGGCGTTCGCTATGCTGTGGATAATGGAGCCGATGTCATTAACCTCAGCTTAGGAGGTAAATATTCTAATCGCACTTTAGAGTCAGCCATTGATTATGCCAGCAGCAAAGGAGTAATTGTGGTTATGGCCGCTGGTAACGATGGCGAATCATCACCAGATTATCCTGCTCGTTATGCATATAAGTCCGGAATTGCCGTTGGAGCAGTAGATAGAAACAATAACATTGCTGACTTTTCCGACCGTTCTGGAACCAGCGAAATTAGCTACGTCACAGCCCCAGGAGTTAGGGTCTATTCCACAGTTCCCAATAACCAGTATGCCGTTTATAGCGGCACTTCTATGGCTGCTCCTCACGTTGCTGGTGTAGTTGCTTTGATGCTGAGCGCTAACCCCAACTTGACTGATGCTCAAGTACGTCAAATTGTTGCAGAAACCTCAGGAGATAGTACGCCAAGTACAACCTATAGGTTAAATATTTTTGATGTGAATTCTCTATTCAGTCAGACAATCAAACAAACAACAGAATATCTATCATCCAAGACTATCTCTAGTTTTAATAATTCTGATTTTGGTTCTACCATCAATCAGAAATTTACAGAAACAACAAAATATGCGATTCCAGAAACCATCTCTAATTTTGATAATTTTAGTATTAATTCTGTGAGCGATGGCATCATTACAGAAACAACCCAATATCTCACACCAGAAAATATCTCTAGTTGGAATAATTTCGATATTAATTCTGTGAGTGATGGCGTAATTACAGAAACAACCAAATATTTCACACCATCTGAAGATAATAATGAATTAATTAATCCACAATTTTGGGATGGATATGTAAACAACTACAATCCCATTGTCAGCAACGTTAATATTAATAGCCAAGAAAATAATCAAGATGGCAATAATATTGATTTTCCTAAACTCATAGAACAAATGCAAAAACAATTTGAACAATTAGAACAGATTAGAAAATTCTTAGGTTTTGCTTGAAAATTACATAGCAATCCGATTTCAGTTGTGAACAAAATCGGTGTTAATTAAACTTCTTGCAGAAGTCGGGAAAAGGGGAAGGGGAAAGGGGGAAAGGTTTGGTATTTTGCCTTTCCCCTTTCCCCGGTTGGTGAGCTTGTCGAACCATTAACCTTTTCCCTTGCTTAAATGATGATCCCACAAACGTTTTACCGCTCCCCGAAGTTCGGGGAGGGGAGGTTTTGCGCCAGGAAAGCCGGGGTGGGGTAAAGCGAAGCATGATGGTAAGTTAGTAATGTTCTGCAACACCTACAAACTTATCTGACTGAAAATGCCTCGCTGAATCGTCGGGTTACAGGTTCAGTAATGAAGGTCAAAATCGATTTTTTACGAGTTACAATTTCGCCTGTGGCAGCCATCCCTGGTGTAAATTCCACTTCTTGACCCCGGACATTAACTGAGTGTTTACTGAGCTTAATTCTTGTGGGAAAAACTAAGCCCAATTCTTTATCAACTATTGCATTGGGACTGACTTGGACGACTTCGCCCTCCACTGTGCCAAATTCCTGGAAGGGGAAAGTTGCCATTTTGACTTTGGCTCTCATTCCTTGACGAATAAACCCAATATCGCGGTTGAGAACTTTCACCTCTAGGAGCATTTCTTCACCTTCTGGCAAGATTGACAGCAATTCTTCACCGGGTTGTACTGGCCCCTTGGTGGCTTTGACTCTGTAAATCGTGCCACTAACGGGGGCGTCGATGGTTTCCAAAGCTTGTTGCTTTCTCGCCTGCTCTAATTGACCTTGAACGGTGGTGAGTTCTTCTTTACGCTTGTTTAGCTGGGTCAAAATTTCACTTTGGCGTTCTGATGCTACGCGCTGGGCTTGATTTTTTGCAGCTTTGTAAGCTTCTTCGGCTTGGCGAATTTCTTGGGCTTGGGCAGCAATATCTTTTTCTAAAGATGTGACTTTATCTTCAGCCTCTATGATTCTATTCTGGGCGTTGGTTACTTCATCTTGTGCCCTGGTGATTTCGGTCTTTGCACGAGTTAATCTTTCTTGGGCTTCTAGGTAATCAACTCTTGGTACAGCACCGGGAGTTATTAAGGTGCGTAGACTTTTCTCTCTTTCTTCGGCGATCGCCAAATTATCCTCAATTTTGGTACGGATGCTTTGCGCGTTGACAAGGTTGGTTTTGGCATTGGTAACGCTAGTTTTCGCAGCCACTAAATTGTCTTGCAATCTAGTCAACCGGACTTTAGCTTGATCGATGAGTGCTACTTGGCGATTTGCTTCCGCTTCGGCTCCGGCTTGGCGCGCTTGAAAATCTTGCAAACGAGAACTTAAAAGTTCATCTTGCAATTTCGTACCAGCGATTTTACCTCCAGTACGTTCTGCATCCAAACGTTGCAAATCATCCTGAATCAATCTCGTAGATTTGGCTAACCGGGAAACATCGGTTTTCTGTAAGTCTGGATCTTTTTGCACTAGAACCTGACCTTTAGTAACGCGATCGCCATCTCGCACCTTCACAGCCACAATTGACCCTCCACCCAAGGATGTCACCGGTCTTACCTGTGTAGAAGCAATTAATTCCCCTGGTGCTGTTGCAACTTCATCAATTTGAGAGAAGTACGCCCAGCCAATAGCCCCAAATACTATAAAACTAATCGTTCCTGCTAATAACCTTGTGTACAGAGGTGGTAATTCCTGTACAGCCTTTCCTAATTCATAGGAGAGTTGTTCCTCAGGTTGAGCAAATCGCTCTTTTGTCTGACGTGCTTGAGCAGCATTTACAGTTAAAGGAGATCTCATAGGATTTTGGATTTTAGATTTTGGATTTTAGATTTTAGATTTTAGATTGGGGCATTGGGCATTGGGCATTGGGCATGGGGCATTGGGCATGGGAAGAGGACAAGGTAGACAAGGTAGACAAGGTAGCAATCTTTCTCTCCGAAGTTCTGATGCTCGGAAACCTCCGCTCAGACTTCTCTCCTTGTCTCCCTTGTCTCCCCATCTCCCTATCCCCTCATCTCCCCATCTCCCCCATCTCCCCATCTCCCCATCTCCCCATCTCCCATGCCCCATACCCAAATTCAAACTGCCAAATAGCGCCGCAAAAAACTTTCTAATGTTTCCAATTGGAAATTAAAAATCGCTTCTAAATTGGCAATTTCATCTTTTGTGCAGAAAAATTCATTTGCTAGTAATGTGCGAAAGGTTCCTAAAGCTTTTTGAGTTTGGGGATTTAATAAACCCAATGCACCTTGTAATCCATCAATAATAAACAGTGGTGAATTTATTATTACTGGTTCTTTGGCGAAGATCCGACCAAAAATCCGGGGAATATCTTCTCTTAATAAAATCTCCGGCCCTCCCACTGGTAAAATCCGGTTGCGAGCGGCTTCAAGGGTTACGGAATCCACTACCATTTTTGCTAAATCATCAGTACTAACTATAGAGGTACGATTTTTGCGATCGCCAATTAGCAAATACAATCCTGTTTCCCGGAATCGTTCCACCAATGGCAGCAAGTTTGATGCTAATCCAGCTGGGCGTAAAATTGTGTAATTTAAGCCACTTGCTTGTAAATATCGCTCTACTGCTCGTTTGGCTTTGAACACCAGAGCGTCTTCATAACCGCGATCGGCTCCCAGTACGGAAATGAAGACAAAGTGCTGCACTCCATTAGCTTTTGCTTGGTCAATCAATTCAATGTTGGCACGGTAGTCTAAGGATAAAGCATTGCTATCAGAACCGTGGGCGCTGATAATATACTTCACACCTTGAGTTGCTTTTTGAATATCTTTTTCTTGTTCTAAATCGCCAATAAAAATTTCTGCACCGCGATGTTCTAACTCGCTATAGCGCGATGTCAGACGCACAAATGCTCTTACGGACTGGTCTTGCTGACGTAGGAGTCGCACTACTCTGCGACCAATTCCTCCGGTTGCTCCAGTTACTAAAAACATATAAATACCTAAATGTTGACTGTTGACTGTTGACGGTTGACTGTGAACCGTCAACGGTGAACATAAAACTATTCTGATACTTTGTTGCTGGCTCTATTGGCACGTGCCTCGGCGGAAGCCATCACCTCATCGAAATTCTCTAGCACTTCACCAGGAAAGTTTTCCAAAACTTTGGTAGAAAGAGCAATCCGACCTTTACCTTCGTCCAAGTCAATAATTACAGCTTTAATTGATTGACCGATTTGAAATACCTTTTCTAGAGATTCAATGAATTTCTGGCTGATCTGCTTGATATGAAGTAAAGCGCTGATGCCATCTAAATCAACGAATACACCAAAAGGTTTAATTCCAGTAACTTTGCCTTCCACTAATTGACCGAGTTCTAATAAACTAAAGTTGCTAGAACGAGTTGCTAAGCGTTGGGAAAGTATGAGTTTATTGGTGCTTTTATTAATTTCTAAAAAGCCCACAGTCAAAGTTTGACCTTTGAGTGCTTCTAAATTATCGCGCTCGGCCAAGTGCGATCGCGGAATAAATCCCCGCAAAGACAGAACCTCGACGGTGACACCACCTTTATTCACGCCCATAACTCTGACTTGCACTGTCTGGCCATTTTCCTGCATTTGCGCCAATCGTTCCCAGATGTGCTGAATTTCCAATTGTTTTCTAGAAAGAGTGACTTGACCTTCCGCATCTTGTTCTCGGATAATCAGAAATTCGAGTTCCTCTTGTAATGGCAGCACTTCCGATAAATCCGTCACTGCTCTCAAAGAAGCCTCATCCCGCGGCAGAAAAGCTGAGGATTTACCACCAATATCAACATAAGCTCCATCATGGTCAAGTTGGAAAACTTTGCCATGTACAACCTGTCCTTTTTGAAACTGGTAGTCGTGCTTTTCTAGTGCTTTGGCAAAATCGTCCATTGTAAACGACGAATTGGCTGTTTGAGAAAGTTTCGATTCGGAATTCATGAGTTTTGAAGATTAATTTTTATGTCAGCTGATGCCACTAGAGTTTAGATTGTGGTTTCTCCTTTGTCTTTTGTCTTGTATCATTTGTCCTTTATTAATGACTAATGATTAGTTGACTAAAGAGTTGTTGCACCTGCTCCCAAGCATCCGCAGCAGCTTTAGGATTATAACTGCCACGATGGTCACAGAAAAATCCGTGGTCAGCTCCATCGTAGCGAAACACACGATGAGGAATTTTATATTTTTCTAACTCTGCTTCAATTTGGTCTACTTGTTCGGCTGGAATACTTGCATCTTCGTTACCAAACAAGGCATAGATAGTACCTGTAATGTCTCTGGTGCGGCTGAGTGTAGCAGCGCCACCTCCTGGTGTGCGGGTGGTAATTCCAGCACCGTAGAAGGAAGCCGTAGCTTTGACATCTGGTAAGGTGGCTGCAAGATAGGCGACATGACCGCCAAAACAAAAGCCAATACAGCCAAAGCCTTCTTTTTGAACTTTGGGCAGGGTTTTTAGGTAGTCAATTGCTAGTTGAATATCGCTCAATAATTCTGATGCTTGAGTTTGTTGCCAAGCGTATTTTCTGCCAACTTCAATATCTTCTGCGGTGTAACCGGTTTCAAAGCCAGGGGCAATACGTTCAAAAAGAGCAGGGGCAATGGCTACATAGCCAAGTTTGGCAATTCGTTCTGTAACTTCCCGAATGTGAACGTTAACACCGAAAATCTCTTGCAATACCACGATTCCTGGATAAGAACCAGATTGTTTTGGTTCTGCCAGATAAGCAGATACTTGAATATTATCTTGCAAAAGTTTAACCGTTGTGGTAATTATTGCTTGCTCTGTCATAATAATTTTTACCAGTATTATGTGATTAACGGTGTATTTCTTTGATATAACTATGCCAGTATGTCCAGGTTTTTTTCAATAAAATTCTCAATTACCAGAGTGAGCGCATTCAAAATTTGTACCAGAAAAATTTCAGATGTAAATCAAATATTTGATATTTAAATGCAGCCAATGGCCAAAGGAGTGCTGACTTGAAAGTGCCAGCACCCAATCCTCGGCATTCAGTATTCAGGAGGTTTGGTGATGATTCAATTCCGCATTCAGCCAGACAGCGAAATTCCCGCATCAACGCAGTTGTTTAATCAAATCCGGTTTGCCATTGCTTCCCGGCAATATCCACCAGGTTACAAATTGCCAAGTACGCGGGCGCTGGCAATGCAAACTGGGTTACACCGTAACACCATCAGCAAAGTTTACCGTCAACTCGAAGAAGACGGATTTGTGGAAAGTCTGGCTGGTTCGGGAATTTATGTGCGTGCCCAAGGTCATGAAGGCGGTAGCAGGCTACAATCACCAATTCTCAAACAACATCCCAATGCATATCAAATTGTCCAGCAAGCACTTGATGAACTACTTTCACAAGGATGTTCCCTAAGTCAAGCTAGAGAGTTATTTTTAGCAGAAATTGACTGGCGTTTGCGTTGTAGCGCGCGGGTATTAGTTGCAGTTCCATCTCATGATATCGGTGCTGGTGAGTTGATGGTGTATGAATTGGAGCGATCGCTCAAAATACCAGTACAGTTGGTAGCAATGGAAGAATTAGCCGCCGTGCTAGATAAAACTACTTCTGCAACGGTGGTCACAAGTCGCTATTTTATCAACGATGTGGAAGCGATCGCAGCTCCTAAAGCTGTACGAGTGATTCCTCTAGATATCTACGACTACACCAAAGAACTCAATTTCTTGAAAACCCTACCAAAAGAAAACTGTGTAGGCATCGTTAGCCTCAGTTCTGGAATTGCCCGCGCTGCTGAAGTCATCCTCCACGGTTTACGGGGAGATGAACTATTAGTGATGACTTCCCAACCAAAAGATGCTTATAAACTTCAAGCAATGGTGAAGCGGGCTGAGGTGATTATCAGCGACTTAGCCAGTTTTCCCTTCGTGCAAGCAGCAGTGCAAGCAGCCGATGAAGATATTATTCGCCCGCCAAAGCTAATTAAGGTTGAAAATTATATCGGCGCTAACTCGATTAACTTGCTCAAACGAGAACTAGGTTTGAGTTAATCTCAGGGGACTAGTACTCTGGCAACCGAAAATTGCTGGGTTTGGACTGGGAAAAGGGTAAAGGGGAAGAGGGAAAAAATCAAAACCTTTTCCCTTTACCCCTTACCCTTTACCCCCCAAAGATGACTTGCCAGAGTACTAGGGCAGAGGATGGGAAGAAGGGGAAAGAAGAATTACTTTCTCCCTCATCACCCCACCTCCCTATCTCCCCACTCCCCACCCCAGCCTAAATTACTATTTACTTATGAAAGATTTTGGAAGTAAGCTTCTAAAGCTTCGGTGACTAACTGAGTCATTGGCTTACCTTGGCTTTCAGATACATCCTTCAACTTGCCGTAAATATCAGCTTTCAGATTTACTCGGTGGCGTGATTTGTTTGCGCCATTAATTGCGCCTGGTTCGTAGGTGGCGCTAAATTCACGGATGGCATCGAAACCAACGCGATGGCAAAAATCACCAAAGCTTTCTTTTGATTTCTTTGATTTTTTAAAGTAAACAAAAATTGGCTCTAAAAAGCTTTCCAAGTCGTTATGGTGCAGCTTATCGATGTAAGGTTGTGCCAGTCGTGTTTGATTTGGCGAACCCCCTAACCACAATTGATAACTTTCTGGGGCGCTACCCACAAAGCCCAATTCCGCCATATAGGGACGAGCGCAGCCGTTGGGACAGCCCGTCATTCTTACCATAAAATGTTCTTTTGGTAAACCTAATTTATTCAACAGAGTGCGAATTCGCTCCAAAATTCCTGGTATTGCCCGTTCTGATTCGGTAATTGCCAAGCCGCAGGTAGGCAAAGCAGGGCAAGCCATTGAATAGCGTTCTAAAGGTTCGATTTGACTGGGATCGGAAACCACACCGTGACGGCTGAGAATTTCGTCGATGGTTTCTTTGTTATCTGGTTCGATATCGTAAAAAATCAGGTTATGGTGAGGTGTCAAGCGGATAGATAAGTTAAATTGCTCGACAATTTCCCGCAAAGCAGTTTTCAGTTGCAGAGAGCCTTCATCTTTAATGCGACCATTGTCAATGGAAATACCTAAGAATAGCTTGCCATCGCCTTGTTCGTTCCAGCCGAGGAAGTCGTGATATTTGAACTCTGGCAATGATTTGAAGGGTGTGAGTGCTTTGCCAAAGTATTCTTCAACTTGGGCGCGGAATTTATCTACACCCCAATCGTTGATTAAATATTTTAATCTGGCGTGACGGCGGTCAGTGCGATCGCCATAATCTCTTTGGGTGGCGACAATTGCTTTTACTATGTCATAAACATCTGCTTTGGCTACATAGCAAATTGGATCTGCAACCCTAGCAAAAGTTTCTTCTTTGTTGTGCGTTCTGCCCAAGCCACCGCCGGCAAAGACATTAAATCCTTCTAATTCTCCCTTTTTATTGGTAATTACCACCAAAGTCAAATCTTGAGAATACAAATCAACCGAATTATCTCCTGGTACTGTGACGCAAGCTTTAAACTTACGGGGCATGTAGTGGGTGCCGTAAATCGGTTCTTGATTATCATGAATAATTGTGCCATTGCCATTGCGCGATCGCGCTGCGGTCACCTCTGGATTTTCTTCGCCGCTAATTACCTTTTCGCCATCTAACCAAATTTCGTAATAAGCGCCTGTTTGTGGTGAAAGTAAATCAGCAATATTCTGGGCATATTCCCAAGCATACTGGTACTCTGGGCGCTTTTTAAATGGAGCTGGTGGTGCCATCACATTGCGGTTGATGTCTCCACAGGCACCCAAAGTAGAACCTAAATTGTTGACAATGGTAGCAATTGCTGTTTTGAGATTCTTTTTTAAGATTCCGTGCAGTTGGAAACCTTGGCGGGTGGTGGCTCGTAATGTGTGGTTACCATATTCATCAGCCAGCTTATCTAAAGCCAGATAAAGCTGCGGTGGTACCAAACCACCAGGATTTTTCGTCCGCAGCATAAACTGGTAATCTTTCTCCTGTCCCTTAGCGCGGTTGTCCCGGTTATCCTGTTGATAAGAGCCGTGAAACTTCAACAGCTGCACAGCATTTTCACTAAAATGAGTAGTATCTTCCAGAATCTCAGTTGCTACAGGTTCGCGTAAAAAATTACTATTTTCCTTAATTACTTCTACTTTAGAAGGCTTACGGCTAGCGACGGGGGAAGGAGCAGATTTAACCATGAGAGTTGTATAGTATTCTCAATAAAGCATTCGTTGACGCCGAATTACAAGATATTCAGTATCTTTTCGGCTAAATTGATCCCCGGTAATCCGGCCGGAATAATGAGGAATATTTTGATTTTAACACGGCAAAAGTCGGCTTTATCAGCGATCTAACACTTAACAAAACCTACTCTTGAGAGTGCAAAGTGCTGAGTAAAGTATAGAGTGATTGAATACTCTTTAGTTCAGCTTGATGATTAAAATTAATCAATTCAACGAAAAAAGAGTTTTTCTAGATAACTATAACAGTTTTGACTTAGCTGAAGTCAGCAAAATTAAGTAGGGTAGCACAGTTAGCTGTGCTACCCTACTTTCAACATATATCTTCAATTAGGTAATAAGTTGTTGCACATTTAAAAAAGCATATGTTCTTGTGTTGGCTGTTGACCGTTGACGGTTAACTGTTAAAAGTTAGCTTTATTTAGATGTGTTTTAGCTTACCGATGAAGTTTTTTGAGTCAATTAAAAATTGGAACTTTAGTGGCATCTTTTATTTGAAGCTGTAGCCAATACCAGCATTGATACTAACAGCAGGAGTATCGCTATTTTGATAAGCACTAATTCCTACTTTGGCGTTAGTATATACGAGGAAATTGTTAGCAACTTCTGACTCTACACCAGCACCAACTACTACTGCATCTTTGTTACCTATAGGAGTTGCTGAACCATCTTTTTCTACAAAAGAATAACCGCCAGTTAAATAGGCATTAGTTCTATTAGCAATGGGTACATCCACAGAAACTTCTGGAATAATGGCAGTAGTTTGATCGCTCCAAAGAACATTTCCACGTGCAGAAAATGGGGTATTTCCTAATTTTAAGCGACCTGTGACATTACCACCAAATGTGGCATCATCGTTGGTTCCTTGTCCGCCACTGGTAACCCCAGCTGCAATACCAGCACCAACATAACTAGCGTCTGTACCCTTTTTAGTTTCCGCAGAAGCTTGACCAGGTGATAGAAGAACAGGAGCAACTATTAAAGAAGATAATGCAGAAATTGTCAGAATAGACTTGAGCAAGCTTTTCATAATTGTGACCAAATTTTGTATTTTTTACTGTTATATTCCCAGTCGAAAGCTTAGTAAAAATGTTCCAGATAATTCTGGAATTTTCTTAAGTAGATGTGGCGATAGATGCAATAGAGTTAAACGTAATTCAATTAATGGTTGCAAACAAAATGTTATAATTACACTTGATTTTTTAGAAATTCCGAATTTTCTCTATAAAAAACAGACGCTTTTAAAAGTGTCATAGTTATGGGAACTAAAAATTAGCCGCTATCTAGTAGAAAAATAGCCAGTTAACTGACTTTTTTGATAGTTTTACATAGGGTGAAAAAGTAGCCTGTAGCATCTGTGGCAACAAGCTATAAAGTAAATCTATAAAGTGAATTTTTAGCAATTGTTGGAGAGTGAATAATGCTAACCGCTGCAAAAACGTTGTCTGGTTTGATGGGTTTATGTGTCGGTGATGCATTGGGTGTGCCAGTGGAGTTTACTAGCCGTGCGGAACGAATCAAATCTCCAGTGACAACTATGTTGGGTTATGGCACATGGAATCAACCGCCAGGAACTTGGTCAGATGACAGTTCTTTGAGCTTTTGCTTGGCAGAAAGTCTTTGTCGGGGGTATTCGCTGGAGGCCATAGCTAATTCCTTCTGGCGTTGGTACAAGGAAGCTTACTGGACTCCTCGTGGTGATGTCTTTGATATTGGTCAAACGACTCATACAGCACTGATGCGTTTGAAGCAGGGAGTTGTACCGCATCAGGCGGGTGGCAAAGTGGAAAATAGCAATGGCAATGGTTCCTTGATGAGAATTTTGCCGATGGCTTATTGTCACAGAAATTTAACTTTAAGCGAATTGATAGCGCGGGTGCATGATGTTTCAGCGATTACCCATGCTCATGCGCGATCGCAAATGGCCTGTGGCATCTACATTAGTATTGCAGTATCCCTGCTCGAAGGTGCCGACCTCCAAACAGCTTATCTCCAAGGATTACAAGATATCCAACCAATTTATTCTGCCCGACAATTTTTATTAGAAAAGCCCCATTTTGGCAGAATTTTCACTGGTGAGATTGCCAAATTACCAGTAGAAGAAATTAATTCTGGTGGCTACGTCATTGACACCTTAGAGTCATCCCTGTGGTGTTTGTTAAATAGCTCATCTTATTCGGAAGCGGTACTCAAAGCTGTTAACTTAGGTGGAGATACAGATACCACCGCCGCCGTCACTGGTGGACTAGCGGGAATTTACTACGGCGTGGAAAATATTCCCCGACAATGGATGAACCAAATTGCCCGAAAGCAAGACATTATCTACTTGGCAGAACGTTTTGCCAGGGCTGTTTATAGTTGAAGGGCATGGGGCATGGGGCATAGAGCATTGGAAGGGGGACAAGGTAGCAATCTTTCTCTCCGAAGTTCTGAGCGGAGGTTTCCTCCGCTCAGACTTCTCTCCTTGTCTCCCCCCTCTCTCTCATCCCTCATCTACTCCATACCCCATGCCCAATGCCCATTAAACCATAGACAAAGAGTAGACTTGACCATCAATTAACAATCGGGTGATTCCCTTGGCTTGGAGATGAGTACGAGTCTTATGCAGCATTTTACTATCGGGGACTTTAATCACGCGATCGCGTTTGGTGGAGAAACGCTTGGCTACGCGATGATTATCAAACACCGGTAAAGTTCTTTGCTGGGTTTCCAGGTTGGGAATTTGCCCCAAGTCGCCAAAGTCTTTGAGGGGTCGCGTAATTAATTCCGAGGAACGGTCAATCACTAAATAGCAAGTTTTGGGCAAATGTGCTGCTGATAGTGGCAAAACTTGAACTGATGCTTCACCTGGTCTGCGTCTTGTAACTAGAGGTCTTAACTCATCAAAGTCATCTTCCTCGAAGTCTTCTTCCTCCTCAAAGTCATCATCTTCTAAATCCTCATCTTCTAAATCATCCAAGTCTTCTGACTCGTCTAGCAATTCTTCTCCCAGCATTTGTGCTATGGCGTTTACCTCTGGACGTTCATCCTTGAGTATGGGGCTGGGGATATTCCCGATGTCCAGAGGTTTGGGTTGTGGAGTTTCTGATTTCTCCGTGACTCGTAGCTTGGGTTTTTCTGTCGCTGAGGTGCGTCGTCTTACCCTTCTACTAGCAGCAGTTGAATCGTCAGTTTCTTCTAAGTCTGGTTCTTGCTCCACTACACTACGTAGTTGTGGTGGTTCGACTTCTACCACTTTGGGCTGGCTATCGCTAGCTGGAACTTCGATTTCTGGCTGTAGTTGACTCATCAGCAGTGGTAACTGCTCATAGTTTACCTGTGCCCTACCCTCAGGAGTCCTGGCAGCCCGCTTTAAAGAAACTAAGTATTCATACTCATCCTCTGGCAAAGTGCTTTTGAGCAAACGACTAATGGTCGAGTTACTTACGTCGTAGCGTTCTGCCAAAGTTGAGGTTGTTTCGGCACTTTCTCGATATAACTTGAGAATTTCTTGTTTGTCAGAGTCTGTTAGTTTTCTCACGGTAGATACCAAAAATCTTTGCTAAGCTCGTTTTCGTGTGCTGGTACGCCGCGTTCGTCTTAGTGATGCATCATATTCCAGGGCAGCGCCCATACCAAATAACACTCCACTAAATACCCAAAACACTTCTAGTATTTCTCCACTTTGATAGTTGGGCCCTTGTGCGTATTTAAACCACATATCTGCAATGTAGAGCGAAAAGGCGGCGGCGGCAATCATTCGCCAAGACTGGGAAACCCTTCCTCCCCAAAATGCTAACAGCAGAGTGGTAGCAATAATCAACAGAACTACGTCGCTAACTACGTAAAACCAATTCAAAATAGCAACCAACAGTTCTGAGGATGTTTCCTGTTGTCTAGAAATCCACCATGCTAACAAACTACCGAATACAGCAATTGCTAACACAATTAGCCACTGCCATTTTTCCAGATTGATTCGCCTGGAAGCCACAGCTAAAATCATGCCTGTGCCAAGTAATAGATAACTCAATACAAAAAATATATCGCCTAAAGACGCATCCGGTTCTTCTTTTAAAACTATTTCGGTATACCCGAAAATTATCCCTCCAATGAAATAGGAAAGCATACCTAAGCCTATAGAAAGCCAAACATTCCGACCACTGACGATTTGCGGACTAAGCCAGTTTCTCAAGCATAAGATACCAGCGCCCAAATAAGCTAAGGCTTCAAAAATATTTGTGCCAATCACATACCACTCGGCTCGGCTTTCTATGCCATCTGCTCCGGGAATTTTGGCACTAAACAACAAAAAGTATAACAGTGCCAGCACGCCCCAACCAATATTAGCCAAAACAATGTTCTGAGTGGTGAAAATGGATTTGGAAACCAAGGAATTGTTGTAAGAGTTATTCATAGGGCTTGACTATTGTAGATGCACTCTGGCAGTATTTTGAGTTAAAGGATTGTATAGCTAGGAGTGTGTCTGCCAAACAAAGCATAATCGGACACCAAAAGCAAGTTCCGACAGTAGGAACTTTTGCAAAAAATTTCCAGACTACTGCCATAGTTTACCTAGTGGTGATTGATTTAGCCAAGAGAGGAATAGCGATCGCTCGGCTTCTGGCATATCTTCTAACTTATAAATCACTTGTTTGGTAAAGTTGGCATTACCAAAATAGGATTTCCCTAATCGATGTAGTTCTTGTAAAAAGATAACTACATGAGTTTCTTGCCAAGGAGGCAGTTTAGGCGCAGCCAAGGGATCGATAGATACCAAAGATTTAACTGTTTCTGGAGGAGATGTTTGGGGAAATTGCTTTTGCTGAAATAACTCCGCAATATCCTTCTCCAATAGTGCAGCTTGCCTAGCACCCAAAAACTCTTCAATATCGATATAAACACCTTGCAACAATAAAATACTGGCTTGGATCAAAATCCCCGTTTTTCCATGACTACCACCTGTGTCATTACCCAACTGTTCCAAACGGATTTTTCCCCAAACGCTAAAGCGTTCCGGTTCTTCCAGTAAGACACAGGCTTTACCCCGGTTATCCGTTAATTCTCTCCATAAGGCTCTAGCTTCTTCTTCTTGACTAGCTTTGAAGACACTAATCAAGCGAAAAGTTTGCCCTTGATAATCTAGGATCGGCACCTGCTGATCCTTTTTTGGGTGCTGAATGCTTGATATTTCAACATCCTGCCGTTTGAGAATAAACATGGCACGCTACAATAACTCCTCACAGGGGCATTCTTAATATGGAATATATAATGGCATCTGACAGCTTCGCCAAGGCTGAAATTACCTAGCGTGCTGCAAAAATGAAGGAAACTGCTCGTTTCATTAGATATTTCATTAGACTAAACTGCCTAGAAGGACTGGGTCTGGGGTAAGCAACCCCTTGACAAGACAATATATCTAACCAATACGCCATCTGCTTCGTTTTTAATGTAGATTGATAACTAGCGACTTGGATCTTAGCCTTGCTAGTGATAAATCTGCAATTTTTGATTGCTTCTAAGTCGGTGAAAGCGATATAATGTTCTAGATGACTCTTTTGGGAGCCAGCAAATTATTTTGGGCGCGTAGCTCAGTGGATAGAGCAATTGCCTTCTAAGCAATCGGTCGCAGGTTCGAGTCCTGCCGCGCTCGTTTGAATTTAAGCTCATAGAATTCGCAGCTACACAAGCAAAGTCCGCCTGCTTTGTCCTAAGGTCAAATTAAGGTTTTGAAACCCACGTAGGTGGGTAAAGTCTAGTGTAGACGCGGTTTCTAACCGCCCGTTTCGCTCTAGCGATCGCATTTGATTTCGTTCAAATTTGCGGTGTCCAGATTCCGGGTTTGTTAAAAGATGCAGCGATCAATAGTAGAGACGTTGCATTGCAACGTCTCTACATTTGTTTTTATTGCGAAAAATGCTGGAGTGTGCGGTGTGACCGCTGATTCGTCAACAGTATCCTTATAGAAGTCGGGGATCTGATACCAATTCACTAAAATAATGAGACAGATGCAAACCCACCAAAGCCTTACTAATTAGGACTTTATTAATTTTGAATTTTGAATTTTGAATTGGTATGAGGTAGGGATGTGAGTATAGCTGTGTGGATAGTGGTAAGTACGTCTCGATAGCCAGCAATTTCTCGTTCGGAGCGATCGCGTCGCGGGGCGTAGTTTTTCAGCTACCAGTTCCTTGATGCGTTCCAAGGGCGCTGTAATGCCTTCTATACGGATGGTGAATCACTTTTTGACGTTTTTCTGCTTGAGAATCGCTTCACGTTCCAAATTGATAACTTCAGGCGATAAATTAAATAATCTTTCCAAGCTGATTTTACCTTCAGTATGTAAAACTTCTAACCAATTTGATGCTGAGTCTAAAATTTGCTTGCCAATTCTTATTTGAAAGCTAAACTTATCTTGAGCTACATCAAAAATCAAAAAAAGCGATATCTTTTGCCAAATTGTTTGAGTTGAAGCTACTACCTTCAATGAAGTAACAATTTTTCCTTGTTCTGGTACATGAAGTGCTAAATCTGAAGCCTGAATATTTTTTTGGATTTCCTCAAGGGATAAAGATGAAATATCAATTGTATTATCTAGAATTATAAAGTCTTCTAAGTCAGGCAAATTTATTGATGTTTGATTTAAGGATTCAAATTGAAAGGTTAGCTTGTTATTCAAAGGGTCGTTAATAGCATTAAGCTGTACGGGATATGGAGGCTGTGGTACAGATCCTTTTTCATAAAATGAACGTCCTTCTGGAGTAACTGTTAGTGGTGATGTTGCTGACAGAGTTTGTAATGACCGAAGATTTGCTGTAGTACTGCGGATAAATACAGAATCAAGCCCAAGTACAGAGGCTAATTCTTCTTCGGTTGGTGGAGGTTGAAATTCAATTGCGGCGCGAATAATAAATTCTTCAAGTACGTTAAATTGGCGGGGTTCTTTGATGCTTACTTCTACAGGAATTTGGTGCAAGCTATAGCGAAATTGACGTGCTGCTAAAACTGATAAATTAGTGTTTTGTGCTTCAATTTCCTTGACCAAATTTTTCA
This sequence comes from Nostoc linckia z4, assembly GCF_002608075.1. Lineage (GTDB taxonomy): Bacteria > Cyanobacteriota > Cyanobacteriia > Cyanobacteriales > Nostocaceae > Nostoc > Nostoc linckia. The sequence continues at coordinate 145,215 of NZ_LAHA01000009.1, forward strand.
AATTATCATCAATTGGTTTATCAGAAGAAGCAAGAGACATCAAGAAAACCTCTATGTACTTAATGAATGAATCAGCTTTTTATACTCACCAAAAAATTTTTACCATCGGGATTGCTAATGTAGGAATTACACACCACAGAACATTTAAAATTTTGGTGGACAAACTCAGGCTACATCATCAAAGGGAAGCTTAGGTATTTGATTGTAAACTTCTGAATTTTCTTCAAGAGCTTGGCGTATATCGTATTGCGTTTGTAAATTCAACCAAAACTGAGCGCTATTACCAAAATAGCGAGATAAACGTAAGGCTGTATCTGCTGTAATACTAAGATTTCCAGATAAAATATCATCAATTCGTGTCTGAGCTACACCTATATCTTTACTTAATCGATAAGAGGTGATATTTAATGGCTCTAAAAATTCTAGTTGTAGGATTTCTCCAGGATGGATATTTGGCATACGTTCATTGTTCATAATTATTTTTATATATCAGTGATAATCTACTATTTCAACTTCCGAAGCATTGTTTTCATCCGTCCAAACAAAGCAAATTCGCCATTGGTCGTTAATACGAATACTGTACTGCCCTTTGCTCTCGCCAACCAACTTTTCTAAACGATTACCAGGTGGAACGCGCAAATCGTTAATTGATGTCGCAGCATCAATGATAAGCAGTTTTCGTAAAGCAGTTTTTTGGATATTAGGCGGATACTGAGAAGATGTAAAGCCGTCAAAAATAATCTTTGTCTCTTCAGATTTAAAACTAACAATCACAATACTATTTTAGCTATAGTGCCTGCTGAAAAGTTTTGATGGCATCAACATGATTCACCATATTAATGCAGCGTAATAATAAATCAATATCGATTCCTTTGACTTCTTCACTAATAGAAACCTTTTCATAATGAAGCGCGTTACCCTCTTGACGCAGGTGATAAACTTCTAAAACTCCATCTTCCCAAAACCACACTTCGGGAATTTTGAGACGCTTGTATGCCTCCAGTTTGTTGATACCGCCACTGTTAAAGACCACTTCTATCGCTAAATCGGGACGCACTCGACCAGGGGCAAGTTTATATGATTCATCGGCTTCTCGTTTAACAGCTGCTGCTTCACTTTCCAAGGTCATTGAGCCAGTTGGAGTAAAGTCAAACCCTGCCATAAGCAGGTAAAGTTCTAACAATGCGCTGAGTCTTTCCTTAACAATTTGATGTGGTTCTCCAGGCATTCTTCGGATCTCCAAAACACCATCCAGGAAAGACAGGCGATATCCTGGGCGGTCTAATAATTGCTCTACGGCTTTGAATTCTCTCCAAGTCAGTCCCTCAAATAGAAGGGGTGATTCTTTTGTGAATGTGGGGATGGCTGTTGTAGTCATAAAAGTCTCCAGTCTGTTTCTAAATGAGAAATAATCAGCTTTGGAGGTCAGTTTGTTAATTCTAAATTTTTTGTTGCATCTTCGGAGAAATAAATCTTTTTTTGTTTCTCCATACCTTATGTAGTTGCTGTCAAAATTATGCTTTCAACAAGCCTTGGCGACGATTAGCCCACCAAGCAAATGCAGCACCAGTGACAAACATTAGCAGACCATAAATTGCGCCAGGAATGGCCATTGTGGGAGTATTTAGCAATGTAGGCGTAGAAGCGATCGCGATCGCTAGAGTCCCATTTTGAATTCCTACTTCTATTGTAATTGCTGTAACACGTTTTTCTCCTAATCGGGCTAAGGTTGCGATCGCAAAACCTAAAGCCATTGCAACCACATTCAAAACCAGAGTTGCCCAGCCAACATCTATTACATAAGAAACAAAATTATTCCGTTCTCGCAGCAGCACTCCAGTAATTACCACCGCTAGGAAAAATAAAGACAGCCACTTCACCGGTTTATCTGCCTTATCTGCTAGTCCGGGTGCATACCGCTTGGCTATCATCCCAATTACTACAGGTAGAAGTGTAATCACCGCAATCTGCAAAACAGGTTGAGTCGATGGGGGATATTATTCCCCGCACCTCTCAGTTAAATCTGGGCGTGCGACTTTCACCGCACCCAGCTTCCGATGTCCTTAGCTTGCGCTTTTGCTCATGTGTTTGTAATCGTGGCAACTCTCATGAATTGCTTCCAGATTACTTTTCTTCCARTTGGCGTGATTTTTATCGATGTGATGCAGATTTACCCGTTCTTCATCGATAAATTTTAAACCGCAGGAAGCACATTTATGGTTTTGCTTTTTAAGGGCTTTAGAGGTTTCACCGTCATAGAGTTTACTGTTACGTTCGCTCCAGTAGACAGTATCTCCGTCATAGGGGGATTTTATTCCTTTAACCATGACGTGTTTTCCTTCGGAGTAGGAAACTGTTGGGAATGCCTTTTTAATTAGCTCCTTGCTAGTGTGGCGTGTAAGCTTTGTTTCCTTGTTAAATACCGTGTAGGCTCTGCGGTTTATGTACCAAAGCGAGTGCTTTGACCCGTCCATCTTGCAGAACTTGTGGTAATTTCTCCAGCCTCTAACTATCGGGGCTAATTTCTCAGCCTTTGTGGTAGCACCATAATTCGAGTTGTTGACAATGTGTTTTACTTTCTTACGAAATGCTTTGAAGTTATCCACTGAGGGAGTACTTTTGAGTTTTCCGTTTTTCTGGACTTTGAAGTGCCAGCCGAGGAAATCAAACCCATCTGTCGCGGCGGTAACTTTGGTTTTCTTTTGGCTTACATTCATTCCGCGTTTGCGGAGAAACTCGCTGATTCTTTCAAGTATCTCTGTCGCATCGTCTTCAGGTCGCAGTATAATAACCATGTCATCCGCGTATCGGACTGATGGTTCGATGATAGAACTGGATGAGGTTTTAGTGGTGATTCTATACCCTCTAATTTCGTGGTATCTGTGTATACTCTCAATCCCGTTAAGTGCGATGTTGGCTAGTAATGGGCTGACCACTCCCCCTTGAGGTGTTCCCTGTTCGGGGAATTCTGGGTTAACTCCTGACTTAAGGCATCGGAAGATACCGAGTTTTAAACTTTTAGGGGCGATGAGTTCGTCCATTATTGCTGAGTGGTTAATCCTGTCGAAGCACTTTTCGATGTCGAGTTCGATAACTCGTTTTTCTATTCCATTGGCTTTGGAGCGAAGGTTGTTAAAGATGTACATTTGTGCATCGTGGGCAGAGCGCCCAGTTCTAAACCCGTAGCTCCGTGCGTGGAAGGTGGCTTCATGTGCTGGTTCAAGTGCATATTTTGCGAGGCATTGCCAAGCTCTGTCCGCGATGGTTGGTATTTTAAGCATTCTGGTTGTCCCGTCCTTTTTGGGGATGGGGATTTCCCGTAGTCCTTGATGCTTCCAATTTCCACTATTCATTCTCAGTAATTCTTCAAGGTTGAAGCGTTCTTCAAATGAGAGGGATTTCTTACCATCAATACCAGCCGTCTTTTTACCAGCATTTAGCTGAGATACTTGTCTTATTGCAAGAAATCGAGCCGAGGTAGATTTTAGAATAAGCTTTTGGAGTAACCGAGCTTTCCGCTTGTCTCCAACTTGAACAGCTTTGTACACGCGCTTTTGAAGGCGGAAAAGATTTCGGCGGAATTTCTTCCACGGTAAGGCTTTCCAAGATTCACTAGTATGTCTACTGTGTCTAATCATTTTCTCTTCTTTAGTTTGTGTATTCTGAACACCTCAGACCAATTACGGTCTGTCCTACCCGAATTGTGGGGATTCCTCCTCTCGTCTGGGCTACTTGGGGTTCGACTGTCCCTAGACCCACAACTCGTTTTTATTCGTTCCCTCGGAGAGATTGATTGTTCCGTTAGATGTAGCCATTTCAACTACTGGATTCCCTGGACTCTTGCCGTTGTTAAGTACATACTCGGCGGGAATTATCTCCAGTGAGGTCAGGGGTTTTTTGTTACGCCTTGCCTTTTCATAAGTTGCTTTTCTAGGCTCTGTTTCATCATAGGAACTCCCTATTAGCGCCAGTGTCGATCCGTAACGATCGTCTGGTTGCGCCCTGTTCCCAGCTTCACCCTGTAGAAACCGAGTCTACTCAGTGTGGGCAGATGAGGAGTCAATTCTGAGTCTGAATGGTAGGGCTTTCACCTACATCTGACCGAGAGTTCAGCCTTTTGGTGACAGTAATCTGCTGTCAGGCTGGATTAGTTATTTACGGATTGGTTGCCGTGATTCACTAATCAACGAATCGCACGTACTATAAAAAGGTGTTTTTGAAATAGCCCTTTTTGGAATTGTTGATAGGAACTAATCAAGTTGATTCCGAGAAAAATTTTATGAGAGAATAAGTAGCGGGTGCGTCGAAAAATCGGTTAGCGATGAAATTTACTAAACTTAATTATTGTCAATATCTACTTAGTAGTCAAATCAACTATACCATGACTAATTTAGCAGAGCATTTAGAAAATATTAGTCATGATAAAATTAATTATTATCTCAAAAATGAAAAATTAACTCCTCGTTTACTTTGGGATAATGTGAAAGATCTAATTATCGCTGATGAAGATGCTTATATTATATTTGATGATACAGTTTTAGATAAAAGATTTTCGGAATCAATTGAAATAGTGCGAAGGCAGTATAGTGGAAATGAACATGGCATCATCAAAGGGATTGGAATTGTAAGTTGCATATACGTTAATCCTAAAACTCTCAATTTCTGGGTCATAGATTATCGGATTTTCGCTCCAGACAATGATGGGTTAACTAAGGTAGACCATGTAAAAAATATGCTGGGAGGGCTTGTATATCAAAAGCTTCTGCCTTTTGATACAGTTTTAATGGATACTTGGTATGCAGTTAATAATTTAATGCTTTATATTGATAGTCTAGATAAAATTTATTATTGTCCTTTAAAGACTAATCGTTTAGTAGATGATAGTTTTGGTAAAGAAAAATACAAGAGTATTCAAACTTTGTTATGGAGTGAGGAAGATTTAGAATGTGGTAAAATCATAAAAATTAAAGGCTTTCCTGCTGAGAAAAAAGTGAAACTTTTCCGGGTTACTGTCTCTACCGATAGAACGGATTATGTCGCAACCAACGATTTATCTCAAAGTTCTACGGAGATTGCACAAAAGGTGTGTAAAATCCGTTGGAAAATAGAGGAGTTTCATAGAGAAATAAAGCAGTTAACTGGCATTGAATCATGTCAATGTCGGAAAGCCCGTATTCAAAGAAATCATATTGCTTGCGCTATGCTGGTTTGGCTGAGACTCAAAAATTTAGCTTATAAAAGTCACCAAACTATTTTAGGACTTACGCATTGACAGAAAGTTGATACTATACAGTCAAGCTCAACTTCTGTGTTAGGTGTTCTAAAATAAAGTCACGAGCTACTTGAAGAGATAAATTCCTTTGGATTTCATACCAATTTTCAATTAACTCTTCGGAGCGCATTAGTTCTAGTTGTGTAAAAGCTCGAATTGCACTAAAAAAATGAGTAACTGAGTAATAGTAACCAATCAATTCTGTTATTTTTGGGTCACTATGAGGCTTATCAATTACCGTATCGTCCCCGCTTAAAATACCTCCTATTAAATTAATATTTGGCTTTATTTCTTCAAACAAATCTTTGGGTTCATACTGCTCACGCAGCAAAAATCTGTTGACACTATCATCAGACAAATCTTCCATTATTTCTGCCAACCTTGTGCAGCCTGGATATTTTGATTCTGCCAACAAGAACAGAGTGTAAGTGTCGAGGTTACATTTTGCGGTGGATGGCTTGCTAATAGCTCTGATTGTCTCAACCCTAAATACGCTCTGCACGTCAATTATCCGTCTTTCCAGCCCCAGAGTGATTAGCGATCGCCTGTTTATGCCTGATTTTACTTACTACATTGTTTGTCTAATTTGTCAATGTGTAACTCTAAGGCTTTGGCAGTTGATTAAAAAATCGCTGAAAAATGAACTCTTTTCTTCTCTACAAAATTTACGCGAGCGCATTCAAGAAATATTTGGCCAACTTACATTTGAACAAGTAATTTCTGTTTCTTCTTACAACTTCATATTGGAAGCGTTATTCTATGCAGTTTCATATTAAATTGGTATAAGAGCTTATTAGCGATCGCTCTCTAGGTGGGATCATCTCACAAAATCGCGTTGCTCCCCTCCCAAACAGCTAAACTGATAATTATTCAAAGCGATCGGCTACTGCGGATAAAAGCAGAGCAGAAGCAAATTTTTGGTGGTATAAATGCTTAAAAAGATACTTATGAAAAATTACTACAAGACAAAGCTCGCACTTTTTAGTCTGGGAGTTTTTTTGCTACTTTTTGCTGTTAGTAAACCAGCAATAGCGCAAAATTATCAAATCGATCATATTCGTGGTAACGTTTACCGTTTTACAGCGGGAAACTATCGTTCCGTGTTTATGGAGACTGATGAAGGAATAGTTGTTAGCGATCCTATAAGTAAACAAGCGGCTACATGGCTGAAGCAGGAATTAGCCAAGCGTTTCGATAAACCTATTCGCTTTGTCATTTATAGTCACAATCATCCTGACCATGTTTACGGTGGAGAAGTTTTCGATGAACAAGGCGTTCAGTTCGTCTCTCATCGGCTCGCTCGTGAAGATTTAGTAAACACTAAAGCAAAGACTCAGATTCCCAATCTTGTTTTTGAAGATGAAATGGTGCTTTATATCGGTAAAAGTCTTGTGCGCTTGCGCTATCACGGCAGAAACAATGGACGTGGCTCAATTTCTATGCTGTTTGAACCTGCTGGTGTTTTGCATGTGGTCGATTGGATTGTTCTAGGACGAATGCCTTATAAGGATCTTCAGGGTTACGATATTCAAGGAATGATTGATTCGACTAAACAAGTGCTAGATATGGATTTCGACGTATTTGTAGGCGGTCATGCCTCGACAGGTCAAAAAAAAGATATCAAGCGATACCTTAATTATCTGGAGACACTTTATAACTCTGTCCGAGATGGCATACTTGTAGGCAAAGACCTCGCCACACTTCAGCAAGAAATTCGGCTCGACGACTATCGCGATTTGCCTATGTATTCCGAGTGGCTACCTCTTAACATTAAAGGAGTTTATCGTACATTAGTAGACGAATCTTATCTGCTCATGCGTCCCGACGTGCCGCGACGCAGCAATAAAAAAAATTGATAGAAAAAATATTAATTTTCATGCTGCCTGAGCAAAAGATCTAGTGAAACCAATAGGGAGTTGGGCTAAAGATTGAGCGATGTCAAGGACAAGCCGCTGCGCGTCTACGCATCAACATCGATTTCGCACTCACGTCATTGATTTGTTGTGCCGTAACCACTCTAGCAGGCATCAATCTTCAGCAGATTGCTTGCTGCTCCAGAAAAGTTGAAGTGCTGACTCATCAAATATATAAGCTGACTCACTATCCCGAATCACTCGTTTACCAAGCCGAGGAAAAACGCCAATATCTAAGCGTCCTGCTTCTCCACCTATCAGGTATACAAGGTCTTCATTGAATGGGTTCCGAAGATGATGGGGTTGTTGAGGTAACCCAAATCCCATAAAGTCTCCTGGCTCAACTTCGTATTCCAGATCTCCAATTTCCGCAATACCTCGACCTGACAAGATGTAAACCCATTCTTCTTCATTCTGGTGAGCGTGATAAATGAAAGATTCCTTGCCCGGAGGTACACGAGCAATTGTCACACCAATACGTTTAAGACCGACAGTACGCCCAAGAAACCGTAAATAAATTTCTGAATTAGGATTGAGCGGATGATGGAACTCAAACGCATCCATTGAATTGATGTGTGATGCTTTGAGCAAAGAGTTTTGTTCATCTGTCACGTTAATGTCCTCCGAAGCTGGGCAAAAACAATCAGTTCTAAAAATACCTTTCAGGTTTCCCGCAAGGCATTTTTTAGCGTATTGCTAGAGTATAAAGGTTCTGATAGTCCAAACTACCTTGTCAGCTAAAAGCTTATACATGGATCATTTTGTTAGTTTTTACCAAAATTTTTGTAGGCTGTTATTTTGGCAAAGGAATTGTTCATTTGTTCCCATTATTTGGTTATTTTACGTCAATCCCAACTCTTTCATCGCTTTCCACAAATTAGGTCGTCGCTTGTGTTGGACTTTCCATTGGGACAACAAGCTCTGATAATTCTCCGGTGCTAACTCGTTCAAGGCAGACATCCATTGTGCATTTTTCGTATAATCTGAGCTTTTGGATGCTTCTGGTAATGGTCTAGTCCAAACAAGGGCGATCGCTTTTTGTTCGTGATAGTATGCCAGCAGATAATCCTTGCCATGTCTAGTAATAGTTCTTCAGTTGTCTTACGACAAGCCGCTAAGAGCGTCTACGCTCTGCTCCTGCTGGGTTATTCAGGTACTTCAGCAGCAGTTACTGTGACAGTCTCAAACTCATCGCTTATTAACATGATGCGGCTGCCCTGATGTTATGAGCATCTGAGAAATTAATTAATAATTTCTCCTTTGTTGTTGGCCAACTTTTCACGCCATTTTTGAAGTTCTTCAGGTGTTTGTCTCACCCAATCTTTTACTTCGCCAACGATTTTTAATGGTGCGAGTGAGCGATATGAGCGTGTCGGATTGCCCGGAAATTTTTTGTCTGTAACATTCGGGTCATTTTCAAACCCCCCTGTCGGTTCAACGATATAAACACGTTCACGTCCATCGCCTTTTGCTAATGCAGCAGCTAGTCCCGCTCCACTAACAAGGGCTGTAAAATAAATGTGATTCATTTTGAGTTCAGATTTATAATTAGAATTATTCCCTGCTGTCAGCAAATCGCTAAGTTGCAAATCTGCTTTCGTCCCATGATAAAAAGGGCCTTTGTCAGAAGGTTTATCCTTAAACGAAGTTGCTAATTCATAATTCTTTTTTGCCTTGTCAGGGTCGCTTAAGTCCTCGTAGCATTTGGCAATGTTTGAATATAGAGAAGGTATTGCACTCTTAACAGTGTCGTTATTTATTTTTAATGCAAACTGCAAAGCCGTTTCGAGCCATTTTAATTTGCCGGAAACACTTTTTTGATGTCGGGCTACATAATGAGCTGAAATAAATTTTTCAAAGTCGTATGTCGCTTCGTTCCAAGCTTGAAGGAATAGTTTACTTGCTTGTTGAGGTTTGCCTTTTTCTTCCATGCCCATACCTTGAATACAAAGTTTAACAACATTGTTGTTTGGGTTGAATTCCATAATTATTTTGTCTCCTAATTATCGTGATATCTATTTAGTTGCCTGTCTCTAGGCCGTTAAAGTCTATAGCAACTCTTGATCTGTGAACTAGACCAAGGTGCTTCGGTTAAAAAGCGGAAAGACACTTTAGTAGACTCTAGACTGTTGACGATACATAACATCTGAACGTAAAACATACTTTCGCCCTTGAACAACGGCAACACCTTCATGCACAAGTTCATGAACAAAACATAAAGCCATACCCGTGACTGGAACCACACTAACATTAGATAATTCTTCATAGTACCGAGGCGAAAGATGAAAACGAGTTTCACCACCTTCAAAACCTTCATTTAGGTAAATCATGAAAGTTAACAGACTTTCCTCACCATTCGGTCGCCGATAAGAACCGTCATGATGTATTGCAAATCTCTGTCCTGGATCGTAGCGATAAAAACGAAAACGCTCATTTAATCCTACTGCTTGCCATCTGCCAATGGTCTTAGGAATATAATCTGACACACGCTGCCATAAGTCAAAAGCCCGTTGGCGATCGTCGATGATAACGCGCTGATTATTGCGGATATCGGGACGCATTTGGAAACCTCGAATAGTACTGATGGGCGCATCTGTATAACCAATACTTTCAGTCAAATTAATATACTCAGCACACTCTTGTGGTAAAAGAATATTGTCTAAAGTAAAAATTTCGTTGTTAAGCAAATTTTTCTTGATCATGGTTACAGCAGTTTGTAAACCAGTTTTTTTAACTGTTTGGGGTCAACCAAATCGAGTGCAATGCAATGAGAATTTGAAACAAGCAGAATAATCTTACTATTGAATGAACGTTAATTTAAATAAAACTTCAGTAGTAAGTTGTGCCGTCTCAGGTATTAACCCCCAACACCCGCAAAATCTCCCTAACCCCCGCTTTCTCTCGCTCCATCTGCTGAACACGCTTGAGTAAACGCTTGGGGATATACTTTGATGACTTGAGCAGGCGATCGCCCTCGCTCTAAAACATTAGTGTGATAATACGCCTGCTGATAATTCTTGCCGTTCTTGGTTATTGTGCGCCGTTTAGAGTTCTGATAATGGAATACTAGACCTGGGGCTAGACTCTACTAAAAGCGTATCTTTAAAGTAGGATTCATCACAACGGTTTATATAGTCTTTTAAGCTAGGAGCAGCCCTAAACCATTCTCCACTCAACCTTAAATGTCTAAATTTAGTATGAAGATATGTCTCAACTTCCTGAGCTTTTTTGAGGTTTTCCATTGGGACAACCTTTAAAATTTCCAAAGGAACAGGACTACTAGTTTGCAGAGATTGTAATCGCTTTTCAACATTAGAAGCTCTACCAATTTTAATAGCATAGCTATCTGAATTTAAAATGAAATAAATAAAAGCATTACAGGGTTTAATACTGCCGTTGAGTAAAATAGTCTTCTTTCCAGATTTTAGTATAATATTTAACTATTTTATTTATTCGTCTTCGTATTCTTTCTCTAACACACTCAGCAACTTGGGAGCAACGCGATTTCGTGAGGTCGGAGAAAAACAAGCGATCGCTAAAAATTTGCTTCAGTACGCTATAAATATTTATAACATTACAAACAGTACTAATACTGGTAAAATTTTATTTTTATTCTCAATATAAATATGAATCGTTTTTTGGGACAAAAAAAGGTAGGATTCCCAATTAGTAAAGGTTTTGATATCTGACATCAAAACGGGGAGTGCCTACGCTGAATGAAAAAT
>NZ_LAHA01000084.1 GCF_002608075.1 Nostoc linckia z4
ATCTCCCCATCTCCCTCATCTCCCCATCTCCGATACCCCCACCGGCTCAGGCAAATTCAAAATTGTTTTGTACAGTTTTAAAGTTTCGGAAGTAATGCGATCCCAACCATAGTTCAGCTGGACGTGTCTTTGGGCATTTTTAGCCATTAGTGCCATTTCTGGCACATGATTAATCGCCCAGTCTAGTGAATCTACACAAGATTCTAGGTTTCCAGCTCTAAAAAGTATCCCCCGATTATCATTAATCAATTGCTGGTGGGGTGGAATGTTACTGGCTAAAACTGGTATACCTTCTCGCATTGCTTCTAACATTGCCAAAGGAAGTCCCTCTACATCAGAAGGAAGGACGAATAACCCCGCCCCACGGACAATTTCCCAAAGGCGACTTCTTTGGAGTTCCCCTGCAAATACGATATCTGGGTGATTGGCAACTTTTTCGAGAAGTTTGGCACTAAAGGATCTGGTATCGCTGACACCTCCAGCCAAAACCAGTTTCCATCCAGTTGGTTTCAATGCACAAAAAGCGTCGATGAGCAAGTCAGGACGCTTTTCTGGTACGAGTCTGCCTAAAAAGAGAATGTAGCGCCCTGGTGTCAAACCCAAAGAGGTGGCGTAGGGAAATTTGGGGTCTGAAGTACCGTAGCTGGCGGGAGCGCTGGGGATATAGACTGTCTCTCGGTTGTAAGTTTCCAGAAAGTAGGATTTGAGGTCTTTTGACACCACAATTAGCCCTTGGGCAAAACGCACAGCTGCTTTTTCCCCTAGAAGAATGAGCTTACTAGACAAATTACCCCACTTGGCGCGTTGCCAATCTAAGCCGTGACAGGTAACTACAACCTTTGTGGAGTTAGCTATTCTGGGTAAACAACTAAATAGAGATGGGCCTAGAGCTTGAAAATGAACAATATCATATTGCTGAGTAGATGCAGCGATCGCTCCTAGTGCCGAGGTCATAAAAGCATCAACCCCACGCAAACCCCAACTGGGTAAGGAAATGACTCGAACACCCCAAAAGTCATAATAATCAAACCAAGGATAATTGATATTAGAGGAGCGAGCGAATAAATCAACACAATGTCCTTGTTCGATGATGCGAGGATATACTTCTGCACAATAATGCTCGATTCCCCCTTGTTTGGGAGGTAAACCTTTCACACCAATGACGGCTATTTTCATGTCTTGCTAGTTATTTTTCTGAAAAATGTTTGTTCAAGCCATAACAATTTGGAAAATCATTGCAATGTGTTGCAATATATGGATTGCTAAAACCCAAATACACCAAGGCGATCCTCAATCCAAAATCCAAAATCACATCATCAGCCAACTCGATGTTCTGCTAACTTCCAACGACTTAGCATTTTGCTGTAGACATCCTCGATAACAGTGCGAGCGCTATAAGGTTGTGCTGTAGCCACACAAGATGCAGTTGCATAATTCTCAGGATGTAGTATTACTTGCCGTAAGGCATCCGCCACACACTCTGGTGTACGCTGTTTACAAACAACACCATTGTCAGCAGCTAATAATTTTGGGGTTTCACCACATATAGTGGTAACTACTGGTGTCCCGCTAGCCAGCGCTTCTAAAACTACCAAGGGTAGACCTTCATAAGCGCTACATAGGACAAAAACATCGCAGATCCGATGTAATTTTGCCAGTTCTTCCATATCAATTGCTCCCAACATTGTCACCCGGTCAGATAATCTCAACCGAGCAATTTCGCCACGTATTTCTGTTGCTAACTCTCCATCACCTGCTATTAGTAAATGAGTCTGCGGTTGATTTAAAACAGCAAAACCACGGACTAATAGTAGCGGATCTTTTTGGGGATGCAGACGACCTGCAAATAGAATAAAACGTGTTTCTTCATGTAAATTCAATTTGATAGCTAATTGGCGACGTTCAGCTTGTCGTTGTAAATGACTTAAAGGATAAAAAATTTCATCATCAAAGGAATTTTTGATGTATGCAACGCGATTTAGCAAGTCAGGATAACGCTGTTGATAAAATTCAATTGCATCAGTATTGCATGAAAGAATTTGGCTAAATTTGCGGATTAACACACTTTCTAATGCGAAATATGCTGCGGGAAATCTTCGCCAGAGAATCGCCTTTTTTTCACCCACAGTTTGCATTTGGGTATGAATATCATTATGGATAAACAAAGTTTTTTCTCCCTGCCAATTCCAAGCAGCTAAGCTTGGTTCTAGACGATGAAAGTGCATAAAATCTGAGGACAAACAACGTCCTAAAAGAGCGGCTGTATACTTGAGTGTGGTGGGAATCAGGCTTCTAACATTATCATTTTTCAAGGAAAATAAAGGTAAAAAACTAATTTCTCGACCTGCGATTTCTGCTGTTTGCCACTTTGGATGAAGCTGAAATTTTTCGTTTCCTGTTCCTACAAGCCGTACCTCAAATTCTGTGGGTGCGTATTTGAGAAAAGTTTTGATTAACGTCTGAATTCCTCCAATACTACTGTTCCAAGGATTGAATTGATAAAAAATTGTCAGAACTGGTTTACGCATGAAGTTAACCCAACACAACTTGCATGTAAACATCCAGATATATTTACATATTTAACCATGTGAATTAGAGCAGCAAAATAGCTGTCAAATCTTTGTGCAATAACCTTTATCAGTGGATATCTACAGATGATTGAACCTCTCCAAACATCAGATTTGTCAGAGGTTTAACTTAACCCAATCGACTATTGGGGTTGTCGAAAAGAATTTGTAGTCAGGTATTGCACCTTTCACAGCCAAAAAAGCTAATTTATCGAGAATTTTCTCAATAGAGTATCTTAATTGACACTACATGTGCATTTTGAATTTACGAACTATTTCTAAGTAAACCTTTCAGTTTTGATTCGTCAAATTCACATTCAACAAAGACAAGAGGTAATCTTTGTTTTATCTACATTAGAACTTTATTACCTCTTCAATTTGTTGTATTCCTAAAGATAGATACTTTAGCTGGAAAATAAAATTGTATCGATAATAACTTGTGAATGGAAATGTTGACTGTTGACTGAAATGTTTTTATGCGATAGTTCCTATGAACGTCTAGCTAGAAAACATTGGTTGGAAATTGGAAAGAATATTTGCCGAGTATGATTATGTAATTTTTGATACTGTTTGTTTGATTTCAAAAAGAAAGTAGACAATAGCTATAGATGCAATAAATCCAAAATCTAAAATCTAAAATAACATTAGCTATTCGGTAATTAATAATTTTCATCAAAAAATTACGAATTACTAAATAGCTACTGCGAATTATGCCTTTTTTGTTATCGCAAGATGTTACTTAGATTTAGCCTCTAAGTTTTCTAGGCGACTTCTCAATTCTTGATTTTGTTGTTTGAGTTGGTCGAATTCTTCACGCAATTGACGCAGTGTTTTTTCAGAACCAATATTATTTTGCACTTTGGAAATTTCTTCTTCAGCATAGCGACGCACGCGGCCATCAAATGTTTGCTCAGCTAGTTGCTGCAAAATTCCAATTGCTTTGGATGTTTCCATTTGTCCTAATGCTGTGGCTACTGAAACTTGCGTTAAGAAGAAGGTTTCTTTGGCTAGTTCTGATAATTTTTCTAAAATTCGTTCTAAATTAACTGGACTTTGACCAACAGAAATCTGTCCTAAAGCGCGAATTGCAGCTAAACGCAAAGGTTGTGGTACGCCTAATTTTGTGTATTCCATTAGCAGATTTAAAGCTGCTTCTGAGGTTTTAAATTCAGCCAAACCAACAATCGCACCACTCCTGACGACTTCATTCCAACCTGCTTTTTCTTCTAAAACTGATTTCAGTAGCTTTAATACCTTGTCTTCTTTGGGTTTTTCTTGCAAGTTTGCAGAAGCGATCGCCCCCAAGGCCCGACAAGCTGCGGCTTCGACATAATAGCTGGGATCGCCTTTGTGTAGTAGATCTTTGACGGCCTTGTAGCTGTCGTTGGTTTTGATTTGAGCCAGTGCTTCCACTACAGCACGTCGCACGCAAGCATCTGGATCTTTCAAACCCACAACTAAGCTATCAAATGCTTGGTCTAAGTTAATTTGCGTTAGTTGTTTCGCCACTTGCACCCGCACACCCCAGAATGGATCGTTTTTTAATGCCTTGGAGAGTGCTTTGGTTGCTTCTAAACCGCCTTTTTTTGCTAAAGCTTCCGCTGCATAGATGCGAGAAATTGGGTCGGGATCGAATTCTAATTGTGCCTTTAATTCTGGTAGTTGATACTCCAAAGATACTGTTTTTAGATAATTATTGCCAACATCAAAACTGATATATTGCGGTTTATTTTCTAGTGGAAAGTAGAAACTTTGTTCCCGTTCATTTACCCGCACCGTGAAAGTTTTGAGTTGTGAGTTAGGAGTTAGGAGTTTCGCATTATTTTTAACTCCTAATTCCTCACTCTTAACTCCTTGTTGTTGGGTATAGCCAAAACCAATAGGAATTTTTAAATCAAACAAATCTTTAGTGCCATTTTTACCCTCAGCGGCTTGGGTTTGAGTAACTGTAATTTTTGCTAATTTAGCATCTCCATCCCAAGAGTAAGCGATGTTAAATTCGGGATGACCGCCACGATAAACGTACTGGTCAAAAAGAAACAAAAGATTGCGTCCCGTTGCTTTTTCAATTGCTCTGAGTAAGTCTATTGTTTCTACAGTTTTGTGGGCATTATCTTGGACAAATGTTTGAATTGCTTGCCAAAACAAATCATCTCCCAATTGGGCGCGGATCATGTGATAAACACAAGATCCTTTTTCGTAGATATGGCGATCGAAAAGTTCAATTGGTTCTCGGTAAACATTTGTGACCATCGGCCGACGATAGCGGCTGCTATCTTCACTGAGGTAGCGACGAGCTTCCAATAAACGATAGTAAGCGGCTTCTTGGAGACTATATTCATGTTCTGTCCACATCACCTCAGAGTAAGAAGCCATGCCTTCCTTAATCCAAGCATGAGACCAATGCTTAATCACCACCAAATCGCCAAACCACTGGTGCGCGAGTTCGTGGACGACTAAACCCTCGGTATTGCGATTATCTAAGGCCGCTCGTTCATCCAGCAAACATTTATCTGTCAGCAGGGTTGTGGAAGTGTTTTCCATACCGCCAAAGATAAAATCATCGACGCAAACTTGGGCGTATTTTGGATAAGGGTAAAGATAACCATACTTTTGGCTCAAAAGTTCAATCATCCGGGGAGTTTTGCCCATACTACGTTTAGCATCTTCCTCCCGTCCCTTTTCTACGTAGTAAGTAACTGGTTTTCCATTCCACTCATCGCGGATTTCCGCAAAATCACCTACTGCCAAAGTTATCAAATAATTGGGATGAACTTGTTGCTGCGACCAGTGGTAGATTTTGTAATCACCATCAACTGTTGTGTTAATCAGTTCGCCGTTGGAAATCGCCACTAGAGGGTTGGGGACACGAACGCGAATTTCCGAGGTCGAGAGTTGTCCTGGATAGTCAAAGCAGGGGAACCAAAAACGAGAGTCTTCGTCTTCCCCTTGAGTCCAGACTTGGGTTGGTTTATTTGGGTGATGTTTGTCTGGTTGAATAAAGTAAATACCGCGTTGTGGTTTAGTCACCGAGTAGGCGATGGCAATCAGTAAGGGTTTACCAACATGAGTGCCTTGAGAAAGTTGAATCGACAGCTGTTCGCCATCGTAGTCAAAATTTTGTGGCTCCTCGTCTACCTGCACAGACTCGATATTTAGATTGACAGCATCCAAAGTCAAACGGTCAATGCCATTGCGAATTGGCAAGAGACGAATGCTACAACTGCCCTGACAGCTTTGCCCAGGAATATCTAAGCTCAGATCTAGAAAAATATGCTCTACTTGCCCAGGACGGTCGGGGCTGTAGTGGGGTTTTGCTCCTGGTAACTCAAAAGGTTTGTGTCCATTATTATCTGTATCAAAATAAGACTGCGACATTGATGCTTACTGACCTTGTAATCCTGAAAAGTCTGGCTTGGCTGGATGTTGTTAAGCAAAATAGCGGTGTAGTAAATGTTTTTCCCAAATTAATAGGGCAATATCGGAGTGACGACTACCTTTTGGCATTGGGGGATTAAAATTAATCTCACCCAAATTTTCAAAGGAAGCCTACCGATCCTGGACTTTTGTCCATATCCCTCCGCATTCACTTTTCTTGATGTTTTGCACTTTTTTGCCATCAAGTCAAGAGTCTCTTGCACCTTGGTAGATTTTCATTAAGTACAAATACTCCTAATTATTCTTATAGCTTAGGATAGCTTGTCACTGTTAATTGGGCTATTTTGTTTGAGATGAACAGGATATCATTTGCGGATTCCCTCATAATCTGGTTGGAGTATTTTTGAGACTGATTTGAGACCGCTAATTTGAAGGATTACTAATTTTATCAGTAAATACCGACCTGAGTTAAGATTAAATACAGGATCGCTGAACATAAAGCAATTGATAATTGCGGCTCAAAAAAAAATATCACAGGCTTAATTGCAAAATTGCTGACAATAAAGCTTTTGTCAGTAAAATCTCATATAACTGGAGCGATCGCTAATTCTTGCATTGTCGCCTTGGATTACTCAAAACTTTGCTATATCTACTTCACAGCCTTCCCCTCTTTGATTTAAGCAAGATGTCGCTAATGCATAGCTTCATACTCAATTTTAAAGATTCAGATATCTTCTAAGTTAAATTAAACCTTTACTCCCTCTATCACGCTTAGAGATGACTGGGTAGAAACAATCTTAATCAGCTGGAATTTTGATTTCTCCATCAGGATGCGATACTGTGCTTGTGTGCGTTCGCGCCCGCCCGGACAAAGCACTAACATCTGTAAATCGAGCATCTTGCTAAAAGAGGCTTGATTCCCGGATGGAATGACTTGCTCTACAAGTAAGAGTTTCCCATGCTCTGGCATTGCCTCGTAACAACACTTGAGAATAGCGATCGCTCTTTCATCATCCCAATCATGAATAACATACTTGAGTATGTAAGCATCCCCTCCTGCTGGCACAGATTCAAAAAAGTTACCTGCTATTAGTTGACAGCGCTCTAAAATTCCGGCTTGTTCAATGAATGATTTTGCTCCTTTAATCGCCTCCGGTTGGTCAAATAAAATTCCCTTCATTTTGGGATAGGCTTTGAGGATGTCGGTTAATAACTTCCCTTGTCCGCCACCAACATCTACCAAAGTTTGGACATCAGAAAAGTCATAATCTAAAACTATCCCTGGGTTTTGAAGGGTAGAACTACTAGTCATAGCCTGGTTAAAGTTTTTTCCGGCTTCTGGATTTTGAGCATAGTAATCCAAAAGATTCATCCCATACAAACGCTCAAAAGCACTCTTCCCAGTCTGTATGCTGTAAATTATTTCACCCCAAGCTCGATACTGTTCCTCACCATTCATAATTACTCTCGCCTTTAGAGAGCCAGGGACATCACCCCGTAAATAATTTCCCAATGGTGTGAGCGTAAAAAAACTGGGTTCTGTTTCCGCAAAAACTCCCATACTCGCAAGTGCCCGTAAAAGGCGATAGAGGGAACCCTCGTGAGTTGAAGTTACACTTGCCAAATCCTCACAACTCCTAGAACTATCCTTTAACAAATCGGCTATCCCTAGCTTGGCGGCTGCATAAATTGACTGGAAGATCCAACTGCCATATCTCATTTGTAGTAAAACTATTTCTGCGGAAAAATCACTTGCAATTTGAGCGTTTATTGGTTGAGACATCACATTTAGCTAAAAATTTTGACAGTTCATATCCTATGAAATCATATATGTGAAAAGCAACAATTTTCAGCAAATAAAAAGTAAATTTTATATTAAATAACCTCTACATATAAGATGAAACTTCACTGTTACTAATCTTGTTAAAATTCACCAGATAGAACCGCACTATTAAAATAGTCCCTGAAATTGCCGTAGCCAGAATTAAACCATACCAATAACCAATCCCTCCCCAACGCAAAATCATTGTCATTAAATATCCTCCACCTAACCCAATACCCCAAAATATCAAGATGTTAATTAGCATCGGTACGCGAGTATCTTGTAATCCGAGCAAAACGCCGACTCCGATTATTTGAATACCACAAGAAAGTTGATAAATTGCTGCTAATTTCAGAAAAGAAATAGCTTGACTAATGGCCACAGCATTATCGGGATTATTAATGTCCAAATAAATTCCCGCAATTCGCTGGGAAAACAACTCAAAACCCAAGGCCACAACGCTGGCAAACAATACGTAAAATGCAATATTCACAAATACTGCCCTGGTCGATCCCAAAGGATTTTTCTCTCCCATCATCTGTCCTACTCTCGTTGTAGCCGCAGAAGAAACTCCCACTGGAATTGTCAAAAAAAGGTCTGATGTCTGAATAGCAATTTCATGACCTGCTAAAGTTTCCGTTCCCAAGCTTCCCATCAACCAAGCTGTAACCATGAACAAACCTAGTTGCATTCCTAATTGGATTCCCATCGGCCATCCAGTCTGAAAAATTTTGATAAATAGCTCTAGTTCAAACTTATTTACATGGCGAAAAAGCTTGTAATCTCTACTTTTGGGATGGAAATAAAATACCATAGCTGATGCTAAGAAACTAACCCAATAAACAAGGGTACTTCCCCAACCGATACCAGCTAAACCAAGGGCAGGAAAACCCAGGTAGCCAAACATCAGCACATAATTGGCAGGCACATTCAAGAGTAAAGAAGTAATTATAATTACGATGCCAAACTGGGGAAAATTAATCGCAGCAGCCATGCGTTTTAAATGTAAAAAGCAGAGGGCAGCAGGTAATCCCCAAACAAGAGCGTGTAAATAGCTTTTTGTCAATGCTACAGTACTTTCTTCTTGACCTAATAACGGCAAGATAGAGCCACAGTTCCAGATTATGAGTATTGCAGGTAAAGAAATGGCGATCGCCAACCACAGCCCTCCAGCATTAATCCGGCTGACACGATCTATATCTTTAGCTCCAAAAGCCTCGGCAGCCAGCGCTCCTCCGGCGGTGAGAGTACCAACACAAACAACTAATAATGTCACAAAAGTGATTGTGCCCAAAGCACCCGCAGCTAAATTTTGAGTGCCAAGTAAACCCATCATCACGGAATTTACAACAGGGATACCAGCTTCAGCTAGTTGAGCAATTGCTAAAGGAATTGCCAATCCCAGGCTAACTTTCGCTTCTGATAAAAGCTCTGACTTAAATTCTGTTAAGCTTATTTGTTTCATTAAATTGGTATAAAATTAACATTTTTCTGATATTATATCTCAGCAAACACTAAGATTTAAATCATGAAATATCAAGGATTAAAAATAAATGTTTTGTTTCCTACCTTAGTAGGAGAAGCAGAGTTTCCTGACTGTGAAGCCCTCAATCGTGATTTAGCAGCTTATGTTCGCAATCAAGAGCAAAACGGGCGTAATTACTCACAATTGACTTCAGTTAATAATGGCTGGCAATCCAGCTTAAATTTCTTAAATTCTGAATTTCCCGCTATTAAAACCCTTAAACATTTTATTAACGATCAAATCGAAATTTTTTTGAAAGAGTGGGGAAAAGTCAGTTTTAGCTCCTCTACTCCTTCAGCTTTTCAATACAACTATATAAGTTGGGCAGTGATTTTGAGACAAGGTGGTTTTCAACACGAACACATTCATACTAAAACTGACCTTGTTGGTATTTACTATGTGGAAGTTCCCACAGCCCCCTCTACTAAAACATCTGGTAACTTAACTCTTGTGGATCCCCGCAGTGGACGAGTTACTTCTCGTTCTAATTGGGAAACAGCCCACTATTCTATTTCCCCAAAACCCGGTAAGTTTCTTTTATTTCCAAGTTTCTTACCCCATAGAGTTAATCAAGTAGAAACTGCGGGCGAACGTATATCAATCAACCTAGACGTTACCTTGCGCCCTTATTCTTCTGGAAATTCTGACAAAATTTAAATCAAGAATTCAGAATTCAGAATTCAGAATTCAGAATACTCTACCAAGAAAGCAAAAATTCACCAGCGTCAGTTGTCGGCAAACACTCCTCAGCACTCCCTATTTCCTAATAGTTATCCTCATCGATACTCCTGGATGAGGACGCAGTGATACCAGACCGCGTGGTTTTAAAATTTCGTTTGAGGCTGATTCAAAACTACACAAGCGCAGCATCGCCGCTAAAATAATTTGTAGCTGGCTAAAGACTAATTGCCCTGCTGGGCATTTACGTGTTCCCCCTCCAAACGGAAAGTAAGCGAACGCTTGCCGTGCTTGTGAGTTTTCTAATGCAAAGCGTTCTGGAATAAACTCTTTTGGTCGTTCCCATAGTTGGATCTTTCGATGCATTGTGTAGGGTGATATGGAAATAATTGCTCCGGGCGGAATTGGTGTCTCTCCTATTCGGTCTGAATTAATTGCTTGTCTACCCAACATCCATGCCGGTGGATATAAACGCAACACTTCCATGACCACCAATCGCATATAAGATAATTTGGGAATATCTTTAACTGTGGGTTGGCGATCGCCAATAACGCGATCGACTTCACTACATACTTGCTCTAGTACTTCCTGGCATTGCACTAATTGATAAATTATCCAGCACAGTGCTGTTGCCATGCCATTGTAGCTATTCAACAATGTTCGGACGATGGTTGTTTTTAGTTGCTTTGATACCTGGGTATCAGGCGCTACTAACCCAGCACACTGCCCAATTCTTGCCGCTATTGCATTTTGCACTTCAATAGCTTCTTGATAGCTTTGTTTTATTGGTAGTAGTTCCGTGACTGAAAGATTTTGCGCCAAGTGTGATTGATTAGCGCAGTACTCTTCTATAAAATTCGTTGCACTTACAAATGCTTCGCTCCAATCTTCAGCGTCTATGTTAAACAGAATTTTGACATAGACAGCAAACATCATTTTTTTCGTTTCGATATCAATTTGAACAGGTGCTAGTTTCGAGGATTCTTGCCATTGCAAAATAGTTACTGTCCCCGCTTTTGCTAGTTCGCTGACTATGCCTTCAAATATTTCCGCTTGATTTCCAGAGGTTCTATTTAAATTCAGCAAAAACGCACCTGTTGGTCTATATTGTCCCACCAACTCCGCGTATTGGTGATATGGATTTTTGTAGTTATTTTGATTTTTGGCCAGTACATATTCAGCGTGTTCTGGTCGATTTATCAGAAAAGCTGTTTTCCCATCTACCAAGTAAGGCACTATTTCTTCATTAGTCCGACTCAAATTTAAGTAAAACGTTGCATAGTCCTTTTTATCTTTTATCGTTCCTGGCGGAATTAACTCAAATCCCCTGTTCATAGCAGTAATCTTTTTTTCTAGATTGTCTGCCTCCTCTAAAACGCTTTGTCTGTTATCTAAACACATAAATTTAACTTCAGTTAGTAGTTATGCAAATTCTCTATAAAGATGCGCTTAGCTCGACTTTATCCAAAATTAAAAACTTGGTTTTGTTATCCGGCAAAAACCTTGGCTTTTTGGCAAATACTTTTTCTATGTCACAGTTCATCGATGAAGTTAAAAAAGTAAAAACACCCTAACATAGGGGTTTCAACTTAGGCGTTATAAAAAAATAGTTATGAGATTAGCCAAAATTATCAGGTTCTCGTTGATATGGGGATTTAAACCTCACTTCAACGAGAACCAGTAATTTGAAAATTTGGTGGATATTTTAAGCCTTTAGTCCAATAAATGCTTCAGACAATCAAACAAGGAAAAATCTCTTTTGTCTTCTGCCTTTGTAGATAAAATAGGTCAACCAAATTAGTTAGTTGTTGGTCACAACTTTCCAATAGCAGACTCTTCTGACTTAAGATTCCATAATGGTGCAGGTTTAACTTACCATTACTGGCGCAGTGTAATTATAGGACGCTGCCGATTCTGGCGCAGTGTAATTATAGGACGCTGCCGATTCTGGTGCAGTGTAGTTATAAGATGCTGCTTCTGGTGCAGTGTAGTTATAAGATGCCGATTCTGGTGCAGTGTAGTTATAAGATGCCGATTCTGGTGCAGTGTAGTTATAAGATGCTGCGGATTCTGGCGCAGTGTAGTTATAAGATGCTGCTTCTGGTGCAGTGTAGTTGTAGGACGCTGCTTCTGGTGCAGTGTAGTTGTAGGACGCTGCTTCTGGTGCAGTGTAGTTGTAGGATGCTGCTTCTGGTGCAGTGTAGTTATAAGATGCTGCTTCTGGTGCAGTGTAGTTATAAGATGCTGCGGATTCTGGCGCAGTGTAGTTATAGGACGCTGCGGATTCTGGTGCAGTGTAGTTATAAGATGCTGCCGATTCTGGTGCAGTGTAGTTATAAGATGCTGCTGTTGTTGCAGAACTTGTCCAATCGGCTTGGCTACCTGCCAATTCTATATTCTCTGGAAGTTCTTCGTTGATTATGTGTTTGCTCAGAACTTCTTCTGAAATACTGTAAAAATTTCCTTCCAAGTCTCGAAAAATCATAATAGTCTTCTTTTAAGTGAAATTGTCCTCTATATGTTTTCAGAAGTTTAATAAAAATGCAAGGATAGTTAAGATAGTTAAGGAATTTTTAATAAAAATTTGTAGCTATTTTTTATTGATTGAGAATCAGATAATGTACTTACTAAGCCAAGTCGGTGTGAAAAAATAAACTATATTAAAAAACGTTAATTGAGCTAAAATCCTATTTCCTTCTGCCTACCCTGGGGCAAAGTTTACGCCTAGCTTGCTTCTCTGCAAGAGTACTGCCTTATCCTGACGATAAATATTCACTATATATAACCTACTTCATCACCATTAATGACCTGGCAGTTTTGGTTAGTCCCTGATATTTTAACCAACTCTTGTCTAGCAAGATAGTTGAAGAATTAGGGAAATCTTTATGTTGTAAATTTCAATTGTCTATCTCCAGAAGACATTCATAATTTCTATTAATAATATGACATTGATAAAATTTGATTACCTTGGTAATTCTGTAACTAACAATAAATTTACACAAATATTTGTAAAAAAAATCAAATATTTTAACATCTGCTGTTAAAGCAACAGCCAAGGTGGTTAGGACATTAACAGACGAGAAAACTTAGACATCAAAGGATTTTTCACTCCCTTGTGGTCGGGGAAAAGGTTAAGGGGTAAGGGGTAAAGGATAGACTTCTAACAGAAGTCGGGAAAAGGGGGTGCATGTTTGGTATTTTCTCTTTCCCCAATAAAGATGTATCCCTTTGACCACAAGAGTGCTTTTTACACTCTTGTGCAATAGGTCTGATGTATTTGAAACCTTTCCCCTTTCCCCTTTCCCCTTTCCCCTTTCCCCAAACCGTATTGGGATTCAACTTCAGCTTTTGCTTATCAACGAAGGTGCTGCTGAATCCTTTTGTCATGCGTTAGTCTAAACTCCAGTAGCAATGGATGAGTGAAATTATCAATAAATCCGAAAACTCTACAATGACACTTGTATAAATCTCAGTAACAATCTCAGTAAAAGAGGATAGATAACAATAATGCCTGAAAGTAAATCAAAATTTCTCATTCCTGCTGTTGGTGCTGCTGTAGTGATAGTAGGAAGTATAGCGGCTTATACATTTTTAAAAGGCGGGCCATCAGGAAGTAGCTCAGATGCTCTGGGTAGTGCAAAAGTAGTACCTTCAACAGCGATGATGGCTACTTATATTACTACTGACCCTAAAGCCTGGGAAAAGTTACAGCAGTTTGGCACTCCAGAAGCACAAAAGTTAGTAGCTAAAAGTCTGGAAGATTTGAATAAGGAAATGTTCAGTGACAGTAACATTTCTTACGAAAAAGACATCAAGCCTTGGGCTGGCGGCGTGATGATTGCTCTTTTACCACCAAATCCTACCAAACCAGTACAGCTAAATTTGCCTCCTAGCGCACCTACCCCACCACCAAATGTACAGCCAGAGCCAAATATCTTGGTAGTAGTGGGAATCAAGGACAAAATCAGTGCCTTGAATTTTGCTAATAAATTGAAATCCGAAAAAGGCGTTAAATTTAAAGAATCTGACTACCAAGGTCAAAAAATTATTGAAACTACAGAAAATGGCAAAGCTACTTATAGCGTTGTTTTAGATAATAATCACTTAGTATTAGCTCCTGAAAAGCAAGCTGTAGAAAAAGCAATTGACACATTTAAAGGGCAATCTTCCTTTGCTAGTAAAGAAGGTGCAAGCAGTGTTTTCAAAGGAGTGGATGTCAAAAACAGCCTTGCTCAAATTTATGTACCAGACTATGCAGGTATGGTACAACAACTAGCAGCCGCAAATCCCCAGGCAACCCAGTTACCTCCACAAACCTTGGCACAACTAAAGCAGGTGAAATCTGTGGTGGCGGGTGTTGGTGTTGATGATGCAGGAGTGCGAGTCAAAGCGATCGCCAACTTAGATCCGCAACTAATTAAATATCAGTATCAATCAACTCCTGGAAACATAGTCGAGCAAATTCCTGCTGATACCTTCGCTTTAGTGAGTGGAAATGGCATCAGTCGTGGCTGGGAAACAGTGGTAGAACAGTCTAAAGATTCTCCAGAATTGAAGCAAGCCCTAGAACAAGTACGCGGACAATTGAAATTTGTCAATATTGACCTGGATAAAGATATTTTTGGCTGGATGAATGGTGAATTTGCCTTAGCTGCCATTCCTTCAAATCAAGGAGTATTAGCGAGTGTTGGTTTTGGAGGTGCTTTATTATTTGACACTAGCGATCGCAAAACAGCCGAAGCCACATTAACAAAATTAGATACCTTAGCCAAAACCCAAAAAATCAACATCGCCAACCGAAATATCGGTGGTAAAGACGTAACAGAATGGCAAATTCCCCAACAAGGAGCTTTATTAGCACATGGTTGGTTAGATCGAGACACAGTTTTTGTTGCCGTTGGTGGCCCTGTTGCTGACGCCATCGCCGATCGCAAAAGTGAATCACTCGACAAAAGCGAAGCTTTCAAAGCCGTTACTGCTTCGTTGCAAAAACCCAACAGCGGCTATTTCTACCTAGACATGGACAAAACTAAAACTTTGCCCGTAATCAATAGTCTCATATCTTCCGAAGCCAATACCATCCTCAGTTCCATTCGTGGCTTTGGTATCACCGCCACCAGCCCCGACAAATCCACCAGCGAATTAGAGATGCTGTTAGCTCTCAAGCCTGCAAAATAGAGCATTGGAAGAGGACGCGGGGAGGGGGTGACGCGGGGACACGGAGAACAAGAAGACACGCAAAAAGAACTCTCCGTGTCTCCCTGTCCCCGCGTCCCCGTGTCCTCTTTTCACACTCCGACTTACAAAACTTGATTATTCCGGGCTTCCAATGTCTGATTGAGCCTATCCAATGCACCAGTCAGTCTTTCCTGAGCTGCAAGCTTAGGATCTGAGAGTGGAGATTCAATAACAGCATCCTCCTGTCTCTTCAATTTTTGTAAGGCGCGAATTCCTATAAATAAGATGAAAGCAATAATTAAAAAGTCCAGAATTGCACCAAAAAACTGACCAATGGCAATTCCTGGACTTATGGTGATGGTTCTCCAATCTTTACCGGTGACACTAATTAGGGGATTAATCAATGGCATAATCACATTCTCCACCAAGGAGGTAATTACCTTAGTAAAGGCAGTGCCAATGATTACGGCGATCGCCAAGTCAACTACACTACCTTTGAGGGCAAATTCTTGAAAATCTCTGAAAAAGCCACTTGCTCTTCTTCTTGCTCTTGCCATAGTTGAGACTCGATAAGTTAGTCGTAGTCTTTTTTTATATGCCCCTGAAGCTTTTGCCCTCTCTGTGGAGATAGATTTTATTATTTGCCACGCCTCTGGGTAGGGTGTTGGGAATGGGGAGGTGGGGAGGTGGGGAGATGGGGGAGACAAGGGAGACAAGGGAGACAAGGTAGACAAGGGGAATAACTTGTCAGTCATCAGTCATCAGTCATCAGTCAACACTCAACACTCAATAGTCAATAGTCATCAGTCAACCCTACCCATCCCCAATGCCCAATGCCCAATGCCCCATTCCCCATTCCCTTTTTCATTTCATTTCATTTCTAGACTCGCGTTGAGCAAGTATGTCATAAGTAAAAGAGGCTGTTAAATGCAAACTGATTTATGACTGCTGCTTTCAACACTAATGTTGGCTTCGCTTCCCGCTTGGTAAATGGCATACTGGCAATCCAACCTTTAGCTAATTTAGCCAAGCATCAAGCCAGACAAATGATGATTAAACGTGCCGAAAGAATTGGTGTACATTGGACGCAAGAAGTCGAAACACTACAGGCGCGTGATTGGAAATCCGATCTAGCTGAAGTTGAAAATCCCCAGATTTCTTACCCAGAATATTACCTGCGCCCATTCCATGCTTACGAAGGTGGAAATCTCAGTTGGAAAGCTGCTTGGGAGCTAAAAGTTGCCGCTCGCACTGTTCACGCTGGAATTTGGCGGGATGCTGGAGCGCAAGGAGATGATAAACTGCGCCAAAGTTACCACGATATTCTCAAAGCCCAACTCCCCAATCAACCCCAAAATATTCTAGATTTAGCCTGCGGCGTGGGTTTGAGTACTTTTACTCTGCAAGAACTTTATCCCCAAGCCCAAATCACAGGTTTGGATTTATCTCCTTACTTTTTAGCTGTTGCTCATTACAATGCTAGACAACGCCAAGCTAAAATTAATTGGCTTCACACCCAAGCAGAATCCACTGGACTACCTAATGCTTCATTTGATTTAGTTTCGGTTTTCTTGATGTTTCATGAATTACCCCAGTCAGCAGCTCGACAAATTTTTGCTGAAGCTAGGAGGGTGTTGCGTCCTGGTGGTTACTTGGCAATCATGGATATGAATCCTAAATCTGAAGTGTACAAAAAAATGCCAGCCTACATTTTGACTTTGCTCAAAAGTACTGAACCATATTTAGATGAATATTTTGCTTTAGACATTGAGCAAGCTATCATTGAGGCGGGTTTCCAAACTCCCGCCATCACTAACAATACCCCTCGTCACCGTACAATTATTGCCCAGGTGAGTGGTTGATTTATCTCTAGTTTTGTGGGCAGCAATACCACCCTTGCTGCTGCTAGGCTACTATTATTGTCGGATACCATTTGCCCCTCCTCTGCTCAAATTGCTGATGTTCTTTGTGTTTGGGGCAATATCCGGTATTTTGGCTCTGAGCCTGGAATGGATTTTTGAAAGTGTAGCTAACTCGGTTGTAAACTGGGATAGCGTTAAGCGATCGCTTCCAGGTATAGTCCTACGGCAGTTAATAGAAATAGGGCCAATCGAAGAAGGCTGCAAGTTGGCTGCCGTTGTTATCCCAATCAATCTACAACGCCAATATAGATTACATCTATCTAGCGTTCTTATCTTGACCATAGCCGTTGCCCTTGGATTCACTGCCGAAGAAAACTGGATTTATCTTTTCCACGGTACAGCATCAATTTTTGAACGTACTATTGGTACGCCAGTCCACGCTATGTTCTCTGCACCTTGGGGATATGCGCTAGGAATGTATATTTCCTCCAAGACTGGAAATCAAAACAAAAAGTTTATTTTTAGGGCTTGGTTAAATTCTGTAATTTGTCATGCCGTGGTCAATGTCCTATCTAGTGCTTGGGGTTACTCACTACCACTACGTTTTTTGAGTTATGGTTTCTTCCCCTTCCTCTTGTGGATGTTTTGGCGATTGGAACAATTACTGCGAAAAGTTCAACGCAAACCTCCCATTATCTTAATTTCAGGCTATACACCCCAACAGCGCTACTGGCAAAGAAGTTTAGTACTGTTCGCCCTTGTACTTGGTGGAAATGCGATTTTCGGGCTGTTTCTCTTAGCCAGAATTGTTAGTCCGTTGAATCTATCGACACTTTTGAATTATGAAATACTCTGGTTTATACTTACTCGGATTTTGTTAAATCTGTTTTTCGGATTTTTAGCATGGGGCATTTATCGATATTTACGACGTATCGCCCGTCGTCGATATTTTTATTAAAATATGATTGAGAAAAATGCTAGGGGGCTTATATGCAAACAACTCCAGTGCGTTGGACAACTGCTGACCTAGAGTTTTTCTCTAATTGGGCATTGGGAGTAGTGAGTTAGGAGTTATTATTCTCCCCATCTCCCCATCTCCCCATCTCCCATGCCCCATACTAAACCTCTGCTAACACCAGTTCACTCACTGTTGCACTGATTGAATTTACATCAGACTCATTACAGTAAATTTCGCAGGAGTTATTGGGGCTTTCAAAGAGTTTAACTTTGTAAAGCTCAGATCCTAATTCTTGAATGGGCGATCGCAGTATATTACTAATGTACAGCGCGATATTCTCACTGGTCGGTACGACTTCGGCAAAGTAAGGTATGTCTTCGTTGATGAAGGTGTGATCGAATAGTTCTACCACATCATTTTTGATAATCTGATTCAAACCACCCAAATCGACAATCATCCCAGTAGTTGAGTCAATCTCTCCTTTGACAGTAACTTCTAGGTAATAGTTGTGTCCGTGACCGTGGGGACGCGCACACTTACCATAAATCTGGGCGTTCTTTTCTTGACTGAGGTTGGGATCGGCTAGCCGATGGGCAGCGCTAAAGTAAGTACTCACGGTGAAATGAGTTTCAGTTCCGTTTTTGGCATAATCGGCCCAAAGTTCATGACTTTCAAACAGCCTAACTTTGTGTAATTCAACTCCCAATTTCTCGATGGGTGAAGTCAGTAAATGATGAATGTAAAGTGAAATATTTTCTGTAGTGGGAACAATTTCAGCGAAGTAAGGAATGTCTTTATTCAAGCACGAGTGATCTAATGGCTCCACTGCATAATCTTCCACTACTCGCTTTAGTGCATCCACATCTACAATTGCGCCAGTGCGTGGGTCGATTTTCCCTTTTACAGTGATTTCGAGATGATAGTTGTGTCCGTGAGTACGGGTGCATTTACCATATTTTTCCGGGCTAATATTAGGAGCTAACCTATGGGCAGCGCTAAAGTGAGTACTAATGGTGAGATAGGCTTCCATTCCCTCTCCCGTGTAATCTGCCCAAAGTTCAGAGTTTTCAAACAACTGAACGCCGACTATAGGTAGGTGGGGTGCTAGGCGTTGCCAAATTACCCGTGCAATATTTTCAGTGGTAGGTAGAGTTTCTTGGAAATCTGTCCACACATCATTGAGATAAGAAAAGTCCAGTTGGTTGGTAACTTCTCGCTTGATGACATGTTTGACATCTGACAGATTTAACACCATACCATATTCGTCCACTTCTCCGCCCAAGGAAATCAATAAAACATAGTTATGCCCTTGTCCGGGAAATTTCGCTCTTACACCAAATTTCTCAATATTCTCAGCTTCACTCAGTTCTGGTAACCAATAACGATGACTTGCCGAAAACTGAGCGCGGCGATTAATAATGCATTTCATAAGTGTAGTGGCAATAAAACTTCAAAATTCTTAACCTTTCACTATTTCCAGCATAGACTAATTTCTGTGTCATTAGTCATTAGTCATTAGTAAATACCCTATGCCCCATGCCCTATGACGCCACTTGCTCCACTTGGGGAGACCCCAAGACCGCAGTGGCTCCCCCATACCCATTAACCTATTGATGCTTGTGCTTCACAGTGTAATCTCGAAGCTATGCGGAATAATTCTTGACCTGTGTGTAAATAACGTTCATCGTAGTTCAAAGGAAAATAACCTAACTCTTCGAGTCCATCTGCTAATTGATCCAGGCTGTAGTACAGGTGAGCCGCTGTTCTTGCCAGACTAGGGGGATTGGGGAGAGAACGAAAAGTCATTTGTGCCTGTTTCAAGTCCTGGCGACAGGTTTTTAAGTATTCCTGAAATTCATCTAACAACTCATCATCAAAAGGATCGGCAGCTAATTGTTCCATTTGTTCTTCTAGGGAATAAATAATGGTACAAAGTAAGCGATTTACCGGTTGATAAACTTTACGCAGCCATTCTTCGACTTCTTCATCAGCATCCCGTCCTGTTTTGCGTGTTGCCTGGTAATGTTTTTGCGCTGATGCTGTACGCTGTTGGCGATCGCTTTCTAATTTTGGAGATTTATTTTGCAGTTGTTGGTCATAATGACGGCGATTTTGGTTATCACCTAAAACCTCATAAGCTGCATTGATGCGGATAATCTCCTCGCGATCGGCTGTTTTTTGATTGCTATCAGGATGAAATAATTTCACCAAGCGGCGATAAGCTTGCTTAATCTCCGCTTGGCTTGCATTTGGACTAACTTTGAGAGTTTCGTAATGGTTAGAAACGTGTTTAGAATTCACCATTAATTCAATGTATCGTTAGCTGACGCTAGCGGCTAACTTGGTCTCCAAGTCTTGGAACAACGGTGTACTTAAATACCTTTCTCCAAAACTAGGCTGAATCATCACAATTAAACGTCCTTGATTCTCTGGACGTTGAGCCAAGCGAATTGCTGCACACAAAGCTGCACCACTGGAAATTCCAGATAGGAGGCCTTCTTCTTTTGCTAAACGCCGACTGTAAGCGATCGCTTCTTCATCGGTGACCGTAATCACTTCATCAATTAATTTCATTTTTAGCACTTGGGGAATAAATCCAGCGCCAATACCTTGAATTTTGTGCGGCCCTGGTCGTCCCCCAGATAAAACTGGGCTATTGGCCGGTTCAACAGCGATCGCTTTCGCACTTGGTTTGCGTGCTTTAATCACTTCTGCCACACCAGTGATCGTACCACCTGTACCCACTCCTGCCACAATTATATCTACTTGTCCATCAGTATCTTCCCAGATTTCAATAGCTGTAGTTTCCCGATGCACTTTTGCATTGGCTGGATTGCGGAACTGCTGCAACATATAGGTATTTGGCATACTATTAACTATCTGCTGCGCTCGGCTAATTGCTCCACTCATACCTTCCATTCCTGGTGTTAATTCCAGTTCTGCTCCAAAAGCCCGCAACATTGCCCGTCGCTCTCCGCTCATGGTCTCTGGCATGGTTAAAATTAAGCGATAACCCTTAGCTGCTGCTGCCATTGCCAAAGCGATTCCAGTATTTCCAGAGGTAGGTTCTACTAATACTGTCTTTCCAGGAGTAATCAGCCCCTCCTCCTCAGCAGCAGTAATCATACTTACCCCAATTCTGTCTTTCACTGATGCCGATGGGTTCATACTTTCCAGTTTCACCACAATTTCAGCAACACATCCTTCACTCTGGGGAATACGGTTTAACTGCACTAGAGGTGTACGGCCAACTATTTCTGTAATGTTACGAGCAATTCGCATAATTTATTCCTTAGTTATTTGTTATTGGGCATGGGGGAGCCACTGCGGTCTTGGGGTCTCCCCAAGTGGAGCAAGTGGCGTCATGGGGCATTGGGTATTGGTTATTTACTAATGACTAATGACCAATGACTAATGACTAGAAGTTTTTACGGCGGATTTTAAGTTTTTGAAGTACACAACCTCAGTCTGTTAGCCTCAGGTAAAGCCTGTTTTAGTTTCCAATTTTGGCTTGAAAAATTTTGCTGTAGTTTTAAACTTACAACTTATAACTTCTCTAGTATACTACGGCTATCAACTGGGGTTTATTAGTTGGTGGCATACAACAAAAAGCCCCGCCTCGTGGCGGGGACTAATTAAGTTAAATTATTATCAGATTGTCAGCACTCTAGAAGGTGAAGGTTGTTCTCAAAGTACCGATAATTGCATCGTCGTTGGCGCTATTTTGACCAGGAGAGGTCAACCAGATCACACCAGGAGTGATTGAGACATTATCTGATACCTGATACTTGTAGAAACCTTCAAAGTGATAAGGTACATCATTACCAACAAACCCTGCTCGGTTACGAGCATAGGGTTCAGCTCCAGCAAAAATACCTAATACGTTGCCTTTCTTACCGAAATCAGGTAAAGCTACTCCAACACCGTAGCTCCAAGCTTCAAAATCATCACCTACACCGAAGCCTGTGACATCATGGTAAGAAACGAAGCCACTAATTGATAGTTTGTCGCTTGGTCTAAAGGCAGCAGATACGCCGTAGGAGTTAGTTGAAGAGCCGTTTGCAAGACTCAGAGTATTAGCTTGTCCAGTACCTACTGACACTTCAGGGTCAGCTGCGGAACCAGAGTTAAACAAGAAACCACCTGCGGCATTATAACTGTGGACGTAGGTTGCAGCTAAAGCCACGCGATCGCCAAGACTAAAGTTCAACTGTCCTAAAGCAGCATAGTCGCCGTTGGTAAGACCTGCACTGATACCAGGATCGTTAGCTTCTGATGCCAAGTAACCTGCGGTGATTGAACTATTACCCAGGATACCCCCACCTTTACCCAATGGTAAATTCAGCGCTATACCTGAACCACCACCAATTCGATAGATGGGGCTTTCAGAGGCAAAGGAGGATAAGGCACCGTTACCACCATCGGTTTGATCGAAGAAGTAAGGGTTGTTAACTGCGGCATAGTGACTGTGTCGTCCGCCACTAGCTGCAAGGTAAACTTGGGCTGGGCCGATGGGAGCTTCATAGGTCAATCGATCTATTCTGACGCTGTTGTTACCATCGCCAATACCAACTTGATAGGTTTGTGTACCTTCAGCAGTGTTGATGGGGAAACCAGCATCATCAATTTGGGAAAACGCTTGTGCATTACCAGCAGCAAGACGGGTGTGCAGCACGTCTCTACCAGTGAAGCTGGTTTGTAAGTCTAAACGTACCCGGTCTTGGAACACTGTGTTGTTTGCATCACCAGTGTTACCGCCAAAAATATCACTAACTGCAAAAACAGCTTCACCGACTAATTTGGTGGTAGTCGAGAACTGATTGGCTTCTAATTCAGCGGTGCGTGCTTCTAAGGCATCTACACGACCGCGTAGAGTTGCCAATTCTGCGGAAAATTCTTCTTGTAACCGCTGTAAGGTTGCTAAATCTTGTTTGGTTACCAAGTCAGCTGTTGCTGTAGCAATTAATTCGTTGACTCTATCCAAACAGGCATTTAAACCAGCGGCAAATTCATAACGGGTCAAAGCACGGTTACCGCGATAAGTGGCATTTGGATAACCTGCTATACAACCATAGCGCTCAACCAAGGACTGCAATGCTTGGAATGCCCAATCAGTAGGCTGTACATCAGAAAATTGCGAAACTGATGTTACTTGGGATTGAGAGTTATTTTTGTTACCTTCGTTACTATAGCGGTTAATCTGGTCTAAGGTTGTTTGAGCCAAGATTTCTGGCTGTTGGGCAACTTCAGTGACACTTGGTTGTTCGGCTGGTGATACTTCAGCGGTTGTATTTGGAGCCGCAATTGCTGTTGTTGAAACTAGTAATGTTGCTCCTAGAACTGCTGGACTAACCAACAGAGATTTCCATAAGAGATTAGACATCTTTTCTTTACTCCTCACACCTTGTATAGATAATTGGGTTTCTTGCACCTAATTCTTAAAAATGCGGCATCTCATTTTGAAACCTGTGGATGAGGCATGAATGCCCCTATTTACGATTTTAGTTTTCGCAAAGCTAATAAACGATTAACTTAGAGTTAAAATTTGATGTGATTAACTTATGCAAAAACATATCCTTATATCAAAATATTATAAAACATCAAATCAAGATGGCAAGATTAAAGCGATCGCCTTAATAACTGTCACACATCAGCCATCTATATATCCAAGTAGGGAGTAGGTTTTGAGGCTATGGCTAATCATAGCTTAGCTTCATTTTTCAAAGCTTTAGACACCAAGCAACTTCTGGGCAGAAATTAGACGTTGCATCAAGCCTTGACAATCGAAAACAACACACCATCGACCACTCAATTATGCAAAATAAGTCCGTCTAATATTTTTGGAACAAACGCAATATTGAATATAAATTGCACCCATACATAAGTAGCTAAGGGAACTCCAACAAATAAACAACGGCTTGAGGTGGTTGGTTGTTGAGTGTTGAGTGTGAACCGTCAATGGTCAACAGTTAAAAGTAAGCTGATGCGCTTTTAAATTGCATAACTCAACTCGTTAGAAAGACGCTCTTACACGGAGACACAAAGATACAATTTGAATGACGATTAGCTTAGCAATGAAATTTTTTGACTTGTAAATCCCTAAAAATCAAAAGGATGAGAAATAGACATCGAAATGTGGGGCATTAGTCATTTGTTGGTTGTAAATAACAAATGACGAATACCTATTGGGGACTTCCAAGTAAAAAAGATTCTATAGAAGACTGTTAACTGTTGAGTGTGAAGCGTCAACAGTCAACGGTCAACAACCTGAAACCGTTGTTTATTTTTTGAAATTCCCACAGTATATGCTCTATATGAATGTCAAAAAAATCAGTTACTGAATTTGGGAAATCACTCCAGCAAGATCGAAGTCATTCTGGGTTAATCCACCTGCATCATGTGTTGTAAGTGTAATCTTGACTTTGTTGTAAGAAATCTCTATGTCTGGATGATGTCCTGCCGATTCAGCAGGTTCAACAAGCTTGTTGACAAACTCAATTGCTTGGATGAAATCCCGAAATTTACGAGTCGTTTCCAATTTTGACCCTTCAACGGCCCAACCTGAAAGAACCTTTGCCTGTTCTTGAATTTCCGCTTCAGTTAGTAGTTGTGCCATATAGAAAAATTCCTAATTATTATATGTTGGTTACATCTTGGATATCATGAAACCAGACTTTTTTGATTCTGCACGCAGAGAGATGAAAGCTTGATACTTTATTAATTTAACTTTTGAAAAATTTTTCAGGTCTTGAGTTTACCTGCCCCAGATAGACCATGCAAGTTTTTAAAAGCAACTACTGAATAAAACAAAAATTACCTACAAAAAACTATCCGCTCTGATTGAGATCGGGCGATCTAAGTCAGAGCGGTCTAGCGGGTCTTCAGGTTGCAACCAGACTGCCGGAAGGAACTTCTAGCTGAGCCTAGCTACTTGGGCTAACTTAGTATCTCAAGATAACTAAGGCTAACTTTTAAAGAACAGCCCCGGCACACAGCCGGCTAACTGCAACCTGATGACCCATGCTTTTACTACTTTCTATCATGGGCATCACCTCCTTGTTGCCTAAGCGGTCTTAGTCTCAAAGGGACAGAGCTTTTCGCTCTGGGTTTATAACCTTCACCTAAGATAACACATAAATTTCAGGTATTAACCATAAATCAAAAAAAATCTCCCACGAAAAGGCGGGAGATGGAGAAATATTGACACCTGCTCGGATTGAGCAAGGAGATTATTCAATCTTAGGTGGTGTCAACATAGAACCAACTACAACTGTGAATGTAGTTTTAGTTGGTTTTTCTA
The DNA here is from genome assembly GCF_002608075.1 of Nostoc linckia z4. Classification (GTDB taxonomy): domain Bacteria; phylum Cyanobacteriota; class Cyanobacteriia; order Cyanobacteriales; family Nostocaceae; genus Nostoc; species Nostoc linckia. The sequence goes on from NZ_LAHA01000084.1 coordinate 25,269, forward strand.
ATTAGAGAGCGTTACCGCGAGGTAGAACTTCCTCAGGGAATACAAATTGTTCGTGGATCTGATCTTGAGGAGCCATCCAAGCGCGGATACCCTCGTTGAGCAAAATGTTTTTGGTATAGAAAGTTTCAAACTCTGGGTCTTCCGCTGCCCGTAACTCTTGGGAAACGAAATCGTAAGCCCGCAGGTTGAGTGCCAAACCAACAATACCAACCGCTGCCATCCACAAACCTGT
>NZ_LAHA01000085.1 GCF_002608075.1 Nostoc linckia z4
CCTTTCCCCTTTCCCCTTTCCCCTTTCCCCTTTGCCCTTTAACCGAACCGTATTGATAGCAGAACCCTTTCGCCAAAATCCGCGATCGCCCGCCATAGGCATCACCGATAAGCAGATTTTATTACATCTATCACTCTTTTGTTGTCAAGCCTAGTTGACGTTCTGTAACAAAATTGTTAAATTTATTTACATAAGTTAATAAACAACCAAGAGAAAAAATTATGTATACCACAGTAAATGAAGACGGCGTTCTCAATAACTATGCAAATGAACCCAAGATGTATTACGCTGAGTACCCTGCGATTTGGGAACAACGTAAATACTTGATTCAAGGTGTTTTTGCAATGTTAATCCTCACTACTTTAATTTTGGTTGGTCTGAGCGTTAGCTAAGAATTTTTAGATTTCGGTATCGCCATATCTCATCGTCATTCTCACTTCTCGACTTGACCCCGGCTAATTTAACCGGGGTTTTTTGTGTTATAAAATAGCAGCCATCGCTCCATATACGTAATACCCAATTCCTCGTAACATTGAAAAAACAGCTTTTTGCATAGGTCGTACCTGGCATGAAACGAACCTGGAAGTCTCTACTGCTAGCTTGTAACTGGATATTACTGTCGATTGGGACATCAATTTTGATTATCTTGACGCAGCCAACAGCACCAGTTCCAGCACAAGAACCTGCTGCGTCTACTACAGTTGAAACGATAAATTCACCCAGTTCAGAAACGACTAAAGATAGAAAATTACCGGAAGCAATAGAAGGTTCATCAACAACAGAAGCCTCCCCGGAATCAGAACCGAAAAAGCCAGAGTCTCCGCAGGAACCAACACTTAGTCCTGAAGAAATTACCCGTCAGCTAAAATTTATTGAAGCCGATAGACTTTATCTCGCCGGACAAATTCCCCAAGCAGAAAAAATTTACCGCGAAGTCAAAGAACCTTTTAGCAAAACGAGCATACCCCAAGAACGTAAACCAGCCATACTCGATCCGACGCAACTATCACCAGGAGGTAAGGTATACTGGCGAGAATCAGAGGCGGGGATAGCAACTAAGTTACAAACAAGAACGGTTGTACCTTTGCAATTATTAGTTGAGCAATATCCAGAATTTATCCCTGGTCATATCCGATATGCTCAAATTTTGAAACAATACGATCGCCCCAAGGAAGCCTTAGATATATTAGAACGAGCATCTTCTCTTTATCCAGACCAACCAGAATTGGTGAAAGCGAGAGTTACTGCCTTGGCTGGTGAGAAAAAATGGATGGAAGCATCTTTGGCAGCGCGTCAGTTTGCCATTCTCAACCCCGAAGATCCCCAAGCGGCTGAGTTTACAAACTTAGCACAAGAAAATCTCGAACGTTACAAAAGACATATCCGAGCAGAAATTCGAGGCAACGTCATCGGTAATATTATTACAGGTGCGTTAGGTTACGCTCTTACTGGCAGTTTGCTTGGGCCATTTTCGGCAGTTGATTCTACCATTATTCTGCTACAAGGTGAAAGAGCAATAGGGGATTCCGTAGCCCAAGAAGCAAAAAAACAATTGAATGCCATTACAGACGAAAGTGTTTTGGCATACGTCAACGAAATCGGACAGAAATTAGCTAAAGTAACTGGACGTGAAGAATTTAAATACGAATTTTTTGTAATTCCAGAAGAAAGTCTCAATGCCTTTGCATTACCTGGGGGTAAAATCTTTATTAATGCAGGTGCGATCGCCAAGACTAATTCCGAAGCAGAATTAGCTGGATTAATTGGCCATGAATTATCCCATGTTGTTTTATCTCACGGTTTTCAATTAATCACCCAAGGCAACTTAATTTCTAACGTTACCCAATATCTTCCTTTAGGTGGAACCATCGGCCAACTCTTTGCCCTCAGTTACAGCCGCGACATGGAACGTCAAGCAGATACCCTCGGCACGCGGTTAATTGTAGCCAGTGGTTACGCTGCTGATGGCTTGCGTAACTTAATGGTGACATTAGATAAACAGCAAAAAAATGCACCTCCTAGTTGGTTATCTTCCCATCCCGGCGGCGGCGAACGAGTTAGTAATTTAGAAAACCTGATTACCCGTAGTAGTTACAATCGTTACGCTTATGAAGGAGTCGGGCGTCATACAGAAATTCAAGCACGAGTGAAAAAGTTACTGCAAGAAAAAAAAGCCAGAGATGAAAAAAAATAGGTTTTTAATGAATCAAAAAATAGAATTATTCGTCATTTAACACAGAATTCAGAATTCAGAATTCAGAATTCAGAATTTAGAATTCTTTGTTGTTAAACTATCAATTCCCTACCTATTTATACTGGAGGATGGCTATGTCATCAAAACTGCTGCGATTGATATCTTTGGGCAGTATTGGCTTATCTTTGTGTCTGGGCAATTCCGCGGCAATGGCGCAATACAATCCTTATCCTACTGATGATGGAGTAGTAGTACCAACAGTGCCATCAGGCGGCACATCAGCACCAGTGCCAATAGATACATCGACTGGCATACCAACATCACCTACATCTGACAGTACAACTCGCTTTACTTGTCAGACTTACAATGGACAGTACACCGTCATGTATCAGCCACAAAGTCAACCAGGACAATACTTTCCTTGGGCGGCACCTGCGACTTTAGGCGGTGGTTGGGATGCTGAAAAGCGTTGTGTAGCAATTGCCAACCGCTTGGAACAGTATCGTCCAGATGGGTTACAAGAACTCCAGACATCTGTACAAAATAACGAAAACATTGTCTGCGTCACAAGTGAAGCTAACCCAACTTGCAGAATTGTGTTGACAGTACCCCGTGGAAAAGATCCCGTTGTTATCCGCAACAGCATTTTCCAAAACTTGACTACTGCTGATAGCGGCCAACAAACCGTAGCTGTTAACACCTATGGCGATCGCTCAGGCAGCGTATATAATTTGGGGCGCACACTTCTAGGCAACGGCAATAATCGAGTTAGTTCATATAGAGGTGGAATTAATCTCAAGCCTTTCCTTGATGCCAAAGATGGTGGTACCGCCAGAAACCTCCGCAATGGAGTCGCAATTCGTCGCCAGTCTCAACCTAACTCTGTTCGCCTCAATCCTGGTAATTTCCGTTAAAGGTAATTAGAGAGTGGGGAAATCTAGGTATTGTTTGAATTTCATGCCAATTTCATTTCAAGATGAAAAACTGGAAATCAAATGCATGAAATGTCTTTTAGAACAATACTTAATCGCAATTTCTTTCCCCACCTACTCAAGGACTTTTGATAGTAATGCCAATCTCTGCATCTTGTTTTTCCACAACACTCCTGAGTTTTGTCTTATTAGCTATTCCTGTAGTAGTTTTTGCTCATACTGGACATGGAGACGAATTTCAAGGAGGAAGTGAAGCTAATACAACTTCCTCTGCGATTAAAGTTGATGCCGAAACAGCAAAACAACTGGGAATTAAAGTTGAGCCAGTCAAACGCCAGCGGCTAACTATTGGCATCAAAGCCACTGGACAAATTGAAACTCTGCCCAGCAAACAAGCGCAAGTAACTACCCCAATTTCCGGGGCGAAAGTCTTAGAACTATTGGTGGAACCTGGTAGCTTAGTTGAAAAAGGTCAAGCTGTCGCGGTTGTATCGAGTCCGGAATTGGTGTCACTACGTGTAGAGTCCCAGGAAAAAATTGCCCAAGCTCAAGCTGATTGGCAACAGGCGCAAGCAGACTTAAAATTAGCACAACAAAACCGCGATCGCTATCAACAAATCGCCGCAGCAGAAATTGTTCAAGCCCAAACTCAAGTAGCATTTGCCCAAGAAAAGTACGACAAAGACAAGCAACTCGCTGAGGCTGGTGCCTTACCGCAACGTAATTTCCTCGAATCTCAAACCCAGTTAGCACAAGCCAAAGCAGAACTCGCTAAAGCCAATAACCGCCAAGACGTAATCGCCGCAGAAAATCAACTCAAACGTGCCCAGGCGGCAGTTAAAGTAGCAAAATCACGAATTAATCTCAGTAATCAAACGTATCAAACTCGGCTACAACAACTGGGAATTGGTGGTAATGCCAAAGGGTTAGTCACAATTACCGCCCCGATTTCTGGTAAAGTTGCTGACCGAGAAGTTACTATTGGTCAATCATTTGAAGATGCAGGCGGCAAACTGATGACGATTGTCAACGACAATCGAGTTTTTGCCACAGCTAATATATACGAAAAAGATTTAAACAAAATTAGAACTAATCAAAGAGTAATTGTCAAAGTTGCTGCTGTACCTAACCGTACTTTCACGGGACGGATTGCGGTTATTAGTTCTGGGGTAGCAGATGAGACGCGAGTTTTACCTGTGAAAGCCGAAATCGATAACCCAGGCGGAGTACTCAAGCCTGGAATGTTTGCTGATTTGGAAGTTATGGCAAATCAAGCTTCCTCAGCTATGTTGGCTATACCGAGTTCGGCTGTAGTCGAGGTAAATGGCAAGCAACAGGTTTATTTACAAAATGGTAACGCTTATCAGCCGGTGGAAGTCAGCTTGGGTGAAACTTCTGAAAATATGGTAGAGGTGAAAACTGGCTTATTTGAGGGAGATTTGATAGTTACTCGACGTGCGCCGCAACTTTACGCTCAATCTTTGCGGGGTGGGAGTCAGCCAACAAAAGAGGAAGATATCAAAGTCTATTCAGAGGTGAAAACATCCAGTTTACCAGTGATGGTGGTTGGGGGAGGTGCGATCGCCTGCGTAGCTTTTGCGGCTGGGAGTTTTTGGTCTGGGCGTCGCAAGTCGCGTTTCATACTGGTAGATAATTCTCGTTTAGATATTCCGGTTCATGAGGAACAGGGGTTGCAGAGAAGGCGGGATGATTTTTTTCACGCAGAGGCGCCCAGGCGCAGAGAGGATGAGGAGTTTTAAAGTCCTTGTTTGGGAAACGTTGATGAGTTTGGTGGCTTAAAACCGTTTTTATTTATTCTTTGTAATTAAATTATGCTGAATGCAATTCTCAAATGGTCGATTGTCCAGCGCTGGATAGTTGTGCTAGGAGCGATCGCAGTTACGGTTTTAGGTACGTATAATCTGAGTCAGATGCCGTTGGATGTGTTTCCTGATTTTGCTCCGCCTCAAGTTGAAATTCAAACTGAAGCGCCAGGATTAGCACCTGAAGAGGTGGAGACTCTGATTACTCTGCCGATTGAAAGTGCGGTTAATGGTACACCAGGAGTAGAAACGGTGCGTTCTGCTTCTGCTGTGAGTATTTCTGTTGTTAAGGTGATTTTCAAATGGGGGACTGATATTTATCAAGCGCGTCAACTGGTGACGGAACGATTGCAACAAGTACAAGAAAAGTTACCAGAGGGGGTGGAAAATCCCCAAATTTCGCCAATTTCTTCTCCCATTGCTACAGTTTTGCAATATGCATTCACCGCCGAAACAACTCCACTGATGGAAGTCCGGCGTTTGGTCGATCGCGATGTCACAAATCGATTGCTGGCTGTACCTGGTGTTTCCCAAGTTATTGCCTATGGTGGTGATGTCCGCCAGTATCAAGTTTTAGTCGATCCAGCAAAATTGAAGGCATATAATATCACCTTGGATGAAGTCACAGAAGCGGCTAGGAACGCTAATGTTAATGCTGCGGGCGGTTTTTTTATCGATCCAGACCAAGAGCTAATTATTCGTGGCTTGGGGCGGATTGAGTCAATTGAGGAGCTAGGAAAATCTGCGATCGCCTCCCGTAATGGTACGCCTGTCCTCCTTCAAGACATTGCAGATGTCCGCATTGGAACAGGCTTAAAACGTGGAGATGGCAGTTTTAATGGTCAACCTGCAATTGTATTGATGGTCAACAAGCAGCCGCAAAATGATACTCCCACTGTTACTAAAGCCATTGAACAAGCGATGGCAGAAGTGAAAGCTGGGTTACCTGAAGATGTGAAAGTCACAGAAACCTTCCGCCAAGAAAATTTTATTGCAGCTGCTATTGAAAATGTTACTAGTTCTCTGCGGGATGGCACGATTATTGTTTCCATCATTTTGTTGATGTTTTTGATGAACTGGCGCACAGCCATCATTACTCTCAGTGCGATTCCTTTATCTGTTTTGATTGGGATGATGATTTTGGGCTGGTTCGGTCAAGGAATCAACACCATGACATTGGGTGGTTTGGCTGTGGCTATTGGTTCAGTCGTAGATGACTCGATTGTAGATATGGAAAACTGCTATCGCGGTTTGCGGAAAAATCAAGTTGCAACTCATCCAGTGCATCCCTTTCAGGTTGTTTATGATACTTCAGTGGAAGTGAGAGTTAGCGTTATTTTTTCGACGGTAATTATTGCCGTTGTTTTTGCACCAATTTTTATACTCACAGGTGTGGAAGGTCGGATATTTGCACCGATGGGTGTTGCTTATTTGGTAGCAATTTTGGCCTCTACTTTCGTGGCAATGACTTTATCTCCGGCACTATGCGCGATTTTACTAGCAAATCGACAACTACCCACCGATGATACTTGGGTAAGTGCTTTATCACAGCGTATTTATCGCCCGATCCTCAATTTTGCGATTCGTTTTCCGACAATAATTTTGGTAGCCGCGACAGCATCTTTGGTAGCTTCTTTGGTGATTTTACCAACTTTAGGAAGAGTGTTTTTACCAGAATTTCAGGAACCATCTTTAGTGAATGCGATGCTGCTTTATCCTGGGAGTTCCCTAGAAGCAACAAACCAAGTGGGATTAACATTGCAGAATGCGCTTAAGGATGACAAGCGATTTCAGACAGTGCAGTTAAGATCTGGACGCGCACCGGGTGATGCAGATGCAGGGGGAGTGAATTTAGGACATTTAGATGTGGAATTAAGTCCAGAAGGATTGCAAGATCGGACGGGGAGTATTGAGAAGTTAAGACAGGAGTTTGCGAAAATCCCTGGAGTTGCTCCTAATATTGGCGGGTTTATTTCCCACCGCATGGATGAGGTATTATCAGGAGTTAGAAGTGCGATCGCTATTAAAATTTTCGGCCCTGATTTAGCACAACTGCGACACTTGGGAGCAGAAGTACAGGCGGCTGTGAGTAGCATTCCTGGACTTGTAGATTTACAACTCGAACCCCAAGTTCCAATTAAACAAATACAAATCAAATTTAACCGCCAAGCCGCAGGTCGTTACGGTTTAACTATCAGTAATCTCGCCCAGATGGTAGAAACCTCACTCAATGGACGAGTTGTGTCTCAGGTTCTCAAAGACCAACAATTATTTGATTTAGTCGTTTGGTTGCAACCAGAAGCACGCAATAACTTAGATATTATCCGTAATTTACTCGTAGATTCACCTACAGGTGAAAAAATTCCTTTAGCTCAAGTTGCCACAATTGACTATGGTACTGGCCCCAACACAATTAACCGCGAGAATGTTTCACGCTTGATAGTTGTGTCTACGAATGTCTCCGGTCGAGATTTGCGATCGGCAGTGGAGGAAATTCAAAGTAAAATACGTCAGTCAATACAATTGCCCACAGGGTATTTCATTCAATACGGCGGTCAATTTGAATCGGAAGAACGAGCTACCCAGAACTTGCTGGTATTTGGTGGACTCGCTGTTGTCATCATTGCAGTTTTGATGTACTTTGCCGTTAAATCTGTGGCTGCAATGCTGATGATTATGATTAACTTACCTCTAGCATTGGTAGGCGGTATATTTTCCATTGCTCTGGGAGGTGGGATTATCTCAGTGGCATCTTTAGTAGGATTTATTACTTTATTTGGCGTAGCAACACGTAACGGGCTGTTGTTAGTAGACAACTATAACAATAAGCTGGCACAGGGAATGCCTTTACACAAAGTCATTTTTGAAGGTTCAATGGAGCGATTAGTTGCCATTTTGATGACAGCTTTAACTTCAGCTTTAGGAATGATACCTCTAGTAATTGGCACTGGCGCAGGTAAAGAAATTTTACAAACTTTGGCTGTAGTTGTATTAGGAGGGTTGTTTACTTCTACTGCTTTGACACTGTTAGTTTTGCCTGCTTTGTATTCTGAATTTGGCAAATTTTTGGTTGCTCGAAAAAATACATCAAGTGTGAATATAGTTATCAATTAGCTAATATAGAATATTTTTTTAACGAACCACAGAGGCGCAGAGAACACAGAGAAAAGATAAAGTCCCAAAATAAACTATTCTCAACTCTTACTCTCTGCGACCACCGAAGTTCAGATCGGCGGAAGCCGCCGCTCCGACTTCTCTCTACGCCTCTGCGTGATACAAATTGATATTTCCACAATAAACAAGGAATAAACCAATGAAATTACTGCAATTTAGCTGGATAATTCTCCTCAATCTTGGACTATTGTTTTTGGCAGCTTGTAATAACACAAATCAAACAAATCCCCCAATTAACTCTACTCTTAATTCTGAAAAACCAAATATTTCAGCTTCACCTACAACTAAAACTAATAGCCAGCATGGTGCATCTAAAGGCGGTCAAGTTGTAGAAACAGGAACCTATCATTTAGAGTTTGTACCTGTAAAAGAAGCAAAGGTAACGCACATGGATTTATATTTGCAAAAAGGTGACAATCACGAAACTGTATCAAATGCCAAAGTTACGGCTCAAGTTCAGTTGCCGGATGGACAGCAAAAGTCAGTTATTTTTAACTATGATACTAAGGAGAAGCACTATACTTCTGTACTGTCTGAAAAAGCAACAGGCCAGTATCAAGTGAAAATAACCGCAGATATTCAAGGCGAAAAGGTAGACGGACGGTTTAACTTTAATCGGTAATGAGGATAATTCATAATTCATAATTCAGAATTCAGAAGTAAAAAAGGCTTGATAGCTGTGTAATTTGAAATTAGACCAGACAAATTTCATCCAAACTATTGATAGGTGAAGTCTCATGAGGCTCTTATTAGTCGAAGATGAACCAGATTTAGGTACTGCGATTAAGCGAACTCTTACTCAGCAGAAATACTTGATTGATTGGGTGTTAGATGGTAATGAAGCGTGGGCATATCTCGAAGATAGTTGGACACAATATACAGTAGCTATTTTTGATTGGATGCTACCTGGGATTTCTGGTTTGGAATTATGCAAAAGATTGCGTTATCATAAAAGTCCTCTGCCTGTGTTAATGCTAACAGCTAAAGACACAATGGAAGACAAAGTTACTGGCTTGGATGCTGGTGCAGATGACTATTTAGTAAAGCCATTTGGGATGGCAGAATTATTAGCCAGATTACGCGCTTTGCAAAGGCGATCGCCACAATTTCAGCCCCAAGAATTAACTATTGGCAATCTCACTCTAGATTATGGAAATTATCTGGTTATCAGTCGAAATTCTCAGGGTGAAAAACAAGAAATTTCCCTCACTAATAAAGAATTTCAGTTACTAGAATATTTCATGAAGCATCCAAATCAAATTGTGACCACAGAACAAATTCGCTATCAACTTTGGGAAGCGAATGCAGAACCTATCAGTAATGTAGTAGCGGCTCAAATGCGTTTGCTACGGCGCAAACTAGCTAATAGTGGTTGTGAAAACGCGATCGAAACTTTGCATGGTATAGGATATCGTCTGAATCTCAGAAATTAAAACTTTAAGATGAATCAAAATCGATTGTTTCAGCAAACTCGCCTGCGTTTAGCGCTGTGGTATGCGCTGGTTATGGCTTTGATTTTAAGTTTATCTGGTTATGGTATTTATAAAGCGATCGCTCATGCTCATTGGATGACATTAGACCGAGAATTAGAGTCTGTTGCTGGAACTTTACATGACAGTATCGAACTGAAGCTACAGCAACCCGGTAGATTAGAACCAGTGATAGAGAAGCTTTTACCTAATATTTGTGTAGTTGGGAAAAGCTGCATTCAACAACAGTCAAATTCCCAACGCCATATTTTAAGCGCCATCAATCAAGGCCATTATTATGTACGTTTTTTTGATAATTCAGGAAACTTATTCGCCATTGCAGGTGTTTATCCAGAAGGACTTTTACCATATTTTAATCGAGAATTATGGCAAACTCTCAAAGACAATAAAGGCAAGGTTTACCACCAAATTTCCTTGATATTACATACCCAAGATAATCGTGATTGGGGATACATTCAAGTCGGACGAAATCTAGAAGATTTTAATAATTATTTGGATGCAGTAAAACTGAGTTTAACATTAGGTTCCCCCATAATCATTGGTTTGGTTGGCTTGGCTAGTTGGTACTTAGCAGGATTAGCAATGCAACCAATTTATCGTTCATATCGACAAATTCAACAATTTACGGCTGATGCAGCACACGAATTGCGGACACCTTTAGCAGCAACACAAGCAACGGTAGAATCAGCACTATTACTTTCACAACTAGATGAAACTGAATCTCGTGAAATTTTGGGAACTATACAGCGTCAAAATCAAAGACTCACAACTCTTGTTGCAGATTTATTGCTGCTGACTCGTCTGGATCGTCAACCAATAATCCAACGCGATATTTGCTGTCTGAATGATATTATTAATGACTTAATAGAAGAATTTGCCGCATTGGCGATCGCCAACAAGATCGCATTAACATCTACAGTTAAAGAAGCAAAGCTTTTAAATATTATTGGCAATGAAGACCAACTGTATCGCCTATTTTCTAACTTAATTATTAATGCAATTCAATACACACACCAAGGCGGAAAAGTAACTGTTTCTTTAGAACGCAGCGATCGCTATGCTGTAATCCAAGTACAAGATACAGGAATTGGTATTTCACAACTAGAACAAACTCGGATTTTCGATCGCTTTTATCGAGTCAATAGCGATCGCTCCCGCAATACCGGCGGTTCTGGATTAGGATTGGCGATCGCTCAAGCACTTGTCCAAGCTCACCACGGTAGTTTAAATGTTCAAAGTGAATTAGGTCAAGGTAGTACTTTTACTACTAAGTTACCACTCAAATAAGCTGGTTTCCTAAGGTATTTAGTCAGCAAATTTTCCATTTCTAAAAAATATTAGCCTGTATTGCATCTTACATAGTATCTAAAAAAATTTATATTTATTTTTGATTTTTTTCAATAAATTGTGGTTTGCAGGCATTGAAAAATTTTTCGCATAAAAATTCTTAAATGTTTGTGTTTTTGCCTGCAATTTATCGCAGTTGCAGGATAGCTGAGAACAGAAACTAACCGCCAAACCCTTCAGCTAACGGAGTTTCAGTCCTGTTGCCTCTTGCCTATTGCCTTTTGCCTTTTATCAACTCAACTATCTGTTTTTTTAACCTTTTGCTAGCTGTTTCTTAACTTTATTCAGATAGTTTAGGGTGGCTGAATACTTAAAAGTTGTACAAAAAACTTCTGGTAACTGCCAAAAATGGTGGTCTAGAAGCTGTATTTGGAATTGCGATCGCTCTAACTGCGAATTACATTTTTGCAGTTAACGTCGTTTTACTGGCAATAAAAATGGCACTTACACTCCAAATTCTCCACGCTTCGGACTTTGAAAGTGGCATTGATGCTGCTGGTACTAGCCCTGAGACTTATTAAGAGGTTTTTATGCCCAAGATTATAATTAATGAATTTTATCGTGGTGGAACCCTGACCACAACTGACGAATTCATCGAGCTTTTGCTTACTGAAGATTTGACTGCTACACAGCTTGAGTCTTTCTTTGTGGGAGATTCTACAGCCGCCAAAGCCTCTAAGTTTTCTGCTTATAAATTTACAAATGTTAGTTCCATAGCCTCCACCTTCAAAGCAGGAACTATCATTACAGTCGGTGGAACTACAGCTATTACTCAGAACACATCCTATAATCCATCAGCTAACGACTGGAATATCGCTCTCAACGCTGGTGGGTCGTTCTTACCTAACGCCAATAGCGGAAATACCGGAGATATTGCTGGTGATGATGTTGTTTGGGTCGATACTTCAAATACTGGCGCAACCATTTCCGCAGACGGATTTGCTGTAGATATTGGCACTGCAACAGGAGCCTTCACAAGTGCAGCAAATGTCAATTTTGGCACTAGCACAAACAACACAGGCTATGCATTAAACTCTGACCTGGCAGGTGCAACAAACACTACTAACTGGACGACAGGAATTGCCTTTGCTTCAACTACACCTGGTTTGGCCAATGGTGGAGCCAATACAACTTATATCAATAATCTACGCTCTATCCCACCATTACCAACTTTCACTTTCAGTATTACTCCTAGCTCATTTGCCGAAAATGCCGGGGCTAATGCTGCTACAGCCACTTTGACACGCTCAGACACCTCCACATCAAATTTAGTTGTCAATTTGAGCAGTAACGATACAACTGAGGCAACAGTACCCACAACTGTCACTTTCACAGGCAATAGTTCCACTGTCACCTTTGCCATTGATGCCGTAGACGATTTAATACTTGATGGCTCCCAGACAGTGACCATAACTGCTTCAGTTACAGGTTTTACTAACGCTAATGCAGATATTACGGTGACAGATAATGAAGTAGCCCCATCGATTAAGATTAGCGAAATTCAGGGAGCAGGGCATATCTCACCCTTGGCAGGTCAAATCGTTAACAATGTAGCAGGCATCGTCACAGTCAGAACAAGTAACGGTTTTTACTTACAAGACCCCAATCCAGATAACGACGATCGCACCTCCGAAGCCATTTTTGTCTTTACCTCATCAGCACCAACGGTGGCTGTGGGGGATTCTGTATTAGTTACTGGCACAGTCACCGAATTTCGTCCTGGTGGTAATGCAAATAACCTGACGACTACAGAAATTACTAGCCCTACCATTGTCAAACTTTCCAGTGGCAATGCTTTGCCCAGTGCGACTATTCTTGGCAACGGCGGCCGGACTATTCCCACTCAAGTAATTAATAACGATGCTGTGGGTGGAAATGTAGAAAATCCTGCCACATTATTTGACCCTGCCCAAGATGGCATCGATTTCTACGAAAGCTTAGAAGGAATGCTGGTACAGGTAAATAATCCTGTGGCAGTTAGCCCGACAAATTCTTTTGGGGAGATTTGGGTACTGGCAGACAACGGCGCTAACGCCACCGGACGTACAGCACGCGGTGGTATTGGTATTAGTGCCAATGATTTTAATCCCGAACGCATCCAAATAGATGACACATTGTTCACTTCTGGTAGCTCACCACAAGTTAATGTTGGTGCGACTTTCGGCACAATTACAGGTGTGGTTGATTATAACTTCAGTAACTACGAAGTTCTGCCAACTTCGGTGAGTGTTACCTCCAACACCCTAACCAAAGAAGTCACTAATTTAACTGCCACCACCAACCAACTGACAATTGCTACCTTCAACGTCGAAAATCTTGACCCAAACGATAGTGCAAGCAAGTTTAACAACCTTGCCAACAGCATTGTCAATAATTTGCAATCCCCTGACATCATTTCTCTAGAAGAAATTCAGGACAATAACGGCCCGACCAACGATAGCGTAGTTGATGCCAGCGTTACCTTCCAAAAATTAATTGATACTATAGCCGCAGCTGGCGGCCCCACCTACGAATATCGTCAAATTAACCCAGTGGACGATACCAATGGCGGCGAACCTGGGGGAAATATCCGCGTCGGCTTCTTATTTAATCCCAACCGCGTCAGCTTTGTAGATCGTCCCGGTGGTACTTCTACCTCCAGCACCACAGTCACCAATAACTCTGGTGTTCCGGTAATTTCTAATAGTCCCGGTTTGATTGACCCCACCAACTCGGCTTTCAATAGCAGTCGCAAACCCTTAGTTGGTGAATTTATTTTCAACGGCGAAACCGTGTATGTAATTGGTAATCACTTTAATTCCAAAGGTGGCGACCAACCTCTATACGGCCCGAATCAACCACCAACGCTGACTAGCGAAGTGCAGCGCCGACAACAAGCCACCTTGGTGAAAAACTTTGTTGAAAGCATTTTAGCCATTAATCCTAATGCCAATGTGGTGGTGGCTGGTGACTTGAATGACTTTGAGTTTTCCAATCCTGTCAGCATCCTAGAAAGCGCTGGGCTGACTTCTTTAATTGAAACTCTGCCTCAAAACGAGCGTTACACCTACAACTTTGAAGGCAACGCCCAAACCCTTGACCACATCTTAGTTAGTAACAACTTGCTGGGTAAACTAGATGCCTATGATGTAGTCCACATCAACTCAGAATTTGCCGAGCAAGATAGCGACCACGACCCCAGTGTGGCTAGGTTTAACATATCTGGAAACAATGCCCCCACGGACATAACATTGAGTGCTACCAGCGTCAATGAAAATGTTCCAGCAAACACAACCATCGGTACATTTACCACCATCGACCCTGACACAGGTAACACTTTTACCTACAGCTTGGTTACGGGAACTGGCGATATTGATAACGCCGCCTTCACAATAGATGGCAACAGCTTACAAATCAAAGCTTCCCCAGACTTTGAAACCAAATCTGCCTACAGTATTCGGTTACGCAGTACCGATAATGGTGGGCTTTCTGTGGAAAAGGTGTTGAGTATCCAAGTCAAGGATATTAATGAAGCACCCACAGTGGTGCAAGCCATTGACGACCAAATCATCTCTACAAACAAAGCCTTTTCTTTCAATGTCAGTGACAAATTCACTGATATCGATGCAGGGGACACCCTGAGTTACAGCGCCAGTGGTTTACCAAGTGGGGCTAGTATCGCTGCTAACACTGGAGTCATCTCCGGCGCTGTGTCCAAAACTGGCATTTTTGCAGTTACAGTCACCGCCACTGATAAGAAAGGCCTGACAGCCAGCGATACCTTTGAACTGACTGTGGCTAACAACAAAGCCACATCTGGCAACGACATCATTTTTGTGGAAGAACTTACTGGTTTAGATCGGTACATAGTCAATGCTCAAGGAGGCAGCGATCGCATTATCGGCACCAACGGCAGTGAATTAATCAACGGTGGAGCAGGCAACGATTACCTCGATGGCAAAGGAGGCACAGACGTACTCCTTGGCGATGGCGGTAATGACACAATTTTAGGCGGACTTGGCAAAGATATAGTTTTTGGTGGTGATGGCAACGATCGCCTCATTGGTTGGGGAGGAGGTAGCGACGAAATCGACCTGCTCAACGGCGACCAAGGTGCAGATACTTACGTTTTAGGCGACCCCACCTCTGTTTTCTATGCTAATTCTGGTAAAAGCGACTACGCAGAGATTCTCAACTTACAGACAAGCGATCGCATTGAACTTAAAGGAATTGCTAACAATTATTCCTTAGGGTCAGCATCATCTGTATCCATCATTCAATCAGCCGTCGGTATTTTCACCAACAATGGTACAGAATTAATTGCTGTTGTTGAAACCGGTTTAAACCAAAATACAAATTTGGCAACAGATAACCGTTTTGTTTTCGTTTAACACATCGCACGCAGGGGCAGAGGAAAAAGAGAAAGACAAACAATTCAAAATTCAAAATGAAGAACCATCCTTCTGCCTCTCCCAATGCCCCATGCCCAATGCCCAATGCCCAATGCCCCACCCCCCATTTTTATGACAAACACAATTCGCTTTTCTCAGTTCAATGCTTCCTTGAATCGCAATGCAGAAGGTCAGTTAGTAACGGATCTTTCTAATCCTGATAATGCTCAGGCAAAGGCGGTGGCAGAAATCATTCAGCGCAATAACCCGGATGTGCTGCTGATTAATGAGTTTGATTACTCTGTGGAAGCAGTTGAATTATTTGTACAAAATTATTTAGCGGTGAGTCAAAATGGTGCAACTCCTGTTGATTACCCCTACTTTTACATTGCTCCTTCTAATACGGGTATTGCTTCTTGGTTTGATTTGAACAACGACGGTAAAATAGTTACCACCCCAGGGGAAGCGGGATATGGCGATGATGCCTTGGGATTTGGTAACTTCCCTGGGCAATTTGGAATGTTGCTGTTGTCCAAATATCCCATCGATACTGCCAATATCCGCACTTTCCAAAAGTTCCTTTGGAAGGATATGCCTGATGCCTTGCTTCCTGATGATGCTGCGACTCCAGAGGCAAATGATTGGTATTCTTCTGAGGAACTAGCAATTCTACGTCTTTCTTCTAAAAGCCACTGGGATATACCAATCCAAGTCAACGGTAAGACAATTCATGTCCTCGCCAGTCACCCCACACCACCGGTGTTTGATGGGCCAGAAGACCGCAACGGCAAACGCAATCATGATGAAATTCGCTTTTGGGCAGATTATATTACTGCTGGTAAAGGCAATTACATCTATGATGATGCAGGTAAAACAGGCGGTATTGCTGCTGGGTCAAGTTTTGTGATTATGGGCGACCAAAATGCTGACCCGTTAGATGGTGATAGTGTTGACTTTGCCATCCGCCAATTATTGCAAAATCCCGGTATTAATACTAATGTCATCCCTAGCAGTCTTGGCGGCCCCCAACAAGCAGCTTTACAAGGTGGTGCCAATGCCAATCATCAAAGTAATCCGGCTTTTGACACGGCAGATTTTAGCGATACTACTCCTGGAAACCTGCGGTCTGATTATGTACTGCCCTCTGCTGACTTGACAATTGCCAATTCTGGAGTATTCTGGCCGCTGAATACTGACCCGACATTTTCCCCAGTGGGTACTTTTCCCTTTCCTAGTTCCGACCATCGCTTGGTGTTCGCAGAGGTGGAAACCGGGGCAAGCGAACCAGGTAAAACCATTCCCGGCGCAGAATTTGTCACACAAAGTACCTTTGTCACTGGCTTTATTCCTGATGGTGGGGCGGGAAATGTGAATGGTACAGCGACTCCAGTGGGTGGATTATCTGGTGTCACCTACGACGCTGTTAACAATGTCTACTATGCCATCTCTGATGCTAGGTCTGATAGCAATGGTTTGGCTCGTTTCTACACTTTCACTACTGATAATGGGGTGACTTTCACTAATGTCACTCCTTTAAAAGATAGCAACGGCAACTTTTTTGCAACCAACAGCCTCGACCCAGAAGGTATTGCTTTAACCAATAACGGCACTGTTTTCATTTCTTCAGAAGGAGAAGTTAGACCGGATTTGGGTGCAAGTCGCGTTACCAATCCCTTTATTAAAGAGTTTTCTTTGGCTACAGGTCAAGAATTGCGATCGCTACCCGTCCCCACTAAATTCTTGCCAGTGGTTGCAGACACCAACAACAACGGTGTTGTAGATGCAGGTGATACCCAAACATCAGGGGTTTACAATAATCTGGCATTTGAAAGCCTCACCATCACACCAGACCAAAAAACTTTATTCACCGCCACTGAAAACGCCTTATCCCAAGATGGTTTGAGGGCTTCACTCACCAGTGGTAGCCGTTCGCGGATTGTGCAATACAATTTGGTTACCGGACAACCAGAAAAAGAATACCTTTATATTACAGATGCGATCCCGGAAGCGCCCAACCCCAGCACAGGTTTTGCTGATAATGGTTTAGTGGATTTATTAGCAATTGATAATCGTGGCACTTTACTGGCGTTGGAACGTTCCTTTGCACAAGGTGTAGGCAACACCATCAAAATTTACGAAGTTTCTTTGCAAGGTGCAACAGATATTAGTTTCTACAATTCTCTCAATGATTTGAGTGCCGAGCAACTAGCAGCGATTAAACCCAGTCAAAAACGCCTGCTGTTAAATTTAAGCGATTTGAATCTGCCTACTGATGCCAATCACCCAATTACGGGATTGGATAATATAGAAGGCCTGGCCTTGGGGCCCAAATTAGCCGATGGTCGTCAGTCCATTGTGTTGGTGAGTGACAACAACTTTGGTAGCACCCAATTTACCCAAATCCTCACCTTGGGTGCAGATTTAGTTCCCACTGCTGCGCCTACGGTGGAAACTACCCCCGATTTGTTGGACGATGAAACACTCCCAGTTGATGAACGTGGCGATGCTGATGACCCTGCCATTTATGTGAATGCTAGCAATTCTGCCGATAGCTTAGTATTGACTTCCGTGAAAAATGCCGGACTGCGGGTTTATGATTTGTCTGGTAATTTGTTGCAAACAGTTAATCCTGGTGGAATTCGCTACAACAACATTGATTTGCAATACGGTTTTAAATTAGGCAATCAATCTATTGATATTGCTGTGGCTAGCGATCGCCAAAATGATAAACTAGCAATCTTCAAAATTAACCCCAACACCCCCGGACAATACTTAGAAGACATTACCGATAGCAGCATTGGCACTCTCTTCCAAGGGCTACCCTTTGCAGAACCTTATTCTTCATCTTCTCGCAGTGCTTACGGCTTGGCGTTGTACCGCAGTCCCATCACCAATGATTACTATGTCTTTGTGAATCGCCGGGAAACCGGAGACGTGGCTCAGTATAAACTGATTGATAAAGGTAATGGTAAAATTGGTATCGAGCAAGTACGAGAATTTACTGTACCAACAGTGGGCGATCGCGAACCTCAAACTGAGGGCATGGTGGTAGACCAAGAAACAGGCTTTCTTTACATCGGGCAGGAAGATGTCGGTATTTGGAAGTACCAAGCAGAACCAAATGGTGGCAGCACTGGCAAGTTAATTGATAAAGTTAAAGACTTGGGCGGTAATTACCTCACCAATGATGTCGAAGGATTGACCATTTACTACGGTAAAAATGGCACAGGTTACTTACTGGCATCCAGCCAAGGCGACAACACTTTTGTTGCCTACACCCGTGAAGGTAACAACGATTTTATCGGTAACTTTGCTGTTGGTAACAACGGGCCAATTGATAGCGTCCAAGAGTCAGACGGTGCAGATGTGATTAACGTACCACTGGGGCCTAACTTCCCATTTGGTTTATTTGTGACTCAAGATGGTTCCAATGAACCAGGTAAAATAGTTAGCGATGAAGGTGAACAAGAAAATATCAGTTCTAACTTCAAATTCGTACCTTGGCAAAATATTGCTAACGCTTTGCCCAATCCTTTAAATATCGACACCACCAGCTACGATCCCCGTAATCCCGTCGCCCAACCAAAGCTGACTATTTATGACTTTGAAAATTTACCCAAGTTAGGTACAACCTCAAAAAATCAAGATATTTTCTTGGGTGGTTTTTCTGGGTTGTATTTTCAAGGAATTGCAGCAAATGGCAACCTGAAGTTTGTCACCAACACAGACCGGGGCCCCAATGGAGAACCTGATGGCGTTAATAGACCATTTTTATTACCAGATTTCCAGCCGGAAATAATTAGCTTTGAACTCAACCGTACCACTGGTGAAATCACCATCACCAACAGAACCAAGCTATTTCGGCAAGATGGAACAACGCCATTAACAGGACTACCCAATTTGCAAGCTGTAGGAAACGGTTTAGCTTACACAGATGAAATTGCCGTTGACTTAGACAACAATGTTTTAGCTAACGATCCTTTGGGTGCAGACTTGGAAGGAATTGTAGTTGCCAAAAATGGTGACTATTGGTTGGTGGATGAATATCGCCCCGCCATTTACCACTTCGATAGCAATGGTAAACTGATTGAGCGCTTCATTCCTCAAGGAACCGCCACCGCATCCGACCCAGACCAACCAGCTGGAACCTTTGGCATTGAAGTATTGCCTGCGGTTTATGCCCAGCGCCGCAATAACCGGGGATTTGAAGCTGTGGCATTGCAAGGCAATAAATTATACGCCTTTATTCAAAGTCCAATTGATAATCCTGATGTTGCTAATGATGCAACTTCTAAAGCTTCTCTCAACCTGCGAATTCTAGAGTTTGATATTGTCAGCAAGCAAGTAACAGCAGAGTATTTATATCGCCTAGAAGGTCTGCCAGCAACCGATAAAATTGGCGATGCAGTTTCCTTGGGTAACGGTAAATTTGCAGTAGTCGAGCGTGATGACAATGGTACATCTGCTGGCAATAAATTAATTTACCAAATTGATTTAGCCGGGGCAACCAACATCAACAATCCAGGGAATTTTACTTTGCCAGCCGGGAAAACCATTGAGCAATTGACCTCTGCGGAACTAGCTGCTGCCAATATTACCCCTGTGACCAAGAGTTTAATTGCTAACGCTGCTCAATTGGGTTACACCGGGGTGGAAAAATTAGAAGGTTTGGCGCTGGTAGCACCCAACACCCTAGCTTTGCTCAATGATAACGACTTCAACGTTACAGGAAATACTCCTGCTGAAAGATTGGGCATTCTGGAACTACCTAATAACTTAACAACTGTAGAGCCTACTTTCCCTGATGGTTTTGGTTCTAGCAACAGCGATGATGTGACACTCAAGCCGGGACAAACATTTTTTGCTGGTGATGGTGCAGACTTTGTAGAAGGTGCTACAGGCAACACAATTCGAGCCGGAAGGGGTGATGACATTGTACTGGTAGGTAGTGACTCTTGTGTATCCGGTCAAAAAGGTAACGACCAGATATTTATTGGTCAAAATGGTGCGGCTAAAAGTACCAATGTTGATGGTGGCGATGGTGACGATGTAATTACTGTGGTGGAAGCCGATGGTAGTAATAATTTATTCGGAGCCGCAGGCGATGATATTCTCACAGTAATTGAAGGTTCTCGCCAATTCTTATTCGGTGGAGATGGTAACGACACCCTCAGCAGTGGAGGTAGCAAGAACCGTTTGTATGGTGGTTCTGGTGATGACATCTTGTTCTCAAATGTCGATGACTTTTTGTTTGGTGGCGATGGCGATGATGTGCTGTTTGCTGGTGTTGCAGGTGGTAATAAACTCAGTGGTGGCACTGGTATTGACCAATTTTGGATTGCTAGTAGCAGCCTGCCAACTGCTAAGAACATCGTCAGTGACTTTACAGCAGGCATTGATAAAATCGGGCTTGGCGGTATTGGCGTGACTCAATTTAGTGCCTTAACCCTATTGCAACAAGGTAGTGATACTTTGGTGAAAACTGGAAATACAGAGTTGGCTTTATTAGTTGGAATTACTGCAACTAGCCTCAGTGCCAATGATTTTGTTTTTGTTGCTAGTATAGTTAGCTAATTGTTTCACCTAGCATAATCCGGAAATTCCTGAACAATAATAGATCCCCGACTTCTTAAAGAAGTCGGGGATCTTAAATTTATTGGGCGCTAGTGGTTCATCGCATTAGTTACGAGGGGTAAATAAGTTTGTAGTTAGGACTTTAGTCCTTGATTTTTAAGCACTGAAGTGCTTACTACAAACTCATCTTAAAGAAGTCGGGGATCTTAAATTTATTGGGCGCTAGTGGTTCATCGCATTAGTTACGAGGGGTAAATAAGTTTGTAGTTAGGACTTTAGTCCTTGATTTTTAAGCACTGAAGTGCTTACTACAAACTCATCAAAATTAATACGATAGACTACTAGCTTTAAATATATTTTTCTCAGTGTTTTTTGATAAAATTTGACAATTATTATTATTTAATAATAACTTTATTTTAATCGTTTCTTCCGCTTCATTTATTCTTTTCTTAATCTTTCAGTGAAAATATCTTTAAGGCTATAGCAATGCTATTGAGTTGTGAAAAACATCAATGTTAGCTGCTGACAGTCATCAGTCAACAGTCAACACTCAACATTTCATCATTGTTGCGATCGCTCTTAAATCAAACACTCCAAAAACATTCTCATTATGGCAATTGAATTAGTAGGTTTTGCCTCTTTACCCGCTGATACCTATGGTGAAGGGCCGGCTTCTGGTGGGGAAATTTCCGGTAATGGTAGAACCGGCCCTTTCCCAGGACAGCCAATACAAGGATTTAGCGGTGTACAATTTGCTAATAATAATTCTCTCTATTTTCTCTCAGATAATGGTTACGGTAGCAAAGATAATAGTGAAGATTTTTTGTTACGTATCCATCGTTTAGACCCCAGCTTTAAGGGCAGAGAAAATGGTGATGGCACTGTCAAGGTTTTAGATTACATTCAACTTGCCGATCCTCACAATAAAATTCCTTTTTCCATAGTTAATGAAGGAACTTCTGAGAGATTATTAACTGGTGCTGACTTTGACGTAGAATCATTTGTATTTGATAAAGATGGCACTATTTGGGTGGGAGACGAATTTGGCCCTTACCTGCTACATTTTGATGCTGCTGGTAATTTATTAGAAGCTCCCATTGCTACACCTGATTTTTTTAAAACCTTAGATGGCGAAGCACCATTTGTTATCGGTCATAGAGGTGCCAGTGGAAAGCTTCCAGAACATACTTTAGAGGCTTATAAACAAGCAATTGAGGACGGCGCTGATTTTATCGAGCCTGATTTAGTGGTGACAAAAGATGGCGTGTTAATTGCTCGCCATGAGCCTGCTTTGGCAATTTTAAACGCTGATGGTACTGTGAATTTCAGCAATACCACCACAGATGTTTATGATATTACCAAGTATCCACAGTTTGCCGATCGCAAAAAAACAGTCAGCCTCGATGGAACTGAAATCACTGGTTGGTTTGCTGAAGATTTTACTCTGGAAGAAATCAAGAGTTTAAAAGCCATACAGCGTTTACCTTTCCGCGACCAATCTTTTAACGGTGAATTTGAAATTCCCACTCTGGCGGAAGTGATTGACTTGGTGAAACAAGTGGAAGCCGAGACTGGTAAAAAAATTGGCATCTATCCTGAAACCAAGCATCCCACTTATTTTGCTCAAGAAGCCACCTATGTAGGTACTACAGAGAAAATTAACAGAAACATCAGTGAAATTCTCATCGACACCCTCAAAGCTGAGAATTTCACCGATCCCAGTCGTATTTTCATCCAATCCTTTGAAGTTGGCAATCTCAAGGATCTACACGATCGCATTATGCCGAATGCTGGTGTAGATATTCCACTGGTTCAACTTTTAGACGCAGCTGGCATTGCTTTAGATGGTACTCTCATCGAAACTCAGCCTTATGATTTCCAAGTTAACAATGATTCCCGCACTTATGGTGATTTACGAACTGCACAGGGTTTAGCTGAAATCGCCAGCTATGCTGATGGCATTGGCCCTTGGAAACGGATGATTGTCAGTGTCAGAGGAACTGATGCCAATAACGATGGTTTGGCAGATGACATCAACAACGATGGCGTAGTGGATGAATCTGACAGAACTCTGTTACCTCCCACCACTTTAGTTGCAGATGCTCACGATGCAGGTTTGCAGGTGCATCCTTACACCTTCCGTAACGAAGATTTGTATCTGGCAGCAGACTACAAAGGTAATCCAGAATTAGAATTTCAGCAATTCTTTCAATTAGGGGTAGACGCACTGTTCACAGACTTTCCAGACACAGGGGATAAAGTCCGTGATTTCTTGAGTAATCCTGAGAATAACTTAGTGCGATCGCCACAAAACCCAGATGTTATCTCAGGAGATGCTTTTCCTAACTTGGGTGGTTCCAAAGGTTTTGAAGGGGGAGCAATCAACGCCAGCAAAACCAAACTTTATCTGCTGCTAGAGGGTACAGTCCAAGGCGATACTCCTGGTGCTTTGCGAATCAATGAATTTGATATTGCTAGCAAAGAGTATACTGATAAGAAACTTTACTATAAACTGGAAAATCCTGGATATGCCATCGGGGATTTAGCAGTCATCAACGACAACGAGTACCTGGTAATTGAGCGGGATAATGGTCAAGGCACTGCTGCTCAATTCAAGAAAATCTACAAAATTGATTTGTCTAAAACAGATGGTGATGGCTACGTAGAAAAACAAGAAGTTGCAAATTTATTAAATATCCAAGACCCCAACGACCTCAATGGCGATGGCAAAACCACCTTCGACTTTCCCTTTGTCACCATTGAAAATGTTTTAGTTGTTGACAAAAACACCATTTTAGTCGCCAACGATAACAACTATCCCTTTTCCACAGGTCGTCCAGGAAACGATCCCCAAAATCCAGTCATCGACAACAATGAAATTATTCTCCTGAAATTGGAGACTCCTCTCAATCTCGCTCCAGGCTTAGGTCAACCCACAGCAGAACAACTTAACTTTGGCTCTAGTAACAGCGATAGCATTACAGTGGAACCAAACCAAACCTTATTTACAGGTGATGGTGCAGACTTTGTAGAAGGCACTAAAGGTAATACAATCCAAACTGGAAGCGGTGAAGATACGGTGTTAGTTGGCAGTGACTCTTCAGTATCCGCAGGGGACGGTGATGATAGTATCTTTATTGGTCAAAATGCTGCTGCTGACAATACCAGCGCCGATGGTGGCAATGGTGATGACCAAATTACTGTAATTGAAGCCAATGGTAACAATAACCTATTTGGCGGTGCTGGTGCTGACACCCTCACAGTAATTGAAGGTTCGCATCAATTATCCTTTGGCGGTTCAGGTAACGACACCCTCAAAAGTAATGGTAGCAATAACCGCCTGTATGGTGGTTCTGGAGATGACAAACTCTTCTCCAGCGTCAATGACTCCTTGTTTG
>NZ_LAHA01000086.1 GCF_002608075.1 Nostoc linckia z4
GCTACCCCCGCAGCTACCCCCGCAGCTACCCCGACTGCTAGTCCTAAATAAAGCACTCTGAAAATTGATTTCAAGTCAGTCGCGCTGTACATTAGTAATATACTGCGATCGCCCATTCAAGAATTAGGATCTGAGCTTTACAAAGTTAAACTCTTTGAAAGCCCCAATAACTCCTGCGAAATTTACTGTAATGAGTCTGATGTAAATTCAATCAGTGCAACAGTGAGTGAACTGGTGTTAGCAGAGGTTTAGTATGGGGCATGGGAGATGGGGAGATGSGGAGATGGGGAGATGGGGAGGATGAGGGAGAATAATAACTCTGAGTGTTAACAGTCAACAGTCAACAGTCAACAGTCATCAGTCAACAGTCATCAGTCACCAGTCAACACTCTTCTACTGGGGAGTAGGGAAATCCGAATCATCAAATGGGGGCAAACAACGCTCAAGCAAGCAGCGATCGCTTAAGTTATGCTTTTAAAATCCTAATTGGTATCATGCTCTCATGTATTCTCCGGGTTTATCCCTGAAAGCAGAGGGCGATATCATCATTTCAGATACTAACATCAAAGATTACTAATCATGTTAGAACAAGGCACTATCAGTATTCATACTGAAAATATTTTCCCGATCATTAAGAAGTCCCTCTACTCAGATCACCAAATCTTTTTGCGGGAACTGGTATCTAACGCTGTAGACGCCATCCAAAAGCTGAAAATGGTATCCCGCGCCGGAGATTACACGGGAGACATAGGCGAACCAGAAATCGTCATTGCCATTGACAAAGATAACAAGACTCTCTCTATTTCTGATAACGGTATCGGCATGACCGCCGATGAAGTTAAGAAATATATCAATCAAGTCGCCTTTTCAAGTGCTGAAGAATTTATTCATAAGTATCAAGGCAAATCTGACCAGCCCATCATCGGTCATTTCGGTCTTGGCTTTTATTCTTCGTTCATGGTGGCGCAAAAGGTAGAAATTGATACTCTCTCCTACCAAGAAGGAGCGCAGGCGGTTCACTGGAGTTGTGATGGTTCTCCTGCGTTCACTCTAGATGAGTCATCCCGCACAACTCGCGGTACTACCATTACTCTCACCTTGCAAGGAGAAGAGGAAGAATTTCTCGAATCTGCACGGATTAAGAATCTTGTCAAGACTTACTGTGATTTCATGCCAGTACCAATTAAACTGGATGGAGAAGTAGTAAACAAACAAAAAGCCCCGTGGCGGGAGTCTCCGAACAACCTGACTAAGGAAGATTACTTAGAGTTTTACCGCTATCTGTATCCTTTCCAAGAAGAACCTTTGTTATGGGTACATCTGAATACTGACTATCCGTTTATCATCAACGGGATTTTGTATTTTCCCAAAATGAGACCGGATGTAGATGTCACAAAAGGTCAGATCAAGCTGTTTTGCAATCAAGTTTTTGTCAGCGACAACTGTGAAGAAATTATCCCGCAATTTTTGATGCCGATGCGGGGTGTAATTGATAGTACCGATATTCCCTTGAACGTATCCCGCAGTGCATTGCAAGGCGATCGCACCGTGAAGCGCATTGGTGATTACATTGCCAAAAAAGTCGGCGATCGCCTCAAAGAACTTTTCCGCGACAACCGCGAACAATACACTAGCATCTGGAAAGATCTCGGCACTTTCGTGAAATTTGGCGTCCTCAACGACGACAAATTCAAAAAACAAATCGAAGACATCATCATCTTTCGCACCACAAAAGCAATAGCAAATGGGGAGTCGGCATTAGAGAATAGCGAAACTCCTTCAGTTCAAGTTCAATCTAGTGAAGATGATGCTTGGCAAGATGTTACACCCACCCCTAACTCTCCACAGAGTACAGACGCCATTAATCACGTCTCTACCCAGTCTCCTTACACTACGCTCAAAGAATACTTAGAACGCAACAAAGAACGCCACGAAAACCGGGTTTTCTACAGCACCGATGAAGCCAGCCAAGCCACATACATAGAACTACACAAAAATCAAGGTTTAGAAGTCCTATTTATGGACTCCTTCATCGATACCCACTTCATTAATTTCCTAGAGCGGGAATACAATGATGTCAAATTTACGCGGGTAGACTCCGACCTAGATAACACCCTGCTAGACAAAGACAAAGCACAGGAAATAGTCGATCCCAAAACCAACAAAACCCGCAGCGAGAGCATCAAAGAATTATTTGAGAAATCCCTCAACAAGCCCAAAGTCAACATCCGCACCGAAGCTTTAAAATCAGACGATCCCCAAGGAACACCACCGGCGATGGTACTGTTACCAGAAATTCTTCGCCGCCTGCGGGAAATGAACGCCATGATGACACAGCAGACAGCAGAATTTCCCGAAGACCACATTTTGCTAGTGAATACTGCTCATCCACTGATTCAAAACCTAGCGCATCTCAGCCAAGGCAGTATCATTCAAGAAGATAGTGAATCACCCACAGATCAGTTAGTCAAAATGATTTGCCAACATGTCTATGATTTAGCCCTAATGACCCAAAAAGGCTTTGACGCTGATGGTATGAAATCTTTTGTTGAGCGATCGAATGAAGTATTGACTAAGCTGACAGAACAAGCCAGCAAATAATGGCGCATAGGGGATTGGGCATGGGGCATGGGGCATTGGGCATTGGGCATTGGGCATTGGGCATTGGGAAGATTTTCTCCCCATCTCCCATCCCCCCCATCTCCCCATCCCCTCTTCTCCCCATCCCCCTCTCCACTTCTGTTGCCTTAGCCCTAAAATGGAAAGGCTGTATTAAAATAACAATCTGGAGATAGTTGCTATGTCTCGTCGCTGTGAACTAACTGGTAAGAAGGCAAATAACGCTTATTCTGTTTCCCACTCCCACCGCCGTAACAAACGCCTTCAGCACGCTAATCTACAAGTAAAGCGTGTTTGGTGGCCGAGCGGAAATCGCTGGGTGAAATTAAAGCTTTCTACTAAAGCAATCAAATCCCTAGAAACCAAAGGGATAGAAGCAATGGCAAAAGAAGCCGGTATTAACTTGAATCATTACTAATTAATGTCAATTGATAGCCTGAGATTTTTGTAGAAGAGAATACAGGTCATTGGTGGGGTAGCAACTGTTGTGCTACCCTATTTTTTATATTTTGAATGGTAATGGCAATACACTTGGATTAAAGATATGTATGAATAAATGCGCTAAGCTTCTAAAAGCTTCACATAACTCTGCTTGGTGTAATACCATTACACAAAATTTTTGATCTAAATTAGTTTTCTCACTTACTCTGCTTTGCCTAATTGCCATCTGTATCAATCTTAAGGTGAAACGGTATATAACTGGGCGATCTGTTCTGGCGTAAAAAAGTTCTTAGTTGATGTGGCATAGTTGCTTTTAAGCAGCTTTACTTTTTTAGTATGCAACTTAAGTTTCCATTAGCTTACTACTATATCTGCTTTTTTACCCAAGCACGAAAAGCTTTAAGTGTTGCATTTCTGCCTGTTGTGGCGCTTTGTTCAAGATATTGGGGAATTGTTTCGGTTAGTGGGAATGAAGGAAAGTTTAAGCTTTGCCCAGATTCTACATAATGACCATCTTGCAAAATATTAATTTTGAGCTTTCCTCCTTCAAAACGCCAAAGTTCCGGCACTTTTAATGCTTGATAAATATTAGGGTGAGTCCGAGAAGTAATATCAATTTCTAAAGCTAAATCTGGAGGCGGGTCTACTGTTAAATCTAACCGCTTTTTTTTGCGAATTTTTGATTCATTTTTGATATAAAAACACTGGTCTGGTTCTATACCTTGAGCCATTGCTTGGTTTTTGAATGTCGTAGAACCAAGGCTGATGAACTCAGTATTTAGTTCTTCTAGAAGCGCTTTGACTAAATCGCTAATAATTTCTTTATCAAATTCATGTTCTGGCAGTGGTGCCATAATCTCTAATATTCCGTTGTCATAAGCAATTCGGGCTGCACGGTGTTCGCCTAATTCCTCTAGAATTGTTTCCAATTCCTGCCAGGTTACATCTTGCAGTAGCACTCTTTGTCCCGGTGGAACATGGATGCGCTTGAGTTCTAACAACATCATCTCCACTCCCAGTAGCTCAAACCTAAATTTACCTTACTCTAGTTGACTAGGGAACTGTGACTAATTTTGTGGCTTCATCGGTGAAATAGGCCGCAGCTTGTTAAGCTTGTTAGTGGCGATCGCTTGTTTAAAAAATCTTCATAAAAGTTTATTTATGTATAAGCTTGCTCGCATACATATAAGCGATCGCAAAAGAAAAAACCTCTGGAATCCCAGAGGTTTCGGTTCCTGATTTAGTTTCTACTCTTTACTACAAGTTCTCCTTAGCCATTTCCTGATAGCGAAGAAGATTATTTTGTTTACAGCCTGAGTACTGCTGAGTATATTGGCTGTAACCCTGATTTTCGCGTCTAGGGACTTTTAAATAAAAAATATTCCATAAAAGAGTTGACTGTTGACTGTTGACCGTTAGCAGGGGCCACTGATGAATACGTAGGGGTTTGACAAATGAAGCAAGTGGCGCTGTGTTGACCGAAATCCCTAGTAGTGGACTGACACAGCTAAAATAGTGCATTAGAAAATTCTTGTGGGGTGGGCTTCTAGCCCGCCCTGGAAGGGTGAGAACACAATACGGTTCGGATAAGCAGTATGAACTTCCCTTGTGGTCTGGGAAAAGGTGAGCCAGCGCGGTCTTGGGGGTTTCCCCCATGAGCGACTGGCGAACCCCGAAGGGGTTAAGGGGTAAGGGGATTTGGATGTATTTGAAACCTTTTCCCTTTCCCCTTTCCCCTTTAACCGAACCGTATTGGGTGAGGACACCCATCCCACAATAAAATCTATTGCAACATTTAAGACTTGCCACGCCACTACATTTACATTTCATTCTCAAGGTAGATACAGATATACGAAATATAGTAGATAGTAATTTACATAATTTTCTTACTATGGACAGATGTAAACTTCCTAAAAAATTAAGCAACTATGAGATTTTTGGCAATCATTGTTTCACAAACAATCAGTTAAATATCCTGGAGGTTTATCGAATAAAAAAAACAGATTGTAGCTTATTTTTTCAAAAAATTTAATAAAGAAGCAATCGATTTTTGAGATATATTAATTTTAAAAATTTCATAAATTTATTATCAAGTTTTTACGAAAAAATCATATTTTTTTGTAAAAACTCTTGACTAAATGTGGGATTATTTTTAAATAAATAGCAGTGGATAAAAATAAAGCTTGAATAACTGTCACTTTTTTATTAAGCTTTTATTTCAGAGAGGTTCAAATCTATCACTATCTGTTGATGAAGAATTAGCTGGTTCTAGGATACTGTAAGAAATAGATTTGTACTCATACCTGACCTGGAATGTTTTTAAGTGTCAATTTACCAAACAAGAGCCAAAATCTTGTAGGTAATCAAAACTATTAAGAGGTTAACCTCTAAAGCTGTATTGCAGAATTTAGTAAAATTATTAAAATAAGGGCTACCCGAAGGCTCGAAAGTGTTTGCCTATTACCATCAACCAGGGGCGAATGGTTGTAACCAGTACCATTATTGCACTGGGCTTCAGGAAAGTCTGTCAAATTCTAGGCGTTAACCAGTGAAGAGTTGACTGGTTCTAAGTGTTTTACCATTAACTGTCACAATTTTATATTTTTGGTGTAAGTTGTGCCTTTTGTGAATTGAATCAATCTCAAATTCAAAATTCTTTGACTACTTTATTAAGGCACATAAAAGTTATGTCTAGGAGTATATTTTGTCAAGGCTGTTTGCTATTTTTCAGCTATCTTTTTTTAGCTGCTTAGGAATGCAGTCCATAAGCAAAATTTTGCTGCACAGACATAATCAAAGCTCAGGTAATATGTCTCAGATTTGGCAGTTACTTTCCAAGTGAAGACCATCTACGGCAATTTTTAAGCATTTAAATCTGAGAAAAACAATGAAAATCTCTCTAATTTTATCAAAGTAGGGAGTAATAGATAGCGTTAATTACACACCAGCACAATATTTCATCAACCTTTGAGGAGGAATAGTGACTTTTGGAGGTTTTATTCTTTCTTTAAAGCTGAAGAACAAGTGTAAAAGATAAATTTGCCCACATTTGATAGTTGACGGCAACTGGTAGAAATTATGTCAGAATATTCCGGTCAAGACAATGCTTTTGAAAGCTATGATATGCACGAAAGCAAGTTTTTAACGCCTTTTCAGCGAAAAGCGCTACTGAAAAATTTGCAAACAAATTTACAAGCAGAATATCGTCGGCGGATTGAAATTATGTTGCTGGCGGATATGGGTAAATCTCAAAGCCAAATTTGTGAAGCTTTAGGTTGTTCGCAGGAAATGGCGCGGTATTGGATTGGAATTGCAGAGGCGGGTATGGCGCACAAATGGAATGAGCGTCCTATCGGTAGACCCAAGACTGTTAACGATCGCTACATCGAACGTTTGAAAGAATTAGTCAGTAATAGTCCCCGTGAATATGGCTATGCATTTAGTTATTGGACAGCACAATGGTTGAGCAAACATTTAGCAAATGAATTTGGTATTCAAATTACCGATCGCCATATCAATCGTTTACTCAAACAAATGGGTCTTTCCACCAAACGTAAAAACAATCAGCCACAAGAAACTGACCAAAATAAAGATGCTGGTATTACAATTTCTGATTTGCAATCTAATCCTGAAGCTAAGGTAAATTGGTCTTTTAATTTAATTCAATCAAATAACTAATCTGTCATGAATCATTAGTCATTGGTCAGTTATCCAATGCCCAATGACCAATGACCAATACCCCATGCCCCATGACCAAATACAGTTTTGGAGATTAGAAAATGTCATCAGCATTTTCTCAGCAATATTTAGCTGAACAAATAACTCGAACTTTAGGTGACTCGCTATCAGATGAACAACTGCAAAAATGTCTCAAAGTAGTAGAAATTATTGAACCACCAGTAGCGAAGCAGTTTTGGGAAGCAACTACAGCTGAGCCAGGAATTTATATTGTTCTCAGTGGTAAAGTGAGGCTTTTGGATAACTCTAATAACTTAATTACTACTTTCTTGTCTGGAGCATCATTTGGCGAATTGACTTTATTTCCAGAATATCAATTCAATCCTTACGTTGCTAGAGCTTCTGTTAATTTAAAGCTTTGTTATCTCAAACGAGAGATTGTAGAAGCAGTAATTTTGAGTTCGGATAGCATCAAGAATCGCCTTTTAAAACGTGCAGAAACTTGGGATTTACTTCTTTTATGTTCCCACAATTCCTTAATTAATCTTAATGGAAGTGTAGAGGAAATATTGAAAGCATTATCTTTATTTCATCGTCACATTTTGGAAAGTGGTTCTTTAATGAATAACCTCATCCAAGATAAACACTTGTGGTTACTTCATTGTGGTGAAATACAAAACTCTAGCGGACAGAGATTAACGCCGGGAAAAATTTATTTAAATCCAAAACATGGAAATTGGCAAGTAACTCAACCAACCATTGCTTATAGTTTGAGTAATGTTGATTGGCAAACAGCACTACAACATTGGCCGCAATTAATAGAATTAATAGATTTTCAAGAACGTCAAGCTGAAGTGGCTAGTAGGGAGTGGGGAGTAGGGAGTGGGGAAAGTTTTTCTCAATCCCCAATACCCAGTCCCCAATACCCAATTCCTAAAGTTGAGTCGAAACAAAAGCCAAATAAACAACGACCATACTTTCCTAGTCCAAAAGTCAGGGCTGGGCATTTTTTCGGGCGTTTGACTAAACGATATCCATTTTTTGAACAACAAAGCGCTTCAGACTGTGGTGCATCTTGCTTGGTAATGATTAGCCGCTATTGGGGTAAGCGCTTTAATGTCAACCGCATACGGGATTTGACTAACATCAGTCGTAGTGGCGCGTCAATGCGAGGTTTGAGTGTCGCCGCAGAAACTATGGGCTTTGCGAGTCGTCCGGTAAAAGCTAGCTTAGATAAATTAGCACAACAACCCCTACCAGCGATCGCTCACTGGGAAGGCAAACATTATGTTGTTGTCTATGAAATCAATCAAAAGCGTGTGATTATTGGCGACCCCGCCATCGGTCAACGTAACCTGACTCATAGCGAATTTAAAACCGGTTGGACTGGTTATGCTTTGTTATTACAACCCACAGATTTACTCAGAGAAACCGACGAAACAATTACACCATTTTGGCAGTTTTTTGATTTAGTAAAACCCCACTCCCAAGTATTGATAGAAGTATTTATCGCTTCAGTATTAATACAATTACTTGGACTTGTGATGCCTTTATTTACTCAGTTACTCTTAGACCGAGTAATTGTCCAAGGTAGCACCTTAACTTTAAATGCCGTTGGTTTAGGATTACTAATTTTTAGTTTTTTTCGGGTTGCCATTACTGGACTGCGGCAATATCTATTAGATCACACAGCAAATCGCTTGGGGCTAGCACTATTAGTAGGTTTTATTAAACATACTTTTCGCTTGCCTTTAGCTTTTTTTGAGTCGCGTTATGTAGGCGATATCGTTTCTCGCGTCCAAGAAAATCAAAAAATTCAGCGATTTTTAACTGGAGAAGCTCTTTCTATTTGCTTGGATTTGTTAACAGTATTTATCTATGTTGGATTGATGTTTTGGTACAGTTGGCAAATGGCGTTATTATGCTTGGCAATTGTACCACCCTTTGTATTGTTGGCGCTCATCGCTACACCTTTTTTGCGCCGCATCAGCCGCGAAGTTTTTAATGCCTCAGCCCACGAAAATAGTTATTTAATTCAATCCCTCACGGGTATTCGCTCAGTTCGCTCGATGGCAATCGAGCAAACAGTACGCTGGCGTTGGGAAGAACTGCTAAATAATGTCATTAAAAAGACTTTTAGCGGACAGATAATTAGTAATCAGCTACAAATTTTCAGTTCTGGCATCGAATCCCTAGTGACCACTGGATTACTTTGGTTTGGTGCGTGGCAAGTAATCCAAAACCAACTGACTATCGGGCAATTAGTGGCTTTTAATATGTTGTTAGGCAACATTATTAGACCTTTTCAAAGACTCGTGGTGCTGTGGAATCAATTACAAGAAGTAATTATTTCCACAGAAAGAATTAATGATGTTTTGGAAGCAGAACCAGAAGAAGATTTACAATATCAAACACGACAGATATTAAATAATTTACGCGGCCATATCATCTTTGACAATGTTACTTTTAGATATCATCCAGAAAGCGATATTAATGTCTTAGAAAATCTCAGTTTTGAAATCAAACCCGAACAAACTGTTGCAGTAGTAGGACGTAGTGGTTCTGGAAAAACAACTCTCTCAAAATTAATTTTGGGACTATATCCGCCGACAGATGGTAAAGTACTGATTGACGGTCAAGATGTAACTAATATATCCCTGCGATCGCTGCGTTCTCAAATTGGTGTTGTTGACCAAGATACATTTTTGTTCGGCGGTACAATACGCGAAAACATCAGCATTGCTCACCCAGAAGCCTCACAAGAAGAAATAGTTGAAGCCGCACGTTTAGCAGGGGCAGACGAATTTATTCAGCAAATGCCAATGGGCTACGAAACCCAAATTGGCGAAAGTGGTGGTATGTTATCTGGCGGACAACGGCAACGCTTAGCCATCGCCCGTGCTTTGCTAGGAAATCCCTCTTTCTTAGTATTAGATGAAGCAACCAGTCACCTAGATGCTGAATCGGAACGGATTATTCAGAACAACCTCAAAAAAATTCTTCGAGGACGCACAAGTTTAATTATTGCTCATCGACTTTCTACCGTGCGTCATGCCGACTTGATTTTAGTTCTAGACAGGGGAATTCTACTGGAAAGCGGTACTCACGAGCAATTAATTGCCAAAAAAGGTCATTATTTCTATCTCAATCAGCAACAATTCGCGCAAAGAGCTTGATAGGGTATGGGGCATGGGGCATGGGGCATAGGGCATAAAATTAATATCATTTCTCTAAATCCTGACTACAGATAATTCTCTCTGTGCCCCTTGGTGTCTATGTGTAGCTATATTTTGGACAATTTGTATAAGTTGCTGTTGCTTTCCTTATTGTCTATTTCCTATGGATTTGAGATAAGCATTAAGTTTGGGTAACAGTTGGTCAAGAATTGGTTTAAATCTGTTTACCTGTTCATTTGTCAATAACTGTCTGGCATAAGCTAATCTCAACCAGCTAATAGTTTCATACAAAGACCCTCTGGCAATCCTAACGAAACGTCGATTGTCTTGGTCGTTGTACCTGCCTCTACCTTCTGCGATATTTGCACAAATACTGTCAGCAGACCGAACAATTTGCTTACCAAGCGTATCTTTAGTGAAATTGTCCCATATTTTAACAATATGCCAAATTTCATTAGCTAACTTTTCTGCAAGTTGATAAACTTCCAAATCCTCAAAATCAGGTCTTCTCACAAAAATCCATCGATCATTTATCGATTAATAGTTCCCAATTCTCACGCCCAATGCCCAATGCCCAATGCCCAATGCCCAATGCCCCATGCCCCATGCCCCATGCCCCATTCCCAATGCCCCATTCCCCAATTCCTATGCCAAACTCATCTAATAATTCATCATCTGCGTTCGCCATAGAAAAGGACGCTAAATTTTACCTAACTGAGGACAAAAGTAGTGTTGTCAATCCTCAAGTACAGGAAACATCTCAGACGAATGATTGGTTTTACGGTACTGAGGAACTGTTAGATGCTTTACCAAAGATTTGGACGCGTTCTTTATTGTATTTACTGGTTGGCTTTGCTGCCATTGTTATACCTTGGTCGATGCTTTCTAAGGTTGATGAGACAGGAAGTGCTAGAGGACGGATGGAACCTGAAGGAGCAACGCAACAATTGGACAGTCCTGTTAGTGGTAGTGTGACGGCTGTGAATGTCAAGGAAGGTGCAACGGTAAAAGCGGGACAGGTTTTAGTTCAACTGGAGTCTGATGTGCTGCGTTCGGAACTACAACAGGTGCAGACAAAACTAGAGGGTTTGTTAAATCGGCGATCGCAACTCGATCTCCTCAAAAATCAAATTATACTGACGATTAATATCCAAGAACAGCAAAATAAGTCCCAAGAATTGGAGAAAATCGCCCAAATTAATCAAGCACAACAAAACCTTGACGCCAAGCAAAGTACTTATAACTTAGAACGAGTGGAAAAACTGGCTTTAGTAGAACAAGCTAGTCAAAATATTAACTCTACTCAAATTGCCCGGAAATTAGCTCAGACTCGTTTAACGCGAGATTCCACGGAAGTTGAACGATATCGCCAACTTTTGCAAGAAGGAGCAATTCCCCAAACCAAACTTGTGGAACTTCAAAAAGTAGCAGAAGAAAGCCAACGCTTACAAGAGCAAGCAAAATCTGATATAACTCAAGCTCAATTGCGGTTAAAAGAAGAACTCAATCGCTATCGTTCTCTCATGAGCCAAGCTTATTCAGATATTCAACTTTTCAAACTTCGTTTACAAGAACAGCAAAATAGCTATCGCAGTTTAATACAAGCAGGTAAACTGGCAATACTGAAAAATCAGGAACAATTAAAAGATTTACAAACCCAAATTACTAGCGTGCAATCGGAAATTTTGCAAACTGGCGGCCAGATTACATCCTTAAAACTACAATTACAACAACGAATAGTGCGATCGCCTGTTGATGGGGTAATCTTTGAATTACCTATTCAAAAACCAGGCTCAGTAGTAGAACCAGGACAATTAATTGCCCAAGTTGCACCAAACGATACTCCCTTAATTCTCAAAGCCCAAATACCCAGCCAAGAAAGCGGTTTTTTGAAGGTGGGAATGCCGGTTAAAGTCAAATTTGATGCTTATCCTTTCCAAGATTATGGAGTAGTGCAAGGACACGTTAACTGGATTTCACCTGATTCAAAAATTCAAAGGAGCGAACAAGGTAACACCGAAACCTATGAACTAGAAATCTCCCTAGCTCAGTCTTATATTCAAACCGCCAACAAACGTATTCCCATAACACCAGGTCAAACAGCCACCGCAGAGGTA
Organism: Nostoc linckia z4; assembly: GCF_002608075.1. GTDB lineage: Bacteria > Cyanobacteriota > Cyanobacteriia > Cyanobacteriales > Nostocaceae > Nostoc > Nostoc linckia. The sequence goes on from NZ_LAHA01000086.1 coordinate 12,032, forward strand.
GTTATCCGCCAACGTCGGATAATAGACTTTATCTTAGATCCATTTAAAAAATTACAACAAGGTGGTTTAGAGCTTTAAGGATTTAGGTTACGTTGACTGTTGACTGTTGACTGTTGACTGTTGACTGTTAACGGTCAATAGTTTTTATTCTTTTTTATCTGTTCCCTATTCCCTGTTTCCTGTTCACTTTTAATTTTCTAAAAAATCATCATCAAAAGATAAGAAAGCTATAATTAATAGAGTTGCAATTACAATTAAAACGCCCTATTAAATTAGGTGAATAATTGGAGGAATTAGATTATGTCAAAGGTAATGACTGTTTCTCCTGAGGATATTATTGACCACGTTAAACTGTCTTTTCAAATACCTAGTATATTGGAGGCGATCGCCAGTCGAAAAATTGTTGAAGATGAAGCTAAACAGGCAGGTATTGAAGTTGGTTTAGAAGAACTACAAAAGGCGGCGGATCAGCTGCGTTTAGCTAACCAACTTTTGAAAGCAGAAGATACTTGGTCATGGTTAGAAAAAAATTATATTTCTCTCGATGACTTTGAAAAGATAGTAGAAACTACTTTATTATCTGCCAAATTAGCAAATCATTTATTTGCCAACAAAGTCGAGGCATTTTTTTACGCCCATCAACTTGATTACGTCGGAGCAGTAACTTATGAAGTGATTTTAGATGACGAAGACTTAGCACTAGAATTGTTTTATGCTCTGCAAGAAGGCGAAATTAGTTTCCAAGAAATCGCCCGCCAATACATCGAAAATATTGAAATCCGACGTGCTGGAGGTTATCAAGGAATACGTCTTCGCAAGGATTTTAGACCAGAAATAGCAGCAGCGGTTTTTGCTGCTAATCCTCCGCAAATTCTCAAACCAATTACCACTCCCAAAGGAGTACATATAATTGCAGTTGAGGAAATTATTAAACCTCAATTGGATGAACAGCGACGCCTACAAATCATAGGAGAATTATTTGCTAATTGGTTAAAATCACAAATCACCGCTATGGAAATAGCGGTAAATTTCAGCAAAGCTCTTAATTCTCAAATCCCTAAAGAAATACTAATCGAACAGTCAGAGTTCAGAAGTTATAACTCAGAGTTAAAACAACCTTTGGCTTAACACCATTTCTTTGTGAAGCTGCATATATTTACCCTCCTGCTTGGCAAGGAGGGTCTTGATTATGTATATTTTCATACAGAATTGCCATAACACTATTCTCTTAGCAAAATTAATGTGACAAACCATTACTAATTTGTCACATTTTGTAGAAAAAATGTTTGTAGTAAGGACTTTAGTCCTTGATTGTGAAGCACTAAAGTGCTTACTACGAACCTATCATAACTCATCATTAATTTGAGCTATGTTTATCGTTACTTTGTTGAAACCAAGTTGATTCCAGTTGAAAAAATCCTAAATTTTGATGCTCGCTTTTATCAAAAACCCAATTATTCTTCATTAATCTAATGTAGGTACGAGATGGTATATATTCCAGAGGATTGAAGCCACTAAAACGTAGCATTAAAAGACAAGCCCAGGAGTACTTTCCATTTTTTATAGCGTTGATAATTTCTTCTAATTCTTGATGATTAAAAATAGCTGTTCGATGTAAATTTTCATCAAAATCAGGAAAATCTTCATTCATATAATTACCTCAGGAATTTACAGATGATGCTAAAATTAAGGAAAACTGATTAATTGAAGATGATATAATCAGTAAATAACCCTATAAAAATTTTGGATTTTAAATTTTAGATGAAAACCTAAAATCCAAAATTGTTTAACAAATCAAATCAGACTATTAGAGATGCAATGAAGTGTATATATCCTCAGAATTTGCATTGAGATAGGGACGTTGTAATTGAATTTGGTATAAAGAAAAATATTTTAAAACTGCTGTCATGCGTTCTTCTGGTGTATCATTTCCTCCCAGCCAACTATCAAGCAAACCATTGGCAATAATTTGACAGCGATTTGTACCGAAGCTTTCATGAGTGCTAAACTTTTGGTCTGGTTCTTCAGCGATCGCTAATCCTGGTGCTATTAACTTGGTAAACAAAGGTACTTCTTCTTTAAAATAAGATTTATTTTCTAAATACACCCTTTCTAATACTGGCTGAATAACCTCATATCTGTTTTTGTCAAAATAAAGTACTGCTGAATCACAACGTTCATAATCTGAAGGATTGTAGAGTGCTTTAAATGAAAAAGGAATATCTCTGAAGTTGAGTTGGGTAGTCAAACTATCCATCACTGCAACTGCTCCTTCTGCGGTTAAATTGAAATAAACACGCACAATATTTTCATTGGCATGAGAAGCTGCATTACCAATTGCCATATAGAATGCATTTTGTACTAAATTCTTGGGCATTCTAATTGCAACTAAGTTACCAAGAGTAGCATTTCGCTGTGCTGGTTGCAAATGAATATGTCGCTGTATATGTAGTTTCAAACCATTTTTATATACAATTAAAAAGTCATCTTCTTCTTGAATTACAAGCCAATCATTGCTGAAGTAGCCTTCACCCCTATTGCTTTCATGTAAGCGCTCATAAAAAGCTACATCTACACCCAAAAGAGTATTATTTTCCAGATTTTGGTTGAGTGCCAAATTTGATGTATCTGCATCAAAAGCAAGAGCAGATTTTAAAGAACCGTTGTAATAGATACCGTAGAGAAAACTACGCAATTGCAGACTTAAAAATTTGTTTTGCAGATCCAAAGGTAATTGCTGAAAGCCTGGAATTGCTGACTCTGGTAATTCCATTGGTTTGTAGTCTGGATGCTGAATGCAATAATGAGATTGAATTTGAACGTTATGAACGATGTCTTGTAACAATGTCTGCAATGGCTCTGGAACTTCTGATAGTTGAGTTTGTAGGGAGTCTAATAGTTGCATAATGGCTACTGTGTAAATAACAGAGGAGTAGAAGGGAAATTGGCGTTGCTGAATAATGGGATGATTCGGGGACACGGGGACACGGGGACACGGGGACACGGAGATATGGGGACACGGGGACACGGAGACATGGAGACACGGGGATTGTGCCTTGATGCAAATTCTCAAATCATCCCGCAATTATGCAACGACGGGAAATTTAGGGATTTTCAAAAAACGTAGACCACCAACGCCTACACAGGAGATAAGTTTGTTGGATAAAGGTCTGATGCTTGGACGCCAAAAATTGTGGGTATAGATGCTTCTGGACGACACAATAAACTCTTGGCAACTTGCAGCATACAGATACCAGAATTACCAAATCTCTTTTCATACTGGAGTATCGCCTGAATAGATCTAATCAAAGCTAAACCAGAAAATTGGATAACTCGTTGTAAAAAATCAGGACGATGTTCTAGTACTTGAGGAAATTCAGCTAAATAAGTAGTCACTAACGCCGCCATTGATGGCTGGAGGAGTTGCAAAGGAGTCGTAGCTAGACGTAAGGATTGTTCGATCGCAATATCTTTACCAATGACAATACTATATAGCCATATTTGCAGATAACTGGCTAACAAATTTCCTAAATCATTTGCTGGATCTCCCCAATCACAACGTTCCCAGTCAATCAGCCGAATCACACTTTCACCTGAAAGTGATTCCTGAAAAGTTGCTTGTTCCCAATTGAGAGAAATCAAAATATTATTCAGTTTCAAATCGTTATGAGTCAAACAGTAGGCATTAAAAGCGCTAGCCAAATCTGCGATCGCTTGTCCTAAACTATCGTAACGTTGATAAAGGGTGAAAAATTTCAATCCATCATTAGGAACTCTACCGAAAATTTCTGGTGTAATTCTATCTAGTCCTTGATGTAGGTTTGGAGGTTGTTGACTAGATGCATTTTCGCGATTTTGAAAGAATTCTCGATATTCTGGACGACTAAGACTTACACGATGAATCGATGCCAAAATCCTGCCAATTACCTTGGTAATATCAGTGGAGAAAAAATTCTCTTTGATGTAAAAGTCTGCCAAATCGCGATAATTACTCAGATAATTAAAAATAATAATGGAATTTTCCGCATCAAAATGCAGTACTTCCGAACAATAGGAGCGAATGTGACTAATTTCTGGAAAAGTCCGAAAAAAATTATGAATTCTCCATTCGTCAACAAACTCACCAACAGCTTTTCCTTCTCGATTGTGACGTTCTTGTTTAACTAAAAGTTGCTGACCTTCTGGTAAGGTAATTAACAAGTTAAAATTTTTCGCAGGCTTTAGCTCAATTTTACTCAATCCTTTTTTTTCATGAGTACATAATCCCAGAGAAATTAGGTAATCAAAAACATTTTGAGAACTTAATAAAAATGGCATATTTTTCAGATATTTCCTTGAAATTTTCAAATTTGCTATCACTCCATCCAGAAGCTAAAAAAAACAAGACTTTGTTTAATTTTTTTTGCTGAAGAGAGTAGAGCTTTTGCAAAAAATATTGATATAGTAAAGGAAGACAAGGGAGACAAATCAATTCAAAATTCATGCATGAAATAACTTTTGACTTTTTAATATCCCTTGCCTTCTGTCGAAGATAGCAATCCTAAATCATTGGTCTAAAAATACTATGAATTATTTAAATCAAGTAGGATTGCTATATTTATTAACTACAACTTGATTATCAACCAACAGCACTACTGCTATATGATTTAGCTATAAAAGCAATATGACCGATAGCATAGGTATCAACATATGCTTCAGCTAACTTTGTTAAAGTTGAAATGTCGCTAAATCCAGACCATTGGTCACCACCAGAGATGGAATCAGCGTCGCTTAAATCATTGAGAAAGCTTTCGGTTCCTGCAAACAATTCAGAACCAGAAACATAGAGTTCAGAAAGAGTAATATTTGCCATGACTTATTCCTCAAGCACTTGTAATCATTAGGTTTTCATTCAATTCATGTGATTGGCCTTTGGGTATAAATATCAATTAATTTCTATTTTTATACCCAAAGAGCTATTAAGCTTTCTACTTAACTACTCAAGCATTAGTAGTAAGTACCGTTGCTGTAAGATTTAGCGACAAAGGTGACATGACCGATAGCATAAGTATCAACATAAGCTTCAGCTAATTTTGTCAAGGTTGAAATGTCGCTAAAACCAGCATAATTACCACCAGAGATAGCATCAGCGTCGCTTAAATCATTGAGAAAGCTTTCTGTTCCTGCAAATAAATCAGAACCAGAAACGTAGAGTTCAGAAAGAGTGATATTTGCCATGACTTATTCCTCAAATCCTTGTATTGTTGTTCAATTCATTTAGTTGGCTCTTGGGTATAAATAGAAATCGCTTTCTATGTTTTATCCCAAAGAGCCATTGAGCTTTGTTAACTAACTACTCAGCAATTAGTAGTAAGTACCGTTGCTGTAGGACTTAGCGACAAAGGTGATATGACCGATAGCATAGGTATCAACGTATGCTTCAGCTAATTTTGTCAAGGTTGAAATGTCGCTAAAACCACCATAATTACCACCAGAGATAGCATCAGCGTCGCTTAAATCATTAAGAAAACTTTCGGTTCCTACAAATAATTCAGAACCAGAAACGTAGAGTTCAGAAAGAGTAATATTTGCCATGACTTATTCCTCAAATCTTTGTTGTAATTCAGCAGTAGAAATATATTTGTTTGGCTCTTGAGGATTATTCATAATCAAGAAACCCCGGATATGAAATAGAGACGACTTGTTATTTTTATCCCCAAAGAGCCATTGAGGCTTGTGAGTAACTGCTCAGCAATTAGTAGTATGTACCGTTGCTGTAGGACTTAGCGACAAAGGTCACATGACCGATAGCATAGGTATCAACATATGCTTCAGCTAACTTTGTTAAAGTTGAAATGTCGCTGAAATTATAATAGTTACCACCAGAGATGGAATCAGCATCGTTTAAATCATTGAGAAAGCTTTCGGTTCCTACAAACAAATCAGAACCAGAAACATAGAGTTCAGAAAGAGTGATATTTGCCATTTTTCCTCTTAGAAAACTTGCTTTAAACCAGATTAATTCAACAGATAATTTAGCTCGGCTTTCCTTACCTGTTACTGCAATTTTTATTGATGAAATTAGCAAAGTCAAGGTTTTCAAAGTGTTTAGAAAGACAGATGTCAATGACTTGAGTCTTTCAGGAATTATGCAAGTACTATTTTGTCATTGCGACAAAAACGTAGCGTAGGGAAGAATTAGAATTATTCAATTGCATTGGAGTAATACTAATTCTCGGTAAAGATGCACTTTATTTTTTCAACGTTGACGCATACCGACTTTCCGCAGGTTACCGCCAAAGAAGCATTCGCGAACCGTCTCATAGAGAAGAAAATCGGATTTGATAACTGGACATACTTGTGTGGTGGGCGTTCGCGCAGCGCAAGCGCCATAAGAATGGAACTCTTAATAAGGAAAAGAGAGTAGAATTGTACCTAGTTTTTTTTCAAAAATTAAATATGAATTCTACAAAATAAAGTTTTGTTTGTAGTGAGCGATTTATCGCTTTATGAACAGGTTTTAAAGCCATAGAGATGTACAGCTGTACGCCCCTACCCATCTATCTGTATCAGGTATTTCGTGAAATGGTACTAGAACATTCACAGACAAGAAAACTCAGACATCAAAAGACTTTAGTCACCAGTTCCTTGCTATAGCAATCCTGAATCATTCACGAGAAATTTAGAACCCATTGGGCGAATAGAATTCGCTACTACACAAACAAAGTCCACCTACGTGGACTTCATTGAATAACCCGCGTAGGCGGGTTTTGTCTGCGTAGCCGTGATTTCTAATCGCCAAGACTGAATAAAATTTTACTTGTAAATTTGATTTTGAATCTACGTATTTTCTCACTTAAAATTTTTCATAAAAAAGTGCGTTCTAATATTAGTTAGCATTAGAACGCACGCATATGAGAGAAAACTTAAATAACAAAACTCTGCTCATAGATAAATTCGCACATTACCTCTTATACCAACCTCCTAAATATTTTATCTAGTTCTAACCTAAAGTTATCTAAGAGGGAATTTACTTCTTGCAGCGAGTTTATGCGTGATGATTCAGGCTCAGCTGTAGTGGATTGATTAATTGGGTCAAGTGTATTAGAGAACTGCCTATTTGTTGGGTTAGATCCTACACCACCTTCTACTGTCTTCATTTCTCTAGCAGTGATTTCATTGATAAGTTCTTTGTCTGCACTAGGGTGCAGTTCGTAAACCTTGATTCTGACCATTGACTCAACTCCAGAAATACTTAATGCTAAATAACCCGATTGTGAATAATTTTGAAATCAAATATCAAAACTATTCATTATATTATTTTGCTTTGGTATTCCAGAAAGTCAATAAATTTAGGGAATTTTTATAGACAAAAATCAGGAAATTATGTCTTAATTACTCACAAATTGCTATAAATTTGTTTGATTTGTCTGTCTCTTTTTTATGTGTTGTTATCAAGCAATCAGGTAACTTCAAAAAATAAATTATCAAAACAGAATAAAGGCGTCAGTCGTCAGAATTCAGTTGGGTATTTTATACGACTGGCGGATAGCGCAGCGTAAAGCCTGCGGCATGGCTTCGCTTAGAGCGACGTAGGAGCGTCTGAATAAGTGGGTTTAAGACCCCCACCAAATTTTCAATTTGGTGGTCTTCTCCCAAGGGGAGACGCTACGCGAACAATCAATGGCGGGTCGGAATCCCCCACTGATAGCGCAGCTAAGCCGTGTCCACGTACCCCTACGGGGAAGCAAGCTACGCGTAGCGTCTCGTAGAGAGCGTCTTGATTCTGAATTCTGAATTCTGTATTCTGTATTCTTCTTCAATCTGGTTTAGGTTGTTGACTGTTGACCGTTGACAGTTAACAGTCAACAACCACTTCTATTGGTTATGCTTTTTTAGCGCGTATGAGCTTATTCAGCAATGCTTTAATTCTTGGCCTGTGGTTGTAAGTCGGGAATCGTCACATCTATTGGTGTTACCTGTGCAGCTAATTGTGTCAAGGGTGGTTGAATAGCTGTTTGATTACCCACTACTAAAGTGACGATGTTTTCTGGTTTGAGGTATTTTTGTGCTGCCCGTTGTACGTCATCAACTGTGGTGGCGGCCACGGCTTTTTGATAGCGAAATAGGAAATCAGCCGGATAGCCGTAATATTCGTATTGCATCAGGCGCGATAAGGTTTGACTGGGGTCTTGAAAGTTGAAAACAAAGGAATTGAGTGTTGATTCTTTAGCAAAAGCTAGTTCCTTTGGTGTCACTTTTTCGGTTTGGATACGCTTAATTTCAGCTTCTAAAGCTTTGACAAACTGCACTGTAGCATCCGATCGCGTTTGTCCGCCAGCAACAAACATCCCCGGATAATCGTAACGGGGACTCCAGAAGCCGTATACAGAATAAGCTAAACCTTGGCGCGATCGCAATTCGTTAAATAACCGTCCGCCAAATCCATTTAACACTTCATTCAACACACTCAGGGCTGGATAATCTGGATTGTTAAACTCTCCGCCTAAATGTCCAATTAACACGCTGCTTTGTGTTAGCTGCGGCTGATTGACAAAAAACACACCGCCACTATTAGCTGGGGAAACCTCTGGTAGTTGGGGTTTAGTAATTTTGGGGTTGGGTTTCCAGTCCCCAAACTTGGCTTGAACTAGCGATCGCATTTTTTTTGTGTCAAAGTCCCCCACTATGCCCAAAATCATATTATTCGGGTGGAAATATTGCTGATAAAATTTCAGCAAATCCTCACGAGAAACTCGATCTATAGTTGCATATTCTGTGGTGCGACCGTAGGCGCTATCTTTGCCATAAAGCAACTTGCGAAATTCTCGATTCGCAATGCCATTAGGATCGTCATTGCGCCGTGCAATCGCGCCCCTGGCTTGGGTTTTCGCCAAATCTAGCTTTTCTTGAGCAAATACTGGCGATCTTAACACTTCAGCAAACAACCCAAACACTGTTTCTAAATTTTCACTCAGGGCATCAAAACTCGCACTACCAGCAGTTTCACCAATAGCAGTTTCCACCGAAGCCGCCCGTTGTTCCAATATTTCATTTAATTCATCAGCAGAATGCTTGGTAGTTCCTCCAGTCCGCATTACCGCCCCTGTAAAACCAGCCAACCCGACTTTTTCCAAGGGTTCCAAACGATTCCCAGTCCTCACTAACACCGTACCCTTCACCAAAGGTAACTCACGATCCTCCATCAAATACACAACCAAGCCGTTTTGCAATACAAACCGCTCATACTTTGGTAACTTAATTTCTGGTAGCGGTGGCAATTGCAACTCAGTGTAATGTTTCGCCTGTGCCGTGGCTGCAACCGAAAAATTAACAGTAAAAAGTAAAAAGGCAAAAGTCACAACCAACGCCGAAACAACCCATTTGAGATTTTGGATACTTCGACTTCGCTCAGTACAAGTTTTAGATTTTAGATTTTGGATTGTTCTGAAGCGATATTTTGGCTTGATGTCAGCAAAAGACTTTTTTACCATATTGAATTCTCCATATTTCTTGTTTACTACCTCTGGGATTGCTTGGTACATGATTTCACTTTTTTGTCATTACGTTTGAATTCCTCTAACCCTAGCTTCAGTGAGCTTTCAAGAATCCAAAATCTAAAACTCTCTGATTTCTGGCTTCAACAAACTTTTAGGAATCCAAAATCCAAAATCCAAAATCTAAAATTGCCTCATTCTTGTTTCGACAACAGCTTACCAATGGTGCGATTTTCCGGTGTAAACGTCGCCTTTGCCACTCGCTGAATATCGCCAGGAGTTACCGCTGCAATTTCATCTAACTCCTTAAACAAATTCCGCCAAGAGCCAGTTTTTACTTCATATTCCAACAATTGCTGAGCCATACCGCTATTAGAAGTCAAACTACGCAATAAATCAGCCCTTGCTTGGGTTTTTACTCGCTCTAGCTCAACCGCAGATACAGGTTCAGTTTTTAATTTTTGGATTTCCTGGTCTAAAGCGATCGCCAATTCATCAACAGTACGTCCGGGAGCCGTGACGGCATAAAATAACATCAAATTTGCGTATTTATCTCCAGGAAAACCGCTAAAACCTTGGGCATTGAGCGCCAAACGCTGTTTATCTACCAAAGATTTATACAGTCGTGAAGTGCGACCATCACTTAATAAACTGCCAATGATTTCGTAGACTGCATTATCTGGATGAGTAACTGAAGGACGGTGATAACCTTCAAAATACAAAGGTTGAGCAGGTAGTTGTAAAGTAACTTCCCGTGTTTGTTTTTGTTGTGGTTCCGCAGGAATTTTGGCAGTAGCTTTAGCTTTGGCTTGATAGCGTCCAAAATAAGTTTGTGCGAGTTTTTTCACTTCAGCAGGATTGACATCTCCCACAATGGCGATCGCTAAATTATTTGGTACATAATAAGCGTCATAAAACTTTTGTACATCTTCTGGTGTTAAGTTACGAATATCTTTGTCATAACCAATCACCGGACGCCTGTAGGGATGAACTTTGTAGGCGGTGTCGATGAATTTCTCCAACATCGCCCCAATGGGTGAATTTTCCACCCGCATCCGTCGTTCCTCTAAAATCACATCTCTTTCTTTATAAAATTCACGACGAATTACAGGGTCAAGAAATCTCTCCGACTCCAGCGACATCCAAAGTTCCAACTTATTGGCAGGAAAACTGTAAAAGTAACGCGTGGCTTCACTGGAAGTAGTGGCATTTAAACCCACACCCCCCGCTTGTTCCACAATTCGCCCCAGTTCGTTTTGCTTGACTAGCTTCCCGGCTTGGGATTCCACTTGTTTAAACTCAGCTTCCAAGCGCGCCACTTCATCCTTTTTGCCATTAGCCTTCGCTGCTTGAATTTGGGCATCCAACTTGTCTAGGCGTTCTAATAGTGGTTTTTCTGTTTTGTAATCTTCTGTACCGATGCGCGTCGTTCCTTTAAAGGCCAAATGTTCTAGAAAGTGCGCTACACCTGTTTTACCATCCGGCTCATCCACACCACCGACATCAGCATAAGTCAGAAAAGAAACCACAGGTGCTTTATGTCGTTCCAGAACAATAAACTTCAAACCATTGTCCAGGCGAAACTCCGTTAACTCCTTGATGACTCGATCGAGATAAGGTTGAATCGAACTTGCAGTTGGAGGAGATATTGTTTGAGTTTGAGCCAGAGCAACTCCTGGGTGTAGTCCCCAGCAAAAAACCATCGAAGCCAACAAAGCGGCAAACACTCGGTAGGATGTCACTGATAATTGGAGATTGGGGACTCCTCGCTGCAAACCGTTGAAGCAATCCCAAATCCAAAATCTCAAATTGAAAATCCACTGGCAGAGTTTGTTCATAAGCCAAAATTAAGATAAAGTTACACTACAGAAGAAATACGCTACTTAGCAAATAGAGCGTTAATGTTGTATTAAGGTTTTTCGGGTTTTGTACTTGACATTAGAGAATAATGCTACAAGTCCGGCACCGGATATTTCACCATAACAATTATGCGAGTTTTTAATTCTCCCCCGCCTTCAGAGGCTCAGACACGCACCCGGATTTTACAGGCAGCACAACGGTTGTTTGCCTCTCAGGGATTTGATGGCACTACTACCCGTGATTTAGCCCAAGCAGCAAGTGTAGCTGAAGGCACTCTATTTCGCCATTTTCCCAATAAAAAGGCAATTTTGGTAGAAGTAGCTACAAGTGGATGGGTGGAGATTCTCACGGATCTGCTCACAGAATTAAGTGAAATGGGTAGCTATAAAGCAGTAGCTCAAGTGATGCGCCGTAGGATGTGGAATTTCCAAAAAAATGCCGATTTAATGCGCGTTTGTTTCATGGAAGTGCAATTTCATCCTGACCTACGCGATCGCATTCAACTAGAAGTCATCAATAAAATGACCGACGTTGCCGAAGCCTTCTTTCAAACAGCAATGGATAAAGGCATTTATCGCCAAATGGACGCCAACCTAGTGGCCAAAGTTTTCTTAGGAATGTTTGCGATCGCAGGTTTTTCCAACAACACCCTCATGGAACCAGACGCCTCCCCCCAAGAAATGCAACAAATGGCAGAAGGACTAGCTGACATATTCCTCAATGGAGTTTTGGCGAAAGATTAAAAATTGGGCATTGGGCATTGGGCATCGGGCATTGGGCATGGGAAGAGGACAAGGAAGACAAGGAGGACAAGGGGGACAAGGTAGCAATCTTTCTCCCCGAAGTTCTGATGGTCGGAAACCTCCGCTCAGACTTCTCTCCTTGTCTCCCTTGTCTCCCCCATCTCCCCCATCTCCCCATCTCCCCATCTCACTCCCTTGTCTCCCCACACTCCCTTGTCTCCCCACACTCCCTTGTCTCCCCCCTCTTCCTTGTCTCCCCACACTCCCCACCTCCCCACCTCCCCACCTCCCCACTCCCTACTCCCCACCCCCCACCATCCTCGCTTCCTGACTCCACCTTTCCACTAACTCAATCGCTGGACACAAATCTCGTCGCTGCATTGTTGCTACTTGTAAGCGCAAAATCTGTTTGTGTAATCTGTGAGTAGGAGTTTGAACTAACTGCGCCACAGAACCAATACCCGCATGGAGTAATAAACCGCAGTATTGGGTTCCAACGCTGGGAATGCGTGCCAAGTCAGCCAAAGCCATCCATTTATTCACATACTGAATATGGATTTGAAGTTTATTTGCTAACGCCAATCTTGCCTGTAGAGTCTTTCCTTCCTTGACTAGCGCTACTGTGGTATCTATTCCACAATTTCGCAGTTGGGATTGTTCTTGCTGAGTGAGTCCAGGTAATTGCTCAATCGGCCAGTCACTAGATGTGACAGGACTTCTATGATTTTTTTGTTTAGCGGACATTTTTAAAATTAAAACATAGGCTGATTTACATATTGTGACAGCCGGTTTTCAGATTTTTTGTTGGTGTGCAATACGTCAGTCTCAAATTATAACTATTCAACCGAACCCGATCTAAAAAAGGATGCGATTTAAGTGGTAATTAATTCGCCTCGCAAAACAGTTACCGCCTGTCCGCTAAGTAAAACGCGATCGCTTCCATCGTAATACACTTTGACTACGCCACCCCGGCTTGATGCCTGATAAGCTAAAAATCGATCCTTGTGCAAGCGATCGCGCCAAAAGGAAGCAAGACAACAATGAGCCGCCCCTGTTACTGGGTCTTCATTAACACCAACTCCCGGTGCAAAGAAGCGGGAAACAAAGTCATATTGGGAATCAGCCTCAGCAATACTGGTAACAATAACATCAGCAACAGGTAACTTTTTTAGTAGCTGGAAATTAGGCTGTATTTGTCGCACCAATTTTTCAGATTCTAATTCTACTAAATAGCCCAGTGAATTTTCTAACACAGTTTTATACGGTACACCCAAAGCTTCACTAAGTTCTGGAGGAACAATGGTTGATTTTGAATGATTTATGGGAAAATCTAACTCAATCCAATCATCTTGTAACTTAGCAATCAGTAGTCCACTTTTGGTATAAAAACGCGCAACTTCCTTTGCTGATAAATATCCCTCTGACCAAAGCACATGGGCACTAGCTAAAGTTGCATGACCACAAAGCGGTACTTCCACCGTTGGCGTAAACCAACGCAAATTAAAACCATCATCTTGTTTAACTAAAAAAGCCGTCTCAGATAAATTCATTTCCTGGGCAACGTTTTGCAGCCAAACATCATCTTGGGGAGAAGGCAAAACACAGACAGCCGCAGGATTCCCAGCAAACGGTGTATTGGTAAAAGCGTCAACCTGAGTAATAATTTGTCCCATGAGATTACCCTAAAGTCCTATAGCAATCGCAAATAATTTGTGAAATATTACGTGTTGGGGTTGTGGACTGTTAACCGTTGACAGTCAACAGTCAACACAGATATTGTTCACAACTCAAATAAGATTGCTATATGAGTTTATGTTGTTTAAATTCCTAAAACAAGATTTAGGATAAGCTAATACGCGCTAAAAAAGCATAATTACTAATTTTCCGGGAGAAAAATGCCATTGCTTACGTCATCATCAATTTTGACCTCTCCATCCCAAATTGATAGTAACTAGGATTATCTGCAAAGGATGTATTCATGAAAGCATCAAAGGGAAACATCAGGCTAAAAATCTTCCGGGGCATTTTTGCCAGTGTCAACTTAGTGTTAATTTGTGGCGGATTAGTTAGCTGTATTGCTCAAGCACCAAAGCCACTTCCTCCAATTCAGGAACAAAAACCAGTTGTGCAACCTAATCAGCCAAACTCAAATGACAAGTCTGACGACGATAAACTGGATGATAGCGATGACGATAATGACAAGAATGAGAAAGACAAGGACGATCGAGATTAAATAACTCTTATCCTTTTTTTGAGTTTTTATTTATGCTGATTCCACAAACTTCTAGTTCCCTGGTGGAAAGTCTACGCCACCGCAGGGAAAAACTAGCGAACCTGATTAATTTTCCCGTAATTCTGTGGTCGGGTGGCAACAGCCCACGCAATTTTCCAGCAAATTCTTTTCCGTTTCGCGCTAGTAGTCATTTTCTTTACTTTGCTGGACTGCCGTTATCAAAGGCGGCAATTCGCTTACAAGCGGGCAAGTTAGAATTATTCATGGAAGATCCTTCACCAAGCAGCGCTCTTTGGCATGGGGAAATGCCCACACGGGAGGAAATCGCCGAAAAGATTGGAGCAGATGTCGCTCGACCTTTAACAGAATTAGAGTCGGGGGTAGAAGATGCTGCAACCATCGCCGTACAAGATGCTGCTACTTGGACGCAGCAATCACAGCTGTTGAATAGATGGATTTTGCCCCAAAGTCCTCTCCAAGGAATTGATTTGGAGTTGGCTGAGGCGATGGTGTTTTTGCGTCTTACCCACGATGAAGCTGCATTGGTGGAGTTACGAAAAGCTGCGGCTGTGACAGTGAAGGCACACAAAGTTGGTATGGCTGCAACACCCCAAGCCAAACTCGAAGCAGAAGTTCGTGCCGCAATGGAAGGTGTAATCATTGCCAACAACATGACCACCTCCTACAACAGCATTGTCACAGTTCATGGCGAAGTTTTACACAACGAACACTATCACCATAATTTGCAACCAGGGGATTTACTGCTGGCTGATGTCGGCGCTGAAACACAAATCGGCTGGGCTAGTGATGTAACTCGTACTTGGCCTGTTTCTGGGAAATTTTCATCCACCCAAAGAGATATTTATAATGTTGTCTTGGCAGCTCATGATGCTTGCATTGCCAAAATACATCCTGGTGTGGAGTATGCAGATATTCATTTACTAGCGGCCACAGCGATCGCTGAGGGTTTAGTGGATTTGGGAATTCTGAAAGGAAATCCCCAGGATTTAGTAGATATCGATGCCCACGCGCTGTTTTTCCCCCACGGTATCGGTCATTTATTGGGTTTAGATGTCCATGATATGGAAGATTTAGGGGATTTAGCGGGATATGAAGCAGGAAGAACCAGGAGCGATCGCTTTGGCTTCAGTTACTTGCGTTTAAATCGTCCTTTGCGTCCCGGAATGCTAGTGACAATTGAACCTGGTTTTTACCAAGTACCAGCAATTTTAAATGATGCCAACGTGCGTTCCAAATATCAAAATGTCGTCAATTGGCAGCGCTTATCTGATTTTGCTGATGTCCGTGGCATCCGCATTGAAGATGATGTGTTAGTGACTACAGAAGGCAGCGAAGTTTTAACAGCTGCGTTACCGAATGATGCTGATAGTATAGAAAATTTAGTTAATATCTGAGTCTCTTTTGAAGTAGAGAATCCAGCAATATTTCTAACATAGAAGTATCATTTGTATAATCCATGTTAGAGTATTGCGTTGGATCTCTATTTACTTGCACTTCGGCAATTTTGACGTTTTCTCCGACTACCTCAAAACGCACCTGGAAAATGCATAAACCAGTCCAACTCCGATGCAAATATAACCAAGGAGCCTCATAGAAAACAAACCACTTATCTTCCATTTGTTGAGGAATTATTCCAGCAGCAATACGCTCAAATTGTTGTTGTGAATAAACTTTTTCTAGCATTATATTTGTAAAAACAGAAGGCATAGGTTCTGCTTTCCAATCATTGCGTTTTGCTATTTGCATAATCAAAATAAAATTACTCTGTTGACTTGTTAATTAATCCTGTAATAAGTAGGTCAACTTAATTAAACATAAAACAATGGTAGTGGCGTGACAAGTCTTAAATGTTGCAATAGATTTTATTGTGGGATGGGTGTCCTCACCCGTCCGGGCGGGCAGGATGCCCACCCCACAAGAGTTTTCTAATGCACTATTTTAGCCTTGACACGCCACTACATTTATTGACATCTACGTATGACGTTTTCTTTAACTTACTCAAACCTTGGCTGGGCGTTTTTGCTTGACTGTTGACTGTTTGTTGACAGTCAAGGTTAACAGTCAATTACCCTAACATATAATCTGTCACAAATTATTTGGGATTCTTTTAGTTAACTTTTCGTTACATAATTATAAATTTTTCCACCAAGTTACTTAAAAAATTTAATTTTTGATAACCAAAACCAAAATTTTGTATACTCAGTCACTTTTTTATAGTAACCTATGGCACTAATATCACAATTTAATAATTGATATGTCAGCTTTTTATGAGTTGGCTGATTCATCAACAGGAAAATTTATAAACAGATGAAAAGACAACTTAACCGACGCAAGTTTTTAATCTACGGCTCTGCAACTTTTACAACCAGTATTTTTTTGAAAGCTTGCGCCAATAATACCCCAAGTGCCACAGAAAACCCAGCGTCTCCTCCTGCTGCTACTCCAGCGGCGGCTACTAGTGGTGAAACCATCAAAGTAGGTATATTGCATTCTCTGAGCGGCACAATGGCTATCAGTGAAAAAAGCGTTGTTGATGCTGAAAAATTAGCAATCAAAGAAATTAACGCTGCTGGTGGTGTTTTAGGCAAACAAATTGAAGCCATTAGTGAAGATGGTGCTTCTAACTGGGATACCTTCAGGGAAAAGGCAACCAAACTCATCGACCAAGATAAAGTAGCCGTAGTTTTTGGTTGTTGGACTTCTGCTAGCCGCAAGAACGTCAAGCCAGTATTCGAGAGCAAAAATCACATGCTCTGGTATCCGGTACAATATGAAGGTCAAGAATGTTCTAAAAACATTTTTTATACTGGTGCAGCGCCAAACCAACAAATCGAACCATCAGTTGATTGGCTGTTGAAAAATAAGGGCAAAGAATTCTTTTTAGTTGGTTCTGACTATGTTTTTCCTCGCACGGCTAACACAATTATTAAAGCCCAACTAGAAGCTTTAGGTGGAAAAATAGTCGGCGAAGATTACTTACCTCTGGGTAACACAGAAGTTACACCAATTATTACTAAAATCAAGCAAAATTTACCCAACGGTGGCGTAATTTATAACACCTTAAATGGAGATAGCAACGTTGCTTTCTTCAAACAATTAAAAGGTGCTGGATTAACACCAGAAAAATATCCTTCCATGTCTGTAAGTATTGCAGAAGAAGAAGTCAAAGCCATTGGCGTCGAGTATCTCAAAGGTCACTACGCTGCTTGGAACTACTTCCAAACAGTAGACACACCTGCTAACAAAAAATTTGTTGCCGCTTTCAAAAAAGAGTACGGTGAAAATCGGGTGACAAATGACCCAATGGAAGCTGCATACATCGCAGTTTATTTGTGGAAACAAGCAGTAGAAAAAGCTGGTACTACTGATTTAGAAAAAGTGCGTGCTGCGGCAGTGGGTCAAACTCTAGATGCACCAGAAGGTAAAGTGACAATGGATGCCAATCATCACATTTCTAAAATTGTGCGAATTGGCGAAGTCAGACAAGATGGTTTGTTTGATATTGTCTATGCTACGCCTGCGCCAGTTGAACCAGTTCCTTGGAATCAATTTGTCAAAGAAACTAAGGGATTTGCTTGTGATTGGACTGACCCAGCGAAGGGCGGGAAATATCAGAAGGTTTAGGGTATGGGGTATGGGGAGATGGGGAGATGGGGAGATGGGGGAGAGGGGGGAGACAAGGAGAGAAGTCTGATCGGAGGTTTCCGACCATCAGAACTTCGGGGAGAAAGATTGCTACCTTGTCTACCTTGTCTACCTTGTCCTCTTCCCATGCCCAATGCCCAATTCCCAACTCCTAATGCCCAATGCCCCATTTATACAAAAATCAAAACGGATTAATAAACAAGTGTTAGCAGGTTTTTTAGAAGCTATTTTTAATGGCATTAGTATTGGTGCTGTATTATTAATTGCAGCGTTGGGATTAGCCATTGTGTTTGGATTGATGGGTGTCATCAATATGGCACACGGCGAATTGATGATGTTTGGTGCGTATACAACATTTGTTGTGCAAAATGGCTGTAAGCAATTGGGCGGAGTGTGGTTTGAGGGTTATATATTTTTGGCTTTAATTGTTGCTTTCATTTTCACAGCTTTTGTGGGATTAGTTTTAGAAAAAGGTGTAATTCGCTATCTCTATGGCCGCCCCCTAGAAACTTTGTTGGCTACTTGGGGGGTGAGTTTAATTTTTCAACAATTTGTTCGCAGTGTAAATTGGGTTTTAATAATTGCCATCGCTATATTTTGTTTGTTGTTTTTTGGCGGGTTATGGGTTCTCAATTCTCGCACGAATTTAGAAAGAGTTCGTAATTGGGCGATCGCAGTTTTATTGTTGTTATCTGCGGGGATAACAATCATAACAGGGAATTTATTAAGCCAAACTTATCAGCTAGCGGTAACTCAACCTTGGTTCGGCGCTCAAAATGTGGATGTAACTGCACCTACTTGGTTACAAGCGGGGATGTCTTTGGGTGGGGTGCAATTGCCTTTTGCCAGGTTATTTATTATTGCTTTAACAATCATTTGTGTGGCTGGTGTTTATATATTTTTGCAACGTTCTAGCTGGGGTTTAAGAATTCGGTCTGTGACACAAAACCGCAGTATGAGTGCTTGTTTGGGTATCCCGACTCAAAAAGTTGATGCGGTGACTTTTGCCTTGGGTTCTGGTTTAGCTGGTGTGGCTGGATGTGCCATTAGTTTACTTGGTTCTGTGGGGCCGAACACCGGACAAAACTATATTATTGACACTTTTATGGTTGTTGTCGTTGGAGGTGTGGGAAATTTAGCTGGTAGTATTGTGGCAGCTTTGGCAATTGGTACGGCTAATTTTTTAATCGGTTCTGGAACTTTGGCTTTGTTGTTGAGTTCTGTGAAGCCTTTGGCAGATTTCTTTACCTTTTTTGCGACGACTAGTATGGCGAAGGTGATGGTATTTGCGTTGATTATTGTGTTTTTACAGTGGAAGCCAGGGGGGATTTTTCCGCAGAAGGGACGTACTGTTGATGTTTAAATTTCACGCAGAGGTGCGGAGGCGCGGAGAATGAGGAAGAGGAGAGGATTGTTGATTGAAGTGGGGGTGGTGGTGGCGATCGCACTTTCCCTAATCATTATTATGCCAATGATGCTGTCGGAATTTCGGCTAAATTTATTGGGCAGGTTTTTATCCCTGGCCATCGTGGCTTTGGGTATTGATTTGATTTGGGGTTATACTGGGCTGTTGAGTTTGGGACATGGTATATTCTTTGGCTTGGGTGGATATGCCATCGCCATGTACCTGAAGCTGCAAGTTCCACCAGGGGAGTTACCCGATTTCATGGGACTTTATGGAGTTACAGAACTTCCAGCTTTTTGGCAACCTTTTTATTCTTTTCCTTTGACAATAGCTGCTGTGGTATTAATTCCAGGGTTATTGGCAGGATTGTTGGGATATTTAGTATTTAGAAATCGCCTCAAGGGTGTTTATTTTTCTATTTTGACGCAAGCGGGAACCATTGTATTTTTTAACTTTTTTAATGGGCAACAAAAGTTATTTAATGGTACAAATGGGCTGATAGATTTTACAACTTTATTCGGTGCAACGGTCAGCGATCGCAAAACGCAATTTCTGTTTTACACCTTAACGGTAGTGTTTCTTGCTATTACCTATGGAATTTGTCGCTGGTTGACAAGCGGACGGTTTGGCAGATTATTAATCGCAATTCGCGATGATGAAAGTCGGGTGAGATTTTCTGGCTATGACCCCACAGATTTTAAGGTTTTGGTGTTTGGTGTTTCCGGAGCGATCGCAGGCATAGCAGGAGCATTTTACACTGTTCAAAGTGGTTCTGTTTCACCAAGGGCGATGGATATTGCTTTTTCCATTGAAATGGTGATTTGGGTAGCTGTGGGAGGACGCGCTACTTTAATTGGTGCAGTTGTGGGAACTTTATTAGTCAATTATGCCCGGACTTTTTTAAGCGAACAATTTGCTGAAATCTGGCTATTTTTTCAAGGCGCACTATTTTTAATTGTCGTCACCGTGCTTCCTGACGGTATAGTAGGATGGTTGCGGAGTCAGAATATTTCTCTTTTCCAACGCCCCCAAGAAATTGCTACATATCCTGCTTTAGAAGAAGACGCCGAAGTACAACATGAACGCCAAAATATTGGAAACTGAAAATGTAACTGTTAGCTTTGATGGTTTTAAAGCTATAAATCAGCTAAACTTTAGCATGGATGTGGGCGAACTACGAGTAGTAATTGGCCCCAATGGTGCTGGAAAGACAACATTTTTAGATGTCATTACCGGGAAAGTTAAACCAAATATTGGACGAGTTTTATTCAAAGGTAAAAACCTGCGTTCTTTATCAGAACATCAAATTGCTAGACTAGGAATTGGGCGCAAATTTCAAACACCAAGAGTTTACCTCAATTTAACACCACGTGAAAATTTAGAAATTACTAGCAACCAGAATAAAAATGTCTTTTCTACTTTATTTGGTAGTTCCAGCGCCATAGAAAAGAACAATATTAAAGGCTTATTAGAAACAATTGGTTTAACTGTTAAAGCAGACATTCCAGCAGCTTTACTTTCTCATGGAGAAAAGCAACGTTTAGAAATTGGAATGTTAGTAGCACAGTCTCCGGATTTATTACTGGTTGATGAACCGGTTGCTGGTTTAACTGACGAGGAAACCTATAATATTGGCGAGTTACTTTTAGCCTTGGCACAAAGTCATTCAATTTTAGTCATTGAACACGATATGGAATTCGTGCGTCAAATTGCCCGAAAAGTAACAGTATTACATCAAGGTTCAGTGCTGTGTGAAGGCAATTTTGAGGAAGTACAAAATGACCCCCGCGTCATTGAAGTGTATTTAGGAAAACAGGAAGATTAAAAGAGAATTCAGAATTCAGAATTCAGAATTCAGAATTCAGCAATCAATTTAGTGGGGTATTTAGACCAGCCACTTTCTTGTTGACCACCAGAGCCAAGCCTACGCTTTATCTCCCAGGGGATTAAGGGGTGGGGTGCAATGGCTATGGGAATCATAACTAATTATGCGAACCTGATATCACTCATTATATTTAATGGAACATACCACTAGTGGTTCATCGCATTAGTTACGAGGGGTAAATAAGTTTGTAGTTAGGACTTTAGTCCTTGATTTTTAAGCACTGAAGTGCTTACTACAAACTCATCACAATTAATGCGATAGACCACTAGTTATTCGCCAGTCATATAGAATGCCTAAGCTAAAAACTGCTGGGATTACTTTTCTTGTAATATTCAGATTGGCGTTAATATCTGCATAAATGAGCAAGCCATTGGAGGATTTGTACCAATTTGTATTAATTTATATCAAGTTTGAATAATCACTTATAATTCAAAACTCTCCCTTGTCTCCGTGTCTCTCCGTCCCCGCGTCAGTCATAATTATAACTATTCAATCAAACCTGATATTATACTATGCTCTGGTATCGCTCCTGACTTCCCACAGCATATTGAAAAAGATGCTTTAGGGTGTTCCAATCCCTCTTTTCCACAATGTGATTGTCAATAATCTAAAATGATTGACAATCACATTGTGGAAAAATCTACGCTCTTCGCTGGTTTGATGACTTCCCGTGAGAAGTCAGGGAAACGCTGACATCGGCCGCCAAATAATCTAGAAATAGAGCTTCAATGTCCGCATTTGGAATCAAAGCTAGAAAATCATTCAAGTCGTCTTGCAACGTACCACCAACAACTTCCTGTAGTTCGTTTTCGGAAAGTTCTTCCAAGCCTTCAATTTGAAACATTTTCTCTTGTTGTTTAAGAATTTTAGCGCATTCGTGCTTGTTGATTTGCACTCTAGACCATAAACCACTGTGATATATAGTCTACAGCAAAAGGTACAAACCAAAAACTAATTCCAGCCAAATAAATCTCTCACAAATTGCTCTATTGCCTCCACGTCAATATTAAGTTCTAGTAATCTTTGACGTAGTAATGGTACCTCAGGCAAACCACCCACAATTTGCTGTAATTCTTCGTTCGACAATTCCTCAATTTGATTATCTGACTGTAATTCAGTGATTTTGATATTATCCATAAGGTCTTTAAAGTTTGTAAAGTTCATTAGCTCTTTCCAGTCTACAGTAAAAAGTACAAGGCAAAAGTTGAACAAAGTTTTATCAAAGCAAGACAGATGTTTAATTGTAGCTATACAAATTCTAGTTATTTACATTACTTCTTACACAGAATTATTGAACGATTGAGTCAGCAGATTTGATAGAAGAGACGGAGAAATATAAACAAGATTAATAATTCCTTTGGTTCGCGTATAATTTACGCAAACTACTATTTTTTGTCTAAAATCCAATAGTTAGTTAGCTTCAATAATTTTACTAAAATCCGCACACCAATTTCCATTGGCGATCGCTATAAAGCAATCTTAAAGGGTCATCAGCTAGGATTTAAGGCTTTTTTAGTAGTTTTTTACTCATATTTAACATGATTTTGTTGCTGAATAATGTTAAGTTTAATGTCTGCCAAATCTTGGTTTTGTCACAAATATATTTGATTATTTCTCAATATTTCCGACATAGCAGTGTCTGTATTGTTGATAGTCTTCAAGGAGTTTTAAGACTCTCAGCAAATCAGAGCATTTTTCTTTCGTCAGAGACATTAAAGAGCGCTAGAACGATCGGAAAAATTTTCGTTCTACTGATTGTGGTTGCGGCGAAAAGCAACCAAAAAAACAACCGAATATCATGCAAAAACAATGCAAAGACCGATGGTGTAAGACTAAGTAATTCCCCAGCGATTATAAGATTTACTGATAAAAAAAATACTTGACTTTGAAATCTGTTTAAATCTAATATGATTTTGCTAATGAAACAAGGCATTCGCATTTTTTTTGTAGGTTAGGTTAAAAAAATTAAACCCAACCCGCAAAAAAATTGCGATATTTTTCGAGCTGGCAAAGGTATAGATGACAGTAATAAAAAATTACTGTCATTAGTAATAGCTTCATCTTTGAATATAAAAATTGAGGAATTGATATGACAGATTATGCTCAGAAACAGCTAGAGTGGGCTGAGGCATTGGAACTAGAGCGGTGGTTAGCTCCTTTACCCCCTATTCCTTTAAATCAGCTACCGCAGAGAGAAAAATTAGCAGATACAAGCGAAGATCAAGGAGTAGGAAACCATTTTGGAACCGATGGTAGTATGGTTCCAGATTTAGGCCCATTAGCTTCTTTTGGTAGTTGGGCTTCTGTAGTAGCAACTATCGATCGAAAAGCACAGCAACTTTCTAATTTCAATCCATCTGATACTAATTTTGATTCTCAGGAATGGGCTGACTATGCTTATAAATTCTCAACCATACCTTTTTGGTTGGGAACAGCAGCAGATAGCAGAGAAGCACAGGTTTCATCGCTCGATCTTACAAAAGGTGTCGATGCAGTTATTGATTTAGTTGTGTCCATTGCAACTGCTGGTGTAGTTGATAATATCATCACCTCAATCAGGAAAATTGGCGAACTGGCGATGCAAAACAAAGGCGCAACGCAAAAACAAAACTCTCAGCAACAAGGGGTAATATCTATAAAATCTAGCGCTCTGTATGCCAGTTACATCAGAACAAGCGTGGAAATGGTTTACAAATCCGGTAAAGGTTACGAGCAATTGACTCAAAAGCTAAGCGTTTCTAGATTTTACGGAATTCTAGATTTTGATAAATGTAAGCGAAGTGCCAATACAATTTTAGCCTGGGATGGACAGGATGTTGATGAATGGGAGAAAAAGACATCTAGCGCTCCCTTCCCACCGAATGATAGCCCTGCATGGGGTCAATTCAATAAATCAAGGTAGCCTAAACAGAATAAATTGTCTTAAATTCTGTTTAGATACATAGTGGATTTCAACATCAAGCGATACTAAATCTAGTGACAATACTACCTTAATGGAGGGTACGGCGGTTCCTGCTGTTATGAAGTACAGTTTTTTCCCTGTATACTCCATCTTTTTGGACGCTTTCAGCACTAAAAATGTACCTCACAATAGCGGGTAGTGCTGTATCACGGTAAAGGTATACCAACAGATGCAGTATCGCTTCTCTATCAACTGCAATAATTAGCAATAGATATGGAACTCAAATACACCAGCAATAGTAACTGGGAACTGAATGATAACCAACGAGAAAAGCTTCTGTCAATAATTTACGCCCATTTTGATTTTGACGATAAAGATAGTCAAGTTTTAGAATTCAACGATGACACGCTTATTAAATCGCTGCCTGGTTTTGATTCTTTGAAAGTATTTCAAGTTTTGGGAAAAATAGAGCTAGAGTTCTTTATTGATTTAGGCTTTACCGCGCTGGAGCAAGTAAAGACTATGGGAGATTTGTACACTATAGTTGCTCAAGCAATCGAAAAAAAGCAACAAAAATCTAAATCTAAATAAAATTGAGCAGAGCATTAGCTTTAATTGAGTAGAAAAAGCTACATTCTTGTATGCCTAAGTAGGCGGTCAAAAGTAAAGTACAGAAAGGAAACGCTCAAATCTTTGATAGATAAAAGTTTTAGCTAAAACGTTTTTTACTTTAACAGGACTTATATCATGTCTGCATAATTAGTTATGATTCCCACAGCCATTGCACCCCACCCCTTAATCCCCTCCCCGCAGGCTCTTTGGGGTTTTTCGGATTTAATAAGTAATCAAGCGGACATGATATTACGCACAGGTAACCGAAAATCGTAGACGCATTAGCGAAGCGGTAGCGACTTACCGCAGACTACCACAGAGAAGCCAGTGCGCCTTTACGGTTTAGAGACTTGTTAGCAACTGGCGCGACGTAGCCAAATAAGAGTTTCAGAGAGTTTTTACGTAAGTCCTATTTAATTATCCCCACCTACTTAGATGGAATAAAGTTTATCAAAAGCTAATTCAAATATGGAGACAGTTTAATGGTGGAATACATACAAAAAAAGGCGGCAGGGACTAAAGCTATGGAACTAGCTCGTTGGTTAACGCCTCCACCGTCGCTTAAGTCAGGTTTGCGTACAAAGCTAGTAATAAATGCTGATGCAAGTTGGGATCGAGGCGTAGGAAATCAGTTTGGGTCAGATGGTAGCGCTCTACCTGGCTTGGGTCAATTATCCCCTTTAGGCAGTTGGGCTTCTGTAATGGCGACTATAGATCGAAAAGCACAACAAATTTCTGGGTTTAATCCAGCTAGTACATCTTTCGATGATTCAGTCTGGTCTGACTATAGCTTTCAGTTTATGACTATGCCTTTTTGGCTATTTACCAACCAGGGAGTGAAAACAGCACAAATCTCTTCGTTGAGTCTTCAGCAAGCAGTTGATATGGTAGTACAGATGATTGAACCTATTGCCACATCAACAACTACTGAGAGCGTTATCACTTCTATCAAGAAAATTGGCGAACTGGCGATGCAAAATGAAGGTAAAGCTCAAAAACAAAACTTTCAACACCAAGGGTTAATATCAGTAAAATCTGGAGTTTTGTATGCAGGATTTTTTAGGGCTATGGTAGGAATGGCTTATCTACCTAACAAAGGCTACGAGCAATTAACACAACTGATTATTGTCTCTCTTTCTTATGGAATTTTAAATTTCGCTGAATGCATAGGTCATGCTAACGATATCCTCAGCTGGGATAGAGAAGATGTTGAAAATTGGGAAAATAAAACAGCAAGTGCTAACTTCCCGCCAAATAATAGTCCAGCTTGGGGACGCTAGCAAAGTTGCAAATAAAATATTGTCAAACTAACACTTAAAACACCAAGAGAATAAATATCTGATTTAGAAATTACCACATTACAGAATCCAAAAATCGGGATTCGAGGGGAGCCAGTTGTGTAATTTTTATACCAAAAACTGCGGCGACATGAACACTCTACTAAGTTGCATTCGCAATCAGGTATCATAGGATATTAAGCTGACTCCTAATGAACCGTAATTAATCAATGTCTTAACAGAGCGATCGCCAGCATTCAACTTAATATAACTAAACAGCTAAAAATTCTTTGATGCTAAAAGTCTCTAACCTTAACGTTTACTACGGCGAAAGCCATATCCTCCGCAACGTAGATTTAACCGTACCATCCGGGCAAATGGTTTGCCTCATCGGACGTAACGGCGTAGGAAAAACCACCCTACTCAAAACCATCATGGGATTACTCAAACCCCGTATTGGTACAATTAATTTTGCCGAACAATTAATCAACTCCAAATCTCCAGACCAAAGAGCAAAATTAGGAATTGGTTATGTTCCCCAAGGACGAGAAATTATTCCCCGTTTAACAGTGAAAGAAAATCTGTTGTTGGGGTTAGAAGCTAGACGCAAACCAGTGAAAAAAGCCGAAATTCCCGAAGAAATTTTTAGCTTGTTTCCGGTATTAAAAACCATGCTTTCGCGCATGGGTGGTGATTTGAGTGGGGGACAACAGCAACAATTGGCGATCGCTCGTGCTTTAATGGGAGAACCTCAACTACTCGTCTTAGACGAACCCACCGAAGGCATTCAACCCTCCATCATCCTGGAAATCGAAGCCGCAGTTCGTCGCATCGTCCAAACCACAGGCATTTCTGTATTATTAGTAGAGCAACATTTACACTTTGTCCGTCAAGCTGATTACTACTATGCCATGCAAAAAGGCGGTATAGTCGCCTCTGGTTCCACCGACGAACTCAGTCAAGATGTGATTCAACGTTTTTTAGCGGTTTAATTAAGAAAGAATTCAGGAGTCAGAATTCAGAATTCAGAATTATAAGAGTTAGGAATATTTGTAGTTTTGGCTTACCGTGTGAGAACCCAACAAAGCTACACAAATCTTATATTTAGTGGTCTGTCCCATTAATTTTGTAGGAAAAAATTGTTCGTAGTAAGGACTTTAGTCCTTGATTTTTAACCATCTTAGTGCTTACTAAGAATCTATCTGAACTAATGAGACAGACCGTTAGCCCTAACCTAAGATGAATTTTAAGCTTAAAGCAATAGTAAGTCTTACTCCAAATTCAAAGATTGCCAACTCTTGAATTCTGAATTTTCACCAATCAAATCTGCTGCTTCTTGTAAAAGTTCGTGTTGTTCCTTTTGAATAGCCTCTAAACGACTTGTAATTTCTGCCAATCTTACTTGTTTATTTGTTGATAAATTCTCAGATAATAAAACTGGCTGATTATCGGTTGTTTTAGGAGGTTTTATTTGTTGAATAGCAAAACTACCAACTTTAACTAAATAGAAAAAGCTAACTTTAATTAAACTCTCAAGTAACTTGACTGGAAATTGTAGTATTGACCAACTAGCTGTTTCAATCACACGGACAATTGCTTTGATAATACTCCAAAGTATAGCCAAACTAAAAATCAAAATTACAACACTAATAATCGGATGGCTAGCTGCCCAACTGAGTATTTGAATTAAGCGAAAAATTGCAGGATGTTGTATCAACCAATGATTTAAAGAAGAATTAATCGCTGTTTCAATTGCTCCGGATGTACTATTTTTCAAGTGTTCAGCAGTTTGCCAAGTTTGTTCTAAACTTGTCGTCACTGTATCAATTGCTGTATTAGTAGTTGTAGTAGCTTTTGCTTTTAAAGACTCGCTAATTTGTTCTACTGAATTATTCAAAGTGTTAACTCTTTGGTTGACAATATCTTTGGCTGTTTGCCAGCGTTGTAACACTAATTCAGGGAAATTTATTTCTATAGAAAGTATCATAAAAAATTTTAAAAAATAGGGAATGGGGTAGACAAGGGACACAGAGAGAATAACTCTGCTGTCCCCTATCTGATAAGAATTTTACTTGCTTATCTATGGCTTTTTTAAATACCTACCCTTGAAAGCCCCCAACCCCTCCCCTTGGCAAGGGGAGGGGAGGTTTTGCGCCAGCAAAGCCGGGGTGGGGTAACGCGAAGCATGATGGGAAGTTAGTAAATTCAAAATCGCGTTTTTACAAGGGTTTCACGGTAAATTGACACCAACGATAGCTATGCGCCCCTACAGCTGTACTTCATTTACCTGAAATATGCTGTAGCAATTTGATTATTTTTTATTTAGAAGTCCCTAAGGGTGCATAAACAAATCAAGGTCAACCTATTAGGTAAGTGAAGGGTTGAAAACCCAAGATACACAATTAACACAGAAACCTTAGGAGCATGACCATGAAATTCCGTCACTTAACTGGTTCTTTACTAACAGCTACTGCACTTCTAACCAGTACACTACCAGCTTTTGCTGGCCCTTTTGATATCCAGTCTACTAGTATCTTTAAACCTGTTACTGTTAACTCCGGCGCAGGTGTAGGTAATGTAATTCCTAGCACTCCTGCCCCTGGTTCATCTAGTAATGCAGTTGGTAATAGTGAAATTCAAGGATTAGGTGACCATCAATCTTGGGTTGACCCAAGAACTCTTGCAAAAGACCCCCGCGCTTTGTGCAGTGATGTTGGCTTAGGTAGCAATACTCGCAGCAGTTCCAGCAAACTTGCCTTGGCAAATTCTAGCAGCACTCGTACCAGTTCCTCTAGCAGTCATAATGATGGCGGTGGCGGTGGTTTTAGCTTCTTAGGTATTGGTGTTAGCGGTAATGGTGCAAGCCAAGGTACTAAAAATAATAGCGATGCCCGCGATCAAAATAGTAACCGTACAGAGGAAAATACCAGTAGTTCGTCAACAGTAGTGCAAGGTAGAAATTGCGATGCTTTTGTTAACTCCGCTGCTGCCAGAGACATGAACTATCAAGATAACCTCACCCGCCGCTATGAAATCAAAACTGGTCGCCGGGGACAACAAGTCAATCAATTACTAGATGATAAATAAGAGATTGCAGATTTACAGACTCTCCGGGGTAGGAAACTGTTAATAACAGCCACTCGTGAAATACAGATAATTGTTGGGGCGCATGGCTATGCGCCCCTACTCGTGTACTTCTTCGGAATTTTTAATTTGTATTAGGTTTTGGACTGTGAAAAAGTTAGTGAATCAAATATTTGATAATACATCTGTTGCAATGATTTTTCAAATTCCTAAAAGAGGGAGAATTATTGCTGTGACTACAGCAATGTTTTTGTCGATACAATTTGTAGCAACGGCAGAAACTACACCACCAGTGAAATCTTCTCCCACAATACGTGATTCTCAAATTCTTCCGTATCTTTTAGATAATCCCAATGAAAATTTATTGGTAAGAGTGCGCTGTTCTCCCACAGATAGGCACGAAATAGAGAGGAAGCGGCAGATAATTAGAGAGCAGCTTCTACAATCTAATTATGGCGATCGCAATTACACCGTCACTATTGAATTAGAAGCAAGTTGCCACAATCTCCAAATTCATATTCCAGATGACTCAGATTTTTCTGATGTCCCAGTCTCTCATCCATATCTTAATAGCGATCGCACTCAGTTGCATGACTCTTGGCTAACCCGCAAAGGTTCTGGATGGTATTGGCTACTACGTCCCCGCTAACACCTGCATGTGATGGTAGTCATTAGAGTATTGACTGTTGACTGGGAAGTTAAGTAAGTCGGTGAAATAAAACCAAACTATGTAAAGAAAAGTAAATAAGGCTCAAACTCTTTCTCCCCCTGCTCCCTGCTCCCAGCAAGAACTGCCTTATCCCAACAATAATTATTTACATCGGCCTACTTATTATTCTCCCCTGCCTCGTCATCTCCCTCATCCCGCCATATCAATGACTTTTGGCACAGGCTTAATCTCAACTATCAAAATTACTAAATAACCAGGGCGTAGGAAGCCACCTATGCTGCTGACAGGAATTTGTTCAACTTGACAAGGTTTACGTTTGATGTATATCAATCGCCCTCGATCACAGATAATTCCCTATCGCTCTGGTGCTTTTTTGGCGGTGAAGTTACGCCAAAAGTATAAAAGTAAAGGGCTTTACAAGCCTATAACAGTTTTTTTGATTTTGTTGTATAATGGCATACATTTTTGCCATTTCAATTTTTAATTGCGTTCAGTAGGCTAGCATTAACTTCAGTTACAATCAAAGTCGAGTCAACCAAAAATAAATTATCTGAATTTGAGCATGAGTCTAAGCCAGATTGGACAAAAGATCGCTGGGTTTATAAAAATTGTATCTATCGTTTTAATCACTGCTGCCATAGGATTAGAATTAGCTAGAATTTTTGGGCTATTAGATAGTAATGAAATTGCCGATGGTCTCACTCCAATTTTTGCTATAGCCAGATTTGCCTTAATAGCTCATCTATTTGAAGGGATAATAGCAGCTATTTATGCCCGGTCAAAAAGTAAACTACCATTTCAATATGGTATTTATACTTTTTTCGTAGGTACAGTTGCTTTAGTGGAATTATTCAAAGAGGAAACAGGGTTGGGGACTTCCAACGTGAAAAGCTGATTCCAAAAACTTTTCGAGTTAAAGATGCTGTTTGGAAACCTGAAATGGATTGTCCAAAAGTATGGAAATTTGAACGTTACTTCATGCAAATAAAAACTGCTGTCAATTGTCAGAGAACTTTCAGATGTAGGATAGAGATGAATTTTGACTCTCACTCTTGAGCATCAATATGGGTAGAAAAACATGCTTAATATTGATGCTCAAATGCTGAAATAGACTATTTTTTGAAAAATTAAGGCTGAAAGTATGATTTTTCGTACTTCGCTGCTGATTTTATTTACGGCAGGTTTATTATTTTGGTCGAGTTTGGCTTCCCTCTTGCCAACTCTACCGCTTTATATTGACCATGTGGGCGGAACTAAACAACAAATTGGAATTGTGACGGGTAGTTTCGCCCTTGGTTTATTGCTAACTCGCCCGATGCTGGGACGATTAGCTGATGAACGCGGTCGAAAGTTTGTGTTGTTGCTTGGTACGATGGTAGCTGCCATTGCACCTTTTGGTTACTTGGCAACCCAATCTATCGGGCTATTGATTTTTGTACGGATTTTTCACGGCGTTAGTATTGCCGCTTTTACTACTGGTTACAGTGCATTAATCGCAGATTTGGCTCCATCTGAAAAACGTGGCGAAATCATTGGTTACATGAGCCTAGCAACTCCCATTGGTTTAGCAATTGGCCCTGCGTTGGGAGGTTATTTAGAGGCTACAACTGGTTACGGAGTGTTGTTTTTGGTTGCTGCTGAGTTGGGTTTTTTCGCTCTGTTGGCAATTGTACAAGTGACTAATCCCCCAATACAGCCACAGGAAGAAACTCAGGAAAGTAATCAAAACTTTTGGCAAATTCTCAATAGCCCACGGGTAAGAGTTCCGACTTTAATTATGTTGCTGGTTGGTTTATCTGCGGGTACAGTACACACCTTTGTATCTCTATTTATCAAATCAACTCAGATAAACTTTAACGGCGGATTATTTTTTACAGTTGCAGCAATTTCTAGTTTTAGTAGCAGAGTATTTGCTGGTAAAGCCAGCGATCGCCTGGGTCGTGGTTTGTTTATCAGTTTTGGTATAATTTCTTATACTTTAGCGTCGATGTTCCTGTGGCAGGCTCACAGTGTAAGTAGTTTCTTGCTGGCGGCGATTTTTGAAGGTGCTGGTGGTGGTACAGTTATATCGATGATTGTGACGATGATGGCAGACCGATCGCGACCACAAGAACGCGGGCGAATTTTTGCTATCTGCGTGACTGGGTTTGATTTGGGAATTGCGATCGCAGCTCCTCTTCTGGGTTCCATTGCCGAACAAGTAGGCTACCGCAATATGTTTGGCTATGGTGCTGCCATCACTTCTTTGGCACTTGTGATTTTCTTCACCAAATCCAGCAAAAACCTAGTTCATTCCTTGCGTTTTGCCTTGGGTCGTACCCCAGATACCTACGCTATAAATAACTTAAATATTATAAGTTAGGAGTTTTATTTGTGCTAACTCCTAACTTTAAAAAACGGGCGAGGAGGGATTCGAACCCCCGACACCGTGGTCCGTAGCCACGTGCTCTAGTCCACTGAGCTACACGCCCTTGACAAGAAACTATATTAACACCTTTTCCCGAAATGACGCAAGATAATTTTCCATCTAATTTTGGCAACTTAACCCATCTAGACCATCGAGGAGAAGCGCAGATGGTGGATGTATCCGAAAAAGCACCTACGGTGCGCCAAGCAGTAGCCGCCGCCAAGGTGCGGATGTTGGCAACCACCTTTGCCGCAATTCAAGCCGGAAACGTTGCCAAAGGGGATGTCTTGGGAACTGTGAGGTTGGCTGGAATTATGGCAGCTAAGCAAACAGCTGCTTTAATTCCCTTGTGTCATCCGTTACCATTGCAGAAAATTGCCATTGAGGTCATACCCGATCCCCAACTACCGGGTTATGAAATTCAAGCCACAGTCAAAACCAAAGCTGAGACTGGTGTAGAGATGGAAGCTTTAACTGCCGTTTCTATTGCGGCTTTAACTTTATACGATATGGCCAAAGCGTTAGAAAAATCGATTCAAATTGAATCAGTTCGGTTAATCAGTAAAAGTGGCGGGAAATCAGGAGATTATTCCCCGCCAGGGCAATAACCTAATCTATATCACCTAAAGCTTTATTAAGAGCCGTGGGACTGTCAAACTCTTTCTCTTCTGGCACTTTCTCTAACAAAGAGATAATCTCCTTAGCTGCTCCTTGCTTTTTAGCGTGTTGAATCAAATCTTGCTTTTTAGCAGGATAGTCAACACCCTTCAAGTGTTTTTGAATTTCAACTGGGTTAGCCTTAGCCATTTTTGTCCACCTCTAATGGTTATCCCCCATCTTCACAAGTGGACATATTTACTCCCTCTATCAAACAGATGAATCATTTGTAACTTCAAAAATGTAAAGGTCATCCACAAGGTTGATGAATTATTCGGAAAAGGGGAAAGGGGAAAGGGAAAAGGGTAAGGGGAAAAGGGAAAAGGGGAAAGGGGTAAGGGGAAAGGGGAAAGGGGTAAGGGGAAAGGGTAAGGGGAAAGGGTAAGGGGAAAAGGGGAAAGAGAAAAGGGTAAGGGGAAAAGGGTAAGGGGAAAAGGGGAAAGATAAATTTATTCCTTTTCCCTTTAACCTTTAACCTTTTCCCCATCTCCCCATCCCCCCATCTCCCCATCTCCCCATCTCCCCA
>NZ_LAHA01000087.1 GCF_002608075.1 Nostoc linckia z4
GATGTGCCTCTTGCGGCTTAAAGTTCATCGATGAGGAACGGGTTCACCTGCATCACATCGATGGAAATCACGCCAACTGGAAGAAAAATAATCTGGAAGCAATTCACGAGAGTTGCCACGATTATAAGCACATGAGCAAAAGCGCAAGCTAAGAACATCGGGAGCCGTGTACACGGAAACGGGTACGCACGGATCTAACTGAGAGGTGCGGGGAATAATATCCCCCATCGACTCAACCAAAATATTGCACCTGGGTTTGTACAAAAGCTCAAAGAACAGTTAGAACCAGGGGAATATGACATGGCTTGCGGTTTACGCAGCAACGCCAAAGGTAAATTAATAGTCAAGGCTGGAGATAACGCCACCCAAGCAAGTACCACTGTTGACCAGAATAAATTAATCGGTGCGATCGCAGAATACAAAGTCTACGTCACCAAAGAAACTGACCAATTGGTAGATCAAACCAAAACCCTCACCGATGCAGTCATCGCAGGCGACCTGAAAAAAGCGAAGCAATTATACGCACCTACCCGCGTTCATTGGGAACGGATAGAACCAATTGCTGAACTCTTTTCCGACCTTGATGGTAGTATGGATGCTCGCGCCGATGACTTTGAAAAGAAAGAAGCAGACCCTAAATTTACAGGCTTTCATCGCATAGAGAAAGCACTTTTTCAAGACAACACTACCAAAGGCATGAAACCCATTGCCGAAAAGTTGAACAAAGATGTTCTAGAGTTGCAAAAGCGCATAGCCACACTGACTATTGAGCCAAAAAATATGGTTGGTGGTGCTGCGGCTTTAATTGAAGAAGTTGCTAAAACCAAGATTTCTGGAGAAGAAGACCGCTATAGCCGTACTGATTTGTGGGATTTTAATTCTAACGTTGAAGGTTCTCAAAAGATAGTTGAATTGTTGCGATCGCAAATTCAAAAAAACAATCCAGAACTACTGAAGCGCGTAGATAATAATTTTACCAAAGTAAATCAAGGATTGACAAAATACAAAGCTTCCAGAGGTGGCTTTGTCACCTATGAAAAACTGACTGAAAGCGACAAAAAAGACTTAAAAGCAGCAATTACCGTCTTAGCCGAAGACCTCTCGCAACTCCGGGGAACCCTTGGCGTTGATTGAAACTTAGCACAAATAGCGAGTGAGGAGCAGGGGAGAAATGTTTTTCCTCACTGCACCCTTTTCAATACCCAATGCTCAATGCCCATAATAAATACAGATAATGTCTTCTACTGCAAAAAAACTAGATTTACACATCACCCCTCGCATTAGCCGTCGTGACCTCTTAATTGGTATGGTAGCTGCCAGCGGAGTTGCAGCTTTAACAACACTGAGTTTTCGGCAATTTTTTGCCAATAGCGAAGACACCACCCAAGAAAGACAAGCTTTTTTTGGCGTTCATCAAGCGGGTATTTTAACACCTGCACCTGCTTCAGCATTAATTGTTAGCTTTGATGTTGTCGCCAAAACTAAAGAGGATTTAGTCAGACTATTTAAAACTCTGACCGAACGAATTGAATTTTTAATGGTTGGAGGAACCCCCAAAATTGTAGACCCGAAACTTCCACCTACCGACTCTGGTGTTTTGGGTACGAAAGTCTTTCCTGATAACCTCACAGTAACAGTTGCAGTAGGAGCATCATTATTTGATAACCGCTATGGTTTAAGCCATCTAAAACCAAAGCATTTAACAACTATGACTGACTTTCCTAATGATGCTTTAGATGCCAATTTGTGTCATGGAGATTTGTTACTTCAATTTTGTGCAAATACAGCCGAAACTAATATTCATGCACTACGCGATATTATCAAAAATTTTCCAGATTTATTGAGTCTGCGTTGGAAAATGGAAGGCTTTCTTCCACCCCATACTATCAAGAAATTGGGTAAAGATACAGTACGTAATTTATTAGGTTTCAAAGATGGTACAGCAAATCTAGATGTTAACGACAGTGGCTTAATGAATCGAGTTGTGTGGGTAAAAGCAAACACAGATGAACCTGCTTGGACTGTTGGGGGTACATATCAAGTAGTACGAGTGATTCGTAACTTTGTCGAACGTTGGGATAGAACACCATTACAAGAACAACAGACAATTATCGGGCGTGATAAGGATATTGGCGCACCTCTGGGAATGAAAAATGAGCATGACATTCCTAACTATGAACAAGACCCCAAAGGTAAACAAATTCCTTTAGACGCTCATATTCGCCTCGCCAATCCCCGCAATTCAGAATCGAGTTTAATACTGCGTCGTGGCTTCAATTACTCCCGTGGTTATGACAAATCTGGACAGCTAGATATGGGCCTGCTATTTGTTTGTTTCCAGTCCAATTTAGAAAAGGGTTTTATTACAGTCCAGTCACGGTTAAATGGAGAGCCTTTAGAAGAGTATATTAAACCGATTGGCGGCGGATATTTCTTTGCCTTACCAGGAGTTGTGGCAAAGGGTGGTTATCTAAGTCAATCTTTATTAGAAGCAGGTAAATATTAAGATTTGATGACCAACCCCGTTGGGGCGGGAGTAGGGAATCGGGAGTAGGGAGTGGGAGAACCTTCGCTGCCCACTTTCAATGCGGGGTTTCAACCTAAGAAAGCGATATAAAAGTGGAGAGGACTTTTTGGCGATCGCTTCAGGTGGGGATGGCCAAATCTAATACCATCCCTTAAAATCCTGATGATTTCGCCGAATTGCAAAAGTTTTCGGTGTACTGACTTTCATTTTCCAAAGCTCAACTGTCAGTGTCTAAAGGTGGCCACTGCTTTTAAACCTTTGTATGCAAACGTATATTTCTCTCAAGAAGAGGAAGTTTGCAAATAAATACAAACTAAAATCAAAATTAAGCTCATGCCATCTCTAAAAGGGGATGGGATAATACGAGATACTGTTGACTGATGACTGTTAACCGTCAACTGTCAACGGTCAACCGTCAACGGTGTCGGGGTGTCTTTCATCCCATCTTTAGAAGGAATAGGTTTTCCCGACACATTTTATAATGTTAATAAACTATTTATGCAATGGGCTAATTTTCTAGCCAAAGAAGCTGCTACTACTGGCTTATCTCTTGAACAGACAGCAGCTTTTGTAAACTATTTTCAGACTCAAAACTTAAGTAAAACTGAAGCTCAACTTGTCAGCGAATTCAACGTTGATATCCCTGCTTTCAGAAAATGGATGGGTGAACTATATGAAAAATTTGCTCAGAACTATCCTGAATTAGTTATTTGCAACACTCAAAACAAACTAGAAAAGTTACAAGCTTATCTGAGGGAAAAATATAATAGCGAATTGGATGTCCTCAAACCATTGGCGGCAATGAAATTATTCAAATCGCTGGTGGTTCGGGAAAGGCTGCAACAAGAACCTTGGGTTACCAGAAGAATTTGTCAATTTTTGGGATACTCATCTTTGGCCATAGAGTTAGTAGGGCGATATCTCAATAACATACCAGATTTGTCTTTAGAAATCCTGCTCCAGCGACTAGAGAAAAAGCGAGAAGAATATCAACCAATCGCCAATACTAACTCGCTGATGCCTTATGAATACGGTGTAACTGAAGCTTTTGAATTGAGTTGGGAAAAATTGGATAAAAATGCACAAAGCTTTGCTTGTTTGCTGAGTTTGTGTGCTTTAACTGATATTCCCTTATCTGTGGAGACAATAGAACATAAGCAAAAACAACAAGAAAATCAGCAAGCTATAGCCGATTTACTGGAATTGCATTTGCTACAACAAAAAACTCCAGGAATTTATCTTTTAAATCCCTTAATTCGGCAATTTCTCAGAATCAAATTGGAAAATTTCACTGAAGCGGATGAAGCAAAAACTAAATTTGCAGTCATGATGTTAGAGTTAGCAAAGCTAATTCCGCAACAGCCTAACCCTGAAGATATTGTTAATTTCACCCCACATATCCCGCACATCAAAGAAGTTGCAAGCAACCTATCCCAATATCTCAGCACGGAAAATCTCATCACGCTGTTTACAAAATTAGCTTGGTTTTATCAAGGTCAAAAACTTTATCAACAAGCAGAATATTGGTTGCAACGGTGTGTAGAACTGACTGAAAATCATCTTGATTTAGAACATTCCTATGTCGCTGCTAGTCTCAACAATTTAGCAGCACTTTATGAATCCACAGGATGCTACAATCAAGCCGAGCCATTGTATCGCCAAGCTTTAGAACTGAGAAAACGTCTGTTGGGAGATAATCATCTAGATGTCGCCACTAGCCTCAACAATTTAGCATTACTCTACGAATCTACAGGACGCTATAACGAAGCCAGACCTTTGTTTGAGCAAGCTTTAAAAGTAAGAAAACGCTTGCTGGGAGAAGAACATCCCGATGTCGCCACTAATTTGAGCTATTTAGCAGTAGTCTACGAATCTATAGGACGCTATAAAAAAGCAGAATCTTTGTATCAGCAAGCTTTAGAACTTTGGAAACGCTTAGTGGGAGAAGAACATTCCCATGTGGCTACTAGCCTGAACAATTTAGGGGCATTGTACTGTTTTACAGGACGCTACAGCGAAGCCGAACCATTGCTAAAGCAAGCTTTAAAACTGAGAAAACGGCTGTTGGGAGAAGAACATCCCGATGTTGCTACCAGCTTAAACAATTTAGGACAACTCTACGAATCTACAGGACGTTACAGGGAAGCGGAACCCTTCTATAAGCAAGCTTTGGAACTGACTAAACGTCTGTTGGGAGACAACCATCCCGATGTCGCCATTAGCCTGAATAATTTAGCAGCACTCTATCGTCATACCAGACGCTACAGAAAAGCTAAACCATTGTTTGAGCAAGCTTTGAAAATTTGCGAACAAACTTTAGGGGTAAGTCATCCCACTACTATGACAGTGCGAGCGAATTATGCGAGCTTTTTAAAAGAAACATATCACTGAGGTGTGGTGTATCTGAACTATGTTGATTGTTGACTGTTGACTGTTGACGGTTGACCGTGAAAAGTCAACAAACTTGATGAATAGACTTTTTGCAAAAGTAAACAATAAAGGGGGCGATATTTCGCCCCTGTTTTCTGTTATTGGGATGTTGTCTACAAGCTAATATCTTTGATTACTGCCACACAAACACTTTAGCTTCGTATGGGCCCAAATCAGTAATGATGCCATCGTCGCCGGCTTCGATATCATAATTTGCCGTCCATTCGTGCCATGTACCACCGTTAGGAAAGTTAGGAATATGATAGCCAGCTAGGAAATTTTCTGAGAAATTCGCCACCACAACTACACGAGAACCTTGATCATTCCAACGGCTATAAGCTAATACTTTTGCCTCTGCATTTTCGTGGATGAAATCGATGTTTTCTGTGTAAAGAGCATGATTACTTTTACGCAGATTGATTAAGCCTTTGTAATATTCAAACAAACCACGATTTAAATCATTACCCAACAGCGTCCAATCGATTTTAGCTGATTCAATTTGTTTGGGTTTATACTCCCCAAATTCCTCACCCATCCACACTAAAGGTACGCCAATAGCAGTCATTAGGATAGCTACTCCTAATTTAATCCGTCTAAAGGCTTCTTCATCAAAAATCTCGCGGTTACCCATTTCTACCATGAGATGATGATGGTCGTGGTTGGTGAGGTAATTTACCACATTGGTAGCACCCATAAAGCCTTGACGTTTGCAGTCAATAACATCTTTTAGGCGTTCTAAATCAAAAGTATCCCCACAGATATGTTCTAAAATGCAGTGATAAAAACTGTCATGCCAGCAACCATCCATCGGCCCATCTACATTAGTAATGCTGGTGGTTTCAGGAATGTGTTCGGCAACATTATAAAAAGGCTTTGGCCCAGCAGTGTTTTTGGCTTCTTGCACAATCCAATGCATAAAATCATAGTTGGCAATTTGCCGCGCTGCATCATACCGAATACCATCAAGATGATATTCTTGAATCCAATAGCGGATTGTATCGCCAATAAATTTCCGCGCTGGATAAACATCTAAATTTTCGTCGTAATGTTCGTAATTAAATTCTGGCCCCCAGTTGTTATCAGGGTCGCGGGGAGAATGATGATACCAATAATCGTGGTCAATTTGTGTTAACGGACTAGATGCTTCTGAGTGGTTATAAATACCATCAATAATTACACGAATGCCTCTAGCGTGACATTCATCAATCAAATTTTTCAATCCCGCAGTAGAACCATAACTAGATTCTGTGGCAAAGAAATAGCGAGGATTATAACCCCAACTATGATCGCCAGGATATTCTTTTATTGGCATCAACTCAATAGCGTTGATTCCTAATTCAGACAAATAATCTAATTTTTCAACAACATGTTTATATTTGCCTCGTGCATAAGGGTCATCTTCACCACCAGAAAAATCACCAACATGCAGTTCATAAATTACTAGTTCGTGGTCAGCAGGTAAAGGTTTATCATCATTTTGCCAAACATAAGTATCAATAATTCTTTCCCCATCTTTGATACGGACAATACCGTTATCGTTTCCACCTACTTCATCTATGTCAGTGGCATAAGGATCTGTGACTTCAACCCATTGTTCTGGTTCAAAAAACCATGAATTTGTTTGAACTCGAAATTTATATTGATATTCACCATCTTCTAATTCAACAGTTGTGCGGAAATAGCCATCCTCGCCTTTTTCCATTGGAATTTCTTGCCAATCAGAAAAAGAACCAACTAATGCGGCTCCTTTGTTATATGGTGCAAATAAATTAAATTCAATTGGCTTTGTCATAGAAGTGTTTGTAACATCAATAATTGATATGGCAATCCTATTTGATTTGTGAAAGATATTGGTGTTGATTGTTGACTGCTGAGTGTTAACTGTTGACAATCAAAAATCCTAACATGTCAAGATTCCACAAATTATTTGTGATTGCTATAGATGCATTCTCTGATGATTAATTAGATTTGCAAATCGCTCTAGAGAGTGAATTGAATATTTAGTGCTTCTATCTTCAGGAATATTTGATAAATATTTTTTGAAAAATTTAGATATTTTTTGGAAATTTTCGCTTTTTTATAGTAAGAAGTAACTGCAAGATGATGGAAAAATCAAAATTAAATTAATTTCCAAAAGACAAAAAATCAACCATAATTAATCATAATCAATGAAAATACTTGATAAATCATCTAAACCTTGTCTATGTTGAAAGCTTGATTTTGGAATTATTCTGTTTTGTCATGGCGATGAAGGAAGCAATCCCAAAACTTGGGTAAGTAAACTACGGTTGTCAAGTTAGACAAGGTTGATTTTAAATATTACTGAATTACGCATTATGTGGATTAGTAGAGACTAGCAATTGCCACATCTCTACAGGGGGCAAAATCCTTGATATTTTCTTGATTTGAATAATTCACATCAGACGTGAATTCTGAATTTTATTTTAATCAGCTTTGGTACTATTTTGTTGCAGATAACTTAACAACCAATTCGCTGCTGTAGCCCTGCGAGTTTGCCTGGGGCCAAATTCACCAATTTTGTAACCTTTAAAGCCGAGTTTTTCTTTGAGTAATTGTTTATTTTCAGTGGGAATGGAACGAGTTAACTTGACTGTTGCAGGGCGAGAGTCAATAAAATCTGGTGGTTGTGGGTACTCATCCTGCCATTGCGGTGCAACTTGGCTATTATCCCATTTT
Organism: Nostoc linckia z4; assembly: GCF_002608075.1. Taxonomy (GTDB): domain Bacteria; phylum Cyanobacteriota; class Cyanobacteriia; order Cyanobacteriales; family Nostocaceae; genus Nostoc; species Nostoc linckia. The sequence goes on from NZ_LAHA01000087.1 coordinate 7,655, forward strand.
TCAGTTGATGAATCATAACGATAGCCTAGATAATGCCATAGCAACTGATTAACTGTAACATCATCTAGTTGCTCGTTGAGAATTGCCCAAATTGTGTCTGTATTGAGTGGTGGCAGATTAGACATAACTCAAAATTCAAAATCCAAAAATCAGAATTTAAGCAAACCTTGATGATTAGCCTATTAAAATTTACAACACTTCTAAAGATGGGGGCAATTTTATTTTTATCTCCGCCTGTTGGAAGATTTATCTAATACAAGCATTAGACAAACTACTACTAACGTGACCCTAGATTAGGGAATTCGCCAACTCAGGAGGACAAGAATTATGGGAATAGGCGATTTGTTGAGGAATATAGTCGGTGGCAGACAAAAACGAGGCGATGAAGAATGGGATAATCGCGATCGCACCCTATACAGTTATCGCAACGAAGACGAAGAGGACGAAGATCGCGAGTACAGATATCGCGACGAAGATGAAGAGGACGAAGATTATGGGTACAGATATCGCCGTAATGACGAAGAGGAAGACGAAGACCGCGATTAATTTCCCAAATTCGAGTTAAAAACAGGTAGTAGTCTGCCAACCCAAAAATCTTAGGTGGAGGTTGGGTAAAGGTTAATGGTTCGACAGGCTCACCAACCGGGAAAAGGGGAAGGGATAAAAAACATGAGTCCCCTTCCTCCACCAAGTTGCCTTGGCGTATTAGTAGTGTATACAAAACTAGGTAGACTGGAATCGTAAAGAATAGACCAGTCTATGCACAATTCCACAGCACTACCAAAGATTATCCGCGCCCATGTATTCATTTCCGGCCGAGTCCAAGGAGTGGGATATCGCTACGCCACCGTGGATACAGCTAGCCAGTTAGGATTAACTGGTTGGGTGCGGAATCTCCCGGATAGTCGAGTAGAAGCAGTTTTTGAAGGGGCGCGAGAAATTGTAGATGAGATGGTTCGTTGGTGTCACTCCGGGCCACCGGCTGCTATGGTCAAAGAGGTGATAGTTGAGTACGAAGAACCGGAAGGTCTGCGGGGATTTGAAGTTAAGCGGGGAGTTGGGAATGGGGAGATGGGGAGATGAGGGAGACAAGGGAGACAAGGGAGATGGGGTAGAAAAGAATAATAACTTCCCGGTCACCAGTCACCAGTCAACAGTCAACAGTCAACACTCTAATGACTAATGACTAAAGTATCAATCAATTACTAAAACAGCCGAACCTCCAGAAATTTTGCGACTACGAAGGGCATCTAAAGCTTGATTTGCTTGAGCTAAGGGAAAAGTATTTACTTGGGTGCGGATAGGAACTTTGGGTGCTAAGGTGAGAAATTCTTCTCCATCTTGGCGAGTTAAATTAGCTACAGAACGCAATACTCTTTCTTGCCAAAGAATTTCATAAGGAAAAGAGGGTATATCGCTCATGTGAATTCCAGCACAAACTACGACGCCGCCTTTGGTAACTGCACGCAAAGCGGCTGGTACGAGTTGACCTACGGAAGCAAAAATAATCGCTGCATCCAATGGTTCTGGGGGTAATACATCTGAGCCATCCACCCAATATGCACCCAATTGACGGGCAAATTCTTGTCCTGGAACGTCACCGGGACGAGTAAAAGCAAACACTTGACGTTGTTGATGGCGAGCTAGTTGTATCAAAATGTGAGCAGCGGAACCAAAGCCATAAAAACCTAATTTTTGTGCATCACCTGTCATTTTGTAAGCACGATAGCCAATTAAGCCAGCACATAATAGGGGCGCAGCTTGCAAATCAGGAAAGCTAGGGTCTAGGGGAAAGCAAAAGCGGTAATCGGCAACAGTGTATTCTGCATAGCCGCCGTCAAGATTGTAACCAGTGAACTCTGCATAATCGCACAGATTTTCACGACTGGAAAGACAGTAAGGGCAGCGATCGCCACAAGTATAACCCAGCCAAGGAACGCCAATTCGTTGACCAATACTAAATTTATCAACGCCATCACCCATCGCTTCTACAATACCTACGATTTGATGTCCCAGTACTAAAGGTAGTTTGGGGTGCGTCAATTCTCCATCAACTATATGTAAATCTGTGCGACAAACACCGCAAGCACGAACCCGAATCAATATTTGCTGAGAGTTTGGTTTTGGTATTGGTAACTCTCCTAGCCTTAAAGGTTGATGCGGTGCATCTAAAATCATTGCACGCATAAGCAATTCCAAGTTTTTTCTATAGGAATCGTTCAGAGTTAACAGTTAACAGTCAACACTCAACGCTTTAACCGGAATAATTGATTTTTTGGAGTTCCCTAAGTCTTGATTAATTTCGGTTAAAACCACAACCCAAACAACGCATACAAAGAGAAAAAGCTGCAAGAACGGAAATAATCTCAAATATTAATTGAAATGATAAGGGAGCTAGAGAAAATCCCCAAATCAAAGCAATGGTTCCAGTTACCAGACTCGCTATACGGTGAATTTCGTCTCTAGTTTTCCAACCTAAAAATAAAACTCCTAAACCAATTAATAACAATACTAAACTAATCATTAGGATATTTCTCACTTAGAAGCTAAATCTTATCTGTAAGTATGCGTTTACGCCGGATTGTAATATTTATTTTGGCATTTGTTACTTCTATTGTGCTGGTTTGGATATTTACTCCTAAAGTTATTATACCTCCCACCGTTCCCCAACAGGCGATCGCTGTCTACGTTCTTGATTTTTTCTGGCATTCGGAACTAGTTTTACCTAATAGCAACGGCGGATTAGTTGTATACGCCTATGGTGATTGGAATTACTTTGCACTCAATCAGCACGACTTGAAGAATGGACTAGCTGCACTTTTTATACCAACTAAAGGCACTCTGGGACGACGTAAATTTTCTCGTATTGATGATTTGCAACAAATGGTAGCCAGGAAAAATATTAATTTATTGAGTTTTAAAGTAGCACAAAGCAAAGCAATACAATTAACTCAAACGTTAGATAAACGCTTCATGAAAAATATCGACACACTCATTGACAATCATCAACTAGGACTAAATTTTGTCCAAGATGAAGAAAATTATCACATACTACACAATAGTAACCACGAATTAGTTGCTTGGTTGAAAGATTTAGAATGTCAAGTCAACGGTTTGGTTTTATGGGCTAATTTTAGAGTCCAAAATAAATAATTTATCAGAGATTTAATTTGCACGTGTTTTTATGTAAGGTGTTGACGGTTGACTGTCAACCAATTATTATCGTCTCTACTTTTTCGAGTGTTAAATTTTTTCAAATCTTCATTAATACCAATTCTCTATGAAGATGTGCCTAATTATTTTGGAATCTAGTCAATTAACCTCAGCGCCCCTTTGCGCTAACCTCAGCGTACCTTTGCGTTAAAAAATCTAATATTTAGCGCAGCCTCATAAAAAAACGGTATAAGTGAAAATTTATTATTATCAAAATCCTATTTAATTTATGAAAAAATCTCATTGTTTTATGGGATAGCCTAACACATCAAAACTTTTAAATAGTGGGTTACACAAAGGCTAATCCGCCCTACGTGTATTTCTTGAAATCAAATATCAGTCCTATAGTAAAAATTCACCAAACAAGTACTTATAACTATTTTCATATCTAATTATTTTTTTTATGAAGATGGAAACAAATTATTTTAATTAGCTGAAAACTAGTGTCAATATATGACATAAAGACGTAAAACAAAGTAATCTCACATAAATTGCACATTATCAATGAATTCTCAACAAGGTATAAGTACCGACTTCGGATGGCAATTCTAACTGTGAATAACTTGGCAACGACCATACAGCAATCCCTGGGTAATCGTTAAATTACCAAAGACTTAGTAGTAAACAATTTTCTAGTTTTCAAATTCAAGGTACATTTATGCAGCTCAATCAAAAACTTTTTCTATACTCTTCTCTGGCTTATTTCCCATTACTGCAAAAAAGATATACTGCCAAAATTATGGTAGTGGCGTTTTTGGGAACTCACGTACCACTTTTGGCTTTAATCTTCAATTTTGTAACTTCTAATTCCTATTCTTGGGAAATAGCAATCAGGGTATTGCTGAATGCTCTTTTGGCGACATTAGCAGGAACAGCAGCTACTCTTTTGGCATTACACTATCTACTCGCTCCTGTAATTTTGACATCTGCGGCATTGCAAGACTATTTGCAAACCAAAAAATTACCACAACTGCCGACAAAATTTGCTGATGAAGCAGGTACACTGATGGCAGATACTTCACAAACTCTCTACAAATTAGATGAATTAATCCACCAGATTACTAACTATGACAATTTGACTGGGTTACCGAATCGAGATTTATTTAGCGATCGCCTTTACCAAAATGTGTCACAATCTCAAAATCAGCAGCAATTGATTGCTGTTCTTTCCCTAGCCATTGATGATTTCACTGGTATCAGTCATGGCTTGGAGCATGAAACATCTAATCATCTATTAAGAGCAGTTGCCCAACGTTTGACAAACTGTATGGGTAAAACAGATATCTTGGCGCGTTTAACTCAAGATGAATTTGCTATTGCTCAGATGGATATTTTATCCTTTGAGAAAGTGATTAGTTTTACGAAAACCTTACAGAGTATACTGTCTAAACCCTTCTCGATCGATAACCAGCAAATTCACATTACAGTGAGTGTAGGTATTACCATTAGTAACTTAGGCGATCGTCATAGTGTAGATCGACTATTGCAACAAGCTCACATCGCCCTGTACCAAGCAAAACAACAAGGCTCTAGTCAACACCAATTCTATTCACCAGAAATTAACGCTCAGTTGCAAGAACGACTAGCATTAGAAAACGAATTATATGGAGCGCTGGAACGCGGCGAAATTGTAATTTATTATCAACCCCTCATTGATTTGCAGGCCAAACAAGTCACAGCAGTAGAAGCACTCATACGCTGGCAACATCCCACAAGAGGTTTAGTTTCTCCAGGAAAGTTTATTCCCATTGCCGAACATAACGGTTTAATTGTACCTATTGGTGAATGGGTGTTGCGAACTGCCTGCGCCCAAAATCGAAACTGGCAACTTGCAGGACTACCCCCAATTCGCATGTCAGTTAACCTTTCGGCTAGACAATTTGAACAAGCCAATTTAGTCGAGGTTGTCAAACAAACACTAGAGGAGACGAAACTGCAACCATCTTATTTAGAATTGGAAGTTACTGAAAGCTCCTTAATAGCCGATATCCAGCACTCAGTGAAAACCCTCAAACAATTACGAGAAGTAGGAGTATGGCTGGCTTTGGATGACTTCGGCACTGGTTATTCTTCTCTCAATTATTTGAAACGCTTTCCTGTGAACATGCTCAAAATTGACCGCTCGTTTGTGCATGACGTAACATCAAATGCTGATAGCGCCGCAGTTACCGATGCCATCATTGCATTAGCTAAAAGTCTGCAATTGAAAATTACCGCAGAAGGCGTAGAAACTCAAGAACAGCTTGAATATTTAAAAAAACGTGGGTGTCAAGAAGGCCAAGGATTTTACTTTGGTATTCCTGCTCCTCCCGACAGAATCACCGAAATACTCAAGCAGAATTCTCTGCAAATACACCAGATAGCTGCATAATAATCGAAAAATTTGAAGATACTCTAATAGGACTTACGTAAAACTACATACGCTGTGGGGCAATACCCTGGGGCCGCTTTGCGTCTACATAAATCTTTTTGGCTATTGTTTGCGTAAGTCCTGTCTAAGAAGAACTTTAGAGTAGAGGTAAAAGTGTGAAACCAAGTAACGACTGCTTGAGCTTAATTAAAAAATGGGAGGGACTGCACCGGAAGCGCCCTGATGGTTTGATTGAAGCGTACAAAGATCCAGTTGGAATATGGACGATTGGGTACGGCTCTATAGAACACCTTGATTTAGACAGACCCATTCAGCAAGGTGATGTGATTAGTCAAACAACAGCAGAACGCTGGCTGAAGCTTGAGGTTGAAGAAGCAGCAGAAGATGTAGATAGGCTTTGTCAGAGTGCTTTAACCCAAAGTATGTTTGATGCCTTGGTTTCGTTCGTTTATAACATTGGTATTGGAGCATTTAGTGAGTCAACACTATTGCGAAAACTGAATAATGACGTAGATTATGAAGGCGCAGCTGGTGAATTCGATCGTTGGGTAAATGGCACAGACAACGGTACTAGAAGAATTTTGCCAGGACTAGTCAATCGTCGCAATGACGAAGAAGCTCTGTTCCGAAGAGATGGGTTGAATCCTTCTGTGGGAGGTTCTGGAAGTTCTACTTCAGGTTCTATCACAACCCCTACTACTTCATCAGTAGAAGAATATCCTTATAAACCTGCTCCCATACCTCTACCATTTACCCGTGCATTACTTGTAAAAGGTGATGTGGGAGATGATTCCTACATCCTCAATTGCGCTCTTGCAGGATTAGGATTTCTTCGGATGGCTCCGCAGCCGAACGAGTTTAGTGATATTACAAAAAGTGCTGTTGAACTTCTGCAAAGACGTGAGGCTTTGAGCAAAATTGATGGTAAAGTCGGGCCAGAAACCAAAAGGGCGATGGAAAATGCTCTAAGACGAGCAAGGGGACTTGTGCCTTCTGTTACACCAGAACGGGGTGTTTACTGCCGCCTCACACGTACCCGTAAGGACGCATATCAAGGATTGGAATGGTGCAAATTGGAGTTTGTCGATCCCACAGGGGGTGTGGTCGAATCTCTAAAAGTCGTATCTGGCGCACCAGAAGCGCAGCGTTTCTTACTATTTAGCGATCCTGACAGTTTGCCACGTAGTCTACAGCCAATCCCTCAAGGTCGCTATACTATTGGCGATATTTCTTGGGCAGGAGGGAAAAATAACTACAATGCATCTCACCCACACCCAAACAACGGAATAGGCCCTGTATGGGTTCCTTTCGTTGGGAAGCAATCAGATGACCGTGGCGACTTTGGATTTCATGTTGATTGGAATTGGATTCAGGAGGGAAAAAATCCTGGTAGTGCAGGTTGTGTTTGTCCAACTTCTCTTGAAGACTTAAAAGAACTTGTGCGTTTATTGCGGGAGTTTGATCCACGTTTATTAGTAGTCGATTGGGGGCTGTGAGGTAAGATTGCACCTATCCCATAAGGCAATACGGTTCAGTTAAGAGTAAAAGTAGTGGTATGACAAGCCTAAAATAGTACATTGAGAATAAAGCAAAAAACATTGATTTATGTGACTTTTCACAAAAATCTGATACAACATTTTAGCCTTGCCGCACCACTACTGGTGTGTCCCATTAGTTCTGATAGGTTTGTAGTAATACCAATTCTGTATGAAGATTGGCATTGCGCTCGAAACAAGTTTATAAATTACAAAGATAAGTAGAACAGGATAAATAATTAAAGGTTTATAGTGAGAACTTTAGTTTTCAAAAAAGGACTAAAGTCCTCACTACGAACTGAATTTTATTCTTTTACATTACTTAACATAGTTTGGTTTTTTCAAGTCGTTCTACTTAACCCTGAATTCTGACTTCTGAATTCTGAATTCTTTTTACCAAGGATTACCCACCATTGTGAATCCAGCCCAGTAATAAGGATGCATAAATGATTCATCAACTTCATCAACACTTGCAGCCGGCAAAGGCAAATTTCCCACCACTCCCAAACCTTGAATTTCACCATCCTTTAAGTAAATCTGCCCTTTGGCCATAGCTATTTGAGCTTGTCTTAAAGCTTCTGCTTTGATTGGAGAAGTCTTTAAGTTCTCATAAAATTTGGTCATCATTCCTGCTGTAGCGGAATCGTTAACTGACCAAAGACTCGCAACGCTGGTTTTCACACCTGCTAATACTGCTAAACCCGCAAACCCAAGTTCTGATTCTTTATCGCCCAAAGCTGTCCTACAAGCACTCAACACCATCATTTCTACTTGAGGTTCGTTTAACCGCAGCTGGCGTAATTGATTCAAGCGTAACTTGTCGTCCCATAGTTGAATGTAGGACTTGCTTAAGCCGCCAGCCACAAAATCGGCATGGGTAGCCATGTGAATAATCCCAAAAGGTTGCTGACGCCGGACACTTTTGAGATTTTCTAAAGTAGCTTGTTTGTCCAACAACAATTTACCTTGCCAGAGTTTGGATACCAATGTTGAAATTTCCACGGGAACAGCTGGTAAAGGATTTTGCCCTTGAGTACTTTCGGAAACACCCAAGGCTAAAATTTGAGATTTTCTAATATCTGTATATAGTGTGTTGGTTAAGCTGAGACTCGGCATCAAACCAATACTGTATTTTTCTACCAGGAATTGTTTACCATCGTTGAGTGCTGCCATTGGTGTTGAACGCAAACCAATGTCTGGTAAAAAGACTAAATTGTTAATTTCTCTAGCTTGTAAATCTGCTTCTAGTGGTGCAATTATCCAACGATAAAGTTGTTGAGCCGAACGCAAATAAGCAGTGCGGCGACGATTTTGGGGACTAACAATTTGGTCGCGAAATTCTTGAGCTACTTGTAAAACTTTGGCTCTGGTGGTTTCTGGAATACGTTTGCGAATGGGGTCACCTTTTCCAGTAACTACCACTATTTCTAATTCATCGCTATCCTGTTCTAGTAGATTATTTAGCTGTTTGGTTCTCTCTGGAATAATTTCCACAGGCACAAAACTGATATAAATAAATGCAGGTTTTACACCAGTGGCTTCTTCTATTTTGCGAGCAATTTCTTTGGCATCATCCAATGTTTTAATTTTGGGATTGGGTATGCCTAAATAACTGCCAAAATCATCTGTGAAGTTATCTTCGGGAGTAGGATCGGTATTAATCACAGGGTCACCAATCTGAGGATTGCCTGGATTTGGATTATCTGGGTTTGGTGGATTGCACTGGAATGAGCAAGGGGGAATATTAGGATTCTCAGGAGGAATTTCTGGAGGAATTTCGGGGGGAATTTCGGGAGGAATTTCGGGTGTATTGACGTTGATTGCTACCTGTACGGGTTCTGAGGATGAAACAACATCGCTGGCTCTGAGAGTGAATGCATTGATTAGCCCTGTGCTATCGGTCGGTGGCGTGTAATTTAATGTTTCACCTATAGTTAATGTGTCTCCCGCAGCTAAAATTGTTTCGCCTCGTCTCAAGGTTCCTGCTTGGATGGCATCAATAAAAACAGTGGTGTTATCTAAATTGACATCGCCAGGGCTGGCTGTGAATGTGAAGCTTAGGCTTTCATTGACTTGGGCATTAGATGATAGAAGTGTGTTTGTTGTCAGGGTCGGCGGGGTATTCACCGATGTAATGGTAATACTAGCTGGCGTGCCGGCAGCATCTCCACCAGTTGGTAAGACGGGAAAGTTTCCTGCATTGATGGTTAAACCCCCTCCAGTATCAATTATTCCGGCTGTGCCATTGGTACTTGTGGCATCATTGACGATAAATGGCACATTATCGGGGCCTCCATCATGCTGAATTCTGACAGTACCTCCGGCAACGCTAACACTTCCTGCTTCACTGAAAGGATCTAAGAAAAGTCGAGCTGTGGCGATGGTAGTACCTGCGTCTGTGCCTTGAACTAGTCCGTTGCTCAACACTTGCACATTGCCACTAGTGAGAGTACTTTCAGGTGACGATACAGTCTGTGTGTTGATGCTAGTAAAACGAATTGTGCTGCCAGCAGTACTGTTAGTTTGTAGGGTAACGTTGCCACCTGTAGCAATTTCTGTATCAAATCCGCCAGCGATCGCTGAAGCATTAATAGCGTCATTCACCGTAATATTATTTGTGGCGCTTAAGCTGACTGCACCACCTGTAGTACTTACTTCACCATCTACTCCGGAGGCATTTGCAGAGGCATTAATACCCCCATTAACGGTAATATCATCTGTGGCAGTCAAGGTAACCGCACCAGCTGTGCCCACAAAATTACCGCCCCCTGTTTTGGTTATAGAGGAATTAATTGCGCCTGTAGTAATACTGCCATTTGTGGTTGTTGCTACTACATTGCCAGCCGTACCCGCTCCACCTGCACCAGTGGAACTAGAATTAATGGTGTTGGCGATAATGTCACCACCCGCAGACAAGTTGACATTACCCCCAGAGTAGCCTTCACCAGTGCTAATAATGTTACCTACTGTGATGCCATTAATGGCAGACAAATTCACGTTGCCAGCAGTTCCACCACCATTACTGGTATCTAAATTTCCTAGTGACAAACTAGCACCAGATATATTTATTGCTCCTCCGGTGGTTTCAATTGTGTTAGTTGGATCCACGAAGTTTACAGAACCAGTTTGTGAGGAGAGTGTGAAGCTACCGCCAGTACCCAAGTTTAATGTAGCGACACCATCGGCTGTGACTCCAAGCGTCTCTCCGGTGATGTCATTAATGGTAATATTGCCTGTGGCTTCGAGGTTGATGTTTGCACCTGAAGCTGCGATCGCACCCCATGAAATTGTATTAGCCCCAATATCTGGATCGCCAAAGGCAATATTCCCCGCTGTGCCATCAAAACTACCTGCTCCGCCATCGATAATAGTCAGTGTGCTGGGGTCTAGTAATAATGTCCCAAAGCTACCATTGGCGGCTGAAGTATCTACCACACCGTTGAAGGTCAAGAAATTTTTCCCCGATACCTCGACAAAACCACCATTACCAGAATTTGCTCCCCCACGTGCCGAAATGTTACCAAAATATTGGGTTGTATTGTCACCCCAAACAATCACCTGTCCACCATTGCCATTGACTTTACCATCGGCATTAATTATGGAGTTGGAGTTAACATAAGTCTGCTGTGCATTGGGTAAACTTCCTTTACCTTGGTAATCTCCACCAATTAACACAGTACCGCCACCATTGCTTCCAGAGGCGTTGATATTGGCATCAATTACCCCCACTTTTGTACCCAAAGCGGTTACTGTACCGCCTGTTTGACTGGATACATCCACTGTGCCAGAAACAATGGTTGTTCCTGGAGTTGCAGGAATTTTGATGTTAGAGTTTGTTAGTTGCACCGTGCCATCAGGATTAGCAGTTAACCCAGTGTTGGTATTACCAATGGTCAGTAATTCTGGTAAAGATGCAATGGGAATTGTCCAGCTATTGGGCTGGTTACTACTAGTGAGGGGTTGAATTTCCAGACTCAGTATATTTCCTGGCTGACTGAGGCGCACCCAATTTTGACCAGGTACGGATGTAACGGTAATTTGTCCTCCTGGTGCTGAAATTTGCCCGGTGTTGACTACTGTACCACCTAATAAATTCAAATTTTGCCCCGTACCCACTGCCAAATTCCCGGCATTGATAATGGCCCCTGGTTGGCTAGTACTAAAAGCAAATCCATTGGGGTTTCCCACTAAAGTATTGTAATCATTAACACCACTGGCATTAAACCAACTGCTGCCAAAACCAATGCCATTGGCTGTTGTCACCGTGAACGCACCAGGTACATTTAAGCTGGCGTTGGCTCCAAAAATAAATCCGGCTGGATTCATCAAGAACAGATTCGGGCTACCACCAGTTACTTGAATTAAGCCATTGATGATGGAAGGATTACCGCCTGTGATTCGCCCAAGGATATTTTGTAGGGCTGGACTGGCTTGAAAGTTGGCGATTTGTTCTGGTGAAATTCCAAATTGTTGAAAGCTGTGGAAGAGGTTAGCGCCATCAGCAGAAGTTGTACCCCCGGTGATATTAAGTTGGTTGCCGTTGGGAGTGACAATTGTGTTCGTACCATCCGCAGCAGGAACAATTTGCTGTGCTTGGGCTAATTTGGGATTGATGAGGCTTAAAAGTGGAGCAAAAACCAGTACTGAAGCGGCGATAGTAGATAGTAAAGATTTTTTGCGCCGCAGAATAAACCTACCTGTGGAAAATTCCACATCGATTTGTAACTTATTTGCCAATCCCCGTCGCCAAAGTGCTTGAGCGATCGCTTGTTTTGACCAGAACATTTGTTCTGTTCTTCTCATCACAGAGATGCTTTGAGAATGAATTCGGTAGAAGTATAAAGGCTGTTGAACTCGCCGCACCTGGGCAACTTCCGCAAGCCTTAAACACAAATCGTAATCATAAGCACTAATACTAAAGGATGCATTGATACCTCCCACTTCTTCGTAAACACAACGCCGCATCAAGCGGAAGTGGAAAGTCATGAAGTTTACCAACAGATTTTCTTTGGAGTAGGGGATATGACAGCGATGACCGTAACCGAGAACTTTACCCTCCGCATTAATATTTAAGTAATCAGTATAAACAAATCCTGTTTTTGGGTGGTCATTGAGGACTGCGGCGGTTTCAGCCAGGGCGGTAGGGGCGAGGAGATCGTCACTATCAAGTATACCGATGTAACTCCCAGTACTTTGGTGAATTGCGGTCTTACAAGCTGCGGCAACACCTTGGTGGTGTGCGGCGATTACCCGCACTCGCCCATCTTCTTGAGCGTATTTTTTAGCGATCGCCATCGATCCATCACTAGAACCATCATCCCAAATGATTAGCTCAAAGTCTTGCCATGTCTGAGCCAAGACGCTGGCGATCGCTTCTTGAAGGTAAGCTTCCCGATTGTAATTAACGATGACAACGGAAATCAGTGGTGACATGGCACTAATCTAAATTTTCTACCTAATTACCAGAATATAATGCTCAGGACTTTCACTTAGGTAATCATTACTGTTTATTATTTTTTAGTTACAAATTTTCTTAAATTCTCATATCAAAAATATGATATTCAAATTATGTGGGCATGGGGCATGGGGCATGGGGCATTGGGCATCTGGAGATGGGGAGATGGGGGACAAGGGGGACAAGGTAGACAAAGTAGCAATCTACAGTTTCAGTTTCAAGTGTGGCTTGTTAATTCTGCCTGTGGTGTGGATTTTAACTACCAATGAACTCAGAGCTACGGCTAATAACTTGACACCAAACTCTGAACAAATAAAGCAGGAGGTAGAAGCCAAAAGCCAGGAGGAAAGAGGATTTGACTTGTTTGTTCCATCCATAGCGGGTGGCGCGGGGTCTGTGGGAGACTCTTACCCAGAATTAGAAATTGTCCAGGAAACAGCACCATCTCCTATAACTGAACCATCGTCAGCACCACAACGCATTCGAGTCCGCAAAATTCAAGTTATCGATAGCACTGTTTTTAGTGAAAATGACTTGAATGCAGCTGTTAAGCCCTTTGAAGAACGAGACTTGACTTTAGAAGAAATTCGACAAGCAGCAGACGCGGTTACCCAGCTTTATCTAAATAAAGGCTATCTCAATTCCAGAGCAATTCCAGAGACTCAGCAACCTAGTACCGCCGATGGAGTTGTGGTTATTCGCGTCATTGAAGGACGTTTGGCAGAAATTGACATCCAAGGAACGCGGCGATTAAACAAGTCTTATATTCGTAGTCGCATCGAATTAGGTGCTGGTATTCCTTTGAGTATTAATAAACTGGAAGACCAACTAAAGCTATTGCGACTCGATCCTTTATTATCAAATGTGGAAGCACGTCTGCGTCCTACGGGTAAAGTGGGTCAAAGTGTTCTACTGGTGAGAGTTGAAGAGGCAAATCCTTTGGGTGGTAGTTTGGGTGTAGATAACTATTCGCCTCCTAGTATTGGTGCAGAAAGATTGGGTGTTGAACTGCGCCATCGTAATTTAACTGGAATGGGAGATGAGTTAGCCGGGTATTATTTTCACTCCTTCACTGGTGGTTCGGATATTTATGATTTGAGGTATCAACTTCCCGTGAATGCAATGGATGGGAAGGTACGAATTAGAGCTGCATTTAGTCGTAACGAAATTACTCAAGCGCCATTCGATCTGTTGGGTATTCGGGCAAACCAGGATATTTATGAAATTAATTATCGCCAACCATTGATGCGATCGCCAAGACAAGAATTTGCCCTGTCTTTAGGATTTAGCTATCAAAATGGTCAAACTTTTCTCTTAGATAACCTTGCAACCCCCTTTGGTATCGGCCCCGATGTCAATGGAGTCAGCCGCACCAGCGTTATTAAATTTGGTCAAGAATATATCAAACGCGAACCCCAAGGTGCTTGGTTCTTGCGATCGCAATTTAATTTTGGCATTGATATCTTAGATGCCACAATCAACAATGACCCCATCCCAGATGGTCGCTTTTTCAGTTGGCTATTTCAAGTACAGCGCGTCCAGCGACTCACCAACGACCAATTATTGCTCATCCAAGCAGACTTACAGTTAACACCAGACAGTCTCTTACCTTCTGAACAATTCGTCATTGGCGGCGGACAATCAGTCAGAGGATATCGTCAAAATGTGCGCTCAGGGGATAATGGATTTCGGGTAGCCATTGAAGATAGAATCACAGTGCAGCGCAACGAATCAGGATTATCCACCATTCAAGTAGCACCATTTATTGACATGGGAGCAGTTTGGAATAAATCTAATAATCCCAATCAGTTACCGAATCAAACTTTTCTCATTGGCGCAGGTTTAGGATTATTGTGGAATGAAGCCTTTGGCATCAATAATTTAAGTTTACGACTCGATTATGGATTTCCATTTATCAATTTGAGCGATCGCGGTAATAACATTCAAGATGATGGCTTTTATTTTAGCCTGCGATATCAGCCGTGATCGAGGATGAGGAAGCAAGGGGAAAGGGGAAAGGGGAAAGGGGAAAGGTTAAAGGGGAAAGGGG
>NZ_LAHA01000088.1 GCF_002608075.1 Nostoc linckia z4
TGAGGGGGATGGGGAGAATAACTCTTAACTCCTAACTCCTAACTCTTAACTCCTAACTCCTAACTCCTCACTCCCAATGACAAATTTAGTAATGATTACCAATTTTGCGGTGATGGACGGCGGTGAGTCCGTTGACTTTGGCGACTCGACCGGTTTGGACGGTGCTGTAAATTACCCAATGGTCGCCACAGTCCATGCGGCTGGTGATTTGACATTCAAGATAAGCTAAAGCTTCGGCTAAAATTGGGGATTCGTTGGTAGCAGCAGGATAGGTTTTAATGCCGGCAAAGCGGTCTGCGCCGGGAGGAAAACGCTTGAGGAAATGTTTCATTAATCCTTGATATCTGCCTTCTTCTAAAATATTGAGAACAAAGCGATCGCCAACGTGCATTAATGATTCTATTGCCCTATCTTTGGCTACGGCGATGGCTACACCTAAAGGATTCAAGCTTGCTTGCGTTACCCAAGAAGCCAGCATTGCACTTTGAACTTCGCCTTTTTTGGCGGTGATAATATACAATCCTGTGCTAATCCTTCCTAAGGATTTCTCTAATTCATTATCAATGGATTTGATTTGTTTGATTGTGCGATCGCGGTTCAACCATTGACCCATATCTGTCCCGGCTTCATCACACAATTGTTCTATAACTTTGGTGGGAATTTCTTTTACTAAAATTGGGCTAAAGGCTTCAATTAATCCCAGTTCTTGAAACTTATTGCGTAAGGGAAAAACAGGTTCGTCTTCTCCTCCCCCAGACTCTAATAAACCTATGGCTTGTTTATTATGAGCCGCAGCTAAGATAGTCTTTAAAGCCGCTTGAGGAACATCTGATGATTGGGGAGGCATTCCAATCACTAAACCGGCTGCTTGGTCAACTAATTCTCTGACTTCTTGGGGTTCGGTGTTATTCAACGCTACTAATTCTACTGCTACACCAGTTTTGACAATGCCATGTGCGATCGCTCTTACTAAATACTCGCTATACCCGTAATCTTCAACGTAAAATAAAGCCACTAATGTCTCTGTTTTGGCTTGTTCTGAACTCCAATTTTGATAACGTCCCAGCCATTCAGAAATATAATCTTTTAGTAAAGGCCCGTGCCCTGTAGCAACTGTTTTGATTTCTAACTTCTCAATTCTTTTTAAAGCCGCCAATACAGACCGAGCATTAGGAGCCATCAGGCAATCATAATAATATTGAAAATCATCTGCAATGATGTCAAAATTTTCATCATAAGTATGGTCATCACAGTAATGCATTCCAAATACATCACAGGTGTAAAGAGTTCCTGTTTTGTGGTCATAGGTCAAAATAGTATCTGGCCAGTGTAAATTAGGAGCCGAGATAAATTCTAATTGATGACCATTGCCTAAATCTAAAAATTCTCCACTTTTTACCAGCTTTGATTTAAAAGGCTGGTGAATCATATTTTCTAAAAATTGAATAGCTATCTTAGCACCAACAACAGTCACGTCCGGAGCTAATTGTAAAATATTTTTTACCAAGCCACTATGGTCTGGTTCGGTGTGGCTAATAATCAAATAATCTATCTTTGTTGGGTCGATTAATCCTGTGATGATCTCCAGATATAATTGCTCAAATTTGACATGAGAAGTATCAACTAAAGCTACTTTTTCTCCCTGAATTAAGAAAGAATTATAAGTCGTACCGTTGCGTAAACCAAACTCAACATCAAAACGCTCTCTATCCCAATCCAAACAACGAATAGCAGTTGTTTCGGGAGCAATTTCAACAGTTTCAATTGTTAAACGTCCGGTGTTGGAAATAACTTGATTAGGCTGTGTGAGTGCGACCATTGGATTTCTCCTATCAAGAGATGAGCTAGAGCAAGTGTGCTTACTTCTTATATTTACTTGAAATGTTTGATTAGTAAAATGCCAATTTTTAAAGTTAACTATCAAAAAACTTTATTGTTCATTTCTATTGATTTACCATTGATTTATTCAATGGTTATCATTAATTTCTTAAAAAAGAATGAGACTACTGAAAGAAAAATACGCTTGGGTTAGTAGTAAGAGTTTCCTAGCTTCCCTCAAAAGTGAGACTTAATTTCTTCCTTTTTCAGGAAGCATCGCAAAAATCAAGCTTGAACCTAAGCGTATTACAAGGAGCAGTGAGAAATTTACAGCAGATTGCAAGTTATTGAACTACCAACCTCAATTTAGTAACTTGCTGCAAAGGTTGTTTGACTTCCTGATTCTGAATTCTGACTCCTGAATTCTGAGTTCTGAATTCTGAATTCTTCTTCAACATTACTTCTGTTCTGCTGGTAAAATCTTGTTTTGCAGCCAAGCCATTGCTTTATCCAGGAGTAAACCCACGATACCGATATAAACCAGAGCCAAAATAACTTCGCTCACGTTATTATTTTGATACGCATCCCAGATAAAGAAGCCAATTCCCACAATACCGGACATAACGATTTCTGCCGCAATAATCGCTAACCATGCTAAACCGATGGCAATTCTCAAACCTGTGAAAATATAAGGTAATGCCGCAGGAATCAAGATGTTAATGAAATATTCTTTGCGGCTAAGTTGTAGAACTTTGGCAACGTTATTGTAATCTTGGGGAATTTGAGTAACACCCACAGCAGTGTTAATCAAAATCGGCCAAATTGCAGTAATGAAGATAACGAATAATGCTGCTGGTTCGTTTTGTCGTAAAGCTGCTAGAGAAATGGGAACCCAAGCTAAAGGTGGTACAGTCCGCAATAATTGGAAGATGGGGTCTAAAGCTTTGGACATGGTTTTATTAACACCAATTAAAATCCCCAAGCCAATACCAACAACCGCCGCTAAAGTATAACTAATAGCAACTCGTTGCAGACTTGCTAAAATCTGCCAAAACAGACCTTTATCGATGCCACCCCGGTCATAAAATGGCCAAAAAATCAGTATCCAAGTGTCTTGTATAACCTGTATCGGCCCCGGTAATGTTGCACCAGGAGTCCAAGCGAATAATTGCCAGAGAATGAGAAAAATAATGATGGCAATGATTGGCGGTACAAGGTCAGGAAATTGCTTTTGCAAACGAGATATAAAACCATTATTAAATCTAGGGTTTGCAGGGCGTTTTTGTGCTAAGGTCATAACCTATCTACTCCTCAATTTAATTTGTCATTAGTCATTCTTACAAAGTTCTGATGGTCGGAAACCTCCGCTCAGACTTTGCGCTTAGTCATTGGTCATTGGTCATTAGTCGTTGGTGATTTTTTCCTCATCTCCAATGCGCCATGCCCAATGCCCTATGCCCCATACCCAATCAAATATTGACCTTCTTGATTTTCAAACTCTTGAGATATTCCTCTGGTTTTTCGGGGTCGAATTTGACGCCATCAAAAAACTCTTCCACACCACGGGATGTATTTGTAGGAATGTCAGCAGTAGCAATACCAGCTTCTTTCGCTGCTTCTTTCCAAATATCTTCGCGGTTGACTTTATTAACTAGTTCTTTAGCTTTAGCAGCATTATTGGCAAGATAATCTTTGGGTAAAAATCCCCAACGGACGTTTTCCACAATGAACCATAAATCATGACTCTTGTAAGGATAAGAAACACTACCTTTTTCATCTTTCCAGTAGTAAGCTGCCATTGATTTATCATCAATTTTGCGACCGTCACCCATGTCATATTTGCCTTGGAATGGGTCTGCAAGAATTTCTGCTGAAGGTAAATTGAAATAATTGCGTGCTGCGAGAATTTGAGCCGCTTCTTTGCGGTTATCAAAATTATCTAACCATTGTTGGGCTTCCATAATGCCTTTTAAAATTGCTTTGGTTGCCTTGGGATTTTTATCAACCCAATCGGCTCTCATGGCAAGATATTCTTCAGGATGATTCTTCCAAATTTCTGCTGTTAATGCTGCTAGATAACCGATTTTGTCTTGAACAAGGCGATAAGGCCAGGGGTCACCTGTACTAAAGGCATCCATTGTTCCTGTTTTCATGTTGGCTACAGTTTGCGCTGCTGGTACTGTGAGCAATTTCACATCTGCATCTGGGTCTAAACCCCCTGCTGCTAACCAGTAGCGAATCCACAAATCTTGGTTGACGTGGGGAAAGGTGAAGGCGGCGGTGAAGGGTGTTGAAGATTTGAGTTCGGTGAAGAGTGATTTCGCGCTAGCCAGTTGTAAACTGATACCTTTGCCTTGGTGCTTGCTAGCGATCGCAATTCCATTTCCATGTGTGATTAATTGACATAATACATACATGGGAATTTTTTGATTGCCTTTGGTAATTAAACCTTCTGTAATTAAATGTGGCATTGGCATCTGCCATTGACCGCCATCAATACCACCACCCGCAGAACCAATTTCTACGTTATCTCTAGCCGCACCCCAAGAAGCTTGTTTAGAAAGCTCAACTTTAGTCATACCATATTTAGCAAAAAAGCCTTTTTCTTGAGCAATAATTAAAGGAGCAGCTTCTACAATCGGAATATATCCTAATTTGACTGTAGTCGTTTCTGGCGTTTGTTCGGGACTAATATTAGCAACCGACTGAGCCGTTGGCTGTGCTTGTGTTCCTTCCCCAGTTAGGTTTTCAGGGGGATTTCCCAAACAACCTTTGAGGAATACAGCACTGGCAGAGGCTCCAGCTGTCAAGATAAATTTGCGGCGAGAAATTCGATTAAAAAATTCAGTCATAATATCTCCTCGAATCTAAATTTTATTTTTATAGCCATGACAATTTCAGCAAGAAAGACATTAGAATTCTTGCAATTCAATGAACGATAAAGCTATATTTTGCAAGGCAAATTTAACCATTTTTTCAATGGCTATTGCTATTGCCTCAAACAAAATTTCAGGAATTTATTGAATCTGCTCTGGTGGAATGCAGAAGTGTGATTCACTTGATTGAAATCAGTTTACAGCCTTTAAAGGCAAATTAGTTAACTATGAGTGGCTATTTATTAAATAAATATTAGATTACATGTATAAGTAAAAATTTATCTATCCGCCGAAACCATAGTAGTAATTCTTAATATATAAATCATTATTTATAGACACCATTATCTAGAAATAATGATTTAGCTTTTTGTAATTATCAGCAAAAATCAATGGTAATCATAGTAAAAAAGCTGAATTCACTATGGCAGTTGATAATGCCATCTAGTACGGACTATTTGGAATAAATGTAGGGTGTGCTACTGCTAAGGATAGGGCATCATGAACATTTAAAGATGTGCTGCTTGGCGACAACACACTCTAAATCGAGTAGTCTGCCAACTCAAAAATGTTAGGTGGAGGTTGGGTAAAAGTTAATGGTTCGACAGGCTCACCAACCGGGAAAAGGGGAAGGGATAAAAAACATGAATCCCTTTCCTCCTTCACCTTTAAAGAGCCAAGTCTCCTTGGCGTACTACTAGTAGTAATCGTGAATATATAAGAATTAATTTATGCAGGCTATTGGTATAGATTATGATTGATAGAAAAGTAAATCATAAGCTAAATTAATTGTAACCATAGCCAGCTAATGCACTATTCTAGTCTTGTCACGCCACTACTACCAAAACTGAATTCTGAATTCTGAATTCTATATTCTTCAAGTAGTGTATTCTGCGTTAATCCTCACGTAGTCATAACTCAGATCGCAACCCCAAGCTTTGCCTACACCATGACCATTCCCAACATTCACGGAAATTAATACCGTATCCTCTTGGAGATAAGCGCCTTTGGCTGCTTGTTTCAAATAGGCGCTGGCTGCTGCACGGTCGAATGGTAATGGTTGCCCGTTTTCTAACATCAAGAAATTTCCTAACTTAATTTGCAAATTTTCTTGCTCAAAGGGTACACCTGCACGTCCGGCGGCGGCGGCGATACGTCCCCAGTTGGGGTCACGTCCAAAGATTGCAGATTTAACTAAGGAAGAACCTGCAATAGTTTTGGCTATTTGTCTGGCTGAGAGTTCATCGTGTGCGCCGGTCACTTCTACTTCTATAAGACAGGTTGCACCTTCACCATCACGAGCGATCGCTTTGGCTAAATGTTGACAAACTGCTGTTAACATCGCTTCTAATTTCTCTGATTCTGCACCCACTTCCGTAATTGCTGGGGTGCGGGATTGACCGTTTGCCAAGGCGATTAAGCTGTCGTTAGTACTCGTGTCACCATCCACAGTAATGGAATTAAAGCTTCTATCAGCTGCCCTAGCTAACATTTGCTGCCAAAGACCTGGGGAAACAGCTGCATCGCAAGTCACAAATGCCAGCATAGTTGCCATGTTGGGGTGAATCATCCCAGAACCCTTGGCAATACCGCCGATTCGCACGGGGCGATCGCCTATGGTTGTCTCTAAAGCAATGGATTTTGTAACTAAATCTGTGGTGATAATCGCACCTGCGGCTGCATCTGAGCCTGTTTCTGATAATGCTGCTACGAGTTTGGGAATCCCACTCCGCAAAGCATCCATCTTAATGCGTTGACCAATCACCCCAGTAGAAGCCAACAACACTGATTCCGAAGAAATATTCAGTGCTTGAGCTATCGCCAATCCAGATTCCAGGGCATCAATCCAACCTTGATTTCCTGTAGCGGCGTTTGCTTGTCCAGCGTTGCAGAGAATCGCACGAGCGCTATGTTTAGCTTGCAAGCGTTGGCGACAATAGTCTACACAAGCCGCCCTCACCTGACTAGTGGTGAATACACCAGCTGCGATCGCTTCCACATCTGAAAATATCAAAGCCAAATCCGGCAACCCCGAAGGCTTCAATCCGGCAGTAATTCCCGCCGCTTGATACCCCCTTGGTGCTGTGATGCCACCTGTTATTTTTTGCCAATCTGCCATCGTTATCCCCCACAACCTGCTGAGTGCTGAGTGGGGAGTAGGGAGTGTTGATTGTTGATGGTTGACGGTTGACTGGTGATTGATGACTGGTGATTGATGACTGATGACTGATGACTGATGACTGGAAAATCAGGATTTATTTTCCTTGTCTACCTTGTCTACCTTATCTCCCTTGTCTCCCCACTCCCCACTCCCTACTCCCTAATTGCTTTTATTATGAGTTTATTTACTGATGGCAATAAATAATAATGCACCACTTGGCCCTTAGCATAATTATTTTTACGTTTCTTATGAAGAATTGAAAATGCGAAAAAGGAGAGCTACTTGAGTCGCTCTCCAGATCATCAGGGTGCATCTACTTACCAGAGCATACCATTTTTGGTATGAGGGTTGTCACCAGTTTTATTATGAAGATTCTGTAAAGAATTACGGGAAAATACTTAGGGAATGGGGCATGGGGCAAAACCCTTTGGGTAGGGAAAAGGTGAAAGGGAAAAGGGGAAAAGGCAGGGTTTATTCCCTTTGCCCTTTGCCCTTTTCCCTTTGCCCCTTGCCCTTTGCCC
Source organism: Nostoc linckia z4 (assembly GCF_002608075.1). Taxonomy (GTDB): domain Bacteria; phylum Cyanobacteriota; class Cyanobacteriia; order Cyanobacteriales; family Nostocaceae; genus Nostoc; species Nostoc linckia. The sequence goes on from NZ_LAHA01000088.1 coordinate 7,374, forward strand.
CTTGCCCTTTTCCCTTTGCCCCTTGCCCCTTGCCCTTTTCGCCCACTCTACCCGTTGAGCTTTTTCTCGACTAATTCGTTAGTCAGCTTCGGATCGGCGCGTTTGCCTGTTTTTTTCAAAACTTGTCCGACGAAGAAGCCTTTGAGGTTGGTGTTACCGTTGCGATATTTTTCTAGTTCTTTGGGATTGGCGGCTATGACTTCATCAACGATGGGTTCGAGTACGGTAGGATCGCTGATGAGTTCTTGACCGGCAAAAGCTTTTTCTGGAGAAATACCACTGAGTAAGTCTGGTAGCTTTTCTTTAGCTTGGGCGTTACTAATTTTGCCTTTTTCAATTCGGACAATGACATCAGCTAAGTTGCTGGGAGTCAGGGCGATTTCAGTAATACTGAGTTTTTGCTTGTTGAGGTATGCGGCGATATCTTGAGTAATCCAGTTAGCAGCAGCTTTGGGATTTGCACCAGCCGCGATCGCTGCTTCAAAATATTCGGATACAGGACGATCTTCTGTTAAAACTCGCGCATCGTAAGCCGAAAGCCCCAATTCATGTTCGTAACGATGGCGTTTTTGCGCTGGTAGTTCTGGTAGTTCGCTGTGCCATTTTTCTAATTGTTCGTTGGACACCTCAATTGGTGCTAAATCTGGTTCGGGGAAGTAGCGGTAATCGCTGGAACCTTCTTTAGTCCGCATACTAACGGTGCGTTGTGCGCCTTCTTCCCACAGCCGAGTTTCTTGGATGATGCGCTCCCCTGCTTCGATGGCTGCAATTTGCCGTTCAATTTCGTAGTCAATGGCGCGTTGGATGGCGCTAAAGGAGTTCATGTTTTTAATTTCTACTTTGGTGCCAAATTTCTCTTGTCCCACTGGACGCACGGAAATGTTGACATCGCAACGTAGAGATCCTTCTTGCATGTTGCCGTCGCTGACACCAAGATAGCGCATAATTCGCCGTAGTTCTTGGGCATATTCAGCAGCTTCGATTCCAGAACGCAAATCTGGTTCCGAGACGATTTCTACTAAGGGTATACCTGCGCGGTTGTAGTCTACCAGAGAATAGGCAGAACCGGAAAGGCGATCACTACCCGCATGTACCAATTTTCCCGCATCTTCCTCCATGTGCAGACGCGTGATACCAATGCGTTTGCGGCTAGGTTTTCCCTCAGCGTCTACTAACTCAATTTCTAACCAACCATGTTCAGCGATGGGTAAGTCATATTGAGAAATTTGGTAATTTTTCGGTAAATCTGGATAAAAATATTGTTTGCGGTCAAATTTGCTGTATTTCGCGATTTGACAATTTAGTGCCAAACCAGCTTTGACGGCATACTCTAATACTTTTTGATTTAGTACAGGTAAAACCCCAGGTAAACCCATACAAATGGGGTCAATGTTAGTATTGGGGTCAGCGCCGAATGCTGTGGAGCTACTAGAGAAAATCTTCGTATTAGTACTGAGTTGACAATGGGTTTCTAGACCAATAATTGCTTCGTACTCAGTTTTGACAGTTGTAGCAGAGGTCATAATATCACTAATTTGGGCACAATCCTTTCTAGTGCTACTATTGTAGCGGCGTATGGAGTTGCCCTAAAGACGGTTATTTGGGTGAATTATCCTAACTATAAGAAACTTAGTGCGGTGTTTGTCATTAGTCAAAATAATAAGGGACTAAGCGTAACATTTTACACAGCAAATTTAAATAAGTATCAAGTACGCCATCTAGGTTTGGTAGCTAGATTGAGAGCCTATTTTAATTTACAATTCCGGTTTCTGAATTCTGAATTATGCCATATCATATTGTTTTACTAAATGAATATTCCTGAAGGATTGATTTGGCATTTCTTTGCAATACTTAACTACCTTCTAATGAAAAAAAATTAATATAGATTAAAAATAATAACTAACATCATAAATTATTAAGTTTATCAAGGTAAATTGAGAGTATGCTTAATCATTGAAGTCTAGTTGAAAAATTAAGTCACTGGGTGCAAATCACAAATTAAACATCTCTTTGGATGTTCAATACTAAAAAACAAAATTTATTTGTACCAAATTACTAACTAGATTCTCAAATAAGACGCTGAAAAGCCGACTTTAAGCAAGCACTCATCACGAAAACAAAAGTAAACTTAAGAACAATCAATTAACGATGATACACAAAATTTTGTTAGCTGTATCGGGATTGGGACATGCGGAAGAAATGCTCAAAATCCTCAGAGAAATCCCTTCAATTCAATCTGCAAAAATTACAGTTTTGCATGTAGTTCCAGCAAAAAGTACTGCTGCTAATATGACCGCTAAATGGGAAGAAGGCGGTAGAATTCTCGCTAATGCTATTCAAACCTTGAACTTAGATGCTAGCGAGGTTTCTTCAATTTTGCGCCAAGGCGACCCTAAAGATGTAGTTTGTCAAGTAGCTGATGAAATCGACGCCGATTTAATTGTTATGGGTTCCCGCGGACTCAAGCGGCTACAATCGATTTTATCCAACTCTGTCAGTCAATACGTTTTCCAGCTATCTTCTCGCCCCATGTTGCTAGTTAAAGATGACATTTATGTCAAAAGAATTAAGCGTATTATGGTAGCAATTGACAATTCAGATGCAGCGAAAAATTGCTTGAAATTGGCACTATTTTTGTTGCGAGATATTCAGGGCGGTGAGTTAATTTTAGCAAATATCGCTACAGATTTTGGCGGTAAAAAATCAGAAATAACTCAGGTTACTGCCGACAAAAATCCAGTTTTAGCAGCTGCGGTTGTAGAAGCTGAAAAATACGGACTCAAACCTCGTTGTTATATTAGCAGTGGCAAACCTGGTGAAGAAATTTGCCGTTTAGCAGAGGAATTGAATGTAGACTTATTATTGCTCGGTTCTCCAGACCGTCGTCCATCCATTGCTAAAAGCTTTGTTGATATTGACCGACTCATCGGTGCATCTTTGTCTGACTATGTCCGAGTCAATGCCACTTGTCCAGTACTACTAGCACGAACCATCGCTTAAGCTAAAGATTTTCCATAAGTAGGTCAACTTAATTAAACATAAAACAATGATAGTGGCGTGGCAAGCTTAAAATAGTGCATTAGCTTGATTCTTGTGGGATGGGCGTCTCGGCCGTCCGGGGCAGGCTAGAAGCTTACCCCACAAGAAATTTTATTGCCTTGACACGCCACTACATTTGTTTACATCTACGTGTGACGTTTTTTGAGGTTCAGCTACTTACTAAATTGCTCATAAAACTTAAATACAAAAAGATATTTCACCGAGTCACCAGTCCCTTGTTATAAAATCTGCTGTAGATATTAAACAAAGCAAATTTTATTTGTACTACTGGGCACATCCATAAATAAAAACCCCTACATTATTAGTGCAGGAGTCTTTATTTTATACAAAAGGTATTAAGTATCTTTTCCACCTTCGCGGCTAGCAGTTTGGATGTACAGAATTAATAAAAACACAGAGGGCACAAGTACGAACAAAATGCTCGCTACGAACCCCAGGTCATTAACTTGCATGGCAAGAAAGCCTCTCTTAAATTTCCAATCTACAACATTAGGATATCATCATCGATGACAGAGTTGGTTCAAATTTTTTACCAAAACCAAATTCAAGAGTCAGAAGTCACAATTCAGAATCAATTGCAGTCCAAAGGATGGATGTATAACCAGGTTTAGCAGCTGTACCAAATTTCAATTTAGTGGTGCTTCTAGGTAGCGAGTCCCAATTCCCATCGATTAATTCTGAATTCTGAATTGTGCATTCTTCTGGAATTAGTTAAATGCTAGCGATGCTTAATTTCACAAAACTTAAGGTTTTGTAACCACACTCACAGGGCCATTGACTAAAGTTTGACAAGCAAGACGGTAATTTTCAGGCTTTTTCTTTAATTTCCGGTTTTCTACATCTGTACGGGGGGAAAGATTCTGCTGTCCTTCCACTATCTCGACAATGCAAGTGCCACATTGACCGTAGCCACCGCAATTTGTCATCTTACCAATCAATGTATATATATCAATGTTGTTTTGAATAGCTTTGAGTCGGAGATTTGCACCATCCGCTGCTACTACTTCTTTATTTTCTTTAACAAATTTGATATTACCCATAGTTGATTCCTCCTTGACTCTCAGCTTCCCTTTCAAGGCTTAATATTGACATGGCTTGGCTCATATCTTACTTATTATAATAATTAATTACAAAATATTAATAAATGTTAAATAAACAAACATGACATCATAAAAATAGGACAGGCATGATACCTGTCCTAATAAAAAGATTTGAATAAATCAATAAACTTACCTGAACCCTACGGCTGCTTGCCAAACGAAAGCAAGCAACAAAAAGAATACAGGAATGACTGGGAGAACATCCACTAAAGGATCGAAGATTTGGTAAGCTTCAGGCAGTTTTGCTAATAAAAGTGCTGCTTCCATGTTTGTTTAAATCCACCTATCCAACACAGCGTTAATAATTGAGAAATATCTTAACATGGTTTGGTCATTGGTAATTTAGTCATTGGTCATAGGTCATTAGTCATTAGGCATAGGGCATAGGGCATGGGGCAGAAAAGGCTCCAGGTGTTCCAGGGTTTCCAGGGGAAAAACTCATCTCCCTTGTCTCCCTTGTCTCCCTTGTCTCCCTTGTCTCCCTTGTCTTTCTCATCACCCCATCTCCCCATCACCCCATCTCCCCATCCCCCCATCCTCCACTCCCTCCAGCCAGTGACCAAATTCTGTGGTAAACCGATCGCTTAATATTGCTTCTCTAATCTTTTGGGTAAAGCGAATTAGCTCAGTAATGTTGTGAATGCTTAACAAGGTGTAAGCTAAAATTTCTTGCGATCGCACTAAATGAGATACGTAAGCACGACTGAAATTTTGACAAGTGTAGCAAGGACAAGTTTCATCTATAGGGGCAAAATCTTCACGAAACTTTGCATTTTTCAAATTCCAGCGTTCGCCTTGGACTATTGCTGTCCCGTGTCTAGCCCAGCGTGTGGGAATTACGCAATCAAATAAATCCACGCCAGAGGCGATGGCAATGGCCATTTCTCGATAAGTACCTACACCCATCAAGTAACGCGGTTTTTCGGGGGGTAAAAGTGGTGCTGTGACTTTGACAATTTCAGCCATCAATTCTGGTGGTTCTCCCACACTCACACCACCAATGGCGTATCCGAGTAAATCCAACTTAGCCAAAGCTTCCGCCGCACGACAGCGTAAATCTAAATATACGCCTCCTTGCACAATCCCAAATAAAGCTTGGTCGCTACGTTGATGAGCTGTTATGCAGCGTTCTAACCAACGGTAAGTGCGATCGGTGGCAGTTTCTACCTCTTGGCGAGTAGCTGGGTAAGGCGGACATTCATCAAAGGCCATGATCACATCTGCCCCTAAAGTATTTTGAATTTCAATGGAGCGTTCTGGTGTTAAGTTAATAATTTGTCCATCATGGGGTGAACGAAAAGTTACTCCATCTTCAGTAATTTTCCGCATCTCACTTAAACTGAAGACCTGAAACCCACCAGAGTCTGTGAGCATCGGCCCGTTCCATCCCATAAATTTGTGCAACCCACCACCGCCAGCAACGATCGCTTCTCCTGGTTGTAAGTGAAGATGATAAGTATTCGATAAAATCATCTGTGCCCCAGTATCTCGTAATTGAGAAGGGGTGATGGTTTTGACATTAGCTAGCGTTCCCACTGGCATAAATCTTGGGGTTTCCACAGGGCCGTGAGGGGTAAAAAACACTCCCGCTCTAGCTTTTGTCTGACTACAGCAAGCAAGACATTGAAATGAAAAATTGGCACTCATACCATTTTTAATTTTTGAAGATGCGCTTGTAGAACTTACGCGAAACTACATAATTTAGGGGCAATTTATGAATTGCCCCTAAATCAATAAAGCGCAGCCCGACATAAAATTTATATAACAGTTGTTAAGGTAACGTTTGTTTAACTTAAATATTTTCTGGTAGAGACTGTCCTTTGCCAACAACTAAGGACAGTCCCTACCAGAGTATTAGCTTATTTAGAAAGAATCAGAACAGTCATCGTCAATTTCTGCATCCCATCTAGCTGAGAGTACTTGCTCCATCATCGCTTCTATGGCGCTGACATTGAAGCTTCGCTCCCGTCGCTCTTGCAGAGGGGTAGACCGAGGAATCAACCTCAGACAAACTCCTTCCTGCATCAAATCAAAATAGGTTTCTTGTTGCGACGACTGTTTGAGTTCTAAATAGTCAAAACTACAAACATTCAAATATAGGGCATGGTTAGCCACTAAGGTAGACCTTTGTGGGTTGGCAAAAACTTCCATCACATCCCCTTCACCCTCGCTCAGTACCTTGTCTTCTTGGGTGTAGATGTAGTGGACTCGACCTAAATCTGTCAGCAATCGCCGCATGTCGAGTTTATTCACAATGATGCCCGCGTTTACAATGCACGGAGCTGGTATGCTGGTGTCGGGTAGATGGTGACTCATAGGGAAATAGCGATTGAGCTGCAAAGAGAAAAACATCAGCTAAACAGTCATATTGAATAGCTTACATTTACTCTCTAATATTTTAAAAAATATCATTTGTGGGGCAACCGTCTATTGACAACTGTCTACTTTTTAGATAGCAATAGACTTTTTTCAGTGTTTGATTACCTTTCCACTATTGGCATTTTACCATGTTGAGGCTTTCTTAAAATCTGCGTTAGTGCTGGATATCCTTCAATCTAAAGATGTGGAGTTTTGCACCGATCGCCCAAGTCCAAATCGAATAAGTTTCTAGTTAACAAATACAAAACACAAATTTTGCTCCTTGATACAATTGTAATATTTTTGATTTTTATGTATAAAGTAAGACTTTTAAGCGTTGAATGACCACTGAGACAAGCATAACAAAATTTTCCGGGATAATCTCTAAAGGAAGTAAATCTTATTTAAAGCTTTAAAGTCTCCAGGTGTCATTTCTACTGAAACTCAGACTGTTATCGAGCAATTAACAATGTAACTCAAATGGTGAAACAGCAACAATGGTGGAAAAACCTGCTGTTCAAGCTAGCAGCAAGTATCATATTTTACACAGTTATTCCACTGCCGTATTTGAATAAATTAGATTTCCAGGGAGTGGCGCGTCTTGCCTCAATTGTAGGGTTGATAATTGGAGGCATTTTAGGGTTATTGGATTTAGTGATGAATTATACTGGCGTACCAATGCTAACTCGTAGTGCGTTAATAGTAAGTATTTGGATTGCCATAACTGGAGGACTGCACCTAGATGGAGCAATGGATACTGCCGATGGCTTAGCAGTGGGCGATCCAAATCGGCGATTAGAGGTGATGGCAGATAGCGCCACAGGAGCCTTTGGGGCAATGGTAGCCATCATCATAGTAGTATTAAAAATCACAGCCTTAACCGAAATCTCAGAAAACCGTTGCTTAATACTGATGGCTGCTTGTGGTTGGGGACGTTGGGGACAGCAAATAGCCATTGCTAAATATCCTTACCTGAAACCAACAGGCAAAGGTGCTGTTCACAAACAAGCCATTCGTTCTTACAAAGATTTATTACCGAGTTTGTTGTTGCTATTGAGTTTGAGTAGTTTAGTGTGGCTGATGGATAAACAGCAATTATTTTTGCCAATAGTAATGATACTAGCTGGAAGTGCGATCGCCACTTTTACAGCCGCCTGGTTCAACCACAAACTAGGCGGACACACCGGAGATACCTACGGCGCAGTTGTTGAGTGGACTGAAGCCTTATTTCTCTGTGTCTTGACTGCTGTGAAAAGTTAGGAGTGAAAAGTTAGGAGTTAAGAATTTTTAACTCATCATTCATAACTTCTAACTCATAACTCATAACTCCTAACTCCTAACTTCATTTAATCGGCTGCAATTTTGTCACCTTGAGTTTAAAAGCCCCAACCCCAGTTTCTCCAAAAGACCGGACGCGGATAACATAAGTGCCTGTTTCTACGATGCGAGTAAATAGTAGAGAATTGCTACTACCATCAGGGCCGTCATCATTTTCTGCTAAAGTTGAACCATCGGGTGCTAGCAATGTGATGATGCTGTCAAAGCTATCAGATGACAGGTCAACTGCTAAATTGTCGCCCTTCTCTAGCTTGACTGTGTAATCGCGGGCAAACCCACCTTGACCTGTGGGAATGTCTTTGTCTGAAAGGCTATCGGAAAATTCAGTACTGTTAGATAAAGGAATTGGACTATATAACTTATTATTTTGAGCGAAAGCTGCACTTGTACTTGTAACTATTGCCAGCAACGTGGCAGGAATGACCATTGATTGTTTTAAAGCCGCCGCAAAAGCTTTATCCATAAATTTCAAGCAATTTTTCCGCAAAATTAGGGTGAATTGGTCAACTCATACACTTTTGTGCCCAAGTTTGCCCATTAATTCTGGATTGATTCGTCTTTAACTGTAGTGGCTACTGCTACTAATCCTAAGACCACAATTCCATACTCACGAAGTGTTTGCACAGCAGATCTGGCAGTAGCACCAGTAGTATAAATATCGTCCAATAATAATACTGGGACATTTGGAAGGCGATGGCGAAATTCTTGCCCAACAGCAAAAGCTGTCTTCAAGTTTTGTTCTCGCCCAGATACTGATAAACCAAATTGTGCTTGGGTTTGTCGCACTCTTGTTAATCCATCTAGTTTCAATTTTAATCCAGTTATTTCGCAGAAGCTTTGTGCTATTAAAGCAGCTTGATTGTATTTGCGTTGATGCAGCTTGCTAGCGTGGAGTGGGATGGGAACTACCACAGCCTGACTATCTCGCTTGGGTGAATTTAACAACCAAGATTCTCCTAACCATTGACCCAAAGGACGAGCTATTTGGGGTTGATTTTCGTATTTCATCACCGCGATCGCTCTTTTGACTATACCCCCATACTCACCCCAGCTAAATACTGGTAGTGGTTCTTTCCACAGAGAAATTGAGTTTTGACGTTGACATTTTTGCAATTGTCTAGCGCAGTTGTCACAAATTTCTTGAGAAGTTGAGCGTTGGCACAGTGGACAATGGGATTGGAGAAAAAGATTAAGTAAGCTTGTGAACTTTTGAGTCAAAGTATGCATTAGTCATTTGTCCTTTGTCATTAGTCATTAATCCAATGCCCCATGCCCTATGCCCTATGTCCTATGTCCAATGACTTAACATAAACACGATCGCACCGTTTTGTTTCTATTCCTGTTGCTGGTTTGTAGCCGTTGCTTTCATATAGCTTGACTGCTTCTACTAAAACGCTGGCAGTTTCAATCCAGATTTGTTCAAAACCACGTTCTGCGATCGCTGCTTCTAGCTGTTGTAACAAATATTTCCCCAATCCTAAACCCCTAATGCTGGGCAAAAGATACATTTTACGTATTTCTACAGCTTTTTGCCCGCGTTTGATGGGGTAGTATGCCCCAGTTCCTACTACCTGGCTTTGGTGTTCAATTACCCAAAACTCTCCCCCGGTGTCTAAATAAAATTCCTCTACCTGCAACACATCTCGGTCAGCACCGTTTGGTTCCCAACCCAAACCGTATTCTGATAATACATAATTGATTACTTGGGCGGCTCTGGTGCGATCGCTTTGCACCCAATCTCGAATTAAAAAGTCTTGATAATATTTTTTCATACCATTTGCTGGTAAAGTTTACACAGAAAAATTTTCTGGTTCTATATCCCAATTTACTCAGCAATTAGCTTTTCTGACAGATTTTAGTTCTGAGGCTTGAAATTATCTCACTTTTCTATACTTAGAACTGCTTTTGTAGCATAAAGCAATAGGATTTACGCACTCAAGCTAGAGACATTACAAGTCTGGAAAACTAACACCAGCATAGAAAGCCAGTGCGTTGCTCTAGTTAAGAGAGTCGAAGCAAGAAGAAGCAATAGGCAATAGGCAACAGGGTTATAAAAGAGTAAAGTGTACGGAATTTTGTTCAAAAATTAAATAGGATTCCTATATATGAATCGAAACAGTTGACAGTTAACTGTTAACTGTCAACAACTAATTATTTTCAAGCTTTTTTCTGGTAAATTGGCAGTTCCACCACAAATTCTGTGCCCTTTAAAGGTTCAGATTGGCAGTAGATTTTGCCTTTGTGTTTATCTGTGACAATTTGGTAGCTGATGGAAAGCCCTAGTCCGGTGCCTTTGCCAACAACTTTGGTGGTAAAAAATGGATCGAACAAACGAGAGAGTATTTTTTCATCCATACCAAGTCCGTTGTCAGCAATACGAATGGCAATCCAGTCTTTATTGAGCAGTGAGGTAGAAATTCGGATTTCGCTGGGGTTTGCTGCTAATACTTCGGAACTTCCTTGGGCATTTCGTTCTTCTAAAGCATCAATGGCATTAGATAGCAAATTCATAAATACTTGATTCAATTGACCAGGATAGCATTCGATTGGAGGTAAAGTATCATAGTCTTTAATCACACGAATGGTAGGGCCATCAATTGAGGATTTCAAGCGATTTTGCAAAATCATCAACGTGCTATCAATGCCTTCGTGGATGTTTGCTGATTTGAAATCAGCTTCATCTAAACGGGAGAAGTTCCGCAACGAACTGACAATTTCACGAATGCGTTCAGTCCCGACCTTCATGGACTGGAATAATTTAGGTAAATCGTCGAATAAAAATTCAATTTCCGCTTTCTTTAAAAACTCTTGGATTTCTTGTCTGGCGTTGGGATAATTTTCTTGATATAGCTGGACGCAACGCAGCAAATCTTGGGTATATTGGTGGGCGTGTTCTAAGTTACCGTGGATAAAATTAACTGGGTTATTAATTTCGTGGGCTACACCCGCCACAAGTTGTCCCAAGCTGGCCATTTTTTCAGTGTGGATAATTTGCAGTTGAGCAGTACGTAACTCATTTAGTGCTTGGGCGAGTTGATTGGCTTCTTCACGGGTTTGACCGAGCAAACTGGATTGTTGGAACAAATTGGCTTGACGCAATGCTACACTCACTTGAGCTGCGACTTGGGTGACAAATTCTAATTCAGCATCTTCCCAATCGCGTGCATGTGTGCATTGGTGAATGCATAACAATCCCCACAGTTCATCGCCTTCCATCAGTGGGACAATAATCTGTGCTTTGACTTGGAATCGCTCAATTACATCAAGATGAGGCACTTTCGAGCCAACGCTGTTGACATCAGAAATTACTTGCACTTGTCCTTGGCGATATTGCGGTGCATACTGGTCGCCAAAGCAATAGTCTTGCACTTTTACAGCTAAGGCAGAATCAAACTTGGCTAGCACATCTTCAGCGATAAATTCACCGCTGCAAAAACCCATATCAGGGTCAAAGCGAAAAATGCCGACTCGATCTGCTTTGAGCGATCGCCGCACTTCCTGTACTGTAGTTTTAAAGATGGTCTCTAAATCCAAAGATTCCCGAATTTTAACCACTAAATCGAATAAAATTCGCCGTTGTTCGGCTGATTTGTGGAGTTCATCAGCGCGGGTTTGGATTTGGGTCACCATCTCGGAACTTTGCATCGCTACTCCGAGTTGGCTGGCTACCTGTGCTAAAAATTCTACCTCTACACCATCCCACTGACGCGGTGCAGAATGTTGATAAGCAGCCAACAATCCCCAAAGATTCCGCCCCACAAAAATTGGAGTCAAGGCATAGGCACGAATTTTGAATTGCTCCAAAATATCGAGGTGACAGCGTGAGTGTCCTGCTTGGTAGATGTCGTTGACAGCAAAATTTTCGTTATTGCGATAACGTCCGCCTTTGGTTTCTTGGAGGTAAGTATCTTCCCAAACGAGATTTTTGCCAAATAAATTGATGCTGTCCCACTGTGCCTCTACCATGCCGAAATGACCGACGAATTCGCCACTCCAGTCTTCATTAAAGCGATAAACGCCGACTCGCTCAACTCGTAGTAGTTTACACACTTCCTGACAAGTAGTCTTGAGAATCAAATCAATATCTAAAGAGGAGCGAATTTTACCGACGACCTCCGTGAGTGCGCGTTGGCGAGCAATGGAATTTTCTAAAGCTGTGGCCTGTTGTTTCGACTGGCTTAAATTTTCCGCTTGCTGAATTGCCACTCCCAGCTGTGCCCCCACCTGTCCCAGGAATTCAACTTCATAATTTGCCCATTGACGCACCCCTGAGTGTTGATATGCTGCTATAAGTCCCCACAATTTTGGCCCGATAAAGATTGGCGCTAAGGCATACGCCCGAATTTTAAATTGCTCCAAAATATCAATGTGACACCGTGAATGGCCAGCTTGATAAATGTCGTTCACAGCAAAACTTTCGTTATTGCGATAGCGGCCGCCTTGAGTGTCTTGGAGGTGGGTGTCTTGCCAAACGAGATTTTTGCCAAATGGATTGGTTCTATCCCACTGTGCCTCAACCATACCGAATTGGCTGACAAATTCACCACTCCAGTCTTCATTAAAGCGATAAACCGCTGCCCGCTCTAATTTCAAGAGTTTGCAGATTTCCTGACAGGCAGTATCGAGGATAATTTTGGTGTTCACAGAGGAGCGAATATTTCCCACCACTTCCGTCAAAGCACGTTGTCGCGCGATGGCATCTTGCAATTCTGCTGTGCGTTGTTTGCTTTGTTCTAAGATTTCTGCCTGCTGCATAGCGACACCGAGATGGCTGGCGGCTTGAGCTAAAAATTCCACTTCGTCAGGATGCCATTGTCGGGTTGTGGTGTGTTGATAGCCTGCTAGTAAGCCCCAAAGTTTGGCACCGATAAAAATAGGCGCGATGGCATAAGCCCGAATTTCAAACTGTTCCAATACCTCAATATGACAACGAGCGTGTCCAGCGTCGTAAATGTCAGCCACAGCAAACGGTTCATTTTTGCGATATCGTCCTCCTTGGGTTTCTTGCAAATACGAATCTTGCCACACCAAGTCTTGTCCAAAAGAATTGAGTGTATTCCAGCGTGGTTCTGCAAAGCCAAAACTATTGATAAAACTACCACTCCAGTCAGAATTAAATCGATAGATTGCCACTCGCTCAATCTTCAATTGCCGACAAATATCTTGGCAGGAAGTAGAACACAAAGATTCTAGGTTTATGGATGCCCGAATTTTCGCGAGGATTCTCCCCAAAATTTTTTGATACTGGAGGGTCAATTGTAGCTGTTTTTGACACTCTTCCACATTTTGAACGTTTAAAGTTTTATAATCGTTGTCTGTCATAAAGGGTAGGGAATCGCGAAATACCTAATTACAGTATTCCCAGTTTATTTTTGCGATCGCCATTTACAAGCACAACCCAGATTTGGGCACGTAAGTAACAAGGCTGTTACTGCACAGCTATTTCGGCACTTTTGTAGTAACGTTGCCCCCGATTATGCATATTTTTTTAGTAAAAATTTATTTATTTTTGCTTCAGCTTCACATTACCAACACACATCCACAGATAAATTAAACTGTTTTTGTTCCCTATATTGACATTAATTGAAGAAGAATACAGAATTCAGAATTCAGAATTCAGAATTCAGAATCAAGACGCTCTCTACGAGACGCTACGCGTAGCTTGCTTCCCCTTAGGGGTACGCGGACACGGCTTAGCTGCGCTATCAGTGGGGGATTCCGACCCGCCATTGATTGTTCGCGTAGCGTCTCCCCTTGGGAGAAGACCACCAAATTGAAAATTTGGTGGGGGTCTTAAACCCACTTATTCAGACGCTCGCGGACACGGCTTAGCTGCGCTATCCGCCAGTCGTAYAAAAAACATTGCTGAATTCTGACGACTGACGCCTTTATTCTGTTTTGGTAACTAAAAAACCAACTGACTTAAAAAGAAGGCAAGAGCAGCACTTCCCAAAGGAACTGTTAGATTGTCAATACCCAAAAAAGAAAAAGCTTCTAAAGCAGTAGCCACCACAGCCACAAACAACGATATTAACCAAGCTTGCCAACTGTTTCCTTGAGTGCCAATTAAAATCAAATTGGTGATGAGATAGCTCACAAACATCATAGTCAAAGAGCCTTCCCAACTTTTTTGGACACCAGAAACTTTGTACTTGTGTTTGCCAAAACGCTGCCCAATTAAAGCTGCTAATCCATCTCCCCAAGTCATCACTAAAATGCCTAATGCTGCATATTGCGGTTGTTGTAAATACCAGAACCAGGCAATTAAAATACCGAAACTCAGAGAATAAAAAAATGTGCCTAAACTTTGGCGTCCAACGCTATTAATACCAGGCAGAATTGGAAATCGGTAGGATAGTAAAGTAATTACGCTTGCTAAAATCGAGGCTATAATTCCAACGCTAGCGGGAATATTTAGCCACCATGCCAGTAAAATCACATTACCAGTGCCGATGTGAACTATTTTCCTGACAATTTCTGCCTCGCCATTAGCAAAGCGGTTTACCACCCATGCAATCAGGAGGATGAATAAGACCCAAATTGCAGCAATGGCTACAGTAGGCTCTGGCAGCGCAATTTGCAGCCATAATATTAAAATTGAGGTGAAATCAAAAAATGTAGTTAACAAAGATGCAACAAGATGAATATTTTTACCTCTATAACTAATTTATAAGATTTAGGTAACTGCAATGAAAGTATTATTCATTTGGCTGATTCGCGGCTACCGAATGTTTATCTCGCCATTATTCCCTCCAAGTTGTCGTTTTCAACCAACTTGTTCGATGTATGCCATTCAAGCCATTGAAAGATTTGGAGTATTCCGCGGTAGCTGGATGGCAACCCTAAGGATCTTACGCTGTCATCCATTTCATCCAGGGGGTTATGACCCAGTACCGGAGGTGGAAGAGAAGTAGTGAGGGATGGGGGGAT
>NZ_LAHA01000089.1 GCF_002608075.1 Nostoc linckia z4
TCCCCATCTCCCCATCTCCCCATCTCCCCATCTCCCCATCTCCCCATCTCCCCACTCCCTCACATAAAAAGCCCGGTGGTTAACACCGAGCTTTTTATGTTGGGTTATATACCCCGGAGGTTTAGTTATAGAGTTTCAGTATAAATTGTTTATCTGATAGAGACTACCAATCCACGCTTAGGGATTCCGGAAATTTACAAAATTTTTTATTTACCTTTACTAATGCTTTGATGTTAAAGCATTAATTTGATTAAATCCATAGAAATACATTAAATTTTTATAAAGAATGATACATATAGGATTCTTATTTGATTTTTGAAAAAAACTAGGTACGCTTCTACTTTTTTTCCCTGTTAAGAGTTCGCTGTTCCCTCCCTATCGCGCTTGCACTGCGCGAACGCGCACCACACAAGTATGTTCAGCTATCAAATCGGATTCCTATAGCGATTAGACACCATCAATGCCATAAAATTTGTGATTTGATTAGCTATGAACAACGAACTTCAAAAGCAGATTGCCAATCTTACTTCTGAAAAACAACAACTTTTACTCAAGGTTTTCTTACTTAAAAGTCTCTTAACTTTCATTATTCTAAATTAATTATTTGTTACATACCTATAAATTTTTACACCAACTTAGTTCTTTGCAACCTTGATTATAACGTTGGCTTTGACTTCAATTCAATCCAGTGGAAAGCCGGATACAGAGAGCATTCCAAAGTATTGGATGTGCTATTTAGGAATTTTATGCACGGTACTGAAAAAATCAACTAAGAAAATCTCTTAACTGTCTTAACTGTCTTAACTGTCCGATGACAATTTTCTTAAGTGTCTTAAGTGTCCTTGTATTTCAATCAAAATTTTGAAATACTTTCAACTATTCTATCCACACGTAATACTCAAACAATGCAGCTAATATAAAATTGCATAATATACGCAGAGATTAAGTATGAATTATAAGTAATGACTGATGACTAATGACTGTTGACTGATGACTGATGAGTGTTGACTAATGACTAACTATAATAATTTCGCTTTTTAATAAGCATTGTAGTGGTATTACTATACATTATTACCTGGGAAATAAATTTCCTGTATGTAATATCAATCCGCAGTTTTTAAAATTGTTCAAAATATCGATCGCCAATACAAGTATGATGTTTGACACGAATAGTTTTTGCAGACTTCTAATAGTTACAGGAATGACGATTTTTACATCTTCTATTTTTCCCTGTAATGCTCAGGCTGAATCTTTAAGCGAGAAACAAAACATATTAATTGCCCAAAATCTTGGGGGAATTGTACGAAAAATACCCTTAGAAGAAGTACCAGTTCCTTCTATGTCTGCCGCAAAAACAGTTACTAATGCTCAATTCAATCAAGCCCGGATTGAAATGAAATCAGATGGTTCTTTAATATATATAATCCGAGGCAAAAATCAACAAGGCTTTGAAGTTGAAGCACAAGTTACTCCCACCGGCACTATTACACAAGTTGATGAGCAAATAGACTCCAGTGGAGTTCCAGAAATTGCTGTCAAAGCTTTTAAACGATGGGCACCAAATGACCAATTAATCAGTATTTGGCGGAGTACTCGTCTGGGAGAACTTTATTATCAATTTGTGATTCAGGATTTTTGGTTAGAAGTTTCTCCTGATGCTAATAAAGTGATGATTTTCCGTAAAAAACTTAATATAACTTAGAAAATGTGCTTGAGAATTTAGATTGTAAAACTTCCAAATCTAAATTCTCAATTTAAAATTTTTTGAAAAAAATACAGTAATCAAGGTGAAAATCATTAATTATCGACAAATTTTTACTGCCACATTAGTAGCTACCACAACAATTAATTTCACCACGAATGCTGCTTTTGCTCAATTACTCAGAGGGGCTGGTGATTCTTTTGCTCAACCTCTGATAGAACGCTATAGCCAAGAATACGAAAAAGAAACAGGTGAAAAATTTAAATATAGCGCCGTTGGCATTGCTGGTGGTATTCGGTTGTTCATGAAAAACTCTGTAGACTTTGGCGCTAGTACTTTAATTCCCACTCCCATTGAAATCAATCAAATGGAAGATGGCTTATTAACTGTGCCAATGGCGGGAGGTGCAGTGGCCATCGTTTATCATCTCAAAGAAGTGAGTAGCGATGTCAAGTTAACTCGCGAGCAATTAGCAAAAATATTCACAGGTCAAATTAGCAATTGGCAACAAATTAATTCCCGACTTCCGAATAAAAAAATCCAAGTTGTAGTTAATTCAGAAAACTCCGGTACTA
Organism: Nostoc linckia z4; assembly: GCF_002608075.1. Classification (GTDB taxonomy): domain Bacteria; phylum Cyanobacteriota; class Cyanobacteriia; order Cyanobacteriales; family Nostocaceae; genus Nostoc; species Nostoc linckia. The sequence continues at coordinate 2,278 of NZ_LAHA01000089.1, forward strand.
GCTTTATTTTGACGAAATACTTGCAGAAAATTACCGCAGGTAAAATCCTAGCCAGTAGAAAACCAGATTGGGGATTTCAGGTATATGCAGCTTTAAGTCAAGATAGTGAAATCGCCGGGGAAGTTAAAAGAATTGATGGTGCCATTGGCTACGTGCAAACAAACGTTGCTCTGGCAAATAAACTAGCGATCGCCAGTCTTGAAAATCAAGCCGGTAAATATATCAAACCAACTTTAGAACAAACCAAAAAAGCCCTAGCAAATATCAAATTTCAACAAAATTTCACCACAGAAGATATCCAAGATCCAGAAAGTGGCTATCCTTTGGTAAGTTTAACTTGGCTGCTTGTGCATAAAAAGTATCCCAGCCAAAATACTCTGCAAAAAACTCAAAATTTGCTGAAATGGGTTTTGACCAAAGGACAAAGTTTTAATGAAAATTTGGGATATACCAAAGTTCCTGAGGATGTTACTCCCAAATTAATTGAAGCTGTGAACAATGAAATGGGACTCCGCCCCTATTAAAGTAAAGAATTCACAATTTACAATTCACAATAAATAATACTTAGAGCTTGCAAAGTGCGTCACTTAGATAAAAGCTTTGAGTATCAATACATTATTGCCGAAATTTTTGATTTAAAAAAATCTCTTACAGCATTTGGTTGTGTGGATGAGTCAGAGCAAAATAATGAAAAAATTCGATGTTTCCGTTACTCTTACTTCAGTAATTCTCAGTGGTAATTTTTTAACTTCATCGCCAGTTATCGCTCAAATTAATTTAAACAATGATGATGTTGTTAAAGCAGAAAATTTAAGTACAGTCAAGGATTTTCAACTATCATCTGAGAACCAATTAACATTAATCAGTTCTGACTTTTTATCTGATGTACAAGAGTTAAAGCCCAACTCAACCATACAATCACCTTCTGAGTTAGGGAACAGCGAAAACTCACAATTTGTGGCAGATTCGCTGGAAAATCAACAAATTCCAGAGATTACGGTAGCTGAAACCCAAAAACAATATAGTAATACTCCTCCTGAATTAGAACAAATTGTCAATGTTAATCAATTACAAGATGTCACTCGTGACCATTGGGCTTATGAAGCGCTGCGTAACTTAGTAGAAAAATATCAATGTATTGATGGTGATGGACAGGGAAATTTTAATGGTAATCGGGCAATGACCCGTTATGAATTTGCCGCCGTTCTAGACAATTGTTTGCTAAAAGTTGTCCGGTCGATTTCCAGTTTGAACAATAAATTTGCTAGTCAAGAAGACTTAACAACTTTCCAAAGACTGCAAGAAGAATTTGGCCGAGAATTGCAAAATATTAATGCAAAAATAGACAGTTTAGAAGAAAAGACAGCCTTAATTCAACAGCGCCAGTTTAGCACCACTACAGTTTTGAGGGGTGCGGCAGTATTTAATTTAATTAGTGGGTTTGGTGACAGAAAAGCAGTTCCCCCTGGTAGTAATCCCACAGAAGATTTAACTGCAAATACTAGTTTATCAACACTAGCAAATTTAACTTTTGATACTAGTTTTACAGGTAAAGATAGATTAAGAACCCAGCTTCTAGCAGGTAATATCAATGGTTTTGGCAGTAATGTTACTGGCACAAATATGACTAGTTTAACAGGTGCGGTAAACACTGGTAATAATGTGATATTAAGCTCGCTATTTTATGAATTTCCCATAGGCGATCGCGGTATACTGGCAGTTGCTCCAGTAGCAGACTTTCCAACTCGGATTTTTCCGGCTCTTAATCCTGTTAGCTCAATTTCCACCTTTGGTGCAGAAAGTCCCATCTACTCCTTTGCTTTTGGTGGTGGTGCAATAGCTTATTATCAATTCACAGACACATTAGCCGCAGGTATTAGTTATTTAAGTAGTTCTAGTAACGCTGCCAATCAAGGATTATTTAATGGTCAATATACTGCTTTAACTCAAGTAACTTATACTCCATCAGATAAAATCGGCATTGCCTTTACCTACGGTCATTACTACGCCCCAGAACCTGGTTTAACTATTAACATCACAGGGAGCAAGGGTAGTCAATTTGCTCAATTACCATTTGGTGGCAATACACCAACTTCCTCCGATGCTTTTGGTCTACAATTCACATATAAATTGACTGATAAATTAATTGTCGGCGGTTGGACTAGTTACTTTAAGGCTCAAGCTGAGGGTTCACCCACGATTAGTAATCTCAACGGTTCCAAAGGCGCTGATGCAGACATCTGGAGTTGGGCTTTTACTGCATCATTAACAGATTTGGGCAAATTAGGCAGTCAATTAAGTTTTGTCTTTGGGATGCCTCCAAAAGTAACAAGCAATGATATTCTCGAACGGCGCGATCCAGATACTTCGTTACATTTTGAATTATCTTATCGTTACCCAGTGACAGACAGAATTTTGATTACTCCGGGTTTTTTAATGATTACAAATCCCGAACACAATACAGCGAACGATACAATTTGGATTGGATTAATGCGAACTACTTTTGTATTTTAAGCACTGAAGTGCTTACTACAAACTCATCAAAACTTTTGGGACAGGCCACTACATCAAAAGCCCGGTGATGAACACCGAGCTTTTAATATGGGGTTATATACCCCAGAGGTTTAGTTATAGAGTTTCAGTATAAATTGTTTATCTGATAGAGACTACTAACCCGCGCTCTGGGATTCCGGAAAATTACAAAATTTTTCTAGATACCTTTACCATGTCTTGATGTTAAAACGTGAATTCCATTAAATGCATACAAATACATGAAATTTTCATGAAAAATAATGCATTCTAAAGAGTAAAAATATTCTGTTTGAGAGTAACGCCAGTATACAAACTCAAGCATCGCTGATTTTAAGCTTTAGATGTGGGCTTTAAAAATAGCCATGCTACAAAGAACGTCGCGGCTGTGAATAGTTGCGTCAAATCCAAGGCTGATAGATAGCCATCTGCAAATGAAGCAATACTGCGATCGGTAATACCAAATACCCAAGATGACAAGCCAAACAGCCAAATCCCATTCTTGAGATTTCCTACAAATTCCTGAGACTGTGATGGTTTTTGGTTTTTCACGATCTTGCTCCCTTGGTGAAAAATTTGGGGATTAGTGAGAATACATGCCTTGAGAAACTTTGTGTGATTCTTAAGGCTGAATTTAGACCCACCTATAAACAATATTAATAAATATTTCAGCTACTTGACTTCACTACCCAGAGGTACATCGAGGAATCTTGACATTCTTTCTTTGGTTCTGTCACCTCAGACAGACGGTAATGAGTTAAGGGACTTCCAGGTAAAAAAATATTCCACAGAAGGCTGTTGACCGTTGACCGTTGACAGTCAGCAGTCAACAGTGAACAGTCAACGACCTAAATCGGAACAATTTATTTTTTGGAGTTCCCTAAGTTAAAAGCTTTACAGTATCAGGGTGCTGAGATTACACAATCTTGGACTGGGGACTGGGGGGATTATGAACTCTGATTCAAACCCCGCCCAAATCCCCTAAAAAATTTTCCTACTGTTCCCTATTCCCCTGTTATCCATGTGTCGCTTTGGAGAATTGGTATTATACCAATTTGAAAAATGATTGCGACAGATGTATAGCCAAAAGCGATTACTACTAACTGTTTCACAATCCAAAATCTAAAATCTAAAATCCAAAATGGTATTAGATTTCTGGATCGACTAAGCGGGTACTGGGACGACTTTGATACAAATCCTGAAGGACTTGGACAACAGAAACTACAGCTACGAGGGCAATGACTGTGATGGGTAACAATCCTTTGCCAAAAATGGCGATCGCCGTCAACACAACTGCACCTGCAAATCGATACTTAGAACGGATTTGGCAATAACGAATCACTCCAAATAGATGGAGAATAGCGACAGATAGCGAGCATAATGCTACTGAACCGCAGATCAGCCATCGATGAGAATCTGGTAAGGCCACAGTAGTCTTGCTCAAGAGAATTTCTTCTACTCCCACTCCCGCCGCCGCAATCCCAATCACTAGGGGTAAATGAGTGTAAAGCCAGAGATTGACAACTGCAACTTTTCCATGCGTTCGTGCAATCTCAATCGGTTTACCGCCCAGATTATCAAAATAAACCCACCACCAGCTAAAAGCAATAATTAAACCAAATACGGCGGAAATTTCGGTTAAAGTATCCCATTCCTGCTGAGAAACACCATTGACCACCGCGATTATTGCTTCACCCAAAACAATAATCGTAAACAGTCCGAAACGTTCTGGTAAATGCGAAGCATGGGGGAGTAGTCTTAGTTGAAACTTGCGTGCTGTTAAAGGTGTGGCAAAGTCAATGATGATTCCCAATGTCCAGAATGCAAATCGCCAAGGGACGGGTATAAATGCTGAAATTAACCAAAGCAAAGCCGCGATCGTAAAACCAATTGCGTAGCGAGTCGTCAAAGGTCGTGCAGAAGGGATGTGTATTCCTGCACGGACGTATTCTATCACCAGCACAGCCCGACCGAGAGCATAGGAAAGGGCAAAACCAGGAGAACTTTCCCCTAAACCGTGGTGTATATTCACAGCCATTGCAGCGGCCGTCAGCATTTGTATCGCAATCAGCAGGCGATGTCCAACATCATCACTATCAAAGCGGTTCGCATAAAATGTAGTGCCAATCCACGACCACCAAACAGGTATAAATAAAACAACAAACTCAAATAATCCGAAAAGTGAGATATCCTCTTTAAGATTGTGGGCGAGTTGAGAAACTGCAACTACAAACACCAAATCATAAAAAAGTTCTAGCCAAGTGGCGTGTCGTTCTTCTTCAGTCTCTTCACCAATACGTAACCTTGGTGGTTGGATAAAATTTGCCATAGTTCCAAGAGCAAATCGGTAATAAGTATCCGTTCGCTCATTTTAAGGGCACAAAGGATCGTTTATTCCTTCTTGGAAGAGACAGGGAAGATGGGAGAGGAAATTTAATCCAAAATCCAAAATCTAAAATCCAAAATTGGTGTCGTCCCAAGGTGCAGGTTTTCTAATTTGTTCCCAAACAGGACTATACAAGGCTTCATGCAATTCCTGTGCCAATTCCACCAATCCTGTATAACCAGCATAGGCATGATGACGTTCGTGGTTGATATCCAAAAAAGGAATTTGTGCTTTTAATGCGGTGTATTGATTACCAGCCCCAGCAATCAATACATCAGCTTTTGTATCTTTGAGTACTGTTAACAATACTTGCGGAGTTCCTTGAGACAAAACAATGCCATCTTGACCAATGAATTGCCTAATTTTGGCTTTTTCTTCTTCTGAAGTCTTTCCTTCAGTGGTAGCAATAACTTCCATCCCTAAGTCTTTGGCTGCTAAAATAAGTGACCAAGTTTTTACACCACCAGTAGAAAGAACAATCCGCTTACCTTTCAATTGAGAACGATAGGGAGCTAAGGCAATATTTAGGGTTGCTGTTTCTTCTGCTATCAACTGTTCTGCACGTTCTTGAAGTTTGCGGGCTGTGAAACTATCTTCAACCAATTCACCTAATTTAGCTGCAATATTTCGCAAGCAACGATTCAAGTTTTCTACACCATAGAAAGATTCTTCTATATAGGGAATTCCATAACGTTCTTGCATTGTTTGTGCCATTTGGATTGCTACGTTTGAGCAAAGCACTACATTTAATTTGGCACGATGAGCATAGCAGACTTCTCGATAGCGAGCATCACCTGTGATTTTAGAAAGAACGCGAATTCCTAATTTTTGGAACAGTGGTAAAACATTCCAGGTTTCACCTGCAACGTTATAGTCTCCAACAAGATTAATATCAAATGGTGTGGTAAATTCTGGTTCCGCCGTACCTATGACATAGTTCAATAAGGTTTCATTGCCGATGCGGTTACCTAAATTTTTACTACCAAGAAATCCAGGTGAATCAACATAAATAATTGGAATGCCAATTTTATCTGATGCCAGTTTGCAGACACTATAAATATCATCACCAATCAAAGCAGTTACACAAGTGGCGTAGACAAAAATAGCAGGAGGATTATACCTTTGAGCAATTTCAAGAATTGCTTTGTACAGTTTCTTTTCACCACCAAAAACCACATTACTTTCACCAAAGTCAGTAGTAAAAGCAGTTTGGTAGAGTTGAGAACCTGATGAAAGACTACCATGAGTTGCCCAAGGATTATGAGTGCAGGCAACAGCGCCATGTACTAAATGAACAGCATCAGTAATGGCTCCCACAGAAACCATCGCCCCATCAAAAGGACAATTTCCTTGGGTTGCGCCTGGTTGCGGTAAGTTTGTGCAAGATAGTTTTTTCTTGTCGTGGGATTTTTTTTGGTTATGTTTGCAGGCTGTCTCGTTGATTGTTACTTGATTGTTTTTCATGTCTTTCCTCGCGCTGGAGATAAATACAAAATGACCCGTCATATCAGGTTCGCCTAAATACTTACGATAAGAATGACGCAAAGACGGTGAGACGCTCTAACACGGAGAATTTTGAATCGTAAGTGATTACCCGAACTTGATATCAGACTATAAAAGTGCAGAGATAACGCAGAGTTGGGCATGGGGCATTGAAAGGTGTGGGAGGATGGGGAAAAATTCTTTCCCGCCTCTGTTCCACACTCCCCACTCTCTAAAGTGAAACTTACAGTTAAGATGTGCAGGCTGATATGAATAGTTTTGGCTTTTTGTCTTGATGAATGACAAAAAATTGTCACTGAACGATTAGCACTTTCAGGTGAAACAGCTAACTCCTCTCACATATTGCGTTTCAGAAGACAGACCTGTTAATGCTTCTGCTATTTTTAGCTTGTTTAATGTCACCATAACATATAGATTATCAAATAATTTGCTTTTTAAATTATTTGATATTCAAATATTTAGGACACAAAATATTTGATGGATTAAATTATGTAGCTTAATTAACCTGTTACGCATTGAAATTGTACATTAACTAGTGAGAGTTGTTCTTTGTCATTTGTCCTTAAAAACACTAATGACTAATGACTATACCTAATTCAATTGTTGGCAATGGTCAATGTCYTTTGATAACCTGTGCAAACTGCTGTCAGAAAAATATCCAGAACGTTTTGCTAGTTGGGTTTTAGGTACASCACAAATTTCAGCCAAAGTCCTGAAAACCGAATTGAGCATTGAACCAATTCGCGCTGAYTATGTCACATTTTTACAGCTACAAGGACGCATACTCCACCTAGAATTTCAAACWAAACTAGAGTCTACACCGCCACTACCRTTGCGGATGCTAGATTATTGGGTGCGGTTATATCGTTTGTATCGCCTACCAATAACCCAAGTTGTCGTATTATTACTYCCCCCTGCACCAGAAACGATAATTGAAACTGCCTTTGAGTTTGAAACCACTCGTCACGAATATCGCGTRATTTGTATGTGGGAGGAAGATCCCGAACTATTCCTCAATGACCAGGCTTTGTTACCATTAGCACCACTGACCGCAACCACCCAACCCCAAGCTTTGCTGCAACAAGTTGTGGCGAAAGTGAATCAAATTGAACCAACACAACGACCAGAAATTTCCACCTACACCCAAATCTTAGCGGGGTTAAAATACAAAAAAGACTTGATTAGACAACTGTTTCGGGAGGGTATGATGCTTGCTCATTGTCCGTCAACTGACTCGGCGCGTGGGAGAATTACCTCAAGAAGTAATAGAGCAAATTCAAAGTCTGTCGTTAGAACARTTAGAAAATCTGGGGGAAGCTTTGTTAGATTTTCARGCGATCGCCGATYTAGAAACCTGGTTTAATACATTAGAGTAGCAAAACTATTATCATTAAACCAGGTATAAGTCAAGTATTATTTGATTGTTTTTACAACACAATAATTGCCCACATACTAACACCCAAAGCGATCGCTGCTAGATGTTGGCAAAAAAGCGCACTCAAAGATTGTTTGGCAATTTTTTGTGTTAAAAATATTGTCAACAACACCGAAAATATTAAAGTTGTACCTTGCAAAAAAGTAATCACAGCAGGATGAGCAACTAACATTGGTAGCTGTTCGCCATTCAAACCAAGGGTAGCAAAACTCACAGGTAAAATTCGTCCGCCTTCACTCAAGCCCAAACGTAGATAATGAGCCAAGTTTCCCCCCAAAACTAATGGTAAATATCCATAGGCAAGCTCTACAAATGATTTTGGTTTCCGGTTAAAGTTGAATAGTTTCAGCAAACCATAAGCTGCAAACACAAAAGCCACTGGAACAATTAACACTAGCAGTGACAATCCCAAGTGTTGCCAGAATACAGTTAAATCCAGCTGTAAACCCAACCAAGATTGCAATTCTGGTAAGCGGTGTAGATATACTCCTCCTAATAACAAAAACAGCAATGCTACTTCATAAGTGCGGGGTGCATGGCTTGTCCATAATTCAATACCGGGAGGACGCAAGTTGAATTCTACAGAACGATGGGGGCAGGCTTTGAGACAAGTCATACACAATACGCAATCTCTATTATCTTCTAATTGCGCTGGGTGAGAATATAAAGGACAGCCATTTGTTTCCATTCCCTCGCCTTTTTGCGGCCCCCCTTTGTAGCATTGATAAGTGGTACAACTTGCAGAACAAATGCCTTGTTGTGCCCGTAGTTCTGTCATTGATAATTTGGCAAATAAACCATTCATACCACCGATGGGACAGAGATATCGACACCAAAATCGCCGTTCAAAAATTGCCGAAAAAATCATGGCTCCGGCGGTAATTAATAACAATAAACAAGCACTAAGGTAGGCTGTGTTTTCTAAATGCCAAAGTTCTTCCCATAAGAAAATCAGAGTAAATAACCCAAAGAGAAACCATCCGCCCCATTTTTCAGCTTCCTCTCGCGGCCAGCGCTTGAGTTTTCGCGGCCACAACCATAAAGATAGTTTTTGGGTAATTTCTCCGTAAATCATGAAGGGACAAATGGAACACCAAATACGTCCTAAAAACGGAAACAAAAATAAGAAAAAAGGCCACCACCAAGCCCAAAAGAGATTTAAAACAAAATTGCGATCGCGGGTTTGCGGCCCAATAAATAATACCGCAACAAGAATTGCAAAGGCAGTTGCAGTAAAACCATAATTAATTCGATCCGGCCACCACGAACTCCGCAAGAATTTGCGTAAATCGGGATAAACATTTAAAAGATTGACTCGAAATCGCTTTTTCTTTGTTTCGGCTGGCCAAAAGATTTCTTCTGTTAATTCACTAGCATTTTCCGCTTGAACGATCGCTCTTTCTACCAGATTTTTTAATTCTTTGAGATTTCCAGGAAAATCGTAAGACTGTAAGCGGCGCACAGCTTCTGGGGTAATGTGCGGTTTAGGAACGCCTCTAGCACGGACGTAGAGACTGACATAATATTCGACTTGCGCTTGAATATCAGCTTTCCGCACTCGTAGCGGTGGTACTTTAATAATATGACCTACGGAGCGATCGATTGTTGGCAGAGTTTTTTCGGAAACAATGAGAATACGCGCTTTACTAGGACGAGGTTCGGCTTCTGTTTCTTCCGAACGAGCCACAGGTGTATACGTACCTGTTTTGAGCAACTGCGTTACAGCAGGTAATAACTCAGAAGGTAATTCTTGGATATTGTTGAGAACTAGCGTACCTTCTCCCAGCCATTCCAACAGTCCTGGTTTACCGCCAACGCGACCAAATAAATCTGCACCGCTGGTTTGGAGAATTCCACAATTCACTTTAATAATTGGTTCTCGTCTTTTGGGAGAACCAAAGTGAATTAAAGCTGCGATGTTGTCTTTTTCTAACCCTGGTTCACCGAAAATATCAACTGACTCGCGGTCATTAGCAGCTTCTCGAATTTGCTCCCGCAGACGCACAGCATAGCGACTCGTACCGATAATTCCGCGTTGGGCTTTGGTAACTAAATAAGGTCGCAAAGCGATGGAACGTTCTTGTTCGTAGCCAAGTGCAGAGGTAACTTGAGCTAATTCTTGAGCCAATTGGCGGGAAAAAGCCTGAGCAATTTCTGGGTATTGGTTGACTAATTCCCGAAATTGAGCAGCAGGTACAACCCACAAACGACATTCTGTAACAGTGACAATTGTGAATGTGGCTAATTCCTCTAATACCAACTCCTGGAGGTGAATGACTGCTCCAGGAAGAAATCCCCGAACTAAAGCTGAGTTCTTATGATTGGTATTGTCACATTCCAGTTGACCATCTACGAGAATGTAAAGTGCTTCTGGGGTAGTACCTTCCTCCACAAGGTTTACTTGTGCTGGTACGACTTGTTCTTCAATAACTTGGGCGATCGCATTTAATACCTCAGGTGGGAGAATTCCTAAAGTGGTGCGCTCTTGTAACCATGTAACCGTTTCTGGAGATGTCATATCCGGTTCTCCGTGCAGGTTGCCGTATCAAAGGAATTATCCCTTGAAAGCTGGTCAAGAATTCAAAATTCTCAATTCTCAATCGTGAAAATAGTTTAGATTGGCTTACAGTTTGGCTTTTCTTTTAACTTCTCCAGTAAATTCCAAGACGTTGTTTCATTCTTGGAGACAAACAATGGAAGCCAGTATACTGCTTTTTCTATTAACCTATTTGTATCGTCATTCAAATCTTCAATCAATCTTACTACCGATTTAAATCCCAACTTTGGAATTGCAAATTCTAACCAAAGTTTAATAGATTGAGCATTAGATTTTACAATTCCATAATTAAATAACTGCGTTACATAATTTCTTGTATGTAAAACCTTCTTTGCCATTGCTATAGTAATTTGGCTTTTTTCATCGACCATTAACTTGAGAATTTCGTATGCTTCAATTTCAGGTATTGATTTCAAATATTCTAAAATTATCTTTTCTTCATGAGAAGGTAAAGATTTATAAATGCTAGCCTTTATTAACTGTTGGATATTATCATTCATAATTTTATTTGTTGTCAAAAATGATACGCTCTGAAAAGATATAATGGCAAACCTGCGTTACTTGCAAAATTAGCTGATGGTTTGTAGTGACCAGAAAGATTATTCCAGTACTTAATTTGACCTTTATTATTTTTATTGTGCCCAAAGCGAATTTGACCTGCAAAGTCAACGTTGTTACCTCTGGCAATATCAATATGACTTCCCAAGGCAAATTTTTGCCTTGCTATATATATTTGGCCTCCCTGTACTACAAAGTTGTACTCACCATTAGGTGTAAATATTTTTTTGTGAAGTGTTTGATATCTCCACTTATTGCCATCAAAGAAAAGCTGATTGCGTCTAATATAATTAGGAATATCTTCAGGATATAGATTCGGAAAATATCCCAAACCTGAACTCCCTGAGGATGGCAGTCCTGAATCAATGGTATGCCAAGGACTAGGAAATAGTGCAGAATATTTTGTGATATTGGAAAGTCTCAATTGCACATCTGGTGAATTAATTTTGACAATGATTCAGAGAAATTATGGCATTATATCTAGACTCGGCGATCGCATCTGAAGCTGAAATCGTAAAGCATTGGGGTTGGGTAAAGGGTATTACTACTAATCCCACGCTTTTAGCTCAAAGTGACAGTCCACCAGAAACCACACTCAAAAAATTAGTTACCTTGACAAATGGCCCGTTATACTATCAACTTGTGGCAGCTGATAAAGCGGGTATGTTGGCTGAAGGTAGAAAAGCTTTCGAGATTATTGGTTCGCCAACAATTTTGAAGATTCCCGCTACACCTTTAGGGTTTGAAGTAGTAGCAGATTTGTCTTCAGAAATTACCTGTTCGGTGACAGCAATTTATAGTGCAGCACAAGCAGCAGTAGCACGGGAAGCAGGAGCGAAAATTGCCATCGCTTATGTAAATCGTGCGACTCGGTTGTTAGGTGATGGTATTGCTTTAGTCCAAGAAATGGCTAGCGTACTTAAAGGTAGCGACGTGGAAATATTAGCAGCTAGTATAAAATCTCCCCAAGAAGCAGCTGCATCATTACAAGCCGGGGCGCATCATTTAACTTTACCTTTAGCAATGTTGCAAGCGATCGCTACTCATGAATTATCACAAAAAACTGTTGAAGAATTCGCCCAAGGAGGCATAGGCTTACAATAATTCGTAATACTTCGGCTGCGCTCAGTACAAGTTCGTCATTCGTAATTCAATATGAGTTTGTCAGATGTCCCTAATCTTTGGGTTCCTTTAGCACTTTTAAGCTTGATTGTCGTAGCGGCTGTATTTTTCAGCCGCAGCAGTTGATATTTATAGTGCAGGTGTCAGCTAAAGACTTCCAATTAAAAAAATATTCCATAGTAGGGGCGCAGCTAGCTGTGCGCCCTAATAATAACTCCTAACTGCGTTGCCAAATTTTAATTGTTTTATCTAAACTTCCACTGACTAACATTTCACCAGAAGCTGTGAAGGCTAATGCTGTAACTATATTTCCATGACCTGTAAATGTACCCAACAATTCCCCGGTTTGGACATGCCATAATTTGATGGTTTTATCGGCACTACCGCTAGCGATGATTTGTTCGTCGGGACTCAAAGCGATCGCATACACTCTATCTCTATGTCCTTTGAGGGTATGCAGTAATTCTCCAGTCTCCAAATGCCAAATTTTAATCGTTTGATCCCAGCTACCACTGACAAGCAGTTTACCATCTCGACTGATTGCTAGGGAACAAACAATGTGAGAATGACCCATGAGGGTGTGCAGTGGTTGTGTGTCTTTTAAACTTTTAATGCCAGACTGGGGTGAAATGCGCCACACTTTGATTTTGCGATAGCTACCTGTAACCACAGTTTGCCCGTCGGGACTCAAAACCAGGGAATGAGCAGCTGTATCATCTAAAGAAAGAGCGATCGCTACTTGACGGTGAATTAAATCCCAAAACAGAATTTTTCTGTCATCTCCGCCAGTGGCTAACATTCTGCCATCTGGAGTGAAAGCCGCACAACGCACTACTCCATGATGTTTGTGCAGGATATCTATTAAGTCTAGAGCGCCCACGTGCCAAATTTTAATTGTGGAGTCTCCACCACAACTGACTAAAGTTTGCCCGTCAGAACTAAAAGCCAGGGAATTCACTTCATCCACTAGCCCAGATATTACCCAAGGATATTCTGACAATGTATCTATTAATTCGCCTTTGCTTAAATCCCATAGCTTCGTCTCGCCACGGCTACCACTTGCCAATATGGGTAAGGAGTTACCATTATTACACCCAGAACTAAAAGCCAAGCAATTAATTCCTCTGGTATGCCCTTGTAAAGTTTGCCAGCATTCCCAGTCCCCTACTACCTTTTTCAGGGAATGCTCTGATGGTACAGTTTGGATTGTTTCTATCGTCTTTTCAGGAATTATTGGCAATGTCTCTTTTTTGCCAATTAGTGATTCTAAATACCAACTTAATCCCCCAGCATATAACAAATTGCTCGGAGTAACCTGTAGTTTTGGTTCCGAAAATTCTAGTTGATTTGTCGGTAAAAACCCTGTGATTATGCTTTGCTTTTCGTAACCTAGTTTACCTGTATAGGGATAAAATAAACACAGAAAAATCAAGACTTGGTGACTTTTCAAATCTTCTTGAGTCACCGTCCATTTGATTTTGTCTTTCTTAATACCATTAAAACTTTCACCATCAGCGACGTAAACTTGCACACTGAGTTGGGGATTATCTTTGACTACATAAATAAATTTGCTTTGACTAGATAAATTTCCCTCATCATCTAAAGAGATGTTTTCTAGGGTGTCTTGGGGGGTTTTTTTGAGTAATTTGCCTAGACGTTCGCTAATTATGCGATCGACAATTTTTTCCCGTAAAAGATAATCTTGGGCTTGTTGCTGAAAATATGTAGGAAAAGGTATCGTCCAATCCGGTGGTTCCGGATATTCAGGGGGCATAGGCGGCGGATTTTTGGCGAGAACTTCTGCTTGTTCGCGGGAAAGCTCTTGGAGTTTTGCCAATGCTTCGCCCCAAAATGCCATAATCTCTGTGTGGCAACCTTTGACTTGACTTTCGAGCAAAGACAAATCGTAAGTTTTGGGTTTTTTCACACGTTGGAGGAAGTCAGTTTGTTGAGCTTTGAGTAAGCTAATCCAATCCATCTGCATTAGAAGGGCGCACTATTGCATACCTAAGGTAAGCCATACCAATGGAATTACTCAAGTTTATAATCTTTAGTTAATTAAAAATTCAGTAATTTTATTAGTCTAATAGAACACAAGCATAAGCATCTGTATAGCACCTAGATATTTTATGAACAGATGTAGCCGAGCTACATAGAATTTAGATGATATCAATTAATTCTAACGGACAAGGAAAACAAGATACTGTCTCTGGAGAAACAGTTCTAGTAGTCTAGCAAGTCCGATCGACTGAAGTTAAAAAAAGTTTGTAGTAAGCACTTTAGTGCTGACATGGGGAGTAATACCAAAGCAATTATTAATCAATGCCAATCTTTTGCTAGAATCCTTGGGAAATAAATAGCTAAACTAACTATGACTAGTGCATCTTACATTTTTCTCGCTGGGGCGAGTCGCGGTGTCGGCCGAGAAATTGCCCAATACTTGAGGACACAAGAACTAAAAGTAAAAGCACTCCTGAGAACACTAACAGTTGCCAGTGAATTGGAAAAAATCGGCATTGAAATAGTTCAAGGAGATGCGCTTAATATTAGCGACGTAGAACGTGCAATCATCGCAGATGAACCGATTGATACTGTTATCAGTACAATTGGTGGTTCACCAGGAGACGCAGAAAGACCAGACTACCCTGGTAATAAAAATCTCATTGATGCAGCAGTGAAAGCTGGAGTCAAAAATTTTATTCTTGTGACTTCCATTGGTGTCGGCGATAGTGTTGGTGCTTTATCCCCACAAGTTTTAGCAGCATTGGGGACAGTTTTAACTGAGAAAAACAAAGCTGAACAACACTTAATTGCTAGCGGACTCACCTACACCATCATTCGTCCTGGTGGACTGAAGTCAGAACCAGCAACCGGTAATGGTGTTTTAACTGAAGATCGCCAAATTATTGGTAGTATCAATCGCCAAGATGTAGCCCAGTTAGTTTGTCGCTGTTTAAATAGCCAACGCGCTCATAATAAAATCTTGTCAGCTGTAGACCGAAATATGTTATTCAAGCCCACAGAATTTGCAGAATTTACCCCGGATTAATTTTTTACCAGATCGTAAAATTCCAAGAACAATAGACTTTCTTTGCCCCTTGCCCCTTGGCTTCAATCATCAAGCACGCCAACGAAGTATTTGACCTTTAACAGGGTTGACAAATTGTCTTTCTTCTGCAATTGACCGGGCATATTCCCGTTTCAATTGGTAATACCATTGGGCCTGTACATCTGAGTCTTTAATTAATCGCAGCACCGGATTATATTTGAGTCCAATTTGCTGTTTTTCCACCACACTCCGGTCTTGACCAAGGAAAGTCCGCGCCAAAACATGCAGTAGCGGTTGGAAAAATCCCACCCAAGGAAGTGTCCAGTAAAGAGAAAAAGTTACCTCGGTTTCTGTGTCGGAAATCGGTGTAACTGTGGTTAAATTCACAACTCGATGTTTGCCAATTGTGGTTTCTTCGACTCTGACTCCGGGTAAACGAAAAGAAATCTCTGTTTCCGGTACGCCGCCACCAATTAGCCAGTACAATCGGCCGCCATTGGCTGGTAATCGATGTCGCCGCATTGTGAAGCCGTGGGGAGAAGCATCAAATTGCTTGACTTCTTCATGCAATTGTTCGTTTCGCCACCACCAAGCGCGATGGACATAAGGGGAATGGGCGGGATCCATCAGACCCACCACTGCATGATCCACGAAACAGGGGAAGCGCATAATCTCTATAAACTGCGGCGATCGCCCTTCAAATCCTGGAATCACTGGAATTTGCATCTCAAAATCAGGAGGCTGAGGACGATGGCTATCGGGTATATATATCCAAATATTTCCTTGGGCTTCCCTAACTGTATAAGATTGTACGTCAAAGCGACTTAAATCCATTTGTTGTTCTTCCACAAGAGACGGTATCGCAGTACACCGCCCACCAGAGTTAAACCGCCAACCGTGGTAGCAACATTCCACTTCTTGCCCATCAAATCTACCACAGCTAAGAGGTACGCCACGATGGGGGCAAATGTCTTGCATTGCAGCCACTTTGCCATTGCGATCGCGAATTAACAGCACCGGTTCTCCTAAGAAAACCCGGCTGACCATCGTACCAGGCTTGAGATGATTACTAGGCAAAGCATAATACCAAATGTTACGCAAGAAAAAGTTATCGTTATTTTTCATAACTAACTACATCTCAAATTTTGGTTATTCTGGCGGCATTTTGAGTGTTAACAACAAATCATACCGGAGCCATTAGTCACAATTATGGAATTTAATTTGAGTCCGATTGGTAAATCTAGTTTGCTTCGACCTCAGAGTATAAACAACTTTAAGCCAGCCACCAAATTATCAATTTGGCAGTGCTTCTAGATGGTGGTTTTAAATCCCTCACTGTCTGCATTCTGAATTCTGGATTCTCAATTGCGACTAATATTTTTCGCTGCATTACTCACCAGAAATTTGCACAAATACTGTTCTTTGACGCGGGCCATCCAACTCAAAAAATAACACAGATTGCCAAGTTCCCAAACCTAATTTACCATCAACAATAGGTATTATCTCACTAGTGGTCAGCATCATTGCCATTAAATGAGAGTGAGCGTTAATTGGTTCATCCTCTGGTACATCTCTTAAGTGCAAATCATTATGCAAATAGCTGTCTGTTTCCGGCGCTAATTTTCGCAAGAACACTTTTATATCTTCTAGCAATCTGACTTCATTTTCGTTGATGGCTAAAGCTGTTGTCGTGTGTCGCGAGAATACTAAGGCTTGTCCATTTTTAATGGATGTTGAAGCAATTAATTCTTGAATTTGTGGTGTGATGTTATGAATATTAATTTTTGGTTCTGTTGCAATTTCAATGAATTTATTAATAATTGGCATTTTTGGTTTAATTTTAAATCTTTAATTTGGTGAAAATTCCGCTATTAAATTTTGCAATCCCTCAACTAATCTTTCTATACCTTCTTTTGCTGTTTCTTGTTGCAGTGCCCCATAAGCAACCCGTAGATAACATTGATTCTCTACCCCAAAGGTTGTACCCGGAATTACTGCTACTTTATATTCTTGGATGAGTCTTTTAACTAATTCCAAAGCATCCATTGGAGTATGAACCTTCAAGAAAAAATAAAAAGCCCCATTAGCAGGTGTAATGGTACATAAATTTTCTAGGCGATTTAGGGATTTTAGAACTAATTTTCGTACTTGAGAAATCGCTGCAATATTTTCCTGCAAATATTCTTGTTTGGCTTGTAATGCTCCTAAGGCTGCATATTGAGAAATTACTGGCGGACAAATTAAAATTGTGTCTTGGACTTTTTTAACGGCCGCAAGTAAATGTTGAGGAATCACCATGTAGCCAATACGCCAACTTGCAAAACCATAGGCTTTGGAAAGACTATAGAGAGAAATGGTGTATTTGCTACTACCAGCAAATGCACCAGGTGAAATATGTTTTACCCCATCGTAGGTAAAGTATTCATAGGCTTCATCACTAATGTGATAAATGCCATGAATTTTACAGATTTCATTGACCTGATGCAATGTAGCTTCACTATAAACAACCCCAGTGGGATTATTTGGTGAAATGGTGACTATAGCCCGTGTTTTGGGTGTGATTGCTTGAAATATTGCTTCTGTTCGCAATTGATAATTTTCATCCGTTGCTACTAATATCGGATGACAACCAGCCATTGCGATCGCCATTTCATGATTGAAATAGTATGGTGTGTTTAAAATAATTTCGTCGCCTGGATTGGTAATAGCAAGAATGGCATTCATAAATCCCATGTTGCTTCCCGCTGTGACAACGATGCAATTTTCTCCATTGATTTCAATCCCATTAAAGGCTTGCAATTTTCCTGCAAGTGCCCTTACTAATGGCGGAATTCCTTCCACTGATTTGTATAAATGATTATTCTCTTCGGCGAGGAATTTTGGCAAAAATTCTATTGCTTCAGGGGGAGGGCTGTAATAAACAACACCTTGACCTAAAGAAATAGTTCCTGGAGAATTTTTAATAAGTTCCCCAACCACCGGAATAATCGGCGATTGTATCGCCTGCATACGAGAGGTTAGGGATTCCATGTTTCCATCTCGATTGAGGTAGCTATAGTATCTTGTGCGGGAGAAGAACCGACTAGTCGTTGGCCAAGTTCACTTGGCGGAGGAAAGGGGAAAGGGGAAAGGGGAAAGGTTTTAAATCCCTTACCCTTTAACCCTTTCCCATTCCCCTGCCCTCACCCAGCAAAGTTGACTTGACAGACCACTAGTTCGCCAAGTTCACTTGGCGGGGGAAAGGGGAAAGGGTAAAGGGGAAAGGTTTTAAATCCCTTACCCTTTTCCCCTTTCCCTTTCCCCAGCCCTCACCCAACATTTTTGGGTTGACAGACCAATAGTCGTAATATTTTTAACCAATCCCGACTGGTCGGACGTAGTTCCATCAAGTTGTTTCTTGGGTAATTGTTTCTAGTTAATTTTAGCTACTTAGTCTTGATGACCAAGAAATAATTTGCTACACTAGAAACTCATCTTTATTAAAAATCTTGTTTTTTCGACCAGCTACCTCGTGGATTATCTTCTCGTGGTTTAGCTTTGTTAACTCTCAGTTGACGGCCCATCCATTCTGCACCATCTAATTCTGTGATGGCTGCGTCCTCTTGAGCATCTTCATTCATATCAACAAAAGCAAAGCCCCGCAATCGTCCTGTTTCGCGGTCAGTAGGTAAGACAACTCTTTTGACCTCGCCGTAGTCTGCAAACACTGCTCTTAAGTCTGCTTCAGTAGCGCGGTAGGAGAGATTTCCAACGTAAATAGTCATGTCAGATCAGGTAATTTTCAACAAATAGCGATGGGTTCAGCAGAAAACAGATTTAACAAAATTGCAAACAAATATTGCATATTCCTCTCTGATTCAGCAATAGTTTGATGAATGTTCGAGGGGAGCAGTAAATCAGGTAGCATGAGCTGAACTTACACATACGCTCATATAATAACTGATTGTGACGTTTTTCAAAGTACTAGATTTGACAAACTCTCATTAACCTCAGTTGTTAGTTCTGCGAATTGCGATCGCTACTGAGGTAGTTTGCAAAAATTAAATTCCCTCCAGAGCAAAAATTAGAGGGACTATACTCAACCAAATAATTGCCTTTGATGCTAAGGGAACTCTAAAAAATAAATTATTGCGCTTGGGGTCGTTGACAGTCAACAGTCTTCTATGGAATATTTTTTTGTTTGCAAGTCCCTAAGTGAGTTAGCGGCTACAAATCAAACCAGATTACAAAACGCAAAAATTACGTATAAATAGACACAAGACAAATTTCAACGGCATGGTGGGTTTATTTTTGCTCTCAGATTGTAGGCGATCGCTAACGCACAATTAAAATATTCCCTTTTATGCTTCTTGCTTATGACCATTGCCAGCCAAGTTTTTGCTTGGCTGAGTTTGACATGAAAAGATAGCAAGGGAGTGGGGCAGGGGGCAGGGGGCAGG
>NZ_LAHA01000090.1 GCF_002608075.1 Nostoc linckia z4
CCCCCATCTCCCCATCTCCCCATCTCCCCATCTCCCCCCTCTCCCTCATCTCCCTGCCCGCTCCCGTGTTAAGCTATCGATGGCATCACCCAAGGCGGTGGTAAGACTTTTGCGAGTTTGAGTGTGGTTTTCCTGTTCTATTTTCAAAGCTTGCAACAGGCGATCGCGTTCTTGAATTGCAGCGATGAGTTTAGTTTGCAATTCCTCTACAGATTGTAATTGGGCTATTTCTTCTTGAATCGCTGTCACTGGTGTAGCAGCCAGTGTCCCTGCTTCAATACCTTGGAGTTTATGCAAATCTGCCTTGAGAGATGCCATCGCTTGTTGGGATAATTGAGCATCTGTGCGTCGTTGTTCTGCTTCTTTATTGTATAGCTGACGCCATTTTTGGGCACTTTCCCAAGCTGCATCCCGGTCTTGTTGGAGTTCTATTAACTGCTGTTTGAGTGTCTGAATTTCTGTCAGCCACTGCTGTGTTAAAGCTGTCGTTTGATTAGCATTTTCAACCATATTACTGTTCGCTGATGACTGACGAGTGTTGACTGTTGACGGTTAACAGTCAACAGTGAACCATCAACAGCAACAGCTTAACTGAAAATTGTTGTAACCAGAAGCACTATCAACCGGATTGTGTCATAATTCGATTTTATAAATTTGAACCTTTATTTATGCCTTGTTCTGCCACCCTTACTCAACTGGTCGAAGTGCTTTCGGCCAATCCTTTAAACTTATACGAAACTGATTTAATACAAGTAAGTAACGGTATACAAACAGATACACGTATCCTCAAGCCGGGTGAAGTGTTTGTGGCTTTACGAGGCGATAAATTTGATGGACATAAATTTGTGCCAACAGCCATTGCTAGGGGTGCCATCGCTGCAATTGTAGATTCGGCATACGAAAACCCTGGTTTTCCTGTATTGCAGGTTCAAGATACCCTTAAGGCATATCAACAAATTGGCAGATGGTGGCGCGATCGCTTTGATATTCCTGTAATTGGTGTTACAGGTTCCGTAGGTAAAACTACGACTAAAGAATTAATTGCCGCAGTTTTAGGAACCAAAAAAGCAGTTCACAAAACTTATGGCAATTTCAATAACGAAATCGGTGTGCCGAAAACTCTCTTAGAACTGAGTACAGAACATGACTACGCCGTGATTGAAATGGCGATGCGCGGTAGGGGACAAATTGCCGAACTCACACAAATAGCACATCCCACCATCGGAGTGATTACCAATGTGGGGACGGCACATATTGAGTTACTGGGTTCCGAAGAAGCGATCGCTGAGGCAAAATGTGAGTTATTAGCCGAAATGCCTGCTGATAGTGTGGCAGTTCTGAATTACGACAATCCCCTATTAATGGCTACGGCGGCGAAAGTTTGGACAGGAGAAGTCATAACTTACGGTTTTTCTGGTGGCGATGTCTCAGGAGTGTTGATTGATAACGAAACTGTGGAAGTCGCAGGAATGCAAATCCCTTTACCGTTACCTGGGAGTCACAATGCGAGTAATTTTCTAGCGGCTTTGGCAGTGGCAAAGGTTTTGGGAATTGATTGGGGGAGTTTAAAAGCAGGTGTGTCAGTGGATATGCCCACAGGGCGATCGCAGCGATTTAATTTGCCCAATGACGTGGTAATTTTAGATGAGACATATAATGCTGCACCAGAAGCGATGTTAGCAGCATTGCAATTATTGGCAGACACACCAGGAAAACGCAAAATTGCCGTGTTGGGTGCAATGAAAGAATTGGGAGAACGCTCCCAACAGTTGCACCAACGAGTGGGAGAAACAGTACAAAAGTTGAATTTAGACGGCTTGTTGGTGTTGGTGGATGGAGAAGACGCCGAAACAATAGCCAAAAGTGCTGACGGAATTCCATCGGAGTGCTTTGCAACTCATGGCGAATTGGTGGCCAGATTGAAGACATTTGTGCAACCAGGAGATCTTGTACTGTTCAAAGCCGCCCACTCAGTGGGGCTAGATCGGGTGGTTAATCAGTTACGTGCAGAATATCCCAAATGAATTTACAGAGATGTTGCATTGCAACGTCTCTACTTTTCTTGATAACCACCAGCGTAGTTAATGACACAAACTGTTCTATATGATTTGTGAATTCCAAAAGCTACACCAGAGACTTTAAAATTGCCGTTAAAAATGTTTTTGCGATGACCGCGATCGGGCACACCATCATCAATAATTAATTGCATGACGATATCTTGGGCGGTGTTTGGCCCATAACTGATATTTTCACCTGCGGTTATCAGCCATCTACCATACCGATTAATACGAGTAAAAGGATTGCTACCATCGCTACCATCATGACCTGTTGCACCTTTTGGCCCTTGGTCTTTAACGTGGTCTTTTGCAGCTAAAGACATACCTTGGGATGGATTCAAAGCACCTACAGGACGTGCTGATTTCAAAAATGCGATCGCTTCATCGACTGCTTTTCCTCCTTCTTGAGTTACTAAATAAGTATTATTAGAAATTTTGACTCGGTTACCTTGAAAGCGCTGGCGATAGTTTTCCAAAATCGGCACATATGCCTGGGGATTTGTTCTGACTTTATTTGTTTCCGCAATTACCTGTTGTTCCAGTGGTGAAAGATAAGTGGCTTTTGCTAACAAAGTCGGGCTATTTTCTTTAGTCACTGCTGGCTGAGAGTTGGCGACGGTGGGACTAGATTGAAGCAATTGATCTGAACAACCAAATATTAGGGTAAGTGGAAAAAGTACCCAAAATTTAATTCGATGCATTGATGAATTCATGATTTTTTTTATCAATTAATTTAGTCAATTAGAAGAAATAGGAACTTCCAAGTAAAAAAATATTCCATAGAAGATTGTTCGCTGCTGACGGTTCACAGTTAACACTCAACAGTCAACAATCAACACATTAACTGGAATAATTTATTTTTTGGACTTCGCATAACAATTTTCCAACCACAGAAAACTCTGCCAACGCTTTTATACCTTGCCTAAAACCAGGTAGATTCAGGCACTAGTCATATAGATAACACTACTATGCTATTTGTTCCTGAGATACTACAAAATTATGACAACAATTTTTGTATAAAACTTCTATTTGATTTTGTAAAATGACTCCGTACATCTATATTCTCTGAAACCCTTTTGCCTGTTGCCTTGTTGCCTTTTGCCAGACTACGTAAATCATTTCAGATATCAAACCGAATTCCTATAGCTTTAAGGCTTTATGCAAAAATTCCTCAGTGTGTAGTTGGAGTTGCCATCATCACTCTCTGCACTGATTATTAAAATATTAATAGCTGATAAAGTTAAATTAGACAAAATAGAAGCAAAAAAATTCCAGATCTAACAATATAATTAATATCGATAGAAAAAATTTTGTAATAGTTAAAATTAAGCTGAGTCAACAAATGCGGATACTTGGAAATATTAACTACAAAAGGTACTAACCATGAGTTGCCGCGCACTGCTATTAGTAAATCGTCATGCCCGCCAGGGTCAAAAGGGTTTGTCTGAAGCAATTGATTATTTGAAGACACTCGGCTTTATTTTAATTGAAGAGTCTACAGAACATCCGAAACAACTTTATGAAGTCATACTTCGCTATCAACATCAAGTTGATTTAGTAATAATTGGTGGCGGCGATGGCACTCTTAATGCTGCGGTGGATGCTTTAGTTGAAACTCAGTTACCCTTGGGAATTTTGCCTTTGGGAACTGCCAATGATTTAGCAAGAACTTTAAAAATTCCCAACTCTCTGAATGAAGCTTGTAATATTATTGCCCAGGGAAATTTACACCGCATTGATTTAGGTTGGGTAAATGGCAAGCACTTTTTTAATGTTGCGAGTTTGGGATTGAGTGTCAAAATTACCCAACGACTTACCAAAGAAGCTAAACGCCGTTGGGGAGTATTTGCTTACGCCGCCACTGCATTGCAAGTGATTTGGTCATCTAGACCTTTTAGGGCTGAGATTACCATTAATGGTGAATCAATTCGTGTGAAAACAGTGCAAATAGCCGTAGGTAACGGTCGTTATTACGGTGGTGGCATGGCAGTGGCAGATGACGCAGCCATAGATGACCAAAGACTGGATCTTTATAGCTTAGAAATTCAACATTGGTGGCAGATTATCTTATTATTACCTGCGATGAGACAAGGGCGGCATATACATTGGCAAAGTGTACGTTCTCATCAAGGTCAAGAAATACTATTGTCTACTCGCAAACCACGTCCTATTAATACAGATGGTGAAATCACTACTTACACACCCGCCCATTTCCGAGTTATACCTAAAGCTGTAGCTGTTTTAGTACCCGCATAGGTGAAGATTATAAGAGTTAGGAGTTGGAAATTAGGAGTTAAGAGTTAAGAGTTTGGAGTTATTTTCCTCATCTCTTCCACTTCCTACTCCGGTAGCCACTCCCTCTGAATAATAAGCATTAACTGACGCCAAATGCATCTGAGATTTTCTCAAGATATAAAATCGTTGTTACAACGCCTAGCCGAACAACCTCTGACTCTAGGTGATATTCTGGCTGAAACCTCAGAACGAGGTTTTAGCCTAGTGATTGCATTATTAGTTTTGCCGTTTTTGTTTCCCATGCCACCGGGATTAACTGGCCCTTTTGGTGGTGCTTGTTTGCTGTTGTCAGTGCAAATGCTTTTAGGAAGGCGATCGCCTTGGTTGCCAAAAAGAATCGCTAACTATAAATTTCCTCGTCCCTTTGCAGAATTACTTTTACAAAACTTGGGACGTTTGACGAAAGTTTTACAGAAAATCACCCGTCCCCGATTGAGAAAAATAGCTCATAATCCTTTGACTTGGCGAATCAATGGCTTTTGTATCACGTGGTTAACAATATTACTAATATCACCAATTCCGTTTACAAATCCCATTCCCACTGTAGGTATTTTACTTTTAACTGTTGCTACCATCGAATCTGATGGTTTATTAATTTGTATCAGCTACGCCATTACGGGCATGATTACTTTACTATTTGGATTTATTGGTTATGCCTTCTGGTTAGCTCCCAGTTTATTACCATCTATATTTAAATAATAAAAGCCCCAACCCCAAGGCTGAGGGCTAAGACTTATGTGATTTATTAGAGTGCATCTACCATTTATTAATCCAGTTTAATTATTGTTTCCTCCGGAAAAATTATCTTTTTCCGGAATTTTTATTTTTCAAAAAATTATCAAAATATAGACTTCATACAGAAGTCGGTAAAAGCGCGAAAGGTTTGGTATTTTCCCTTTCCCCTTTAACCTTTCCCCTTTAACCTTTAACCTTTTCCCACAAGAATGCAAAAAGCAATTGATTGCAAGAGGTCTAATAAATAAAGCCCTCAGCTTGAAACTGAGGGCGAAAAATTTATTAAGGTGCATCTACCATTTATTAATCCTTTTATATTCTTGCTCTATCCGGGCAAATTGAACTTTTTCAGAAAATTTTAATTTTAGCGAATAAAAGTTATCAACAATAAATAAAGCCCCCAGTTTAAAGCTGAGGGCTGTGATTTAATTAAGGTGCATCTACTATTTATATATTCCGCTATAGCTTCTACTCCATCAGGAAGAATTGAAAAAACAAAAGATAGTTGTGAGATTAATTTTAGAACGTTTCCTAGTCTGCTGAGTTATAAATATCTGCCTACCTCTGTCTGGTGGTTGGCGAAAATACACCTTACATCTACTCAGATTTTTTCAAAAATCAAACCAGATTGCCATAATTTAAATCAAAATAACCTGCGGTATTTGACTAAGTAAGTATCCCCATCTTCATAAAAATTTTACAAAAAATTAAAATTCACCGTCAGTACGCAAATTTTTCGTTAATATCTCTAATATAATATCCGCAATAGTACGAATATAGTTTAGTAGTTGGGTATATCGCTGTAAAAATTACACATACCCAACTCAATGAAGCGCTCGCATATAATCCAAGCTGTCATGATAGTTCTATTTTCCCTTGGCAGTCTCGGTATTGTCGGAGGAAGTTTTTTCCTCAGAAAAGCTTTTAGCAATAGTAGCGAACCTGAAATTATCACTGATACAACGCGCTATCAAGAAATTCGCAATCAATTATGGTATGACTTTGAGGATGTAAAACATTTTCCGAATCAAATCCCCACAGATGCTAAAGATATTCGCATGGCTTACTCTCCTGGATTTTTACAAGGAGGCAGTTTTTTTCAAATCAGATTGAAGCAGTCTCCAGAAAAAATTAAAAAACTACTTTCACAATATAGAAATAATGCCAAATATCAATATCGAGGAGGCGACACAAACGACCATATAAATCAACCAAACGGTGTGCCAACAACTTTTTTCTACACCAATGATTCTTCTGAGGGTACTTTTACAAATGAATATGAAATATTAGTTTTAAATGCAACAGATAGAGGTAAACCTGGTTTCAAATGGAATCATGGAGATAGCTATGGCGTTGCAATTAATAGTTCTGCCTCAGAAATTATCTATTGGGCTGAACAATGGTAGCCCTGCATTGAAGTGACACCTTGTTTCGTGTTGGTCGTCAGCGGTTAACTCCATGAAACACTGTGCAATTTAAAAGCCTAATAGCTTATTCATGACTGGATGTTAGTTTTAATCTTTGAGGTATATAACTTTTGGTAGTTAAAATTTATATGTATTATGGCTAATATTTAAAAAATGCTAAAAGTTATTTGAATATTTATAATGTCAACTGCTTTAATTACTGGTGCTTCTAGTGGTATTGGTAAAGCTTTTGCCGAGGAATTAGCTGCACGCGAAACAAATCTTGTCCTCGTTGCTCGTTCTGAAGATAAACTCAACCAATTAGCTAAAAAATTCAAAGAAAAATATCAAGTTAAAGTAGATGTTATCGCTAAAGACCTTACAGAACCTAATGCCGCTGCTGCTGTATTTGATGCGATACAATCAAAGGGATTAACCATTGATTTATTAATTAACAATGCTGGTTTTGGTTCCTATGGTGACTTTGCTGAATCAGATAGAGAAAGACAAGTTAAAATTGTACAGTTAAACATTTTGGCATTGGTAGATTTAACTCATAAATTTCTACCAATAATGCGGCAACGTCGTTCTGGAAGTATTATTAACGTATCCTCAATTACTGGATTTCAACCGATACCATATCTTTCTGTTTATGCTGCTAGTAAAGCTTTTATTCTTAGCTTTAGTCAAGCACTGTGGGCAGAAAATCGTCAATATGGTGTGCGTATTTTAGTTACCTGTCCAGGGCCAATCGAAACAAATTTTTTTACAGAAGCTAATTTTCCTCCAGCTTTAGCAGGAAGTACAGAAACAGTCTATTCCTCTGAAGAAGTAGTTCGCGAATCTCTAAAAGCTTTAGAAGAGTGGCAGCCTACGGTTATTATTGGTGATGTTGCCACTCAAATTAGAAGTATATTAGCTGGATTAGTACCGCGAAAAATTCTGCTGAATATTTTGGCAAAAAGGTTTAAAACATAATACAATTTTGGATTTTCGATTGGGAATAAAGTTTTGAATTTAGGTTTAGTGAATCCATCTTTCCCAATTATTTTGAAAATTGCTAGTTCTATTTACATGTACCGAGTTAGTTGGACGCGGTAACGGTCTTTTTTAGTAACAGCAATTTCTCCAACTTCTAAACGTCCTTTAGACCGAATAGCGATTAAATCACCTGATTTAACTTGAGAACTAGCTTGAGTTACTTCTTTCCAATTGACGCGCACATCACCAGAGTCAATTAAATCAACCATTTTACTGCGGGACATACCAAAACCAGCAGAGGCGATCGCATCTAATCGCAAAGAAGCTTCCACAGTAGTTAATTCTTTTTTCTTTGGTTCTCGAACTTTTAATTCCGTAATCTCAATTGGTTGAGTTTTCACAGGAACCGATCGCACCTGTTTAAGATTCATTGACAAAAATTCTGCCAACTCTGGTGCAACAATGGCCTGCGCTCCTCTTTCTCCCAAAACAATGATATCTCCTGTCTTTTCACGCACAATTCCTGTCCCCAGCATTGCACCTAAAAAGTCCCGGTGAGTGGCGGTATCAAACAAGAAATTACCAGCAATTTCTAGTGCTATAAGGCTGACTTGAGATGCATCTAACGGCAGTTCCGAACGAGCGATCGCTATTCTTTGGCGTTCAGCTTGCGGATATCCACCCCATACCACTAATTGCACCTCTGTTAATCGGCTAAATACTCGTTGAATTTCCGCCAATTCTGGAGGAGATAAAAAATCCGTCACAACTACTTCCCAAGTTTTAATAGCTTGCTCTGCTTGGTCAATTACACGAGCTACACTATCCCGATTTTCAACACCCTTTAAAAGTTCTTCTCGTGGCAACATTCTGAATTAGTCATTAGTTATTAGTCATCTCTTACAAAGTTCTGAGCGGAGGAAACCTCCGCTCAGACTTTGCGCTTAATCATTAGTCATTAGTCATTTATCTTTTACCAATGCCCTATGCCCTATGCCCCATGCCCTTTACTTAAATAGATTCTAACTTTAATTCCCATTTTATTTGGATTCATTTGCTACACGCTACTTGTGTCCGCATAACCCTGAATATTTTCTGGCTCAAATTGCCTTAATATTTTAGTTGCCTGACGAGTCACAACTTCAGAGTCTTGAATTACAATTAAGTATTTCCCCGCATCCAATCGGTTACGGTAGGGTAAAGCATCACCACTACCTACCAACAAACCAACCCCGCCACCGACAAACACACCACCCATAGCACCACTAGCAGCACCCAACAGTCCGCCAACAATGTGATTGCCAATTTCACCCGCCCAGGCAAAAGTGTGCAAACCGGTAATCAGGCTGAAGGTAAAACCCGCAAAAAAACCAAATGGTATCAGCCAAGTTGCCATCAGCCGTGCTTGCTTTTTGGCTTGGTCTTTAGGGTCAATTAAGCCAAACTCATCAGCAGTTTTATATCCCTTCCCCAAGATGGTACTTTTTATGGCTTCTTTTTCTAAAGCTAAGTAAGCAGCTTCAGCTTGAATGCGGTCTGGTAATACGGCAACAAGGTAATTCATTGATACTACAACACTTTTCTAAAAGTTTTGCCCTAATTAACAGGGTATCAGTCTTGGAGTTAGGAGTTAGGAGTTTGGAGTTAAGAGTTAGGAGTTAGGAGTTTGGAGTTTGGAGTTAGGAGTTAAGAGTTTGGAGTTTGGAGTTTGGAGTTTAGAGTTAGTAGGATTTGCCCATCGGCAAAGGTTTCACCACTCCCGACTCCCGATTCCCTACTCACTTTTATGCTGATTACCCAATCTGTAATCCCCAATCCCTTTTACTTTAACGAATCCAGTGGCTCACAAAAATTATTCACCCCTTGCTTGAGGACATAAATTAAAACAGGCGTTGCCAAGATTTTGGGAAATGTGGGCGTTGTTTTGAGATGTTCCATCATCGTCCCAAGGGAACTATTGAGTAAATCTTCCCGAAATTCTTGTTCGCAAATGACCGCACGCCATTTTCTAGCCAAAGCATCTAACCATTCAGAATTTGCTCTTTCTGGTTGTTGTCCCGCACGGATAGCTAGTGTCATCGCAGCGTCTTCTAAATCTCCATCACAGTCTTCAATCAAATCCAGGGCTTCCATATCGCTGGGATCGTCTGCCAATTGAGAGCGAAACTGTGCAATTTCTTTGGATGTTACTTTAGTCATGAGTCTTTGACAAGGCGAGCGATCGCACACTCAGTTATGTTAGTTCAATTTTGACACTTCACGTGAAAATTGGGCGTTGGGCACAAGAGGAGACTTCTAAGAGAAGTCGGGAAAAGGGCAAGGGGAAAGGGGGAAAGGTTTGGTATTTTCCCTTTCCCCACAAGAGTGTAAAAAGCAATTGATTGCAAGAGGTCTAGGCTCTAGGTGCAAATGGGAAAAACTCATCTCCCCATCTCCCCACCTCCCAC
Source organism: Nostoc linckia z4 (assembly GCF_002608075.1). GTDB lineage: Bacteria > Cyanobacteriota > Cyanobacteriia > Cyanobacteriales > Nostocaceae > Nostoc > Nostoc linckia. The sequence goes on from NZ_LAHA01000090.1 coordinate 9,922, forward strand.
CCTGCGGGTTCGCGCTAGCGTCTCTGAAAGAGAAGCTAAAGCTACATCTCTACCCTAGGACTTACGCAAAAACTCTCTCAAACTCTTATAACTTCGTGCCCTTTGCACGGCAGTTGCTTCAAGTCGGGGAACCCGCCCAACGCACTGCCTCGTCTTTGCGGTTAGTTTATTCATACTTTTGCGTAAGTCCTATACCCAATGCCCCATGCCCCATGCCCCATGCCCCATTCCCAATTTTTAGCAAAAAGCCCCATTTCCCAGTTGAATTACTGAAAAATGAGGCTTTTGGAGACTTTTCATCAGAAAGGCTACTCAATTGAAGTTATGCGGTTGAGTTTTGGGTAACTACCGTAGTCCTCTGAGGGTAACAGACCTTTGCAATTGAGCTAAAGCACGATTGTAATCTAAGATTGCTGTGACTCGATTACCTTCAGCTCTTGTTAGGTCGTTTTCAGAGTTAATCACATCAGTTTGAGTACCTACACCAGCTTGGAATCGCAAACGTGCTAAACGTAAAGCTTCCCTGGCTTGTTCTAAAGCGGTATTAGCGGTTTGAACGTTCTCCAAATTAGATTGCTGGTTAGAAAAGGCTTGTTCTACTTGAAAGCGGATTTGGTTGCGCTGTTCGGCAAATTGAGTTTCTGCGATCGCAATATTCACTTTCTGCTGAGATGCTCTCGCTCTTGCTGCTCCCCCATCATACAAATTTAGGGTGGCTCGCACTCCAAAGGAATAACCATCTGTAACACTAACGCTATCATCAAACTGGTCTAGCAAGTCATAGCTGGCTACCAAACTAATTTGTGGGCCGAGTTCTGCCAAGGCTTGCCGGCGCTGTTGTTCGTTAATATTACGTTGTGCTAACTGTTGTTGGAGTTCTGGGCGATTTTGAAAAGCTCGCACGATGCTTTCTTCTAATGTCAAATCCCAAAGACCAGCCAATTGTACGGGATCGGCGGCACTGATGTTTATTCCCTGGGGTAAACTGATCCGAGTAGCCAACTGACGACGGGCAATTGCTTGCTGGGATCTGGCATTAGTTAAATCTTGTTGGGCGTTTGCTAAATTCACTTGCGATCGCAACACATCAAACCGCGTACCAACCCCAGCTCGCTCTAAAGCTTCTGCATCGCGCAAACTAGCCTCTGAGTTCTGTACAGCGGACTGGGCAATACGTACTTGTTCGTCCGATTGTTGTAAATTGTAGTAGTCAGTCGTCACATTCAAGCGAATTTCCTCGGACTGACTTTCTACAGCCAACTCATTGAAGCGTACCTGTTCCCTAGCGGCGTTTCTACGGGCTTTACCCAATCCAGAGGTATACAGGTCATAGGACAGTTGTGCTTGCCCAGAAAAACTTGTGTTTGGTTCATCTGTGGAGCTTAAACTGTTTGGCCCGCTTAATTCTTGCTGAAGCTGGCTACTAGAAGATTGACTGCGAGTCAGATCCGCACTAATCCCAAGAGTCGGCAATAAACCAGCTTCCGCCTCTTTTAAGGCATATCGGCTGCGTTGTAGCTCCAATAAAGCCACTTGTAAATCCCGATTGTTACGCCGTGCTAATTCTAGAGCCTGTGTCAAAGTAATCGGCTGATTTTCCTGGACTGTCACTTCCTCAGTTTTGGTAGGAAATTGCAGAGGATTAGCATTTTGAATCAGTTTCTCTGGAATTTCCACTTGACTTGGGGGTACAGGAGTAACGCTTCCTGGCAAAGTTGGTGTCGAACCAGCAGGTACAGGAGTAACGCTTCCTGGCACAGTGGGAGTTGGTGTCGAATCTGTGGGAGGTATAGTCTCACTCTGAGCCACACGTTTTTCCACAGGATTTTTTTGTTGGCAGGTGTTTGAGGTCACCAGCAAAGCAGCCAAATCAGTTGTGGTTTTTGTCAAGTTTTGTTGCGGACAGCCTTCTGCTGACAACAGTTTTGCTGTCCCTGCACCTGTAGGCGAAGTCTGTAAAAATGTCTGCAACTGAGTAACGGTATTTATCTTTTGAACCACTGGCTGCTGTGAAGCAGACAAGGACAAAATTTCTTTTTGAGCAGATGCAGGTTGAGAAGTGTAGTCAGGAACTACTATCTTCTTTAATTTCTGCCAATAGGGATTTAAATTGCTCTGTTTGTTGTTGCTTTCGGTAGAACGCTTGATATCTGGTTGTTGGGAAGAACCAGAGGTAGGCGTTAAATTCAAAAGTCTAACTTTATCTTTTTGAGCTACTTGTTCTATTGACACATTAGTATTTCCAGCCATAAAAACTGGAATACTGTTATTACTTAAAGGCTTCACACTAAACTTACTAAAACCAGGAGCAGGTAATAGGGTTGGAATACTAACATTTGCTGTTTTCGGCAATTGCGTATTCATGAAATCTACAACCAAGGTTTGACCATAGGTAGAGGTCGAAACACTTGGAGAAGATGCCAGCTGTACCCCACTGACTTTTACAGTATCAGCCCAAGCAGGCTGAGTTGTTAAGACCGCTGCTGTCACACCAGGCAAGAAGCTATGGAATAATTGCTGTCCTTTCACCGCATCCCCTCACACGAAAATCAATCTAGCGGCAGAAAACCTTTCTTCACCACAGAATATAGCACGATACTAAATTTAGGAATGAATATACTACGATACTAAATTTAGGATTCGGAACTCTGTTTATCTTCAAAACGTTTAACAATCCGAGAAAGTTCCGCCTTTTCGTCGATACTAACGCGAGTAGGAGCACCACTAACAATCCGTTCGTAGTTCCGGAATGAATCTTTAATTTCTGGCCCATCAGCAGTGATATTATACTCGCGAATGCCCTTATCGTGCCAAGACCCTCTCATTTTAAATACGTTAATTGCCCGCGACATTTCGCCGCGAATTTCTACGTACTGTAACATCAAAATTGTATCGGTAATCGTGGAAATATGAGAGTCTGTAATTGAATGCGATCCCATAAATTGGTCGGTTGTGTTAGTAAAGAAACCAGTGATTTCTTCTTGTTTGGCATAACCAGTAACACCAATTACAAACTGTCGAAATGCATTATTACTTACTCCTCTAGCTAATGCTGAGAGTGAATCAATTGCTATTCTAGCTGGTTTAAAAATAGCGATTTCTGATTTAATTATTTGTAAGTGGTCTTCCAAGCCAGTGGATTCAGGATATGTACAGATTATTTTGAGTAAACCTTGCTGTTCTAGTTCCTCAAAATCAATTCCCCAAGAGTAAGCGTTGCGAGACAATTGGGCGCGTGATTCTTCATAAGCAAATAAAATTGCTTGTTCTCCATTGAGACAACCATCTTGAATAAATTTACTTACTAATAGGGTTTTGCCTGTTCCTGTAGCTCCTGTGGCTAAGATAATTGAATCTTTGAAGAAACCACCACCGCACATTTCATCTAAGGTCTTAACACCAGAAGATACTCTGACATTAGAAGAACGTTGAGTCAAGCGCATAGCCCCCAATGGAAAGATATTGACTCCTTCATTAGTAATTGTGAAGGGATACTCGCCTTTCATGTGAGTTGTACCGCGCAATTTGAGAATTTCAATTGTGCGACGGCGGCGTTCTCCTTCTAAAACGTTGCGAACAATTACGACATTATCAGAAACAAATTCTTCGACTCCAAAGGAAGCAACGGGGCCATATTCTTCGCTGCGTTCAGTGGTAATTACAGTGGTGACGCTGAGTTGTTTGAGGCGTGCTACCAGACGAAAAATCTCCCGACGCACCACTCCCATTGCTTCATATTGTTGAAACACCGCAGTGATTGAGTCTATGGAAACTCGTTTAGCTTTATATTTACGAATGGCATATTGCAAGCGCTCAATCAGTGCAGAAAGGTCAAAGTTACCAACGATATCTTGACCTTCAGGATCGGGGGAAGCATCGAGAATAAATAACTTGCCTTCTTCGATTAGTCGTGGCAAATTCCACCCAAAAATATGAGCGTTTTTAATAATATCACTGGGGGATTCTTCAAAGGTAACAAATACTCCTGGTTCATCGAAGTAGGTAATACCGTTATACAAAAACTGAAGAGATAATAAAGTTTTACCCGTACCTGAGGTGCCGCTAATCAAGGTAGTTCTACCAATGGGTAATCCTCCATGACTAATATCGTCAAACCCCTCGATCATCGTGCGAATTTTTTCTACACCCCCAATTAACGGCGGCTTTTTTGGTTCTAGTTGCTCGTTTTGACTCATTGCTTGATAACAAATGGGTGGAAAACCCTCTTTTTATTATTAACACGTTGGATGCAATTTGCCCTGAAGAATAATTCAGAACTCAGGATGCAGAATTCAGTATCAATTTGAGTATAACTCGGCGATCGCACAATTTTGCCGTGTCGGTAAGCGTCTGAATATCAGTTTCAAACCTTGCCTCTGGCGTAGGAAAAATTTAAAAATTATTTCTTATTAAAACTCTCATTCTTTTGTAGATAGAATCTTCTGAATTCTTTATTCTGACTCCTGTTTTTTATTCAGTAAAATCTTCTTCACTTAATTCTTCATAAAGTAAATCTAACCCAATCAATACTCTCTCTCTATCTGAAAGATCGCCGATAATTTTACGAACTGGTGGCGGCAAAATTTTAGATAGTGTTGGAGTAGCCAATATTTTATCTTCTTCGGCTAGTTGCGGGCTTTTCAGCACATCGATCACTTTTAAAGCATAAACACCTTCAAACTCCTGTTCTAATATATTTTTGAGTGTTTTTAGTGCCCGTACTGAATTAGGGGTGTTCCCTGCTACATAAAGCTTGAGAACATAGGTCTTTCTGGCTTTATTCATATCGTTACAGGCTAATTATCACAAGAGAAATACAAGATGCGTCGTGCATTGGGAGTAACTAACAGCTTTTGTTTGTGCTGATTTAAACATTGATAAATTTAATTTATTTGGAAATCGAAGATCTATAGACTTCGCACAAATGAGCCAGTATATCTATCAACGTCAAACGATAATCCATTAATGCTTCATCGCTCCTTCCTTCTAATTTTAGCTGTTTGGAAAATTCATCTATTACTTCCATGTGAATTTCGATAATTTGGGGCACAGGAATATTAGCATAAAATATAGTATTGATAAATTTGTCAATTTTTTCTTTAAGAGTTTTATCTGTGGTAAAGTAATCTATGAGAATTTCGCCATAATCCGACTTGAGTTGGTCTAGTAATTCTTGACGCTCTCCTTGAGTCATCTGCTGAAAAGCCTGTTGCCTTTTTTGTGAGTGGCTGGCAAATACATAGAAATACTGCCCATTATCTGGTGGACTTGGATGGCGCTGCAACCAATTGAGTGAATAATTTATTGTTCCAGAGGTAGTGACAGCAACAGGTGAATAATCAAATTGACCAAAAATGCCGGAAATAAATTTACACATCCAAGCAATTACACCATTTTCGTTGGTTAAATTAGCTGGATTATTTAAATATTTGTTAACATCGCGTTGCAAAATCAATATAGGTAATAACATTTATTGTCTATCTATCTACTCTATCGATTTGACCAAGAAGCGTGGGCTGATAATTGTGGCAAACGCTTCTAGGGTAATGCTGTGGGTGCAGTAAATTTTGTGGTTTCACCCCAAAATAACGCTCTGTGTCAACAGATAATTCTAATCACTCAACAACCTCGTGCAGCGACTGAGTGGTAGGGCTGAGTAGGTTTTAGATGAGGTATGTATCGGGAACTTATTATTTGTTTGTATATGCATATATATGTATACAGATAGATAGACTTTTTTGTTTTGCTCCTTGATAAGATACTTAAACGAACTTAAAGGAATGTCGCATTCTAAATCATTATAATTCCTCAAGGTTCTAAAGCGAATCTTTAGAGCCATAATTGTTTTAGCTGTGGCTATGGATGAGGAGTTTAAATACCAGTAAGACACTGGTGAGGCTATTTGCTAGAAATGAGGAGCACTAAAAAGAAAGGTTGCCTCTGTTTTCCAGGTCGGACGCTAGCAAGTGTCCGTGAGTGTAAGTCCCATTGTTTTAATGGCGTTGAAATCGTAACCAAAATTGCTTATATGAGTCTTCTGAGAGGATATAGCTTCAGGCGAAAAGAACATCGGCAGGTGGCAGATGGGAATGCCAGAGGTTTCCGCAGGAAGAATAACCCCCAAAGCTTTATGTCAATGCTAGATTACCCGCTTTATGACTTTCAAGCAACCGTACCTAGCTGCCCCCAAACAAGTACTCTGGCAGTGGTGCTGGAGATTTTTGAAAAAGAGCAGTGCGATCGCTTGGTAATAGTCAATCAACAGCAATACCCAATCGGATTGCTGTACTCTGCCCGTTTAATCCAAAAATTATTAGGCCATAGTGACGATAAAAATTTAAATTTACAGCAATCAATTTCCCTTTGGGAGGAAACTCTCATCGAACCAATACAGACAATACCAGTTTCTGAGCGTGTAGAGCAATTGAATTGGCGTTTGTCTCAACAACAAGCTCAAAAACAGCCAAATTTGGATTGGGCATTGATTGACTGCGACGGGAAATATTTGGGACTAGTGGATACCTCACGGTTATTGCGATCGCTCGCTCAGGAAAAAATGGCCGGCTCGCTCACTCAATACGCTCCTCCAGCACAGATGCCAAATCAACCCCAGCTAATTCAAAAGCCACTGGTGAAGTTGCTAGAAACATTGCCTTGGCCTTTAATGTTGGAAACCAGTACTGGCGAAGTCGTAGCCAAAAATCCAGCTTGGTGGCAGCAATTGGGAGTTTTAAAAGACCCAGAAGGAGTTAGACAACAGGTAGAAGCAATACTAACCCCCGTCCGACCCAAGAAACCAGAATACATCAAGCAACGAGGGATCAAAGTTCATCCCAATGGTGGTGAAGAACAACCAACGCCACGGGTATCCCTCAGAAGCGAACCAATGCCCCAATCATGCTTGCCGACTCTTAACAACCTCAGAGAACAAGAGACAATCACAGAAACCACATCAAGTCGCTGCTTTTTGGATAGCCAACCAGGTACTTGCACCTGCGTTGTGGAAGTGCAAAATGGTCAGGAACGAATTTGGCAATTTGCCAAAATTCCCTTAGATAGTCCAGAGTTGAAGGTGATGAGTGCTGAATCGGGAATGCCACTCAACAGTGATTTGTGGTTAGTTTTAGCCACTGATGTCACCGAACAGCAGCAGCTTTGCAAAGAACTCGCAGCCAAAAATGCCGATTTAATTCAACTAAATCGTTTGAAAGATGAGTTTTTAGCTTGTATTAGTCACGAACTAAAAACTCCCCTGACTGCGGTTTTGGGTTTATCGCGATTGTTAGTAGATCAACAGTTGGGAGAACTCAACGAACGTCAAGCTCGTTATGCAGGACTAATTCATCAAAGCGGCCGCCATCTGATGAGTGTGGTGAATGACATCTTAGATTTGACCAGGATGGAGACTGGACAAATGGAACTCACACTAGCCCCAGTGAAAATTCGGGCAGTGTGCGATCGCGCTTTATCTGAGGCCAAAGCCATTCACACTCAAAGCGGCAAAGCCACAGTTACACCTGCAAGTCTAAATACCCGTGGTTCTGCTCCCCAATTCAGCCTTTCCATTGAACCAGGTTTAGACCAAATTGTTGCCGATGAATTACGCCTACGCCAAATGCTAATTCATCTGCTTTCCAACGCCTTTAAATTCACTGAAGTATCAGGGGAAATTGGGTTGCGGGTGAGTCGTTGGGAAGGATGGATTGCTTTTACAGTTTGGGATACAGGCATCGGTATTCCCGAACACCAGCAACATTTAATTTTTCAAAAATTCCAACAACTAGAAAACCCCCTCACCCGCCAGTTTGAAGGCACAGGTTTGGGACTAGTATTAACTCGCGCCTTGGCTCGCCTCCACGGTGGAGATGTCAGCTTTTTATCTCGCGAAGGTAAAGGTAGCCAATTCACACTGCTGCTACCCCCCAGTCCCCCAAAGGCAGGTTTTTCAGAGCCAGATCTGGAAACCACAGAAGACACACAAACACCAGACATTATCACAGCAGGCCGTCAGCATGTCGCTAACTCCCCGCAGTATCATACCGCTAGTTCCCAACGGCTAGTTTTAGTAGTGGAAGCAGTAGCCAGATATATTGAAGATTTAACCGAACAACTTAAAAGTTTGGGATATCGCGTAGTGATTGCGCGATCGGGCACAGAAGCAGTAGAAAAAGCTCGACGCTTGCAACCAATAGCGATATTTCTCAATCCGTTGCTACCCTTGCTCTCAGGTTGGGATGTGCTGACCTTACTCAAATCTGACAGCGCAACTCGTCATATATCTGTAGTTTTGACGGCAACCGCAGCAGAAAAAGAGCAAGCATTTGCCAACCGAGCCGATGGTTTTTTAAGCTTGCCAGTAGAATATCAGGTGTTGACGCCACTCCTAGAAAAATTATGTACTCCGCAAGGAGTTTCACTGCTAGGGTCAGACAATAACCCCAGTCTTTCAACTAAAACACCACTGCGAATTCTCAGATTAGTGAATCCTGAATTTGAATCCGTCAATGCCCACTCGTCACTGCGAGAACATCGGGTAATTGAAGTTGATGATTTAGATCAGGCAGAACTCTTGGCGCGGGTATGGCAATTTGATGTAATTTTGCTCGATGTTGAAAGTAGTATTGCCCAAAATTATTTGCAACAACTAATTCAACATCCACGCTTGGCCACCATACCCTTGGTTACTTGCGATGTGGCAACCACCCTCAAAGCCTCACAAATACCAGGATTATCTGTATTTCCTTACCTAACACCATTAGGAAAAGATAGCAGCACTTTTAGTGAAAAAACAGATGCTTTAGTATCAGTACTGCAAATTGCTTCCGGTGTTTGCTGCCCTCCCAACATTTTAGTAGTAGATTTAACTATGTTGCGCGATTTACCACAGGCAAGAGGCAAACAAGCCAAAGGTTATCGTACAGCAAGAAATTCCTCCATCACTAGTGAAACACCTGAACGAGGATCGGAGTGGTTTCAAGCTTTAATTCAATACCTGCAAACAGCAGGTTTCAAAGCAGCCATGAGTCCTTGTTGGGCAGAAGTTTTACAGCAAATTCGTCATCAAAGCGTGGACTTATTATTAATTTGCTTAGGAGAATCAGCTATCCACAAAGACGTACTCAAAGCCTTGAAAACATTAGGAGATTCGCCTTTAGAATTACCACCAATTTTAGTACTAAACCAGCCATTGAATCGCCCCGAAAGTATTTCTCAGCCTGAGATAGGTGACAGCGAAATTGATAGACAAAAGAAAAATGGATTGGATTCAGTGGAAACTATTGTGAGTGCGATCGCCACTCGCATATTACCGCGATCTATTTCAATGGAAGATTTACTCAACCAAATTAATCAAGCTTTAGCTATCAACAGTCAGAATGAAAAATGTTAATTGGGCATGGGGCATGGGGTATGTGGAGATGAGGCTGGGGAGCTGGGGAGTTGGGGAGTTGGGGAGATGAGTTTTTCCCCTCTGCCCCTGAAGCCCCTGGAGCCCAATGCCCAATGCCCAATGCCCAATGCCCAATGCCCAATGCCCAATGCCCAATGCCCAATGCCCAATGCCCAATGCCCAATGCCCAATTACGATATGTCCATTTTTTCGTTTTTCTTTTTGAAAAAAGGAATGCGAATCAAATTATAAGCACCTTTGGTGGATAAATTTTTGTAATCATCTGGCTGTAAGTCCATTTGCAGAAGTTTTTTCTGTTCGGCCAACAACAGTAGCGAAGGTGGTTTGAGACCTTTGGCTGCCTGGTTTTGCAGATGTTCTAGAGTTTCTTGGGGAAATCTGAAATAATTAACGTGAGTTTGGCTATAAAATACTACGCTCGGTTTTTTAAAGCCAAGCATAACCAATTCTTCATTGGGTTGCCTGACTTCTTGTATAGTTGCAGACAATTCTCTTAAAGGTAATTGACGTTCGCGATCGATAAAAAATGAAGCAGGCGTCAAAACGAAAATTAAAAACGCTACAAATCCGAGTACATTGACACTGATTATCCAGTTCCAGCGACGACTCAGTAATAATCCTGCAACCAAAACAGCACAAACAAACCAAATTACGCCGCCAATAACTGGTAAACCAGATTGTTTAATTAGTTCGTGGAAGTTGGTTATCGCTGGATCGCTTCCTAATATATGGGTGATGTTAAACAGTGCCGTTGCCAGAATTGATAAAAATGCTACATTCACCCAGCCACTCCAGAGGAGGAAGGGGGATTTAGCTTTAGTTTCCCGCAGGGTGGGAGACAAGGGAGAATTTTCTCTCGTCTCTCCGTTGTCTACTCCATTTCCCCGTTCTCTTTTTGCTTGGAAAATATCGCTCCACAATAATGCCACGAGGATGGCGGCTGCTGGCATCAAGGGCAATACGTAGCTGGGAAGTTTGGTAACAGCAATGCTAAAAAAACCAAAGACGCCAGTAAACCAGAAACCAGCAAATAAACTTAATTGTTGAAAACGTTGTTGAGAGCGCCAGTGCGATCGCTGCCAAAATTTCAGTCTAAATAGTGCTACAGGTAGATATACAGAATATGGTGCAAAGCCCAGCAACACGATTATAAAGTAAAAATACCAAGGTGCTGAGTGACCATTTACTACTTCTGTAAACCTTTCTATATTGTGATAACCAAAAAAAGCATTAATATAATTCCAGCCATTACGCCAAATCACTAATGCATACCAGGGTACTGATAAACCAAAAATTATCAGTATACCTAAGAACAAGCGCATTTCTCGAAAGACCTCTCGCAGCTTGCCCACATAAAGCAAAAAGGCAATGACAATTAGCCCTGGTAAGACGATTCCCACCGGGCCTTTAGTTAAAATTGCAGCAGCAGTTAATACATAAGTAGCTAAGTACCAGTTATTGGGGATTGGGGCATTACTTATTCTTTCTTCCCCTGCTCTTTTGCTCCCCCCTTTAGCATATCCCAGGAAGAAACACAACAAAGCTGATGCTATGCAGCCGGTGAGCAACATATCAGAAACACCGGTTCTTGCCCAAATTATTGTTTCCCCATTCAGGGCCATGAGGGCTGCTGCTAAAAAGGAGATTAAGTAGCGGCGAGTGGGACGTGAGACTTGCTCTAATTCATCTTGTTTAGCTAAATACCACTGCACAGTGTAAAAAGCTAAACAAACTAAACCAAATGCAGCGATGGCAGAAGGAAGACGTACAGCCCACTCATTCACTCCAATAATTGCATAGGCGATCGCCTGACACCAGTAAATTAAAGCAGGTTTATCGAAACGAGTGTCACCATTAAAAAATGGGGTGATCCAATCACCTGTAATGAACATCTGGCGGGAAGCTTCTGCAAACAGTGGCTCTGTCTCATCAATCAAGCCAATATTGCCCAAATTCCACACAAAAGCTATCCAGCCAACCATCGTCAACCACAAAATCGACGCCGTTACACCAAGGGTTGAATTTTTTCCCATTTTGTTGAACCACTGATCGACAGTGCCTTTAACACTCAATTTCATTTTCATTAGTCAATAGTCAACAATTACTAATCAATAGTCGTTGGTTATTTATATTTTGTTCTTGTTGAAAAAAACAAGTCGTGAATAAGTAATTGAGCAAAATTAATTATACGTG
>NZ_LAHA01000091.1 GCF_002608075.1 Nostoc linckia z4
CCATGCCCCATGCCCKATGCCCCATGCCCCATGCCCCATGCCCCATGCCCTAAATCAATTGCCGCAACATCAGTTGTGCAAATAGTCCTGGTTGATTTGCTAAATCAGTGAAATTACCTTGTTGTACTATCTTGCCACCATCAAGGACGTAGATTCGGTGAGCATTTTGGATGGTACTGAGACGATGAGCGATCGCAATTCTCGTGACTTTTAACTGCTCTAAGCTTTGACTAACAATTGCTTGGGTTCTATTATCTAATGCACTAGTGGCTTCATCAAATAGCAAAATTCGCGGTTTGAATGCTAAAGCCCTAGCAATTAACAAGCGTTGGCGTTGTCCGCCAGAAAGATTAGTACCTCCTTCACTGACTACTGTATGCATCTGCATGGGCATTGCTGCAATATCATCTGCTAAACCTGCCATTTGTGCTGCTTGCCAAGCTTCATCCATCGTCAGTATTGCGCCACTGGCAATGTTCTCAAAAATAGAGGCTGACATCAAGCGGCTATTTTGCATCACAACACCCAATTGGCGGCGCACAGCAGGAATGTCCAAACAAGCCAAGTTTTGTTCGTCGTAGTAAATTGTGCCAGCTTTGGGTAATTCAAAACCCAAAAGTAATCTCAATAATGTTGATTTACCGCTACCAGAAGGGCCGACAATGGCAATAAATTCTCCTGGTTGGGCACGGATGCTGACATTATCCAACGTGAAGCCCCCATCGTCGCGGTAGCGGAAGCTTACCCGGTCTACAACTAATTTACCCGATAGTCTTCCGGGATCTGTTTGAGTGAAATCCCTTTCTAGTTCTCCTTGGAGAATTGGCTGTGCCCTTTGCCATAAGGGTAAGACTTGTAAAACTTCCACTACTACACTGCTTAAATTAGTAACTCCGTTGATAAATGTGCCAAAAGCCACATTAAAGGCTAAAAATGTGCCAGTGGATAAATTAGTTGTTCCTGGGGTTTGGGGTTGTGCAATTAAGGTTGTAGCAAACCAGAAAATAGCAGCAGTTGTTAACACTGGTAACACTTGATTGATGACTGCGACTCCATCTTCAATGCTTTGGGTACTCAGCATTAGTTTTAGTTGTTCGGTATACTTTTTACCCCAATAAGCAAAAGCGCGGGCTTCAGCTTTGGCAATTCGCAGTTTGGCAACTCCATCAATTAACTGCACCATCACGCCAAAGATTTGTCCTTCTTGTTCTAGTAGCGGGCGGACTTTCTGGAGTATGAGTATACCAGAAATAATCGTGACGGTGGTGTTCAGCGCTGCCACCGCACAAGCTATCAAAGCCAAGGAAACATTGTAGTAAAACAATAATCCCAAATTCAGCAGTGAAAACAGACTCGAAAAAATAGTTTTGATTATTGTATTACCGAGTCTTTGGCGAATTTGACTAATGGCTGTGACTCTAGAATTCAAGTCGCCAACCGAGAAGGAGCGAAAAAAGGTAGGCTTTAAATTCAACAATCGATCCCACACTGCGGCTTCAGTGGAAGAATCAGCAAAGGTTTCCAGGCGAATAGTAGCAAATCCTAGTGCTAATTGAAACATCATTCCGCCAAAGGCAGCAGCCACTAAACCGATAGTAATTTGGCTCAATAACCCGCGATTGGCATCAGGGATGGCTTTGTCTATCAGGATAGCTGTAGCTTGAGGGGTCAGCATTCCTAACAAACTGATGGTAATTGACATTACTAAAACTAAAATTAGTTCTTTGTCATGTCCTTGGATGGCAAACTTCAGTAAATCAAAAGTTTTCAGCTGTTTATTTGGTAAAGGGCGATAAAATACGTAGGCGTTGGGAGCTAAAACTGCTGCAACGCGGGCATCCACAGAGATGCAAGTTTGTTGCCCAGGTACGTAGAGTTGGTAACGAGTATCAGATATTGGTAACAATGCCACTGGCAGATTTTTATCAAGGGTAAATGCCAACATTGCCCCGCAGTCCTTTTGCCACCAATTGTTTGGTAACTGTATTTGGCGCACCCGAATGCGGGAAGCGCGGGCGATCGCTTTCACAGGATCTTGCATTCCATTAAAATCTTCTGAGGCAGCTGGGGGACGAATTTCAATACCCAATGTCCGTCCTACAGCACCAGCAGCAACTAATAAAGCTCGATTTGGGTCAACAGCATTATCAACAGTACTTAACCTATTTGATTTTGACGGCAACACAGATGCCAACTCTGTTAGCGTCTGCTGCATTACTCTGCACTCAAGACTTTCCCTGGCTTGAAATCTCAGTAACTCTGCATTCATTTCCTGCCGTTGCAATAGTTCAACACAATGGAGAAAATAAGTTTGTAGTCGAGATAAACCCGATAACAGCAAATCTAAATCTGGAATTTCTCCAGTGCTAAGAGTTTGCACCTCAACAGTTTCACTCGCCTCTAGCCACATATTTGGATGTAAAGGTAATATTCCAGAATTGGGAGTCAACAGCAAATTCTCAAACCCCATCCATTTAGCGCTTCCTTCGAGGATTTTTACCCACAATACATAACCTTGGGGTTGGAAGATTTGGTTTTTGGCTAAGGAATAGCAATCAATTTCTGAAGATAATATTGGTGTGGTTGGTGTAATGATGCCAGCAATTACCGAACTGCATTGAGAAATCCAGCCTTCTATTAAAGCTAGCGCTTGTCTTTTAGCCCCAATAAACAGCTGATTAAATTCATCTCTCGATACTTTTAAAAGTTCCGTTTCTTCCAGGAACACAGCTAAAATTTTGTACTGTTTGCCATCCAAACTGAGTACAGTACCAAACATCGCCTGTCCCACTTCGATACTAAATAAATAGCGACGACTTCCTTCGAGAATGCCATCATTGAGAGCAATGGCAAATAGCCCCAAGTAACCAGATTTTACCACCCAAATTGTCTGCGGATCGTCTAATGATAGGGATTCATTGGTCTGAAAGCGATGATATTCTCCTTGGTTGAGGAGAGATGAGGGGGACGAGGAAGACAAGGAAGACAAGGAAGACAAGGAAGACAAGGAAGACAAGGAAGAATTTTCTCCCCCATCTCCCCATCTCCCCATCTCCCCATCTCCCCATCTCCCCATCTCCCCATCCCCGTCACTGCGAATCAACTGTAAATACAGTCCCTCAACCTGCTGTAATTCTTCATGGGTTCCCCGTTGGACTATTTTGCCGCCATCAAGGACAATGATTTCATCGCAATCTCGAATGGTGGAAAGTCGATGCGCTACGATGATGCAAGTGCAACCGCGCAAACGCAGATTGCGAGTGACGATTTTTTCGGTTTCAGCATCCAAAGCACTAGTAGCTTCATCCATGACTAGGATACTGGGATTATTTACTAAAGCACGGGCAATTTCTAAGCGTTGGCGCTGACCGCCACTTAAATTAGTTGCACCTTCTAACAAATCAGCACCATAGCCTCCTGGTAGAGAAAGAATCACATCATGGAGTGCAGCATCTTCACAAGCTCGCACTAGATGAGTGTCGGGTATGGTAGTATCCCAAAGTGTTAAGTTGTCTCTGACACTGCCAGCAAATAATAAAATTTCTTGCTCCACCGCAGAGATAGAATTCGCTAATACTTGGCGGTGAATTTGCTCTTTAGGTTTGCCATCAAACAAAATTTCTCCTTGCCACGGTTGGTACAGTCCGCATAAAAGTTTGGCAATGGTAGACTTACCAGAACCACTCCCACCCACTAAAGCTACTCGCTGTCCTGGCTGGAGTGAAAGATTAAAGTTTTCAATTAGCGGTGGAGTAATTTGGTTATAACCAAATGTAACATCGCGTAATTCAACATATCCCCGGAGTTTCGTAAGAGGGTAGAAGGATGAAGCGGATAAGGAAGACAAGGAAGAATTTTCTCCCCCATCTCCCCATCTCCCCATCTCCCCATCTCCCCCATCTCCCTCCCCCCTGCCTCTTTCCCCCAGTTGCGAATCAATGGGGTTTTGCAACACATCATCGAGGCGAGTTAGATTTCCTTCCATCTCTTGTAGGTCGCTTCCCAGGTTGACGAGGTTTGTTATCGGCTGGAAAAAACTTTGCATTAAAGCCATAAAGGCTATTAACATGCCGATGCTGATGGTACCATCCATGACTCGCAAACCGCCCACGGCTAAAAGTAACATGGAAGCGATCGCTGACAAGAAATCTGGTAAAACTCCTAATGTCTGGTTTGTTGTTTCTAATTCCTGTTTGGTGTTGATGGCTTTGGCATAGTAACCCGCCCACCGAGAAAAAAAATCTGACTCTAATCCTGAGGCTTTGATTGTTTCTATACTTTGGAGGCCAGAAATTCCCACACCGCTAACTTTTCCGTATTCCTGCATCAGTCTGGTGTTGGCATCCACCCGCCGCCCTCTTACCCACTGTAAGGCGGCGAGGTTAACAGCAACAAAGGCAATGGCAATTAAGGTCAACACCACGTCATATTGCAGCATCACTAGTACATACAGAAATATTGACGCTGCTGCGATCGCAGTTGTAGCTAATTGACCAGAAAGCATATTGGCGATACTATCATTGAGTTGCACTCGGCTGGTGATTTCCCCTGCAAACCGCTGGTCATAAAAACTCATGGGTAGGCGAAGAATATGCCACAGAAATTTACTCTTCATACCCACTGACAATTTAATTTTCAACTGACGCAAAAACTGTAACTGTACCAGAGTCAAAAATGCTTTGAGTCCAGCTGTGAAAATCATCCCTAAAATTAACGGACGCAACCATTCATCCCGCTGTTCAATTAATACGTTGTCTACAAATATCTGGGAGAATGCAGGTATGGCCAATCCAGGAATCACTAGCAAAAATCCCGCCACCACACAGTAAAGTAATGCCCCAATGGAACCTCGGAGTCGCGACCACAAAGCAAGGATAGTGCTGGGTTTACGTCCCCCCCGTTGGAACTCGGAACTCGGTTCTAAAAGCAGTACGATACCAGTGTAAGCACCGCTAAATTCTTCAACAGAAACACTGCGCCGTCCAGTAGCCGGGTCATTGAGATAAACTCGCTGTTTGCCAAATCCCTCCACCACCAGAAAATGATTAAATTTCCAAAATACAATGAAGGGAAATTTTAATTCAGATAAAGTAGCCAAGTTAACTTTATAGCTCTTAGCAATTAATTTATAGTTTCTGGCAGCCTTCAAAATATTTAAAGCGCTAACTCCATCCCGCGATACACCGCAGGCTTGGCGCAGTTCTGTCAACGGCACAATTAGACCATAGTAAGCCAAAATAATCCCCAAAGCAGCAGCGCCACATTCTACTACTTCCATTTGCAGCAGCGTCGGAGTAGGACACCGCTTGTTTTTAATCTTTAGTAGGCTTTGGAAATTTTGCCACAGCAGCATAAAAAGTGGGATTATCATTTGGGGCTACCCTACTTTCAATAAACCCCAGTCCAAGATCGCAAAATTGGCAGGATAAATGTAATGGGGGCACGTTCTTCGACGGTAACTTGTACAGAGGTCGTAGTTCCAGAAGTTACTTTCATTGCCGGCCCTTGGGAAGAAGACCATTTATAGCCGCTGACTGTGGAAGGGTCTAGTTGCAGTCCGGCGTTAATGAGAATCTGCGGCCCTTGTGACATTAAGTCTTGGACGAATTCGGAATTGCCTACTACGCTTAATGCAGCTTCTTTGGTTACAGGAAATGCTGAAACATTTGTGACGTTACCAATGATGCCACCGAAACGTGGTTTTTGTACCGTAGTAGGTGTAATTTGTAACTTCATTCCTGGTTGAATTTGCTTGCCATCACCAACGGGAAAAAATGCCACAGTTTCCAGTTTAGCTGATGGCTTTTGTGCGGCGATCGCTCCTATGGGTGTACCCTGTAAAACAACCTGCCCCGGTGTTGCTGAAATTTCTAAAACACGTCCGGAGTAAGTACTTTTAATTAAGCTGTTGGTCGATAATTGCAATACTAATTGGGTAATGTCCCGCCGCACTTCTTCAATTTCTTTTTTGCGTGTGGTTACAGCTTCTAAGTCTTGTTGGGCTAATGTGGCTTCTTTACTATCTAGTTGCTTTAACTGGGTTTCTAAATCTTTAATGGAGTTGAGATTTTCTAGATATTGGCGTTGTGCGTCTGCTTCTTTAACATCTAGTTGCTTGAGTTGGGATTCGGCTTCGTTAATTTGTCTAACAGCATTTAAATAATCTTGCTGTGATTGTAGTACTGTATCACCAGAGATTGCTCCCTCTTGTAATAATCGCTGGCGGTTGTCTAATCTTTGTTTAAAAGTCGGTAGCAGTTCCCGCAAAGATTGTAGGCTTTGTATTTGGTTGGCGCGATCGCGTTGAATAGAGTGTAGCCCTTTTTCTCTTAAAATCGGCGTTAGCTTTTGTACTGTTTGAAGATTTTGCTGTAAAGATTGGCGTTGTTGTTGAAGTGCCTGCCGGTCTGCATTTTGCCGGAGTCGTTGCAGCAAGTTAGCTTCTCGATCTTCTTGCTGTAGTTGCTCTAATTTAGAACGTACTAATTGTAGCTGTTTGGTGAGTTCGCTTTGGTCTAGGGTTGCTAACACATCTCCTCTGTTTACAAAGTCGCCTACCCGCACGTTAACCGTTCGCAATCTGCCAGCAATGGGTGACTGAAATGAAGTAACTGTGCTGGGATAAACTATAATCCCAGTACCAGTAACCGTAATGGGAATTCGACCTAAAAAACTCCAAGTCAACCCAGTCACCACCAAGGAACCAACAGCAATTAAAGGTAGCCACCTTTTTGGGCTGACTACCTGCATAATTCGATCTAATTCTTCAGGTGAAGAAGCACGTTCTAAAGCTTCTTTACGGAATAGGTTACTTTTTTGGCTAGTCACCGAATACCATCCCAATTTATATGGGAGTCAAAAGAAGGAACAATTTACAAGCCCCTTCGAGGCCAAAACAGGCACTCTTGTGGGTGGCTTAAATTTTCAGGGTTTACCTGTTGCCCGTTAAGAGATAAAGATTCAGAGTCAAATTTTAACAGCTTAAACCATATTTCTACTGAATTACTAGGATACCTCGAACTGAGTTTTTTTGTTTAGGGAACTCCAGAAAATAAATTATTCCGGTTCCCGTCATTGACTGTTAACTGTCAACCGTCAACAGTCAACAGTTAACAATTAACAATAGACCTGCCTTAAAAATAGGGCATTGGGCATTGGGCATTGGGCATGAGAATATTGATTTTTATTGTTCTTTGTGAGCGCAGCTAATGGAGTAAGAGTGCAATCAATTGCTTTTTGGACTCTTGTGGTCAAAGGGATACATCTTTATTGGGGAAAGGGAAAATACCAAACCTTTCCCCGGTTGGTGAGCTTGTCGAACCATTACCCTTCCCCTTTTCCCTACTTCTCTTAGAAGTCTAATCTTCTGTGGAATATTTTTTTACTTGTAAGTCCCTGATTTGGCAGTCCCTTAGGGTCGATGACTGCGGCGGATTTCTGTAATTTGATCTGCCACATCCAACAGAGATTTCGGCATCTCTGGCCCTGTGAAAATGATATCGACATGGGGAGGACGTTTTGCCAGGAATGCTAAAACTTCAGTTTCCGGAATTAAACCAAAGTCCATCGCTAAACTTAATTCATCTAAAACTACGAGAGAATACTTGCCTTCATTTACTATCTGTTGTGTATATTGCCACAAGTTTTTCAGAGCTTGGTTTTCTGTTTCGTCGAGATGTGGTGTATCAATACAACGAGGTAAATCACAGCGAATCCAATCTAGATTTTGTCCTAGTTGTATTGGTCGTTCGTGTCCTTGACGGATACCTCCTTTGAGGAACTGCACTATTAATACTGGCGTGCCTTGTCCAGCAATTCTCAATGCTTGAGCCATCACACTCGTAAAAAAATTTCTATGAGAACTAGTAAAAACTTGTATTAGTCCTTCAACTGGATATGGTAATGTAACGGTTGAATTTATACTCGGTGTTTCTAGTTGGCCGACCATAGGTAAAGTTCAAAAATTTACAATATTTTACAGACTATTACTTAAGATTAGTGATTAGGAATCTACTTGTATAATCAATCTATTTTTCACAGGTGGAGTGGTTTGGGCAATTTGCATTCTTAGTCAAACACTACCTTTGTGTTGAAGTCAAGAGTTATTTGGATTTAATTTTTAGTTTGGGATCGGAAATTTTTAGTAAAAATGATAACAAATAAGTTACAGTTACAATCACTTAAAAAAGCTAGAATTAGCGGCTGAAAGTCTCCAGATATGGGTTTTTCTGATTATTTACATTCACCAGACTTGTAAAGTAGTAAATTTGACACAATGAGGAGTGAATTTTTGTGAGATTAGTGATTCTGGGAGGTTCGGGATCGGGTAAAAGTACTCAAGCACAAAGGCTTTGCAGATATTTTGACATTCCTCTGATTTCCACAGGTGAGATTTTACGAGAAGCCATATCTGGTGGCAAGTCGTTGCCGAACTTCCAATGGTCGCCAACCGATTCCCGGACTTATGTTTCTGTTTACAACAGCCTGAATGAATTAGGCCACCATGCACGTCCATACGTAGAAAAAGGAGAATTAGTTCCAGACGAAATGATTATTGAATTGATCGGAATTCGTCTCAGACAACCAGATATTAACTGCACTTGGGTATTGGAGGGCTATCCCCGCACTGCTTTTCAAGCCGAAGAATTAGATTTTTTATTGGATAATTTAGGACAAAAACTCGATTGGGCGATTTATCTACAAGTTCCAGAAGCAGTTATGGTTAGCCGATCCTTGGGGCGATCGCTACCAGACGACCAGCCAGAAATCGTACAACGCCGTATAGAATTATTTTACGATCGCACCATCCCCATCCTAGAATATTACGACCGCCGTCGCCGCCTGTTAACCATCAACGGCGACCAGTCACCGGAAATGGTGCAGCAAAATATTTTGACTCTGCTTTCTGTTCCCTAAAGATGGATTGGGGAGGTGGGGAGGTGGGGAGATGGGGAATAGAGGGGTAGGGGAGATGAGAGACAAGGGAGACAAGGGAGACAAGGGAGACAAGGGAGACAAGGGAGACAAGGGAGACAAGGGAGACAAGGAGAATAAATCCTGATTTTCCAGTCAACTGTCATCAGTCAACACTCACCAATCCCCATGCCCAATGCCCTACTAAGGTAACCTTAAGGCAGTATTCCATTTAAAAATCTTGAGGCAAATCCAATGGCTTGGCAGCGTCCAGATGGTCGTCTTCCCTACGAACTACGTCCGTTAAGTTTTTACCCTAATTTTACTCGCTTTGCTCCCGGTTCTGTTCTGGCAAAATGCGGCGATACTCAAGTACTTTGTACTGTCAGTGTCAATAAGGGAGTTCCTAAGTTTCTGGAAGGAACAGGTAAGGGCTGGTTAACTGCTGAGTACCGAATGCTACCATCT
This sequence comes from Nostoc linckia z4, assembly GCF_002608075.1. Classification (GTDB taxonomy): domain Bacteria; phylum Cyanobacteriota; class Cyanobacteriia; order Cyanobacteriales; family Nostocaceae; genus Nostoc; species Nostoc linckia. The sequence continues at coordinate 9,382 of NZ_LAHA01000091.1, forward strand.
GCTACACAACAACGCCAAGAACGAGAATTATTGAAGTTATCTGGACGGACGCAGGAAATTCAGCGTTTAATCGGGCGCAGTTTACGCGCAGCATTGGATTTTGAAGCGTTGGGAGAACATACGCTGATTGTGGATGCTGATGTGTTACAAGCAGATGCGGGAACTAGAACCACAGCGATTACAGGTTCTTTTGTAGCTTTGGCTCATGCCATTTCTAAATTATTGGAGCAGGGAACCTTGCAGCGATCGCCCCTATGCGGACAGGTAGCAGCCGTTTCTGTAGGGTTACTAGAAAAAGAGGCGTTTTTAGATTTAAATTATATAGAAGATGTAGCTGCAACAGTAGACTTTAATGTGGTGATGAATCAACATCTGGAAATTATTGAAGTCCAAGGTACTGCTGAAGAAGGTAGCTTTAGCCGGGATCAGTTGAATCAGCTTTTAGATGTGGCTCAAAAAGGAATTGAGCAATTGTTAATCGCTCAACGCGAAGCGATCGCTGACTGGGAAAAGCTATTTGTGGGTGATTTTTAATATAGTAGGAAACAGGCAATAGGCAATAGACAAGAGGGGACTTCCAAAGAATAAATTAATCAACAAAAACTAGGAAGCCTCCTTTAGAGAATAATAATAATCATTTTTCTAGGGAAGAGAAAGGGGTTGCGACGGCAACTCCTTTTTCCTCTTTTGTAGAGTTAGTGAGACGGTCTACTTGCTTTTCAAGAGCAGACATAGCTTTCTTGGTAACCTTAACCTTGCCTCTTAATAATAATTATCATTCTTGTAAATGGTGATTTTATTGCTTGAAAGTCGCCGATCTGTTTGCAGACTTAATAAAATCACTTTTTTGTAATTAACAATACTTTATTTGACATCTACCAAAAGAAAGAGTTATCAACGAAAAAGTTAATTGCTGGCAGAAACACTCGCAAATCACTAAATTTTTCTTTTGCAAGTTATTCTGCGTAAAACTACTGAACTTTTGTCTTTCCGAAACAGTTACTTCATGCTCAGTAACATCATAGTTGCCAGTTTTACTAGCAGTGTGAATCCAAAACTCAATTATTTTCAAAGGCCCTTTAGCTTTTAATCAGCCATAACTAGGTCAGTTTATTAGTTTGACGGTAATAAAGTTCAAATAATCGAAGGCGTATTCCAAATGACTGAAAACATCGTTCTTAATAACTCAAGCACTGAATCAGCAAAAATAACCAAGATAGAGGTTGGTAAACCGCTCAAAAAAGGTGAACAATTAGTATCTCCCAATGGAAATTTTTTTGTTGAACTGACCGACGCCACCGGATTAGCTATGCGAGATGCCCAAGGAAAGACGCTTTGGGTTTTAGACGTTACTCCCACATGGGCAGTAGATCGCTTAGAAATGCAGAGTGACAAGAACTTGGTTCTGTATACAGCTACAGGAAAAGCGTTATGGGCTGCAAATATCAGTTCTGCTGGAGTGTATGGCAGCGAGTGTTGTGTGCTTGATAATGATGGAAAACTGGTCGTTTCCAACTGGGGTGGATCTTTGTGGTCTTTGGATGAGGCAGAAAAAATTGTTCAAAATCCGTCTGAGGGCTATCTCAAAGGACAAGAAGCTCTTTTGCCAAAAGATGCTTCTGGCAATCCCTATCAGCCAGGAAGTAGACCAGGAGAAAGAACTGTGATTGAGGTTGGTAAACCGCTCAAAAAAGGCGAACGATTAGTATCTACCAATGGAAAGTTTTTTGTTGAACTGACTGACGCCACCGGATTAGCTGTGCGAGATGCCCAAGGAAAGACGCTTTGGGTTTTAGAGGTTACTCCCACATGGGCAGTAGATCGCTTAGAAATGCAGAGTGACAAGAACTTGGTTCTGTATACAGCTACAGGAAAAGCGTTATGGGCTGCAAATATCAGTTCTGCTGGACTGAGTGACAACGCATCTTGTGTGCTTGATAATAATGGAAAACTGGTCGTTTCCAACAGGGGTGGCTCTTTGTGGTCTTTGGATGAGGCAGAAAATATTCTTTTGGCTCCGTCTGATGACTATCTGAAGGGACAAGAAGCTCTTCTGCCAAAAGATGCTTCTGGCGATCCCTATCAACCAGGAAGTAAACCAGGAGAAATAACTGTGATTGAGGTTGGCAAACCACTCAAAAAAGGTGAACGATTAGTATCTACCAATGGAAAGTTTTTTGTTGAACTGAACACCACGGCTGGATTATTCATGCGAGATGTCAAAGGAGAAATACTTTGGTCTTTAAATATTCCTTTGCCCTCAGATGTCGATCGCTTAGAAATGCAGAGTGACAAGAACTTGGTTCTGTATACAGCTACAGGAAAAGCGTTATGGGCTGCAAATATTGATTCTGCTGGAGTGAGTGGCAGCGAGCGTTGTGTGCTTGATAATGATGGACAACTGGTCGTTTCCAACTGGGGTGGATTTTTGTGGTCTTCACAAGGAGCAGGGGGCATTGCTACGACTAACAACTATACTAATTATCTTAAAGAGCAAGCAGCTCTTCGCTTAAATAAAAACAGAATTAAGGTTGGCCAATTACTTCAAAAAGGTGAGCGATTAGTATCTGCTAATGGAAAGTTTTTTGTTGAACTGACTGACGCGACCACTGGATTAGCCACGCGAGATATTGAAGGAAAGATGCTTTGGGTTTTAGAGATTGACTTGGAAAAAGTCAAAATTCATCGAGAAAAACTCAAAATCGATCTGGAAAAACTCACAGCAGATGAAATAGATTATGTGTTCAAGGTTCGAGAAAATAAGGAACTAATTAATTCATTGAACAAGGAACTGATTAATTCATTGGAAGTAGATGTTTTAACAATGAACCATGACCATAATTTGGTTCTGTATGCAAATAGATATCACCAAAATGTTTTATGGTCTACAAATATTAATTCTGGTAGAAGTAAGTGTACGTCTTGTATGCTTGACAACAATGGAAACTTATTAATTTTCAATTTGGATGGAATTCTTTGGTCTTCACACGAAGCAAAAAATATTGTTCAAAATCCATCTGAAAATTATCTTCAAAACCAGAAAACTCTTCTTCAGCGCAATGGTGAGCTTTTGAAAGAACTACAGGATCTGAAGATAAAAATGGATAAGTGGAATCATTCTCATGGCATCACACACAATGAATTTATTGACATTTCACGCGACTAAGTAAAAGTATCTAGATTTTACCTGACGCTTTTTTATCAATTTAGGCAAAGAATATCCTGAAACCATTGTTTTGCCAAATTCACCCCAAAACCAGCTAAAAGCTAAAACACGCGGGGAAATTTAACGCTTGTATCCTGAGAATAAAACTGTCCCGATCGGACAGTTTTATTTAGCTTTATTTTGTTAATCTAATCAGAGGAAAAAGAGAAAAAATCAAACAAAAGAGATCGATATCCACAGGAGCTTTGGCATCAAGACTGATATGTAAAACGCTTTTATCATCTAAAGCTCATTGATGATAAAAGTGCTAGTTGCTCAAAAATTGCATCAATGATTTTATAAAATTTTGTTAATTTTTGCTAAAATTTTCCATCTACCGTCAATCAAACAAGTATTAAGTAACTGGATGTTAATAAAATATAATCATGACAGTAGTTAATAGTTAGTACGAGCGAAGGCGATCGAAGGCATCTAAGTTTATTCAAGCTCAACTCTCGTGTGATAAATCATACAACGAGGGCAGAAAAATATTTCCTTTCCAGTTATCAGTCAACAGTCAACAGTCAACCGTCAACGCTATGTTAAATGTTTCAAAAGTTAAAAAGGAGGATTGTAAGAAGTTAGTTATTGTATTGCTGGAAGGCAGCAATATGATGATAAAGCTATGAACAAAACGGTTGAAGTTCTACCGGATCAGTCAGCGCTAGTTGCAAGGGCGCTAGAATTAATTTTGTCGAAGTTAGAAACTGCCATTGAGCAACGGGGGCGATTTACCATCGCTTTATCAGGCGGTAGCACACCTAAGCCGTTATATGAAGCGATGGCCAATCAAAAATTGCCTTGGGATAAAATTCACGTATTCTGGGGAGATGAACGTTACGTACCACCAGATCATCCCGATAGCAATGAACTGATGACGCGTCGTGCATGGCTAAATCATGTTGATATCCCAGCTGCTAACATTCACCCAGTACCGACTTTAGAAGCTGACCCAGCCGAAGCTGCTGCTAAGTATGAACAGCATCTAAAAGAATTTTTTAATTCTTCTGGGGCGGAGTTTCCAGTGTTAGATGTAATATTACTGGGGATGGGTGATGATGCACATACCGCATCTTTGTTTCCCCATACAGAGGCACTGAAAGTACGCGATCGCTTGGTCACTGTGGGCAACAAAAACGAAAGCCAGCGGATAACTTTTACATACCCCTTCATTAATTCTGCTCGCAGCGTGATTTTTCTGGTTGCCGGTGCTAACAAAATACCAGCTTTGGCGCAAGTCTTTGCACCCGTAGCCGATGACTCCACTTACCCATCCCGTTTAATTCAGCCCCAAGGGGAACTTTGGTGGCTTCTCGATGCCGCAGCAGGTTCAGAACTCCAAACTTAAGCAAAGGGGGGCATGGGGCAAAGGGCAAAGGGCAAAGGGCAAAGGGCATGGGGATGGGGCATGGGGTAAAGGGCATGGGGCAAAGGGCAAAGAGGAAAAGAAAGATCCTTCCTTTTACCTTTCCCCTTTTACCTTTCCCCTTTTACCTTTCCCCTTTCCCCTTTAACCTTTCCCCTTTCCCCTTTCCCCTTTAACCTTTCCCCTTTCCCCTTTCCCCAAGGCGTTGCCATCTCCCCGTAATTGCTAGAATCGAAAGCTAAGGCCGCCCCTGGAGCTTGCCAGTCCTGAACTATGACGCTTTTAAGTTGCACAGTCGCTATTCATGAAGTTTGTTGAACGTCAACAGTCAACAACCAACACGAAAAGATGTGCTGCGTTAGATGTAAGGACAGCTTACTTTATTTTTATGATGATCTTGAACAAAGGCTAAAATCGATGATCGTCTGCCCTAATTGCAATCATCCCAATCCTGACGGTGCTGTTCAGTGTGAAGCTTGTTATACCCCGTTACCAGCAACTACTCACTGTCCCAGTTGTGGGGCAACAGTGCAAGCTGATGCTGCATTCTGTGGTCAGTGTGGTTATAACTTGCATTCCTCAACAGTTCCACACGTTCATGCCCCAGTGGCTGCAACTGTGACTCCCAATGTCTCTGTGGAAGTACCGCCGTTAGTTACACCCGATCCCCTTGTGGAACTTTTACAACCAGATGCCTTGGGAATTAGCGGCTCTGGGAACTCCCATCCTCCTACTACCTCATCTTTACCACCTACAGCGGTGGCGGCTCCTCCAGTAACTCCACCACAGCCATCTGTTACAGAAAACAGCCCCCCAACACCACCACCAACTGTTGCGGCTCAACCTGTGGTATCTAGCCAAGGTATTCCCACACCGCCACCCTTGGAACCGACACCAGCGCCAGAAGCTGAAGTACCCCCACCAGTGGCACCACCAACGGTAACTGCTGCCAGAACGCAATTGCAACAGGTGAATGCGCGGCTAGTCCACGTTCAAACGGATAGGTTGATTGAATTACCGCACAATCTTTCTGTGATTCATATCGGCAAGCCTAATGACCGGATTCCTCCAGATATTGATGTTTCAGGATTTCCCAATTCAGAAATTGTCTCCCGCATTCATGCAGATATTCGCGTCGAAGGTGACGCTCACTATGTAGAAGACGTGGGAAGTTCCAATGGCACTTACATTAATAATTTGCCTTTATTACCGGGAAATCGTCACCGATTACGACCGGGCGATCGCATTAGTTTAGGCAAAGGAGACTTGATGACATTCCTGTTTCAACTTGCTTAACTGATTTTCGAGCAATGGTGACATCAGTCTTAGTATTTTCTGTCCATCCTCCGGCATTTATTTTGGAGGAGAAACAAAGCAACGGCATCAGACAAGTAATGGATAACTATGTTGTTCAGTTTATGTAATTAAATGCTGTGTACTAACTCCCCTTTATGGGGAGTATTATTCATTTTAATAATGTTGTTATATTTGCAGTCTCAAAAGCCATAGCACTGGCATAGCGATCGCTTTTTACCTCTAAACAAAATTCAGTCAATAATATATAAATCACTAACTAGAAAGACAAAAATAAATTTAACTGTATGAATCAAGTTGAAGATAGCTTAAAATCTCTATTATGCTGACTTGTAAGTAGGGAACAGGGAACAGAGAACAGAGAACAGGGAACAGATAAGAACTACTTACAGTTTTAAATTTTGGATTGGAGATTGAAGGGAGAATCTAAAATCTAAAATCCTTCAACTGAGCGCTTCCAGCAAAGTCAAAAATCTAAAACAAAAATCTAAAATTAAATAAGTGCCGATTGTTCGGTGGAGAAAATCTATCTTGAAAAGTTTAGCTCGCCGGAAGCTGGTGCTCTAACTTTTCACAAAATCTAAAATCTAAACTTGAGTTATTTATGAAGGAACGTAGTAACAATTCTGAAAACTTGCTGACAACTGAAGCTCCGCCGGTTGTTGAACGTATGGGGCTAAAATGGCTAATTGCAGCAGCGATCGCCACTGCTTTATTGTGGCAAGTTCCCGGAGGAGATTATATCTTATACCCATTTACAATCTTGGCAACTTGGTTTCATGAAATGGGTCATGGCTTAATGGCACTCCTATTAGGAGGACAGTTTCAGAAATTGCAGATTTTTAGCGATGGTTCCGGTGTTGCAACCTATGGTATTCGCTCATCATTCGGGCCAATCGGCCCGGCTTTGGTTGCAGCCGCAGGGCCAATGGGGCCTCCTATTGCCGGTGCAGCCTTGATTCTAGCTTCCCGCAGTTTTAAAGCAGCTTCCTGGAGTTTGAAAATTTTAGGGGGTTTTTTGTTATTTTCTACATTAATTTGGGTGCGCTCTTGGTTTGGGTTGGTGGCAATTCCCTTGTTGGGTTTAATCATTTTGGCTATTGCCCTGAAAGCACCTCGTTGGGTACAAGGGTTTACCATTCAATTTTTGGGCGTACAAGCTTGTATAAGTACATACCACCAACTAGATTATTTATTTAGTAGCTCTGCTGGTTACCTGGGACTTTCAGATACAGCACAAATGCAGCGATACTTGCTTTTACCTTATTGGTTTTGGGGCGGGTTAATGGCCGTTGCATCTGCGGTAATTTTAGTCCAAAGTCTCCGCGTTGCCTATCGGTGAAAGGGAGTGGGGAGGTAGGGGAGATGGGGAGATGGGGAGATGGGGAGATGGGGAGATGGGGAGATGGGGAGATGGGGAGATGGGGAGATGGGGAGATGGGGGAGACAAGRRAGAAAGATTGCTACCTTGTCTACCTTGTCCTCTTCCCATGCCCCATGCCCCATGCCCAATGCCCCATGCCCAATGCCCCATGCCCAGTCCCTTGTTATATTATTAAATTGGCTTTGCAGATAGTTTGGCTGCCACAGAATGTTCTGGAAATGGAGCTTGAGATTATTTATCGTATTCCTGGGGTTCTGGTTACTCCTGGATTTGGTGTCCCGCCTGGGAGCAGAAATTTTTTGGTTTCAAGAAGTCGGCTACTTGCAGGTATTTCTAGTCAGGCTAGTGACTCGTGGTATTTTGTGGGTGGTGGTGGCTAGTATCAGTGCTGCTTATCTACTGGTCAACCTTGGTATTGCACAACGACTGAAGCATCCCCGGTCTTTGAATCTTGAGCCACCACAACAAGAGAGTGTATTCCAAAACTTTCTCAGCCGCGATTATGCCAGAAGCGATCGCACTTTAATACCCCAAGTACAAGGCTTAAAACCATTAAAATTACGCTGGCTATTACCCTTAGCTGTCATACTGAGCTTGTTGACAGGGTTAATGGTAATTCACTACGGTCAAATTGCTATTTCTTACTGGCATTCTCCAGTTGATGACGCCAGTTTACCCATTCCCGCTTCATTCCGAGCGGATAGGATCTGGCAACTTTTAAACCAGATTGTCTCTCAAATTTGGTATCTGGGCTTAATTTTTGGGGGAGCGATCGCTATTTTAATTTTTCCAGGGTTTTTACTCACGGCGATCGCTATTGTCTTTAGTGCCATTTTTGGGTTGGTACTATTCCAAAATTGGGCAAAGGTACTTCTATATTTGCACCCTACTTCTTTTAACAGCACTGAGCCTTTATTTGGTCGCGATATCAGCTTCTACATATTTTCCTTACCGTTTTGGCAACTGCTAGAACTGTGGCTGATGGGATTATTTTTGTATGGTTTTGTGGCCGTGGCTTTGATTTATCTGCTGTCGGCTGACAGTTTGAGTCAAGGAATTTTCCCTGGTTTTTCCCAAAAGCAGCAGCACCATTTGTACGGTATGGGTGGTTTGTTAATGCTGTTGGTAGCTTTGAGTTACTGGCTAAGTCGCTATGAACTGGTATACTCCACCGATGGAGTTAGTTATGGTGCAGGTTACACCGACGTTACAACTTTCTTGCCAGCTTACACCACTTTATCTGTTGTGGCTGTTGGCATCGCCTGTTATTTGCTTTGGCAAACATTGTTCTGGAAACCCAAATCTCAATATCGCCGTTTGGTGTTTTATGGATTAGGCGTTTATTTACTACTAGTTCCAATCACTGGGTTTGTTTTGCCCACTGTGGTGCAATATTTAATTGTCGAACCCAATGAATTACAAAGAGAGCAACCTTACATCCAGCGTACCATCGCCTTGACTCGCCAAGCATTCAATTTAGATGCCATCGATGCTAAATCCTTCAACCCCCAAGGAACATTAACAGAAGCTGATATTCAAAAAAATGACTTGACAATTCGCAATATCCGCCTTTGGGATGAGCGACCGTTATTAGAAACCAACCGTCAGTTACAACAAATTCGCCCATACTATCGATTCCCTGATGCCGATATCGATCGCTATACTTTAAAAACAGAGGCAACTTCAGATTCCCCTACACTAACCGCAAAACAGGAAGTAGTTGAAGGGGGAGAACGGCGTCAAGTATTAATTGCTGCACGAGAATTAGACTACACTGCCGTACCGCAGCAAGCTCAAACCTGGGTTAACCGCCATCTCATTTATACCCACGGTTTCGGATTTACTGTCAGTCCAGTAAATACAGTGGGTGTGGGTGGGCTACCAGAATATTTTGTCAAAGATATTAGCGGCGATAATAGCGCCCTCACAACTTCCAGTGTAGGCATTCGTGAAAGTATTCCCATTGGAAAACCCCGGATTTATTACGGTGAAATCACGAATAGTTATGTGATGACGGGCACAAGAGTTAGAGAATTAGACTATCCCAGTGGTAGTGAAAATGTTTATAACTCCTACGATGGACAAGGTGGGATTAAAATCGGTTCGCTATGGCGGCGCTGGCTATTTGCCAACTATTTGAAAGATTGGCAGATGGTTTTGACGCGGGACTTTTTACCAGACACAAAAGTGCTATTGCGGCGGAATATCAAGCAAAGAATTCAGGCGATCGCACCTTTTTTACAATTTGACAGCGATCCTTATCTAGTCAGTGCTGACGCAAATCGTAACAATAGCGATCCAGACTATCCAAATGGTAAAAGTTTCCTTTACTGGATTGTGGATGCCTACACAACAAGCGATCGCTATCCATACTCAGACACCGCTAACGAAGGTATTAATTATATCCGTAACTCTGTCAAGGTAGTGGTTGATGCCTACCACGGCATCGTTAACTTTTACATTGCCGATCGCAGCGATCCAATAGTAGCCAGTTGGTCAAGGATATTTCCTAATACCTTCAAACCCCTCAGCGCCATGCCTGTGACTCTCCGCAATCATATCCGCTATCCTGAAGACTTATTTAGAATTCAATCTGAGCGGTTAATGACCTACCACATGACCGACCCCCAGGTATTTTACAACCGGGAAGACCAGTGGCAGATTCCTAACGAAATCTACGGCAGCGAAGCCCGTCAGGTGGAGCCTTATTATTTGATAACTGGTTTACCCACCGTACCCTTTGAAGAATTTATTTTGTTTTTGCCCTACACTCCCAAACAACGCACTAATTTAATCGCTTGGTTTGCAGCGCGATCCGATAGCGTAAATTACGGAAAATTATTGTTATATATCTTTCCCAAAGAAAAATTAATCTACGGTCCAGAGCAAATCGAAGCGCGAATCAACCAAGACCCAGTAATTTCACAGCAAATATCCCTGTGGAATCGCCAAGGTTCCAGAGCTATTCAAGGAAATTTACTAGTAATTCCCATTGAACAATCGCTGTTATACGTCGAGCCAATTTATCTAGAAGCCACACAGAACAGCTTACCAACTTTGGTGCGAGTAGTTGTAGCTTACGAAAACCGAATTGTAATGGCACAAACACTAGAACAAGCATTACAAGGAATCTTTCAACCAGAAGTCACACCACCTGCTGCAATTATCCGTCCAGTGGAAGAAGGAAATCCCCAGTGAAGAGGAAGTGGGGGCGTTGCTGAATAATGAGATGATTGAGGCTGAGGCGGGGACGGGGAGACACGGGGACGCGGGGACACGGGGACGCGGGGACATGGAGACGGGGGGACAAGGAGACGGGGAGACATGGAGACGCGGGGACACGGGGACGCGGGGACGCGGGGAAGTGGGGACGCGGGGACACGGAGACACGGGGATTACGTCTTGATGCAAATTGGACTTACGCAAAAACTCTCTGAAACTCTTATTTCTCCGTGTCCTCTGCGTCCTCTGTGGTTAGATTTTCCGTTCCCTGTGCGTAAGTTCTGGCAAATTCTCAAATAATTCCGCAATGGGAGCAACGCCGAAGTGGGGAGCTTTCAAACTAAATAAATATACTGAAAAATTTGAAATAAAATTATTTTCTAAGTATTTTTAATGAATTTTATTCCTAGAAATAAGTGATAAAAATCTCTTGTTAAGTAATGACGATTATTGGTTATAAGTATTAATCTGTGAATGTAGAGATTAATTAAAATATCAAAAAATAGGCAAATGGGTAAAATTATCGTCACTGGGGTTGCTGGTTTTATTGGTTCTCATCTAACAGAAACGTTGCTGCAACAAGGAGAAGAAGTTATTGGAATTGATGAATTCAATGATTATTACGACCCTATATTAAAGTATAAAAATATTGCACATTTGAATGGAGTGCCTGGGTTTAGATTAATTGAAGCAGATATTCAGTTTTTAGATTGGCACAAACTCCTCGAAGATGTTGATGTAGTTTATCACCAAGCGGCACAAGCAGGTGTAAGGGCGAGTTGGGGTAAAGGTTTTGCAAGTTACACACAACGAAATATTAACGCTACACAAATTTTGCTAGAAGCAGCTAAAGATGCTAAAAATCTCAAAAGGCTAGTGTTTGCTTCTTCGTCGAGTGTATATGGTGATGCAGAAACGTTACCCACCCATGAAGGTATTTGTCCGCAGCCGGTTTCTCCCTATGGGATTACGAAGCTAGCGGGTGAGTTTTTGTGTACCCTGTATTATAAAAATTTTGGCGTGCCATGTGTATCATTGCGCTATTTCACAGTTTATGGGCCGAGACAGCGCCCAGATATGGCATTTCATAAATTTTTTAAATCCATTTTACAGGATGAGGGAATTCCCATTTACGGCGATGGAAAGCAAACGCGGGAATTTACTTATGTTAGTGATATTATCGCCGCTAATTTAGCAGCCGCGATCGCACCCCAAGCAGTGGGAGAAATTTTTAATATCGGCGGTGGTAGTCGGGTAGTTTTAGCTGAAGTGCTGGATACAATTGAACAAATCGTTGGCAAACCAATCAAAAGAAATCATATAGAAAAAGCAATGGGAGATGCTCGTCACACTGCTGCTGATATCTCTAAAGCCCAGAAACTTTTGGGATATCAGCCGCAAGTCTCCCTCACAGAGGGTTTAACACAGGAATGGCAATGGATTAAATCTTTGTATTAGACTTCTTTTTGCAAGAGGGGGAAAGGGAAAAGGKKAAAGGGAAAAGGGAAAGGGGAAAAGGGGAAAGGGAAAAGGGAAAGGGGAAAAGGGAAAGGGGAAAAGGGGAAAGGGAAAAGGG
>NZ_LAHA01000092.1 GCF_002608075.1 Nostoc linckia z4
CCGAAATGGGGTATAATGCTATATGGGGCGTGTTGGGAGCTTCCGACATTGGAGCAAACCACCATAGGAAAAGAATTTGGTTATTGGCCTACCCCCAGCGGAACGAGCAATCACGGGAAAAATCATGTAGTTGGCAGGATAGACGAATGGGGTGGCAGTGGGAACCCATTCAGGAAAAAGAAAAATGGGGAAATATTGATTGGGAGAAAGAGATCATCGGAACTGGAAGAACTAATGATGGGTTGGCCTTTGGGGTGGAGCAGTCTGATACCATTAGAAATGGGCAAGTACCGGCAGTGGCAGCAGCAATTTTCTCTATTATGAATCAATTAACAGTATAACCATGTACCACTTTGAGATTCACACACCCGAAAAGAAATTCAAGCTAAGCCCAACGGATATAACACGGGATGGCTATTTGAACGACCAGTTATACAACCATGATTGGCGTAGGGTACATGATGCAGTAGATAGGTACACAAAGATTATTTTTGATTCTATTGTACCCTATCAGCCACAAGGAACAACCGTTTATTTAGTATGTAGAAGTAAAGCAAATGAAAAAAGCAGATAGACAGATAGTCTTTAACAGGTAACTATATACAAGTTGGGACAAGGCATCAAGAGCAAAAGCCACCTAATAAGGTGGCTTTTTAAAATACCAGGAGGGAATCGAACCCCCACCTCCGTCTTCGGCAAAGCGGTGTTCTATCCATTAAACTACTCGCCGCTCTTTATAACATTATAAAGTTAAGAATCTTTTTTATTCTCGGATTTTTTTGCGTCAGATTTTTTTTCAGCATCCTTTACTGATATGCCTATCATATCTTCAAAAGTACCCTCAAAGGTTACTTTATCTTCGTACTTCTCAGCACGTTTCTTAGGCTCTTTTTTCTTCGCTGCTTTAGCCATGTGGTACGAAATTACGTGTTTATAAGAATCTTGTATCTTTGTAAAAAGGGAGAACCCCTGTAAAAACCCACTTAGCCTAATGAGAGACCTAATGAAGGTTGAGTTTTTACAGAGTTCAACAGCACATACTTTGATGTGTTTATTCCCCCTCGGCTTCTGTTGTTCCAGCAACAGTCACCGTGTAAGAAAACAACTAGCTGATGTTTGTAGTTGGCTAATGAGACCAACGGCAATATTCAGACCTCTAATGTGAGCCGCAGTATCTATTTGCTGCGCTTGCTGTTTCCGAGCTATTTTGAAGGGCATTTTGCCCTTTATTTTTTTCTTAGTATATTTGTACTGGTTATGATTTTAGCGAACTAACCAACAGGGGCGACAATGTTGCCCTTTTTTTATAGCGTTAATGCAAGTGATTCTAACTGCAATTTCAAAATAGCAATATCCTTTTCATTTAATCCAGATGGGTACGACAAATATGCGCGTTTCCCTTCAGTTAATCTTATCGGCAACCGTTCTTCATTTAAGCTCTCAGACAGCAATAGTGGCGCTTGTTGTTGCGGCTGTGTAGCCGGATAGATGAACTGATAAGTTGGTTGGAACAACATCGCCGTCAAATTTTTCGATTAGCTCCTTGTACAGTTTCGGAGATTCAAAGGCTTCAAGTAGTGCTGTCGCCTTTTGTCAAGCATTGGCTACTAAATTGCACTTTTGTATTCTTGAAACCTATGCTACCCCTGAACCCCTAGCCATTTCCCTTTACAATTTCATCACGTTGTATAATGAGCATAATGAAGCTAAATGATATTTTAAAATCAAAAGACAGTATAACGATACATTGCCTTACCAATGAAGAGGCTTCAATAGTATGCAGAATACTTAACGCACACGGGTTAAAATGGAAGGACGGGAAGCCGTATGCACAGGATCGGGTTATAGGGTATATGTCTGCATACAAAGAAGGCCAAACCTGCTTTAACCCAAAAGAAGGACTAATGGAAAGCAGAGGTTACGCCCAATGGAGGGGGCACACTATTATACCTGCATCAGAATTTATTGCAGAAAACGAGCATAATTAAATATTATCTTATCTTTACACTCATGGCAATACCACAACCTGAAAATAAACTACCAAGACCGTATCAGATATTAGAACTACGTGACGAAGGGCTAATAAATGATACGCAATTAGCTGATATGCTGGATTTCATAAATGATGAACTAGTAATAGCAGGGCGTACAAATGGCTGTCCTAAGTGTGGTACACAGGGCTATCACTCCAACAGGGTAGATGACCCTGATAGCCCAGATGATTACACGATACAATGCACAGCAGTAGATGAAGTAGACCCTGATAACGCCTGCTTAGGTTGGGGATATACACCTATTGCAATGACAGTTAAAACAGTTCCAGGGGTTTATACAAGTGCGCCATATAGCGAAGTTGCTTTGACAATATTCAAAATGCTAAACGATAAGAAGCAATTAACTAAGAAAAAGTTAGAAAAATGGGCGGAGATGCGTAAAATAAACGATGCAGACGGTAAATATTAACCAATAAATACAAACACACAATGAGCGAAGGGAATAAAGGGGGTGCGCCAACAAAGTATAAGGCAGAATATGCCGATCAGGTGTATAAACTGTGTCTGTTGGGTGCTACGGACAAGGAAATAGGGGACTTCTTCAATGTTTGTGAGACAACTATAAATAACTGGAAATTAGGATATTCAGAGTTTTTGGAGTCCATTTCACGCGGGAAGGTGCAAGCTGATGCCGAAATAGGGGGTAAGCTGTATCAATTAGCTAGTGGATTTGAATACAAAGAGCAAAGTTTTGGCGAAAACGGGGAAGGTTCGTTTAATATTACCAATGTCCGCTATAATGTGCCTGATTTCCGTGCTGTTAGATTTTGGCTGATGAATAGACACCCTGATAAGTGGAGGGAGAAGCAGGAAGTGGTAGGTACACAGAATATTAACGTATCTGTAACCCGAGAAGAAGCCAAAGATATATCTGATGCATTGGAAGGTGAAGTATGATAATAACCGAGGATGAAATAAAGACCGCTAAGGTAGCGCGTGTGAAGTGCCAAAAGGAGTTGCTATTTCATACGCGCTATTTCTTTAAGAAACAGTATAACCGAAAATTCGTAGTTAATACCCACCATGAGGTAATAACCGAAGCATTAGAAAGGGTGTTATTGGGCAAATGCAGACGGCTAATCATCAATGTTGCTCCCAGGTATTCAAAGACAGAGATAGCCGTTAAGAACTTCATAAGTAACGGGTTAGCCCTGAATCCATCGGCTAAATTTATCCATCTATCTTACTCTGACAGTTTGGCACTAGATAACAGCGAAACGGTAAAAGACCTTTGCCAATCGGCTGATTATCAAATGCTATTCCCCGAAGTACAGATAAAGAAATCCAGCAAGGCAAAAGAAAAGTGGTACACCACAGCAGGCGGCGGCGTGTTGGCGCGTTCAGCGGGTGGTAGCGTTACGGGTTTCGGTGCTGGTGCCGTAGATGATCCAGATGATGATTTAGATGAATTCTTAGCCTCAATAGACGGGCATTATTCCGAAGAGCATATTTTAGATATAAAGTACCGTTTTGGCGGGGCAATAATCATAGATGACCCGATTAAGCCCGAGGACGCAGACAGCGAAACTATACGCAACAGGGTAAATTATAGGTTTGATTCTACGGTAAGGAACAGGGTTAACAGCAGGCATACTCCTATAATCATCATTATGCAGCGGCTACACCCGATGGATTTAACGGGGTACCTGCAAGAGATAGAACCTGACGAATGGGAGGTAATATCATTGCCCTGCCTGTATGTAGAAGGTGGAGAAATGAAAGCCTTATGGCCTTTTAAACATACTGTAGAAGAACTGCATAAGCTGAAAGAGGTAAACCCGACTGTATTTGAAACCCAGTACCAGCAGAATCCTAAGCCTAAAGAAGGTCTACTATTCCCCGAGGAAGAACTAACGTTCATGGACTTTGAGCGATTCCCCGAACCTGAATTTAAGGCGGCTGCAATTGACCCAGCGGACGAGGGCGGCGATGATTTGGCAGCACCATACGGGTATCTGGCAGGCAATAAGATTTATGTGCCCGAGGTTATATTTAACAAGGATGGTACAGATTTGAATTTGCCGCGCTGCATTGATATGATACTACGCAACAAAATCAATCATACCCGAGCCGAGGGTAATAGCGCATGGAAAATATTTTGCAAGCAGATACGTGCAGGTGTACAAGACAAGAACAGCGATTGCGAAATACGCATAATATCCAATACACAGAATAAGCATACCCGTATATTAGCACAGGCTGCTTTTATTCGTAACCACTTTGTTTTCCGTAAAGATTACAAGCAAATACCCGAATACTTTAAGTTTATGCAGCAATTAACATCGTATCTTAAAGTGGGCAAAGTGCAGCACGAGGACGCGCCTGATTCGCTGGCAGAACTAGCTAAGTATTATAACACTAACTTTGAACATGTGTTCTACACATAAATATTTATATCTTCGCAAATATGAAACGATTCTTTTTGTTTGCTGCTGACACTCATTATCCAAATGGTGGGATGATTGACTTTGTAAGAGATTTTGATTCCGCAGAAGAAGCTAAAAGCTTTTGGATAAGCATACGGCACATGTATAGGTGGGATGAGCCGTGCTGGCACATATGGGATAATGAAAAGTTTATTATAGTAGAAGGGCGCGACTATGGTCGTGAAATAACAAATGAAACATTAGAACAATGCTCTCTGTGGTCGGTAGACCCAGTAAAAATTTACTCCAAAAAGGGTAGATAAATATTTCTTATTTTAGCATTCAAATTCAGTAAATGAAGCTCCCTAAAATATTTGGCAGGTCTTACAGTTCGCCCGATCCGTTCCCAGAAAAGGTATTTGTTAACGATAAGGGATGGCCTTCGCCTTATGCTGGTTTACCTGGATATGATTCCAATGGGCTGCCACAATGGGAGTATTCAGACATGCCGCCTGCCATGCTAGGGCGCGGGTTTGATATTGAGGCTTATATAGACGATATTCTATATGGTACATACGGCGAACAGAACTTCATTAACCTGTTTTATTGTGTGCCTGAAATATTTGCACCCGTGCATGAAATAGCTTCGCGGGTGTCCGATGCTATATGGGAGCTACGCAAAGTACGCAAATCAGGCGGCAAGCATGATGATGAAACAATCTACACGGATGCGGCATTTAACCGCCTGTTCAGCAATCCAAACCCGCTACAGCCATTTAAGGATTTCATTTACATGGCTGTGTGCTATGAGTTGTTAACGGGTAAATCATTTATATATGCTAATCGACCTGCTATACTGCCTAATGAATGGCGTTCAACTGTCAACTGGTGGGTATTGCCTGCGCAAAATGTCATTATTGACCATAAGCAGGGCGTAAATACCTACGCCGCAACCGATGTTAAAGACTTTGTGAGCAGATACCGTGTGACCGATAACGGCGCAATGCGTGACTTTGAGCCTGACAAGGTGTTGCCGTTGGTAAGGTTATCCCTGCAATTCGGCAATGACATACGCAAAACCCGTAGCCCATTAAGCGGAGCAGGCAAGGCAATAAAGAATCTTTTGCTGGTATATGCAGCCCGAGGGGCTATCTATTTTAAGCAAGGGCCACAGGGTATATTTGTTTCAGCCAAGACGGATGAAGATGGTACAGTGCCGCTAACATCTACGGAAAAGGCTAATTTCCTTGCCGACCTACAGGCTAACTACGGTGTTACACATGGGCGCGGTTTGTATGCAGTGTCTAATCAGGCAATGAATTACCTGCAAGTTGGTAGCAGCATACAGGATTTATTGCCATTCGATGAAACACAAACCGATGCAGTGGCAATATATGCAGCATTACGAGTGCCACGGCATTTAGTACCAACTAAGGATCAAAGCACATTCAGCAATGCCAATGCAGACTTAAAGTCTTTCTATTCTGATGTTATTATCCCGATGGCACAGCGGTACGCAGAAGCGTTTACCAATTTCTTTAACCTGGAGGCTGAAAGGAAGTACATAAATGCAGATTTCAGCCATGTGGACATACTACAGGAGAACAAGAAAGAGCGCGCGGATGTAGACAAGATTAACACTACAACGAATATACTAGCATGGCAGAATGGCATAAAGACACTGAATGACTGTCTTGTGGCTTCGGGAGCCGATGAAAGCACCAACCCGTTATACGGGCTGTATATATTCGATATGACACCAGAGCAGCTAGAAACGGTTAAGAATGCATTGAACTTGAAAAGTGTAGCGGCTAATAGCAGCCAAGACAATCAGGAAGAAAGCACTAATACGCAACAAAATAATTCCTAAATTCACACAAAACACATGATTTATGAAACCAGTAGACTTTACTAATATGTCTGATGAACAGTTAAAGGGATTGTTTACCATAAGACCATTTTACGAAGTGAAAGGTAAGCCTACGGCATTCTATGAGTTGGATAATGTAACTTTTGCAGATAATACGCTGATAATAACAGTTAAACAAAATAGTTTGCGCGAATAAATAAATTGTTATATTTGCTTTGTTGTTCAGAGCTAATATAGATAATAGTGTGACGGGCTACTGATTGGGTCTATATCTGGGGTGGTGCTTTCGAGACGCAGGGAACAGATTGCACAAACACTAACACACTAACCGCAGAACGACAATAAACGTGTGAAGATGCACGAAGAAAAACAATGACGGAACTACTAAAACATAAACGCATTATGTGTCATTCAGGTGGCATGTAGTGCGTTTTTCTTTTTGGCGTATGACACTACACCCAAAGATACAGGAACTAAAACGCAGAGCAGGAGCGATAAGCTATAGCAATGTGAGCGTAAATGAACGCGGTGAGCTTGACAAATCTCTTTTGGATCAGCGCATTGTAGAAGGTTACGCGGTAATATGGGGCGAAAGAAACCTGCATGGCGAAATATTTGTAAAGGGCGCATTTGCTAAATCAATCCGTGAACATGGCCCAGGATCAGGCAGCAGTTATGAAATAAAGTTTCTGTACAACCACAATACGGATGAGCCTTTGTCCCTGTTCGAGGAACTGAAAGAAGATGATACGGGTCTTTACTTCCGCACAAAGCCATTGGATGCCGTTGACAGAGCAGAGCAAACCCTAATACAGTTGCGCAGCGGTACATTGAACAACTATTCTCAAGGTTTCAACTACATATGGGACAAAATGGAGTGGGATGAAGCAACAGAATCCATCATTGTCCGTGAATGCCAGTTATTTGAGCTATCTGTAGCGACTATCCCCAGCGGGCTTACTACCTATACTGTACGATCAGCAGAGGATTTGGACTATCTGAACGACGAAACCGAATACTTTATAAAATCATTACCGCGCAATAAGCAATTAGAAGCGCGTCAACTTTTTTCCCGTCATAAAGCACTTGCCAACTTCGAGCCGTCCGAGCAGCGCACACTCGAAATAGATAAGCCGCAGGGAGTGGACATATCATACATTATCAACAACTTTTAATTTTTATCAATGAAACGTAGTTATTTGCAATTCCCTAAACGCGCTGCCAAGATTCAGAGCAGGCAGGCGGGGCTAATCAACTTCGTCAACGCCGCTTATAAAACAGACGGCGAACCAAGTGAAGAAACTAAAGCCCTTTTGGCTAAGGTAAAAGAAACGGTAGAGAATCAAACGCGTGGTTTTCAAAACGAAGACCAGGTAAAAGGCATCATCAACAAGGTGCTGGAAGGTATGCCTATTGATGCATTGCGCAGCTTTGACCCTGCTAAGTTTCAGGAAAGCATCACTAAAGTAGCGGGTGAAGTAGAGAAACTGTCACAGCAGCGTACGCAAAACACGAATCAACGCATTAACGTTATTCAGGAATTTCTTGACAAAAACGTTGATAACGTTCGTAGTTTGTTTACCAACAAAGTAAATGGCGCAGAAATCAAATTGAATGTTCGCGCTGCTGCTGTTATGACTACAGGCAATACGGTAGACAACACGGCCGTGCCTGATGACATACTAGAATCATTCACGCAGCTTGAATTCGTAAAGAAACGCAGGCCGCGCCAATATGTGTACGACATGGCAGACCGTACCATTGTTGCAGAGGTAGATAAATACCTGACATGGCTTGAAGAAGGTGACGAAGAAGGTGCATTTGCTATAGTAGCAGAAGGCGCAACTAAGCCGCTGGTATCCTATGATATTGTGCGTAACGTATCTACTGCAAAGAAAGTAGCCGCTAAGTACATCATCACGGAAGAGTTTGCCAAATTCTACAAAGAGGCATACCGCATTATCCGCGAACTTATCATGGACAAAGGCGAGCGCGATTATTCAGCAATCCTGACTACCGACCTGCTAGCAGATGCGGCAGGCTACACGGGCACTGCATTGGATGGCCAATACGTTAACCCTACAGACTACCACGCTATAGGCGCAGTAGCAGCGCAAATACAGTCGCTGAACTTTAACCCGGATATGTTGATACTGAACCCACAGGATATGTGGCGTATCGCATTGCAGCAAAATACACAGGGTTCATTCTTCCTTCCTATCCCAATGTATAACCCTGATGGAGAAACCATCATGATGGGCTTTACTGTAAGAACATCTAACTATGTACCTGTAGGTACTGCTATACTTGGTGAATCAGGTCTTTGGAAAATACGTGATGAAGCATGGACTATCCGCATCGGCTACGGTGTGACTGTTACGGGTTCAAGCCCTGTTACCAGCGTTGTATCTGATTTCGATAACAACCAAATGCGCGTTATCGTTGAAAAGTTCTTCCACGACTATATCGCTACGGCTCATACGGGTTCATTCGTATCATTCAATTTTGATGTTGTAAAAGCACTATTAACACAAGCATAATTATGTCACAAGCAGAAAGAAAGCCTAAAGAAGGCATGAAAGAAGGCGAAGTATTGCCTAAAGATGAAGTAACCGTATACGGTACTGCAAAAAGCCCAATGGGCACAGGTAAGGCGTACAAGGTACACAGTGCAGTAGTGCAAAAGCTGATAGACAGCGGCATGGCTACACTCGAAGACCCTAACGCTAATTCAAAACCATCTAAAGAAGGTAAATAATGGCAAGCCCGACACTAAAACGTGCGCCCTTAACAGGCACTACGACAAACACGAACACCGAAACCAAAACGTTTGATACAGGACAATGGAACGGTAACAGCGGCAACATTACTATTCAAATAGCTATTACCCGCGCATCAGGTGCAGCGGCAGGCACAGCCACCCCGCAAATATCATTGGATGGCGTTAAATGGGCAGCAGTACCGGGACAAACAGCAGCAACGCTAACAGATGTTGCAGACCAATCTTTTGCATGGTCTTTGGTTGATCGTAAAGCTATTTACTACAGGGTACAACTAAGCTCTACGGGTACAGGCGTTCTTAATTCATACGTGATGTTCCTGGAGGACGAAGATAAAGCATAACACATGGCACTCATAACACCAGACTATTTTGTAAGGGATATATTGATTGAGAACGCAGATAAGGGCAGTATAATAGCCTCCCTTACTGATTCAATAAATGTGTATGAGCCTGAATACTTAGACGGGGTTATGGGTGTTAGTTTCGCTCAACTGTTTTTAGCCAACATATCAGATAGCAGGTTTCAGGACTTGCTAAACGGTAAGGTATACGAGTACAACGGTGAATCATATAGGTGGCAAGGGCTGGTTAATGGTACAACAAAGACTAGCCCAATTGCCGACTATGTTTTTTACCAGTATGTCAAAAACAACGCTCAAACAATATCGGGTGTTGGTGCGGTAACAAGCAATGCGGAGAACTCCACTAGGGTTAGCCCCGTTGATAAGATGGTGCTGGCATGGCGTAAGATGGTGAAGGTTAACCAGGATATGTACTATTTCCTTGAAAGGAACAAAGACACGTACCCTGAATTTGATACCAACATATGGTATTACAGCTATGCTACCTACTATAGGTATTTCAATACATGGAATGATAGGATTAACCCATTTTATTATCATAACGGAGGCGGTAACAGAGTAGGCATATGATAGTAAAATATCCAGTAACGCAATCAATGAGGCAGGTGGTAGATAAAATATCATCGGATGATTTCATTGCGTACCTACAGGAAAGAGAAACCGCCGCTACGGGCTATACTAGCCAAATACAGGCGGTTAATTACTATCATGGGCACATATGGGAACTAATCCAGCATTTAAAGGAAATGGCACAAGAACCCGCGTCTAAAAAGCTGCGTTTCCCGTTGGTTTGGTTGCCAGAGGATATAACCTACAACATTAACCCGCGAGGCTACAGCACTGCGACCGTAAGGCTGATTGTTTGTCATCATACGGAAAAGCCCTACAGTTCCGAGCAGCGTGAAGATATAGTATTTGAACCCGTATTACGCCCTATTGCAGATAAATTAATACAAGGCATAGCCAATAACAGGCAATTCTTTGTTATCTCTGACAGGGCAAATATGACGTTCGACTACACGGAGCGCAAATACTGGGGGCGCGAGGATTTCGGAGACGGCACTACAAATACAGCCAACAAGCTAAACGACCAAGTTGATGCAATCGACATACAGGGGCTAGAAATACCATTGAGCGAGGCGTGTTATTATCCACAAAACATTAACTAACAGAAAAACATTATTAAATAATGGCAGCAATTAATTTTACCGATTGTTTCGCAGGTGGATCAAATCTTGGTACAGGCAGCTGCAACAATAACCCAAGCAAGGTAGTAGGCGTTTCGTTCCACAGGCTGAACGAAGTATTTACTGCCACGGAGTTGTTGAATGCGCGTACACTGTTTCAGGCCATTTTCACAGACGATACACCATCAGAAAGGGGGTCTTTCGTTCCTGCTTTCATGTCCGAAAATCAATCAGAGGACGTACAAAGGTTTACTTATCCCAACGGCACATCTAAAGTAACGCGTGATGTGGTTAACCGTTTCAGGATGGAGCATACGCTAAGCAAATGCGTACAGGATCAGCTATACCGCGGCTACAACGACCAACAGGGCAACTTTGGCGTACTGATATGGGATGCAGGCGGCAAAGTATGGGGCGAAAATGTAACCGATGTAAACGGCACGATAACAGGCATTAAGCCTATCCGTCTTTCGGAAATATACATAGAGCCTTTGGTGTGGGCAAGCGAGGAAGAACCAACACGTTACTATTTCGCGCTAGAGTTCGCTAACTTCCAATCGCTGAACGTCAATGCTTCGAGTGTACAGCTTAATTTCAGCCTGTCAGACCTTGAACAGGTACAGAACGCTTATCTATCATTGATAGCCTTTACCAACCCTACAACTGGTACATTCCAAGTGGGTATTGCTGCGTGTTGCGGTGCGGAGAACCTGGTTGATGCATACCCAACGCTGCTTAACGATCCTGATGCATTCGTACTGACCAACAGGGCTACGGGTAACGCGATAACCATTGATTCAGTAACGGTGGTAACGGTGAATGAGCAAAAGATACTACTGATAGATGCAGATGCTAAGGATACCTATTATCCTGCATCGGGGCAATCAATGGTATTGACACTGGCAAGCGTATCAGCACTGGCAGCACTGGGCATTGAATACTACGAAGCAGCACAATCTATTGTAATAACAAGACCATAACGTTATGAAAAAGACAAACGCAATAAAGGTAAAGGCTGGCAATTCAAATACGGGCATTAACAAAGCCATGCTTAAAAGGTTTAAAAGTGCCGATGATTTTTTGGCGCACATCAAAACCAAAGAGCATGTTTATGCCTCATTTGGCAAGAACGATAACGCCATAAAAGAAACATGGCAGGATGCGCAGCCAAAGACCGAAGCCAAGCCAAAGACCGAAAAGTAAGCATTAGTAAGTACAATCAAAATGAAAGCCCTGTATTAATTTACGGGGCTTTTTATATATTTGTAGAAACAAAAATGATATGATACAGACACATGAATTAAGTTTAGGGGCTTTAGTTTTTTACCAAAAGTTATATTGGGAAGTTGTTTCATTAAACAAGTATGGCATCTTAGTAGTCGAAAGGAACGGCGTAGAAGTCCAGTTAACCAACAATGATATTGATCCCATCCCCATTACGCCCGAAATACTTGAAAAGGCGGGGTTTGTAAGAACATATGAATCGAAATATAGAATAAGGTTTGATGCGGACGAATTAGGACATCCTGAAATTGGAGTAGAACTGAATATCACAAACGGGTCAATAACATTTAGGTATAACTCTGAAACCAACGCCCAATGCAAATTCCTTCATCAGCTACAAAATATTTATTGGTGTTTGGCGGGCAAAGAACTTGAAATAAACCTTTAGTATATGGATAATCAAATCCCATCATTGATAAAAGGAACGTTAGACCATCCTAAATATACCATAATAGTAGAAACGGCAGCAGATGGCACATTATGGGGTCAAATCCTGTATGATGGCGATTTGCTCACAGCCAATGCATATAGCGAACAAGCATTAAAGGAGTGCTTTGTAAACCAGTTTAGGGGATTCTACGATATAAAGCTTGCTGCTGATAGCTTTGAGATAAGGCCAATAGACGGTGATGCAATAGGCGCAGCGCTCAAACAAATATACACGATAGTGGGAAAGAAACGCGACGATACTAATGGCAACACTATTTAGCCTACATCGCGGCATAGATAAGGCCATACAGCAGGCTATACCGATAACAGCCCGTGCCATGCAGGATAGCAAACAGGTAGCCGAAGCAGCACAACGGGATCAAATGCTACACGGTAAGGATAAGAACGGCAATCCGATTGGCAAGTACCGTAGTGGTGTGTACGCGATAGATAAGTACCGATTGAGCAGCTTGGCGGGTCTTGGCTTTGCCGATCTAAAACTAACAGGCGCATTTCACAGGGGTATCTTTCTAAAAGTAAACGGCGATAGTTACGGCTTTGATTCTACAGACAGCAAAACAGGCAAGCTGACAACCAAGTATGGTGACAGAATATGGGGGCTTAGCGCGCCTTATGCGGCACAATGGTATCCATCATTGAGCAAAGCAATGGTAAGGGAATTTAAACTAATTATTTACGGATAAAAACACACAATATGAATTTTGAATTTACAGGTTTAGCAGGTTGGGTGATAGGAGTTGTAATAATAACTACAACCATATCATTGTTGTTAATAGGCGCATTTAACCTATTTTCTACTATAATTATAGATGTAATGCTACGAAAAGCCTTACAATGGATAAATGTTCATAAGACATTTATAAGGTTTATATATTATTACACGGACTTTAAGATGTACCTAAAGCAAAGGGATAATAGAAAAATGCCTGAAAGTAAACCGATGTACGATCATGAGTAATTGCAGCACCTGCAAATCACTAAAAGGCAGCAAAGATGAAAGGCTAATACAACTGGCAGAGATACGAGGTAAGAAGAAATATGCAAATCTTGAATCCTTCCTGATATGCAGAATGATAAACGGGGGCTATACAGTGAAAGCCCCCGATGATGATGTGTCTAACTTTGTTGTGGTGCAACGGGTGTTTAATTAGCTGCATTTTGAATCCTGTCTATTTCGGCGGCGATTAATGCACCGGCAATTATTAATCTTTCCCTATATTTCTTTAGTGTCATCTTTTTATATATTTCTGCATTCCATTGTGACGGCAAAAAATCCTCTGTATCATCAAAGTCAAAACAGCTATATTGGCCAAGTAGGTGTACAGCAGCATTGCATAACTGCATAGCCCCATTATGGTCTACGTCATCTTTCACTCGATACAAGTGTTTTTCAATTTGTTCTTGCCTTTCTTCGGCAATTAGTTCGATCCCTGTTTTCATAAAATTGTTGTTTGGTTTTACCTTCCAGCCCAATGCATAGCCACCATAAAGGCTACAGCATCAACTAAAAGAATGGTTATTGTTTGAAGTATCATTTAAAGTACATTTCATCGTCATGCAATATAGTTTCATCTGCTTCTACTATGCCTGCGATAATCATAGTGTCAGGATATTCACTATAAAAGCACTCTGATGCTTGCCTAACATGAAAAGCGAATAGGTAAGTAGATAGCATTTTATCACCGGCGTTATACCAGGTATTTTTTTCGTAAAAAAATATTTTGTATTTTATCATTTTGGTAATTTATAATCAACGTACATACCCAGCACGGAGATAATGAATAAAAAGGTTATCATTCTACTACACCGTCATTGAAGTGACCGAGGTAAAGAGTGCCACTCATTTGTTGGTTCTTATCATAAACATACATCAAGTCATATGCACTGCCATCATATAGTCTTGAAAGAAGCACAACAAAGTCATATTCTGACGGCTTGACTACAGCCCCTTCGCAAATACCCTTAATAGAGCTGATCCATTTAATAAGCTCAATAGGTTTCAACTTCTTTTCTTCTTTGGGTTGCTCACCCAGGATAATTACTTTAGTCATTGTTTTTGTTTTATTGGTTAGTCAATTTTGCGGATGATGTCTTTGTAGCCAAGCCAACTTAACCCTGCGCCCTGTTGCGACATTGTACCGTCTCTTTTTACTGCTGCGAAATCAATGGCGTAGAACGATCTGTTTTCCATTCGCGAGATAGTTATATGTTGAATAAAAACTTCTTTTTCTTTTAAGAAATATGTTACCACCACAACCTTGTCCCCCACTTTATACGGGCAGGCATCAATGTACTGCTGTTCAAGTTCTTTTATTTGCGCTTCCAGTTCATCGCGCCTTTGCTTGTATTGTTCTTTTGTCATGTTATGTGTTATTTTAAGTGACTGCAATCGGGTATTAGCATGTAGTGGGTTATTTCTGAAATATGGAACAGCGTGTATATCTTACCTAGAGCATGACCATAGAATCGCATATCATCAAAATCTATGATTCCTACGTAGACCAAACCACCTCTAACCGCTAAAAAATATTCAGTCGTCTTGACTGTTTCTATATCGTTAAATTCAGGATGGATCGGTATTTCTTCAAGTTTAAAAGGCTTGTACATGTTATTGGTTGTTTATAATGGTTTTAAAATATTCCTTTTCTACTGGAAGTAGATTTTCAAGTATATTCAAACATACGTCATAGCTAATCAGCTTCATATTTATTAAATCCTTGTCACAATCAGGCGAATTAGATACTACTTCCCTCCTTTCTTTTATTGCAGAAATTGCTTTTTCGATCGGTGTATTTTTCATACCAAATATTTTAAAGCTATCCCTACACCGATAGCGTACAACAATATGAGCATGGCAAAGCAGATGTTATTTACCCTGTTGGCTCGGGTGTCGAGTATTTGTTTTTCAGCTTTCTTTAGGCTGTCCGACATGTTGTTTTCAAGGGATCGTAGCGCGGTAAGGGGTGAAATGTCCGCGCCTGTAGCTTCTATAGCATTTTTTATTGCGAATTCGTTCGGCTCTCCACGCCAATCACCCGCGTAATAATCCCTTGTTAATGATCCATCAGGGTTTATTTTTATCCATCCCGCTTTCAGTGTGTTATCTTCCATATGTTTTGTTTTTACAGGTTGCTACCTAGTTATTGCCTGATGATAATGCATATAGCCTCTATGATGAAAAACAGACACGCCGCCAACTAGTTCCCATCCTTGGCTAATATACTTAGCTACTGTTCGCTCAAATATTAATATATCGACAAGGTGAATTACTTTGTACTCTTTCATATACTATTTGTTTTTAGATTGTTCAAGTAGTTTTTCTATCTCCGCCATTATTTCGGCTTGCTCCTGTGGGCTGAAACCATACGGCTTGCCACTGCTGTTCTTACCGCTTAGCTTGTACTTTACATTATTAATGTGAGGCAAGTACTTTTTAATAAATGGGGTAAGTTTGAAGTATTTTAGTATGTCCATAGGCTAGTAAGTATCTACACTTGTATTATTTTTATCCAAAAGTGATTTTAGTTGCTTTCGTTGGAGTTTCTTGAGTGCTTTTTGCTTTGCTTCGGCTTTGCTCGTAGCCTCGATATTAAATTCAAAAGCCTCAAATTGAAGGAATACGCAGTAATGTTTTTTAGTCTTTTTCATATCTTTCTGTTTGTTACACAAAGATAATGTTACTCCGTGGTAACACCAAACACTTCCCAAAATATTTTTTACATTTGATTTTCTGACACAGACAAGCAGTAAACAGTAGCCTCCATTCATGGGGGCTTTTTTATTATCTTTGATATGTGAATATATCAATCAATACATTCCCGCTTTCTAAGTTCATTTCCTTGTATGTAGATAAGGAGTTAGGAGAGCTTACACGCGAACAAGCCAACCAGTTAATAGAGCAGTACCACGATGCCATTGCAGACGATAGCGCAGGGCAAATACAGCTTATTGGGGGCATTGAGTATCGTAATAGCTATCTATCCCGCGTAGGCATGTGTATTAACGTATGCAGGCAGGTGTACCACCCTGATTTGATAGATGCGCTCAACCAGGCACTAAAGGACGGCAATGTCAACTACAAGTACCAGCCCGAAGAAATAGACAATGAGGAACTAGACCATATCGAAGCTCTGTTAAAGAAAGTGGAGCTACGGCAAAAGGATTTGATCCGTCAATATGAAAAAGATAGCGGTAAAAAGTCTGTTGTTAATTGGGATTGGTTCATTGATGCTTGTTTGTCTATGTCACAAGTATTTGCACCACAAATAATAAACATTGGGATTTTAACGGTAAAGG
The DNA here is from genome assembly GCF_002608075.1 of Nostoc linckia z4. Lineage (GTDB taxonomy): Bacteria > Cyanobacteriota > Cyanobacteriia > Cyanobacteriales > Nostocaceae > Nostoc > Nostoc linckia. Next base: position 16,652 of record NZ_LAHA01000092.1, read on the forward strand.
AATTTTGCCTACAATACAAAAGGTTTTCTAAAGCAATAAAACCCGCACCTCCAAAAACTAAATAATCATGGATGAAAAAATAGAGGTAGTCGCCTCGGGAGCCATAAAGGAACTAAGGGAGCTGAAATCGGCTACAGAAGATGCTATAAAACCATTTTTGGAACTTAATAGCCTCACGAGGAATATAGAGTTTAAACTGAAAGGGGCAGCAACGGTATCAGACTTAAATACCCTAGTTGAAAATGCTGTCAACCATCTTAACGGGATGCGGATTGCTACAGATGGCGTAACACAGGCGCAGCAAAAAGAAACCAAAACCACAAAAGAGGTAGTAGAACTGCTAAGGGAGCTAAATAAGCTACGGAAAGACGTAGAAAAGCAACAGAAAGCAGAAGAAAAGCAGGTAAAGCAGCTTACTAGTGACTACGACATTTTAAACAAAGCCTATGGCGATCAAATAAAGCGCGTCCGTGACCTGTTTTTTAGTGTTGGGGAACTAAATCCCGCCTACATTGAAGCCCAGCAGGAAGCAATGAGGATGGGCGATACCCTAAAGCGTGTAGATGCAGCAGTTGGCATCCACAACAGGAATGTGGGTAATTACAATAGCGCATTAACAAACCTTAATCAGATATGGCGTGAATTGCCCAACGCAGGCATATCTTTCAGAATATTTATAATGTCCTTATCCAATAACCTTACTGCTGTTGCAGAGGATTTTAAAAGGGTTATTGACAGGAACAAGGAACTTGCAGCAGCAGGACAACCTACAGTATCAGCATTATCACTAGTACGACAGTCGTTATTTGGCATTACGGGCGTAGCCTCACTAGCGGTAACTGGGCTTACTTTGCTTGCCACATCTTTTACCGATAATGAAGAAAAAGCCAAAAAGGCTAAAGATGCATACGAAAGTCTCATAGATTCCATACAACGGTATTTTGACAAAATAACTGCCAGCAGCAAACGTAGGGATGATCTAAACTTTGAGGGCGAAAGGCAACTAAAGAATGAGCTCAAAATGCTAAAGGCTAGGGGTGCTAGTGCAGAGGATATTTTAGCTAAAGAAAACCAACTAAGAGCCTATCAGGTTGTGAAATTGGAAGAAACCAACCAATTGTATTTAAAATTATCCAAGTCTATATCTGAATATAAAAAAAGAGGCGAATCAACAGAGGATTTAATTTCAAGGCTATCATCTAATTACCTGATACAAAACATAGGTTTTAGCAGAGAGGATATTGAGAAAATAAGAGGCGACAGAAACGTCATAAGAGAGATATTGACTAGCATCGGGCGTGAGCGCGAAAAATTACAACTTGATATTGTCGATCTAAAAGCTGATACAACAGCAGCAGAGGTAGAAGCAGAGCGTAAAAAATATGAGGAACAGCAAAAACTAGATGAAGAATATGAAAAACGTCTTTTGGCAATGTGGGCTAGGCTGCGTAAAGAACTTCCTAAAATATACGCCGAAGGGAGAAAGGCATTTAATTCATTAGATTTCAATATAAAGAAAAAAGACCCAACGTCCGGCAAAGACGTAATGCCGCTATTTGAGCAGGACGTAATGAATAACGAGCGGTTTATGTTCGCTGAACTTATTGCCCTCAACAAGCAATACCAGGATGGTACAATAACCAATCAGGAAGTATTTGAAAAGAAACGTACCGATATTATCCGTAAATGGACAATTGAGCGTTTACGGATCGAACTGAAAGCAGCAGAGGAAAGCGCAAAGAATCTAACAGGTGATGACCGTGTAAAGGCACTCAATCAGGTTGCCAGCATTAACAAGCAAATATCTGACCTTGAAACAGAACAATTTACTACAGCCAATGAGAACAAAATAAGGAATCTCAACGACTTTCTGACACGATATAAAGAGGTATTATCAGAGATAGCCAACTTTTCGGCGCAGATAGGCCGTAGCATTACCGAAAACGAATTAGGAGAAATACAGAAGCGCAAAGCACAACTAGACCAAGACTTTGCCAAGCGTAAAGAATACCTTGCCGCTACATCAGCAACCGAAATGGAGTACCAAAAGAAACTGGCAGGTGCAGAAGCGCAACGGGCTACCGATTTAGAAAAGCTAAGACAGGAAGAAATTGCAGCGAAGCAAAAGCAGGCTATCTATGAAAAGGTTGCAGCCATATCCCAAGCGGGTATCAATACGGCATTAGCTATTACCGCGTTCTTGGCGAAGGGCGACCTTACAGGGGCAACAGCCGCGGGTATATTAGGAGCAGTACAGGTAGCGACCATAGCAGCTACACCGTTACCGCAATACGCAAAGGGTACAGAAGATCACCCGGGCGGTGCATTCATAGCAGCAGAAGGTAATAAACCCGAAATCCTGCAAAATCCTGATGGCACAATGCACGTGCTAAGCAAAGAAGGTATCTATACCGCGCCTGCCCATGCTAGAGTTATACCGCAAAACGAATGGGCAACCAAGCTGCCATTTTTAAGTGAACGATTAATAAAATCCATGCAGCACCAGCAGCAGATAAAGACCGATAAAATGGAATCTTACTTGGCTAGTATTGACTATAAAATAGGGCGTATCAACAGGCCAACTACCCAAAAAAAGGGTATTTTATTGCCAAGTCAGCGCAAATCAATGAATTAATATATCTTTGCAATAAGTGAGTAATTCATGTGTGTGAAGTAAAAGTCTTGTTTCTACAGGACTTTTTTTATCTTTGTACAGGCTATTTCTTCTGTAGTCTATTCATATATTTTTGTTTTTAGCACCCCTGTTGTAAAATAGGGGTGTTTTTTGTATGTTTGTGTTTCACTTTAAAAATCACGATTATGAAAGAAACAACAACCATTTGGGTAACTAGGTATTGGGAGACAAAGGGTATATTTACTGTAGATGCTAAAATAATTAACAGTATAACTTATTACCTTCCTAAAGGAGCGATGCACAACTCATATTTAAGTAAATCAGACTATTCAATGAGTGAAGCCGAAGCTAAAAAACAGGTATTAGGAAAAGCGAAAATAAAACTACTTAAATTAGAAAAAAAGCGCGATAAGATAGAAAAGATAATCAAAGACCTTTCGTAGGTTTGTCGTGATTCCTACGACTTGCAAGCCCTGCATTAATTTGTAGGGCTTTTTTATTATCTTTACCCCGTTGAGTACAGAGATACTATACGAGTTTTATTTACTGGATGGCGCGGGTCAATATATCGCGCCTGATGGCAGTATTAACCAAAAGCCACACCGTGATTGTGTGGATAGATGGCAGGACTTATCTAAGGAGTATGTACGGCACAAAACATATCACGGGATATTTGATTCAATAATACCATCTTTAACTTTTGTTGACACCCTAGCCGAGGCAATACGCAATTCATACAATACATACGGTGTAAACGGAACCATACAGCTTGAAATAAGAATCAAAGACACTACTACCCAAAACTTTATAAGCATGGGTATCTTTGACTTCCAGTGGGCTACCTACAAAGACACTATTGATACCGTAGAGTGCGAACTGAAACAGGGCGGTATTAATTCGTATTTGGAGGCAAACGCGGGTAAAACCTACACACTAAGCTACCAGCAGTCAGAAAAAGTAGACGTAGAGATAGCAGGCATGTGGCTATACGGCTATCAGGAATGGCTTATATCCAACTTTGTAGACAATGACAAAACTGATGCCTATTGGGCTAAAAAGTATATCCCTCTATCTATATACGATAAGAATACCGAATATTCCGAAATAAGCGCATACCCCAATACAGGGAAGGTAATTACCTATGCTTCGGTAGCGCAGAAAAACCAGCTTTTGATAGTCGTTAACAGGTCGGGCAACTATCTGTTTTCGGGTGGCTTTGCGGCTTATTACAAAAATTCGGCTGCCAGTGCTGATAATGTACGCCTGCAACTATATGCGGTGGTAAAGCAATCAATTGATTCCAATGTAACGGTAAGTGCAACTTTGCTTTGGCAAGACCCTAACACGCTCGCCCCTGGTTCGGATCGCAACATATACATTCAATACCAGGATATTGCCGTAGCCGCTGAATCAGGCCAAGCCATAGAGGTTTATTTAGCCGATAAGGTAACTTCGCCCGTTGTGGGGCGTAATGGGTTTAGTTACGCTATAGGTGATGCAGATTATTTCCGTGTAGATACAAGGTTTCAACTACCAGCCGTAACGGTTCGGGGTCTAAGGTACTTCGGGGCTTTGCGCCAATTGGTGTACAAGATGACCGAAAACAAATACACCATAGCACCGTCAAACTACCTTTCGGGCGATTACAAAGAAAGGGATATGATCGTGAGAGACGTTGTTGTGACGTCCGACACAGCATTAAGGGGAGATGCTAACCAGTGGATTAACATGAACTTTGAAGAGGCAATAAAAGACCTTCAAAGCAGGGCATCTATTGGCGTTGGTGTGGTAAATAACGGCGTGTATATAGCCCCAATGGTAGAATTTTACCGAAAAGATTTGCTTATAGCAGATATTGGCGAAGTGGCTAATTTGGTCATTGAGCCAATAGCAGATAAGATATTTAACAAACTTATATTAGGCTACGAATTTGACGATACGGATAACGGTAACGCCCAATTCGCATTT